>NZ_AQHR01000065.1 GCF_000390185.1 Lunatimonas lonarensis | reverse complement strand
AATCGATTAATTTACAGACCAATTATTTTTAAGCGTAATCGCTGTTGATGGGTACAACCTGCGGCCACTGGGATGTACAACCATATCAAGGAAAAGATCCCGGTGATTTATGCCGCGCTAGGGGCAAATCTTGCACATGTCTCTCCCAACGGGTAAAATTTTCGGTTTATAGCTTAAAAAGTAAACTGAACTCCGAACAGCCGTCAACAGGAAGAGAGAGCGGCTTAGCTTTGCTGCCGAAACCGCTCTTTGTAAGGTTAGGAGTGGGTTATTTCGAGAATTTCGAACTTCAGCAAGCCTGCGGGTGCTTTGATTTCGGCTATCTCCCCTTGTTTTTTTCCTAAAAGTCCCTTTCCGAAAGGAGACGCGAGTGATATTTTGTTGGCCTTCAGGTCAGCTTCCTCTTCAGAAACCAAGGTGTATGAAACCGTCATGCCATTTTTTACATTTTTGATGGTCACTGTACTCAGGATACCGACCTTGGAGGTGTCCAGTTTTGAATTGTCAAGGACCCGCGCATTTCCTATTACCCCTTCTAGCTTTGCGATCTTGAGTTCGAGGTGGCCTTGGGCGTCCTTTGCGGCATCATATTCAGCATTCTCGCTTAGATCTCCCTTATCCCTTGCCTCTGCAATTTGCCGCGCAATGTCAGCTCTGCCCTTTGTCTTCAACTCCTGAAGTTCATCTTTTAGCTTTCTCAGGCCCTCCTCGGTATAATACTGTATATTTCCCATATTGACATTCTGTTAACTCCTAATAAACAAAATAACGGCCTCAGCTACGAGACCGTTTCTTTTCACTTGTTTATATGTGTATCATGCAAATATACGTGAACAATTGTTAATTCCCAATGAGCCTGCTCAAAATTTGATCAGCCAGACGCTCCCCATTTCCCCGTTATTTTTTCTACAAGTACCTGATTTATTTTGACATAGGACTCGGATGTCCACCCTGCTACATGCGGGGAAAACAGGACATTCGTGCGTTCTGTCAACCGCTTGAACGATATACGCTGAGCATTACTGAGCGCATTTAACCGTTCATTTTCCAGCACATCCAAAAGAGCTCCCTTTAGGATATTTCTTGAAAGAGCCTCGTTTAACGTATCAAAGCTGACCACCTCTCCCCTCGCTGTATTTACCAAATAGAAGGGTTTTCGAAACCCCTCCAAAACCTCCATGGTAAGAAAATTCCTGGTTTCATCGGTGAGCGGCACATGTATACTGAGGAGATCCACCTCTTCTTGGATCCGTTTAAAGGTCGCTTCTTCCACCCACTGATCTCCGTATCCGGACAGATATTTGTCGTAGGCGAGTATCCTCACATCAAAACCCCGCAATCGCTGCACAAAGGCTCTCCCCATATTTCCATACCCGATGACACCCACGGTTTTTCCCGCCAGTTCCTCTCCCCTGTTGCCCTCTCTATCCCAAATACCGCTCCGCACCTGGCGATCCGCTTGTCCTAGTTTATTAAAGAGCATGAGAATCATGCCCACTGCATGCTCTGCCACAGCATCCCGATTACCTTCGGAGGCATGGTGCAGTGCGATGCCATGCGATGCCAAATAATCCAAGTCTATATTGTCCAAGCCCGCGCCCGCGCGGGCTACAAATCGAAGTTTTACAGCATGAGCCAAAAGCGACCGGTCTATGGGCGTTTTTGATCGGATAATAAGCCCCTCATATTCGGCCACACATTCGAGAATTTCGGTGCGTGTGATATCGGGCCTATAATGTACTTCATATCCTGCACCTTCCAACAAGGGAAGGATGCTGGGGTGCATGGTATCAATGATAAGTACCTTCATGATAACTTGGCATTACAACTTTAACAACAACATAGCAACGGAAAAATACACTGCCAAACCAAGCAAATCATTGGCCGTGGTGATAAACGGACCAGAGGCCATGGCCGGATTGATGCCTATCTTGTCAAGTACGATGGGAGTAAGCGTCCCCATAAACGAGGCAAGCAATACTACAGAGAAAAGAGCTATGGCGACCACAAGACCAAACTTTAGTGGCTGACCATAAAAAAAAACCACTGTTATCAGCACAAATGTGGCCAAAACCAGTCCGTTAAGAACCGCCACCACCAAAACTTTCACAAATCGTTTGGTCAAGCTTTCTTCAAAGACAGACTTGGCCGCCAATGACTGTACGACCAAGGTGGATGACTGAATCCCAACATTACCCCCTGTAGCCGTAATCAAAGGAATGAAGAATGCCAACGCAGTAACCGCGCTGATACCCTCCTCAAAAAAACCGATAAAACCTGCTCCCAACAGTCCACCTACCATACCAATGAGCAACCAGGGAAGCCTGGCCTTGGATAGTCGATACACAGAGTCAGACTCCTCCACGTCATCTGATATACCGGTCATGGCCTGCATATCCTCTTCGGCTTGTTCCCTGATCAGATCCAAAATATCGTCCACGGTGATTCGGCCCACCAGCTTATTTTTCACATTGACAACTGGTACAGCCTCCAAGTCGTACCTGCGCATCACTTCGGCCACTTCTTCACCGTCCATGTGCGTGGGTACCGATACGATATTCTCATCGTAGAGATCGGCGATCTTGGTATTGGATGCCGCCAGAATGATTTTCTTTAGGGCTACCCTGCCCATTAGCTTTTCCTTATTGTCCACTACGTAGATCGAATAAATCTTGTCTACGTTTTCGGCCTGCCGACGGATCTCCTCAATCGTTTGGACTACCGTCCAGTTTTGGTTGGCCTTGATAAATTCCTTGGCCATCAGCCCTCCCGCACTGTCGTCGTCGTAACGCAACAGTTCCATGATATGAAGGGTTTTCTCCTTTTTTTCCAGGTAACCGATAACCTCTTCCCTGTCTTTGACCAACAGCTGATTCAATACGTCCACCGCATCATCAGACTCCATTTGATCTATCAATATAGCCAGTTCAGAGGGTTCCATGGCTTTGATTACCCTGTACTGCGTATCCTCGTCGAGTTCGATCAAAATATCTGCCGCTACCGCTGTATCCAGCGCTCGGAGCACAAAAAGAGCTTCCTCCATATCGAGCTCATCCAAGATGGCCGCGATATCTGCCATGATGGCATCTTCCATGGAGGATTTTATAAAAGCAACGTCCTCTCCTTCTATATGTTGACGTAAGCTTTCCAAGTAATCCTTGGACAGCTCAAACGTTTTTATCTGTTCCAAGATGCTTTTAATTTATTGGTTAAGTAAATAAACTCGGGGACTCCAAGTTGCTCCGCCCTCAGGTCCAACAGGCTGTCCTCGCTAAAATCCGCCCCTCCCCCCATACTCTTGAGCGCATTCCTAAGCGTCTTTCTTCGCGTACTAAAGGCCTGCTTCACCACCCTGAAGAACAGCTTTTCATCACAGTCCAATGCCTGAACCTCATTCCTCCTTAGCCGTACAACGGCACTGTTTACTTTGGGTGGAGGATCAAAAACGTGAGGAGGCACATCGAATAGATACTCTACTTCATAGAACGCCTGCAACAACACACTCAATATGCCGTAGGTCTTGTTCCCCTTCTTTGAGGCAATTCGTTCGGCAACTTCCTTCTGTAACATTCCTACTACCTCTGTCACACTGTCCCGCTCCTCCAGCACTTTGAAAAAAATCTGTGAAGAAATATTGTAAGGAAAGTTACCTGCCACAACGTAAGCCGGTGGCATGAGTTCCCGAAGGGGCATCTTGAGAAAATCGCCCTGTAGAATCCGCATACTTGTGGCGGGATATTTTTTTTCGAGGTAAGCTATTGACTCCGTATCGATCTCGATCAAGGTCAATTCCCAGTCGGACAAAACGAGAAAATCCGTAAGAACGCCCATACCGGGGCCCACTTCCAAAACCGCCCGGGTGCCAAAATGCCCGGTTATCGCCGAAGCGGTGTTTTCCGCTATCCGCAAATCCTTTAGGAAGTGTTGCCCCAAATGTTTCTTCGCCCTTACTTTTTCCATAATGCGGTGGTTTTCCTAGTGACATCCAAAAGTAAAACAATAATATCGAATGACCACAGGAGACGATGGACTTATGCCTAAATCTACTTGTGGCACATCCGAATCCATATGCCCTCCCGGTCACCACGGCATTCGGTCAGATAAATACCAATATTTTATTAACTTGCGCATCAGTCGTCTTTATAGACGGGTACTCAAATAAGCGAATAAAAACACTCTGATGAACATTCGAAAAAACAAGCCAGTAATAGGAATCAGTATTGGGGATATCAATGGCATAGGTGCGGAGGTAACGATGAAAGCACTACAGGATAACCGTGTCCAGAAACTTCTTACTCCCGTAATCTACGGACACGGAAAGGCGCTGACCTTCTACAAAAAATCCTTGGCTTTGGAAGAATTCAATTTCATGCAGGTTCGAGGCATCGAGGAGATTCATCACAAAAAAGTAAATGTCATAAACGTCACTCCTGATTGCCCCGAAATTCTTCCTGGAGTAGAAACCACCGAAGCCGGTAAAATGGCCCTACTGGCACTTAGACAAGCCACCGAAGACCTGAAAAATGGTCATCTGGACGCGTTAGTCACCGCTCCTCTAAATAAAAACAACATACACACCCCGGAAAATGGGTTTATCGGGCATACCGAGTATTTAACTGCGGCCTTTGGTGTGGAAAAAACGCTAATGTTGATGGTGTCGGATCAGATGAAAGTTGGTCTTGTCACCTCCCATGTGCCCATACACCAAGTGGCCTCCTTGGTGACTGCCGCAGCTATCCGCGAAAAACTGCAACTGTTGATCAGGTCGCTGCGGGAGGACTTTGGTATCGCCAAACCTCGAATTGCCGTACTAGGTCTAAATCCCCATGCGGGAGAAGATGGCCTTCTTGGCAGCGAAGAAAAGGAAATCATCCAAGCGGTAGTCCGGGAATTTAAGGATAAAGGAGCCTTGGTTTTTGGGCCTTATCCCTCCGACGGATTCTTCGGTATGATGCATTACAAGAAGTTTGATGGAGTCCTCGCCATGTACCACGATCAGGGATTGATTCCGTTCAAGACCATCTCATTCGAGACAGGTGTTAACTTTACCGCTGGATTGCCCGCCATACGCACCAGTCCCGACCATGGCACCGCCTACGATATAGCAGGTAAAAACATGGCAAACGAAGGCTCTATGCGAGCAGCGATTTTTCAGGCCTGTGAAATCCTGAAACACAAACATGCGGCATTGGAAAGCGCAAATAATTGAGAAGCTAACCTTTTATTATACGAAACTATTCTCTAAATTTGCGGTCTTGAATTAGAAAAGGAGGAAGAAGTGAAATTCTTACGGAATTTTGATATCGATATCATTCGCCTGAAAGATGGAGAACACACCTTCCCATTTGAAGTCAACAGTGATTTCTTTGGACACTTTCCGGTAAACGACCTGGTGTCTGAGGGAAACCTGAAAGTGTCGGTCACCTTAAAGAAGCAAGGCGGCGTTATCGAAGCTTGGTTTGAGATCCAAGGACAGGTCAAATTGACATGCGACCGTAGCTTGGAAGAATACCTTCACGATCTGAAAACCCGGGAGCGCATCTTATACAAATACGGCCCGGAAGAAGGAGAGCTGAACGAGGAGGTCTACCTGATCACCAATGAAACGGCTCAGATCAATGTGGCTCAGTTTATCTACGAGTTTATATTACTGGCCATTCCACCCAAAAAACTTCATCCGAAGTTTGGAGACGAAGAGGAGGATAGTGACGAAGGTGTATTGGTTTATAGTAGTATAACCGAGGAATCGGAGAAGGAATTTGAGCCGGAAACCAATCCCCTTTGGGAAAAATTAAAGAAATTAAAAAAATAACGAATATTAAACCATAAGTAAGAAATGGCACATCCTAAACGGAAAATTTCGAAAACCCGCAGAGATAAGAGAAGGACACATTACAAACTCAATGCTCCCGGACTTACCCAATGCCCTACAACCGGTGAGACCCACCTTAGGCACAGAGCTTTTTGGCTTGACGGTAAGTTGTATTACAAAGGACAGGTAATCATGGAAAAAGAGGTTTTGGCCTAACCGCCTGCCTTTTACTTCCCAAAACCATACAGATGGCCAGCCTGATTATTCAGGTTGGCTTTTTGTGTTTATGATAGCTATGGAAGCACCTTTTTTACCAAAAACCCCTATTTTTCAACAGCTGTTTTTTCGCGGAACTTCTCCTGTATAATCTCCTGAACAGATCGGTTTTCAATTTTACTCTCCAGCCAAGAGATAATGTCAAGGTACAGAAATGCCCTCTTTTCATAGGGATGCTGCTCATAGGGCTTGAGTCGCTCCCTCAGGGCCACAAACGCACCCCTAAGCTCATAATCGAAAATTTGCCCTAACTGCCGAATAAATGCCATCATTTCGCGCTGTACCATGTGCAGGTCATTCATTTTGACGAGAACCTTGTACACATTTCTTATTTGGTGATCCAAATTCTCGTCCATTCCCGCTTCATAACTGGCTATCAACTTCAGAATGTGGGCAAAACATTGAAGATCTTCGTTCAAACCCGCACCCGTGTGCTTTATTACCTCATCGAGGTAGTCAATGGCCTCCAGGTTTTGCCCTGCCCCAAAATAAAGGCAGGCAACCTTATAATTGAGCACTGCCTGATGATGCACGTCCAGTTTGTTTCGAAGTAGGGCAAATTCCTGCTTGAAGGCAGGCATAATAACCGATATTCCCTTCGAAAACTCACCCCGCATAAACCGAATGTTCAATGCATTGGTATAATAATACAGAAACGCCAAAACCGATCCGTTTTCGTCGAGAGGCACCTCCTTCGACCGCAGGTTTTCCTCAAATTTCGCCAGCACCTCTGTAAAACGCTCGTAATATCCCAGGTAGAACAACGTGTCCAGCAAATAATGATAGGCTTTTAGGTAATTGCTCGTAGCCACCTTTCGCATATCCGGAAACTCATCGAAAAGATCGACCCACCGCTGCGCCGCACGGTAACAAAGGGGAAAATCCTGCACAATATGATAAAACCAGACCTGGGCTTGATACAGATACAATTTTTCATAAAACCCTAACCTATGAATATCAAACTGGGGCATATTGGCCGCATAAAACTCCTCCACGCGCTTTCTGTCCTCTGCATCCTTCACGTAGCCGGTTTTGAGGTAAAGTCCGTAAAGTTGCAGCGACAGGTTGCTGAATGCATTTTTTCGGGCTATCTGCCCGGACATCTCAGTAGCCTGTTCACTGAGGGTCTCGGCCCTGTTTTGCATACTGCGGGTAATATGCTGTGATTCAATCACTTTCTCCAACTCCACAATGCGAAGTACCAAGGTGTCCAAATAGTATCGGTTGGCAAGCTGCTTGGCCTTATCCAATACCTTAAGACTTTGCATATACAGCCCCTTTCCATACAAAATCCGGGCAAAATCAATCTGTTCATTCAGGTACAGCTCCACACTCCTGTCCGCATAAATAAGCCGGAGGCTGACCAAAATTTGTTTGTAAAGGTGGGATTTCAAATTAGCCAACTGCTTTTTGGAAATGGACACTTTCTTAAACAGCATTCCCTCATCAAATTGCTGCATCTTATCTACCACATCAAAAAGCTGTACAAATTTAGCCTTCTCGTTTGCCTCCATTCGCTTCGCAAATAGCTTGAAATTCCGCTTTTCTGCCGATGTCAGACTTTTGATAAGCTCAAATAAAAAATCTTTTTTGGAATTGGATATCATATTCTAAACAACATCAACCTATTGATTATCAGTATTATGAAATGAAAACTGGTATTATTGGATGTCGGAACATTAAATATAAGTTAATTTTCGTTCACCCCACAAGGTTTTAATTTAGATTTCAGAAAACCAACAGAGATATGGATAAAGGACATGTTTTGATTTTTGACACCACCCTGAGAGACGGGGAGCAAGTTCCCGGCTGCAAGCTTAATACCCCCCAAAAAATTGAAATTGCCCAGCGCCTGGAAGAACTCGGCGTAGACGTAATCGAAGCGGGATTTCCGATTTCTAGCCCCGGGGATTTCAAATCCGTCGTAGAGATCTCAAAAGCGGTGACTGAACCCATTGTTTGTGGCCTGTCCCGCGGTGTAAAAAAAGACATAGAGGTAGCCGCTGAAGCGCTCAGGTTTGCGCGAAGGCCCCGAATTCACACCGGTATAGGCACGTCAGACCATCATATTAAGTATAAATTTAAAAGTACCAGGGAAGGCATCTTGGAATGGGCTGTGGATGCGGTAGGCCACGCCAAGCGGTTCGTCGAAGACGTGGAGTTTTATGCTGAGGATGCAGGACGAACGGACAACGAATACCTAGCCCAGGTTTGTGAGGCAGTTATCAAAGCAGGTGCTACGGTTTTGAATATTCCCGATACTACCGGTTATTGTCTACCTGATGAATACGGAGCCAAGATCAAGTATTTGGTAGACCACGTCAAAGGGATAGAAAACGTAATTATCTCCGCACATTGCCACAATGACCTGGGGCTTGCCACGGCCAATGCGATTTCCGCTGTCATGAATGGAGCCAGACAAATAGAGTGCACAATCAATGGTATCGGAGAGCGGGCAGGCAATACCTCACTAGAGGAGGTCGCCATGATTATGAAGCAACACCCACGCCTTCAGGTAACCAACCGGATAAATACGAAGCTGTTAAATCCCATCAGCAAACTGGTTTCCGATCGAATGGGAATGCAGGTTCAGCCAAACAAGGCCATCGTAGGCTCCAATGCGTTTGCGCATTCTTCTGGCATCCATCAGGACGGTGTGATCAAACACCGAGAAACCTATGAAATCATTGATCCATTGGATGTGGGCGTAGACGAATCCACCATCATTCTCACTGCCAGAAGCGGTAGGGCAGCCCTTGCTTTTCGACTTCACAAAATAGGATTTCCGGTTACCAAACTGGAACTGGATGAAATATACGAGGCTTTCCTCACGCAGGCAGATGTCAAGAAAGAGATCAGCGACGAAGATCTCCGTGAAATCATGGCCCAAGTTCCCCAGAAACAGGAGGCGTAACCAGCTCGATCAAAAGACCGTTTTCAAGAGGCACCCGGAGACTTCCGGGATGCCTCTTTTTTTTGTGCAAAGCCCATAAATCGATAAATTCCGAACAAAGTTTTGTTTTTCAGTGGCAGACTTACTCCTCTTTTATCCTTCTTAACTGGAAAAAGCTTTGGTCATGAGGGACATTTTAAATATTTTTGCCAGTCAAACTATAAAAGCACACTAAGCAAAATACCCCAACACATGCTGGATCCTACCCGGCAGGAGGAAAAAAAGCCCCTGCGAATAGGTTATCCCAATTTCCAAAAGAATTTTGATGAATCAATGAAGAAAATCAGAGCGGTAATAACCGGAGTACAAGGTTGGGTTCCCGACTATGTACTGACCAACCAAGAGCTGGAAACGATGGTGGATACCAACGATGAGTGGATCACCTCCCGGACCGGCATCAAGGAACGAAGGATTCTCAAGGGTGAAAACCAAGGAACATCCGTGATCGCTACAGAAGCAGTAAAGGGATTATTGGAAAAAACAAACACCCGCCCGGAAGAAATCGATCTGATCATCTGTGCTACGGTGACGCCCGACATGTTCTTTCCTTCTACCGCCAACCTGGTTGCGGCGAATGTCGGCGCGACGAACAGCTATGGATTTGATATTTCCGCCGCCTGTTCAGGTTTTTTATACGCGCTTACCCTCGGCAGTCAGTTCATCGAAACCGGGATGCATAAGAAAGTAATCGTCATCGGCGCAGACAAGATGTCTTCGATCGTGAATTACGAGGACAGAACCACCTGCATCATCTTCGGTGATGGTGGGGGTGCGGTACTGTTGGAACCTACATCGGAGGAAGTTGGTATCATGGATTCCATGTTGCACTCAGATGGCAAGGGGGCTGATTACCTACACATGAGGGGCGGAGGAAGCTTGCACCCTGCCAGCCTGGAAACGATCGCGAACAAAGAACACTACATTTACCAAGAAGGGGCAACGGTTTTCAAATTTGCCGTTACCAACATGGCCGATGTAAGCGCCAAAATAATGGCAAAAAACAACCTGAAGGGCGAAGACGTCGCCTGGCTGGTTCCACACCAAGCCAATAAGCGGATCATCGATGCAACGGCCAACCGTATGGGTATAGGCCCCGAGAAGGTGATGCTGAATATTGAAAAGTACGGGAATACAACGGCGGGCACATTGCCGCTTTGCCTTTGGGACTACGAGTCCAAACTGAAAAAAGGAGACAATCTCATCCTTGCTGCCTTTGGAGGCGGATTTACCTGGGGAGCGATCTACCTTAAATGGGGGTATGATTCCAACTAATCGCGCATAACTCAAAACCAACATAAAAAATGGCAAGTACCGCAGACTTCAAAAACGGTCTATGCTTGGAATTCAACAATGACATTGTCAGCATCGTCGAGTTTCAGCATGTAAAACCGGGCAAAGGCCCCGCTTTTGTTCGTACAAAGATGAAGAGTCTTACCTCGGGCAAGGTATTGGAAAAAACCTTCAGTGCAGGTGAAAAGGTGACCACCGCAAGAGTGGAGAAACGACCCCACCAGTTTATTTATGAAGATGACCTAGGGTACAACTTCATGGATATGAATACGTTTGAGCAAATCCCGATTGAAGAATCTTTGATAGAGCGACCTAAGTTGTTAAAAGAAGGTCAGCTGGTGGATATTCTCATTCATGCCGAAACTGAAAAACCACTAGGCGTAGAACTGCCTCCATTTGTGGAACTAATGATAACTTACACGGAGCCCGGTATCAGAGGAGATACCGCTACCAATACGTTAAAGCCGGCCACGCTGGAGACGGGGGCTGTCGTCATGGTGCCTCTGTTTGTGGATCAGGACACAATGATAAAAGTGGATACCAGAGACGGTTCATACTCAGAAAGAGTCAAATAATTGCCTGATGTTTGTGGCTTTTCACTAAATTTCAAAATAAAACCTATCAACTAAAAAAACACCACCCTCAAAACGACCGATGGGACGGTTTTGGATGCCAAAAAAACAGGATATATGAAAGCAAAAGAAATACAAGAATTAATTGACTTCATCGCACAGTCAGGTCTTGCGGAGGTAAAGATAGAGACAGATGAGTTCAAACTTTCTGTGAAAAAGAATGTACCCCAAGTGGCTGTAAAGAATGTGGAACCGGTCGCTGCTGCCCCGCTGCCGGCCGCTGAGGCAGCACCCGCAGTGGCAACTCCTGCATCTTCCAGCCCCGAACCAGCCCTGTCATCTAGTAAACTGGTAGAGATCAAGTCGCCTATGATCGGAACCTTCTACCGTACACCAAATCCCGACTCTCCGGCATTTGTGAACGTTGGTGACACGATTCAGGCAGGGCATACCGTATGCATCATAGAGGCTATGAAGCTTTTTAACGAAATAGATTCTGAAATTTCCGGAAAAATCGTGAAGGTACTGGTTGAAAATGCCTCCCCTGTTGAGTTTGATCAGCCATTGTTTTTAGTTGATCCCGCCGGCTAAACCGATTGATAATCTGAACCCGAGAAACGTGTTTAAAAAGATATTAGTAGCCAACAGAGGAGAAATCGCACTGCGCATTATCCGTACCTGCAAGGAGATGGGAATCAAGACAGTTGCCGTATACTCCACCGCTGACAAAGATAGCCTTCATGTACGGTTTGCGGATGAAGCCGTCTGCATAGGATCCGCTCCCAGCAGAGACTCCTATCTCAATATACCCCGTATCATCGCCGCAGCAGAGATTACCAACGCAGATGCGATCCATCCCGGGTATGGCTTTCTTTCCGAAAATGCCGAGTTTTCGAGGATTTGCGAAGAATACAATATTAAGTTCATTGGAGCCAGCCCGGAGATGATCAACAAAATGGGGGATAAAGCAACCGCGAAAGCCACCATGGCCGAAGCGGGAGTACCTACCATCCCAGGATCCGAGGGGTTACTTCGAGACATGCCCCAAGGTATCGAGGTCGCCAAACAAATCGGCTATCCGATCATCTTAAAGGCCACTGCCGGTGGTGGTGGCAGAGGCATGAGGATCGTAAAAGAAGAGAGCGAGTTCAAGAAAGCATGGGACGATGCAAGGCAGGAATCCGCCGCCGCTTTCGGAAACGACGGCCTCTACCTGGAAAAATTCGTGGAAGAACCCCGCCACATCGAAATACAAGTAATAGGTGACTCTAGAGGCAGGGCCTGCCACCTATCCGAGAGGGACTGCTCCATTCAGCGGAGGCACCAAAAGCTGGTGGAAGAAACACCCTCCCCATTTATTACCGATGAACTCCGTGACCAAATGGGAAAGGCGGCAATAAAAGGAGCTGAGGCCATCGCCTATGAAGGAGCCGGCACCATTGAGTTTTTGGTGGATAAGCATCGGAATTTCTACTTTATGGAAATGAACACCCGAATCCAGGTTGAGCATCCCATTACGGAAGAGGTTACCGACTTTGACCTTATCAAAGAGCAAATCAAGGTGGCAGCCGGCGAACATATCAGCGGCAGGAATTATTACCCTAAGCTGTACGCGATGGAATGCCGTATCAATGCGGAGGATCCCGCTAACGGTTTTAGACCAAGTCCAGGGAGAATAGTGAACCTCCATCTCCCCGGGGGGAGGGGCGTAAGGATAGACAGCCACGTGTATGCGGGTTACGTCATTCCCCCAAACTACGATTCCATGATCGCCAAGCTTATTGTTAGCGGACAATCTCGGGACGAAGTGATTGTACGGATGAAACGGGCACTTGAGGAATTTGTAATCGACGGGATTAAAACCACGATACCCTTTCACCTGGCTTTGCTGGAAGACGAAGATTTTAAAGCCGGAAATTTCACAACGAAGTTTCTGGATACCTTTGATTTTTCCAAGATCAAAAAAACAAACTAATAGAAAGAGGCTGCGAATTGGCAGCCTCTTTTTTTGTCTCTTTCGAATAAACAGACAAATGACTTTCCACCTATCCTTCCAATTTGCCATAGATCCTTGCCAATCTATCAGGGGACACCTCCAATCATAAAAAATTACTTGGTAATTCCGACATTTTTGTTGAATTTGGAGTTTAATAAGTAAACTCAATCTTAGCTACGAATGCCCAAACGGTTCATTTACTTCTTACCTGTACTTATCATTGGTATGTACGCCTGTGGCGGTACGTCTTCCAACTCTTCCCGGGATCTGGTAGACGCCGATCAGATAAGTTATAATTTTCACGTGCGTCCCATCCTTTCCGACAACTGCTTTGCCTGCCACGGCCCCGATCCGAATACAAGGGAAGCAGGACTGAGGCTGGACACGGAGGAAGGAGCCTACGCGGCCCTTAAGGAAAACCCCAATGCCCATGCCATCGTACCGGGCAACGCCAAAAATTCCGAAATCATCAAACGCATTGTCAGCGACGACCCCGGAGAGGTCATGCCTCCTCCCCAATCCAACCTAAAACTTACCGAGGAGGAAAAGGCCATACTTACCAAGTGGATCGCACAGGGAGCAAAATACGAGCCCCACTGGGCTTTTGTGGTTCCTGAAAAACGACCACTTCCCTCCATCAAAGACAAAAACTGGCCTGCCAACGAAATCGACCATTTCACGCTGGCAAAAATGGAAAAAGCCGGTCTCACCCCAAACAACCGGGCGGAGAAGGCCCATCTGCTGAAAAGGATCAGCCTAGATCTGACCGGGCTTCCCCCCTCCCTTGAACTGATACGCGAATACCTGCAGGACAACAGCGAAGATGCAACCGAAACGCTCATCGATAAGCTGCTGGCAGACCCGGCATTTGGGGAACGCATGGCCGTACTCTGGATGGACATCTCCCGGTATGCAGACTCCTATGGCTATCAGGACGACAATATCCGGACCCAATGGCCCTACAGGGACTGGGTGATCCATGCATTCAACAATAACCTCCCCTACGACCGGTTCATTACCTGGCAGCTGGCAGGCGACCTGCTGCCCGATACCAACAAAGAGAAAATTTTGGCCACGGCCTTCAACAGGAACCACAAGTATACCGAAGAGGGTGGCGTTATCGAAGAAGAGTACCGGGTGGAGTACAACGTGGACAAGACCAACACCTTCACCAAGGCCATACTGGGCCTTTCCGTGGAATGTGCGCAATGCCACGACCATAAATACGACCCCATTTCCCAGGAGGACTACTTCAGCATGTTCGCCTTTTTCAACAATACCCCCGAAAAAGGATACGAGGGCGACGTGGGCCAATCGAAGCCTGCCAAGACCCCCATCATGTGGATCGAGAAAAACGACCTAGACGGCGTGCTCAGCTTTATCAACCACCGGGATACCGCGCGCATCATGGTTTCGGTGATGGAAGATTTCAAGGATACCCTTCGCTCTACCTACATCCTAGACAGGGGTCTCTATGATGCCCCAAGCAGGGAGGTATTTCCCAATACACCCGTTTCCGTCCTTCCCTTTGACGAAAACCTTCCCAAAAACCGACTGGGGCTTGCCAAATGGACCTTCGACGAAAAAAACCCACTGACGGCCCGGGTATTTGTAAACCTAATCTGGCAGGAGTTTTTTGGCGCAGGCATCGTCAAATCCGCAGGTGACTTTGGCATGCAGGGAGACCTGCCGACCCATCCGGAGCTGCTGGACTGGCTGGCGGTGGATTTCAGGGAGAATGGATGGGACATCAAACGCCTCATAAAAACCATCATGACCTCTGCCACCTACCAACAATCCGCAGAAGTAACCCCCAAAAAGCTGGAACTGGATCCGGAAAACAGGTACCTTTCCTGGTCGCCGCGCCTACGCCTGAGTGCCGAGCATATACGCGATCTGGTGCTTGCCAGCAGCGGCCTGCTGAACCGGGAGATCGGAGGCCCCAGCGTAAAGCCCTATCAGCCACCCGGATTATGGGAGGCAGCCACGTCGGGACGTGGGGAACTGGCCGCGTACCGACAGGACAAGGGGGAGTCCCTCTACCGAAGGGGTCTGTATACATTCATCAAGCTCACCGTGCCTCCTCCGGTACCCATCCTCTTTGACGGAAGCAACCGGGATATGTGCGAGGTCACCAGGGGCAGGACCAATACGCCCCTGCAGGCACTTGCCATGCTCAACGACCCCATGGTAGTCGAGGCTGCCCGTATCATGGCCTTTGGCTTGACCCAACAGTACCGGGACACCCCCGATACTGCCATCGAAGAGGCATTTACACGGATTCTTTGCAGGCCACCCTCAAAACAGGAAATCGACCTGCTGAGCGGTTACTTCGATGACGAACTGAATCGGTTTACCGAGCGTCGGGAAGACATCACTCCCCTGATGAAAATCGGCGACCGTCCGATCGAAAACGGAATGGACGAGCCCGATGTGGCCGCGATGATGCAGGTAGTGGTGGCCCTGTTCAATTTGGAAGAAGCAATAACAAGAACCTAGTATGGAAAAAGAACGAATAGAAGGCGGACTCAACGAAAACAGGCGCAAATTCCTCTCCAAGGCCAGCCTTGGCCTGGGAAGTTTGGCATTGGGTTCCCTGTTGATACCTGACCTGTTCAGAGGGAAGTCATCCCTTGATACCGACAGATTATTGGCAAATGTGCCCCATTTTGCCCCCAAGGCGAAGCGGGTAATCTACTTGTTCCAGAACGGGGCACCTTCCCAACTGGAGTCATTTGACTATAAACCTACCCTCAACGAACGGATGGGAGAGGAACTTCCCGACTCCATCCGGCAGGGACAGCGCCTTACCGGTATGACATCGGGACAGGCGTCTTTCCCCTTGGTGGGATCCTACCATAAATTCAAACAATATGGGCAGGCAGGAGCCTGGATAAGCGACCTGTTCCCCTATACATCCAAGATTGTCGATGACCTGTGCATCATCAGGTCCATGCATACGGAGGCGATCAACCATGACCCGGCACTTACCTTTTTCCAGACCGGCGCACAGGTAGGCAACCGGCCCAGCATGGGAGCCTGGCTGAGCTATGGACTTGGCAGCGAAAACAACAACCTGCCCAGCTTCTGTGTGCTGCTCAGCAGGGGAAAGGGCAACGGGCAGGGCGTTTACTCCAAGCTTTGGACCAATGGATTTCTGGATTCCGTCCACCAAGGTGTACAGTTTTCCAGTGGCGAACAGCCCGTATTGTATCTGGCCGATCCCGAGGGCATGTCAAAAGAGGACAGACGGAGGATGCTGGACAAGCTGGCCCAACTGAACCAGATCAACTACGAATCCTTTGGCGACCCAGAGATAAATACGAAGATCCAGCAGTACGAGATGGCCTTCCGTATGCAGACGGCTGTTCCCGAGGTGACCGACCTTACCAAGGAACCGGACAATATCATCAAGTTATACGGTCCGGAATGCCTGGTACCGGGAACCTATGCCGCAAACTGCCTACTTGCCCGCAAACTTTCCGAGAACGGGGTGCGGTTTGTCCAGATCTACCACCAGGGATGGGACCAGCACGGCAACCTACCCAACGAAATGGCAGGGCAGGCTTTGGATACGGATCAGGCATCTGCCGCATTGGTCACCGACCTGAAACAGCGGGGGCTTCTGGACGAGACCCTGGTCATTTGGGGAGGGGAGTTTGGCAGGACCAATTATTGCCAAGGCCGTTTTTCCGCCGAAAACTACGGGCGTGACCACCATCCACGGGCCTTTTCATTATGGATGGCCGGTGGTGGCGTAAAACCGGGCATTGTATATGGGGAGACGGACGAGTTTGGCTACAACATTGTCAAAGACCCCGTCCATGTACACGATTTCCATGCTACCATGCTCCATCTGCTGGGCGTAGACCACGAACGGCTCACATTCAAACACCAGGGCCGAAGATACCGGCTTACCGATGTGCACGGCCACCTGGTGAAAGACCTTATCGCCTAACAGATACCCCTTAATAACCACCAGTTTATGATTTCAGAAAAATGGAAGACAATCGCAGGTCAGGTACTCTTTGCCTGCCATGCGTTTGTTTTGGTTCTCGTTGTAGCCGAAAACCGGATCGCTATACCTGATTGGCTCCATGTCTTCGGACGGCTGCACCCGCTGTTGCTGCATTTCCCGATCGTCATCCTTCTCTTGGCCCTGGTACTGCTGCTTTTCCCAAATCTGGCAAAAAACCGGTCCGATGCACTGGAATATGGCGAAAACCTGCTCCTGCTGGGCTGTTTGACCACCGCCTTTACGGTGATTGCCGGACTGTTCCTGTCGCACGAATCGGGCTACGAGCAGGATCAGCTGCTTTGGCACAAGTGGTCGGGACTGGCCGTTTTTTGGTTATCATCACTGCTATATGCGTACATAAAAGAACCCTTTCCCCTATGGCAGAAATTCGGCATGGGCGCCATCGCCCTCAGTCTGTTGGTCTCCGGCCACCTTGGGGCCTCCATTACCCATGGAGAAGGTTTCATAACCGCCCCGCTCGCGTCTGCGGCGCCCACGGTAGCCCTAGAGGATGCCGAGGTATTTGCCCACGTAGTAATGCCTATCCTCGAAAACAAATGTGTGAGCTGCCATAAGGCAAGCAAACAGAAGGGGGGGCTCCGCATGGACCGCCCCGAATTGCTGACCAAGGGTGGGGACTCCGGTCCGGCTTTTGTGGCCAACGACCCGGCGGGCAGCCTGATGGTGCAGCGGATGCTGCTTCCATTGGATGACGAGGAACATATGCCGCCAAAGGGAAAACCCCAACTGTCGGAGGAAGAGATTGCCCTGTTGGAGGCATGGATTGCCAGTGGATCGGAGTTTGACCGAAAGCTGGTTTCCCACGGTGACACAACGGCACTGTTCCGCCTGGCGGTGAATAGGTTCAGCGATGTGAAGTCCTATGACTTCAAGCCCGCCAATTCGAATACCGTAAAGGGACTGAACAATTTCTACCGGAAAGTACAGGCACTTGGCATGGACTCCCCCGCCCTGTCGGTAAGCTATTTTGGACGGGCGGCGTTTGATCCCAAATCACTCGCCGAGCTGAGGGAAATCCGTCAGCAGACGGTGTCCATCAACCTGAACAACATGCCTATGGAAGACGGCGACATGGCCGAGCTGGCCGGCTTCGCCAACCTTGAGCGGCTTTACCTCAACTTTACCTCCATAACAGGGGAAGGGCTCAGGCACCTCAAGGACCTGCCGCAGCTTCGCATCCTTTCGGTTTCCGGCAATTCCCTGGATGAGCAGGCCGTTTCACACCTTTCCGAAATGAAAAACCTGTCCCAGTTGTACATCTGGAACACGGGACTAGACGAAGACCAGATCGGTAGGCTAAGAACCGCATTGCCCAATACGAAAATCGAAACCGGTTATCAGGACGATGGTACCGTATACCAACTGAACCCTCCCGTCCTGAAATTTGACCACGCCTTTTTCAGCGAAAGCATGGAGGTCAACATCCACCATCCCATATCCGGCACCAGCATATTCTACACACTCGACGGAACAGAACCGGACAGCACCAATTACCTGCTCTACGAAGGGCCGGTTGTAGTGTCGGACAACCTGACGTTGAAGGCCCGGGCTTTTGCGCCTGGTTGGACAGGCAGCAAGCCTGCTTCGGCGGAGTTTATACGCTCTGCCAAAAGCCCCGCCAATTTCAGTCTCGCCCACCCACCTGCCGACCGCTATAAAGGCGACGGAGCCAACAGCCTTTTTGACCGGCAGAAAGCGGTCAGGGACAGCTGGAACCTCAACTGGCTGGGTTTTAGGTTTACGCCCATGGACGTTGAAATGGAGTTTGAAAAGCCTACCGCTATCTCTGAAATGGCTCTGTCTATCTGGTACAACAGCGGCGGATGGATGTTCCCTCCCCAAGAGGTGGAGATCTGGTCGAAACCAGACAGGGAAGCCGAGTGGAAGTTGGAGAAGAAACACCGTCCCTCCCAACCCGGGAAGGAGGATCCGGGTGCTCTGAAGCAAATCCCCATTCCATTTCAGACAGAGGGCGTGCAGTTCCTGCGGGTAGTCGCCCACCCGATCGCCTCACTTCCGGAATGGCATGGCGCCAAGGGACAGAAGGGATGGATCATGGTGGATGAGCTGATCATTAATTAAAAGATTAAAGCAACTCCGACCGCTTCAATCCAATAATCCTGTAAAATTAACTCCACCGAGAATCCGTATCTGCGCTTTAAATCCCTAAACGGGCAATCTACCGCCGGGTATCATGGGAAGTCTATTCAACCGCTTCCCCGTGGCATCAAAAATGGCATTTCGAATAGCAGGTGCCACGCAAACGATGGGAGCCTCACCTGCTCCAGCGGGCGATAGGTCGACTCGATTAAGCAGAACCACTTCGATGGAGGGAACATCACTGAATTGGGGAACTCGATAACTGGAAAGGAATGGATTCAGCACCTCACCATCCTTGAAGTCCACCGCTTCGAAAAGCGCTCCACCCAACCCCTGAAGTACACATCCCACCACTTGACTTTCCAGGTGCCTTGGATTCACAATGGCTCCACACTCAAATGACACCACAAGGCGCTTTACCTTTACAAGGCCTGTCCCGCTATCTACTTCAACCTCGGCACAGGTGCCAACGTAACCTCCCTTCACCGTCCCACAGGCAACACCAAAACCTGCTTGGGCAGGCTTGGATCGATCCCAGCCAAATTTCTCGACACTGGCCTGTAAAACTGCTTTCAACCGGTCATCCGAAATATGTGCCAGTCTGAAGGTAACCGGATCTATGGATGCTTCGGCAGCAAGGTCATTAAGATGGGACTCTATCGCAAAAATATTGGCCGTAGCAGCCAATGCCCGGTAGGAGCCCTGCCTCAGTGGGGTGTCCGAAGGGATAAATTGGTGATGTTTTTCCCCCACGTCATAGGGTATTTCAATTCCGGCACCACCTGAGTTATAATTATAAAATTCCCAAGCTGAGAGCTTACCGTTGCTATCCAACGCAGAATTGACTTCTATTACCCCGGCAGGCCGCACATAAGCCCATTTAAACTCTTCTTCTCTCGTCCAGGTTACCTTCACCGGGCGGCCGATCGCCCTGGCCAAACGCGCCGCTTCAATGCCCGCTTCACCGGTATGCTTCCCCCCGTATCCAGATCCGGTATCCGGCATAAAGACCCTGATGTTTTCCTTGGGCAGTCCAAAGGCCCGTTGTAATTCTTCTTGAACCCCGAAAGGGCGTTGGGTCCCTGTCCACACATGAAGTTTATCCCCTTTCCATTCGGCTACCCCCGACCTTGGTTCGAGGGGTACGTGCGCAATGTAATCGATCAAAAACCTTTCACTACGTTGGATTGCTCCGTTTGAAATCGCCGAAGAAACCGTCGCACCAACCCCTTTACCTGCTCGGGCCGAGGTGGTCAGATGTTCAAACAACGCAGACCTGGATACCTGAGGGGAGTTTTGCCACGAAGCCTCTATCAATGCCAACGCCAAGGAGGCCGATTGGGTACTGGGAGCCGTCACCCCCACAAAATCCCCCTCGCGAACCACCCGAACTCCGGAAAGTGCCTCCGCCCTTTCGGTATTCACCGACAAAAGCCTCGCTCCGTTGGCAGGTGCCCGCAAAATCTTGCCATATTGCATACCCGGTAACACCATATCCGACACATAGCGATGCTTCCCGGTAATAAATTGTATGCCTTCGACCTTTGGCACCGACGTACCGGCTATCTTCCAAGCCGTCGCAGGAACCAAGGGAGCGTTTTTGTCAATCGGTTTAAGGAGCTCTTTACCTTTGGCCAAATCGCCGTAGCTGAGTCGCTTTCCATTTGACGGATGTGAGACCATCCCCTTGTCCAATTGAAGGCTGTTCTTGGAGATCGACCACTCAGACGCCGCAGCCTCTTTAAGCATCTCCCGAAGCGAAGCCGCGGCTCTACGCAACACAGGGGCCATTTGAGGCGTGGTCAGACTTCCAAAAGTCCCTCGGTCGTACGGAGTCAATTCGGTATCTCCCATAATAAGCGAGAGGCTATCCACAGGTACAAATAATTCCTCAGCAACCGCCTGTGCCAGCGAGGTACGTATATTTTGCCCTACCTCTACCTTTCCCGTATATACGGTAATTCTATTATCCTCGCCTACGTGAATCCAAGCTGCTATCGTATCTTCATCGGGTTTAGCCGCCAACCAATCGGCAGCATGGGAAGCAAGCACATCTCCCAAAACAACAAAAGAGGCCATTCCCATCCCCATTCGTTTAAAAAAGGCCCTGCGGGTGATAGGGGCGGCCAAGAATCGCTGCTCATATAATTCGTATTGTTCCGGAAAGGTATATGGATTATCATTATTGATCGGCTTCATGGGGATTGCATTAAATTTACGTGTCAAAACTAGTCGATTGGATGGTAGGCATAAGATGCCAATAGGGCTGCTATCAAATTGGCTAACAGGTGTTCCAATGGATCCCCAAAAAGGGAACCGACTGAAATAGGGTTCAATCAGGCCATTTTTCGGCTAGCCTGATAGATCGCCTCAATGATGGCAGGATACGTGCAACACCGGCAAATATTCCCATTCATGGCGTCCACAATCTCTTCCCTGGAGGGAGAGGGGTTTTTGTCGAGAAACGCTACGGCAGTGACTAACATACCGGACGCACAATACCCACACTGAAACGGGTCAACCTCCAGAAACACCTGCTGTACGGGATGAAGTGCTCCATCCCGCTCCAGTCCCTCGACCGTAACTACCTGTTTGCCCTGCACAGAAACAGCTGGCGTGATACAGCTGGGAACGGCACTTCCATTTACCATGACCTTGCACGCCCCACATACCGACTCACCGCATCCATATTTCGTACCCGTAAGTTCCAGTTGCTCACGGAAAACCTCGAGGAGCATGGGGTTGCCCTCCACTTGCACGGTTTGTTCTTTTCCGTTTATTGTAAATTTCATGTGTCTATAATTTGTTGTCCTTAAGCGGTCACAACTTGTCCCGGTTTATAGGGATGCCTGCCTGTCGGCAGACAGGGAATCCCTGCCTTCCGATCTTTAGGCAGGCTCGATTTCATAAGTCATTTTACTTAAGAATCTTTAAGTTACGGAATTCGAATGTATTTGCCAAGCCAAACCTGCGTGACGGTAACCTTCCAACGATCCCTTAAACCCAGCCTAAAAAATCATGTCCAGGCAGAAAGAATAAAAACCTGACGACACCAATCCTTAAAACAGTTGATATATATATATTTGCTTTTCAAATAATTAATTTTCGATTTAATATTATTCAAAGAAATTTTATTCAAACAAAATTGATTATATCCCTAGAAAGCAATAACTTGACACAGAAATTTATCCATTTATTCTAAACGGCAACGAGATGAAAACGCTCTCAAACGACCTAAAAAACAAACTATCCAAGTTTGATCTTACCAAAGCAACCGGCCTTCATTTTCAGATGAAAGGAGCTTGTTGAGTACAGTCAAAAAATCGGGGATTTGCTGGCCTGGCTCCCGCAAATCCCACTTATTTTTTTACATATGGAAACCAAAGAGCAATTTCTTTCTTTCAGTGAAAAGGTTGTCCGTCGGATAAAATGCACCGATCTACCCAAGCCACTGCTGAAAAAAATAATTTCCGATGAAGTTGTTGAAAAACAAACCATCCATCTCATTCCCTTTTGCTATTCACTGACGCCAGCTTTTGGCGAGATAAAACCTGAAGATCAGATCACGATAAGCGCCGCCGTCTACATGGGAGCCATGGGAGTGTACACCCTAGATCCAGTTCTCGATCTGGAAATATCAGGCAACGATATCATTGATCCCGTAAGCGAAGCATTCCTGCTCATCAGCACCTCGCAACAATTACTCAACGAGGTCATTCCCCCTCATTCCAGGTTTTGGAAAAAGTACCAAACCCGGCTGCTGGATCATTTCAAGGAAACAACCGTAAACCGAAGGGTGTCTGCTACTGATGACGACTGGAACCAAAGCACCTATTACGACTTGCTACGGCTTCGGTATTCCCTACTTTACCTCCCATTGGACATTCTCTTTCACCTCACCGGTGAAACGGCAAAGGCAAACTACTACCACTTAGGTGAAGCGTTGTTCCATTTTACGATCGGATTTAATATTCCCAATGAGATCATCGGTTTTGCCTCCGATAGCAAAGTGGGGCTGAAAAACTACGCCTGGGTACGTCTCTCGGAATTTCTCGAAAAGGAACACATGGATCCCGGTCAATTCAGCCTCGAAGAGCTACATAAAATCGTCTACCTGACAGGAATAGCCACGGAGCTTTATGATGAAGCATTGGCTGCCTTTAACCAATGTCTTTCCATCGTTCGACCGCTAAACCTTCGATTGTTTGAGAAAATCGTCCACAATCAAATAAAGAAGACCATCAAAGAAAAAGAAGGATTGATCTCCTATCTACAAAACATTTCCTAAGATGATACCGCAAAAAGACCCCATTATTATCTATGGGTACATCTTTGTCTGTTATCACCTCACAGAATTCCTCCTCCATCGACTGATGCACGGGGAATTTAGAAGGAGTTCCCTACTCTTCTCCCTGCCCTACGTTGCCGCCCAAGCAGTATTGCTCGGCGAATATTTTTTCATCAAGCCCCTGCTGCCGTTATCCACTTCCATGGTAACTCTTGGATTGGTGGGCGTCGCAATCGGCCTTGGATTTCGATGGACAGCGATCCTTACGGCAAAAAAATCCTTCAATCACACGATACAAACCTCCAAAGCTTCCTCCCATGAACTGATCCTGCATGGCCCGTATCGGCTTTTTAGGCATCCCTCCTATACCGGATGGTACCTGTACAGCCTAAGCATTCCTCTACTTTTGGGTGCACCGGTCTCGCTTATTTGCTTCTCGGTGGTAGGCTGGCACTTTTTTAGGGAAAGAATCCGATTTGAAGAGGCCTACCTGATCGATTTTTTTGGCCGGGACTACCTCAATTACAAAGCAAAAACCCCCTCAGGAATCCCTTTCATTCCCTAATCGCCCCTTAGAAAATGAATTAATTTCCACCAAGGGAACTTAAATATACTATCACACGTATATCATTATGATATCATTTTAAAACCTAATCGTCATGGAAAAAATCATCACTCCCTCTTCCGGCTATGCGATGCTCGGGAACACGGTACTCCTAGCCGCCGCTGCTGTTGCCTCCTTTATTTACAAGATCCCCCCTACCGCTGTTATTTGTACTATCGGCGCCATTCTGATGCTCCCGGGATTCTTCACCCTCCAACCCAACAAAGCGGTGGTACTGATTCTATTCGGGGCTTACAAAGGAACGGTTAAAGACAACGGCTTCTTTTGGGTAAATCCCTTTATGATCAAGCAGAAAATTTCGTTGCGGGTGAGAAACTTCGAAAACAAACCACTGAAAGTAAACGACAAAATTGGAAACCCCGTAATGGTGGGTACCATCGTTGTGTGGCAGGTGGAGGACACCTTCCGGGCGACGTTTGAGGTGGAGGACTACGAGAACTTTGTACACCTGCAAACCGACGCCGCGGTTCGGAAAATGGCCGGCAAGTACCCGTACGATGACTTTGAAGCGGAGGATGCGGAGGTAACCCTGCGATCGGGCGTAGAAGAGGTAAACCACTCGTTGGAAGAAGAAATCGCGGACCGATTGCAGCACGCAGGCATCAAGGTGATCGAAGCCCGGATTTCCCACCTGGCTTACTCCTCCGAAATAGCCTCAGCCATGCTACAACGTCAACAGGCAACCGCCATCGTAGCTGCACGTAGAAAAATAGTGGACGGAGCCGTTGGCATGGTTGAAATGGCCCTGGAAGACCTAAAACTGAAGGGAATCATTGATTTTGAGGAAGATAAAAAGGCCGCTATGGTCAGCAACCTGATGGTCGTGCTCTGCTCCGATCGCTCCGCCAGCCCGGTACTGAACGTCGGCACCCTAAACACGTAAAGATGGTGGTACACGAAAAACTGGATTTCAGGGGCAGCATCCTAATGTGGGGAATTATCTTGTTGGAAGCTCCCACGCTCATCCTTCTTTCGACACTATACCTTACCGGCCATCTGGGAGAGGATGGCTGGATTGTGCTTCTGGTGGTTTTTGGTATTATGTCGGCCGTCTTTTTCCTCATCCTAAGTATCTCCGTAGAAATAAGGGCAGACGAAAAGGGGCTTTCTTACCGAAACCCACCTTTCTTCTCCAACTGGAAAAAAATTCCCCTATCGGATATCCGATCGGCAAACGTCACCAAATCGGGAGGGCTCTTGGATTATGGAGGGGTGGGCGTACGGGTCTCCAGAAAAGGCACGGCTTATATCTTCTTCAGTGACCATGTGCTGGAAATAAACCGGAACAGCACCGACAAAAAACTTGTATTCAGTACCCACCGACACCAGGACTTCCTCCGGTTGATAGATCTGTGGGCGCAAGAACAGGACAAATCATGAGCAAAACAATATTCAAAGAGACACAAAAATTTCGGGAAGTATGGATCTGGCTGATCATGCTGCTGAGTGCAACATTGATCACCTGGCTTTTTGTGCAGTCTGCTACTTCACCAAACACGAGCGCATGGGACGGAATCATCGCCCTGATTGTTCTCGTCGCAGTGACGGTTTTGTTGTATGTGATGGAGCTGGAGGTACGGTTGGACGACAAAAAACTATCCTTCAGCTACTTCCCATTCATCGGTGTGAGAACGTATCCCCTCGAGCAAATTGAAAGCCTGACACTGATTCGATACAATTCCCTGCTCAAATTCGGAGGATGGGGGATCCGGTACAACTTCCACTATTGGGTATACAATACCGGAGGTAACCATGGGATTCTGGTAAAAACCTCCAAAAAAACATTCCTGCTCGGTACCCAACAACCTGAAGCAGCGGCAATGGCAGTAGAGTGGTTTAATCAGCATAAATTAAACCATCATGCCAACTAAGAAACCCTTTGCCCTACGGATCGATGAACGGATGATGAAGGCCGTGGAGAAATGGGCCGCGGACGAATTTCGCAGCACCAACGGTCAACTGGAATGGATTATCCATGAGGCACTCAAGAAGGCAGGGCGACTTCCCAAAGGCGAATAAACCTGGTTTAGGCCATCATTTCTTGGTAATCCGTATCACCTTGCCTAGTTTTACCCCTTCATTTAACACCTTTCTGTATGAAAATCCGGGCGATTTGTACCGACATAGACGGAACACTTTTAGACAAGAACCGCCAACTTTCTGCCAGAACCAAAGCCGCTTTCCGTCGCTTGCCAAAGGACTTCCCGGTCATTTTGGCCTCTTCCCGTATGCCGTCTGCCATGACCCACCTACTGGAAGAACTGGGCAGGACCGATCAACCGCTGATCTGCTACAATGGGGGCTATGTATTGAATTCCGCGTCCCCTGGTACTTCGGGCACTCCGTTGGCCTCTACCTGTATCCCCTTCGAGCACTGCCAAACCATCCTAAAGATGACCGAGGGCAGCGCCATCCACGTCAGCCTATTCCATGCCGATGACTGGTATACCCCACAGCAGGATGCGTGGACAGCAAAGGAAGAACTGGTAACAAAGGTGAAATCCACGCCTATGCCCGGGGTGGAGGTACTGGAAACATGGAGCAGGTTACGTACCGGTGCCCACAAGGTAATGTGCATGGGGGCTGTATCCGAGATCCAACCCCTGTATGAACGCCTCGCAATGCTACTGGGCAATGAGTTGCACCTGTATCGGTCAAAGGACACCTACATCGAGATCGCCCCCAAACAAATCTCCAAGGCAAGTGCCCTGGAACTTCTTTTGCGGACAAACTTTTCGTTTGGACTGGAGGAGGTCATGGCCTTTGGAGATAACTACAATGACGTAGAACTGATCCAACGGGTGGGTTTTGGGGTCTCGGTGGCAAACGGACGTGAGGAGGTAAAGGCCGTAGCCAACCACATCACGGCCAGCAACAAAGCGGACGGGGTCGCGATTGCCATCGAATCCTTTTTGTTGTAGGACGTTCCCGCCCAGGCCTGAAATCCACCGATGCACGTTCCGATGTCGTCAAAGTAGGCCGCTGCCGTCCTCTACATCCTCCAAGGCACGTGAAAGAAAGTCGTTGAAGGGCTTCGCCCGTTCGAAGGCCTGGAGGGCGAGCATTTTGTACACACCGTTGGTGATCTGCTCGTCCGTAAGAGGCTTGGAAAGAATAAAGCTCTTGTGCCTTAGGTAGTCAATGTAAGGATGGTCTGCCGGGTAGTCCCTGGGGCTGGTTTTTAACTGCTCTCCCTCGAGGCCATTAAAGTATCCTTTTATCGTGGAATGCCGCAGCAGGGCGTCGAGCTCCCCGCCGGCGTAGTCGATTTCCTGCCGTATGCGCTTCAATACATCCGCCGGTGGCATCCATATCCCACAGGCCAAGAAACTGCCGCCCGGCTCTACGTGCAGGTAATAGCCGGGGCCGTTACTCTTCTTTCCTCCCACGGCAAAATAGGCCGCCATATTGGTTTTGTACGGACGTTTGTCTGCCGAGAACCGGATGTCGCGATTTTGGCGAAACACGCAATCCTTTGGCTTGAGCGGCTCCAACATGGGCTCAAACACCACTATACCCTGCAATAGCTCCTCCACCTCAGCCAGTAAAAATTCCCTCGCATGGACATAACGACCCCTATGGGCATCCATCCACTCTTTGTGGTTGTTTTCGGCAAGATCTCTCAGGAAGGGAATCAGGGGATTTTCCATTTGGCTTTCGTTTGATAGGAGGTCTGAGGTAGAAAACAGCAAAGAGGCAACTATGTTTTTATCCCATTGCGGGTTGCATAGGGCAGGTCAGTCCGTCTTTGCCGGATCGATTTCACTCCCTAAGTTAGCTGGTATGGCTGGATATTTTCATTTCCGCCCCCCGGTTTTTGGGAAAAGGATTTCGTGCAGTCCTTTTCTTCTGCCAATTGCTACCGGGTCAGGCTGCCCACCTCCAACGGAAATCCTGCGAGACATATTGAATGTCTGTTGATCGATTTGGTCAATAACTTGGATTTATTTGGCTAGGACAGGAGAGTTATATCGCAGAAAGCAATAGCCAAAGCCAAGCAATCGGATAGGAAAAACCTGAAAAAGGCACTAAACGCATATATTGGATGGAGGGCAGAAAACATTCTTTTACCTATATTGTAGCTTCGCAAAGCCGTTGAGGTTTTCAGGTGATACCTATCCATGAATGACCCTACCCTGTTGATTAGGGTCTACCTTTTAGATACCTTTGAGTCAGTTTTTCCATTATCGTATTTTCCGAGCAACAATTATGGGTAAATAATGTTTTTTTGAAAAAACGTTTTTGAGAATATCTATAAAAAGTCTCCAACACACAGCCGCTTCAAGCAGGTGACCACCGAAATCAGCGATCTCAACCTATTTGATGTGACCGAAGGCTTTCAACTTGTACCTTAAGGGGAAAATCACAGCCCTTCGAAGGTACCGAAGACCAAAAGGCCGTTGTGAATTGCTTTCAAAATTGTACCTTAAGGGGTAAATCACAGCCCGACGGCATCAAGGGACAGACCATCGCCCGTTGTGAATTGCTTTCAAAATTGTACCTTAAGGGGTAAATCACAGCAAGTATAGAAGATTATGTAAATGAGCTTAAGTTGTGAATTGCTTTCAAAATTGTACCTTAAGGGGTAAATCACAGCACTACCTCCTGTGGGGGAATGAAGTCGGGTGTTGTGAATTGCTTTCAAAATTGTACCTTAAGGGGTAAATCACAGCCCCAAGACTGCCGCTACAAGAAACGCACCATTGTGAATTGCTTTCAAAATTGTACCTTAAGGGGTAAATCACAGCTTTACCCCGCTGATCTATTCTTAATTGACCGTTGTGAATTGCTTTCAAAATTGTACCTTAAGGGGTAAATCACAGCCATTCAAATACTGATAACATGAGTAATGATGTTGTGAATTGCTTTCAAAATTGTACCTTAAGGGGTAAATCACAGCCCTATGATCGAGGACAAAAACTTCAACTATGTTGTGAATTGCTTTCAAAATTGTACCTTAAGGGGTAAATCACAGCACAGACAACAAAGCCTACAAAGTGGTCACCGTTGTGAATTGCTTTCAAAATTGTACCTTAAGGGGTAAATCACAGCGATGTGAAATGAGAACGATAGAGATAAAAAGTTGTGAATTGCTTTCAAAATTGTACCTTAAGGGGTAAATCACAGCACAAAATTGTAACCTTTGAAACCGCAAGCAGTTGTGAATTGCTTTCAAAATTGTACCTTAAGGGGTAAATCACAGCGAAAGGGCAGTCGTTATCCAAATACCACAGTTGTGAATTGCTTTCAAAATTGTACCTTAAGGGGTAAATCACAGCTTCACAATGTCTTGGATTAGGTTAATCTATGTTGTGAATTGCTTTCAAAATTGTACCTTAAGGGGTAAATCACAGCTTCGTTTATCAAAAAGTACACCGACATAAAGTTGTGAATTGCTTTCAAAATTGTACCTTAAGGGGTAAATCACAGCGGAGCAGCTGGGGATATCGGATCCGCACCTGTTGTGAATTGCTTTCAAAATTGTACCTTAAGGGGTAAATCACAGCGTTTACCACGGGGGTTGTAAACTCAGTAGGGTTGTGAATTGCTTTCAAAATTGTACCTTAAGGGGTAAATCACAGCGTACAAGCGATTTTTCCGATGCGCCTGAAGGTTGTGAATTGCTTTCAAAATTGTACCTTAAGGGGTAAATCACAGCACCCTTCAAACTTCTTGCCTTCTTTCATCGTTGTGAATTGCTTTCAAAATTGTACCTTAAGGGGTAAATCACAGCTCTTAGAGGACAGTGAAAAGCTAGGCCAATGTTGTGAATTGCTTTCAAAATTGTACCTTAAGGGGTAAATCACAGCATCTCCGGGTTTTAGTGAATTATGATCTATGTTGTGAATTGCTTTCAAAATTGTACCTTAAGGGGTAAATCACAGCTGGCCGCTTCGTGATCGGCGACCGGCCCGGTTGTGAATTGCTTTCAAAATTGTACCTTAAGGGGTAAATCACAGCTTCCCTGCCGGAAAAACAGCGCTTTTTCAGTTGTGAATTGCTTTCAAAATTGTACCTTAAGGGGTAAATCACAGCCTGTCCGGAAAAAAGCACGGATGCAACCCGGTTGTGAATTGCTTTCAAAATTGTACCTTAAGGGGTAAATCACAGCGGCTTCTATTTCAATGACCTGGTAGCCTATGTTGTGAATTGCTTTCAAAATTGTACCTTAAGGGGTAAATCACAGCACGCATATAGAAATTATCATCAAATAGCCCGTTGTGAATTGCTTTCAAAATTGTACCTTAAGGGGTAAATCACAGCCAATAAGCTGCACATACAGCTGTTCCAGTGTTGTGAATTGCTTTCAAAATTGTACCTTAAGGGGTAAATCACAGCACAAAATTTAAAAATATGCAGACAGATTCAGTTGTGAATTGCTTTCAAAATTGTACCTTAAGGGGTAAATCACAGCTGAGAAGGAAAAGCTGTCCATGCAGGTGCTGTTGTGAATTGCTTTCAAAATTGTACCTTAAGGGGTAAATCACAGCGGCGTTCACGGCATGCATCATGGCCGTATCGTTGTGAATTGCTTTCAAAATTGTACCTTAAGGGGTAAATCACAGCTTAGGTTGAAGATCTCCTTCATCTGTGCGGTTGTGAATTGCTTTCAAAATTGTACCTTAAGGGGTAAATCACAGCAAGTAGATGCGCTTAAGGAAGAGGAAAGAGGTTGTGAATTGCTTTCAAAATTGTACCTTAAGGGGTAAATCACAGCCGAACAAAGCAAATCCACCAACACGTGGCAGTTGTGAATTGCTTTCAAAATTGTACCTTAAGGGGTAAATCACAGCAATGACTGACATGGAAAAGCCAACAAACCCGTTGTGAATTGCTTTCAAAATTGTACCTTAAGGGGTAAATCACAGCCCATTATTATTCCTGTATTCATTGGCAATAGTTGTGAATTGCTTTCAAAATTGTACCTTAAGGGGTAAATCACAGCCATTCCCACAGACAACAAAGCCTACAAAGTGTTGTGAATTGCTTTCAAAATTGTACCTTAAGGGGTAAATCACAGCAATTCCAAAAAAACAACGCGCAAGCCTACGGTTGTGAATTGCTTTCAAAATTGTACCTTAAGGGGTAAATCACAGCTGCGAGGAACGCAATACGGAGGAGATCATCGTTGTGAATTGCTTTCAAAATTGTACCTTAAGGGGTAAATCACAGCTCGGAGGGGTCGTTGGACTGACGAAAAGCCGTTGTGAATTGCTTTCAAAATTGTACCTTAAGGGGTAAATCACAGCATACCAGCACCTAACTAGCTGGTATGCTGTTTTTTATACGCTAAATTAGAAACAAAAAATCCGGCAAGATTTCACTATGCAGGGTAGACCGGGTAGATTTTTGACAACCTGCCAGGATTACTCCCTTAAAACAATTCCAATTGCTGGGCCGGCGATTCCGTTTCCTGAGGCTTGACACCATAAAAGACCTCCATCATCCCAAACTGCTTGTCGGTGATGGACATAATACCAACCTTTCCTTTCGGAGGCAGATTCTTTTTCGTCCGCTTAATATGCACGTCCGCATTCTCCCGACTGGCACAGAAGCGCATATAGATCGAAAACTGAAACATGGCAAAACCATCGTCCAGGAGCTTCTTCCGGAAAGAAGTGGCTACCTTTCTATCCTTGCGGGTTTCCGTAGGCAAATCAAAAAAGACTAAGACCCACAAACTACGGTACTGATTAAGTCTTGAAAAATATTTTTCATCCATATTCAGGGTAAATGATTTTTCGACTGATTCCGGCAAAACACTCATTTAAGGAGGAAGTCGTCCTGGAAGCAGCTACCATCAGCGGGCTTTTTTGCCCATCTATCTTGACATCCAACCCAGGAATACTTAATAATTCCTTCTTCAGATCCGTTGTCAGTTCTGAATAATCATCCTGCGTCTCCACAATATGGGATACCACCAAATCCACATAAGGCCTGTATGGCTCCATAATATCATCTGCCAAGCAGTAAGCATTGTATTTGTTACGATGCCAGATGCCTACCCCCGGAAGCATACCGGAAGAAACCAAGGCCCTTGCAATCACCGCTCTTAAAATGGCATATCCGTAGTTTAGCAGATTATTAGGAGGTATTCCCATCTGCCCCCTATTAAAATCAGGGATTTCAAACAATTCCTGCCAATAAATCGCCGCTGCCTGCGCTTCATGATTCCCGGAATCTCCCGAATTTACATTCTTGTACAGGTACTCCATCCGTTTGGACTCCTTCCCCTTTTCCTGTAAAAGCGTATATTGGTTTTTGATTTTTGCAGATACGGTCTGCTGCCAGAGGTTCTTCTTCAAAGGTTGAGAAGCCTCTAATTGATAGCGAACCCGCTCTGTTTGTTCCGAATGCCCCTGCATCGGTAAAAGTAGACCTTCCGGTAGATGTTGGGCATTGCAGGAAACCACAGCTACCTTTCTATCGGTGAGCTTAGCCAGTAACCCATTGGTAATCGTAATCTGCTGATGTTCCAATACGATCATTCCCAAGTCTTCTATGGGAACTGTCCTGTCCACCTTATCAGCTTCGGGGAAACTAATATGCAGCTGCTCATTTTTGGTACTGAGGTAGGCAGGGTTGCCAAAGAAGAGAGTTCTTTTGATCATGTTTCCAAGGTTCTGGCTGTAGTTAACTTTTCCAATCCGCCTAGGCGGATTGGAAATTTTTTTCGAACCACCACTATTCCAAATTTTTATTCATCAACCATTCCTTTTTTACTTCTATGATATTTCTCACATGCTCCCAACCGTCGAAGAAATTGTTAAAATAGGCTCTGTTTAAATTTAAAGGCCTGTTGAGACTTTGGTAGGCATGCCAACTTGACCACTTCCAATCTTGGTGATCTTTGACAAAGCCATGCTTTACGGGGTTGAGGTGGATATAAAGGAAGGTTTCTTGCCATTGGCGTTCATCTAGGATTGGGGTTCTTTTGAAATTTTTTACAAATAAACTTCCTCTCCTATCATACACTTTATTAAACGACTGAGTGTAAGAACTAAAGAAATTAGCGAATTGCTTGGAGATTAACTTTTCCAAAGTTCCGAACTTTGGAAAAGTTGACTTCAACTGCTCCTCTTCCTTAACCCCCACCAACAAATGGAAATGATTGGGTATAAGGCAATAGGCATAAGTATTTACCACTTCATCTAGATACCTAGCATATTGCCTCGGGAAAAACTGATAATTCTCATCCTCCCGGAAAATATTCTCCGTTCCGTTGGCGTCTTTGTAGATATGATAATAATAGCCTGGTTCCATTTGAAAAAATCACTAGATGCTCCCTAATCGGTCTATCTTAATTTTCCAACACTTCTCTTTTATTCGAGTCATTCCATTATTTGTCACCTCTTGTTTATTCAAACTACCAAGTTCTCCCACCTTTGTCTTTGCGTCATATCCCTTTATTAATGATGATATATCCGCACGAACAAAATGGCATTCTGAACCTGTACTACTTACCATTTTATATATCTTCTCCACCTGCTCTTTGGAAAGGTTTTTAAAATCAACATTTGTATAATTTTCGTCTGTTTCTGGAACATACACCAACTCATTTGGAGATAGATGAAATAGAAGTTTGCCACCTTTCTCATTTGTCTGGGGCACCGGACCCTCACCTTGCTTTAGCCTTTCCATCACCACATTGAAAGGAATGGTTTCATAGCTCCTCTTTCCTTCATCATTCAAATAAATAGCAAAAAACAGATTTGTTCCTTTTGCTGCCTCGACATATTTGGAGTTCTTGTTTCCTTTAAAGCCAACTTGAAACTTATTGCCTTTGGGTTCATAGGTACGAACTTTGAAAATGGGCTGATGGAATTTACCACCATTGAGACCTTTGATATTTTTGTTAAGTTCCTCTATCCCTTCAGGAGTAAAGGCTAGAGTTTCTGGAGGAATGACTTTTCCTTTCTCGTCCAGTCTCCCATGGTAATTGGCTAAATGTGCTAAAAGAATCTTTCGGATTCCTGTGTCAGTTATCGATTGAATTTTCTTATCACTAAATGAAGTGTCCAAACTCACCCTTGAGGCTGCTAAACCCTCCTCGAAATAGTAAACGTCGAGCTTGGATACCTCCCTTCCATCAAACATGTAATCCCTATCTCTGAAATATTTAAGCAGCAGCTTGTTATCGTAGTTCAACTTGACTAGTTCTGCGATTTTTTTCTTCAGCTTTTTATTCAAAATATTTTCTGGATTATCCAAAGCTACACTTAGATTAACCATTTTGACACGACGCAATTTGACGAGCCCTGAAACGGTGTCCTTGTGAATGGATTTTCTAATCGCCCATGCATCTCCTTTGATCTGCCTTGTTAGAGCTTTTACTGGTTTGCCTTGACTATCAAGCCTTAGGTTACCCTCTTCATCCTTGTAGCTGAGGTATTTATTACTCGTCTTATTGATAACTCGGAGATTTTGCTTGAAGCTGACTATGATTCGCTCCAGATTTTTCTTAGCGTCTTGAGTAAATGAGTCCCATGGCTTAGAGAAAATCCATTCATACTGCTCTTGGGAGTGACCATTTTTTTTCTTGAGGCAAAGCTTTTGTCTTAGATCAAATCTTCGCGATTGCTTTTCTTCCTTTCCCTTATAATTCTTTCCAAGCGCGTGTTCATTATTTAAGTAATTCACGTGATCTCTTGTAGCGCAGGCAATGACCAAAGCATCCATGGCGTGATGTCGGTGGTCAATTCTTTTTTTCTGGAAGCCTTTTGCGTATTCCAAAGGAACTGTTGGCAGAAATTTCTGGTGATTCTCATTCCATGCCGTAAACACGGTGGTACCTGTAAGTTGATTCATCCGTTCAAACCTCGGCAAAATCAGTTCATTCCAAACATCATTGAGTCCCCAATCTTGCTTTAGCGCAGTCGTGATTTTTCCATTTCCAGGAATGATGTTTTTGGAATTAAATCCAGTATCATTTTCCTCCGACCTAACAATATTGGACAAGATGGAAGTGACGAATTTACTGATATATCGGGTGTCATTCATTTGCCTTTCGACCATCTGTTCTGGTAATTCATCCATCAACAGTTTTCTTTTTTTAGCTGGGTTCTTGGGAAAATTATCCTGGATGAATGCCTTGTAGGCACTTTCCGAAAAAATCTCCACCTCTTCGCCAAACCCCAAGGAAACTCTTTGTCCATGGAAGCATTTAATAAATTCCATCCCCAACCTGTTATCCTTCAATTTGTTGACCGCAGCTTCGCAAATCACTTTGTTACTAAAGCTGTCATCGAAATATCTGGATTGAGGGATTACATGCTCTACTTCATAAGCAGGGGTAAAGAGCTTGTTTAAAGGAATAATTTTCCCGGTGTATGGCGACCGATATTTTTGTTCAAGCCAAAGTTTATAGCGCTTTAAATCGGATGAAGAAGGCTGTGCCGTTTTACTAATTTTTAGGATATCATCAGGGACCTCAAAGCTCGATTTTAAAACTCCTTCTTCGTAAATCTTGAGAATTTCTTGCTGCATGGGAGAATATGGCCTCACATTTTCTACCCCAGGGTCGTGTAGAAGTTCCACCAAAAGCGACTTAATCCTAAGGTTCGTGTTTTCATTTGCCGAAATCTGAGTGGTTAGTCTAGCCCTTTGCTCAGCAGGATTTTTCAGTTCTCGCCCCAACTCGACATGTATTTCATCAAAAAAGTCTTTTTGTCCATGCCCGTACTTATCCCAAATATCCTTGACCACTCTCAAGGTTTCCAATACCACTTGTTCAACAATTGGATTTCTGAGGGAATGTTGTTTGAATTCTTTAATGAAATCAGCCATTTCATCACTGGAAGTCCACTTTATTAACTCCGAAGCCTCCGAGTGGCGACCATAAACAACATAATTCGCAAACCAAACCGGCAAACCTTGGAAGTCCTCTACCTCATCAAAGGCTCTGGAAATTTCACGAACCTTATCCTTAATTTCTGGATCATATTCTCCTGTCAAAATTTTCTCAATCCTGTGTTTGGATATACTATCAATAGAATCTTCCTTCCAATTTTCTCCAAATCGCATTAATGCCAACAGTTTTTTTATGGCTTTAAGGGAATAAGAGGCGTACTCACTCTTGTAGGGTGGAAACTTTTTTAAATTCTCCACAAAAGAATTGATCTCAATTCCGTTTTTGCGGCTAAACTTTCTGAGCGCTTTTTCAAACTCGACCTTATCGGTGACTGAGTAAACAAGATGCCAAAGTGATTCCTCAAACTCTTCTGTGTATTTGGAAAAGTCAAATCCTTCTACTTTTCCTAACCTCTTTAGAAATTCTGCTCTTGTAGAATTTCCAGGATAAGTCTTTGATTCTCCTGTTTCGGAATCAAATACATAATTCCATCTAAACTTGCCGACTTCAGACTTAAGGTCTTTCCTTTTATATCCCTCCTGAGTCAAAAGGAAGGTCATCAATTTATTACAATCCATCTCGGATTGGGTCATCAAATAATCCAAAAGCTGCTTTGTTTTATCTTGAGTTCCCAAAAACTCCCTAGTCACATCCGAATCATCTGATTTACGGATAATCCGAAGGCTAGAAACCCACTGAAGTAATCTAAACTCCTGAAAAAGAGGATGGGATTTGGGAGCCACTTTGTAAGGAACTTTGATTTCAATTCCATCCTTTTTGAAGGTCTTGAACTCCAAAGGACAATTTCCTATAGTGGATTTTTGGCTTCGCAAGGGTCTTTGGTAAAAAATTATATCATCAACCAAAAGGTGCTTGATGTCCTTGCTGGCAAGGAAATTCTGGTGGGAATGATTGTGTTTATACAGTTCCCTGACACAATCCGCCATCATATCAGCATCACTGAGTTCTGGATGAAATCTATTTTGGGAAACCAAAATCTGCTTCAGTTCATCTTTATAGAATTTCCTTTCAATGGTTCTGACCAGCCTTCCCTTGATTTTTTGAGTCGGATCAGCCAGAAGGTTTTCAAAAATGAAATGGCCAACGGTTTTGGATGAGTCGAGAATTTCCTTTTCGGTCTTTTTCTTCCTCAATCCCCAATCATCTTCGCTTGGAGCGCGAAAACTTCTTTTAGGATTTCCTTCTTTATCCAATTTGGGATTTCCTTCCTCGTCTATATCAGTGGTGACGATAAAATCTCTGGTTTTACCTAGCCAATCATCTAGGGGAACTTTGCTTGATCTTCTGTAAATCCAGCCATTTTCCAAGGTTAATGAATACCAAGTGTCACCCTTTTTATTTGGGGATTCATCCACTTTGATATCAACTATTTTCAAAGAGTAAAACTCTTCCAGTTTATTTGGCTTTTCCTCCTCATCTTCACCTCTTAGTTGATAATACCCTCGCTTTTGATTGAAGCTCAGAATAACCCAAGCCAATTCTTCCTTTTCGATTCGTTCAGTTAATGCCTTTTTCCGTAAAAAATAAATGGTCCAATCATAAGGCACTTTTTTGTCTCCCTCAACAAAACTTGGCTGATGGATTTTGAATTCCTCAAGCATTTCTAAAAAAGAAGGCTTAAACAAGAAATCACCAGTATCGTATGCAAGCTTTGGCTCAGATTCTTCAAAAAACTTTCCCAACCTTTCTTGAAAATCAATCTGATTGACATAATGCTTTGGTAAAAACCCAAGAATATGAAGAACTCGATGCAGGCGCTCTCTTCTCAAAAGATGACGTTCCCTTAGTCTCCTTACACTTCTCAACCTTGTTCTTTCAGCAGTCTCAGATTTTGTATTTCCTCTGGCAAATTCCCCGAGAATTTCTTGGCTCATAGGAATAACTCTGGAACCCATTCCCATAATATTGCCTTGCTTGTTTTTAAAATCCTGCTCAACTAGCGCCCACCCTATCGAGTTAGTCCCCAAATCCAATCCCAAAATCTTTTTCATCTTCTATCAAAAGTTTAAAATATTACTTGTATCTTCGTTTTACAATTTTGAAGCAATTCACAATAAGGATTATTCCGTTGTGAAAACATTTAAAAGGGCCCTACCGGATTTATTCTGTAGGGTCGTTTTTTTCCCTAATGCTGAGTGCTTGATTCCTATGTTATTGATCGCAGCGAATACCATAATAACGACCAGGTAACCCTATTTTCCGTCAAATCAGAAATACGATCCCAAGGCCCCTTGGCATTTATACAGGGGCAATCCAAGGACTAGAAAACATAAAGTCAGTTTGCCCCCAAAAGATCGGAAGAATAAGATAAACAAAAAATACCGTGATCGGGGTATATTTAGGCGGTTTTTGCAGAAAAAAGAAGGCTTTCTATCAACAGACTCAGAAATAACGCAACTTACAGCCAATTAGCCCTAGGATTTGTCTTGTTTGGCCCGAAGCCCGGCACAGCGTTTCGAACAGTACCTGACCGACTCCCAGTTCCGCTCCCACTTCTTGCGCCAAGCAAAGGGACGCTGACATACGGGACATACTTTTTCCGGGAGATGTTGTTTACGGACTTTCATGTGTCTATTTCTGATTGGTAAAAGCCACAAGGCATTTGAACTGACATCGATAGAACCAGGCAGGTGACAGATCCGAAAATCACCCCGTGGCGCAACCTTTATCCTACCTCCGGGTTGATGGAAATCGGATCGAACCGACCGGCGTCGTAAAACAGCCCCCATCGGATACCATAACCCAACTCCGGAAGAAGGGTTGGAAAAATGATCGATAAATTAGGCGGCCTTTGCTAAGGACGGGGCACAAACCCAAATGGTACGGCCTGCAATTGATGCGCGGTTTTGGATGGATGATGGTGGACATGTGGCTGCAATTGGTTTACACCGAGCACGAATCCCAAACCAAGCCCCACTACCGCCAAATACGACAGCCGAACGCCCATCAGGCGGCTGCTTCGGAGCAACTCCGGGGCCAACCGACCCAATGCCACGTAAAAGAATCCACCCGCCGTAAACGCCAGCAGCAGGGAGGGCGAAAGCGGCAGCCAATGGCCAATGCCGACCGCTACCGATACACCTGCCAAAGCCGTTAGGGAAACCAAAAAATTCAACCGTACGACCCTTTTTGGACTAAAACCACTGTAGACCATGGTGCCAGACTCGCCAAACTCCTGAGGAAGCTCATGCAGCACGATCGCCAAGGTGGTGGTCAGTCCCAACTCCGGACTTACCAGGTAGCTGGTGCCGATCACCAGCCCATCGATAAAATTATGAAAGCCATCCCCAACCAGCGTCAAATACCCCAACGCGGCACGCTCCCTGCTCGGATGCCCCTGCGATCGGTGCAATATGACGTCCAACCCTCCAAAAACACCCAGGCCGGCCAAAAAACCCAGCGGAACCCCAAAGGAATCGGTAGACTCATGGGCTGCTTCGGGGATAAGGTGAAAAAACACATTCCCCAACAGAATCCCGGCCGTCATGGCCAAAACCCAGGGAATATATCGCGATATAAATTCTCTCGAAACCCACTGGTACACCCAACCCACCAACGACACCAAACTGACTGCAAGTGCGCTGGCAAACGCTGCGAAAACTTCAAATTCCCAAACCATCGTGCAAATATATATGCAACATTATTGCATTAAAAACAAAGAGTGATTATTTTTCCGGAAAAAACATGAACTACATCTTTCTAACCGCAACGATGGCCCTGCTCTTTTTTATGGGCTGTTCAAATTCTTCCAAGGAAAAGGAACTGCAAGAAGCCTTTGAGATTCACCAAAAGTCCCTGGCCCTACGGGAAAACCTGAACCAGCTTCTCCAGGCCGAAAACCTCTCGCCGGATCAAAAATCGGACCTGCAATCGTTATTGGAGAAGTGGGATGCCAACTTCGTAGAGGTCCCCGGATATGAGCATTCCCATGATCACCACCACGGCGACGAGGGCCACGACCATCACCACGATCACCATCATGCCCACAAAGCCCCCGAACTGACAGCCCCCGAACACCTTCGGCTGCAACAAATCCTGTATGACCAGTTGGATTCTATTCATCGGCAGTTCAAAAAATAATGTCTAAACACCTAATAATTTACTGTGACTTATTTAATCAAAAGTGAATTATTCAATGCTTTTGATGAGAAAAAAGAAAACACGAAATTATATTTCACGTTTTATTAATCCCTAAAAATTGATTAAAAAAAATAGGCCGAATTGAAAGAATTTTATTAGTTTAGTGAAATTTTAGAAATGAAGATATTGCCTGGCATGCCATTTCTTGAAACATAACTAGCTGAGGTCAGTTAAAGATAAACCCCAAAAAAAAAGGAGCCCTATCGGGTTCCTTTCTGTTTTTTTAGCCTGCCTGTATTTAAAACCTGATTTCCCGTACACCATCCCCTGTCCGGTCGGCGCGTGATGGTTCGATGCTTATTTGGACCCTTCCTTCCCAGCGATCTTGACCGGCTTATCGTTTTCAAGCTGCTTGCTTACTACAAAATAGGGGCCTACGATGACCTCCTGCCCTGCGGTCAGTCCTTCCAACACCTCGATATTGTCAAAATCGGAAATGCCGGTTTTCACTTGAACCATCTTAGCCAGGTTGCCCTCCTTGACAAATACCAATTCCTTCAGTTTGGTATTCCCGTTGCTCAGTTCCTCGGTCTCGTTTTCCCGGGTAGTCACCGCCGCCAGAGGCACGGCCAACACGTTTTCCTTACGGTTGGTAATGATTTCCACCGAGGCCGTCATACCGGGCCGAAAGGGAAAGGGGTTCTTTTCGGTGATCAAATCCCGGTAAGAATCATTCAAGATACGGATACGTACTTCAAACTCGGTGACCGCGTCCGCGTTGGCTTTATCGTTTGCGGAGTTGGCGATGGCTGTCACCTTTCCAGCAAAGCGCTTGCCGCTGAATGCATAGGAGTCCACATCGATAACGACGTCGTCGTCCAGACTGATTCGGACGATATCGTTTTCATTGACATTTACCCTGACCTCCATACGCGAAAGATCCGCTATTCGGAGCATCTCGGTACCGGCCATTTGCGCCGTACCCACTACCCGTTCCCCTTTTTCTACCAACAGCTTGGAAACAATCCCATTGGTAGGTGAATACACATTGGTTAGGCGAAGGTTCTCCGCCGCTTCATCCACGGTAGCCTGCGCGCTTTTGACGATAAACTCGGCAGCCAAGACGCTTTGCTCCGCTGCATCCAAGTCGTTTTTGGCCGAAAGGTAATTGGAATCGATCAGCTCAAAATCGGCATCCGAAATCACCCGATCCTCGTGGAGTTTCTTATTACGGTCATACTCCAATTGGGAGCGGACGAAAACCGCTTCGGAGCGCTTAAGGGCCGCCTTTGATTGCGCCAGGTTGGCCATTTGCTGGTTCAGCGTTGCCCGTGCCCTGTCGAGGGCCGAGATAAAATTATCGGGACGGATCTTTACCAACAGGTCGTTAACGCGTACAGAATCCCCCTCCATCACGTTCAGTTCAATGATTTCACCTGCCACATCCGGGCTCAATTTCACCTCGGTTTCTGGCTGTACGACTCCGGAAGAACTGACGCGCTCGGTAATATTTTTGAGATCCGCCTTTTTCACCTCCACTTCCAGTTCCTTGGGACCGCCTATCCATCCCTGGGATTTTCCGATCAAGATACCTACGATCAGTAAGGCAATTACACCCAACAGGATGTACAATACATTGTTTGACTTCTTCTTTGCCATGTAGAGGTTAATTTAACGAGAGCGGGTTACCTAAATAGAAATCCAAGACTTTAGCCCTAAAAACAAATTCATACTTAGAAGTAATCAGATCGGCCTGCGCATTGAATAGGTTGTTCTGGGCGATCTGATAGTCCACTGCGTTGATTGCACCCACCTCAAACCGCTGCGTGGCCATCCGGAACGACTCCTCCAAAGCAGCCACCCGCTTCTTGGAACTTTCAAAGGACTGCTTGGAGGCAAAGGCCGAAGTGTAGGCGGTTTCGATCTCCTGTCGTAGCTGGTTTTTCACCTCCACTTCCTGGATCTCGCTCAATCGCCGCTGCACCCTCGCCCGCTGCAATCCCGCCCTGTTTCTGAATTGGGAAAACACCGGGATATTGAGTGCCATGTTCATTGACTGGGACAGGTTGTTTTCAAACTGCCGGAACAGGGGATCCCTCGGGATGAATGTGGTCTGATCTACGTAGTTGGAAAAGACGTTTGCATTGACCCCCAAGGTGGGCAAAAACGCTCCTTTGGCGATACGAACACCCAGTTCAGCACTGTTCACACCCATTTCGGCTGCCTTGATCTGTGGCAACAATCCAGCTGCGGTGCCGTAGATTTCCGCCACGCCCACACCTACGATGCCCAGGTTATCCGCATTAAAATCAGGTACTACGATATCAAAATCATCGGTAAAGGACAACAAAAGCTGTTGGGAAAGGTTAAGCCGGGCTATACGGTGGTTGTTGCGCGCATTGATCAGTTCCAGTTCTGTAGTAGCAGTTTGGGCCTCTAGGTCCAACAGATCGGCCCTTGGCAACGAACCGGCCATTACCAATCTTCTTGTTCGTTCCAGCTGTTCGGACACGGTCCTAAGTTGGGATTGGGCGATGTTGACCTGCTCTTTGGCAAAGGCCACGTTGACAAAGAGATTGATTACATTAAGCTGAATGTCGTTTTCGGTTGCGGCCACATTGAGCCTACCTATCTCTACCTCTGTCTTGGTCTGTTGGATGCGATTGTTTATCTGCCTACCTGCATAGATGGGGACATTTCCGCTTGCAGACACGTTAACGTTCCCTATCCGCCGGGTTTCAAACAGGTTCGTCACCGGGTTGATGGACCTACCCCAACGAAATCCAGAAGAGAGCGAGGTGGAGAAAGATGGGATCATCTGTCCCTGGGCCTCCAGCAACGCTGCTTCAGAACTCACCAGCGTCAACCTGCTACGCTGAAGGGTCAAATTATTTTCAAGGGCTATTTGCACACATTGCTCCAGGGTCAATGCACCTGTGTACGTATCTGTCTGCGCAAAGACTCCTGTGGTGAACACATGTAGACAAAAAATCAGTAAAAAATTTTTGTACATAAACCTTTCCTTAATGGTAACCTACTAAATTTCGACATCGAAACTCTGCCAGAACAACTTCTGTGCTAATTCACCGTATCTTAGTTAATTAGTGCAAAATAAAGAATATGGTGCGGATTCGACCAACAAACGGGGCTGTTTTATCTACTTGATTAAAAAAAAACATTCCGAGACCAAACGGCCTGACCGAAATCGGACAACACAGTGAACGGTATTGATACAATGTATTTGGAGAAAGACTCCTCCGGAGGTTGGTCCTTTGGGCGGCTAGCAAACCGGGCAGCCTTTTTTGGCGATGGGATTTTTGAAACGATGGTTTTCAGCAATGGCCGCATCCGGTTTGCAAACCACCATCTGGCGAGACTTAACAGCGGTCTGAGGGTTCTACAGCTTGCCTCAAAAGGGTTCTCCACGCTGAAGGACTTGGAAAAATCACTCGTGAATACCCTGGGCAAGGAAGAAAATTGGCGGGTTCGCTGGAACATCTTCCGGGCTGGATTAGGGAAATATACCCCCACCACCGAGGGTATACGGGAGACCCTGTACATACAACCTTTTCAGTCAGCTCCCCTGATCAAAAAAACCTCCGCTCTCAGCAAAACCATAAAACTGTACCCAACTCCATGGGCCAACTGCAAAACGCTGAATGCCCTACCCTATGTAATGGCCAATATGGAACGCGTCTCCCTCGGCGTGGACGAGATCCTGCTGACAGATGGAGACGGCTACCTTTCCGAAGCCGGAGCGGCCAACCTGTTCTGGAAAAAGGACAACACCTTCTATACGCCTTCGCTAACCCACAACTGCATAGCCGGGGTGGCGAGGGCAGCACTGATTGCCCACCTGAAAAAGAAAAACATCCCGCTACAGGAAGTATCCCAAAAAGTGGACTCCATAAGGGAAGCGGATCAGGTATTTACCACGAACGTGACGGGCGTCTCCTTTATTTCATCCTTTGAAGACACTGTTTTTGACCCAACGTCAATACCTGTTGTCCAACAGGTGTTTTCTTTTTGATCCTGCCCCGAGGAGGGCATAAGCATCAAACGGATACGGCGGCCTTGATATGCGGGTGAGGATTGTAGTCGGTGATTTCAAAATCCTCAAACCTGAACCCAAAGATATCCTTCACGTCCGGGTTGAGCTTCAGTTTTGGTAGTGGGCGGCACTCCCTGGTAAGCTGAAGACGTGCCTGTTCCAAATGATTGTTGTACAAATGGGCGTCTCCAAAGGTGTGGATAAACTCGCCCACCTGCAACCCACAAACTTGAGCAACCATGTATACAAAGATCGCATAGGAGGCTATATTAAACGGCACGCCCAAAAACACATCAGCACTTCGCTGGTACAACTGGCAGGACAGCTTGCCCTCGGCCACATAAAACTGGAAAAGGAGGTGGCAGGGAGGCAGGGCCATCTTGTCAACATCGGCTACATTCCAGGCGCTGACGATCAGGCGACGGGAATTGGGATTGGTCTTTATTTGCTGGACCAGATTTTTGATCTGGTCGATCTCTCCGCCCTTTCCGTCGGGCCAATGCCTCCACTGATAGCCATAGACGGGGCCCAAATCGCCGTTTTCATCCGCCCATTCATCCCATATCGAGACTTGGTTTGCTTTCAGATAGGCAATGTTGGTGTTTCCTTGCAGAAACCAAAGTAGTTCGTGGAGAATGGAACGTATATGAAGTTTCTTGGTAGTAAGCAGCGGAAAGCCCTCGCTTAGGTCCATTCGCATCTGATAACCAAAGACACTAATAGTGCCTGTTCCTGTACGATCCCCTTTTTGCACACCATTTTCCAAGATGTGCCTTAACAAGTCATGGTATTGCTTCATTTTGGTCTGCGTTACCCGTAGTGTTGCTCATAATACTTTTGGTAATCCCCCGAGGTGACACCATTTAGCCAGTCTTCATTGCTCAGGTACCAATCCACGGTCTGTTCTATACCCACTTCAAAGGTTAGGCTTGGCTCCCATCCCAATTCCTGCTGAATTTTTGAGGCGTCAATTGCATAGCGAAGGTCATGGCCGGCACGATCCTTTACGAAGGTGATCAACTTTTCGGAGGTACCTATTTTGCGTCCCAGCTTTCGATCGAGGATCTCACATAGCAGGCGAACGATGTCTATGTTTTTCCATTCATTAAACCCTCCTATGTTAAAGGTATCATTGAACCTCCCGGAATGGAAAATAACATCAATGGCGCGGGCATGATCCACCACAAAAAGCCAGTCACGAACGTTTTCTCCTTTGCCATATACGGGCAATGGTTTGTTGTTTTTAATGTTATGGATGCAAAGAGGGATCAGTTTTTCGGGAAACTGGTTGGGACCATAGTTGTTCGAACAGTTAGAAATCACTGTCTTCAGACCATAAGTATTGGCATAGGCCCTTACAAAATGATCTGAACTGGCTTTGGATGCCGAATAAGGGGATTGGGGATCGTAGGGAGTGGTTTCCAGGAAATACCCTCCATCGTGTAGGGAACCATACACCTCATCCGTAGAGATATGGTAGAAGAGATGCTTGTCAAAATCCTGCCAATAACCCTTGGCCGCATTCAAGAGGTTGACTGTGCCGACCACGTTGGTCTTCACGAAGGAAAGGGGATCGGTAATGGAGCGATCCACATGGGACTCTGCCGCCAGGTGGATCACATCGGTAATTTGAAACTGCCGAAAGGTGGCTTCCACTGCCTCCGCATCCTGAATATCCACTTTGGCGAAATGGTAATTCGGTTCACTTTCGATATCGGTCAAATTGGCCAAATTACCCGCATAGGTGAGGCTGTCCAAATTGACAATCCGATACGTTGGGTACTTCTTCACAAAAAGCCTGACGACATGGGAGCCAATAAAACCCGCCCCTCCGGTGATCAAAATTGATTTTTCCATAAAACAACTAAACTAAGCCCTAAATTTTGATATCCAATTCGACAACCAACCCTGCTTCCTTTTTGGCTCGTCCTCGTAATAATTTCCACTGTATCTGTTCTTTCGGAGGTAAGAATAATTATACCCATAGCCGTAGTTATACCCACCAAAATCATAGGTATCTCCCCCGCTTTTTAGCCCGTTAAAGATAGCGTAAAAATCCCTAACTTGGTCATTTGCGTAGAGGTCATTGATCATCAGTAGGTGATTTCTGTGGGTATAATCGTACCGGACGATGTACAGGTTTATATCCGAAAAGCGCAGCAAATCCATGGTTTCAGAAACCAGTCCCACCGGCGGACAATCCATAATTACCACATCAAATTCCTGCTCCAGGTATGAAAAAAACTCATTCAGTTGATCCTTGAGCAACAGTTCGGATGGATTGGGTGGAACCGGTCCGGAAGGAACCACATACAGGTTTTCATACTTTGTCTTAAGTACAATCTCCTCGTAGCCATGTTTGCCTACCAAGAATGTGGAAAGCCCCTTTTTGTTGGACACGTTCATATTTGCCGCCAACTTCGGCTTTCGTAGATCCATTCCCATCAGGCAGGTTTTTTTACCGCTCAGTGCCATGGCAGAGGCCACATTTATACTGATAAACGTTTTGCCCTCTCCCGAAATACTGGAAGTCACCAAGATCCGTTTGCAGGTTTTTTCGCTGTGAATATAAAACAGTGCCGAACGCAAGGACCGGAAAGACTCCGATGAAAGAGCCCGTGGAAAATCCGCCACCAGCAGATTGGTGTCCTTGTCACTATAGCCAATCGTACCGAGAAGCGGAATCTTCAGGATGCTCTTCAGCTGGATTTGATCCATGATCCGGTTGTTGAGGTAGTGATAGAGTAGCAAAAAACCCAGAGGGATGAAAAAACCCAGCCCGACTGCATAGGAATAATTCTGCATTTTTTTGGGATAGATCAGACTCCCCTTTTTAGCGTAATCTACAATGGAATTATCAGAAACGTTGGAGGCTTTGGCAATACCCGCTTCGGCCCGTTTCTCCAACAGATAGGTATACAGGTTCTCGCGCAGCTTGTACTCCCTGAAAATATTCGTGTAGCTGGATTCGGCCATGGGAAGCTTGGAAAACTGCTGGTCAAAAGACCTGAGTTTATCGTCGCTTTCACGTTTCTTCGTCTCTGTATTTTCGATCAGGTTTTGTATGTTTTCGAATACATTGTCCCGAACCCGCTGGATCTGCTGGTCCAATACGGCCACATCCGGGTGGTTTTCGTTTACGATGCTTACCAAGGTTCTGCGCTGTAGGGAATAATCCACCAATTGGGCAATCAACTGGTTGAGCAGTCCATCTGAAATACCAACCACGGAGGGTGCCACCACTTCCTCGTAGTCCAGTCCCTTCCGAAGCAGGTAATCGCGCAGGGATCTGTAGTAAGAAAGCTCAAAATCGATTTTCTGTATCGCTTCCTCCAGGGTCCGTATGTTGTTCAGCACCCCACCAAACTCGGCATCCACGTCGAGCAGTTTGTTGGCTACCTTAAACTGCTGCATACGCCTTTCTACCGAATTGAGCGAATCCTCAACGATGTAAAGCTGCTCTTCGATAAAGCGTAGGGCATTTTCGGAAATGCGGTTTTTCTCACGAAGATCGTATTCAAGAAAGGCATCCATCAATGCATTAACATAATCGCTTCCCTTTTCTACCACTTTGGTCACCATACTGACTTCAAGTACAGAGCCATAGTTTATCAACGGACGAACCTGCACGCTACCGGCATAGCGGTCCACCAACGTATTTGGGTGGTGAAGCTCAAATCCCACCTCATCTCCTATCCGCGATGGATTCAACAAATGGACGCGAAACTTGGCCCTTGCCCCTTTCACTTCTTCGCCAAAGCGATAGTTCTTACCATAAATGTCCACATCGGAACTCTCGAGCGACCTACGGATATTCCACCATTCCAAAAACTGGTTTTCCTCCCGATCAATCGTAAACTCTTCGGCAGAAAGTATCTTCAACGCCATCCTTCTGCCATCCATCTGCGGGTATTCCCAGTCGACCTCTATCCGGATCGGTGAGATCCTGTACATTTCGATCTCCTTGATATTCGTAGCGGCAAAATAACTGACATCAAAGTGGACTTTCTTTAAAGCTTCTTCTGCGAGGTTTTTGGAGGCGAACAAAAGGATATCGTTGGTTAGGTTGTCCGGTGCCGAAAAAATATTTGACCTATCCAGAATCCGTACTTCCGGGGAAGCGTTGCGTTTGATCATCACACTTCCCTTGACCTCGAATCGCTCAACCGTGTACCTATGAAACAAGAAAACTGCGATCAACCCTACGGATATGAACAGCAAATAAAGCGGCCAATACCGGGAATACTTGATGATATAGTACTTTATATCAATCGGTCGCTCCTGCTCGTCAAACTTTGATAAATCCAGATTTTCCATCCTCAAAAAATACCTGATGTGACACCGTAAATAAACAAAACTGCTGTAAGTATGGAAATCCCCAATTGAAGGGAGGCCGATAGGTTTTCGCCCGACCCTACCTGACGTATTTGCATGGGCTGTAGGTACAGAATATCGTTGTTCTGTATGAAGTAATAAGGAGAGGCCAGCAATTGCCGATCGTTCAGGTTTATTTGGTGAATCTTAGTCCCCCCATCGTATTGCCTGATCAGAAACAGTTCGTTTTTCTTGGCCAGGATATTGGACTCACCGGACATGGCCAACGCATCAAAAATAGTCGCTCTATTCTTCAATATCACCTTCGTGCCAGCGCTGGTAAACTCCCCCAAGGCCGTAAAACGGATGCCGCCGATGCGTAGGCGTACATCGACCTCTTCCTTGAAGTACTGGTTGATCATCTCTTGGACTTTTATCCTAGCTTGTTCCTCGGTCAGTCCCGCTAGGGGAATATTTCCCAGACGGGGGATGCGGACGAAACCATCCTTGTCGAGCGAATATCCCGAAAAATAGAACACGTCCATAGCACCTCCCATAGCAGCACCTCCCCTGCCTCCCATTCTTGAGGAGCTTGCTCCGTGGTATTCAAATGCTGAGAGTAGCTCTTCGTTTGCCGATGCGAAATCAATGTCAACGATGTCGTAGGGCTGCAGGATGTATTCGTAATCCACATTGGCATAAGGTATAAATTCATCCAACCCGATCGGCTCATTTCCGCTAAGGTTCTGGAGATAATTGATACGCTTGTTGCTTACACAGGAAACAATGCCCAAGACCATGACAATGACAACCCCGCTACGCATACTACCTATAAAAGCCAACCTGCTCATTCCTTTTGGTAAACATCTGTGAGATTAACGAAAAATCAGGAGAATTTAAACATTCCGGTTTATTTCTTTGTCCCAAAGCCGGTAATATTCCTGCAAAAGCTGTTGTTGAAAAAGTTTTCGGTCGTATTTCTCCGTTACCTCCCGGTTCAGATTCTCCGCAAACGCCAGCATCTCGAGCCGTTTCACATAGGCAAACTCCATCGCTTCCTTAAGTGCCTGCACGTTTCGAACGGGGTAGACCAACCCTGTTTTTTTGTGGGTGACCACTTCCAAATTGCCGGGGATATCCGAACAAATGATGGGGCAGCAAATGGCCCCCGCTTCGAGGAGGACGTTTGGGAATCCCTCCCGATGGGAAGGGTGGATAAGAATATCGGCAATGGCCATATAACAGGCCACGTGATCTGTCCATTCGAGGTGGACGATCCTAGGGTGGTCATTGATTCGGTTGATGGTCTGTCTGGAAAGCGGATTTAGGTCTTGCTCGAAAGAGCCCAATAAAACCAACTTGGATTTATTGACTATCTTGGAAACCAAAAACGCTTCTACGAGGTCTTCGATCCCCTTGTCTTTCACCAATCTGCCGACCGCCAATATCACAAACTCATTCTCACCGGGCACTATCCGCATAGTCGCAGCTACCAGGTTGTTTTCCTTCAGGTTATACCGGTCAAACACCTCCAAATCCACCCCGTTGGAGGATCCATGCCCTATAACCCTGACTTTTTCGCCTGGCACCAACCCATCCAACACAATCTGATCTTTCAGGGACGCAGCATTCGCCCACACCTCGGTTGCAAAGCGGAAGGTGATTTTTTCCATCCAGATCATGATTTTTCGCCGGTTGCCGGTTAGCACTTGGAAGGGCAGTCCGGCAAGCGTATGGATGCGTATGGGTACTTTGGCCAGAAAACCGGCGACCATGGCGAGCAAGCCTGCCTTAGGGGTGTGGCTATGAACAATATCCGGCCGCTCCCGCTTGAATAACTTATACAACTCCCAGAGGCACCGCAGATCTTGAAGAGGCGTTACCTGACGGGTGAAGGGTATCACTTCGACGTTGCATCCCTCCTGCTTTTGCACCTGTTCCCATTCCTTGCCTTCCGAGCTTACCATCACCACCTCCCACCCGGCAGATCGCATAAACTTCATCTGCCCTCGCAGGAGCAATTTAAGCGAAAGGGGAACAGTCGTTATCCGGATTAGTTTAGGCATGTAAGCTGTTGATGCGTAAAAACACAAAGATAACCGGAAAAAGAAAAAAAGGCGGGTCGCCCCGCCTTTTAAAAATAAAGAAATTAGTTACGGAAATGCCGGATCTTGTGTCAAGGTAGGGGACCCATCTCGGAAGGAACGCTCGATTGCCTCCAACGGTACCGGGAAGAACTCATGAACGCCTTTCTGAAATTGGGCAGCTGCAAGATACGATCTTCTCGTACGCTCCACGGTGAGGTATTGCGAAAGCACCTCTGCAGCAACACCCCAGCGCTGCAGATCAAAGAATCGGTGGCCTTCCATAGCAAATTCCAACCTGGTTTCCATCCTTACCGCTTGCCTTGCGATGTATTGATCCGACCAGGGCTGGTTGTAGGTACTGATGACATAATTGGCGGCCGGTTCTCCTTCCACGATGGTGAAATCATTTCTATCAGTTCCCTGTATAGCCCTGGGGACGAAACCAGCAGGATTTGCCGCCCGGGCACGAATGATGTTCACCAATTCCCTGGCTCTTTCCAAATTCCCCAACTCTACTTCCACTTCTGCAAGCCAAAGAATCACCATTCCCAACCGCATGATTCGGTAATTATTGGCAGAAAGGCGAGGATTTGGCCCAATCCCGAAGAATGCAGGTTCTGCGACGTGCTTCTTGGGAGAATACGGTCCCGCATAAGCCTGATCACGGATAAAATCCCTGTTATGTATCTTGTATCCTTTGTACAAAATCCCCCTACGGCCTACCGTGTGATCCAACCTTGGATCTACCGGTCCTTGATACGGGGTAAAGGGGGCATTCAGCCCAACCCCTTCGTCGCTGGTAACATTCTCATCGTTGAAGGTCGTCAACAAGGGCAATCCATCCGAACTGGTCCTATATGCATTTACCAAGTTTTGCGTTGGCTGATAAAAACCACAACAGCCCCAAGGATCTGTATAAGGGTAATTCAGCGTGGTTCCTTCATTGGCTGCCTGGGTGGTTGCAGATGAAATGGAGTACTGTACTTCAAAGATGGACTCCTCGTTGTTTCTTCTTCCCACGAGGAAGTTTTCCTCAAAGGTAGGCACCAACGAAAAGCCGCCATTATTTACAATATCCTCCAATAGCGGCTTGGCTTCCTGTAGTTTGGAGATGTTGGCCGCACCTGTTTCCTGATTCCAGCCCTGGAACATCTTTGCCTTGGCCAAAAAGGCCATGGCCGCCCATTTGGTTGGTCTTCCCACGTCGGTCTGAGATTCGGGAAGCACGTTCATCGCTGCCTCAAAATCAGCTTCAATATCTCCCCATATTTCCCGGTCGTTGGGCACTTTACTGCTTTCCAGATCATCCAGCACAAAGGTATTGTCGTCGATGTAAGGTGCTCTTCTCCACATCTTTCTCGCCTCGAAGTGGAAAAATCCACGTAGAAACCGAGCTTCGGCTACGATTTGAGCTCGTCGCTGATCGCCCACTTCCTCGACCTGCTTGAGTGTATTTATCGCGTCATTTGCCCGCGCTACGCCCTTATACACGGCACGCCATTTGTTTCGTAGGTGCAGGTTGGTAGCCTGAAAATCGTACGTTTCCAAAAACGTCTGCTCAGGTTGATCACCCGCATCTGTTCCCTTATAGGCATCATCGGACACAACACCTCCGTATACCCAGTTTTCGATGGTTCCGTTCCAACTGGACTGCCCATCCAAGCCAAAGCCATCCACCATGGCATAGGCACCCAATAAGATTCCCTCTACACCTTGGGGATTGGCAAGTCCAACGGTACTGAATTGTCCCTGAGGCTCTGTCTCAAGGAATCCTTCGCTGCACGAAAAGGTGGTAATACCAGCCAAAAGACCCGCAGCCACCAGACTTATATAGTTTTTTCTTATCTTCTTCATCGTAATAATCAGTTAGAATGTCACATTTACACCAAGGATCAGGTTTCGGGATACCGGCATGTAGCCGCCATCAAAACCGATTGTATTGTTACTTCCCGTTTGTATTTCCGGGTTGGTTCCGGAGTAGTTGGTAATGGTAAACAGGTTTTGTCCCTGGAAGTATACCGACGCCCTGCTCATACCCAGCTTGCTAAGGGCATTTTGCGTGAGGCTATAGGTAAGCTGAAGATTCCTGAGTCTGAAGTAAGATCCGTCTTCGATGAAATAGGTAGATGGCCTACTGCTGATTTGGTCGTTTGAATCCATGATGGGCACAGTACCTCCTGGGTTTTCTGGCGTCCAAGCGTCGTAAAGTGCCCTACGGGACTTATTGCCCTGAAACGTGTTGAAATCGGTCCAATATCGCATGTAGTTAAAGATGTCGTTGCCAACCGATCCGTTGCCGAACAGTGTCAGGTCCCAATTTTTGTAGCCCACATTTACGTTGATACCGTACACAAAATCCGGGTGGGGGTTGCCGATAATGGTTCGGTCGGCGTCTGTGATGATTCCATCACCATTAACGTCCTCCACCTTAAACTTGCCCACGGCGTTGTAGTTGCCATAGGGAGGGTGCGCGGCCACTTCTTCCTCCGTTTGGAAAATGCCCAAATTTCGGTACCCGAAAAAGGAGGATATGGGGAATCCCTGTTGGGTCACAGTTACCGAAGGCACACGGGTAGATGCCCCAAACAAGACATTCTCCTCATTATCAGCCAACCGGTCTACGTTGTTTCTGTAAATCGAATAATTGGCAGAAACATTCAGACGCAGATCACCACCTCTAAAGGTCTCACTATATCCCAAGTTTAGATCAAGGCCTCGGTTTGTCATTTGACCAATGTTCACGAAGGGTGCAATGGCGTCTCCATGACCATAGCTGATCGGTACCTGAAAAAGCATATCTGAGGTCACCCGGTTCCATAGATCCAGTTCAAAAAAGAACTTGCCGTCCAGCAACTCGGCGTCCAGCCCAACGTTGTTGGAAGTCGTCGATTCCCATCGCGCATTTGGATTACCAAACCTGGCCGCATCAAATCCCAGGGCAGGTGTGGAATTGGAACCGTCAATCGGATAGCCTGCATTGAAAATATTGGTTCGGTAGGTCGTGTAGGCGTTGTAATCACCTATAAGTTGATTACCGGTTCTTCCCCACCCATACCGCAATTTCATGTCGGAAACGAACGGAAGTGCATTGGCGACAAACTCCTCATCCGAAAGCCTCCACCCTAAGCTGAAAGCGGGAAATGTTGCGTTTCGGGAGGCTTGCAAAAAGCGGGAAGAGGCGTCATTCCGAAGTATAAACTGAACCAGGTATTTCCCATCATAGTTGTAGTTTACCTGCCCAAACTGGGAATATAGACGATAGTCATTCACCACGCGGCCAAAGTTGGTTGCTGTGTTGGGATCCCCCAGGTCCAAATACCCGATCACGGGAACTGTTTCGAACGCATAGCGTTGCCGCTGCCCACCAAATATTTCTCCAAATTCTTTGATTGCTTCCAACCCTACATACGCGTCAAAATTATGCACGTTATCAAAGGTCTTGGAATAGCTTACGGTGTTGGTCCACACCCACTGATAGGTATATTCATGCTCGGATGTAGAGCTGTTGACGAAGTTTCCTTCTACGTACTCAGGTTGCGGCCTACCGATAAAGCGCCCCCTGCGTGTATTGGCATCAATACCCAGACTGGTTCTGACCTCGATATTGTCATTTACCTGATAAGCTCCGTAGATATTCCCAAACGCCCTGAGCGATAGGTTTCGGTTGTCCTGCGCCCTACCAAGCACAGCTACCGGGTTAAAATTGTTGCCCAAGTTGGCACCCCTACTTCCGGCAAAATTGCCCATAATGTCATAGACGGGAAGCAGAGGATGCTGTAGCGAAGCACTGAATACAGCGTTTTGTTCGGCGTTGTTACCGGCAACTCCGTTTCCAAATCCCCCCTTCCGCTGACCTACGGTGACAGAAAGGTTTTCTCCCAATGTCAGTTTTCCATTTAGTGCTTTGAATTCTGTGTTTGCTCGTACCGAATACCTGTCGTAACCGATGTCTCTCACGATACCTTCTTGGTTGAAGTAATTGACAGACAGCGCATACCGGCCATTTTCAGTGCCGCCAGAAGCGGTGATCTGATAGCTCTGAATGGGTGCTGACCGTGTTACCTCGTCCCACCAGTTAGTATCGGCGGCCCTGGTAATTGGATATATATTTCCGGGTTCCAAAGCGTACAACGAAGGGTCTGTTCCCGGATCTCCCGTCATTGCGCCACTGGGGAATACATAATCCGGGAGACCAACCTCCCCATTGGGGCCCCAAGTGTATTGTCCATGGGTAGGTGTCCTCCCATGAAGTGTATTTGCCAACCAAAGATACCTTCCCAACTCCTCTGCATTAAGTGGCTCAGGGCCTCGATCTGCGCGCTGAGTGCCATAAAAAGCATCAAATGCAATGGTTGGCTTTCCGACTTTTCCACGTTTCGTGGTAATAATAACCACGCCATTAGCCGCTCGTGACCCATAAATGGATGCAGCAGACGCATCCTTCAGAATTTGAATGGATTCGATGTCATTGGGATTCAGGTTACCCTGGTTTTGGGTGGGAACCCCATCAATCACATACAGCGGGTCGTTGTTGTTGATGGTTCCAAAGCCCCTTATCCGTACCGTTGCTCCTCCACCTGGGGTCGCATCGTTTATGATGGTGACTCCCGCAGCTCTTCCTTGTAGCTGTTGCGCAAAAGTGGTCGCCGGAATGGCAAGTAGGTCATCGGTATCGACGGAGGTTACTGCACCGGTAATGTCCCTTCTCGACTGGGCACCATAACCGGTAATGACGACCTCGTCCAGCCCACTCATTGCTTGGGCAAGTGCGACATTGATCGTGGAGCGGGTTCCGACCACCTCTTCTTTGTTGGTATAACCCAAAAAGGAAAATACCAGCACGGATTCGTTGCTGGGCACGGTAATCCGGAATTCTCCGTCAATATCCGTTACGGTCCCTGACGTGGTACCTTTGACCAATACCGCCGCACCGGGCAGCGGATCTCCAAAATCATCGGACACGACACCGGTGATCTCGCGTTGCTGCGCAAACAGTACTGTCGCCGAGAGCAGCAGCATTACCATAGACGCATGAAAACTTCTGTAAATTGTTGACATAAGCTAACTTGGTTTTGATTGATTGTAGAAAATTGAAAATAAATATCCTACCCAACCCCGATTGAAGGGCTGGCTAAGAAGGAAATCTCGATAAGTGAGCAGTTAATGCCTGTCTAGAATCCAGCTAAGAAGGTTCCTTTTCAATTGAAAAGACACAAACTAACTTGCTATAAAAAAAGGATTTAGGCTTGAGATAAGTAAATAGTTGTTCCATATTATTTTTGGGTTTGATTTTAAAAAAAACACATCAAACAGATAATTGTTTAATTCTTTAATCGCTAACAATTCGTTAATATAAAACCATTTTTCTTATTTTAAAAATTAATTTTAAATAAAAATAAATATGTGATTTTTTTTTATTATTTTTTATTTTATTAGTTATATTTTTACTAATTTAAACTACTTTATTATTTTCACTCGTTCCGCAATAATAGTTCAGGATCACTCCCCAACACACCTATAAACTCCACTAAAAACCTCAAAAGGCAACGCCACAACCTTTAACGGTACTCGATTTCCTGACTTAAGTAGACAATCGAGTAGGAAGATAGGGATTAGTTCCCTATCTGTCCTCTC
>NZ_AQHR01000064.1 GCF_000390185.1 Lunatimonas lonarensis | reverse complement strand
TAACGGCCAAGGCTAAGAGCAGGCGGGCATTAAAACCCGATTCTCTGTCCACCAAGACCAAGGTTTATTAAAGGTAATCACTTTCAATTTAGCATTATCCGCCCGCTTGCTTTTAGCCAGTGTTGGCGATAGTATTCATTTCAATTCTTCTATTATATACTTCTCACCAATCTTTTTAATTTTTTTTCGCTGTCCCCAGGTGAAAAAGGCTGGATGTGACCTATATGTTGCTATCTGTTTGATAGTAAATATAGAGTAGTCATCAATTTCCTTTATTGTGAAGTTTGCGTGTCGAATTACTGTATCCCCCTCAACAATCAAGTTTCGAATGATGTATGTTGTATCGATTTCATTTTGAACATCATAAATCAATTCCAAATTCATTTTTTCAATTTCCTTAATCAGTTCAGATCTTGTAGCGTTGATTTTATATTTTTTGTTTAAGTCAGCACCAAAATTTGGAGCAAGTGTAGTTGACGTCAATACTATAAACGAAACGATTACCAGAGGAATTCTAAAATGTTTTTTTCTGATTTCTTCCTTTTGTAATTCCCGCAGATATAGATATGAAAATGGTAAAATAATAAACGCTAATAAATCTGTTGGATCAACGGTTCTGTGAAGGGGTAAACCTATTGATTTTCCTACTTGAATAAGCTGTTCAACTAAGGGTGAATTCCAAACTATAAAAATCAATGCCGCTAGGAAATAATTAGCTCTTGTTCTTATGGGTAGTATTACGGACAAGAATATTGGGAAAATAAATAGCCCAACAAAATCCGAAAGTTTCCCAGTAATCATATTCGGATAGTTGCTTTTCAAATAATGGTCATTTATGGCTAGAATAATCAGTCCAGCAATAAAAACTCTATCCGTCAAAATATGTGATTTCTGTTTCATTATATTATCGCCAACGTTTTG
>NZ_AQHR01000063.1 GCF_000390185.1 Lunatimonas lonarensis | reverse complement strand
ACCATTTACCCGAAAAAACAGATGGGGATGGGCGGCTGCTTACGAAGCAACACGAAACATATTAATTCAAGGCCCTCCAGGGACAGGAAAAAGTCAAACATTATCTGCAATCCTTATTAATGCTTTAGAGAATCACAAAAAGACAATTGTAGTTTGTGAAAAGAGAACGGCTTTAGAAGTTTTACATAATGCTTTAATAGAAAAAGACTTAAACTATCACTGCGTTTTAATTCGTGATATTGTCAAAGACCGAAAAACAATTGTTGATTCAGTTAGAGACAGGGTTGACAATTCATCTTATCGAAGATACCGCTACACATATTCCAAAGAATCTCTTGACAACCTTATCAAAAAAGCTAAAGGTCTTATTGATTCCATTAACGGAAAGCATAAAAAACTTGATGAAAAACTTCTAGGAGACAAATCTTGGACTGATATAGTCGGAACACTTTTATCTGAACTTAACGGAACCGATGAAGACCATACTTTAAACATCGACAAATCTCAATTCAAGTATAACTCTCAAGAATTGAACGGACTTTTAGAATTAGTTCAGAAAGGCCAAAATCTATATTCAAATTTCCAAACGTATGATTCAACTTCATTCCTTAACTCAAAGAAATTAGTTGGGGATAATCCATACGTAATTGAGCAAGGAATAAACGATTCATTTGAAGAATATGAAAAGTTACTTCAAAAAGTGTATGAACTCGAATCAAAATATAAAAGCGAGTATTTCCAGCTAAGAAAGGCTGAACTTTCTGAGCAAATACGAAGCGGACTACACATTCAAGATTCGATTAATGCCATTTATACCGAACACAAAGCCAATTCTGATTTCCTTGATGAAGATAAAACTAATGGATTCCTATATAAAGCAATAACCATTTTTTCTCAACCGAAAAAGAAGGTTGTTCAAGACCAAAAGAGAATCAAAGAACTTTTTGCAAATCTTGAAATTCATTATTCAAAATGCGCTGACCTTAAAGATTTTCAATTTTCACAATCGATTAAGAGTAATCTTATGAAAATTGAAGAAGCAAATAAACTCATTGATAAAACCAGCTCTGATTTTCAGTCTAAAATTGAAAATGAATATGATTCTATAGATGTTTTAGAATTTTCAACCCCTGATTATCAAACTGATATTTTAAAGTCGCTTAAAGAAAGTGCTTCGCTCTTAAAGGAGAAAATCAAGACTGATAGTTGGACTAATCATAAAATTGCATCTAATGAATTCAAAGGTTTCATTAAAGAAGTTGAGAAAATAATTCAGGAGAAAAAGGAATACTTTAACAACGAAAACGACATTTTTACAACAGAGTTTAAGTGGTTTCAATTTTACAATGGACTTTCGAATGAAGCTAAACTACTTGTTAATGAATTGAAAGGAAAAAGTAATTGGAGAAAGTCTTTTCTGATTCATTATTTAAATTCAATGCTTGTGAATTCTGCAAACGTTGATTTGCCAACAAATGATTCCGAACATATCGAGCTAAACAGTACATTAAACGGATTAGAAAGAGAGCAATTAAAGTATATCCGTGAGTTTTGGTTCTCAAAACAGATTGACACAACAAGAGATTTTGATCAAAGAAATACAAATCTTTCGGTTGAAAACTTATATAACAAGCGAAGTAGCAACAGATTTAAGCGACTTTCATTACGTCAAATAGTTCAATATGATGCTGATTTGTTCACTACCTTTTTTCCGATTATTCTAACTTCACCGGATGTCGCAAGTAACCTGTTTAAAGGTATGAATGGCTATTTCGACATAGTAATGTTTGATGAAGCGAGCCAATTACGTTTAGAAGACAACTTGCCTGCAATTTTAAAAGGTAAGCAGATAGTTATTGCAGGTGATGAACACCAAATGCCTCCTTCAAATTACTTTAGTAAAGTCTTTGATGGTACAATTGAAGACGAAGACGACCTTGAAGAAGAAGATGAAATTGTTGTAGATAGGGATAATATACTTTTGTCTTGTGAATCCCTTTTAGACTTTGGTGCTGAACTCAATTTTGAGAAACGTCACCTTGATTTTCATTATAGGTCAAGACACCCTTACCTCATAGATTTTTCAAATTATGCCTTTTATAATCAAAGGCTTAAACCACTTCCTAATACATTTGACTACACACCAATAAAATACATTCAAGTAAATGGCACTTTTTCAGACCACATCAATGATGCAGAAGCTGAAATGGTATTGTCAATAATTGAAAACAACATCAATCGCCTTCCAAATGGAGAATATCCAACACTTGGTATAGCCACGTTTAATATTGCCCAGCGAAATCACATCAAGAGTAAAATCTTAGAAAGGCAAAAATTCTCAAAGTTTGAAGAGTTCAATGCAAAAATTCAGGAATTAGAAGAAAACGGAATGTTCATCAAGAACCTAGAAAATATTCAAGGGGATGAAAGAGATGTTATCATTCTATCGACTACTTACGGACCAGGAAAAGACGGTAAATTTGCTCAGCGATTTGGCCCGATTAACCATTCCAAAGGATACAAACTATTAAACGTAATTATTACAAGAGCAAAGTATAAAGTATATGTATGTTCATCTGTGCCAGAAAAGGCGTTTATGAATTACAAGGACTTTTTGATAACCGAAGGTTCAAACAATAAGAGAGCTGTTTTCTACGCATATCTTGCATACAGCAAAGCTGTAAGTGAAGGAAATAATGATTCAAGAATAGGAATATTAACTGCACTTAGTGAAAATTCAACAAAGAGTACCTCTTTCAATGTCGGCAGTTTTGGTGAGCTAGAATCACCTTTTGAAGAAGAAGTTTATCAGCGTTTGGTTGATGAAGTGGGAGAATCAAAGTTAATTCCTCAAATGAAGGTTTCTGAATTCAGAATTGATATTGTGTACGACCCTAAAATTGCAGGAGTACCAAAAATTGCAATTGAATGTGATGGTGCTAAATATCATTCAAGTAGAGAAGCTTATTTGCACGACCGACACAGGCAAAAAATTCTTGAAAGCCACGGTTTTGTATTTCATAGAATATGGAGTACAAATTGGTGGCGAAACCCTCAAAAAGAAACAAAGCGATTAATTGAATTTATCAGAAGTGTAGAGTCGAGAAATGACTACAACTTAGCTGACCATTCTAGGACATCATTTGCATTTACAGACGAGTTTCAAATGGTTGAAAATTATGTTGCTCAAACAACAATTATTGATACCGACAATGAGATTGCGACAATTAAAAGCATTGAAAAGAAACAAGAAACGCAAGCAAAACTTTTCAAAGATGAAATCAGCTTAGGAAGTAAAGTTACAGTAAAGTATATGAACAACGGTAAAGACATTAAAGTGCACATTGTTGAGACAGCTAACAAGAATGAAATTTCCAACGGAATTCAAAAAATAAGTTTGAAATCACCTTTAGCGACATCAATTCTAGGTCATACAGTTGGTGACATTGTGAAAGTTGGTAATCTTGACAATTTTGTAGAAATAATTGAAGTAAAGAACTGATGCCAGCCCTTCACAGCCACACACATTGCCAAGTTGCACCAGCCGACACACAAGCCAAAACTTGGCAAAGAGTGTGTCTGTCCAAACGCACGACTGACCGACAATTGGAAGAAGAAAAAGAAGCACTAGGCGGTAACATACAAGGGCTAAACCGAAGTGGAGCGCAGCGGAATT
>NZ_AQHR01000062.1 GCF_000390185.1 Lunatimonas lonarensis | reverse complement strand
TTAATGCCAAGCTTGATAAGATTTGCCAGTTTGGTCTTTATCCGTTTCCATTGTTTCCAGATGACCATCCTGATTCTTCTCCTATACCATTCATCTGTTCTTAGTAGCAGGTTTTGCATATCTGCCAGTTTGAAGTAATTCACCCAGCCAATGATGTATTGGCGAAGGGACTCCTTCCTGCGGTCGTTGCCCCAGCCATTGCTGCGTGATGTCAGCTCCTTTAACTTCTCCTTCATCTTTGATACACTTTTGGGGTGTATCCGCAGCCTGCCCTCCCCTTTCGGCTTGTAAAACGAGTAACCAAGGAATTTTACCTTGGATATAGGAGCGACTTGGCTTTTCTCTCTGTTCACTTTCAAAAACAACTTACCCTCAATAAAGTGGATAATCGAACCCATTACACGCTCTGCACTTCGCTCGCTCTTACACAAAATGACCATGTCATCTGCGTACCGTACGAACTTGTGCCCTCTGCGTTCTAACTCCTTGTCCAGCTCATTGAGCATGATGTTGCTCAGGAGTGGGCTTAATGGCCCTCCTTGGGGAACACCCATCTCACTGGCCTCAAAGTCACAACCTACCTGCACTCCGGCATTGAGGTATTTGTGTATCAAGGATACTACCCGGCCGTCCTTAACTGTGCGGGAAAGTACTTCTATCAGCTTACTATGGTTTACTTTGTCGAAGAACTTCTCCAAGTCCAAGTCGACTGCATATCCATGACCTTCCGTGATGTAGTCTCTGCACTTCTTGAGTGCTTGGTGGGCATTACGCTTTGGCCTGAACCCGTAGCTATGTTCGCTAAACTTAGGTTCATATAGAGGTGTGAGTATTTGGGCAATGGCTTGTTGTACTACCCTGTCTACTACTGTGGGTATGCCCAATTGCCGTTTCTGTCCGTTGTCCTTGGGTATCTCTACCCTGCGAACAGGATTGGGGCGGTACTCGCCCCGCAATAGGGTTGTTATTAGTTCATCCTTATGGGAAACAAGATAATCCTTAAGAGATTCGACTTCCATCTTGTCAACACCGCCAACCCCTTTATTGCGCTTAACTTGTAAATAAGCTCTGTTAAGGTTCGATGCTGATAGGATGTACTCCAACATACCATATCCTAATTGGTTATAATCCGTGAGCTTGTTTTCAGCTATCCACATGAAAGTCTGCCCTACCACAATACCTTCGGATGCCGTCCTATTCTTTTGCGGGCAGGTCTTTTCTTCAAAGATATTCTGCTCTCTATCTTTCATGCGGTAACATTCATTCAGTCCTCACTCCTTAAAGTTCAGCCCTTCCCAAATATAGTCGGTATCTGGTACTATGGCCTCGGCTGACTTCTCATGGCAAGCTTTACTCCGTGCTTCTTACTCCGTTTCCGCACGTCCATGAGACCTCCCGTGGTAAGATAACTCACTTTCACTCCATGTCCCCGCCTCATTTACACTCCAATGTCCGTGTAATCTTTGGACTTCGACTTGTTTGGCAGTCTCATCCCATTGGATATGCCTGATGTGGTTCGTGTTCCTCGGGGCAGAGTTTTGCCGCCTGCTTCCTTCAGATTCCACCTCACGATGGACACCCTTGCTATTGGCTAGTGGTTGGTGATTACAAACCCCCACAGTGGACTTTCACCACCTAGTTAGTTAACATGCACGGCACACCA
>NZ_AQHR01000061.1 GCF_000390185.1 Lunatimonas lonarensis | reverse complement strand
GTTACACCCGGGAGAGTAGGTCGCCGCCACATTATAACAGGGCCCCCGGAGCAATCCGGGGGCTTTTGTCGTTTATGGCCAAGTGTATATCGCAAAGCATATAGCAATTCAATATCGCGGAGCATATATCCTTTTTATTTAGATATGGTGCGTTAGGTAAAGGAAATTCATCCTGATTCATTCTCTAAAATAGGTTGGAGTAGCAGGGTATTTTAATTATCTTTATTGGTTATTTACGATCTAAAAAAGCTTTACAATGGCTAATTCACGAAACTCATTCGAGGAAATTGAACACATTCTGAAAGATGTAGGGGAGAAAATTGAAGATTTAATCAAAAAGGCCGCAGATGCGTCCGTAGAATTGAGAGGTGAGCTGGATGAAAAGATCGAAGATTTGAAGGCGAAAAGAGATTCCTTAGAGGAGGAATTTGAAGCCAAAAAGGCCTATTACAACGAAAAATTCCAGGATAAACGGGAAGAAATGGAACCGAAAATTTCCGAATCGATAAAATACCTTAAGGAAGCGTTTCAGGCGGTGGCCAATGCCGTCAATGTCTTAATCAAATAAGAAGGTAAACGGGATTGCTGAGAAAGTTTTGGTAATTTTGATGCATGAATTACCTATCAGTTGAAGGCCTGACTAAAGCCTACGGGGAGCGGATGCTCTTTCAGCAAATTTCGTTTGGAATTGATCAAGGGCAGAAGGTTGCCCTAGTTGGGATTAATGGTGCCGGGAAATCCACTCTCATGAAAATAATCATGGGAAGTGAGGTGGCTGACGAAGGCAATGTTGCCGTCAAACAGCACGTCAAGGTTTCCTATGTCAATCAAAATCCTGTGTTTGGTACAGGCTTGACGGTTTTGCAGGCCATTTTTGAGGATACCACCAATGAGACCCTACAGGTGGTCAAAGAATATCAGCACGAGATGCTGGCTTCCCAGCGTGGCGAAGATAATCAAGAAAGGCTTCAGTCGATTTTTGAAAGGATGGATGCCCTCCAAGCCTGGGATTATGAGTCACAGGTAAATGAAGTACTGGGCAAACTTGGAATACATGATACGGGAGTTTTCGTAGGTGAACTCAGCGGGGGGCAGAGAAAACGGGTAGCACTTGCCAAGGCCATTCTGGAGCGTCCCGATTTGATGTTATTGGATGAACCAACCAACCACTTAGACCTTGAGACCATCGAATGGCTGGAGGAATACTTATCCAAAGCTAACCTGTCTCTTTTGATGGTGACCCATGATCGGTATTTTCTGGAAAAGGTAACCAACCAAATCCTTGAGCTGGATGGGGGACGAATTTTTAGGTACGCAGGGAGTTACAGTTATTTTTTGGAGAAAAAAGAGGAGCGAAAGCAGGTAGAGCTTTCCGAGCAGGAAAAGGCAAAGAGTCTGTACAAGAAAGAGCTGGATTGGATACGGCGGCAACCAAAAGCCCGAGGCACAAAAGCCAAGTATCGCGTAGATGCTTTTGAAGCCACCAAGGAAAGGGCATTTCGAAAGAAGGATGATCGGGAGGTTACCTTAGAGGTAAAAACGAGCCGCCTTGGTAAGAAAATCATCGAAATAGAGGATCTGTCCAAATCCTACGAAGACAAGCTGATTTTGGATAAGTTCAGTTATACCTTCAAACGGGGGGATCGAATCGGCATTGTTGGCCCGAATGGTGCGGGGAAAACCACCTTTTTGAAGTTGTTGATGGGGGAGATCAAACCGGACAGTGGTGTAATCAGTGTGGGAGAAACTACTTCTTTTGGCTATTATCGGCAAGAGGAGACGGCCTTTGATGATGCCAAAAAATTGATCGATATCGTCAAGGATGTGGCGGAGGTAGTGACCCTGGCAGGGGGGAGTACCATTTCGGTAAGCCAATTTTTAACACAATTCGGGTTTCCTCCCAAACAGCAATATACACCCGTCGGCAAGTTGAGCGGTGGAGAGCGCCGACGCCTTCAGTTGTTGATGGTGCTGATCAAAAGCCCCAATTTTCTGATTTTGGATGAACCTACCAATGACCTGGACCTCGTTACCCTGAATACGCTGGAGGATTTTTTGGATCAATTTCCCGGTTGCCTACTTATCGTATCCCACGATCGTTACTTTATGGATAGGCTTGTGGAGCATATTTTCGTTTTTGAGGGTGATGGAATGATCAGTGATTTTCCCGGAAATTACACTGATTTGAGGGAGTATGAGAAGGAAAAAAAGACCGAGGCCAAAGAACCAAAGGTCGAAGTAAAGCGCCCTGCAGCGGTTGAATCGGCCACTGAAGTGAAATCGGCAGCCCGAAAGGCATCCTTTAAAGAAGTCAAGGAGTTTGCCCAGTTAAATGAATCCCTGGAAGATTTAGAGAAAAGAAAGGAATCGTTGGTCTCAGAACTGAGTTTGGCAGGTGCAGACCATGAATTGATACTTCGATTATCTAAGGAAATAGAAGAGATAGAGCATGAGCTTGGCACGCTCGAACTACGATGGCTCGAGCTAAGTGAACTGGAAGGGATAGATTGAATCCTTCCAGTTCCTTCTAGTTACCTACGATCCTATTTAGAAATCACCGTCATCAAAGTCGTCATCCCGACTTTCCCTGCCGTTTCTTTTTTCTTTAAATCCACCGAACCGATATGAAAAGGCGATGGTCCCTATGCGGGTTTCCCGGTTGAACACCCGCTCTTGTACGAATCGGTTGTCTTCGTTGGTGATCCGGAAGATTCGCGTATTGAAGATATCACTTACGTTAACACTGATTGTGCCTTTATCATTCATGATGTTTTTCCGAATACCTGCATTCAATCCCCAAAAAGGCTCGATTTGTCCCTGTGGCAGCACGATCGGACCCCGGTAGTTTCCTTGTACCTGAAAGGTGAACAGATTGGGAATGGCCATGTTGGAGAGCAAACTGACCGTCCAACTGTAGTTACTGTTGTTGAAGCCCTGTTCTATGTTATCGCCAATGATTTCCGAATAAAAGAAGTTGCCGGATACGGTGGCATCCCACCAGTTGGTCAACTGCATTTGGTTGATGACTTCCAGTCCGGTAGCATTTCTGCGCAGTGCATTTTCTCGGGTTTGGATGGCTACATTGTTATCTGTCAAGCGAATGACCCGGGTATGTACGTTGGTAGAGGCTCGGTGGTATACTGTTGCGTTAAAAAGGAATTTCTCAAACCCCTTCATGTAGCCAAACTCATAGCTATTGGTAAATTCGGGCTGTAGAAAAGGATTACCCACGCTTAGATTCAACAAATCACGCACCTGATACAGAGGTGATAGCGACCACATGTTGGGCCTGCTGATTCTTCGGCTGTAGTTCGCGGTAAATTCATGCTCCTGGCCCAACTCATAGGATAGGTACAGGCTCGGAAACAGGTTGAAGTAATTATTGATGAAGGGTTCTGATCTGCTTGCTTGCGTGCCGGTCGTCTCGGTGTATTCGCCCCGAAGACCCCCTTGGAAACCTACTTTGCCGACCCGGTTGCGATAACTCATGTAGGCGGCATATACATCCTCGTTAAAGATAAAGCCGTCGCTGATGGAGTCAATGGGTGTTGGGATGAATGCGTTGTTTTGGTCGCCCTGCATAAATTCCTGACTCCGATCCCAGAGAGAGAATGTACCCTTCAATCCGGTTTCTAGGCTACCCCAATCTCGAAATGGCTTGATGTAATCCAGCTGAAGTACGTAGAGGTCGCTCGTCTGTGGTACGGTGTTGATCTGCTGCAGATTGTTTGCAGGTACGGCTTCGTTTGATTCATTGAAAAACAATTGCTCGTAATTTTCTATTTGGGTGCGTTCGTCTCTGGAGTAGGATACGGAGGTGAAAAGCCGTTGTCCCAATGTATCGATATCCCAGTTATAGGTTATGCCGGTTTCAGCATTAAAGCTTTCCCTGGTGTCATTTTGGTTTCTAACAAACAGGCTGTCCTGTCGATTTAGGCTGTTGAGGCTGCGCTGATTGAGGTTGTTGAATCCAGTTCGGTCTCGGAAATTACCTTGGGCGTAAAAACCTATGGTTTGGTTTTCATTGATATTGTAGTCTATACCTCCCCTCAGCAGGTGGTTGATGTCCACACTTTCACCATAGGAATCTTGATCTAGGAATGGAGAAACGCCAATTATCCGGTTTTCGCGAAATGCGTCTGACTCTCTAAACATCCTTCTGTTTTGGTAATTGTAAGCCGCATAGTAGTTGACTTTGCCGGCACCGTAATTGAGGTTTACTCCAGCATTGTATTTGTCTCTTGTGCCTGCGGATACATTTACTTGCCCATTTAGCCCCGTTTTTTCGTTTTTCTTGAGTATGATGTTGATGATCCCCCCCACACCGGCGGCATCGTACCGAGAGGAGGGGTTGGTGATCAATTCCACACTTTTTATGCTGTTTGCCGGGAATTGGGCCAGGATAGATTCGGCATCGTCTCCGGATAGATTTGACGGCCGGCCATTGATGTAGATCAAAATATCGCCACTTCCCCGCATACTTATCCCCCCCTCGTCATCTACTTGTATAGAAGGTAAGGTTTCCAACAGTTCGGAGGCGGTGGCGCCCTCCGCTACTACGCTATTTTCTACATCGTATCTTCTCTTATCTATGTCGGATTCAAAGATGGAATTGACACCCTCTACTACTACCTCCTGTAGGTTTGCGGCATCGGATCGAAGCGAGATATTGCCCAAATTCACCGTTCTACGCTCTCCCAGCATGAGGTTTTGGAAGTGAGTGTCGTAGCCGATAAACCCTACCCGAAGGATATATTGACCGGGTTTGGATACGAAATCAAAGCTCCCGTCCAAATCGGTCATTCCGCCAGCGATAACGGAGGAATCTGATTGCGATAGCAGGGCTACATTTGCAAACTCCAACCCTTGACCGGTACTTTCTTCGGTCACTTTTCCTTGCAGGGAGATGTCTTGGGCTTGGGCATGAAATAGGGTTAAAAAAAGGAGGAAAGTACACGTAAATCTAGTCATGGCATTAAAATTTTGGCTACACAGAAGGAACAACAGCTAATCGGCTGGCTTCTAAAGAGTGTTCTTTGGGAGGTTCTGTTGCGAATTTCCATCGGCAGAAGTCGCTTGACTAACCTCGGTGTAAAATTAGAACACCTTATAAATCAAATTGTTCGGTGTATATGTATATACAATTAATATGCCGCCTGGCCCTTGCTCCTTGGCTTTTATGTGAAGAAAAAATGCAGCGGGATGAACGGTGAATAGCTAAAAGGAAAGGTGAAAATATATGTCAGTGTGACAGTTAAAAATTTTCCAAGGCGTATAAAATGAGTCTGTTCACTACCTCATCCGCATTTTGGGAAAAAGTTTTCTCAACTCGGTTGGCCACAATGGCATTCAAGCTCAGCACCTCGTGTCCAAGTAGGCGGCCCATCGCATAGTAGCCGGCAGTTTCCATTTCAAAGTTAGTTAGTGTACCTTCTTCGAACGACAATTCTGATAAGGTCGTCATCATGTCCGGGAGGGCGGGTTTGATGCGAACCTCGCGTCCTTGCGGCGCAAAAAAGCCCGGACAGGTCACGGTTATGCCCTGCCGAAGGTCCTTCGCCAACCGATCTATCAGGAATTCGGAACCTTTGACACAGTAGGGGACAAAAGGTAATTTGAGCCTGGCCTGCACCTTGGAAGCAATGGATTTCTCGTTGGAGTCGTAGCTGATTGGATAAAACGTCATAAGGGAATCCAAGCCCACGCCATACGAGGATGCTAATAGGCTATCTACCGGGAGACCCAATTGCATACTTCCGGAAGTACCTACCCTGACGATTTTTAGGGTAGTATGCGCTGGCTTAGGTATACGGGTTTGCAGGTCTACGTTAACCAGCGCATCTAGTTCCGTCATGAGAATTTCAATGTTGTCGGTTCCCATGCCAGTGCTGATTACCGAAAGAAGCTTTCCCTTATAATATCCGGTGTGTGTGACAAACTCCCGTTTCCTGCCAGTATATACGATTTCTTCAAAATACTGCGATACCATGGGAACACGATCGGGATCTCCGACGGTGATGATCCGATCGGAGAGGTGTTCCGGCTTCAGATGCAGGTGGTAGATACTTCCGTCGCTATTGATGATGAGCTCGGACTCAGGAATTATCATCGGCCTGACAGGGACTGGGTTGCTTTTCGGACTTCCGGTAAAATCCCTTGTAAGGATTGTAGCCTACCGTGTTTTTCTGGTAATAACCGGTGCCGTCATATGGCCGTTTTTCTGGATGATCAATGCACTCCGAGGAGCAGGCTCCTTGGTATTCCCATCCACAGGACTCACAAATCGGTACGTGGATATTGCACACCGGATTTGCACAATTTACCATTCGGTCGCATTTGGTGCCGCATATGTGACAGGTAGAGACAACGGTCGGGTTGATCGTATTGACATCCACCGCCACCCGATTGTCAAAAACATAACACTTTCCTTCAAAGTCTTCACCCCCGGCTTCCATGCCGTATTTGATGATGCCTCCGTGTAATTGATACACATCCTCGAAACCCTGTTCCAGCAAAAAGGCAGAGGCTTTTTCACATTTTATCCCGCCGGTACAGTAGGTGAGTATTTTTTTGTTTTTAAGGTGTTCCAGCTCTTTGACCTTTTCGGGAAAATCCCTGAAGTTTTCTATGTCCAGTCGTAGCGCATTCTTGAAATGCCCCAATTTGTGCTCATAGTCAGACCTCACATCCAAAATCACCACATCATCTTGATCTTTCATAGCCCGGAACTCCAGGGGCTCGAGGTGCTTTCCAGTCTTTTTGCGGGGATTCAGGTGCCGTAAACCTGAGTGCACGATTTCATCTTTTGCCCTTACGTGGATTTTTGCAAATGCATGTCGGTCATGCATGTCTATCTTGAACTCGGTATCGGCAAACCGTGTATCCGATTTGATGTACTCCATGTACCGATGGCAGTCAGATTCCAGTCCGGAAACTGTCCCGTTTAGTCCTTCGGAGGAGATTATGATCCGGCCCCTGATGTTGTTTTCAATACAAAATAGATGGTGCTCTTCGCGGTATGCCTCTGGGTCTTGGATGTCCGCATAGCAATAATAAAGCAGAATAAGGTATTTTTCGTCTTCCATAACCTAAGCCCTGTTTCAAGCAGGGTGTTTTGGTGAATTTATTGAACGCACATATGTGATTTTAATCTAATTTTTTAGCGGGATTACCAAAAACCGTGGTGTCTTCTTCCACATCGGCAATCACCAGAGATCCTGCACCCACCCGGGCGTTTTTTCCGATCTTTACGCCTGAGACGATGATGGCACCAGATCCGATAAATGCTCCCTCTCCAATCTTTACCCCGGAATTGATGATACTTCCTGCCCCTACCTGAACATAATCTCCCACCTCAACCAGGTGTTCCAAGACGGCACCTGAATGGAAAATGCAGTGGCTTCCAACCGAAGCACCTGCTCCTAGGCTTACCTTGCCGTTGATGAAATTACCATGGCCGATGGCAGCGTCTGTAGAAATGTAAGCTGTTTTATGCACGGCATTGATGGGTTGCATTTTTCGCCGTTCATTGAGTAGCTTTACCAAGTACTTTCTGTAGGTTGGATCATCTACGGCTACAAAGGCCTCGCACTTTTTTCCAATAAGCTTAAGAAAACCGTCGTCCTCCGTGCTGCCCAGTACAGAAACGTGGTTGATTTCTTTTTGGTGCAGAGATGCGTCCTCGTCCAAAAAGCCGTATACGATCACATTGTGGCTGTTGAAGATTTCCAGTGCCGGGTGAGCGATTCCCTTTGCTCCTAGGATAATTACGGGCTTTTCCATTTATTTGTATCAGTAGTTCGTCTCCGGGCCTATACTCACTCCGGTTATCTGGAGAGTCCATCAGTTGGTTCTAATTCCTGTTTTTGCACTCATCCATCTCGCCTGTTTTTTTCAGAGCCGAATGAATTCCGAAAGGCAAAATTACGGCAAAACTAGGTTGTTACCAAAATTCATTTTTTTTGAGGGCGAAGGAGTGCCTGCCCAATCTTGCAATCAAGGCATCTTTTCTCCTTACAGTAATGGTTAAACAATCCCATCATACCCTGCGAATCAAATGCCTGTAACGGTTTCCATTGAATCCTTTCAAAGTTGCCGATAATGCTGTTTGATTCAGCCGGAATCTCCTGTAGGAAGGCAAAGCACCTTTCCTGCCAATCGAAATTGTCAAGGAATCTCCCATAGGCAAACCAGAGGGGTACCATGAAATTCATGCCAAGCAAGGCCAGTATAGAAGGGGTTATTTTTCTCTTCGAGATGGTTTCTGAGGCTTTACCGAAGTGATAGTGCCTGTGCCAGTATCGGGATACGGGTCGGTCTAGAAACTGATGAAAATCCGCTAGACTCGATGTGCCTTGAGTCACGGCAGAAAATAGGCTCGGGCCATGTGCCACTATTGCCGCGAGTTGGGCCAGGCGTATCGTGGGATAGTTGGCTGGTCTTACGCCCATGAATCGCCATTCGGACGGATAAATCTCCGGCTTTAGTCCGTATTTTTTTTGAAAGAAACGATATTCACGAACGAGGGTGTCCACGTATCCATCCGCGTTACCCATAGGGAAAAGTCCCTCCGAGTAGGATCCGAGAAATCCCGCTTGGCCAAAGAGGATCGCCTCTTGGGCAGATGGCTGGTTCATGTGCTTTTTTAGAATTTTGTAGGGCACTGTCTTGGAGAGTTTGACCATAGCGTGTTGGTTGGTTTTAAACCCGAAGTTCCAAAAAAGCCATTGATAGGTGGTTTCTTCCCAATCTTGGTTGTTTTCGGCCAACATGTCCAGCACCCGCTGGCTTTTTTCTTCAAGCCGCTCTATTAGCGATTTTTCCAACATCGAAAACTTCAGTATTTCCGGTATGCTTTCCAATTGGCCGCTGCAAAGTATTTTGCGGCTGGATGCCAGAAGACGTTCGTAGTTACGTACCACATCCAAGAATACCTTTCCGCGCAAAGCCAGCGTAGGAATGCTTGTTCCATCTTTCCGTTGTATTGGCATGTCGTGTTCCCAGACCACGTGCAGAATTACGCTGTTGTAGGAGGGGTCCTGTTGGTGATCGTGGGCCTTCCAATCGGAGGATTTTAAGTGGATCTCCACGTGACCGTGGTAGTCTACCTGACCGATCCGGATATGCGCTTCCTTGAAATCAGGGCCTTCGTGATGGTTCTGAAAGCCAATCTTGACGATCTGTATTTCAGCGTTTTCCTCTGAAAGACAGTTTCTCGTGTCGAAGTATTGGTATTTCCATACCAAATGAAGGAAATCTTCCTTAAATGCAGTCATAAAAAATCCGTTAAAAGTACACGATTAAATTATAGAAAAAAAATAAATATTGCAACCCTTTACTCAAAAAGAAGGGACGCGATCAATAGGTGTATACTAAGAGTCTCGGTCAGGGCTACCTGCCATATTCCTGGAGGCTTTGTTCCATTTCCTCCTGTAATTTATGGGCTTCGTTCCTGGCAGCTTTGCCAAAATCAACACCGGAAGAGGCGTATAGGATGCCCCTCGAGGAATTCACCAACAAACCTACGTTATCATTCATCCCATACTTGGCGACATCCTGTAGAGAACCTCCCTGTGCGCCGACTCCCGGTACAAGCAGAAAGTGATCGGGGATGATTTTTCGAACGTCGGCAATCTTTTCGCCTCGGGTAGCGCCAACTACATACATTAGGTTATCAACGGTACCCCAGGTCTGGCTCTTTTTCAATACTTCTTCAAACAATTGTGTGCCGGACGTATCCTGAAAAAGCTGAAAATCCAAACTCCCTGTATTGGAAGTAAGTGCCAACAAAATGACCCACTTCCCTTCGAATTCCAAAAATGGGGCCACACTATCTTTTCCCATATAGGGTGCTACGGTAATGGCGTCTGCCTTTAGTGTTTCAAAGAATGCTTTTGCATACAAGGTAGAGGTATTGCCGATATCACCTCGCTTTGCATCAGCGATCTTTAGCACGGAGGATGGCAGGTATTCCAACGTTTTCTCCAGACTCTCCCAGCCGCTCGGCCCCAAAGCTTCATAAAATGCCGTGTTGGGTTTGTAAGCAACGGCAAAGTCCAAAGTTTCATCGATAATCACTTTGTTGAACGCAAATACCGGATCCTTTTCTTTCAATAAATGGGAGGGAATTTTTTCCAGACTAGGATCCAATCCCACGCATAAATAGGATTGCTTTTGCCTAATCTGTTCAACTAGCTGGCTTTTGTTCATGAGTTTTATAAGCGCGGAAAAACGGAGAAACAGGAATTATCTAAGGTCGATGATCTCTACTTTGCTATGTGAGGTGAAATCAAATACAAAATAGTTGTCAGGAAGCGGCTCGTTTTTCCGCACTTCCTTAAACTTGTAGAGGAATATACCGCCGACATCATCTTTGATCTCCCAGGCTATCAAATCTTTTTGGTTTCTTTCGATGTAAAGTTTGACCTCTTTTATTTGGGAGTTCTTTTTGTTTGTGGTCAGTAAAACCTCGTAGACCGGCCTACGGTCTAGATTTTTCTCCCCTAGCAGTTTAGCTGTATATCCTCTCTGATGAATGGTATAGATGTTTGATGGAGTAAGCTCGTCGCTATCCTTATCCACGCTGTTGATGGTGACTTCCTCGTATTTACTGGTTTTGATATAAGTCCATACGGTGTTTCCGTCGTTGTAAATAATCTGGTCGTCCAGTTCAAGCCGGTATTTGTCTCCTTTTACCGATACCTCCCCGGTGTTGGTCTGTATGACACCATCCGAATCTGTGGAGTAGGTGTATTCAAAGGTAGCTTTGAAACCGTTCAGCTGTTTATATCGGTCGCTAACTTCGGTTAAAATGGTCTGTGCCCGCTGGTCGCTTTGACCAAAAGAGCCTAACGAAGACGCGGCTATCAGGCAACTGGCTAAAATGGATGATTTAAACATCTGTCGAGGATTTCTTTTTATAAGCTGTTCAATAATTGTTCCAAACTGTTTTCGTCTTGAATAAGCACTTCTCTGGCTTTGCTTCCCTCGAATGGGCCCACTACGCCTGCTGCTTCCAGCTGGTCAACGATCCTACCTGCGCGGTTATATCCAAGTTTCAATTTTCGTTGGATCAGTGAGGTGCTTCCCTGTTGGTGTCGCACGATCAATCTGGCCGCCTCATCAAATAGCGGGTCACGTTCCGCCAGATCAATATCACCTAAGCCCCCCTCTCCTTCTTCTCCTACAAATTCGGGCAACAGATAAGCGTTGCTGTAGCCACGCTGTTCACCTATCCAATCGCAGACCGCGTCTACCTCAGGAGTATCTAGGAATGCACATTGTAATCGGATGACATCTGAGCCCATGGAAAGCAACATATCTCCCATCCCGATGAGCTGTTCCGCTCCGCCAGCATCCAGAATCGTACGGCTATCTATCTTGGAGGTTACCCGAAAGGACAGCCGCGCGGGGAAATTGGCCTTAATAATACCAGTGATCACGTTTACCGAAGGACGCTGGGTAGCCACTACCAAGTGGATGCCAATAGCCCTCGCCAACTGCGCCAAGCGGGCAATCGGTCCTTCGATCTCTTTCCCCGCTGTCATCATCAAGTCCGCTAATTCGTCAATGACCAAGACAATATAAGGCATAAACTGATGTCCTTTGTCAGGGTTTAACTTTCGCGAAATAAATTTTGAATTATATTCCTTGAGGTTTCGGCAGCCGGCATCTTTCAGAAGATCGTAGCGGTTATCCATCTCAATGCACAGAGAGTTTAGTGTGTAGATAACTTTCTTGGTATCCGTGATAATCGCTTCCTCCGAGTTGGGCAGTTTGGCAAGGAAATGCCTTTCAATCTTATTGAAAAGTGTGAGTTCTACCTTTTTGGGGTCTACCAATACCAGTTTTAGTTGGGACGGGTGTTTTTTGTATATCAGCGACGCCAAAATCATGTTTAGTCCTACGGATTTCCCCTGCCCGGTGGCTCCGGCCATTAGTAGGTGGGGCATCTTGGCAAGGTCTAGGACAAATACTTCGTTGGAGATCGTCTTGCCCAAGGCAACCGGAAGGTCCTTGTCGCTGTGCATAAATTTCTCTGTACCCAAGACAGAGCGGGCGGCAACCAGTTCCCGGTTTTTGTTGGGCACTTCGATACCAATGGTTCCTTTACCTGGAATGGGAGCGATGATACGAATGCCCAAGGCCGCCAAACTCAGGGCGATGTCGTCTTCTAGGTTTTTTATTTTACTGATCTTGACGCCGGGGTCGGGGATAATCTCATAAAGCGTAACCGTAGGGCCAATCGTTGCTTTTATTTCCTGAATCCCAATTTTAAAGTTGACAAGTGTTTCAACGATCTTGTTTTTGTTTTCCTCCAGTTCTTGGCGGCTGACCGTTACACGCTGATGGTCGTGCTCATTAAGCAGATCCAAGGTGGGGTACTGGTAGTTTGGCAGGTCTAGGGTAGGATCATAGGGGGCAAGGTTGGCGACCTTGTCAGCTGTTTTCTCCTCCCCGGAGGAGACATGCACGGAAAAATTATCAGCGGGTACTTCCGGTTCACTCCGTGGTGTTCTTTCCCGTTGGGTAGGCGGTTCGGAGGGTTCTACCGAAAGGGATAAATCGATTTGCTGGCTTGCTGGCTTGATTTCATTGGTCTTAACGGTCCATGACGTATCGGACGATTCGTCGCTATCTTCACCCTCATTATCTGCTTCCTCCTCGTCTTGGTCGAAGGTTGAGCGGTTTTGAGAGATGTTTCTTTTATTGCCAATTGTGGCTTCCTCTGATTCGAGGATGGGTTCGCTGGACACTGTAAACCAATGCAGTCGATCTATATCGAAGAAGAAAATGATAAAAATCAACAACGAAGCAAACACTACGATGAGGGTGCCCCAACCCAAAAACCCATCGGCAAGTAAAGCAAGCTCGTATCCCAGACCACCGCTTAGGAAACCAAAGTAACTGACCTCATCGATCATGTGGACAATGTATCCCAGCAATAACCCAAGCCAAATCATGAAAAACAGGGCCAATGAGCTGTACCTCGCCAGAGATAGGAGGTTTTTTTTGAATGACAGCCGAAAACCTACCAGAAACAAGAATGGAGGGATAAACAAGGCTCCCAATCCGAACCATCGGAAAATAAATAAATGGGAAAGCCAAGCACCGGTATACCCCAGCCAATTTTCTACCTCACCCACTCGGTTTGAGACAGGCCCGCCATCGCTTTGAACGACCACGCTTTGGTCGGATTGACCGGAAAAAAGATAGCTGAGAAATGCCAACATCAAGAAAACCGCCGCAAAAATTAATGCAACCCCTATGGAAACACCCCATCGCTTATCCTTAAGAATAGCCATATTAAACCTTCTAGGAGCCTTTTTTGGGCTTTCTGAGGCCTTTGGGCTCTTTTTGAAAGTGTTCTTTTTGTAGGTATTTGCCGCCATCTAATCTCTTTTAATCCGCCTCAGGGATCATAACGTTAGCCAAATTAGTGAATTTTACCGGGAAGAATTCTGATAAAATCGAACCAGCCCTTTCTTTATCTTTTTAACCAGTCCTGGCCCCTCATAAATCATGCCTGTGTAAACTTGGACCAACGATGCCCCTGCTTCCAGCTTTTCGAGTGCATCTGAGGCGGAGAAAATTCCCCCTACACCGATAATCGGGAATTTATGGCCGCTTTTTTCGGCAATATATCGGATGATTTCCGTGCTCCGATCCTTAAGCGGTTTGCCGCTTACCCCTCCCGCGCCTATTGACGTAAGTTGTCCGGTCGCGGTGGCCAGATTGTCCCGGTTCAGGGTGGTGTTCGTAGCGATCACCCCGGCAATACCGGTTTCCAAAACAATCTCCACGATATCGTCAAGTTGACCCTGTGTAAGATCAGGTGCAATTTTTAGCAGGATAGGTTTGGGTTTGGTTTTTGCATCATTCGCCGCTTTTACCGCAGCCAGCAGTCTTTTGAGTGGTTCTTTTTCTTGGAGGTCCCGAAGGTTTGGCGTGTTTGGCGAACTCACGTTGACTACAAAGTAATCCACGAACGGGTGCAGCTTTTCCAAACAGTATAGGTAGTCCTTTTCGGCGTCTTCATTGGGCGTCATCTTGTTTTTACCGATGTTCCCACCTACGACAATATCGGATTTCCTTTCCCTAAGCCGCTTCACAGCAGCCTCTACTCCGCCATTGTTGAAACCCATGCGGTTTATCAATCCAGCGTCCATAGGAAGGCGAAACAACCTGGGCTTGGGATTTCCTTCCTGGGCTTTTGGGGTTAGGGTACCGATTTCGATAAAGCCAAAACCGAGCTTTGCCATATGGTCGATCACTTTGGCGTCTTTGTCAAAGCCTGCCGCTAGGCCAACGGGATTCTTAAACTTTACCCCAAAAACCTCCCGCTCCAGTGTAGGGTGGTCGAAGCCGTATGCGCTCTCGATTGCTGGTCCAATAATGGGCAATCCAAACGTCCTTTTGATCCACGAAAAAGTCATTTCATGTATCTTTTCCGGGGATTGGCTGAAGAGAATCGGTTTGAGGATAGATTTATACACGCGGCTAATGTTTTTTTCAAACTGCTAAATTATGGTTTTAATGCGAAAAAGGGGTATTGCTTCTTGGTATTTATATCGACCGGGAGGTTCAAGCGTTCGTCAAGAAGACCGTAGAAATATCGTTTCCTTGGCTTATTTGCGAGGGTGGTAGTCATTGAGTACCTGCCTTAAATAATCCCTGTCCAGATGCGTGTATATCTCGGTGGTGGTGATGCTTTCATGCCCCAGCATATCTTGAACGGCCCGTAGGTCTGCACCTCCTTCCACAAGGTGGGTGGCAAAACTATGGCGAAAGGTGTGGGGACTGATATTTTTACGGATACCCGCTTCCTTTGCCAGTTTTTTAATGATCAAAAAAACCATGACCCGTGTTAGTTTTTTGCCCCGCCGGTTAAGGAAAACAAAGTCTTCGTGCCCTTTTGCTACAGGTTGATGGTTTCTCACTTCGTGTTGATACAGTTTCAGATACTTTTTGGCATCGGAGCCCATCGGTACCAGCCGTTCCTTATTGCCCTTGCCCAAAACCCTCAAAAAGCCTATTTCCTCATAAATTTGGCTCGTTTTCAAATCCACCAACTCCGAAACCCGTAGGCCCGAACTATAGAGTATTTCAAGCATGGCCCGGTTACGATGGCCTTCGGGCTCACCGAGTTGGATGGCTTCGAGAAGACGCACAATTTCCTCATAGCTAAGCGTTTCGGGAAGCTTTCTGGTAAGTTTGGGAGACTCCAATAATTGGGCGGGGTTTTCCGAAATCTTGTCCTCGTAGATCAGGAATTTAAAAAATGCCTTGATGCCGGAAAGGATTCGCGCATGGGAAAACTCGGAAATCTGTAGTGACCCCAGCGTAGTGATAAATTGCCTCAGGTGTTCTAACGTTACTTGCGTGGGGGCGACTCCCTCAAAATCCGTTTGAAGGAATTTATACAGCTTTTCGATGTCCTGTTTGTAAGCCAGAATCGAGTTTGGACTTAGGGATCGTTCTATCTTGAGGTAGTATTCAAATGCCCTGATTTCTTTTACCCACTGATCCATGTGTCAAAATTATTAAAAGAAAAAAGGCCCTGCGTAGTCGTCGGACCTTTTTTCTGAAAAGTTAAACCAACGGAACCCGCTGGCCGGTTTTCGCACAAGCGAGAATGGCCTCTACAATGCGTATGTCCCGTAGCCCTTCTTCTCCAGGCACCAGGGGGGGCGTTCCATCGAGGATAGACCTCGCATCGTTGTCCATTTGCATGGCTTGTTGCATGGGGACTTCATAGGGATGGTTTATTTCGCCCAAGGGACTGCTTCCCTTCACGCCTGCGTAGGCAGAGAACGGCTCCATGGCAAGCGTTCCCTCCTCGCATTCCACCGTGAGAAAATTAGTGTTTTCGGCAAAGCTGGTTTTTATTTCAGCCAATATGCCTCCCGGAAACTCCAGTGTCGCCTCCACGACATCAGCCAAACCATCCTTGTATATTTCAGGACGGGTAGAGATGGTTTTTGCCGACACCACCGCTATGGGTTCCATTCCCGTTCCGCAACGCGCACCCTGTATAGCATAGACTCCCATGTCGTAGATTACGCCACCTCCCATTTCTGCTTTCTGTTTCCAATGATCGGTGCGGTTTTCCCGGTATCCTGCAGCACATTTCAAGCTTTTGACGTTTCCCAATTTACCCTCATTGATGATTTTTCGGTATTCCTGGGTGTTGGGTTCATGGTGCAGCCGATAGCCAATGGTTAACTGAACCCCATTCTTTTTGCAAGCATCAACCATATTCTGGCATTCCTGGGCAGTCACCGCCATCGGCTTCTCACACCAAACGTGCTTTCCTGCATTGGCTGCCCTAATCACATACTCCTCATGCATGGAAGGAGGCAATACGATATAGATCGCATCTATGTCGGGATTGTCTTTTATGCTGTCAAAGTTTTCGTAGTTGTAGATGTTGTTGTCAGGAATCCCATATTTTTCTTTCCAAGTGTCTGCTTTGGAAGGGGTTCCCGTAACTATGCCCGCAAGGTAACAGTCTTTGGTCAGCTGTAAAGCAGGAGCTAGGAGGTCGGTACTGTAGTAACCCAGCCCAACGAGCGCCACACCGACTTTACTTTTCTTCGAGGGAGGAGCGTCCCCTTGGGCCGTGGTTTTTTCGGACTTTTGGGAGCAGGAAACTAGGACACCCGGGGTTAACAGGACTAGGCCGCTTCCCACAGCCAAGGTTTTAAGGGCGTCCCTACGTTTGGTTGATTTCATGGATGGTTTTGGTTATCGGTTAATAAAGGTTTGATCGATTATTTGGATACGATGGGTACCCGATAAAGAGCTCAATATACGGATTATTATTCCTTCATTCAATAGGTTGGCATATATGGTCAGGGACGATAGGTGGAGGTTCGCCGATCTTGGATTTGTCTGCCCTGTCAAAATAGCCTAATTTTACGGAAATTAATTTTTATGCCCACACCGGAGATTTCAGTCGTCATTACCGTATTCAACGAGGAAAGGAACATTCAGCCACTGCTTGAGGCAACCTACAATGCGCTTCAGCACTTGGACTATGAGCTGGTTTTGGTTGATGATGGCTCGGTGGATAGAACGGTTAGTGAAGTTAAGAGATTGGCAAACGACCGTACGTCACTCCTTATTTTTAACCGAAACTATGGACAGACCACCGCATTGGCAGCGGGCATAGACCAAGCCACCGGTCGGTACCTGGCCACTATGGACGGCGATCTGCAAAATGATCCCAGCGATATTCCCATCATGCTGGAAAAGGCCAAGTCGGAAAACTGGGACGTGGTAGCCGGACGCAGGGCGAACCGGCAGGATGGGTTTGTGCTACGGAAAGTGCCAAGTAAAATTGCCAACTGGGTCATACGCAACACGACCAAGGTGTTTCTTTCCGATTATGGCTGTACGCTAAGGGTGTATAAAGCCCAAATCGCCCAAAATATGGGGCTTTATGGCGAGCTGCACCGGTTTATTCCCGTATTGGCCAAGCAACAGGGGGCCAAGATGACGGAGATAGACGTAAAGCATCACCCACGAATTCATGGAAGCTCGAATTACGGAATGGGAAGGACCTTTAAGGTGATGGCGGATTTGATCCTGATGCTTTTTTTCCAAAAGTATTTTCAACGCCCCATCCATGTTTTTGGAACAGCGGGACTGTTGGCGTTTTTTCTCGGAGTGCTAGTCAATATCTACTTGCTTATTCTGAAAATTATTGGGGAAGATATTTGGGGAAGGCCTATATTGCTGGTTGGGTTTATTTTGTTGCTGGGGGGGATTCAGTTGATTACTACCGGCATCATTGCAGAGATCATCGTGCGCACGTATTTCGAATCTCAGGACAAGAAGACCTACCGGGTCAAAGAAATCTTCAAAGGTGAATAGCAAGCCCGTCAAATTACTGATAAAACTTCTGTTGACGGCTGTAGCAGTCTTCTTGGTTCTCTCCAAGATCGATTCCCAGACCACCTGGAAAGTGATCAGCGGTGCAGATTGGAGCTGGCTAGGTTTGGCTTTTGTGTTTTTTGTGGCATCCAAAATATTCTGCGCCTTCCGCCTAAATGGCTATTTTAGGGATATTGGCGTGTACATGCCCGAATGGCAAAACATTAAGCTCTACGCCATTGGGATGTTTTATAATCTTTTTCTGCCGGGCGGCATCGGAGGAGACGGATACAAGGTATATCTCCTCAAGCGTCGTTTTCAGACTCCGGTGAAGCAGCTTCTGCAAGCGGTGGTTTTAGACCGGGGAAACGGACTGGCCGTGTTGGTATTTTTGTTGTTTGCATTGATGGCAGTAGTGGAGGTTGAATGGCCCTTTCCGCTTTCTCAATCGTTGGTAGGCTCTTTGGGAATGGTGCTGGTCACGGTTGGGCTTTACCTGACCATGATTCTCTTTTTCAAAGCCTTTATGGGAAGTATTGTTTCAACCACCGTCTATTCTGCGTTGAACCAAATTTTGCAGCTTTTCAGTGCTTTTTTTATTCTGAGGTCTTTGGGAATTCAAGATAGGGAAACTACCTACTTACTGGTTTTTTTGATTTCCAGCATTGTTTCTGTGCTTCCCTTGACCATAGGCGGTGTGGGGGCCCGTGAATTGGTTTTTGTGTATGCGCATGGCTACGTGGGCATCGATAAAAATGCCGCAGTAGCCTTCAGCGTGGTGTTTTTCGTGATTGCGGCAATCACATCCTTAAGCGGGATCTTCTTTAAGTTCGACCGCGAGGTATCGATTAGGGAGGAAGGTAACTAGAAATAGCGCGGATTTTTCCCGTCAAAAAAAGCTCATTTTTTTTGGCCTGCAAAATCCGATTACTGGTTTTACTCCGTATGTCTCTTCAAAATCAAGAAAAGACATGATAGTAAAGCGAATCGTAATCGGTGTATGGGTTTTGGCGGCAGTTTCTGTGGCTGTGATGGCTGCACATATCTATGTGGTCACCGCCGGGGCAGATCGTAAGGGATCAGCATTTGCCATGGGCAAATTTGTTTTTGAGCAAGAGCTGGATACAGAAACAGGAGCCATGTTTTCGGGCGTATTCAAACAACAAGAGGGGATTAAGGAGGTTCGGGTCAACCAGGAAGCTGGATTCTTTATCTGCCTGTACGATCAAAACAAATGGTCATCAGAGGCTATCATACAATCCGTTTACGATCATTTTCAGGTGTCCGCGTTCAGGTATCACCCCAGCGCCGAAGAATTGGCGAGCAGCTGCCCAGCAATTAGTAAAGATTCTTTTATATACCGGGTAGGAGAATTCTTTGAAAATTTATTTGCCAAACAATAAATCAACATAAACCAATTTAAACAAACAAGAAGATGGGACAAACAATGAAAATGTTCATGGCGGGTCTAGCCTTTGTGATGCTTGCAGCATGTAACGATGACCAGAAGATGGATATGATTCCAGAGATAGATGATAGCTTTTATGCAGAGCTGTTTGGCGGGGAGGTGCGCGTAAGCGATCCGGACAATCCGGGCCAGCAAGTGGAGCAAGGTTACCTGAATTTAAGAACGGTCGTGATCAATACGGTGATGGAAATCGCAACCAATGACGGTGGTGCCTATGACGATCTTCAACCTTACTTCAGTGTGCTTTTGTCGGAAGTTGGAAGGGGAGAAACTTCGGGTTTTACCACTTTGGTGTCAGATTTCACAGACCTACTTGCACAGGCTACCGGGGCGAAGAATTTTACATATGGAGGCCTTAGCATGGCGGATGCACACGACCCCGCCAAAAACCCCCGCATGAATGGCCTTGTCAATGACAGTGATTATGATCTTTTTATTCAAGCGGTAGTAGCAGGTGCCGCCCAGGCGGGTATTACCTCCCAGGCTGTAATTGGCCCCGTGGGAGAGCTTTTGGAGTCCCTCCGCGGACCGATTGTGCAGCGAGGTGCAGGAGAGCAACTTGATCTGTACACCCGGTTGGGAGGTTCTGGTTTGATAGAAGATCCCGACCGCGAAGGGGCGCTTGTGGAGGTCGGCTATCTTGCCCTTCGTCAAGTAGTTACCAGTACAGTACTGGTGATAGCTACCAATCAGGGTGGAAAATACGATGACCTTCAGCCTTATTTTTCGGTCCTTCTCGCGGAGGTTGGTGGTGGAAACTTTTCGGGATTTCAGCAATTGGTCAAGGATTTCAGTGACTTCCTCGCAGCGAACATCGGCTCTCAGAACATTGGCTATGGAGGGATGAATATGGCGGATGCACACAATCCGGTGGCAAATGCCCGAATGACCGGAAGGATTACAGCTGAGGATTATGACTTGTTTGTGGAGGCGGTAGTGGAGGGGGCACTCGAAAATGGAGTTCCGATGGAGGTTATCTTGGAATTTGGAGCGATCCTCAACAGTAGTGGACTCAGAGGGGCAATTATCCAAGCGTAATGGTGTACATGCGAAACCTTCCTCAGTCCCTTTGTTTGTTTGGGGTTCTGAGTAGCCTAGGTAGCCCGATTCGGCTAAAGTGTTCCACATGCTATAATCCCAAAGAGTCATGAATCAACTTATTGTTTTTAGTTTAACCTTCCAAGAAGCGCAGGTCTGTATAAGGGAAAAGTTTTCTTTTGACGATGCGAATATTCGAACCTTTGATATGGCGGCCAAAAGCAGGGGTATAATGCAGGAGTGGATGATATTATCCACCTGCAACCGCACAGAAGTTGTCGCTTGGATGTCTCCAAAGCAGATAGCGGCTGTAATTCAGCTCTTGGCCGAAGTCAAGCATGTTGCTTTTGGTGAGGTTCATAAGGTCTTTAGGGTGATTCGTGAACAGGAAAACAGCCTTCAGTATTTTGGAGAGGTGGCAGTAGGGCTTAGGTCGCAAATTCTCGGCGATGCCCATCTGATCAATCAGCTTAAGAGAGCCTATGCTTTTGCCTGTAGGGAGGAAACTGTGGGGCCTTACTTACATCGGTTAATTCAGTTTTTGTTTTCTGCCAATAAGCGAATTGCCAACGAAACGGGATTTAAACGACACGTGAGTTCCGTGCCCCATGCGGCTGTGGAAATGGTGTCCGATTACCTGTCGATCTTTTCTTCGCCAAATGTGGCAGTGGTTGGTTTTGGACAGATGGGTGAGCAGCTTGTGCGTCACCTTTTGTCAAGAGGTGTACGTAAACTTACGGTCTACAATCGAAGCGTGTCCAAGGCCATCGGGTTTTTCCAAAGCAAATGTGTCCAAGGCGAAGTTCGGGAATTGGCTGAGCTTGGAGATCGGTTATTTTTCCATGACATTGTGTTTTCTGCGATTCATTCATCCGAGCCGTTGATCACCAGGCAGATGGTTATGACGCGACAAAGAACCGATTTTACGATGATCGTGGATCTCTCTATGCCCCGTACAATTGATCCGCACATTAACGAACACCACGGAGTGATCTGCCTCAGCATGGATCATATCCGGGAGGCTACAGAAGAGGCCAAAAAATGTAAGGTTTCCAGCGTTGGCGATGTCAAGCGAATACTTGTGGAATATCTACGGGACTATCTGGCCTGGCGGGAGGATTACAGGTATTTGGGAATTCTGAAGCTCCTTAAAGAGTATTTGTTTCAGACGAAGGGAGGCAGTCAAAATAACGGAAAGATGCCCATGCGGGGGGAGTTGGAAAAAGAGGTGCATACTATTCTCAAGCAGTTTGTGGTATTGGTAAAAAAGGCTGAGGACACAGCGGAAAAGGAGTTCTACCTCAACAGTGTGCACGAAATAATTAGATCTGAAAAGGCTAAAAGGTGACGTAAGCTACATCCACTCACTGGATATGCCTCGTAATTATTGCAGCTTGATTGGCAATTGAGAGATTTTATTAAAGACAGGGTGATTTTTTGTTAGATGGGTAGTGTGGTGTTGATCCCCGGGGGAACCAATCCTCGGGGATTTTTTTGGTTCGCCTTCGAGTATCCCATTTCATGGGGCAGTAATTTCTGGTTTGGGGGCGTCTCAGGGCCGGTTTTTGGGTTTGTCTATTCAGGTTTCCATCGTAGGCCTTATCTGGGTCGCCTTTGCGGTCTTTTCTTTCCGATATCGGGCGTTTCCTGCATCAGGGACTCCTGATGACGGGCTAGGATTTTCTTATTGCTTTCGTCAAAAAGAATGCTAGTGTAGTAAAGGGGCAGTGAAAAATCTCCGTTTTCGCGCATAATTCCGTATCGGCCTTGATAGCGTACAAGGATTCTATCAAACTCCTCTCGGCGGATTTCTTCAAAAATGGGAGGAGCAATCTCTACGCCGATCGGATTGATCATCCCATAGCTGCCGTTTCTTTCAGTGAGATAATAGGCATCGGTTGTCAAACTGATACGGTCGTAAAACTCAGGTAAGAGCTCCTTTCCCTCCCGATCGATCAGGTTGAACTTGCCCGACATCAATACGATGGCCATACCCCTAAAGAAATCCCCAACCCGATCATAGCGGGAGGTAACCACCAGATCCCCGTTAAGGTTAACAAAACCCCAGGTAAATCCGGTTCTTACCGCAGCCAATCCATCTGAGAAGCGTTTGACCTCATCAAACTGCGCAGGAATTACGACCTGTCCGCTCGAGTTGACAAAACCATATTTTCCGTTGATAAGCGCACCAAACAGTCCCTGATTTCCAGGCAAAAGTTCCCGAATGTTCAAGGATGGCTGTACGTCCCATTTTCCGTTTGGGTTCAATAACCCGATCTTCTGGTCCCGAAAAAAAACGTTGTAATGGTTGCCCTCTACGGGCTTTACCTCTGTCATGCCCACTACGTCGAGCAATATGCCATCCCCTTTCATGATGCGCCGGAGTCTGCCGTGTATGTATTCGAGCAGAACCCCGTTTTCCATGGCGATCCGATGGTAGCTGGTGTATTTGATATCGGCCGTATTTGTTTGCGCCTTTATAAGCATATACTGGTTTCCATCGTGGGCAAAGAAATGATTGTCCCCTAGGTATTCCATGGTATCGATGATAGGATCCAATATGTAATCGCCATCGCGGTTTATTAGACCATATCCGGTGGGTTCCTTTGCAATGATCACGTTGCCGGATACATCGGTAAGATCCATATAAAGGCGATCAGGATCTTGCGAAAATGGCAATAGGTATCCCTGAGGTGTTTTGGCAATCAGCTGTCCGTTACTGGCGAGACGAGCCGTTTCGTAAGGGCCATACGTCCGTGTTTGTTTGGTCCCTCGATCATACACAGAGTACATGGATCCCTTTTTACCCATCAATATATTAAAAAAGGATTCAATTTGGTCGTATTCCGGGGGGAAAACCAAGTCACCGTATTCATGAAGTGCTCCCTGTTTATCTCCCTTCGAAATGATTATCCAAGGTTCCATAAACCGGACTAGCTTCGTATTTTCGATGGTAATAAAGGACTCGTAATCCTGACTGAGAAGGCTTATATGGCTATTCAGCGTATTGACCCGCAATGAGTTTCCCAAATAGCTCAGGTTCCCATTTTCTATTTTACGCAAAAGTTTATAGTCGTTATCGAACACTTCCCAGGTCTGTCCCACGGCTGAGGAAGCTAAAAAGACAAAGGTAACTATAACTAGGAATGAGGGGATGCACGAGGGCTTATTCATTGGTAATCGAACGTTATGACGGGAAGTAAAAATAGGTAATTGGCTGGTTTTTTCAAGCAAATCAAGCCTTTGAACCCAAAATAATACAAAAGTGGTAGTATCGGGAAATAACTGGGGGCGGCTAAAGGTTTTCCCGCTCTCCCGTCTTTTCCAAATCAAAAAGATCGGTAATAAGGTCGATCATCTCGGCGGCTTGGTCTCGCTTACACGCTGCCCGAAGTTGTACCACCGGCACCTTGATAATCTTCTGCATCATACTTTTAGTGACTTTGTCGATGATGGCCAGCTCTTTTGGGCTTGCATTTTTCACATGCCTTTCCAGTTCTTCTTTACGGATTTGTTCCAGGGCATTTTTCAGCTTATTGATGGTGGGTGATACCATCATTTCTTTTTTCCAGTTGAAGAACTCCCCTATACTCTCCGAGATGATTTCCTCCACTTTGGGAATGGAGGCAATCCTTTTCTCCAATGTCTCGCTCGCCTTACTTTTTATATTATCGACGTTGTAAAGGAGCGCACCGGGTACATCTTCGATAGATGTGTCAATGCTCCTAGGAACAGAAAGATCCACGAACAGCTTATAGCTTTTTATATCCAATCCCTTCACAAAGCCCTTGGTAATAAAGGGTTCCGACTTCATGATAGAAGAAACGACCACATCTGCCTCCCCTATTGCCTGATATACATCTTCAAAGGGGATCACCCGAAACCCATATTGTTCGCCAAGCTCCTTGGCCTTTGAAAAAGTGCGATTGGATACGGTCACCTCTGCCGATGGCAGGTGCACCATGTTTTTGGCCACGTCCTCCCCGATCTCTCCGAGTCCGATCAGCAAGATTCGTGGATTCAATGTATTGGAAGTGAGTTCTTCAATAAGTTCGACCGCAGCATAAGAAACCGAAGCCGCCCCATCTCTAAATGCTGTTTCCTGGACTACCCGTTTATTGGTAAAAAAAATGGTGTGCATCAAGCGGTGCAAAAAGGGACCGGCCATATCCAAGTCAGCGGATGCTTGGTAGGCCCGTTTCACTTGATTTGATATTTGCATGTCGCCAATCACCTGTGCCTCCAAGCCCATGGCCACCCGGAACAAGTGATTGATCGCTTCGGTATCGTCATTAAAAATTTCGAAATACTGGAGATAGGAAACAGGGTTGGCCAAACCTCGTTCCACACCCATCAATTTGATTATCTCTGTGGATAAATCCAATTCATGGGAATAATAAATCTCAGTTCTATTGCAGGTCGAGAGGATCAGTGTATCTGTAACACTGAAAAACTCTTTCAACTTTAAAAGCAGTTCACGAGAGGAACTTTCATCAACAGATAAAAGCTCCCTTGTTTCTACCGGGGCACTTTTATAGGATAAACTTAACGCTCGAAACTTATTTTGCATGCTTTGGGGTAAATATTACCTGCAAATTTATTACAGAAACAGGAGGTTTTAAACTATTGGCATGGAAGCAATCTAATTTAGAAGTTTTCTAAATAATTTTACTGGATTTGCTTGCCTGCGACTGTAAGGATAACAAGCCTAAAATTTGCAAAAAAATTCCCAAACGATTATATTTAATGGTCGCGCGCTATAGGCATAAAGTTCGGGGCCGTCTCTGACGGAGAGTTACGACGTAGCAGAAGCACACCGGGATAATTGTTTTGGAAATCCCAGTCCGACCGGATATGTCCGGTTGGCATCCCGAATACTCGGGACAAGTTATGACCGCTAAATATCAATTATAGGTATATGCATAAGCGTGTTGTCCGGTTTTTTAGGTTGTATTTTGGATTCTCCCGACGGGAATCAAGGGGTTTTTTGCTTGTCTTTCCAGGGCTTGTTGTGTTATTCTTCATTCCCAGCCTTTTGGGACAGTTTTTTTTCAATGCGGGGGTGGGGCGATATGAGCAATATCGCGTGGAGGCGCAGGCTATTGCGAATCGGATCCTTCCCATTCCCGACACCGTGGCGTCTTTGCCTACCACTGGAACGGTTTCGGTGAATCCGATCCCAGTCTTACAGGATACTGCTGAGCGGCACCATAGGGGATGGAAAAGACCTGACAAGCCGGATCTCAATAGGGTGCCGTTTCATGAAGCAGACTCTATTTTGCTTCAGGCCGTGGTAGGGGTAGGGCCTGTGATTTCTTCGCGTATTGTCAAATACCGAGATCGGCTCGGAGGATTTTACGACGCAGGCCAATTGCTGGAGGTGTATGGAGTCACCGAGGAATTGGCGGCAAGGATATACGAACTGTTTCCGTTCAGTCCCGACATCTATAAAAGGCTTCCCATAAACCAACTAAGCTCAAAGGATCTGGCGCAGCATCCCTACATTGGGGTTAATGAGGCGAGGGTCATTTTTGCCTACAGAAATCAACACGGACCAATTGCCCGGCGGGAAGATTTGTTGAACATTAAGATCCTAACAGAGGCCTGGATAGAGCGAATAGAACCCTATTTGACGTTTTGATTTTTTTTGTGGGACATACGGTTGATATTTGCCCTATGAATGTTGGACCCACACATGGCTTCCCTCGTTTAAACCTACCGGAAGCCGATCTTGCTATCTCCACCAATAGTGGCAAGTGGTACGTCTTTGATCCGATTCGTAAAAAAGACTTGCTGCTCACTCCTGAAGAATGGGTTAGGCAACATTTGATCCATTATTTCGTCAGCACCAAAAACTATCCCAGAAGTCTCTTTGTATTAGAGAGAGGCTTGGCATACAATCAGTTGGCCAAAAGGCTGGATATTCTGGTAGTAGACCGTACGGGGAGTCCTTTTTTGTTGGTAGAATGCAAGGCTCCCGATGTCGTTTTATCCCAAAGAACGCTTGAACAGGTGTGTACTTATAATCAGCGGATTCAGTCGCCTAACCTGGCCATCTCAAATGGCATAAAGCATGTCGTTTTGGCTTTTTCCCCCGACAGCCAAACCTATGTTCCGAAAAGTTCGTTTCCTGACTTTGGGTGAAAATGTAGTCAAAAGGCTAAAATTGACCGAAAAAATCATGACTTTGATCATGGATTTAGGTATATTTATCCGATTAAACGATACGGCCAGTTAAATGACAGTAAAGACCAAAAATGTACCTTGCGAACTTTGCCTAAGCAGGAAGTTTTCCATGTTTGCGGGATTGTCCGACGAGCATTTGTGCAGTTTGTCCGATGCAAAAAATTTCATTTCCCACAAGAAAGGTCAGATTTTATATTACGAAGGCACCAAGCCTCTGGGAGTGTTTTGTGTGAACGGTGGAGTAGTTAAGATTTTTAAAACGGCTTCGAACGGGAAGGAACAGATCATTCGCTTGGCAAAAAAGGGGGATTTTGTGGGATATACCTCGCTGATCGGAGAGGATATGTACACTACCACCGCAACAATCGTAGAAGATGCCCAAATTTGCTTTGTGCCCAAGGAGACCTTCTTGAGGGTTATGGCCGAGGACGTAGAGTTTCATCGAAGGATAACCCAGGCGCTTTGCAGGGATCTGGGTGTCATGGAGGGGAAACTGACCGATGCTACCCAAAAGACGATTCGGGAACGGCTGGCGATGACCCTGCTTAAACTGGGGGATTCCTATGGGGTAGACGGTGCCGAAAGCCAGCGTATAAACATCGTGCTCACCCGCGAAGAAATAGCCGGAATAGTGGGGACTGCTACCGAGACAGTTATCCGCTTGCTATCTGAGTTTAAAAAGGACGAACTGATCGAATTTCAGGGCAAGAAGATTATCATTTTGGACAAGAAGGGTCTGGCTAGGCTCTCGGATTTTTATGGATAACTGTCTATCAAACGGCATCACCGTTTGTCGCTGATTCCATCGATCGGTTTGAGGGTTAGCTTTTTGAATTCTACCTCGGCTCCTTCTGCCTGTACGGCTATTTGGCCTTGAGTGGCGGTGGCATTGAATCCATGGTTGACCAAATCGCCATTTAACCAAACCTTTACTTGGTCTTCATAGCACTCGATGACCATCTTGTTCCATTTGCCCAACGGCTTTTCGGATCCGTCGGTTAGGTTGAGGATTCGGCGGTTCTTGCCTTCCACGACTCCCCATTTTTCCTTAGGGCCGCGTCTTTCTTCCATGTCGGGAACTTCTATATCTTCCACAATGCACCAAAAATCACCCGCGTTTTCATGCATCATCTGAACCTCGATGGATTTTGGGAACATTTTGTACAGCGACCTTGGCGTAGAGGCATGAACTAGGATACCACAGTTTCCGGGTTTGCCGGGAAATCTATAAACGGCCTCAATTCTGTAATTTTTGTAGGATTCATCGGTGATGAGATGCCCTTGAGGGTTGCCTAAAGAGACCAGTTTCTTGTCCCTTACGATGAAAGGAATGATTCCATCCGGATTGTCGTCCAATTCGGGCACGTCGATGTGCCAGCCCTCCAGGTTTTTTCCATTGAACAGCGAGATGGTCTGCGCCTTGATAGGCGAAAGGGCCCAAAAGAGAAAAAGAGCGAAAGAAAGGTTCAGGGTGAGCTTCATGGTATGCGTGAGATTTCATGCCAAAATAGTAAAAAAATGGGCAACTGCCCGATTCAAATCCAGGAGTGGGTGAAAATTACTGTTTTTCGAAGTACCTGATACAGCTACAAAGGAGCAGATGATGACAAAAGTCATGTTTTGATCCGTTCAATGTCACCTTGGGATTCATCCGCCCGATTTAGCTTTGTGGGAAAAGAAAGAGGATATGCAAGCCAAAGTTTTACACGCAGATCACTTCGCCGTTCCAGAGGAAATTCTTCATTCCTTTCATGGAGAGCAGGTTCCTGTAGGGTTTGAAACCTGGTTGGAAGATGGCCTAGAGGAGATTTCACTGGTCAATGATGATCAGCCGACCCTTTTTGTTGCCCATCTTCCTGCGGTTTTGGACTGGCTTCATGGTCTTGATACACCCAAAGCCTTGGAAAAAGAACCATGCGATATCCCCGTATTGCTCTATGATAAAGAATTGGTGTTTGACAGGCTTTTGTTTCACTATGATGGAACTCCGTCCTCTGCCCGACTGATCAACAACTTTCTGAAATTCTTTTCAAACGTCATTACGAACAGCAAGGCAACCATAATCTCACCCAGTTTCATTCCTAAATCCAAGATGAAAGAAGAGCAGGAGATCATACAACATGTGGTCGAACATACTGCCGAGGCATCGTTTATCAAGTTCAACTTTTGCCGTATTGGGGATTTTTGGTCCTATGCGGTGAAGCACGAATGCACGCTACTTGTGACCACGAAAAACTACCAGACAGACCTTGCCAAGGTACTCTTTCACTTTTACCGAGGGGGTATGTGGTATGACAGGCTTTCTTTTTACTTAGCCCCCTAAATGTTCAAAATATGATTTTTGTCATGTTTTTCCCGCCTTTGCTTGGTTAAATTGCCTGTATATGTCTAGAACGACTAAATTAAATACTGAGAATTCGATAAAAACCTGTTTCCACTGTGGGGAGAAATGTGAGCAGGAACGGATACTGTACGATGAGAAAACCTTCTGCTGCACGGGGTGTAAGCTTGTCTACGAAGTGCTGAGTGAAAACGACTTATGTAACTATTATGACCTTGCCACAGCCCCTGGAGAGTCGCAACGCCACCTTGCAGGGCGGGATGATCGCTTTGATTATTTGAAGGATGGGGATGTCATCCGAAAATTACTCGATTTCCAAAACGCTCGTGAAAGCCATATCACCTTTTTTATTCCATTGATCCACTGCGCATCCTGTATCTGGCTATTGGAAAACCTCCATAAGCTTCATGACGGCGTTGTTTCGGGGCGGGTTGATTTTCTAAGAAAAAAGGTACAGGTCAAATTTGATCACCATAAGGTAACGCTACGAGATCTGGTATTGTTGCTTTCCCGCATCGGGTACGAGCCAAGCATCAGCCTATCTGATATGGAACAGAAGACGGTGAGGGTTACCGATCGAAGGTTGATCTACAAATTGGCCGTTGCCGGATTCTGTTTTGGCAATATGATGTTTTTTAGCCTGCCTGAGTATTTTTCGGAGGCAGAGCTATTGGGGGAGGGGTTTAAAGGTCTTTTTAATTACTTGAATGTATTGCTAGCTCTTCCAGTGTTCTTTTATTCCGCGTCCGATTATTACCGTTCGGCATGGTATGCCCTGAAAAACAAGGTGGTAAATATGGATGTGCCGATTGTGCTGGGTATTATCGCACTTTTTTTCTTTAGTCTCTATGAGATCTTTCTCGTGGGGAATGAAGGTTATATGGATACGCTGGGCGGTTTGCTTTTCTTTCTGTTGCTCGGCAAGCTCTACCAGCAGAAGACCTACGATACCCTGTCCTTTGACAGGGATTACAAATCATATTTCCCTATCGCTGTAACCAAGCTTGCTCAGGAGCGGGAGGAAGTAGTGCCGGTCACCAAATTGGAGGTGGGCGACCGTATCCGTATTCGGAACGAAGAATTGATACCTGCCGATAGCATTCTGATCGAGGGTAAGGCACACATTGATTACAGCTTTGTGACGGGGGAGGAAGTACCGGTGGCAAAACGCCCAGGAGAGGTCATATATGCGGGTGGAAGGCAAAAAGGGGAGGCTCTCACCTTAACAGTGCAGAAGTCCCCCTCCCAAGGGTATTTGACCGGATTGTGGAACAATAAAGCTTTTGAAAAGGAAAAGGTACATTCCTTGGAGACTTTGGCTAATCGGATCAGTGGGAAGTTTACTTTTACCATTTTGGCCATAGCGCTTGCCGGGTTGGTTTATTGGGGTGTGAATGATTTGGCTTATGGGGTTAAGGTGTTTGCCTCGGTGTTGATCATTGCCTGTCCCTGCGCGTTGGCTATGTCCACTCCCTTTACCCTGGGGAATACCCTGCGGATATTCGGGGCGGGTAAGTTTTATCTCAAAAATGCCCAAGTGATTGAGCGGCTGGCCCAAATTGACACAGTGGTTTTTGATAAGACCGGTACCCTGACCGACCCGGCACGTGCCAGTGTTAGCTACGAGGGCGAGCCCCTCACGGATGTTACCAAATCTATTGTGAAATCCCTGGTATCCAAATCGATCCATCCATTGAGCAATCGAATCAATGCCTGGTTGGAAGGGATAGCCGAGGCAAGTGTGTCGGAGGTGGAAGAAATCAAAGGGAAGGGTCTGAAAGGCGTGTATGCCAATCAGGAATTCCGGTTAGGTTCGGCGGCTTTCTGTGGAGTGGATCCACTTTCTTCCATGGTGGAGGGTAACCAGGTTTATCTTGCCGTAGAAGGTACGAAGCTCGGTGTTTTTGTAATACAAAGCGGATTGAGACAGGGGATCGAAGAAACCGTAAAGGCTATAAGCAAAGATCGCGTAGTACATTTCCTGTCGGGAGATAAGGATCACGAGCGGGAAAACCTGCACCGCAAGTTTGGCGGGGAGATCGTAATGAATTTTGATCAGAGCCCGGCCCAGAAACTGGCCTATTTACGTTCGTTGGAGGCTGAAGGCCACAAGGCTTTAATGGTAGGCGATGGGCTGAATGATGCCGGTGCATTAAAGGAAGCGCATGTAGGAGTGGCCTTAACCGCAAGGGCGACCGGATTTACGCCCGCCAGCGATGGTATAATGGATGCGGATACCATAGTTCAGCTACCGGATTTTCTGGCATTCGCCAAGGTCAGCCGGCAGATCGTCAAGGCCAGCTTTGGCCTGTCTTTCGCCTACAATGTAGTGGGTGTTTCCTTTGCTGTCCAAGGATTGGTCAGTCCGGTTTTCTGCGCGATCCTAATGCCGCTTAGCAGTATATCTGTGGTGCTTTTCACCACATTGGCCACCAACTACCTGGCTTATAAAAAAGGAATTAAACATAACATCTTTTAAATATGGAAGTGATTTTCGTTTTGATTGGCATTAGTTTGATCATGGCCTCCGGGTTTCTCTTTTTATTTATCCGGGCGATGAAAACCGGTCAATATGATGATAACTACACCCCGTCCATTCGGATACTATTTGACCAAAAAGTAAAAAAGCAAGAAGAAAAAAAAGTACCATCAACTAAATCGAAGTAATATGTCAGGAACTACACTGGAACGGTTTAATTACGATAATAAAATCGTAAAATATTTCGGCGCGGCGACCATAATATGGGGGCTCGCCGGAATGCTGATCGGGGTCCTAGCTGCATTGCAGCTCTTTCTCCCCGAGGCAAATTTGGGCAATCCCTACACCACGTTTGGTCGGATTCGGCCTTTGCATACCAATGCAGTGATCTTTGCATTTGTCGGTAATGCAATTTTTGCTGGGATTTACTACTCCATGCCCCGCCTGCTAAAGGCTCCGATGTGGAACAAAACCCTAAGCTGGATCAATTTCTGGGGCTGGCAGGCGATCATCCTGTCTGCTGTAATCACGCTGCCGCTAGGCTTAACGACCTCAAAGGAGTACGCGGAGTTGGAGTGGCCGATTGACATCGCGATTGCCTTGGTTTGGGTGGCCTTCGGTGCCAATATGATAGGAACCCTGATCAAGCGCAGGGAGCGGCACATGTACGTAGCCATTTGGTTTTACTTGGCTTCGTTTGTCACGGTAGCGGTGCTGCATATATTCAATTCGCTGGCACTTCCCGTATCGTTCTTCAAAAGCTACTCGGCTTACGCCGGTGTGCAGGATGCGCTCGTTCAGTGGTGGTATGGTCACAATGCGGTGGCATTTTTCCTTACTACGCCGTTTTTGGGCCTCATGTACTATTACCTGCCCAAGGCGGCGAACAGACCGGTGTTTTCCTATAAACTTTCGATCGTTCACTTCTGGTCATTGATTTTCATCTACATCTGGGCTGGACCCCACCACCTTTTGTACACCGCACTTCCCGAGTGGGCACAGGTGCTGGGAGTGGCGTTTTCCGTGATGCTGATTGCGCCTTCTTGGGGCGGTATGGTGAACGGCCTTCTTACCTTGCGCGGAGCGTGGGATAAGGTAAGGGTAGATCCAGTTCTGAAGTTTATGGTGGTAGCCGTCACAGCTTATGGTATGGCAACTTTTGAAGGGCCTATGCTTTCGTTGAAAAACGTAAACGCCATCGCCCACTATACTGACTGGATCGTAGCCCACGTCCATATTGGAGGTTTGGGATGGAATGGCTTTTTAACGTTCTCCATTCTCTACTGGTTGTGGCCAAGAATGTGGAGAACCAATCTGTATTCGGTAAAATTGGCCAATACCCATTTTTGGATGGGTACCTTGGGCATACTCTTCTATGCGTTGCCCATGTATGTAGCGGCGCTAACCCAAAGCTTGATGTGGAAGGAATTCAGCGAAGCGGGCAGATTGGCGTATCCCAATTTTCTGGAGACGGTCATCCAAATCGTGCCCATGTACATGTTACGGGCACTGGGTGGTGTTCTGTACCTTTCTGGAGCCATACTGATGGTGTATAATTTGGTGAAAACAGCCAAGCAGGGTTCCTTTCAAGAGGAAGAGGCCGACGAGGCTCCAGCATTGGAGAAGCACGTGAGCGAGGGTGGCGAGTTCTGGCACAGAGCCTGGGAAAGAAAGCCTGTAATGTTTACGCTATTGGCCACGGTTGCTATTTTGATCGGAGGGGTGGTAGAAATCGTACCTACAATGCTCGTTAAATCGAATATTCCCACCATTAGCAGCGTGCAGCCCTACAGTCCGCTTGAACTTCAAGGCAGGGATCTGTATATATCTCATGGCTGCGTGGGGTGCCACTCACAGATGATCCGGCCGTTCCGTTCAGAGACTGAACGATACGGAGAGTATTCGAAAGCCGGTGAATATGTATATGATCGTCCCTTCTTATGGGGCTCTAAAAGGACAGGTCCTGATTTGCATCGAATTGGAGGGAAGTATCCTGACAGCTGGCATTATCATCACATGGTAGACCCGAGAAGCATGTCTCCGGGATCGCTGATGCCTCCGTATCCTTGGCTGGCTACCAATACCATGTCCCATAATGATCTTCCCGCAAAAATTCGGACCATGCAAAAGCTAGGGGTTCCCTATCCTGAGGGATATGATGAGGTTGCCCTACAGGATTTGCAAGCTCAGGCTGCCCAAATCGTGGCCAATCTGAAGGAAGCAGGCGTTGAAACCAGCCCTGATTCAGAAATGGTTGCCCTGATTGCCTATTTGCAACGACTGGGCACCGATATCAAAAAATCAACTGCATCCAAGTAACCGATTTCAGCCATGCACAAAGAACTATTAAGATCGATAGAGGGGATACAGATTTATCCCATTATCTCACTGCTCATTTTCGTCCTTTTCTTCACCGGTATGTTTATTTGGGTGATCAGAGTAGACAAAAGTTATGTGAATCATATGAAAAGCATGCCATTCAACGACGAACCAAAAAAAGAATCCAGCCATGAAAATGTTTAGGTATCTAATGCTAGCGGTGATGGGTTTGCTTTCGGGCATCCCCGCCTTTGCACAGGAATCAGAAATCCCATTTGTGCAGAACCTTGCCAAATTAGACAGTAGCGAGATAACGCTCCTGATTATTATGGCCGTTGTATTGTTGATTATTGTCGTACTAATGATCGTGATGATCTATCTGGTATCCTTCCTGAGAAAGGTGCTCAGCTTGGATAACCCGGAGTTGGCAGCAGAGCCTTCTTGGTGGGAGCAGTTTAACGAGCGGTATATCTCCGGAAAGATGAAACCTGTGTCCGAAGAAAAGGACCTGATGATGAGCCATAGCTACGATGGCATCGTAGAACTGGACAATTTCATGCCTCCCTGGCTCAAGTACCTGTTTTACGCGACGATCGTGTTTGGTGTGGTTTATGTGCTCAATTACTCCGTGCTGGGCATTGGAAAAACCCAAATCGAAGAATACGAGCAGGAGCTATATTTGGCATCGCTGGAAGCAGAAGCGCGTCAGGCCTTGGCAGTTTCCACCATTGACGAGACCAATGTGCAATTTGACGCTTCGGGGCCTTCCATAACAGCTGGGAAAGCTATCTACGACAACAATTGTGTGGCTTGCCACGCGATTGACGGCGGAGGCGGTGTAGGGCCTAACCTGACCGATGAGTATTGGATCCATGGCGGAAGCATTGAGGATATCTTTCGGGTAGTAAAGTATGGTGTCATTGAAAAAGGCATGATTCCCTGGGAAGACCAATTAAGCCCTGAGGAGATGCAGCAGGTTTCCAGCTATATCCTTACGCTGGTAGGTACTACTCCGGCCAATCCTAAAGCCCCTCAAGGCGACCGGTACGAGCAGAAAATAGAAGAACCGATCGACGCCCTTACGGAGGACGAGTTGGGTGTAGAGGAGGCCTGATTTGGGTAAATCCCCTCCGTTGGATAAACCGCGGAGGGGATTGAAAACATTAAACGAAATGAGCAAGAATAACCCACATATACAGCCCGAGCGGTTTAGGGATGCCTTGGCTACCGTTAAGGAGGATGGCAAGCGTAACTGGATCTATCCTAAAAAGGTATCGGGAAAGTTTTACAGGTGGCGTACTTACCTCTCTTGGGTGCTGCTTGCAGTCTTGTTTGCAGGACCATTTATTCAGGTAAATGGGCGCCCGTGGCTGTTGTTCAATATTTTTGAGCGAAAGTTCATTGTATTCGGAGCTGTCTTTTGGCCGCAGGATACGTATTTGCTTATTTTTTTGCTGCTTATATTCGTGCTATTCGTCATACTTTTTACCGTGGTGTTTGGTAGGGTGTTTTGTGGCTGGGCCTGTCCGCAAACCCTTTTCATGGAGATGGTTTTCCGAAAAATCGAGTATTGGATAGAAGGTGATGCCAATCAGCAGCGCAAGCTCAATGCGATGCCTTGGAATGGCGAAAAAATTCGTAAAAAGGGAGTGAAAATGACCATTTTTCTGCTCATTTCCTTACTGATCTCCCACACCGTGATGGCCTATCTGATCGGAATAGATCGTGTGATGGAGTTGGTGACGCAGTCACCTGCTGAGAATATGGCGGGATTTATTGGTTTGGTAGCGTTTACGGGGATTTTTCTTTTTGTATTTTCTTGGTTTCGGGAGCAGGCCTGCTTGGTCGTTTGCCCCTACGGACGTCTTCAGGGAGTTCTTTTGGATAATAATTCCATCAATGTGGCCTATGATTATGTGCGGGGCGAGCCTAGGGGAATGATCCGGAAAAATGAAGCAGCTTCCTCCCAGCCGTTGGGAGATTGTGTTGACTGTACACTTTGTATTCAGGTATGTCCCACCGGGATAGATATTCGCAATGGCGTACAGATGGAATGCGTAAATTGTACCGCCTGTATCGATGTGTGTGATGAGGTGATGGAAAAGGTAGACCGGCCAAAAGGGTTGATCCGGTATGCTTCGGAGACCAGTATAAAGGAGGGGTTTCAGAAGCTGGTCACATCCCGGGTCAAGGGATATACGGTTTTGTTATTGATTCTGATTTCCGCGTTTGTTACACTGTTGGCAACCCGGACAGACCTTGATGCGACGGTAACCCGGTTTCGGGGAATGACCTATCAAGAACGGGAAGCGGGAATCGTCAGTAATCTCTATGAGGTTACCTTTATCAATAAGACCTTTGATCGGCAGCAAGTCGCCCTACAGCCCGAGGACGACAGGTACCGTATAGAGCTGGTAGGGGATACCAATTGGAACCTCGAAGGGCAAACCAAGTTCGAGGGGCGGTTTTTTGTGACAAAGGAACAGGAGCAAATCCACGTAAACCAAGAGACGGTCACATTACTGCTTTTACAGAACGGTGAGGTGATCAAAAAAATAAAAACGAGTTTTGTGGGGCCGGTGAAATAGGGCGAATAGGATGGGTGCCGCTAGCACCTGCTTTTGATAACTGATTAATAAACGAAACGACATGGATTGGGGAAAAGGAATAGTTTTGACTTTCGTGGCATTTGCCACTATCATGATCAGCATGGTGACGATCTGCATGAAGCAAGATGACTTGCATCTGGTTACCAAAAACTACTATGAAGAGGAAATAAAGTACCAAGAGCACATAGACCGGGTGGATAATGCGGCGGCATTGGGGTTGGATGCCTTTACGTTTGATAGCCGGTCAAAAGCGGTTGACCTTCATTTGCCGGTAGGTGCTAAGGGTGAACTTCACCTTTTCAGGCCTTCCGATGCCCGACTGGATAAAAAATTGGCACTTGAAATCGTGGACGATGCCTCCCGCTACGTAGATCTGAAAGATTTAAAACCTGGTTATTGGCGTGTAAAGCTGACGTGGTCTGCCGAGGGTAAGTCCTATTTTCAAGAGGAGAAAATAACACTTTAGCATGATTTGGACGGCGTTGCTTCTTGGTTTTTTTGGATCCTTCCACTGCGTAGGAATGTGTGGTCCCATAGCTCTTGCCTTATCGGCAAGGGATCAGCAGCGCTATCTGGTTAATAAGTTGGCGTATAATCTGGGCAGGGCAATGACCTACGCATCGCTCGGAACTCTCGTTGGGTTGCTGGGGTTTTCCCTGGGACTTGCAGGATTGCAGCAGTGGCTTTCGGTATTTTTGGGGATCGTGATTGTATTTATGGCCTTTTTTTACAAGCGATCCGAACGCATTTTGGGAAATGCCGGATGGTTTGGATTGGTAAACAAATTGAAGCAACATCTCGGTTTTCAGCTTAGAAAACGTGGTTTTCCAGCGTTTTTTCTTTCCGGGATGTTAAATGGACTACTTCCATGCGGGATGGTGTACGTCGCGCTGGCGGCTTCGTTGGCACTTCAAAGCCCGCTGCAAGGTGCCGTTTATATGTTCGTATTTGGAGTCGGAACCATGCCGGTCATCGTGGTGCTTATGGTCTCTCAGGGCCTAGTGTCAGGCCAGGTAAAGAAAAGGATGCACAGCCTCCTGCCTTACATGGCCGTATTTATTGGATTGCTTTTTATCGTTCGTGGTTTGGGACTGGGGATTCATGTTCTAAGCCCCCAATTGACAAATGCCTCTACCCAGTCGGTGACTGAGATAACTATGTGTGAGTAGGCGGATGCAGAGGTTGGTTTAGATCGCTTTGCTAAAGCTAACCTGCTTCTTTTTCTGCATAGTTGGATCAAAGGTCATGCATATATTACGGATGAATGCAATGCCTTTTTCTCGGATGTAAATACCGCTTGAGTCAAAATCCAGCAAGTCTTCCTCCTTAAATACACCTAGAGGTGTCAGCCATTGAGTTCTCTCAAATGGCGAATAGCCAGAAGGCCAGCTGGCCTCATGGTTGCAGATGAGGGATAGTATCAATTGTTTGATACTCAAATCTTCGTCGGTCAACAGGTGACCTTTTGCAATGGTGGACTCCTGGTTTTCTACCAGGGATTTATAGGCAGCTATTTTCTTTTCATTTTGTGCATAGGCAAAGTACACATCGCTAATGGCGCTATTTCCCAGTCCGATCAGGATTTTGGAGGGCTGGGTGGTGTATCCCATGAAGTTCCGGTGCAAGGTCTTTGACGCTTTAGCGAGGTAAAGCGGATCTGTAGGCAAGGCAAAATGATCCATCCCCACTTCCAAGTAGCCCATATCGGCCAGTAAACAACGGCCTTGCTCATACAGCTCCCTTTTTTCGATTTCATTCGGAAGGTGTTTTTCAAAACTTCGCTGGGCAGGGAATGCCTCCGGAACATGGGCGTAGCTGTAAAAGGCTATCCGATCCGGTCTAAGGGTAGCGACTCGCTGAAAGGTGTCTTCGATGGAGGCCAAACTTTGGTGGGGGAGGCCATAGATCAGGTCGAAATTTATCGAGTTATAGCCTATTTTTCGGGCAGATTCAGTGACCTCTGCAACCTTTTCAAACGGTTGGATTCGGTGTATAGCTTTTTGCACGCTAACGTCAAAGTCCTGTATGCCGAAACTCACTCTGTTAAAGCCCACTTCGTGTAGGGCTGCCAAATGTTCTGCCGTGGTGTTATTCGGGTGCCCTTCAAAGCTGAACTCAGCGTCTGGGATAATATCAGACTGCGCGGTGAGGTGGTTTATTAATAGTTTGAGTGACTTAGGGGAGAAAAAGGTAGGAGTGCCCCCTCCCAAATGAATTCCTGCCAGCTTTGGACGAAACGGGAGGATTTTGGTATAGGCGTCCCATTCTTTCATGACCGAATAAATATAAGGAAGCTCTACTGCGTGGTTTACGGTTATGTGTTTGTTGCAGCCGCAATAGGTGCATAGGCTCTCACAATAGGGTAGATGAACATACAGCGTAATGCCCTCGATATCTCCGAAAAGGCGGTATGCTTTTTTTACAGCCTCACTCCAAGCGGTTTCAGTGAGGTTGTTTTTCCAAAAAGGAACCGGAGGGTAGCTGGTGTACCTGGGTGCGGGAACGTTGTATTTCTGAAGAAGTGAGGTGCTGTCGGCGGTTTGCATAATGATCCATAGTTTATCGGCAAATATCGTGGTGCCTTTATTTATTTTTTATGATAGCCGAAGCCCGATAAACTGATAAAAATCATAAAAAAAGCCCGAAAATCGGGCTTTGGACTTATTTTAAAAACGTTGATACCGGAGTGTGCGGTAGGCCAAATGTGTCGGCCACCGCTTTATAGACTACCTCGCCGTGAATGATATTCAGACCAAGCTCTAGATCCTGATGTTGTTTACATGCTTCCTTCCATCCTTTATCCGCTAATTCCAGCGCGTAGGGTAGTGTGGCGTTGGTCAGAGCCAAGGTAGAGGTATAGGGTACGGCCCCCGGCATATTGGCCACACAGTAGTGAAGGACTCCATCGATTACATAGGTGGGATCTTCGTGAGTGGTAGGTTTGCAGGTCTCGATGCAGCCGCCCTGATCCACCGCTACGTCCACCAATACCGATCCTTCGGTCATAAGAGACAGCATGTCCTTGGTAATGAGGTGCGGAGCCTTTGCGCCTGGAATAAGTACCGCTCCTACGACCAAGTCGGCTGTGGGCAGCAGTTTGCGTATGTTGAATTCGTTGGACATCATGGTTTTTACATTTGCAGGCATGATGTCGGCCAGGTACCTCATCCTTGGCAAGGAAACATCCAAAATTGTGACATCGGCTCCGAGTCCGGCAGCCATCCATGCGGCATGGGTTCCTACGATACCACCCCCCAGGATCAGTACTTTTGCAGGTAGGGTTCCGGGTACACCACCGAGCAGTATCCCTCTCCCACCCAGCGGTTTTTCAAGGTAATTGGCTCCTTTTTGGATCGCCATACGGCCTGCCACTTCAGACATGGGTACCAGCAGTGGAAGGCTTCTGTCCGGTTTTTCTACGGTTTCATAGGCTAAGCAAACAGCCTTGCTCTGAATCATAGCCTTAGCCAAGGGCTCGTAGGAGGCGAAGTGAAAATAGGTAAAAAGCAATTGATCCTCTTGGATCAGACTGTACTCCTCCTCGATGGGTTCTTTAACTTTTAGTATCATTTCTCCCACGCCGTACACGTCCTGTATGGTGGGCAGTATCTTCGCGCCACCTTGTTCATACTGCTGATCCGAAAACCCACTACCCAGCCCTGCTGATTGTTGTACAAATACCTGATGGCCACGCTTGGTAAGTTCTTTCGCGCCGGCGGGTGTCAAAGCTACCCGGTTTTCATTGTTCTTGATTTCCTTAGGAATCCCGATTTTCATTGTTTCTGTGTTAGGTGGTAAGTTGAGGGTAAATGTCGCTGTGTTATATGTGCTGGTGTTGGGCCGTACGACGGGGATTCCCCGAAGTGTCCTCCGTTCAACGTTAACAATAGGTTAACAAACGGTCAAATTCACCTCAAGTTGCCTCCGTGTCGTTTGGTTTCCAAATATAATATGGTTTTCATTTAGTATTTAGAACTTAAACAGAATTTTCACGTATTTCAGGATAAAAATATTCCAATCGTAAATTGGGAATGGTCACAATTTTCAGTATTTTTGGAACCATTGAGTTTTTGTTTTTAAATGCGAAATACACGTAAGTAGAATTTGGTATGGAAGAAACAACCACATCATATCGAAGGGAGAAGGTGGAAATAGATCGAGACCAGGTCGTTGAGGATTACCGATTGGCAATGCTCAGCCGCCATACCTCCTTGATGGGTAGGAAGGAAGTCTTCATGGGAAAGGCCAAGTTCGGTATTTTTGGTGACGGCAAGGAATTGGCGCAGATTGCGATGGCGCGATTTTTTGAGAAGGGGGATTTTAGGTCGGGGTACTACCGCGACCAAACCTTTATGATGGCCGTTGGAGAGCTTACTGTTGAGCAGTATTTTGCGCAGATGTATGCGCACACCAGCGTGGAGGCGGATCCCTCGTCAGCGGGCAGGCTGATGAACAGCCACTTCGCCACCAGGTCGCTGAACGCCGATGGATCCTGGCGTGATTTGACGCAAATCAATAATTCAACGGGCGATATTTCTCCGACCGCAGCTCAGATGCCGCGTTTGGTTGGACTTGCCTATGCCTCTAAACTATATAAGCAAAATCCCGATCTTCAATCTTTCCCGAAATTTTCCAAGGGTGGAAGAGAAGTTGCATGGGGTACAATTGGTAATGCGTCTACCGCCGAGGGGATGTTTTTGGAAGCTTTTAATGCAGCGGGAGTGCTCCAAATTCCTATGATCATTTCGGTGTGGGACGACGATTATGGGATATCCGTAACCAATGACTACCAAATTACAAAGTCAAGTATCTCCGAGGCACTTGAGGGGTTTAGGCGAACAGAAGAGAAGGCTGGCTATGAGATTTTTGTGGTGCGTGGCTGGGATTATGAGGCGTTGATGTCCACCTACCAACAAGCTGCGGCAATAGCCCGGTACGAACATGTGCCGGTGTTGGTTCATGTGGTTGAAATGACACAACCGCAGGGGCACTCCACTTCCGGTTCCCATGAGCGTTATAAGTCAAAGGAAAGACTGGAGTGGGAGGCTACCTATGATTGTATGCCTCAGTTTAGAGCCTTCATTATTCAGAACGGCCTGGCCACCGAAGAGGAATTGAATAAAATAGACCTGGAAACCAAACAGCAGGTGCGCCAAAGCAAGGACAAAGCCTGGAAGTTGTTTACTGAGTCGATCGCGCAGGATCTGAACCAAGCATTGAGTCTTCTGCGCAGGGCTGCCATGCGAAGCGGTCAGCGCGACCAGGTACTTCAGTTGGCCAAGGAGCTGTCCAAATTGATCAATCCGATTCGTATGGATGTGGTCAGTACTGTAAGACGGGCAATTTGGACCATGCGAACCGATCCGTTGGAGGTAAAGGCAGAGTTGCTGGCTTGGTACAGGGAGGAGCAGGAGAAAAACGAGGATCGGTATAGTAGCCACCTGTATAGTGAATCGGCCCACCGTGTCGAACTGGTGTCGGAAATTCCCGCAGTGTACAAAGAGGATGCTCCGTTGGTAGACGGAAGAGAGATATTACAAGCATGCTTTGACCATATGTTGACCAATAATCCCTTGGTGTTTGCCATAGGAGAGGATGTGGGCAAAATCGGAGATGTGAACCAGGCTTTTGCCGGACTTCAGGCAAAGCATGGAGAGTTGAAAGTAACCGATACGGGTATCCGCGAAATGACGATTATCGGTCAGGGAATAGGAACTGCCCTCCGCGGCCTTCGGCCCATTACCGAGATTCAATACTTGGACTACTTGGTCTATGCGCTAAATACACTGACCGATGACTTGGCCAGTCTCCATTACCGTACCAAGGGAGGGCAGAAAGCACCTCTGATCATCCGTACCCGCGGACACCGCCTCGAAGGCGTTTGGCATTCCGGGTCACCCATTGGGATGATTTTGGGATCCTTACGAGGGATTCTGCTCTGTGTGCCACGTAATATGACGCAAGCGGCGGGTATGTACAATACGCTTTTGCAGGCCGATGAACCAGCCGTAATGATAGAGGTGCTTAACGGCTATCGGATCAAGGAAAAGATGCCTGCCAATATTGGCGAGTTTCGTGTGCCGATAGGGCAAGCGGAAGTGATTCGGGAGGGTTCCGATATTACAGTGGTAACCTATGGCGCCATGTGCCGGATTGTGATGGATGCAGCGGTCATGTTAGAAGGTATGGAGATATCATTGGAAGTAATTGACGCCCAAACCTTGCTGCCCTTTGACAAAGGGCATTTGATCGGCAAGTCCATTGCCAAGACCAATCGCGTGATTTTTGCGGACGAAGATGTGCCTGGCGGAGCTTCTGCGTACATGATGCAGCAGGTTTTTGAATTTCAAAACGCTTATTATTCACTGGATTCCCAACCGGTTACCATCTCTGCAAAGGAACACCGTCCTGCCTACTCCTCAGATGGAGATTATTTTTCCAAACCCAGTGCAGATGATGTGGTAGAGGCAGCGTATAACATGATGCATGAAGCAAATCCACAAAAATACCCTGCCTTAATTTAATGGTACACTCTGCTCTCTAGGCGGGTTTGATGATGCCTCCTGGGGTTATCGTGATCGCCGTATTTGGGCCAAGGTGAAGTCTGGAGTTACCACCGGTTCACTGCGTTGTAACTGCCGGTCTTGGATTTGAACCTCAAGGCGAATGGTGTCATTACGGAATATCGAATTCCATCCAAGTGAAAGCATGCCATACCGAATTTGCCCCTCCACGGCCCTTTGTCGGTCATCTGTCAAAATCCGGGGAAATCGACCATTGAATGTAGTGAAGAAAGGTGGTGCCGACCAATCAAACTCGGTATATTGACCGCTACGTTTGATAAAGAACCGAACGAAAATATTGAAATAGTCCGGGTTTTCCTGTACCCAGATGGTGTCATTTACACGTACATTGTTGATCAGTGGGGAAATAACCCAATCCCTGTTGTTAAAAGAGGGGGCATTGGCAGGCCGGTTTCGGTAGGTGATCAGTTGGCCATTTTGGTCACGTGGATAGTTCAGTTCATTAAACGGAGGCTCTATGTCCCTTGGGTTTAGTCCCAAATCCCCCTCCCCATCCCTGAAGTTAACCGTGATGATCAGGGAATCCGCTTGATTGGTCTCTACGTACTCCAGGTTATTGAAGCTGATTTCCGGTCGGCTTGGGAAATCAACCGGAGGTGCAATGCAGGCATATGCAGCGACTAGCGTTAGGATGATATAGGAAACTTTTACTACCTTCATTTGCTTTAGAATTTTACACCGGCGCAGGCCTTCTTGTAAAGTTGTTTAAAAATAGGTCTTAACTGTTAAAATAACGATGAAATATTTCAAAAGTTTTTCGGAATCGCTTCTAACTATGAAGGATGATGATTTTGAAGAGATGGCTTTGAGACTCTTTAAACTACAAGCGGACGCAAACCCCATCTATAAAGCCTATTTACGGGCAAGACGGACGGAAGCAAACAAGGTAAAAGACCTAACTGACATACCGTTTTTGCCGCTTTCTTTTTTTAAGAACAACCCCGTTTTTTGCGGAAAGATAACAGAGGATTCTCCGTTTTTTTCAAGCAGCGGCACCACTGGTCAGATTACCAGCAAGCATTATTACTGGTCGGAGCCGTTTTATCAGGAGCATGCCAAGCGGATTTTTGAGCGTTTTTACGGGCCACTTGAGGGGTATCACCTGTTGGCACTGCTGCCTTCTTACCTGGAGCGGAGGGGCAGTTCGTTGGTCTGTATGGCCGATTTTTTTATTGGCGAAACCAAATCGGCCTATTCTGGTTTCTATTTGTATAACCATCGGGATCTGCTTGACACCATTCAAGTAGCTATCGAGGATTCCGACAGGAAAATATTGCTGTTGGGAGTGACCTTTGCGCTCTTGGATCTGGCAGAAGTAGCTATCGCACTCCCGGACGCATCCCGTCTTCTAGTGATGGAGACTGGGGGAATGAAAGGGAGAAGGAGGGAGATGATCCGGGAGGAGGTACATGGAAAGATCAAAACGGCGTTTGGTCTCGAGGCGGTTCACTCGGAATACGGTATGACCGAAATGATGTCCCAGGCCTATTCAAAAGGGGAAGGCAAATACGAGCTCCCTCCTTGTGTAAGGGTTTTGATCCGCGATCCCCATGATCCGTATTGCTATCAGGACAATAAAACAGGGGGCATCAACGTCATTGATCTAGGCAATTTCCATTCCTGTGCATTTCTGGAAACCCAGGATTTGGGCAGATGGGATGAACGTGGAAAGTTGGAAATTCTGGGCCGTTTCGATCATTCAGACCTTCGGGGCTGTAATTTAATGGTAAATTAATTTTGTGTTGCCTATAATATTATACATATTTGATCATAAAAAAATCACGCTATGCAAAAAGTAACTGTTCTTCTATTGTTGGTAGGCCTTCTAGCTGTGGGTGCCTGTGCGTCAAGCAAGCCTTGTCCTGCCTATGCAAAGTCGGAACCTGTAAAGGAGATAAGGGGATAGAAGAATGGCGGAGCTTAATAGCCCGCGTATTTTTTTACATCCTCTTCATTGATCTCTTGACTGCCAAGAATTACCAAGCGTTCCACAACGTTTCGTAGCTCTCGTATATTTCCTGTCCAAGGGTTTTGCTTCAGTTTGTCCAGGGCGGCAGGAGTCACTTTCTTCTTTACCGTGCCGTATTCGGAGGCTATCTCTGCCAAAAACTTCTCGACCAATAGGGGGAGATCCTCAATCCGATCCTTTAGGGATGGTACTTGGATTAGGATTACACTTAGTCGGTGGTAGAGATCTTCCCTAAACCGGCCCTCTTTGATTTCTGCTCTGAGGTCTTTGTTGGTGGCTGCAAGTACCCGAACATCTACCTGTATATCTTTGTCTCCACCTACGCGGGTGATCTTGTGCTCTTGTAGCGCGCGCAGAACCTTTGCCTGGGCAGAGAGGCTCATGTCCCCGACTTCATCCAAAAACAATGTGCCGCCGGTGGCCTGTTCGAATTTGCCCTGCCGTTGTTTGAGGGCTGAGGTGAAGGAGCCTTTTTCGTGACCAAACAATTCACTTTCGATCAGTTCTGAAGGAATGGCCGCACAATTCACGGCGATAAAAGGCCCTCCGGATCGGTTGCTTTTCGCATGTATCCAGTGGGCTACCAATTCCTTTCCGGTGCCATTTGGTCCGGTTATCAGGACCCGTGCATCGGTAGGGGCGACTTTTTCAATGGTTTCCTTTACCTGTTGGAGGGCATCTGAATTGCCCACCATATCCATTTTTTTGGACAGCTTCTTCTTCAGTACGGTCGTCTCCTGTACCAAGGTTTTTTTATCCAGGGCATTTCTAACCGTCAGTAGCAGTCTATTCAGGTCTGGAGGCTTGGGTACAAAGTCAAAAGCTCCTTTCTTAGTGGCTTCCACGGCGGTTTCAATGCTGCCATGGGCAGAAATCATAATAAACTGGGGCTGCCTATCCAGTTCGTTCACTTTGGTAAGCACCTCGATTCCGTCCATTTTGGGCATTTTGACATCGCAGAGGACCAAGTCCACTTCGTGTTTTTGGATCATTTCCAGTCCCTCCTCACCATCTTTGGCCTCAAGGATCTCGTATTTTTCGTATTCGAGGATTTCCTTTAAAGTGGCCCGGATGGCTTTTTCGTCGTCAATGATCAAAATTTTCGGCATGGTATGGATTGTTTTGAAGGTCGTAAAAAAAACGTGCAAGCCTGTAAGCCGGGTTCTGTCACCCTGGCAGGCTAAAGGTCTAAACCTGCTGCCAAGGGAGCTTGTCATTTATCTAGTCCCGACTTCGCAGTCGGGATCCATCGATCTACCCGTTCCGCATGAAAGCGAGCAACTCTCTGTGAGACAAAGTCTCCCGGCGGAACCTATTTGATCTTTCAACCCATAAGGTTTACCGTGCCTCCCCTGTCACCAACGGAGCGGTGGGCTCTTACCCCACCATTTCACCCTTACCCCTTGCCAGGCAGGGGGCGGTATATTTTCTGTGGTACTTTCTGTTGCGATGCCGTCACCAGCATCGCCCCTTCCCGTTAGGAAGTATGGCGCTCTATGTTGCCCGGACTTTCCTCCCCGTCTCGATCGGAATCGATCCGCAGCGACAAGCCAGCTTGCACGCTGCAAAAATAGCCGTTTTTGGGGATTTATTTCGTTCACAGCAGTTGAATATCACTTCTATTTCCAGTTGGGCCAGTATAGGAAATCTCAACCGATTGAAAAAATCTATCAATTACCCCGCCTTCTTATTTGGATTAAGTTTAAATAGCAAATACTTTTGTGTTGTTATTTAAACTTAATCTAAATCACATGAAAGTGTTGTTATCAATGTTGGCACTTGCTTTATCCCTGGTGCTTAGTTCTTCGGCAATGCCTGCGGTGGGAGATCCTGCCGCATTACCAAAGGAAGATGATAAGTTGGCAGTAATAAAGGGGATTATACGAGAGTCAGGAGGCGAACCTGTTCCCTTCGCCAACATTCAAGTGCTAGGAACCATCAGGGGAGCCGTAGCCGACATCAACGGGGAGTTTTCAGTCGTTAATTTGCCAAATGGTACATATGAGATAAAAATTTCGGCTGTAGGTTATCGGTCGGTTACAAGAACTGTAAATATTATCAATGGCGAAATTCAGGAATTAGAAGTTATTTTTTCTGAAATAGGCGTAGATATGCCCCATATTACCATTATTTCGAGTAAGGATAGGTTGTTTTCGAAAACCCCTGGCTCGGTCAATTACATCGACAGAAGGGAGTTGAATCTTGTAAACCCGATCAGCATCGCGGAAGCGCTACGTAGAACTCCAGGTGTCAACGTAGTAGAAGATGATCTTACCGGCATGCGTTTGAGCATGGGCATTAGGGGCTTGGATCCAAACATGAGCCGTTCGGTACTTATTATGGAAGATGGTGTGCCGGTAGCCTTGAATCCCTACGGAGAGCCGGAAATGTACTTTACGCCTCCGGTCGATCGAATGGAAGGCATGGAAATTCTAAAGGGGTCTGGTCAGATTCTCTATGGCCCTCGTACGGTGGGAGGTGTTGTCAATTTTATCACCGCCAATCCTCCTGAGTCGTCGCAGGGTCGATTGAATGTTCAAGGGGGACAGGGAGGCTACTTCTCCGGACTTTTCAATTACGGCAATACCGTTGGTAATACTGGATATCATGTTAGCTTACTAAGGAGAAGCGCAGAGAAACTGGGGCCAACGACTTTTGGGCTTACGGATTTAAACGCAAAGTTTCTTTTTGATTTAAGTGATCGATCTGAACTGGGGATGAAACTCGGGATCTATGATGAAACTTCCAATAACACCTACCTGGGAATGAATCAGCTAATGTTCGATCGAGGCCTGAATTTCTTCGAACCTTTGGCTCCGGATGATCGGCTGGATGTTCGACGACTTTCTCTGAGTTTTTCCCACAAATACCGAATCAGTGACAATGTCCGTTTGCGAACGATAGCTTACGGATATACGACCACTAGAAATTGGAGCAGGCAGGATTTTTCCGTAAACGCGACAAATACACCTCCTTCAAATTGGACTGGGAAATATTGGGGAGATCTGAATGTTCCCGGAGGAGCGATCTTTATGCGCGATGGTACCGGAAATCGGGATAGATCCTATGAGGTTATGGGCATTGAGCCAAGGTTAGAGGCAAACCACAATTTGTTTAATTTGAAAAATGAGCTAATCACTGGAGTACGGTTGCACCATGAGAAAGCACTTGTTCGTAGGATAAATGGCACCAAAGCCGGTGTCCGCAGTGGAGTCCTACGTGAAGATGAAGTCCGTACTGGCAATGCGTTCAGCGGTTACTTCCAAAACACAACCAACGTAACTGGCAAATTTGATGTAAATGTGGGCCTTCGGTATGAAAACTATGTGGCCGAGAGAGATATTTTGAGGGGCGTTTTTGGAGGAGTGGCTAGGGATACCGTTTTGGTTGGTACCAATGTGGTAAGCGAGTTTATTCCAGGTGCAGGGTTTAATTTCAGACCGACCACAAAAGTCAATATCTTTGGAGGGGCACACCGTGGTTTTGCACCGCCAAGGCTGCAGGATGCGGTGACGGGAGAGGGACAGGCGCTCGACCTCGATGCTGAGTCCTCCGTTAACCTAGAGTTGGGTGTTCGATCGCAGATTACCGGGTGGTTGTTCTTGGAACTCGCCGGCTTTAGAATGGATTTTAGCAACCAGATTATTCCAGTAGCCCAAGCTCTCGGTGGGGCTGGATTTGGGGTGGTAAATGCTGGGCGCACCTTACATGAAGGCATAGAGGCAATGATCAATGTGGATCTGTCGAAGCTAGTTGGGTGGGAAAGGACGAATTTGTTCTACGACGCAAATATCACCTACACAAATTCGGTATTCGGGGCAGATCGGATAATCAACGATGTCAATGTACGCGGTTTCAGAACCCCTTACGCCCCCGAATGGTTGGTAAACACCGCGGTCACGCTGGAAACAGAAATGGGTTTTGGTGGCAGGGTTACGCTAAACCACGTCGGACAGCAGTTTACCGACCAACTTAGTACCGTTCAGCCTCGATTTGATGGGCGTATAGGATTGATGCCCGCCTTTACGACGGTGGACGTCACCTTGATGTATGATGCCAAAAAATGGAATTCCCGGTTTAATCTGACTGTAAAGAATCTGACAGATGAACGTTACATCGCATCTAGAAGACCGGAGGGTATAAGGCTGGGTTTACCCCGTTTTGTAACGGCTGGGTATGAATTCAGATTTTAATTGGGAAAAAGATTAAACCTTTTTGGAGCTACGCAGTTCTTAAATCATAAGGCTTAGACAAGCTTTTCTTCATAGTGCTGGGTTAAGCCGCCTCACATTTGTGGGGCGGCTTTTTTTGCCTTGAACTGTACTTAAGCCTGCCCTCGCTATGGATAACGTTCACTCGCTTGAATCCCTTGTCCAACTCGAACCTTGGCAAATGGCGTCGGTGTCATCCAACACCCTTCGATAGTTTAGCAGTAAGGGAAGGCGTAGCGGATGAATTTAATGCGTACCTTTGCAATCCAATAGGTTTACCAGATGATACTAGTAGAAAACGCCGTAATCAGCGACGATATTAAGGAACATTTTTTTGTGTGCGACCTGACCAAATGCAAGGGAGCTTGCTGTGTGGAAGGCGATGCCGGAGCGCCCCTTGAGGAGGAGGAGATACCTGTGCTCGAACAGGAATATGAAAACATCCGCCCCTTTTTATCTGAGGAGGGCAAGGAAGCGATCCGTAAGCAGGGGGTGTGGGCCATCGATCAGGAAGGGGAAAAGGGCACCACCACCATCGGCAATAACGGGGCCTGTGCGTTTTCTTTGACGGATGAAAAAGGTGTATTGAGCTGCGGAATAGAGCAGGCCTACCTGGCAGGCAAGACCACCTTTCGCAAGCCCATAAGCTGCCATTTGTATCCCATACGGGTGAAAATGTACGATCAGTACGAAGCACTTAACTACGACCGATGGGATATCTGTGATGCCGCCTGTGCCCTTGGTAAGCAGCTCGGTGTCCCCTTGTACCGCTTTCTAAAAGATGCCCTTATCCGAAAATACGGGGAGGAATGGTACGCCCAATTGGTGGAAGAAATTGAAGGGAAGGAATCGTACGGGGAATCCAGCGCGTAACAGAAACCAACTCCGATACATAGATTACTTGTCAGGCAAGGAAGCCTTCAGAATAGCTCGAAATTATCCTTTTTGACCCGACCTTTGGCGTCCACGGTATATCCTTCGGGTTTGCCCTCTTTCCAACGTATATGGGGCACCATCTCGGCGAGTGTTTTTCTATGCTCCTCCACGGTTTCTTTGTTTTCTTTTTTATAGGCGATGTTTTCCCATTCATTGGGATCCGTTTCGTGGTCGTAGAGTTCTTCCAGGTTAATTTCGGGGTAGTAGATATACCGGTACCTCAGGCTTCTAAGTGCATGGCCGCTGACTTCGGCCCGCCCGCCACCGGCAAACTTATAGCTGCTAAGCACGGCGGTAGTTTTGGCAGTGGGGTCGGTCAGCTGTGGCATCAGGCTCCTGCCATCCAAGTGCCCGGGCTGTTCAAATCCCGTTAAATCCACCAAGGTAGGGTACATGTCCATAAGACTTACCGGTTGGTCACATCGGGCCCCTTCGAGTGGCATGCCCGGTACGGAAAACAGCAGCGGCACCCGCGTAGAGCGTTCCCAGAGGGTAAACTTTTCGATGTTGTCTTTTTCGCCCATGTGCATGCCATGGTCAGACCAAAGGACCAGGATAGTATTGTCCCGGTACGACGAATGCTCCAATTCGTCCAGCAAACGCCCCAGCATCGCATCGGAAAAGGTAATCGAGGCGGCGTAGGATTGGATGATTTTTTCCCACTGTTGGTTGTCCAGTACCCATTTCATAATCCAGCGACGGCCATGGTCGAAGGCGTCCTCCAGGTCATCCTCCCTTCTCTCGGGAAGGACGATGTCTTCCAACGGGTACATGTCGAAGTATTTTTGAGGCACCTCCCAGGGGTCATGGGGCTTCCAGGTTCCTACTGCCAAGAAGAAAGGTTTGTCGTGCTGCTGCCTGAGTTGGTGGTTTGCCCAATCGACGACATGGTAGTCGGCCATTTTTTCGTCGGGCACGGGAATGGGTCCCCACGTCCACCATCCACCTCCGGGTCGGTTTTCATTGTCCACGCCTTCCGGGAAGATGACCTCCTCCGGAGCCCGGATCTGGTAGGGATGGGAAATGTAGGGGCTGGGATAGTAGAAATCCCAGTTGGCCGGCTCGACCTGACTCGTTGGGGACCAGGGTGGTGCCTGGCTGTGGTAAATTTTACCGGCACCCAGGGTTTTATAGCCGTTGTTTTTGAAAAACTGCTCCATGGTCTGCACCTCTTTCAGGGCATCAAAATCCCGCCATCGGGGGCCATCGCCCCAATACACATGCTGCGTGCCGGAGCGGGCATGGTGAACTCCCGTCATGATGGCCGCCCGCGCGGGTGCGCAGGCCGGGGCAGGGGTGTGTGCATTGGTGAAAATCATGGATCTGGCGGCCAGTCGGTCCAAATTGGGTGTATGGATCTTCATGCCGGCATGCCCCTCCAAAAAGCCCGCCCAGTCGCTCAAGTCGTCCATGGCGATAAACAGGATGTTCGGCTTCTCTTGTGGATTGTGGGTTGAATGGCTGCATGCCTGCATCAGCAACGCAGCCAAGACGATGAGGATACTGGCGGTGGTTGGGTGAAGTGTTCTCATTAACTTATCGAAAAGGTAATTCTTACTGGTTAGCGGAAATATTCGAAGTGTAGGCGAAAGCTCATCGCCGAGCTGACCGGAGAGAGCTCCCTGGAGGTCATTTGGACCAGATTGCGGTTGCTGTCATAGGCTCGGTTTATTTCCCGGAAACGCTCATTGGTGCTTCCCAAGAAAATCTCCTCCTTGGTGTTTAGTCCACGTTCGTAGGCAAAGCGGGTGATACGAAGCAATGACCCGTCGGCTCTGTAAAGTTCTTCCGTTTCCAGGAGGTCGCCCTGGTAGGTGTATTCGGTGTAGGTTTCCAGCTGATCCCGGTTGTTGAACTTTTCCGCTTTGGCCAGTTTTTGGCCGGTATAGGTAAACTGGGTGTATTCCTTGGAGCCGATCTGGGGATAGTGCACCCGTTCCATGGTTTTCAGGCCTTCGCTGGAGTAAGTATAGGTTTTTGTTTGCAGGTTAATAAAGCCCGAGTGCAGGTTTGCGGCAAAGTGCACTATTTTTTCCAGTTGGCCTTTCGCATCGTACTCATATAGGTCGTAAGAGCCTACTCCGGTAATTTTGCCCTCGTTGTACAAAGGGGAGCTAACCTTGCTGATCCTTGCTTGAGGATCGTACTCGTACTGTGCGGTGATGCCAATTGGCTTCGAGTCACCATCGATATTGTACATGACAGTCTGTTTAAGGCGGGCATTTATGGCGTAGGAAGGCAGTCCATCCTCGGTGGAATTGCATGCCCAAAGGGAGCAGGCAAAGAGGAAAAGCAGGGGTCTGGCAAGTGCAATGTCGGAAAAAATCATGGCATTGGTGGTTGGATGGTTTAGTTACAGTTTGCTCTGAAAGATAGCGTATGTGGGGGGATTTTGCAAGGGGGGTGGTTAGGTTGAAGGACCGTCGACAGTTTGCGGTAGTTGTTAGCAGGCATTTATTGGAAAGTATCTTTCGGCGGTTAGGCGCTAAGTTCGATAGTTTTCTTTATTTTGCGTATGCCGATAACCAAATGTACTTTTTAAATGAGTCAACCGATCTTTTCTGAATCTGATGTAAAGGAGAAGTTTATCACTCCGGCGATTGTCCGTGCCGGCTGGGATGAGCTGAAGCAGATTCGTCGTGAAGTGTTTTTTACCGACGGAAGGATCTATGTCAAGGGAAGAATGACGGCTAGGGGCAAGTGTAAATTTGCCGATTATATCCTCTACTATCAATCCCTGGAAAAGAACATTCCCCTTGCCCTCATTGAGGCAAAGGATAACTCACATACCATTCGGTCGGGTATTCAGCAGGCCTTGGGATATGCCAATACCTTGGATATTCCTTTTGTGTTCAGCAGTAATGGAGAAGGTTTTTTCTTTCACGACAAGACCTCGACAGATGGGAAAATCGAATGGGCACTTGGTCTCAACGACTTCCCAGGCCCTGCCGAGCTATGGGAGAAATATAGGCGATACAAAGGAATCACCTCTCCGGAACAAGAGGCTATCATCACGCAAGACTATTACCAAGACGGTTCGGGCCGATCTCCCCGTTACTACCAGACCATTGCGGTCAATCGTACGATCGAAGCCATCGCAAAAGGCCAAGATAGGATTCTTCTGGTGATGGCCACGGGTACCGGCAAGACGTATACCGCCTTCCAAATTGCCTACCGGCTGTTCAAGTCCAAAGCCAAGCGCAAGATTTTGTTTCTCGCCGATCGTACTGCCCTCGTAGATCAGACGCTCCGTGGAGATTTTCGCCATTTCAAGGATGCCATGACCGTGATAAAAAAGAAAGTGGTCAATGTGGACGGTAAGGAAACCTTGGTGTCGAACAAGAAACGTGGAATCGATTCTGCAGATAAAGCTTTCGATATTTTTCTGGGGCTGTATCAAGGCTTGAGCAATTCCGATCCGGAAATACCCGATGCCTTCAAGGATTTCAGCCCGGATTTCTTTGACCTGATCATTGTGGACGAGTGTCATCGGGGATCGGCAGCGGAAGACAGCAAGTGGCGGCAGATCCTGGATTATTTCAAATCCGCCACCCATATCGGTTTGACTGCCACGCCAAAGGAAACCGCAGATGTTTCCAACCAGCATTATTTTGGAGACCCGATCTATACCTACTCCCTCAAGCAGGGAATTGACGATGGTTTTTTGGCACCGTATAAAGTGATCAAAGTAACCTTAGACGTAGATTCGGAAGGATGGAGACCGCCAAAGGGCTATTTGGACAAAGACGGGAATCCGGTTGAAGACCGGGTCTACAACCGAACGGACTTTGATCGAAATATCATCATCGAGGAACGTAGAAAAAGGGTGGCTGCCAAGGTCTCGGAGTTTTTAAAAGGGAGTAATGTATTTGCCAAAACCATCGTGTTTTGTGTGGATATAGAACACGCGGAAGGTATGCGAACAGCCTTGGCCAATGCCAATCCCGAGCAAGTACGCAAGAATGCCAAGTATGTCATGCAGATCACCGGGGATAATGAAGAAGGAAAGCGGGAACTCGATAATTTCATCAATCCCAGAGAAAGGTATCCCGTCATTGCGACGACGTCCAAACTGATGACTACAGGGGTAGATGCGCAGACCTGCAAGTTGATCGTTTTAGATAGAAACATCGGCTCCATGACAGAATTCAAACAGATCATCGGTCGGGGTACCCGGATCAAAGAAGAATATGGGAAGACCTATTTTACGATCATGGATTTCCGAAACGTTACCCATCTGTTTGCGGATCCGGCATTTGACGGGGATCCGGTGATGATTCGGCAGGTGGATGAGGAGGAAGATTTGAAAGGCATGGATGACGAAGAAACGGAGCTTCCAGAGGGCGGGGAGGATGTGGAGTTTCCGCCGGAGGGAGTTGACGAGCCATGGGATGCGGAAGGACCTATGCCCGAACTACCACTTCCCCAGAAAAAGGTAGAGGTAAATGGCGTGTCCGTACAGATCATCAACGAACGGGTGCAATACCTCGATATCGATGGGAAAATAATCACCGAAAACCTGATCGACTATACCAAAGCGAATATTCTGAGGCGGTTCCAGTCCCTGGAAACCTTTCTTTCCTATTGGAATCAGGCAGATAAAAAAAAGGCTATTCTGGAAGAACTGGAAAACCAAGGCATTTTCTTCGAATCCCTTCAGGAAGAAGTTGGGAGTGAATGGGATCCCTTTGACCTGATTTGTCATGTGGCTTTCGATTCCAAACCGCTCACCCGAAAAGAGCGGGCTGAAAATGTCAAAAAACGAAACTACTTCGCCAAGTATGGCAAAAAAGCCCAAGCCATCCTCCGTAATCTCCTCGACAAGTATGCCGACGAAGGCTTGAAGGATATCGAGAGTACCGAGATTCTAAAGTTGGATCCATTCCGGTCTATCGGTACTCCTTTGGAGTTGATCCGAGCCTTTGGCTCCAAAGAAGATTACGATCGGGCCATCAAGGAACTGGAAGATGAACTCTATAAAACAGGTGCTTGATGGATTTTATAGGACTCGTTGAGCAGATAGATTTTTCCCAACAGGTGCTGCGCAAAAAAGCACTGGAAAGTGTCAACCAACTTTTGGTTATGCGCAATTGGCTGATTGGGTTCCACATCGTGAACTTCGAGCAAATGGGAGCTGATCGTGCTGCCTATGGTGAAAAACTTATTCCCCGATTGGCTCAAGAACTCCGTAAAAGACGAATCAAAGGAATGTCAGAGACCAATCTGAAGCTTTTCAGAATTCTCTATCAGACTTATCCTCAAATCGGTCAGCCGGTGGCTGACTTTTTGGAAGCTTCAGCTATATCAATTCGTCAGCCACTGGCTGACGAATTGATACTTGCAAATACGTCCGCAGATCTAGAGGTCTCTGGCAAAAAGCTGATTACCCATTTCTCTTTTCGCCATTTTACCGAACTGATCAAAATAGCTGATCCCCTCAAGCGGGCTTTTTACGAAAAGGAAGCTATCTCCGGCAACTGGAGTGCAAGGGAACTCAAGCGTCAGATCGATTCCCTGTTTTTGGAGCGATTGGGGATTTCCAACGACAAAGACCAACTCTTAGCCCTACTCAAAGGAAAAACCGAGGAAAACTCCCTCGCTCATACCATCAAAGATCCTTACGTCTTCGAGTTTCTGGGTTTTCCTGAGCTTCCCGCCTACACTGAAAGTGACTTGGAAACGGCCATTTTGGATAAGATTCAGGAGTTTTTGCTGGAAATGGGGACAGGGTTTTGCTTTGAATCAAGGCAAAAACGGATCACTGTAGGCAACGAACACGATCGGGTGGATTTGGTATTCTATCACCGAATCTTGAAGTGCCATGTCCTGATCGATCTGAAAACCAGGGATTTTTCCCATGCGGATGTGGGACAGATGAATTTCTACCTGAATTATTTCAAAGAAAATATGATGCAATCAGGTGATAATCCCCCCGTAGGTATTATTCTTTGCACCCAGAAGGATACCGAAAAAGTGAAATATGCCACCGCAGGACTGGATCAAAAGCTCTTTGTGTCCAACTACCTGATCCAACTTCCCTCTGAGGAAGAATTACTCAAACTGATTAAAGAACGATTTTAATTATGGCCAATGTAGGTGCTGTCGTCAACAGCATACGGAATATCATGCGTCAGGACCGGGGTATCTCCGGCGATGCACAGCGACTCGAACAACTCGGGTGGATGCTCTTTCTAAAAATCATGGATGACAAAGATCAGGAACTTGAAGTCATCAGGGACAAATATGTCTCTGTCATCCCTCCACAGTTTCAATGGAGAAATTGGGCTGCAAATCCCGAAGGAATCACCGGGGACGAACTCCTGAATTTCATCGATCACCCATCCACGGGACTTTTTGTAAGCCTGAGAAACCTGAGCAATGCAGTCCAACCCAAACGTGCGGCGATCGTCAAGGAGGTCTTTGACGGGTCCAATAACTACATGAAGTCGGGCTATGAGATGCGCAAGGTCATCAACAAGCTCAACGAGATCGACTTCAACAACTCCGAGGACAAACACATCTTCGGTAACATCTACGAAAGCATCCTGCAAGAACTCCGGGATGCGGGCAACAAGGGGGAATACTACACGCCCCGTGCAGTGACCCAACTCATGACGCAAATGACCAATCCCAAACTGGGCGAAAAGGTCCTCGATCCGGCTGCCGGTACGGGGGGATTCCTTACCGCAGCCATCGACCATGTACGGGATCATTATGTGAAGACCCTAGAGGACGAGCAAGTCCTCCAAAACAGCATCACCGGCTGGGAACTCAAGCCTGTAGCCTATGTGCTTGGTCTCACCAATCTCATCCTGCACGAGATGGACGTGCCCGACTACCACTACATCGACAGCCTCAAAAAGGAATACAACAGCATTTCCCGAAAAGATGAAGTGGATGTGATTCTGGCCAATCCACCTTTCGGGGCCAGTATCGCCGATGGAGTGGAGACCAACTTTCCGGCTTCCTTCCGCTGCAAGGAATCTGCCGACCTCTTTGTGATTCTGATGCTGCAACTGCTCAAGCCAGTTGGGCGCTGCGCCATCGTCTTGCCGGATGGCTCGATCACGGGTGAGGGAGTGAAGGCCCGTATCCGGGAAAAGCTCCTGACCGATGCCAACCTGCATACCATCATCCGCCTGCCGCAGAGTACTTTTTTCCCGGCCACGGTGAGTACCAACCTGCTCTTTTTCGAAAAAGGCAGCCCGACCAAAGAAATCTGGTACTACGAGCACCGCCTGCCCGAGGGACAAAAAAGCTATTCCAAACTCAAGCCGATTCAGTTTGAGGAATTCCAACCCCTGATTGAGTGGTGGGATAATCGGGTGGAAAACGAAGTGGCCTGGAAGGTGAACGTTGAGGACTTGAAAGGATTCGATTTGGATTTAAAAAATCCATTCAAAAAAGAGGAAGAAGCCACTTATTCCAAGCAGGATCTTATTGGGAAATTGAAAAAAAGCCAAAATAGGATAGCAGAATTATTAACTGAGTTAGGCTCATGAGTTTGAGTTTTAAATTTGTACCCCTGACCTTTCTAAAGGATCAGGATGAAATCAGAAGGCAGATTCGGAATACTGTAATCTTATCTCATTTTTTTGAAAGGAACGATCAAACCATTCCACTAGGCAATTTGATAGAGGGAACTCAATATGGTTATAATGCCTCGGCACTCCAGTCAGGTAAGAATAAATTTCTAAGGATAAGCGATATCACAGATGGAAAAGTGGACTGGGAAACAGTCCCCTTTTGCGATTGCCAAGATGAGGACACCTACCTTTTGTTCAAGGATGATATCTTGATTGCGAGAACTGGAGGGACAACAGGGAAGAGTTTTAAAATTGAGAGTGCTCCTGAAGGTGCTATTTATGCTGGTTACTTGATTAGGATCAGAGCTAACCAAAATTCGCTTCCTGATTTTTTGGAGGTATTTCTCAACAGCTATTCGTATTGGTCACAGATTGTTTCTTTGAATGAGGGAGAGTTTCGACCGAGTGTAAATGCAAATAAGCTGAAAGACCTTCTATTGCCAGTCTGTTCTCCAGATGAACAATCAGATATTGTCCAATTGTCCAAGGGCGATAAAGTTTATGGATATGAAGAACTCGCTCTCAGAATTGATAAGGCAATTAAGGAATATGAATCAAGCATTGAGCTCATTTCCTTGATTGAATCTCAAAAGGAAGTAGTATCCCAACTCAAGCAGTCCATCCTTCAAGAAGCCATTCAGGGTAAATTGACCGAGGATTGGCGGGATCTTCGACAGGCACAGCAACCGCCCTTGGAACCAGCCAGCGAACTGCTCAAGCGCATCCAAGCAGAAAAAGCACGATTGATCAAGGAGAAAAAGATCAAGAAAGAAAAGCCATTACCTCCCATTACCGATTCCGAAAAGCCTTTTGAACTGCCGGAAGGATGGGAGTGGTGTAGATTGGGGGAGATTTGCTCAAAGACAGGCTCAGGAAGTACCCCAAGCGGGGGTAAATCAATTTATCAAAATGAAGGCATTAAATTCATTCGCTCTCAAAATGTGTATGATGATGGGTTAAGGCTTGAGGATGTAGCCTTCATTTCAGAACAAATTCATCAGAAAATGAATGGTACAATTGTTCGTCCCGAAGATTTGCTTTTGAATATTACAGGCGGATCAATTGGCCGATGTTGCATTGTTCCAAAGAGTTTTGACGAAGGAAATATCAACCAGCATGTTGCTATCATTCGTCCCTTTTTTGAATTCATTGGTTATTTCATACATAAGGTGATTTGCTCACCTTATTTCCAAAAACAAATAATTAAGGCCCAAACTGGGGCAGGCAGAGAAGGTTTGCCTAAAAATAAGATGGATAATATTCTGATTGGCTTGCCTGAGGAAGAAGAACAAAAAGCCATTGTCGAGAAAGTGGATAGCCTGATGAAAAAGTGTCGGGCCTTGGAGGAGGAAATCAGTCAAAGCGAGCAGCACGCCCAAATGCTGATGCAGGCGGTGCTGAAGGAGGCTTTTGAGGGCTAAGAATTAAAAACGGGTGGAGCTCTTTGTGGCTGTGCAATACCTATTAGGCGTAAGTTTAGAAAGACACCCAAATCAAGAAAAGGAACGTTTAAAATTGTAAATTTGCCAAACTAGCAAATAAGGAATTCTTGAAAGTAGAACAAAACATATCAAGACTTAAATACCTGCTGACATTGTACAAAATGACAGCAGAAGATTTGTTATTGGTCATTAGTGAAGGACTTACAAAACCTCTAACCAAAGATGATATTTTATCTGATGAGATAAATGTCAATCATTTAAAGAGAATAGACAAGGTGTTTAACAAAGGGCTACACTACTATCTAGACCCAAAATCACCAGAGGTTTCAAAAGATGCCAGTATTTTCTTCAGGAAAAACAAATTTGGGACGGATCTTAATATTGGAGCTAAAAAGATTGTAAACCAATTTGAAGAGTTTAAAATATCGCTTTCAGCTATTTCAAAATTAGCTGAGATAAATATTGACAGGCCTTTGCCAGTCTTTTCTGTACAAGACGACCCTAAAGCTATTGCGGTTAAAATCAGGAAAGAATTATATCCTGGTTTTAATCCGATCCCAAAGGAATTCTTACGTGCATTGATTTCAAAATTTGCTGAAAAAAATATTTTGGTTTTCGAGTTTGTAGAAACTTGGAATAAAAAAGAGAAAGCAAATATTGACGGCTTTTTTCTTGCCCCAAATGTAATTGTTCTAAAAAGACAGCAATCTTCTTTCAGGAGAGAAATTTTCACACTGATTCACGAATTAGGACACTATTTGCTTAACGAAGAAGAAATTGAAGAAATTGATATTTCAAGCTTCGCAAACAATAAACTTTCAGCTATTGAAAGATGGTGCAATGACTTTGCATATTATTTTTTAGTAGGTGAATACAATAGAGCATTTGAACAAATCGATAAAGCGGACGGAACGAATGACTATTATTTTGAATTGATTGAAAGTATTTCAAATCAGACACATCTAAGCCAAATTGCATTATTTACTAAACTTTTATTTGAGAGAAAAATTTCTCAAAACAACTACAACACAATAAAAGCTGACTTTGATGAGCAATACCGACTGCGTCAAGAAGAAGAGAAAAAACAAAGAGAGCTTGACAAATTACTTGGTATTCAAAAAGGTGGGTCAACGCCCAAACCTATTAACTCGCCATTGCTCATATCAACCATTCAGACAGCTTTTTATGAAGGAGTAGTAAACGAATACGATGTTTGTAAAACTCTGAATATTTCACCCGATAAACTAGAGAAGTATTTGCAATGAAAGTAGTAATCGACACAAATTCGCTCTTGTCGTTGGTTCGTTACTACTTACCATTTGACAAAAAAGGAGTTCTCTTTGAATTTATTAAATCAAAAATCGAGAGCGGTGATATAATAATAATTGACAAGGTCTTTGAAGAATGCACATATAATTCAAGAGGACTTGTTCTAAAAAAATTGCAATACTTAACTGACAAGACATTTTTGAAAGCTGCAAAAGTCCCTTATAAAACTGACAGCTTACTTGTTCCAAATACTAAACAATTTTTCCATCTCTTGAACAATAATTTTGTAAATCAAATCGTCAAAAAGGCTAGAAATTTCACAGAAGTAGAATTTGAAAGTGAGAAAACACGCTTCATTGAAAGTGCAGACATGAAGCAAGTGATTTTATCTCTCAACCTTAAAGCCAAAGGTGAACGTGTGGTTTTAGTAACAGAAGAAACAGAAAGTAATAACGACAATAAATTATTCAAAAAGATACCAACAATCTGCAAGGAATTAGAAATTGGAACGATGACTTTACCGGAATTAATAGCAAAATATGACGGTATCGACATTGACTTCCAATAGAAAACCTACGCAGAACAGGTGTTATCTCAGTGGCGAGTGAGGTGGTAAATTGAATATTCTGTCTTGCATCTACTTTTTTGGTGTATTAACAGTTTTGATCTCAGAAATCCGCCATTGCGCTTGTGCACTGTGTTGTGACTAATATATGAGCCCTCCAGAGAATTGATAAAAAACAAAAAAGGATACCGTTTCCAGTATCCTTCGTAGTAGCGGGAACAGGACTCGAACCTGTGACCTTCGGGTTATGAGCCCGACGAGCTACCAACTGCTCCATCCCGCGATATATCTTTCACTTTACATTTTCACTTCCTTTAGACTCGAGCCAGTGTCCACCGCGGCGGATATCAGCCCGACGATCTGCCGTGGCAGATCCATCCCGCGATATGTCTTTAATCCGATTTATCGCCTTTCTAGTGTGGTGTCATCAGTAACGTTTTACTGAAATCGTGGTACAAAAGTAGATGTTATTTTGGTTAAATGCAAGCGACTGCTGGAATTATATTTGGAACAAAGGGAGTGTTTGTATTGCTTTTTGCTGATCGTGAGGGGTTTGGGAGGGGTCTTGTTTTTTGCATGTTTTTGGGTATTTTTTTCGATAGCCCAAAAATATTCGCCTAATTAACCAAACTTTCTTTGGTATAATATCGGGGTTTTGCGGCTTCACGGAAAAAAACAAGTACCTTTGCAAAAAAATTATTGTCATGACCGAAAACACACACAAAGCGGGTTTTGTCAACATCATAGGTAAGCCCAATGTGGGCAAATCCACGCTCATGAACGTGCTCATAGGTGAAAGACTTTCGATTATCTCCTCCAAGGCGCAGACGACCCGGCACCGCATCATGGGCATCATCAACGACGACCACTACCAGGTCGTTTTTTCCGATACCCCTGGGATGTTGAAGCCCAAGTACGAGCTGCACAAAAACATGATGAGCTTTGTGCACATGTCGCTGGAGGATGCCGATGTGATCCTTTTCGTAACCGATCTATTTGAAACCGACGCGGAAATAGAAGACGTACTGGAAAAGATCAACGACTCCGGGATACCGGTGCTATTGGTAGTCAACAAAATCGACTTGAACAAGGAAAACCAGCTGGATGAGGTCACGGCCTACTGGACCCAGCGGTTGAGAACGGACGCTGTAATACCCATTTCTGCGACCGAGTCCTTTAACACCGAGCGTATTTTGCAGGAGATTCTGGATCGTTTGCCTGTGCACGAGCCCTTTTACGACAAGGATGAACTGACTACTCGGCCAGAGCGGTTTTTTGCCTCGGAGATTATCCGCGAGAAAATATTCCTAAACTACAAAAAGGAGATTCCCTATAGTTCTGAAGTGGCCATCGAGGATTTTCTGGAAGAAAGCAAGATCATCCGCATCCGGGCGGTCATCTATGTGGAGCGAAACAGCCAAAAGGGGATCGTGATCGGAGAAGGCGGCAAGGCACTCAAACGGGTAGGCACGCAGGCGAGGGAAGAAATGGAACGTTTTTTTGGCAAAAAGGTGTTTCTCGAAACCTTCGTGAAGGTGGAGGAAGACTGGCGGAAAAACAAAAATAAATTAAAGCGATTTGGTTACGACCAACAATAGCATACAACAATGGCAAATATAGTGGCAATAGTAGGTAGACCCAATGTAGGGAAATCTACTTTTTTCAATAGATTGGTAGAGGAACGTAAAGCCATCGAGGACAACCTTAGTGGTGTCACTCGAGACAGGCATTACGGGCATGCCCAGTGGGGCGGAAAGTTCTTTTCCGTAATCGATACCGGCGGATACGTTACCGGATCGGACGATATTTTTGAGAGGGAGATACGCAAACAGGTAAAGCTGGCGATTGATGAGGCGTCAGTCATCCTATTTGTGGTCGACTGCCTGGATGGGCTTACCGATTTGGACAAGGAGTTTGCGGACGAACTGCGGGGAAGCAAAAAGCCCGTCTACCTGGTGGCCAACAAAGCAGACGACATGGACAAGCTGTTAATGGCCAACGAATTCTATGCCCTTGGGGTAGGCCATGAGCAGGTGTTTCCCATTGCGGCAGTAAATGGCAGTGGAATTGGAGATCTGCTGGACGAGGTCGTCCGCAACTTTGCCGATACAGGCGACGAGGACCCCGACTTTGGCGTGCCAAAGATCGCAGTGCTGGGGCGTCCCAATGTGGGCAAGTCTTCGTTTCTTAATGCGCTGCTGGGCACCGAGCGCTCCATCGTGACCGACGAAGCGGGAACCACCAGGGATGCCATCCATACCCGGTACAAGCTGTACGGGAAGGATTTCATCATTACCGACACGGCAGGTATCCGGAAGAAGGCCAAAGTAAAAGAAGATATCGAGTTTTATTCCGTGATGCGTTCGCTGCGAACCTTGGAGGATTCCGATGTGGTGGTCATCATGGTAGACGCGACCAGGGGGCTGGAGGCGCAGGATGTCAATCTGATTTCCCTGGCCATCAAAAACAACAAGGGAATCATGATCATGGTAAACAAGTGGGACCTGATCGAAAAGGACCATAAAACCATGCAGGCCTTTAAAGACGAGATGATGGAAAAACTCGGGGAAAACAAGTGGATACCCATTATCTTCATTTCAGCGCTCACCAAGCAGCGGATTTTCCAGGCAATTGAATTGGCAAACGAAGTGTTTGAAAACAAAACCGGCAAGGTAGCTACCTCCAAGCTAAATGAGCTGATACTGCCGGAGATCGAAAAATATCCGCCTCCTGCCGTCAAAGGGAAGTATATCAAAATCAAGTATATCACGCAGCTGCCTACCAAAAACCCGGTATTTGCGTTTTTCTGTAACCTGCCCCAGTACATCAAGTCGCCCTATACCCGTTTTCTGGAAAACCGGATCCGGGAAAATTTCGATTTTCAGGGGGTTCCCATAAAAATTGTGTACAAGAAAAAGTAATTGCCTGAAGGAAGCATCCTCCTACTATACCCTAAAGCCATCCGTAAACGATGACTTTAGGGCATGTCGGTTGGCACTTCCAATCGTAGGAAGGCCATTTCGTCCTGTAGGTTTAGGAAAGTCCAGATCTTTCCCGCTTTGCTAAAACTGAACATCGGTGCTTCATTTAGGAATTCCAGTGGATATGCTGCATGGTGTGAGAGGTCCGTATCAATCACAGATAGGTAAACATGCTGCCCAATGGGTTTGGGGTAGAGGCCATCCTCTGATTTTTCAAAGGTCGTTGTGTAGCTAAAGCGGTAATATACTTGGGCATCCATGTCCCAAAATGGCGGGGAAAATGTGATATCGCCGTACAACTTGCGGAAAGTGGCCTGAAATTGCGCTGCATCCGACGTGTCGATGGATCCGGTAGGCGTTTTTTGTTGGGGCGTTAATTTGGGTAGAATTTCCCTCAACTCGAGTTGCCCGGCGCGAGGATCGTAAAGGTATAGATCGGAGCTGACATCTGTGCTGAGACAGATGTATTGCCCGAGGAGTGTCACGTAGACCCTTGGTGCCCAAAGGTCAAACTGCGTTCCATCGTCAAAAACCAAGGAATAGTCAGCGAAATTGTCCCAGGCAGACAGCGGAGTAGTCGATTTGATGGAATTGTCCGAGAGATCAAGCACTGTAAACTCAAAGTTCTTTCCCGGATACTCGTTCGTGATGCCAAATACCAAGTTAGGAAAGCTGGGATGCATGATTTCATACATAAAATCACGGTCGACAGAGGTCACCGAAGACTTGATCGAAGCAAGGTTCTCCAACAGACCGGTTCTGCGTCCTTCCAGGTCCATAACATACGGAGCAGGCCATCCCTTGAACAATAGCAGTTGATCAGAGAGTGCCAAAATCCCCCCTTTGCCCCGCTGACCGATTCCGTTTGGGCCTTCCCGCTCCAAAGGAACTTTATGGGACAGGATATGCTTGTCGAGATCTACGACTTCCAAAGAAGGTTCGTCTACGTTGAAATTGTACAAGGTGCTCAGGTCGGAAGAGACAGTGGCGGTACTAAGGCCCCATTTTAAAAAAAGCAGTTCACCTTTTGATTCGATCGATACGGTGTCGTAAATTGAAACTTGTGCATAGGAGGTATTATCTGACCTCGGTTTGGTACATCCAAACAGGGCCAGTCCTCCAAGGACGCAAATACCGGTTAAGCTGCTTGTTCCCATACTATTTCCGATTGACATTTGGAAAGTTAGGGCAAAAAATTGAAATTTTACCGTTTGCCTTCGTAGGGTAGGTAGATTACTTTTTTGGTTTCGAAAAACGCCTCCTTGAAGTAATCCTCCAAGTGGTAACTGATATAGGTTAAATTCATCTCTTCCAGTTCCTCGTCCACATCCCCGCCCTTTAGGTAGAAGATGCCGTTTTGGAATTCCGGATCCACGTCTTCTTTTCGGAACTTGCCTTTCACCCAAGGGTAAAAATTGGCCATTTGGGTCACGGCGCGGCTCACGACAAAATGGTATTTGCGGTTTAGTTCCTCCGCACGTGTCTGCTGTGCCTCCACATTTTGGAGTTTCAGTGTTTTCACCACATCCTTGACCACTGTGATCTTTTTACCGATGGAATCTACCAAGTGGAAGGACGCCCCCGGAAACAGGATGGCAAGGGGGATTCCTGGAAAGCCCCCTCCGGTACCAATGTCCAGAATTTTGGTCTCCGACCCAAACTGCACCACTTTGGCGATTCCCAACGAGTGCAGTACATGGTGCAGGTAGAAGTGTTCCATGTCCTTGCGGCTGATCACATTGATCTTGCTGTTCCACTCTACATAAAGCTCACCCAGTAGCTCAAACTGCTGTTTTTGAGCGTCGGTAAGGTGGGGGAAGTAAGAAAAAATCAGCGATACATCCGGAGAATTGCCCATGCGGAATGTTAGACTAGATGTGTTTGTTTTTACCTTCGGCTATCTCATAGAGCAGTTCCCGGGATCGATGCAGCTGTGCCTTGACCGTACCCAGCGGTTTTCCCAGTTCTTCGGCGATCTCGTCGTAGGAAAGTTCGTCGAAATACCGGAGTTTCACGAGTTTTCGGTATTTGGCAGGTAGCTTATCCACAAATATCCGCACCATATCAATGCGCTGGGATTTGATAAACTCGTCCTGCGGGTTGTTGTCAACGTCTTCTATGTCGATATTGACCGCATTGCCACCGTCGTCGGTCAGGGTATTGTTGAGGCTCATGGTTTTGAGCTTCTTTTTTCGGATGAAATCAATGGCATTGTTGGTGGCTATGCGGAACAGCCAGGTACTGAACGTATAGTCTTTTTTGAATTTATGCAGATTTCGGAATGCCTTGGCAAAGGCTTCCATGGTCAGATCCTCCGCGTCATCGGTATCCCGAATCATCTTCAGCACCATGAAGTATACTGCCTTTTTGTAGCGCTTCATAAGCGTGGCATAGGCCTGCTGATCCTTATCCCGTACTGCCCGGTCGATCAGGTCGAAATCCTCTAACGCTTTGTCTGAAAACTCTCTTTCGTTTATTTCCATTTAACTGTTTTTGACAGGTACCCTTTAGTTCCGACAGTCCAAAAGTAGATCAAATACATAAAATCAAAAAACATGGTCCAAAGCACTTTGCCCATACCTTCCAATTTCATCTTGGCATTTCGGAGTATCGCATACTGCACGATAGCCCTTAGCAGGACTAACCCGAAAATCAGCGCAATTGGTTCCCAGGCCCGCTGGGTTGCCAGTAGGGCCAGACCGCTCACCCAAAATACCAAGTGTGTAAACGTATAAATACCCAGTTTAAGTTTATCTTTTAGACGATAATATTTTCCTGCCTGAAAATGCCGCTTTTTTTGAATCAAAAAATCGCGAAAGCTCGTTTTGGGCATTGAAACCGTAATGCTCTCCGGATGGATGACAACGGCGGTATTGTCTTTGTCTGCGTATTTGTTGACGAAAAGGTCGTCGTCCCCACCGACCAAGTGCCACAGTCCCTTAAACGCTTTCTTTTCCATAAAAAAGCTTCGGCGGTAGCAAAGGTTTCGCCCTACGCCCATGATGGGCGCGCGCCACAGCCCAAAGGAAATATAGTACAGTGCAGTAAGCAGGGTTTCGAATTGTATCAGCTTGTTAAGTAGGCCGGGTTGCTCGAGGTAGGCACCGTGGCCCAGCGCAAAGGTTTTGTTCTTGGACCGAACCGGGGCAGTCATCCTTCTGATCCATTGGTCGGATACCGGTACGCAGTCTGCATCGGTGAGTAGGATTACGTCATGGCTTGCCACCTTGATGCCCAAGGTAAGGGCATATTTTTTGGAGGTGACATGGTCGGGAGTGTACCGAACATGTACGGTTTTGAGGTTTGGGTAGGTGCCTTCCTGTTCCCGCAGCCAGTCCTCGCTATCGTCCCTGGACCGGTCGTTTACATAGAGTACCTCGAAGTTTGGGTAATCCTGGTTCATAAGAACCGGTAGCTGTTTCTGCAGGTTTTCGAGTTCGTCTCTCGCTGCTACCAATACGGTGACGCCTTCCAGGGAGTCGGAAAGCTTCTCGGAGGAGGTGCGCTTGTGGAAGAAGGCCAGTCTGCCGAAAACAAAGAGCATGTAGGTCAACTGCACGACAAAAGCCAAAAAAAATACCATCCACACTAATTCTTCCATACCGGGTTTCATTCGAGTGCCAAAGATAAAATCAAAATCGACAACTCTTTTGGCGAATTGCGTCTATTTTTGTGCGGTTAAAGATAGGTAGGGAATCCCTGCCAATTCAAATTTCTGTTGCATGAATTTTACCCTTCATCATAAAGATTCCCAAACCAAGGCCCGTGTAGGTAGCTTGGAAACCGAGCATGGGGTCATCCAAACCCCCATATTTATGCCGGTTGGCACCGCCGGGTCGGTGAAAGCAGTGCATCAGCGCGAGCTGAAAGAGGATGTAAAGGCGCAGATAATCCTGGGAAACACCTACCATCTTTTTTTGCGTCCCGGCCTTTCCATCATCGAGCAGGCGGGAGGGCTGCATAAATTCAACGGGTGGGATAGACCCATCTTGACAGACAGCGGTGGATACCAGGTTTTTTCCTTGGCAGAGAACCGGAAGATTACCGAAGAAGGCGTAGTTTTCAAGTCCCACATAGATGGGTCAAAACAGCAGTTTACGCCGGAGAACGTGATGGATATCCAACGGACGATCGGTGCTGATATCATCATGGCATTTGACGAGTGCACCCCCTATCCCTGTGAGTGGCCCTATGCCAAAAAATCAATGGACCTTACCCACCGATGGTTAAAACGTTGCATCAAAAGGTTTGACGAAACATCCGGAAGGTACGGGTATGAACAGCATCTTTTTCCCATTGTTCAAGGAAGTGTATATAAAGACCTGAGAACGGAGTCGGCGGAGTTCGTAGCCGAGCAGGGCAGGGTGGGAAATGCCATTGGGGGACTCTCTGTGGGAGAACCTGCGGAGCTGATGTACGAAATGACGGAATGGGTGACAGCGATATTGCCGGAGGATAGGCCCAGGTACCTAATGGGTGTCGGCACACCTGCCAATGTTTTGGAGTGCATAGCGTTAGGTGTAGATATGTTTGACTGTGTGATGCCTACCCGCAACGCCCGCAACGGGATGCTGTTTACCACGGAGGGGATCATCAACATACGGAATGAAAAGTGGAAGGACGATTTCTCTGCCATTGATCTGGGCTTTGAGAATGAGGTTAGTAATTTTTACACCAAAGCCTACTTGCGGCACCTTACCATAGCCAAAGAGATGCTGGCGGCTCAGATAGCCAGTATCCATAACCTATCTTTCTACCTGTGGCTGGTGGGACAGGCCCGGGAACATATACAATCGGGGGATTTTCCGCAATGGAAACGCCACATGGTGGAGAAGGTGAGCAGAAGACGGTAGGTCGTATGGGATCAACGTGATGGGTTAAAGAGGCATGGCCGACAGGTATTAAAGGGACAACGATGAAGTTATTGGACAAATTGATTATCAAGGATTTTCTCAAGACCTACTTTTTTGTGGTTTTGATGTTGATCCTTATTGTCCTTGTACTTGATTTTACGGAAAAAAACGATGCCTACATCCGCAATGATGTGCCGGCTCCCGAGATACTGAAATACATGATGAACTATGGGTTGTACCTAAACAACCTGCTTACGCCGATTACCGTCTTTATTTCGGTTATTTTTATCACCTCAAAGATGGCCGGGCGAACGGAGATCATCGCCATCCTGAGCAGCGGCGTGAGTTTTATCCGTATGCTGGTACCCTTTATGATTTCCGCATTGCTAATCGCCATTGTCAGTTTTTTTCTCAACGGATGGGTGCTTCCGGTGGCTACGCTTGGGGTGTCTGATTTTAAGGTTAGGTACTTGGAGGATAAACGTAATTTTGACCAGCAAAACATCCATATCAAGGTAGCGCCAGATACTTATGCCTACCTGTCGAGGTATTATACATCCGGCAATCAAGGGTACAACTTTACGCTGGAGCAGATACAGGACGGCGAGCTGATTGCCAAGCTGTCTGCCGATCGGATTGTATGGGATACCACGACAAATGCCTGGAGCGTACGCAACTGGAAGCTCAGAGAATTTAAGGAAATGCACGAGGAATGGTCTACCGGCGAGCGATTGGATACCCTGCTTTCCATTAGGCCGGAGGATTTTGACCTGCCCAAGAACCACCATGAGACGCTGACGCTACCCAAATTGCAGGAGCAGATCGATATTCTGCTTGACCGGGGCGCAGATAACATCAATTATTATAGGATAGAGAAGTACGTTCGGTTTATGTCGCCTTTTGCAGCGATCATTCTCACATTTATCGGGGTGATCGTTTCTTCAAAGAAAACCCGCGGCGGATCAGGGTTCAAAATAGCGCTTGGCTTCTTGCTGGCATTTGTGTACATTATCTTATTTTTGCTTTCCCGTACCTTTGCCGAGGCGGGGACATCCTATCCCATTTTAGCGGTTTGGATACCGAACATCGTTTTTGCATTGACCGGTTTGATATTATACAAGACAGTTCCCAGATAAAATGACGGATGCGAGCTCTTTGAGAAAAGACTACCTAACCCTGCACTTGGTGATTTTGGTTTGGAGTTTTACGGGGATATTGGGACTGCTGATAAGTGTGTCGGCCGTGGAGATTGTTTTTCACCGCACATGGATGGCAGTGCTTTCACTCGGCCTTATTTTTTGGGTCAGGGGACGTTCCGTTCGCCTCCTACGCAAGGACGTGATCAAGATTATTCTGACCGGCTTCCTGATCAGTGCCCACTGGATATTGTTTTTTTGGGCTATGAGGGTATCTACCGTGTCCGTTTGCCTGGCAGGGATTGCGACCTGTTCCCTGTGGACTTCGCTGATAGAACCGCTGGCCAACCGCGCCAAAATAAAGTGGGTGGAGGTGTTGTTGGGGTTGTTGGTGATTATCGGTTTGTATGTCATTTTTAGCTTTGAGTTCGGGTATTGGTTGGGGCTGAGCATGGCTGTACTGTCGGCGTTTATCTGCGCCTGCTTTATGGTGATCAATGGCAAGCTGACCAAAAAACACAGCCCCTATACCATTACCTTTTACGAGATGATCGGGGCATTTTTGTTTGCAGCTCTCTTTATGCCATTTTATTCCATTTACTTCACCGAATCAGGAATTGCTTTTTGGCCACAGGGCATGGACTGGTTCTGGCTCGTAATTTTGGCAGTCATATGCACGGTATTTGCCTTCACGGTATCGGTGGAGCTGATGAAGCGCCTTACAGCCTTTGCCATCAACCTGACGGTAAATCTGGAGCCCGTGTACGGGATCATCCTTGCCCTTATGGTTTTTGGCGAATCGGAAAAAATGTCATCCGAATTTTACTGGGGCACGCTGATCATTCTGTTGGCAGTATGTATCTATCCGGTCATAAATTACTACGAAAAGCGAAAGGCATCGAAGCGGCTCATCCGGGCATGATGTATAGCGAACAAACGGGTTCACTGAAGAAAGACTACAGCTGGCTTCGGAAAACAAAATAGCCTACCTCTGCCGGTAGTGGAGGCGGTTCGTTTTCAAACAGGCCGAATACGGAGGATCCGGATCCGGACATGGCGGCGTAGTATGCCCCGGCTTCGTAAAACTGCTCCTTGAGGGTTTTCAGCAGGGGATATAAGGGGAACAGGCTGGCCTCAAAGTCATTTTTTAGGCAGGATTGCCAATTGTCGGGCTCGGCAAGGCATTCGGATAGGCTGCTTTCTAAAGGAGTAGGCTTTACGCCCGCATAGGCTTCCTTGGTGCTGATATGGATGTTTGGATATACCAGTACGATCCATTTTCCTTGTAGATCCAAGGGACTGTCTTCCATCAGTTCTCCTCTACCACTGACCAGTTTGGGCGTGTTGCCCACAAAGAAGGGACAGTCGCTGCCCAGCTGGGCGGCATAGTCTTCCAGTATCCAATCCTCCAGATAGAGTTCGAAGAGCTGGTTCATCAGGGTCAGGGCGAAGGCGGCGTCGGCAGAGCCACCGCCAAGTCCGGCACCTATCGGAATGTATTTATGGAGGTGCACCGAGATGTGGGGCAGGTCCTGGAAGTCTTTTTTGAGCAGGCGGTAGGCCTTTAGGATCAGGTTGTCCTCCGGATTTCCCGGAATCGGAAGCCCGGAGGATTCAAAGCGGTTTTTTTTGCTCACCTGGATTTCCAGCGCATCGGTAAGAGGGATGGGGTACATGCAGCTTTGGATTTCATGGTAGCCATCGCTGCGTTTGGCGGTAATGTACAGTCCCAGGTTTATCTTTGCGTTTGGAAAAACAATCATAGCCGGTTTTTTTGACGACGTAAAGGTACAAAATAGCAGCTGGAGAGCCGTTGCGAGGCATTCCAAAATAATCGATTCCCATCAAAATATTTTGATCCTGGCATTTTATCCCTACCTTTAGCCTCGGGTAGGAGCGAAAAAAAATCAGGTTTTCGCTCGCTTCATTACGTCGAAATATAATTTCGTAGTTTTTGTTTTTTCAGTGTTTTTTAAAATTAAATTTTTCAAATTTATAATACATAAATTTATATATTTCTATTTTTCAGAAATTACCTTTAACTCTTCTTTGTCCAAGTGAAAAAATGGAATAAAATATTGTAAGTCTGAAATAACGGTTTTAATATTGCATAATCAAACGAGAATCGAGCCACGAAAGTCCTCATACCCGATATTAATCATGTTCAGCATCGTCAGCATTATTAGCCTTGTCGTCATTCTCATCTAGAAAAGATGAAGCGCTGAACTCTTGTATAAAAAATAGACCAAATCAGTAAAGTGCTTCATCCCGATGGAGCACTTTTTTTTATAAGCAAATAACAAAAAAAGATAAGAAGCAAATGAGCAACTCAAAAAGATATAGCTGGGAAGTAAGTGATAATCAGGAGAATCCAGCTGCAATGGCGATGTTGTACGCCACGGGTCTTACCGATCAGAAGATGAAGCAGCCCTTCGTAGGGGTGGCAAGCTGTGGGTATGAGAGCAATCCCTGCAACATGCATCTCAACGATTTTGCGAAGGAGATCAAGGACGCTACCGTGAAGGCAAAGCTCACCGGATTGGTGTTCAATACAATTGGTATCAGTGATGGCATCTCCATGGGTACGGCGGGTATGCGCTACAGCCTGCCTTCTAGAGAAATCATAGCGGATTCCATCGAGTCATTTATTCTTGGCCATTCTTTTGATGGAATCGTGGCTGTTGCAGGCTGTGACAAAAACATGCCGGGTGCCGTAATGGGAATGCTACGGGTCAATAGGCCGGCCATCATGGTATATGGTGGTACCATTCGATCCGGTAAGTACAAAAACGAGAAGCTAAACATCGTTTCGGCCTTTGAGGCTTATGGTAAGAAGATAAAGAACGAAATCAGCGATGAGGATTACCTCGGTGTAATCAAAAATGCCTGTCCTGGTGCGGGTGCCTGTGGTGGCATGTACACGGCAAATACCATGTCGTCAGCCATTGAAGCCATGGGCCTTTCCTTGCCCTACAGCTCTACCAATCCGGCTACATCCCCGGAAAAGCGCCAAGAGTGTCAGTCGGCCGGGGAGTACATCGCGTTGTTGTTGGAAAAGGATATCAAGCCAAAAGATATTGTGACCCTGAAGAGTTTGGAGAACGCCGTTCGAGTGGTGGTTGCCCTTGGCGGCAGCACCAATGCGGTGCTTCATATTCTTGCGATTGCCAAGACCGCAGGGTTGGATTTTGGGTTGGAGGATTTCAAGCGTATCAATGCGGAAACGCCGGTGTTGGGAGATTTCAAGCCCAGCGGGAAATTCATGATGGAGGACCTGCACGAAATTGGCGGCCTTCCCGCATTTATGAAATACTTTTTGGAAAAAGGAATGCTCCATGGAGACTGCATGACCGTGACGGGAAAAACATTGGCAGAGAATTTGGAGAGTGTAGCTGCATTGGTTCCATCCAAGGAATCCGTTATCCATCCGATAGAGACTCCGCTAAAAGAAACCGGTCATCTTTGTGTGCTTTCCGGTAACTTGGCACCCGAAGGATCGGTGGCAAAGATATCGGGAAAAGAGGGAAAATCCTTTACGGGAAAGGCGAAGGTCTATGACAGTGAGCAGGAAGCCAACGAGGCCATGAAGAATAAAGAGGTGGAAAAAGGCGACGTAGTGGTGATCCGTTATGTTGGTCCCAAAGGAGGACCCGGCATGCCGGAAATGCTTAAGCCCACCTCGATCATCATAGGCGGTGGTTTGGGTGCCGACGTAGCCTTGATTACAGACGGACGTTTCTCAGGTGGCACCCATGGATTCGTGGTTGGTCACGTTACACCGGAAGCCTACATGGGCGGTCCGATCGCGTTGATACAGAATGGTGACGAGATAACCATAGATGCAGATACCCTGACCATCAGCTGTAATGTTTCCGACGATGAATTTGTGGAGCGGAGAAAAAAGTGGAAAAACAAGGATTTGAGCCACTTAAGTGGAACGTTAAAAAAGTATTCTCAGTTAGTATCTACAGCATCGGAAGGATGTATTACCGATAATGGATAATTAGTATGAAAGATTCTAGAATAAGAGGCGCAGACATTGTTATTCGATCTCTGATTGCCGAAAACGCGAAATTCATTTTTGGCTATCCAGGTGGGGCAATCATGCCCGTGTATGATGCACTGTACGACTACGAGGAGCAAATACAGCACATACTTACCCGTCATGAGCAGGGAGCCATCCATGCTGCGCAGGGGTATGCCCGGGTTTCAGGGAAAGTAGGGGTCTGTATGGCAACTTCCGGCCCAGGTGCCACCAACCTGATTACTGGCTTAGCCGATGCGCTGATCGACAGCACGCCGCTGGTTTGTATCACAGGTCAGGTGTTTGCACATTTATTGGGGACGGATGCCTTTCAGGAAACCGATGTCGTGGGCATGTCCATGCCCGGAACCAAGTGGAATATTCAGGTGCAGCGGGTGGAAGACATTGCCCCCGCCATCGCCAAAGGGTTTCATATTGCCCGGTCGGGACGTCCCGGCCCCGTGCTGATAGATATTACAAAAAACGCCCAAAATGATTTGGGAGAGTTTAATTATGTCCCCTGCCTGAATATCCGCTCCTATAAGCCCTATCCAAAGGTGGACGATGCGCAGGTCGCTAAAGCTGCGGAGCTGATCAATTCCGCCAAGCGTCCCTACGTATTGTATGGCCAAGGGGTAGTGATCGCGAGGGCAGAGCAGGAACTGAAAGGTTTTCTCGATAAGACGGGTATACCCGCTGCCTGCACCCTGTTGGGTACAGGTGCTCTTTCCGAGGAGCATCCGAACTATGTCGGTAAATTGGGGATGCACGGCAACTACAGCCCAAATATGCTCACCAATCAATGCGACGTATTGATAGCTGTTGGTATGCGTTTTGACGACCGGGTGACGGGCGATTTAAAGCGGTACGCCAAACAGGCGAAGGTGGTTCATTTGGAGCTGGATCCAGCCGAGATCGACAAAAATGTAAAGTGTACCGCACCTGTACTGGGCAATTGTAAAGAAACCCTTGCCAAGCTTACGGATCTTGTAAACCCGAACAGCCACGAGGAATGGATCGGCAAATTCAGGGAGCTGGAGGCGGAGGAGAAGCGTGTAGTGATCGGAAATGACCTGCTTCCCACCAAAGTGGGGCTAACCATGGGAGAGGTGATTCGGCATATCAATGAGTTTAAGGCGGATGATGCCATCTTGGTCACAGATGTAGGCCAACACCAAATGGTAGCCTGGCGATATTTTGAATATAAAACTACACGTACGCAGGTGACTTCCGGTGGGCTAGGAACCATGGGCTTTGCCTTGCCTGCGGCACTGGGTGCACAGCTCCACGACTACAACCGTCAGGTGGTTTGTGTGGTCGGTGATGGCGGTATACAGATGACCATACAGGAGTTGGGTACCATTATGCAGACCAAGGCACCAGTGAAGGTCGTGTTGCTGAATAATAATTTCCTGGGAATGGTACGGCAATGGCAGCAGTTGTTTTTCGAAAAGCGCTATTCATTTACCGAGTTGGAAAACCCCGATTTCCCTAAAATCGCAGAAGCCTATCGGTTTAAGGTAAAGAAAGTGGAAAAACGTGAGGACCTAAGAAATGCCGTTGCGGAGATGTTCATTCACGACGGCCCCTATTTCCTAGAAGTAGTCGTAGAAAAGGAGGACAATGTGTTTCCGATGATTGCGGCGGGCAGTTCCGTAGAAGAAGTACGACTCAGTTAATCCAATATTCAGTATGAAGCGATACACCATTTCTGTTTTCACAGAAAACTTTATCGGTATTCTTAGTCGGATAACGATGATTTTCACCCGTAGGGGGATCAATATAGATGGGTTTACTGCCTCCGAAAGCCGTGAGGAGGGGATTTACCGCATTACCATCGAGGTGACAACTTCAGAGGAGCAGATCATTCAGCTTACCAAGCAGATAGACAAGATCATCGATGTGATCAAGGCGTTTTATTACGTGGATGATCAGATGGTGTTTCAGGAAATTGCACTGTACAAGATACCCTCTGATAGCCTAGAGCCTGGATTGGAGAAGGTGATCCGTCAATACAATGCCCGGATCATTTCGGCAGAAAGGGATTTTGTGGTGGTGGAGCTTACCGGCCATAAGGAAGATACCCAGCAGCTTTTAGAAGTGTTGAAGGATTTCAATGTGTTGGAGTTTGTGCGCTCCGGCAGAGTGGCGGTAGCCAAGCCCATGGAAACAATCGATAAATATTTATAAACACCAATCAATTATCACTTTAAAATTATGAAACTGAAATTCGGTACAGTTGAAGAAAATGTTGTCACCAGGGAAGAATTTCCACTGGACAAAGCAAAGGAAATTTTGAAAGATGAGGTTATCGCCGTATTGGGTTATGGAGTGCAGGGTCCCGGCCAAGCGCTTAACCTAAAGGATAACGGGTTTAATGTGATCGTTGGTCAGCGCAAAGACTCCAAAACCTGGGAGAAGGCAGTGGCTGACGGTTGGGTACCCGGCGAGACACTTTTTGACCTGGAAGAGGCATGTGAAAAAGGTACGATTCTTCAGTTTCTGTTGTCAGATGCGGGTCAGATTTCTCTTTGGCCTACCGTAAAGAAACACCTTACGCCAGGTAAGGCACTTTATTTTTCCCATGGTTTCGGTATTACGTACAAAGATCAAACGGGAATCATCCCCCCTGCAGATGTGGATGTTATATTAGTTGCTCCCAAAGGATCGGGTACATCGCTACGAAGGATGTTCGTAGAGGGTAGAGGTCTTAACTCCTCCTATGCGATCTATCAGGATGCGACCGGCAAAGCAAAAGACCGGGTAGTGGCACTAGGCATTGGTGTGGGTTCCGGTTACCTGTTTGAGACGGACTTCTACAGAGAGGTGACTTCTGACCTTACCGGTGAAAGAGGTACACTTATGGGCGCGATTCAAGGTATCTTTGCCGCTCAGTACGAAGTATTGCGTGCAAACGGGCACACTCCTTCAGAGGCTTTCAACGAGACGGTGGAAGAACTTACACAAAGCTTGATGCCATTGGTGGCGGAAAACGGTATGGACTGGATGTATGCCAACTGCTCTACCACAGCGCAACGTGGAGCCTTGGACTGGTGGAAGCCGTTCAGAGATGCCACCAAACCGGTTTTTGAAGAGCTTTACAACAGCGTAAAAACGGGCAAAGAGGCAGCCAAATCCATCGAATCCAACAGCAAGCCGGATTACCGCGTGAAGTTGGAGGAGGAGTTGAAAGAGTTGCGGGAGTCAGAGATGTGGCAGGCAGGTGCTGTCGTCCGCAAATTGAGACCAGAGAATAACTAACGGGTAGGTATGGCAGATAAGCTTTGGATATTTGACACGACACTTAGAGACGGGGAGCAGGTTCCCGGTTGCCAGTTAAACACCGACGAGAAAATCACGGTAGCCCGGGCCCTCGAGGCCTTGGGGGTGGACATACTGGAGGCCGGGTTTCCCATATCGAGCCCCGGGGACTTTAACTCGGTCATGGAAATATCAAAGGCTGTATCCAACCCCATCATCTGCGCCCTATCCAGGGCGGTAGAAAAGGATATACAGGTAGCCGCAGACTCATTAAAATATGCCAAGCGGGGAAGAATCCACACCGGCATAGGAGTCTCCGGCTACCATATTCAACATAAGCTTCGCAGCACACCGGAAGCGGTGATGGAGCGGGCGGTGAAGGCTGTGAAGTTTGCCCGCAACCTCGTGGAGGAAGTGGAATTTTACGCAGAGGATGCCGGAAGGGCAGAACCGGGTTACCTGGTGCAAATGGTAGAAGCGGTGATAGCCGCGGGTGCCCGAGTGGTAAACATACCGGATACCACAGGCTACTGTCTTCCCGAGCAATATGGCGCGATTATTAGGTTGTTGAAAGAGAATGTTTCCAACATTGATCGGGCGATCATTGCCACCCATTGCCACAATGACCTAGGCTTGGCAACCGCTAACACACTGGCAGGGGTCATGAATGGCGCGCGTCAGGTGGAAGTAACCATGAACGGTATCGGCGAACGGGCGGGCAATACCTCCCTGGAGGAAGTCGTCATGGCCATCAAGAGTCACAAGGAGATTCCGGTCGCTACAGGTATCGTCACCCAACGCATATACGAAACCAGCCGAATTATTTCCAAGCTGATGAACATGCCCATACAGCCCAACAAGGCGATTGTGGGCAGAAACGCGTTTGCACATTCCTCCGGCATACATCAGGATGGGGTGCTAAAAAACCGCGAAAACTATGAAATTATCGACCCCAAAGAGGTGGGGGTGGAGGAATCCTCCATCGTTCTTACTGCGCGAAGCGGAAGGGCAGCCCTAAAGCATCACCTCAGTTTGCTGGGCTTTCCATTGGAAGGCAGTGAACTAGATGAGGTGTATGAGCGTTTTTTGGTATTGGCTGATTCCAAAAGGGACATTGGTCGAAAAGAGTTACTTTCCCTGATGGGCGAGCACATGGATCATGCTGCCTTGGTACACCTGGACGACGTAGCCTATCAGGGCAAACAAGGCCAAGGAGGCAGCGCATCCGTTACCTTATCCCTAGGAGGTGAGCAGAAGAGCAGTACCGCGACAGGCAATGGCCCCGTAGACGCTGTCATCCGATCGATCAAGCAGTTGATCCCCCACCAGGTTATCTTGGATGAGTTCCTGATTCAAGCCATGACCAAGGGAAGTGACGACACCTGCAAGGTACACATGAGATTAATGAGCCAAGGCAAACCTTATCATGGTTTTGCCTCCGAAACCGATATTGTACTGGCGTCAGCCAAGGCCTTCGTAGATGCCCTGAATAAGATGCCGGTAAAGCAAAAATGAGTAAACAGTAGCAAGCACAATGGAAAAGAAAACCTTATTTGATAAGATTTGGGATGCCCACGTGGTAAAATCAATCCCAAAGGGACCCGATGTCTTCTTTATAGACAAGCACTTTATACACGAAGTGACCAGTCCCGTGGCATTTCTGAATCTGGAGCAGCGTGGAGTATCGGTGCTGTATCCGGAGCGAACCATTGCCACGCCGGACCACAATGTGCCCACGGTAGACCAGGACAAGACCATTAAGGATCAATTGTCCCGTATGCAAGTGGACAAGCTCCGCGAAAACTGCAAGAAATATGGCATAGAGCTGCACGACTTGGGTACCGATCACCATGGTATTGTGCACGTTATCGGGCCTGAATTGGGGGTGACTCAGCCGGGAATGACGATCGTCTGTGGAGATAGCCATACGTCCACGCACGGGGCCTTTGGTACCATTGCATTTGGTATCGGCACCTCTGAAGTCGAGATGGTGCTTGCTACGCAGTGTATCATGCAGGCAAAGCCCAAAAAGATGCGCATTACAGTGGACGGCGAGTTGGGAAAAGGCGTTACCTCCAAGGATATCATCCTCTACATCATCTCCAAGATTTCTGCCAGCGGTGGAACCGGTTATTTCATTGAATATGCGGGCAGTGCCATCCGTAACCTAAGCATGGAGGCCCGTATGACCATTTGCAACATGAGCATTGAGATGGGGGCCCGTGGCGGATTGATCGCCCCGGACGAAACCACGTTCAACTACTTGGAGGGCAAGCGTTATGCACCCAAGGGCGAGGAATGGGAGAAAGCGGTAGCCAACTGGAAAACACTCAAAACCGATGAAGGAGCTGTTTTTGATAAAGAATATCACTACGATGCGGCAGACATTGAGCCCATGATTACCTACGGTACCAACCCGGGTATGGGCATCAAGGTAAAGGACCGGATACCCACCACAGAGGGAATGGACGGAAGTACCAAGAACACCTACCTGAAGTCACTCGATTATATGGGCTTTCATCCTGGAGATCCGATTAAGGGCAAGAAGGTCGATTATGTATTTGTCGGTAGTTGTACCAATGGCCGTATTGAAGATATTCGGTCCGTAGCCCAATTTGTAAAAGGAAAGAAGAAGGCAGATAACATCACTGCATGGATTGTGCCCGGTTCGCGGGAGGTGGAGAAAAAGGCCATTGAAGAGGGGTTGGTTGCCATTTTGGAAGAGGCGGGCTTTAAGCTTCGTCAGCCCGGCTGCTCAGCTTGTTTGGCCATGAACGACGATAAGATTCCCGCTGGGAAATACGCCGTTTCTACTTCCAATCGAAACTTTGAGGGCCGACAAGGTCCTGGGGCACGCACCCTACTGGCCAGTCCGTTGACCGTGGCGGCGGTGGCCATTACCGGAGAAATCGCCGACCCACGGGAAATATTCTAACCAGAAACTGAACTTACACCATGGCTTACGATAAATTTAATGTGCTTACCAGCAGGGTAGTGCCCCTGCCGACCGAAAATGTGGACACCGACCAGATTATTCCCGCCCGTTTCCTGAAAGCTACTGAGCGAAAGGGTTTTGGGGACAACCTATTTAGGGATTGGCGTTACGATAGCGAAGGGAATCCAAAGAAGGACTTTGTATTGAACAACCCTACCTATGAAGGCAAGATTCTGGTAGCGGGCAAGAACTTTGGGTCTGGTTCCAGTAGGGAACACGCCGTATGGGCCATCTACGATTATGGCTTCCGTTGCGTGGTTTCTTCCTTCTTTGCAGATATCTTCAAAAACAACTGCCTGAATATTGGTGTCCTGCCCGTGACGGTGTCTCCTGAGTTTGTAGAGGAGCTTTTTACCGAGGTGGAAAAGGATCCCCTTACCGAAATTACCGTAGATATCGACGCACAGACCATTACCATCGGCAGCACAGGTCGGTCTGAGACCTTTGACATCAACGCGTACAAAAAGGAAAACATGAAGAACGGGTTTGACGACATCGATTACCTGTTGAATCTGAAGGAGCAGATTGCTGAGTTTGCGGAGGGGAGACCCTAGTCGGACAAAAACCCAAAGCCACTCTGCTGTCGCAGAGCAACCTGTTTTTTATCATACTAACAACCGTCGATGAGTGGTCAAAAGAAAATAGAAATCATGGATACTACCCTGAGGGATGGAGAACAGACCTCAGGGGTTTCCTTTTTGCCCTCCGAAAAACTCCAAATAGCCAAGCTGCTGTTGGAAGAGCTTAAGGTGGACAGGATCGAAGTGGCATCCGCACGGGTTTCGGAAGGGGAATTGGAGGGGGTAAAGAAAATCACTCATTGGGCCAAGGAGAAAAAGTTTCTGAATAGGGTCGAAGTCTTGGGCTTTGTTGACACGCCCAAATCGGTCGATTGGATTGTGGAGGCTGGTGCCAAAGTACTTAACCTGCTGACAAAAGGCTCGCTGAACCATCTCACCCACCAGTTGAAAAAGACGCCGGAGGAGCATTTTCAGGAGATAGAACAGTGCATTACCTATGCCGTATCGCATGGGCTGGAAGTCAACGTATATTTGGAAGACTGGAGCAACGGTATGCGTAATTCCCGCGACTATACCCTGTCACTGATTCGTTGTTTATCTTTACTTCCAGTACGCAGGATCATGCTGCCGGATACCCTGGGGCTTGTACAGCCTGAAGAGGTTAAAGGCTTTCTGGAACTGATTACCGTTACTTTCCCTACGATCCATTTCGATTTCCATGCGCACAACGATTATGACCTTTCTGTGGCCAATGTGCTGCAGGCAGTTAAGAGTGGTGCCAAGGGAATCCATACTACCGTAAACGGATTAGGGGAACGCACAGGCAATGCACCACTGGAGTCTGTGGTGGCTGTGATCAAGGACTTTACGGACTTTTCGCTTTCGGTAAAGGAGAATAAAATCTACCGGATCAGCAAGTTGGTAGAGCAGTTCTCCGGCCTGCATATTCCTGCGAATAAGCCGGTGGTTGGTGAAAATGTATTTACCCAGACGGCTGGAATCCACGCAGATGGGGACAACAAAAAGAACCTGTACTTCAGTGACCTACTGCCGGAGCGTTTTGGCAGGACCCGAAAATATGCCCTTGGCAAGACTTCTGGAAAGGCCAATATCCTAAAAAACCTCCAAGAGCTTGGAATCTCGCTGGAGCCGGATGAATTGGCAAGGGTAACCCAGCGGATCATCGAATTGGGCGATAAGAAGGAGCGTGTTACCACCGAAGACCTGCCTTATATCATTGCCGATGTACTGCAAAACAACAGCATCAAGAACGATATCAGCATAGACGGCTATCACATGGTACATTCCAAGGGGCTCAAACCTTCCGTTCAGCTGCGCATGAAGGTGTACGATGAATTCTACGAGCAGAACGCTTCCGGCGACGGTCAATACGATTCGTTTATGAAGGCACTTAAGAAAATCTACAGAGGACTGAGAAAAGAGCTTCCTAAACTCACCGATTTTCATATTTCCATCCCCCCTGGCGGTAAAACCGATGCTTTTGTGGAATGTGTGATTACCTGGGATTACGGTAAAATATTTAAAACCAAAGGGTTGGATAGCGATCAGACCATCGCGGCCATGAAGGCAACGGAGAAGATGCTCAACATCATAGAACAATTAAACAAAACTAAATCAGTTAAAAAGAATACCTATGGAAATGAATATAGCCCTATTACCTGGTGATGGAATAGGACCTGAGGTAGTAGACCAGGCCGTGAAGGTGGTCAACGCCGTAGCGAAGAAATTCGGACATACGATAACCTTTGAAAAGGCACTTACAGGTGCCGCCGCCATTGATGCAGTAGGTTTACCCTACCCGGACGAAACACATGAGGTATGTCTTCGGTCTGATGCGGTGCTTTTTGGTGCCATCGGTGATCCCAAATACGACAACGATCCCTCTGCCAAGGTACGTCCAGAACAGGGGTTGTTGCTGATGCGTAAAAAGTTGGGCCTTTTTGCCAACGTACGTCCTACGTTTACATTTCCATCTTTAATAGACAAATCGCCCCTTAAACGTGACCGAATAGAAGGCACGGACCTAGTCTTCCTTCGGGAGCTGACGGGAGGTATTTACTTCGGTGAGCCTCGTGGGCGTAGCGAGCAGGGCGACCGGGCATTTGACACCTGCGTGTATAATGTGTTCGAAATCGAGCGTTTGGCGCGAATGGGCTTCGAATTTGCCCGAAAGCGACGAAAACTGCTAACCTGCGTGGATAAAGCAAACGTGTTGGCGACTTCCAGATTATGGAGGGAAACCGTGCAACGATTGGCTCCGGAATACCCAGACGTGAAGGTGGAGTATGAGTTTGTGGATGCGGTAGCTATGCGACTTATCCAATGGCCAAAGTCTTATGACGTGCTGATCACCGAAAACCTGTTTGGCGATATTCTTACCGATGAAGCGTCGGTAATCAGCGGTTCGATGGGCTTGATGCCCTCTGCCTCTCTAGGTTCGGATATCAAGCTGTTTGAGCCCATCCATGGATCCTATCCGCAGGCGGCCGGTAAAAACATAGCCAATCCATTGGCGACAGTGCTGTCGGCATCGATGATGTTTGAGTATGCATTTGACCTGCAGGAAGAAGCAAACCTGATCTCAGAAGTGGTAAATCGCTCCATTGAGGAAGGGATTGTAACCGAGGACTTGGCCGGAGACGGCAAGGCCTACAAGACTTCCGAGGTGGGTGACTGGCTTGCCGAGCAGATTGCAAAATAGAGGGTAAAGAAAGCCGGTACAGTGATGTGCCAGCTTTTTTTGGTGTGCCGTGCATGTTAACTAACTAGGTGGTG
>NZ_AQHR01000060.1 GCF_000390185.1 Lunatimonas lonarensis | reverse complement strand
TGAAGGAAAGATTTAACCTTAGACACAGTTTAATGAACTATCCCGGGAAATCACGATATAGTCTTGCTGATTTCTCTATAATCTTAATACTTCTTTCCCTATGATTGTTAATCGGAATAGCTAAATCCAGTTTATCGTCCTTATAGTGAATGAAGCATAAATCTTGTGTTGCTCCGTTAATAGTTTCCTTAATAACTGGAAAATAGAAATTACCATCATTATTGTTTTCAAACAATTCATAAGTGATTTGCTTTCCTGTTATCTCATTATTGATTATGACCTTTTTAAGTTCTTCAACAAAAAATAGTGTCTGCGGTAAAGTAGAAGCAAGGTCTTCAACTCCAACTATTGCAGCTTCTCTTGATTCAGGATTTTCTAAAGGATAAATAAAAACAGTGTCAAAATCTGTTTCTTTTCTTTGCGAATGATAATTATGCCTTGTTGGGAAAATATGTTCGTCTTCAATTTTCTCAATTTTGTCAAGCTCTTCGGCTATAAAAGTGATTAAGTCTTCTGATTTTTCCGCTTTTCTATTTAGTTCAAATTGAAAAGTCTTTGGTAATAGTCCATTTTGTTCAACAATTCCTTTTACGGTTACCGTGTCTGAAAGTAAATGTGTGCTAATAAAACCCGTTCCAAACTTGCCTGTTATTCTCTTGTTTGTGCTGTCAGAAGGTTTCCCTGAACTTACTTGTTGGATTAGTCCGGTAATATTTTCTACTCTGAAAGGGTTTCCGTTATGACTAAAAATAAATTCATTTTCCTTTAATGTGATTTCAATAGTCACACCACCATAAATGTTTGGGACGTCTTTTGCGTTTTGCATTAATTCCCAAATCCATCTTCTTCGGGATTTAGTTCTTTCATTTCTAACGTCTGATAAGATTTGAATAACCTTGTCAGCAGTCAGCTTGTAATTATTGTAATTCTTGCTCTGTTGAACTGTCTCTAAATATGTCGTCATTATTTATGTTCTGTGTCTTTTTAAAATGAGTGCTAACGGTTTGCATGTATGTGCAGTAGCGGATTAGAAGCACTTACCTTTCCGTTTTGCACAAAGTTTATTGGAAGCACAAACCTTCGATTTACCACTTCACCCGCTATTGCCACATACACGCTGTTGTATAATACTCCCCATTTGTTGGACCAAAAGTTACAGGTACTAA
>NZ_AQHR01000059.1 GCF_000390185.1 Lunatimonas lonarensis | reverse complement strand
TTTACAAGCTGCTCATCAGAGATGTCAGGATTGACTTTTACTAAGAAATGGTAGTGGTTTGGGATCAAAGAATAAGCTAAAGTTGCTACTTTATTTCCCAAATAGGTGTTGAATTTCTCCAAGAAATAAATAAAGTTATCATCTGATTTGAATAGTTTTTCATCTCCAACGGCCCTATTGTAGATGTGGTAAATTCCTTCTGGTTCAAAAATGTCTATCATATTGATAAAAGTTTAATTCACAGTAATTTATTCAAATCTTCTCAAAACTAAAAGACCTTTGAGGTCTTTCTTTGACCTCGAAGGTTTACTAAGTAAGGATATCATATTTGAAAACGATTATACTTAAAGTAAAGACCTTCGAGGTTTGAAAAACCTCAAAGGTCGGCCCAGAAGATCTACCCAAAATACCTCCCCCTAAACTGATGTGGGGTTTCACCGGTATGCTTTTTAAAAAACTTGACGAAGTAAGAGGCATCGTTAAATTGGAGCAGGTCAGCGATTTGGTTGATGTTTTGGTCGGTGTGGAGGATATTCCTTTTGGCTTCGAGTATCAATTGCGCATTGATGTGTTCGGAGGCTGTTTTCCCTGTTTTTTTCTTGCAGGCTTGATTAAGGTTTTGAGGTGATGTTTGTAGCAATGCCGCATAATCTCCCACTCGGTGCAGCAAAGGATTTTGTTGGGTCAATAAACCCAGGAACCTATCGCAAAGTGGATTTTCTCTTCCATTATTGAAGGATTCTGAAGTATGATTGGCAATTTTCGAAAAAAGCACCCGCAAGTATCCTTTGATCAAATCTTCTGAATATTGATCAGGGTGTTGATAGGCACGTAAGATGTCTTCGAATATTTGCCCGACGATGGCATCCTTCCAAGCAGGAATCCTTGTCAACTCCCCCATTTGCTGTATTTGTTGCAGGATTTTCACTTCTTTGACGGCATCGATAAACCCCTCCTTGAACATCATCACATAGCCTTTGGGGATGGCTGTAAACTGCCAAAAATGTAATTGGCCGGGCTTTAAAAAATAGAAGTCAGGCGTTTGTAGTTGGAAGTTCTCTGTTTCGATCCAATGAAAACCTTCGCCTTCAGCGATGAAAATCAGCTCGAAGTAGCCAGCATGTTTATGGGGCTTGGTCTTTTTGATAACTGGCTTGAACCGGGATATTTTGAATAGCTCCTGGGACTCAAGTTTGTTTTTAGTGGATATAGAGGAGGCAGGTATCATTACCAGTTGCAAGGTGAAATTATTTTTCTATATTTAAAAGCTGTCTGTTCTATCCTTGGGGGTTTTTAGGGGAAAGACTTTGTGAATGGGGTGTTTTCTCTAAATTTGGTAGCTGGATTTGACTCACGGACCACCTTTTACCATCATGACGAAAATTATCCCCCTGAACGCGAACCCGTTCAAATTGAAAATTGACCTAGAAAACACGCCTTTTCGCATCAACCGAAAGGTAATCGTGCCAACCGGTATAAGCATGTATGAACTGCACCTGATTATTCAGGCGTCTATGGGCTGGGAAAACAGCCACCTGTTCCAGTTTAGCGATAAAAAATGGAAGTGCGACATCAGGGTGCAGTATGGCGTGGACGATGAGGGTGAATGGGGCGATTTCTTTTCTGAAATCTATGAGGCGGACGAATTGTCATTGAGTGAATTCATGCTTCATACAAATGGTAAATCCTTTTGGTACTGGTATGATTTTGGAGACGATTGGTGGCATAAGATTTCCATTCAGAAGGTTACGAAAAAGGACCTGAGTTTGTACCGAGGCATTCCGATCTGTACGGAAGCTGTTGCCGCCTGCCCACCGGAAGATTGCGGCGGGCCTTGGGGTTTTGCCGAATACGTGGAGGCGATCAATGACCCGAAACACCCCGAATACGAACGGAATCGTGAATGGCTGGGGGTAGTAGGGAACGCCAAAATCGACCTTCAGTCCGTAGATCTAAAAGAGATCAATGAAACCCTGGAATACATGTGGAACGAATGGAAAACGGAAGACGAGGATTAACGCTTGCCAACGCGATGAATCCTACAGCAAGCCAGCTTTCAAGCGCAAAGAAGAAGCTATTTTCGATATAGTGTCGTCAGGGTTTCTCAACCCCATTTGCCTCACCTGTAGAAAACCTTTCAAGACCGTCAGCCGGTGAACCTACATGCGGAATCATCTCCAATTGACCTGTCGGTGATATTGGTCTTTTTAGATTAGGACGGCAGGTGATCTTCCGTTTTTCCTAAAACGCAAGTCCCCGCCCGCAAAAAAACCACCCCAAGACTTCTAAAGCCTGATTCTTTGCTTAATTTGGGCATAGAATCAACTACGTGTATACGGTGCCTTAGGTGAATCCATTCATTTGTCTTGATACGGAAGTCAACCCCCAGCAAAAAACCTTGCTGGACATAGGCGCGGTGGCGGAAGACGGTAGTACGTTTCACGCCAATAGTCTAAACGGCCTACTCGATTTTATTTGCAATAGACACTTTCTCTGTGGGCACAACATCATTCATCACGACCTGCCGTACCTTCGGCCAGCACTTGATGCCGCCTACAAGCCCAATCACTTCCAGCTGATCGATACCCTGTACCTTTCGCCGCTGCTTTTTCCCAACCGTCCCTACCACGCGCTCCTAAAGGATGATAAGCTATTGACCGATAGTGTCAATAACCCTCTAAATGATGCCCTTAAGGCAATGGATCTTTTCCAGGATGAGTTTACGGCTTTTCATCAACTTCCCGACACACTTAAGGAAATCCACTACCTCCTGCTGAAAAACCAGGTGGAATTTGCCGGCTTTTTTTCCTACATCGGGTATTCCTGTCCCCGGACATCGGTGGAAGAGCTGATAAAGACATTTTTCAAAGGAGAAATCTGTGCCTCTGCCCCTCTTGGCAAGCTTATCAAACAGAGTCCCCGCGAAATGGCCTACTGCCTTGCGCTGATCCATGGCGGCGACATTCGTTCTATCACGCCTCCTTGGGTACTCAGGAATTTTCCGAAGGTAGACCGCTTGATCACCCTGCTGAGAAATCGCCCCTGCCTCGCTGGTTGTGCTTATTGTGCCCAGGCGTTGGATATCCACCGAGGCCTAAAGAAGTTTTTCGGCTTTGATGCCTACCGGAAATTTGGAGATGAACCTTTACAGGAATCGGCGGTTCAGGCGGCCGTTCTGCAAAAATCCGTACTGGCGGTTTTCCCTACCGGCGGTGGCAAGTCCATTACCTTTCAGGTACCCGCCCTGATGAGCGGCGAAAGTGAACGGGGCCTGACGGTGGTCATATCCCCGCTCCAGTCGCTGATGAAGGACCAAGTGGACAATTTGGAAGCCAGTGGAATCACCCAAGCCGTAGCCATCAACGGGCTCCTTGATCCCATCGAGCGGGCCAAGTCCTTTGAGCGGGTAGAAGACGGTTCTGCGGCCCTGCTCTATGTTTCTCCGGAGTCCCTCCGATCGCGCAGCATAGAGCGATTGCTGCTGGGCCGCAAAATCAGCCGTTTCGTTATCGATGAAGCGCATTGTTTTTCTTCCTGGGGCCAGGACTTTCGGGTTGACTATCTGTACATAGGTGATTTTATCAGGGATCTCCAGCTAAAAAAGCAGTTGACCGAACCCATCCCCGTTTCCTGTTTTACCGCCACGGCCAAGCAGAAGGTAATCGAGGACATACAGCGCTACTTCCTGGAAAAGCTGGGCTTACATTTCACCCTATTCCGCTCTGGCGTATCCCGCACCAACTTGCACTACAGTGTATTTGAGCGCCGAGAGGAGGAGGACAAATATTCCGCCCTCCGGGACTTGATTTCCGCCAAGGCCTGCCCTACCATCGTATATGTTTCCAGGACCCGAAAGGCCTACGATCTGGCACAGCGTCTGAATACCGACGGATTTCAAGCCAGGCCCTACCACGGCAAGATGGACAAACAGGAGAAATCGGCCAACCAAAATGCGTTTGTTTCCGGGGAAGTACCCATTATGGTGGCCACCTCCGCCTTTGGGATGGGCGTGGACAAGAAGGACGTGGGCCTTGTCATACATTATGAGATCTCCGACTCGCTCGAAAACTACGTGCAGGAAGCCGGACGTGCCGGAAGGGATGAGGCCATCGAAGCTTCCTGTTACGTGCTCTTTGATGAGGAGGATTTGAGCAAGCATTTTATCATGCTCAATCAGACCAAATTGAGCATCAAAGAGATTCAGCAGGTATGGAAAGCCATCAAGGAGGTGACCCACTTTCGTACTACCGCCTCCAACTCTGCCCTGGAAATCGCCCGCAAAGCCGGCTGGGATGACAGCATACTGGATATAGAAACCCGGGTGACCACCGCCATCGCCGCCCTAGAGGATGCCGGCTACCTTCGCAGAGGGCAAAATATGCCACGGATTTTTGCAAACAGTATTCTCTCCAAAAATGCGCAGGAGGCCATCGATAAGATCCAAGCTTCCCCCCGTTTTAACGAAAAGCAGAAGGCTTCGGGCACCCGGATTATCAAGAAGCTATTTTCCAGCAAAAGCAAGCTGACGGATGGAGAGGAGGCTGCAGAGTCCCGGGTGGATTATATCTCAGACCACTTGGGTATCGTGCGGGAGGAGGTGATCAACATCATCAACCTGCTTCGTGAGGAAAAGATACTCGCAGATGCCAAAGACCTGACCGCGTATATCAAGCAGGGCGAACCAATAAACCGCTCCGTTTCGCTGGTGGAGCTGTACAGTAAGCTGGAAAAATTTCTTCTTACCCAAATCGGCGCAGAACCCGCCGTACATTCGCTAAAGGCCCTGAACGAGGCCGCCGCGCTAACCTTGGGAGAGGAAGTTACCACCCACCGCATCAGAACCCTGATAACTTATTGGAATATCAAGCACTGGGCGAAGAGCCAACTCAGCCGGCTTTCCAAAAACCACTTGAAAGTAGCACGGTTGGTAGACAGGGAATTGCTCGAAGAAAAAATGGAAAAACGCCACGTTCTTTCCAAGTTTATCATCGAGTACCTTTACCAGAAAAGCCGACAGCTAAAGGAACTCGAATCCAATGGAGAGGTTCTGGTAGCATTTTCCGTGCAGGAACTCAGAGATGCCTACCTAAATCATTCGGCACTTTTTCTGTTGGATGTCAGTATTGCGGATGTAGAGGACACCCTTTATTTCCTGTCCAAAATCGAGGCAATCAAAATTGAGGGAGGCTTTTTGGTCATTTATAACCGCCTGACCATAGAACGGCTGGAGAAGGATAACAAAAAGCGGTACAAAACGGAGGACTATGAAAAGCTCCGGGAATACTACGAAAACAAAGTGCAGCAGATCCACATAGTAGGGGAGTATGCCAAGCGCATGATACAGGATTACCAAGGAGCCTTACAGTTTGTAGACGATTACTTCCAGTTAAATTACCCGTCCTTCCTGCGCAAATACTTCAGTGCCAGCCGACAGCGGGAGATCCGTCAAAATATCACGCCCGCCAAATTCAAGCAGCTTTTCGGTGAGCTTTCGCCTGCCCAGCTGGCGATTATCAAAGACAACCGGGCCCAGCATATCCTCGTGGCTGCGGGCCCAGGCAGTGGCAAAACGCGGGTTTTGGTACACAAGTTGGCTTCCCTCCTACTGATGGAGGATGTAAGACATGAGCAGCTTCTGATGCTTACCTTTTCACGGGCCGCCGCTACCGAGTTTAAGAAGCGCTTGATGGATTTGATTGGTAACGCGGCCCTGTGGGTAGATATCAAGACCTTCCATGCCTATTGCTTTGATATCTTGGGAAAAGTCGGGAACCTCGATGCATCAGGGGATATCATCCGGCAGGCGACCCAAAAAATCAATGCGGGGGAGGTGGAAATCAGGGAAGTGACCCGCACCGTATTGGTGATCGATGAGGCCCAGGACATGAATGCCGAGGAATTTGCGCTAATCGAAGCCCTTATGGCCCAGAACGAGGAAATGCGGGTGATAGCCGTAGGGGATGACGACCAAAATATCTACGAGTTCCGAGGATCCAGTGCGGCCTTTTTGGAAGAGTTTCTAACCAAAAAACAAGCCATCAAATACGAACTGGTCGAAAACTATAGAAGTAAGGCCAATTTGGTGGATTTTTCGAACCAATGGGTAGCTGGCCTTCCCAAACGGTTAAAATCAGCCCCGGTTATCGCCAAACAATCGGGCAATGGAAAGCTTTCCATCACCACCTACATGGATCAGTCCCTGATTTCTCCCATCGTGGAGGACGTGCTAAGCAGCCAACTCCATGGGACGGTGGCTGTACTGACCCGCACCAATGAGGAGGCCATGCAGATAACGGGGTTGTTGATCAAAGGGGGTATACCTGCCAAGCTGATCCAATCCAACGACGGTTTCAACTTGGTCAATTTATACGAAGTACGGTACTTTTTACAGCAGCTACGATTGCCGGATGATGTATTTACTATTCCGCCGGACAACTGGAAGCAGGCCAAGGACAGGCTAAAGGAGCATTTTGGGAAAAGCACGAAATTTGAGCTATGCCTGCAGATGATTTCGGATTTTGAGCGAATTTATCCGAAGACGCGGTACCGTTCCGATTTGGATACCTTTATCCGGGAATCCAAGCTGGAGGATTTCTTTCCGCAGCGTACGGAGACGGTGTTTGTATCTACCATCCACAAGGCAAAGGGCAAGGAGTTTGACCAGGTATTTATTGTGTTGGAAAAGACGCCGGAATTAACTCCGGAATTTCGCCGGCTGCTTTACGTGGGGATGACGCGGGCAAAGCAGCAGCTAAGTATCCATTTGAACGGCCGGTTTCTTGCAGGTTTTTCGGCAAAGAACCTGACCTATAAGCATAACAACCAGTTTACCTTTCCTCCCCAGCTACTGGCCAGGCAGCTTACGTTCAGAGATATTTGGTTGGGATATTTTTTGCGCAGGCAACATATTATCAAACGGTTACGCAGCGGGGATCCACTCACCCTGCGCGAAGGAGAGTGCTTCGATGCCGCTGGCCATTCTGTGCTGAAATTTTCAAAAAGCTTTTTAAAGGAACTGGAAGTGCAATCCGAAAAACCCTACCGCATAGCCCAGGTTAGGGTTAATTACTTGGTTTATTGGAAGGATGAGGAACATGACAGAGAGGGACTGGTTATTTTGCCCGAGTTGATTTTTGAGCGGATCAGTGGTTCCTAATGCTCCAATTACCCTATTTGGATTCGTTTACCAAGCTGGAAAATTACCAGATAAAACCAAAAATTTTGGGAATTTTGCCTTTATTTTGGGTTAGCTTAAAAAAAAATTGATGTGCATGAAGAATAACTTTAACAACTACTTGAGGTTTGCCACCGTCTTTTTCCTTGTGCTTGGTTTGATGACAGCAGATGCCATGGGTCAACGAATGAGAAGAAATTGGCTGGAGCGGGAGCAGTCGATCGAAGAAGCACCCAAAAAGGATTCTGTCATAGCAAAGGGCCCTTTTAAACCCTATGGTCAAGTGATCACAAAAGACGCCAAATCGAGGGATGGATTGTTTAAAGTCCACGAGATCAAAGGAAAGTACTTTTACGAAGTCCCGGACTCCCTCCTCGGCAGGGAAATGCTGATGGTCACTACCATTGCCAAGACCGCTGACGGCATAGGCTATGGAGGAGAACGCACCAATACGCAAATGCTGCGCTGGGATAGAGAAGGTGACAACATTTTGCTAAGGGTGGTCTCTTACAGCAATACGGCCGCGGATTCGCTGCCGATATTTCAAGCAGTCCGCAGCTCCAACTTGGAACCCATCCTCAACAAATTCGACATCAAAGCTGCCAACGAGAGTGAAGGCACACTGGTAATAGAAGTCACCGACCTGTTTACCAAAGACATACAGCCACTAGGCCTGCCACGATTTAGACGAACGCAATATAAGGTTAGCAGACTGGACAATGAAAGATCCTACATAGCGAGCATCAAGTCCTTCCCCATCAACATAGAAGCCCGTTATGTCATGACCTATGCTGCGTCCGAGCCACCCTCCAATTCGGCGACGGGTCTGATTACGGTAGAAATGAACAGCTCCATGGTGTTGCTTCCCAAAGAGCCCATGATGCAACGCCTAGCCGATCGCAGGGTAGGCTGGTTCAACACCACCGTTACAGACTATGGCCTCGACGAACAAAAGGCCACCAAACGCACCTATTTGGATCGATGGCGACTGGAAGTGAAGGAAGAGGATATCGAGAAATTCAAACGGGGGGAGCTGGTAGAGCCCAAGAAACAAATTGTTTATTACATCGATCCTGCTACTCCGGAAAAATGGGTACCCTACCTAAAGCAAGGGGTGGAGGACTGGAACAAGGCCTTCGAAGCGGCAGGCTTTAAAAACGCCATCACGGCCAAAGATGCCCCCTCTCCGGAGGAGGATCCTGACTGGAGCCCGGAAGATGCCCGCTATTCGGTGATCCGCTATTTTGCATCCGACATACAAAACGCCTACGGACCCCACGTATCGGATCCGCGGTCCGGGGAAATCCTCGAATCGGACATTGGCTGGTACCACAACGTAATGAACCTGCTGCGGAACTGGTTTTTTATCCAGACGGCCGCCATCAACCCGGATGCCCGCGGGCCCAAATTCCGTGACGAGGTGATGGGACGATTGGTGCGTTTTGTGTCGGCGCATGAGGTGGGCCACACGCTGGGGTTGCCCCATAATTTTGCCTCCTCCTTCGCCTATCCGGTAGACTCGTTGCGGTCTGCTACCTTTACACATCAATATGGTACCGCCCCTTCGATCATGGATTATGCCCGCTTCAACTACATTGCACAGCCGGAAGATGAGGGGGTAAGTCTGATGCCTGACGTAGGCCCTTATGATGTATACTCCATAGCTTGGGGCTACCGACCCATTCTTGAGGCGAAGACTCCGGAAGAAGAACAGCCCGTATTGGATCAGTGGATATTGGAAAAACAAGGGGATCCCATCTACCGCTACGGACGGCAGGGCAATGCCTATGACCCCAGCACCCAGAGCGAGGACTTGGGAGATAATGCCATGAAAGCCTCCGCTTATGGCATCAAAAACCTGCAACGGATCGTCCCTAACTTGATGGAATGGTCCGCCGAGCCGGACAAACCCTTTAAAACCTACGATGATCTAGACGAGCTATACGGACAGGTAGTGACCCAATTCAACAGGTACATGGGTCACGTACGAACCAATGTAGGAGGAGTTTATGAAATCTTTAAGTCGGCGGGCCAAGGCGAGCCCGTTTATACCCATGTAGATAAAGCTACCCAGAAGGATGCCGTGAAATTTCTCAACGAGAATCTCTTTCAGTCCCCGACGTGGCTGGTAGATGCGGAAATCGTTAGCCGAACACAAGACTTTGGCTACTTGGAGAGCATCCGTAATGTGCAGGTTGGAACACTAAACGGCTTGCTGGAATGGGGTAGGTTGGGCCGTGTGATAGAAAACGAGGCGCTAAACGGATCAGCTGCTTATGGGTTGCTGGAGCTGATGGGGGATATCCGTAGAGGTATCTGGTCTGAGCTGCCCAATGGCAGGCCGATCGATGTGCACCGAAGAGCCCTTCAGCGGGCCCATGTCGAGCGGTTGGGTTATTTACTGAGGGAAAATGCCCCCGCTATACCTCCAGCGCTGCGGGCCAGACTGGGTGTTTCGATCAATGCCTCCCAATCCGACATACGGGCAGCGGCAAGAGGCGAATTGAGAACGCTGCAGCAGCAGGTAGCGGCTGCGGTAACCCGCACCACGCAACCAATCTCTAAGCTGCACCTAGAAGATGTGCAGGCAAGAATCCGGGAGATTTTGGACGCGGACAAAAAATAGCTAACTTTAGATTTATAAGTAGAAGGCTTGGAGTGGAATCAGGACTAGTAAGAGCTCAACGGTCCTCTTTCTCCTTCCAAGCCTTTTTCCTGCGACTTGTATGAAACGACCGCTTCTTACGCTTGGGCTTTTTGTGCTGCTGACGTTGCCACTTGTCGCGCAGCGTACCGCCTCACTACGTGTTGCTGCGGCTTCGGATCTCAAGTTTGCATTGGATTCGGTCATTTCTACCTATATTGTACCGGGTATACGTATAGATCCCATCTACGGATCTTCGGGCAAGCTGTTTGAACAGATTTCCAACGGTGCGCCATTTGATATTTTTTTGTCGGCTGACGTAAAGTATCCCAAAGAGCTGATAGGTGCTGGGCATGCAGTAGGCGATCCCTTTGTTTACGCCGTAGGCAGGCTTGTGCTTTGGAGCAAAAATGTTCGGACAGACGAGCTAGGAATGGACGCCTTGAGATCCCCCACAATCAAAAAGGTAGCCATCGCCAATCCGCGCCATGCCCCGTATGGGGAAAAGGCGGTGGAAGCATTGAGGAACCATGGATTGTATGAACTGCTATTGCCCAAGTTGGTGTATGGTGAGAATATCTCCCAGGCAGCACAGTTTGTTTCGAGTGGAGCTGCTGATATAGGTTTGATTGCGCTTTCCCTGGCCAAATCGCCGACCATGAGCAGGTTGCAGCCTCGTTATTTCCTGGTTCCGGAAGACAGCCATCAGCCTCTCATCCAAGCAGGCGTAATTACCCGCTACGGAAAGGACAAAGAGGCAGCACGGCAGTTTTTTGATTACTTGAAAGGAGAAAGAGCAGTAGCCATCCTTCAGCATTTCGGATTTTCCAAGCCCCTTTAGCCTATGTTGGAGACAGCCCCCTTTGTTCTGACCTTCAAATTGGCGTTCCTTACGACCTTGCTCCTGCTGTTGCTCGGTATCCCATTGGCCTATTGGCTGGCCTTTAGCCGCTATCGGGTCAAGTTCATTGCGGAGGCCATTGTGAGCCTTCCCTTGGTATTGCCACCCACGGTCTTGGGCTTTTACCTGCTGCTCCTGTTGAGTCCAGAAAATACCTTTGGGCGGTTTTTGGACGAATATTTTGATATTCGATTGGTGTTTACCTTTCCCGGGTTGGTAATAGCTTCGGTAATCTACAGCCTACCCTTTATGGTGCAGCCGCTCAAATCAGGGTTTGCCTCGGTTCCCCAGGCTTGGCTAGATGCCGCACATACCCTAGGCAAAAGCCATTGGACCATTCTCCGTAGGGTCTTGCTACCCAATATGAAAAACGCCTTTCTTACCGGATCGGTTCTTACATTTGCACATACTGTGGGCGAATTTGGTGTGATCCTAATGGTGGGAGGCAATATTCCCGGAGAAACCCGCGTGGTCTCCGTAGCTATCTACAACGAAGTAGAAGCCATGAACTATGCCCAAGCCAACCAGTACAGCATGTTGTTGGTAGGATTTTCCTTCCTAGTATTGGCAATAACCTACTATGTCAATCGCCAAAAGAGTCTGCTGCTTTCCTATGATTGATATTCGACTACATAAAAAGTTGAAAGGAGCCTCAGGCCCTATCCCCTTGGAGCTGGACATTCATCTTCAAAAAGGAGATATTGTGGGGATCTATGGGCCGTCCGGAGCCGGTAAATCCAGTGTTCTTCGAATGTTGGCCGGATTGATGCAGCCTGATTCAGGTTTTGTAGGGGTGAATGGGGAAATTTGGTACGACTCCAAAAATGGCCGCCACCTTGCGCCCCGCCACCGCCATATTGGCATGGTTTTTCAGGAATATTCACTCTTTCCCAATATGAGTGTTCGTGAAAACCTGGAGTTTGCCTTGGATCACTCCGATGATACGGGTTTGGTGGATGACCTGTTGGATTCGATTGGCATGCGGGAGCTCGCTAACCAAAGGCCGGGTATCCTCTCCGGCGGGCAAAAACAGCGGGTTGCGTTGGCCAGGGCAATGATCCGACGGCCAACCCTGCTTCTTCTCGATGAGCCCTTGTCCGCATTGGATATGGAGATGCGGCGCAATCTACAACATATCATCCTGAGGTTCCACGCGGATTTTCAACTCACCACGCTGCTGGTAAGCCATGATTCATCGGAAATCAAGAAAATGGCCAAACGCCTGCTGGTTCTCGAAAATGGAAAGATTGGCTTTGACGGGGATCCGCTGACTTTTTTTGCAAGCTTGGAATAGATGGCTACGGTTTTTTTGTTTGACCCAAAATATGCACCTTCGTATAAAAACAAGAATCCATGGCTTACCTGATGCTGTTTTTAGGTTGGGCGATTTTCTACGCCAGCCATACCTATTTGGCCAGCTTGGCCACTAAGCGTAAAATCAAAATCCTGATGCGGTCTTTGTATCCTTGGTACCGATTTATCTATTCCCTGTTATCCGGAGCAATGCTTTTGGCCATATTGTTTTATGCAGGCAGCATCCCTCCCGACTATGTGTGGCAGACTACCACAGGCACTACCTATGTCGGTTACATGCTGGCTACTTTTGGAACAATCCTATGTGTAAAGGCCATGAAGGGTATGTCTATCTCCCGTTTCATTGGACTTACACCTAACGACGACCTAGTGGAGCAAGAACCTCTCAACGTGGATGGGCTGTACCGATGGGTCAGGCACCCCCTCTATGCTGGATTATTGCTGATCTTTTTGGGCTATTTTTTCTTTCTGCCCACCTTCGCGTCCGCCGTTCACCTTGCTGCGTTGATAGCCTATCTACCAGTGGGTATTTATTTTGAGGAACATAAACTTCTTCATCTCTACGGGGACGACTACCGGGAATATCAACGAAAGGTGCCACCTCTCCTGCCAACCAAAAGACCATGACTGAACTACTCGTACAAACCATTCTTCTCATCGCGGTACTTGCCCATTTGGTGCTGGCTTCGGTCATGTACAAAAAGATCAACACGGATCCTTCCCTGAGTTTTCACCAAAAGAATCTATGGAGACTCCGGGCACTCATTTTTCCCGCCTACTATTGGTTCGCCTTCCGGAAAAAAAAGTAAAAAAACCCCCAACCTGTTGTAGCGTTTTTTAGGAAACGTACGTCTTGCCTTCAGAAACATGGTTAATCCTGTATTTCATGAAGAAAGTCATTTTTGCCTACGTCTTAGTCCTTCTTTCGGGAATGCAGTGTGAGGATCAATTGTTGGTTGAGGCTTCGAAAGATTGTGTGCAAGACCCTCCATTGGCCACTGAATCAGCATGCTACCAAAACTACGATCCTGTTTGTGGATGTGACGGAAATACCTACGGTAACGATTGTGAAGCGGCGCAGGCAGGTTTGAAAAATTGGACAGAGGGGGAGTGTTCGTGAAGATAAGGTAGTGGTTTTTTTAGGTTACCACCCGGAAGAGGTTTCTACGTGTAATTTTACCCATCTTCCGGGTGGATTTTTTATTTAGTGTCGAGGATGGCCACCCAGTCGTGTCCGACAGGGCCTGTAGTTGGAGGAACCAGACGATGATTGGTGTTACGGCGGATAGACCCCTCCGTATAGGCATTGCCTGTACGCGGATCAAACCAAGTCAACGTAATTTGCTCGGATGAGAGGCTAGACAGATCTACGCTGACAGGTTTTCCACTCGGGAAATACAACATGACATAGTGCCCATCCCTGTCTTTGGTTGCCGCTACAAACGTGTTGTCGTCTTCTTGGCTGCTGACCACTAGTTCCTGTGCCGGGATACGATTGAGAAAGGGCCGGGAGAGCATGAGGTTTTTGAGGTGCTTCACCTGATGGGCCATGGGCAAATCCAGTGCTACTTTCCAGGGGCGTAACGGTGCGTTGATGGGTTTGCGATCCGGCGTGTACATTTGCCACACGGCGTGGCATCCGTAGGTCTGCCCAAAAGCTCCTGCAAAAACATTCCAATACATTATGCGGCGTATATCGTCCGGAATGCTATGACCCAGCTCCTTGGCGTTAAAGCAATTGGGGTGGTCCTCGTATAGCGGCTCCCCATCGATTGTAGGCTTAGTTGGCATAAGCCCGTAATCGTGGGCTATGATCCGGTAGGTAGCCTGATTGGGGCAATGTCCGGTTTGGTGCATATTGAAATCCAGCCAATCTGCATGGTGAAACCAATTGCTGGATCCGCCCGGCTTGGCGGGTTGGGGGTGAAAGGTCATCAGAGCCCGGTCTTTTCCGCCCGCTCCTTCTTCCACCCCTCGGGCCAGCTGATCCCATATCTCCGCGTCTTTGGTATTTTCCCTGGGGTTCCGGTCCCCGCCGATCACCCAGATGATATTCGTATGCATCCGATAGCGGGTGCCCAGCCATTTTCCGTATAGATAGGCATTATCTACGGTAAATACCTCCGGACCCTCTCCCCACGAATTTTTGAATACTTTGTCGCCCCAGGTCGGTAGTAGTGCGATGTAAATACCCCGCTTGGCGGCTTCCTGTATGACAAAGTCCACATGCTCAAAGTAGGCTTCGACCGGCTTTGTCGGATCCAGACCTTCCAGAGGCACATGCCCGTAAGGGTTGGGATCCTGCAATCCATCGATTTCTGCCAAGGTCACTGCCTGCACCACGTTGAAACCCTGGGAAGCGCGCTTATCCAGGTAGTAGATGGCCTCTTCCCTATCGCAACGGTGGAATAATTCCCAAGCAGTATCCGCCAGCCAGAAGAAGGGATCACCCTGTTCGGTCACCAAAAAGCGCTGATTGTCGGATACCTTGAGGCGTGGCAGCTGTCCATATGCATGGTGGCTGAGGATAAAAAGAGCCGCACATAGAACCTGTAGGGAGGTGGCGCGTAATTTCATAAAGTAGTTCATGGGTAGGTCATTTTAGGATTGGTAGGCTGGGGTTAGTCCATAAATCGCCACTGGCTTGTAAACTCTTTGGGAAGGGGATCTCCTTTCATTCTGGCCCGCAGCAATTCTATCGGTACGTAGTTTTGGGTCATCACGAAGTCGTGAAAGGCTTTTTCGGTCAGCTGTCCGGTGGAGGTCACTTCTTCCTTCAGTGCATAAAACTGTAGCCCACCAATCATGTAGGCCAGTTGGTAAAGGGGGCCGTATCGGCCCTCAAAGGATCGACGGACCTCTGCTTCGGCATTTTTACGCTCGTGCCCCACCCTATCTACCAAGAAATCGATGCATTGCTGTGGAGTCCATTGATTCAGGTGGTAATTGAGAGAAAACACAATCCTTGCCGCGCGGTGCATGCGCCAAAAGAGCATCCCGACCTTGTCCTCGGCATTGCGCGGAAAGTCCATGTCCCACAGGTTAAACTCCCAGTACAGTGCCCATCCTTCCACCCAAAAGGGGTTGTTGAACAATCGCCGGTGGGGAAAGTGCCGTTGATTCATAAACTGCTGTAGGTGGTGCCCGGGTATCAGCTCGTGGTGCACGGTGGATCGTGAAAAGTGGGGATTGTTGCCCCGCATGCTCATCATTTTTTCTTCGTGGTTCATCTCCGATGTGGGATACGAGATAATGATGGATTCCCCGCCCAAGAAGAATGGATTGACCCGCTGTGCTTCAGCGGTCATCATGGTCGTGCGCCAGGTTTCCTTGGCCAAGTCCGGCACGGTGATCAAATCCCGGTCTTCTACAAAGCGGCTGGCCTCTTCTGCCAGTTCCACCACCATCTCAGGCCACTTACCCGGGGGTACGTAGGTATCTTTCACCATCTCCAAGGCTGCTTTCCAGTCGTCGCCAAAACCCAACTCGTTGGATGCCTGAATCATTTCAGCTTCACACCAGGCGTATTGTTCCTCTCCTATCCGAATGAGTTCCTCTACCGAATAGGGGATATAGTTAAACCGTAGTTCTTTTTCTATGGCCTCTTTGCCCATAGGTTTTCCGATGATCCCCGAGCCATCGTCCTTTACGGCGGTATTTTCATAAAAATCCCTCAGAAAGGCGGCATAGTCGGCTAGTGCCTTATTCATAGATCCCATAGGGGATTTCATCCACCAGGTAAAATCGGGATCGTAGTCTGCGTAGAAGCTATATGCTTCGTCTAAGCGCGTGCGGAAAGCCTCCACGGCACTTGCTGCCAGTTCCGCTTGCTGCCAGCTATCAAAGGGTACTTGGTTTTCGAGGGAATTTATTTTTGCGGCGATGGCTTGTTCTACCTGATAAAATGCAAGTGAAAGCTTATCGGGTTGCGGGAATTCGGCTCTTCGCCGGCCTTTGTAAAAGGACTCCAGTGTTAGCAGTATGTCCAACACGACTTTGATTTCATTGAACTCTTCCTGCTCCAGCTGGTGAAAGTAGCGGGTTTTTTCCAGGTAGTTCCTCAAGAGAAGGTAATCCAGCTTTTCGTCTTCGGTAAACTGATTATAAGGAAGGGCTTCCAAACGGGCCTGCCAATGTTGATAAAGCTGATCCATTCGTTCGAAAAATTCTTCGGACAGCGGGTTGGCATAGGTTCGGGACAGGGCAGCCCTGTCCGCTTGGAATTCCATCACAAGCGGGTATATGCGGTTGGCAAGAAGGGGAAGGTTAAGCGAAAAAAAAATGACGATGCATACCAGCGATTTTTTCATAGGTACCAGGTAGGGTTGATAAATACAACCAGTAAACTACCGAAAAAAACGAAAAAAAGAAAGCCAATGAAGATCACTGGCTTTGATTAAATATCATCAAGAAGGGATCATTACCTTATACCCCCACCTTTTCCAAGTCGCTAAAAAAGAAGCTGCCCTCGATAGCGGCGTTCTCATCCGAGTCAGAGCCATGTACCGCGTTTTCTTCCAGGGATTTGGCGAATATCTTACGGATGGTCCCTTCTGCTGCGTTGGCGGGGTTGGTGGCACCGATCAGCGTTCGGAAATCCGCTACTGCATTTTCTTTCTCCAAAATGGCGGCGATGATAGGTCCGGAAGACATGTAGGCACAAAGATCTCCGTAGAAAGGCCGCTCTTTGTGCACCGCATAAAACTGTCCGGCCGCCTCAGCGCTGAGCCTGGTAACCTTCATCGCTACCAATTTAAAGCCCGATTCCTCGATCATTTTCAATATTGCACCAGCGTTCCCTGCGCCAAAGGCATCGGGTTTTATCATGGTAAAGGTTCTATTTGTCGCCATTATGTTTTTTTGAGATGGTTTTGAGATGCAAAATTAACGTTTTTATCACAAACCCGAAGCATTTTATCTCAAATGTCCATTTGCAGGCCCGGAAGTCATCCCTCGGTGCTGGTTGGGATTTTCGGAAAATAATGTTGAACTTTGCGCACTGTGTTTCAAAAAAACACGGAGGTTATAACATTACCGATGCAGCAATTCGATCGATTTAAAGAACAGATTTCTTCTGCTTCACCCAAAAAAATCGTTATCACTACCCACCACAAGCCAGACGCTGATGCCCTGGGATCTTCGTTGGGGCTGGCGAGATACCTGAAGAAGAAAGATCACCACGTGACGGTAATCACTCCTTCGGACTATCCTTCCTTTCTCTTTTGGATGAAAGGTAACGATGAAGTGGTCAATTATGAGGACAAAAGTCAGCGCGAGCTGGCAGACCGACTGATAGCCGAAGCGGATCTGATTTTTTGCCTTGATTTCTCCTGCCTTAACAGGCTGCAGGAAATGGAAGGCGCGGTCAAGAAGTCCAACGCTTTTTTGGTTAATATAGATCACCATCAGAATCCCCAGTACTTCGCCCATTTCAGCTTTATGAGTACCAAGGCTGCTGCCACCTGTGAGTTGGTTTTTGACCTGATCGTAATGTTGGGTGATAGGGAATTGATGGACAAGGATCTGGCGGAATGTCTCTACGCGGGCATTATGACGGATACGGGAGGGTTTAAGCATCCCAACACCACCAAAAACGTGCACCTCGTGACTGCCGAGTTGATTGACTTGGGTGCCGACAACTCCAAGATCGCTAGGCTGATATACGATACGAATTCCCTGAACCGGCTGAAATTTTTGGGTTTTGCCCTCACCCGCCGACTGCAGATCATGGAAGGTTGCCAAACAGCCTATTTCACCATTACCAAAAAGGACCTGAGAAAATACGAATCCCAGACTGGAGACACCGAAGGGCTTGTGAATTACGCCCTTTCCCTGGATGGGATCAAGATTGCCGCGCTGTTTACAGAGCGGAAGGATGGCATCAAGATATCGTTCCGTTCAGTAGAAGAAGTTGCCATCAACAAGTTTGCGGCGGCCCATTTTAGCGGGGGCGGCCATAAAAATGCAGCGGGGGGTATTTCGCAGCTTACGCTTGACGAGACTGTTGAGAAATTCGAAACCTTGATTAAAGAGAACAAGCATACACTGCTCAACTTACCGGAATCAGTTCATGAAATTGCCCACGACAAGTGATTTGCTTTCGTGGGGTTTTTCGCCAACAGAAAATGGATCGGTACGGGGAAGTACAGGGAATGCCAAAAAATAAACAATAATAGTCAAATGAAGAACATCACTAAATTAGCCCTTTCAGTGTTGGTATTGCTGTTGGGGATCGGAGTGTCCAGCTGTAAAAAGACCGAAACAACCAGCGATGGCATCGAATATACGTATATCAAAGAGGGGCGGGACGCCGTCAAGGAAGGGGATTATGTGATCTACCATTTTGAGGCAAAAAACGCCAAGGATTCCCTGTTTCTTTCCAGCTACAGTCAGCCGCTTCCCCCCTATCTCCAAAAGAATGCCTCTATGCCAACGTCAAGTGGTATTGACGAGATTTTTCTTAATCTGAAAAAAGGCGACAGCATTGTCGTAAAAGCACCTGCGGAGAAGATTTTTGGCGTAGGTGGGGTTCCTCCTTTCCTCAGCAGCGAAGAGAACATCATGATCACCATAGGTGTATTGAATGTCATCGAAGAGGAGCTTTTCCAAGATTACTATAACGACTTGATGGCTGCCGAGCAAGAGAAGCAGGCCAAAAAAGCAGAAAACCAACTGGCCACCGATATCGAACTGATCGAAAAGTATATCGCTGAAAATAATTTGAATGCGAGCAGGACAGAATCAGGACTCTTTTACGTCATACAGAAAGAAGGCAGTGGGCCGGAGGTTGAGAAAGGCAACACGGCATCGGTAGATTATACAGGGTATGTCCTTGATGGCACCCTATTTGACACCAGTGTGGAGGAGGCAGCCCGTAAAAATGGAACCTTTCAGGAAGGGCGGAGCTACGAACCCATTTCGATCGAGGTGGGTGTAGGAAGGGTTATCAAAGGTTGGGACGAAGGATTGCAGCTTCTTAGGAAGGGTTCCGAGGCGAAGTTCATCATTCCCTCTCCCCTAGCCTATGGTCCCAATCAACGGAGCGAAGTGATTGTACCGAACTCTATCTTGGTGTTTGACGTAGTAGTGACAGACGTAGTTAAATAATTTAGTAGAATCAGAATCCCTTGAAATGAAGAACATTAGCCTAAGTGTGCTGTTGCTGATTGGTCTATCCTTGGTTTTTTCCTGCGTATCGGAAGACGAAAACATGGAAGTGATCTTTCAGCGGGACAAGCAAACCATCGACACCTTTGTACAAAACTTTGATGAGGAATACGTTCGAAGGGAAGTAGTGGGCGAAACAGGCGTCACCCTGCTCTTCCTGGAGACCAATGGAGCAGGGAGGAGGCCAGAAATCCGGGATACCCTTTATGTGGACTATATCGGTTTTTTTCTCGATGGAACGGTCTTTGATACCTCGGTGGAGCAGGTTGCCCGTGATAATGGAATCTTTAATCAAAGTAGGTCCTACGTGCCATTTCCGGTAGAATTGGGAGTGTCTTTTGTAATCGACGGTTGGCATATCGCCTTGTCACAAATGCGGGAGGGAGAAAAGGCCATTGCCCTGATTCCGTCTATTTATGCTTATGGAAGTCAGGGAAATCATGGTATTCCACCGAACACCGTACTAGCTTTTGAGTTGGACGTGAAAAGTGTGCGGGGTCCGTCACACAGTCAGGAGTAGGACAATGGGTAACCAGGTAGTTTGGCTAGGCCTACGAGGCTGGTTTTCGGCTACGCAGACTAATTAGGTACAATCCGTCCCGGCCTTCGTTAGGGGCAGGTGATGGCCGATGAAATACAAATTATAGACAAATGAAGAATTGGATAAGTGTCCTGGCCGTAATAGGACTTTTTACATTGGAGTCCTGTGACGACGGTTTTGCGGGGTTCGGTGGACCTGTTTACGATCGGGAGGGAAACCTTGCCATAGACCGTGAACGCATTGCCACCTATTTGGAGACGGCTGAATTTGACAGCCTTTACCGCATACACGACCCATCCGGTCTGGTGGTGATCGTACAGGAGGAAGGGCAGGGCTCACGTCCTTTCAACGGCAATGTGGTGTACACCAATTACACTGGAATGTTAAAGGACGGTACCGTGTTTGACACGAATCTACCTGATGTAGCCCAAGAGCACGGTATATTCAATGAAGATAGAAATTACGAGATCTTTACCTTTTTTGTAGGGCAACCTACGAACCAGGGAGGGGCGATCGAAGGGTTTTCCGTGGGGTTCCGTCGCTTGCGAAGTGGATCCAAGGCGATCTTGGTGATACCCTCCCCGATGGGGTATCAGGACAATCCAAACATTCCCAATATTCCTGCCAATTCCATCTTAGTGTTTGAGGTTGATTTTTTAGGGATGGACTAAGGAAGCATTTTCATAGGTGACAAAAAAAGGAGGCTTGCAGGCCTCCTTTCTTATTTTTTACTTTACCCAAGATACTTTCTCGGCGATAGGCGATCGTCTGCCCTCCGGCCATCGGTCGCTTGCGGGCTTGGCTACGTAAAAGAATCCCATCAGCTTATCCTCATCTTCCAGGCCAAAATGTGCCCTCGCTTCCGGCCAAAACGTAGGGCCTCCGGTACCCCAGTAGGCTGCCAGGCCGTGCGCGGTTGCGGTCAGGTACATGTTTTGCACCGCCATTGCCACGGCCGCGACCTCCTCCATTTCCGGTAAGTTGGCTTTTAAGTCCCGCTTCATGATAATGGCGATGATATGGGAGGCCTTAAGTGGATTTTCCTTGAATTTTTGGTAGGTGGCCTCGATGAAGTTGCCGTTTTTCTCACTTCGCTGTTTGTACAGGTCGGCTTGGAAATCCGCAAAATGTTGTAAACCTGGACCGGTGAAGACCACAAAGCGCCACGGTTCGGTCAGCTTATGGCTTGGTGCCCAGTTGGCGTTTTCGAGTAGTTCTTCAATGATGCTATCATCGACAGGGTCGTTTTCCTTAAACTGGGCGATAAACATGGACCGTCTATTTCGGATCACTTTGTTTACTTCCTCTACGTTGAATATGGGTTTGTTCATCATAATCTGTTGGGTATATACGGATACAAAATTGATTTCTTGCCGTTTTTGTTCCCTTCTCCCGATTAATACTTCATTCCCATCTTGATACCGCCGTAGTAGTTACGGGTTGCAGCAGGCTGGAAAAACCTACCACCAAAGGCATTTAGGTCATTGCCCAAGCTGTAGGCCTCATTTAGCAGGTTTTCGGCTCCCGCGAACACCTCTAGATCCCATCGTATACCCAGGTTTCTCCTCCACCCGATGCGGGCGTTGACCAAGTGATACGCCTCTTGGTGCACGGTATTGGCGTCATTGAGCGGTATTTCGTCTACAAACTGGTGGGTGAAATTTGCGTACAGGCCTAGGCGTGTTCTCAAATCCACCTTATTGACAACCGTGTGTGGAGCTACGCCGGTGAGGTTGTTGCCACTGAAATCGTTTCCCCCGGAAACGAAATTACTGAAGGTGAAGTAATGCCCGGTGTAGGCATGGGTGAGCTTTAGTTCCTGTACAAATCCCAGTTGGTTTCGTATCAAAAAATAGTCCACTTGACCCTCTATGCCTTTTTGGTCAGTGGCACCCGCATTTCGGAAGAGGACTACGCCCTGTTCATTGGTAAAGGTCGTTATGGTTTCGTCCAGTTGGAAATAGAACGCACTTACATCCAAATTGATCATTCCATTGGCATAACTGGATCGGTATCCGACTTCGTAGTTGATGCCCTTTTCGGCTTCTAGATCCAAGTTGATACTCCCCTCGTTGGTCCGTACCTCGTCTATCGTGGGAGGCGAGAACCCGGAGGATATACTGCCATGAACAGCTGAGGTTTCGCTCAGTTTGGCAGAAAGAGCGATTCGGGGTACTACAACGGGATCAAAGCGGCGTTGAGCAGACGAAGGGGTTCGGCGGAGTGCGTCGATATTCCTGGAAATATTGTAATTGGAGAAATTTTCACTTAGACCCAGGGTGAGTAACAGCCTTTCGGTCAGTTCCGCCTCGATCTGCTGAAAAAGAAAAGCAGTACTGGTGATCAAGTCGTCACTAAACCGGATTGTGTCCGCTACGCCGTTCCGGTTTCCAAAATTTTGTGCCGCCGCCTTTGCCAGCTGGTATTCACCGCCTGCTATCAACCTTACGGGAATAGCGCCCAAGGTTCCATTGTGAGTGAAGCTTGTCCGACCACCGTAACTGAATTGGGTTTCTTTTTTGTAGTCCAGGTTAAAGGGGTTTTCAAAATCGGTGGTATTGATGTAAAAGGACGTTCTGTTGGCTGTTTGGGGACTGAACAGGTACTCGTGGCCAATGGTGCCGTACATCGATTTTTGTGCGATGGAAGCATTTTGGGAGGCCGACCCTGGTCGGGCCTGTCGGGGATTCTCGTCCCGTTGCGCCGCAGTAAGGGCACCAGGGAGCTGATAAAAAAGATCGGAATAGAGAAGCTGCGTATTGATACGCTGCTTGTCCGAGGGGTTGAAGGTGCCTGCCATCTGGAATACTTCCCGATCCATCGCGGTATGATCCCGGTAGCCGTCGGCTTTCTGCTTGGCATAGGAAACGCTGATGCCCCCGTTTTCAAGCTGCTGCTGTACGCCTAATCGATAGCGAACCAATCCAAAGTCACCCGCGGAAAGATCGGTACTGATTCGGTTTTCATCCACCTGTTGCTTGCTGCTGAAACTGATCACACCGCCATTTCCTGCTCCATAGATACTTCCCGCAGGCCCCTTAATGATTTCTGTATTTTCAATATTCGACAAATCCAGAATATTCAGCGGAGTAGTACCATCGGCGCCGGTGAAGGGGATGTCGTTCCAATAGACTTTGATATTTCGCACGCCAAAGGGAGACCTTAGTGAACTTCCCCGTATCGATATGCGATAAGAAGCCGGCGCGCGCTCTTCAACCCGCACACCTGGTTTGGTGTTGAAAGCATGTACCACAGATGTTTCGTTAAAACGTGCCAGCTCGCTTTCCGCTACCCGAACGACCCCGGCGGCCTGTACCAGTAGGGGACGCTCCGACTCGAACGAAGAGACCACCACTTCCGCCAGCGTGTTATCGGAGCGTTCTAATTGAACATCTAACTCCCCCGCAGCCGGGATTTCAACAGTTTTGGTAAGGAAGGCTACATGTGTAAAAATCATCTCAGCTGCCTGCGGGAGTGCTACCTCTATCCTTCCTGTTTCATCCGATACAAAGCTGCGTTGGTTGTTCAGCTTGGCAAAAACAAAGGGAATCGGATCCCCGCTTTTGCCATCCACCACGCGAATGATGGTTTGCGCCTCTAGGACAACAGGAAATAGCAGGATGCAACAGTAATAGACAATTTTATTCTTCATGGGAATTTTAATTTTTTAACCGGGGACTCTGGTAACTGCGTAAATTTAGACCATTTTTAATCCAGTGGAGATACCGATCAAAAAAAGCTTCGGGGATTTGTCAAAAAACGGTAACTTGGCCAACTGACAACTATTGAACTTTAGACTCATGGATAGAAGATTAGCCCTAAAACAATTGGCGCTCATTACGGGAGGTGCTATCCTTATCCCTTCCTGTGATTTCAGCCAAGAATCAGTCCTTGAAGCGTACCAGAACCTACAAATCAACGAATCGGATCGCAATGCCCTACGTGCTATCTTGAATATCGTCTTTCCGGGAGTCCATTTGAAAAAGGCAGAAGAGCTGGATTTGCAGGATTTTGTGTTGGTAATGGCAAACGATTGCCTCACGGAAGAGGAGCAGCGCGTTTTTACAAAAGGACTCAGGGAAGTGGAAAGCTACAGTAAGAAAGCCTTCGGTAAATCATTTGGTGAGATGGATGCCAAGGAAGGTGCCGAAGCCTTTAGGCGGGCAATCAGTAAGGATGGAATGCCAACAGCCCCGGATGCTATCCGGGAATTTTTGGCCACCGCCAAGCGCTTCGGTCTACAGGGCTACCTAACTTCTTCCTACTACATGACTGAAATTATGCCCTACAACATGATACCCGGGGGGTACAGGGGTTCGGTGAACATAGCGGAAATAGAACGAATAAACACCAATGGCTAATCTTAATATCAAGCACACAAAGGAAAATTCCTACGACGCCATCGTCATTGGCTCAGGTATGAGTGGAGGCTGGGCCGCCAAGGAGCTTACCGAAAAGGGTCTGAAAACGCTTGTCCTGGAGCGGGGCAAGTCGGTAGAGCACCTAAAGGATTATCCCACAACGAATCTAAAGCCTTGGGAGTTTGAACATCGGGGCACCATACCTGCCAGTATTCAAAAGGAGAACCCAGTCGTGAGCCGTTGCTATGCCTTCCGGGAGGACACCGAACACTTCTTTGTAAAGGACACCGAACATCCTTACGTGCAGGATAAGCCGTTTGATTGGATCCGTGGATATCAGACAGGCGGAAAATCCCTGCTTTGGGCCAGGCAAGTGCAGCGTTGGAGTGAATTCGATTTCGAAGGGCCCGCACGGGATGGATTTGCGGTCGATTGGCCAATTCGGTATAAGGATTTGGCTCCTTGGTACAGCCATGTGGAAAAGTTCATTGGCGTATCGGGAAATCGGGATGGTCTCCCGCATCTTCCGGATGGGGAGTTTCTGCCGGCCATGGAGCTATCGGCCGTGGAAAACTATTTCAAGGGAGTAGTATCAAAAAATTATCCTGGCAGGGACGTTATTATAGGGCGTTGTGCCCATATCACCGGCAATGCCGAGTATTATGCACAGCAGGGAAGGGCCCTCTGTCAACACAGGGTATTGTGCCAGCGTGGCTGTCCTTTTGGAGGATATTTTAGCAGTAACTCGTCTACGCTGCCCTGGGCCATGAAAACCGGTAACCTTACCCTGCAAAACAACGCAGTAGTCCACTCTATCCTCTATGACGAGGCGAAGGGACGTGCCAAAGGAGTCGTGGTCATCGACGCCCTAACCAAGGAGACTACGGAATACTACGCTGATTTGATCTTTCTTAATGCCAGTGCCCTGAACACAAACTTGGTGCTGCTCAATTCGATCTCGCGCCGCTTTCCAAATGGCTTGGGTAATGACAACGGGTTATTGGGCAAATACATAGCCTTTCATAATTACCGGGCGGGCGTGTCTGCCGAATACGATGGATTGCAGGAGTTTACCACCCAGGGCAAACGTCCCAATGGGGGTTATATTCCTAGATTCAGAAACGTCCTCCGTCAGGAAACAGATTTCCTGAGGGGCTATGCAGCCGGGTTTAGCGGAAGCAGGGCAATTCTTTCCGACCAATCCGATATAGGCGAAAACCTTGAAAAAAACCTGCTCAACCCACAGTGGGGCCCTTGGCGCGTTGGTTCGCATATGATGGGCGAAACCATCCCAAAGGAGGAAAGCTACGTAACGTTGGATCCTGATAGAAAGGATGAGTGGGGCATTCCGCTGTTGCATGTGTCCGTAGATTATGACCAGAATGATGAAGCTATGATCAAGGATTACCTGGAGCAGGTATCCGAGATGTTTGATGCCGCGGGTTTTAAGAACATACGCACACGGGATGATAAACGTGCCCCGGGCCTGGATATTCATGAGATGGGTGGCGTGCGTATGGGCCATGATCCCAAAACTTCGCTGCTGAATAAATGGAACCAATTGCATGCCTGCCAAAACGTATACGTGACTGACGGTGCCTGTATGACCTCTACCAGTACTCAAAACCCCTCCCTGACTTATATGGCCTTGGCAGCTAGGGCGGTGGATTATGCGGTAAGGCAAAAATAATGATTGCACCTAGTATGCAGTAGGAGAGGTCTCACGTTAAAAGCGTTTCAACGTCTAGGCAAAAAATAAGTCCCGTGGAGATTATTTCCCCACGGGACCTTGCATTTCAAGGCATTTACTAACCGGATCAGTGAACATGTCCTCCCGGTTCATGTGCGTGTCCGTGCTCCAATTCGGATGGATCGGCGTCCCGAATGCCCACGATTTTTCCGGAGAAGTATAGATCGTAGCCTGCCAACGGTGGATTAAAATCCATCAAAACCCCCCGGTAATCGATTCTGAGAATTTCCCCTCGCAGGGGGTTGCCCTGATCATCCTGCATGGATACCACATTGCCTACTTTCATCAGATGGCGCTGTTTCTGGCCATTCTCTTTAAAGGCTGACTTGGGAATGATCATTTTCCGGCTTTCATCGTAGTCTCCGTAGCCATTTTCAAAATCTATAGCCACCTCGAAGGTATCGCCCACCGACCTACCGGCAATGGCTTCCTCCATTTTTGACAGGATATTCCCCGCTCCAAACAAGAACGCATAGGGTTGGGCTTCATCTACCCGCTCAAAAAACTCCTTGCCGTTTTCTCCATCGTCTACGTGTAATTCATAGGTAATGGATACTACTTTATCTTTTTCTGCGATCATGGTGACTTTTTTTGGCCGAAATTAAGGGAAAACAGCCAACGAATGGCGGTCGGAGTACCTATTTTTTATTTAGATACGCTTCACGGTAGGCAGACCAGATTTCGTAGATAGGATTGCCGGTAGAACTCAATCCACTGTGGTGCCATTGGCCATCCTTTACCTCATAGTCGAAGCTTAGCGATGCACCCACGCGGCTGTCATCCCGCGAAAAAAAGGTAATGTGCTCTGTATATTTGCCATCTTTGGCCTCGTAGGTTCCCCCACCTGTACCGCTAAATTCCTTTGTCTCTGAATTGAACGCAATCCACTGAAACCGACCTCCCGAAAGTATTTTTACGGTTCTCCGTGCCCCGGGAGTCATTGTACTTACGTTGCCATCTACTTTTCGACCGGTGATCACCCAATTTTGCGTAAGGTCATCGCGTCGATCACCTGCCCGTTCCCAAATTTCTATCAAATCCTTGCCCTTTACCTTACCGGAAATCACCACTTTATCGTTGGTAAAGTCAATCTTATATTGGTTTTTGGTTCCCACTTGGTCGGGATCAGCCGTGAAAAAATCCAACTGTTCGGTATAATTGCTGCCATCGATGGTAAAAAGCCCGCCACCTGCATGTAGGAATTTGTTCGTGCCTACTTCTTTCGCACCGTAGGCAAAGTAACCATCCTGGTAAATTTTGATGTACTCCCGGTCAGCTACCGGCTTGCCGTTTTGATGGGTAAGCTTCCAGGCCCCTTCGATGCTTTGAGCGTTGACGGAAAAAGTAAACATTGCTAACATAATTGCGACAAGGTAGTTCATATCGGTTTTGGTTTAATTGGTGTTATAAAGTTAAAAAATTAACGGCTATTTAAACAAATTAGTTGTCTAGGTACCGGATATCCAGAGATAAGCCACCAAATTCCGTGATTTTCGGTTTTTGGTATGGTTTTAGTTAAAGGTAAAAGCCGGCTTTTCTTGGGCAAAGGTAGGATGTTAACCTGTATGCCTGATCCCTGTCAACCATTTGCCGGACGGCAGTCAGGTGCTGGGTTCTATGCTGGATCAGGACTGCCGCTGGTACACATGTTACCGCTGGGAAAAAAGACAATTATAGACATATGGTAAGGATTGTGCTTGGGTTGCCGTTTTTACTTTTGTTGTTTTTTGGGTGCGGGACTCCCGTAAAGGCGCAGAGTTATGGCACGGCAGTGGGCATACGCCTGGGCAATAATAATTCCTTCCGCACGGTGGGTGTTTCCGCCAAACACCGATTGGCCAAAGGCCTGACCGCCGAGGGAATTCTTCAGTCTGACTTTGCATCCAATACGACAGCCCATCTTCTCCTTGCCCGGCATCGACCGATGGTTTCCAAAAGGTTCAACTACTACTATGGGGGAGGGCTTTCCATGGGCGTAGAGGAAAGCCGTCAAAAAATACCCGAATCCATGCAAATCATACATACCTATGGCAATCCTACCTTTGGTATTGATGGATTGGCGGGAGTGGAAATGACTTTGCTACGTATGACAGTATCTCTGGATTACAAGCCTAACCTAAACCTCACCGGTCGAGATCCTTGGTATCAAGGTCAGGTGGGTTTATCGGTACGTTCTGTGATGGTTACGGGGTCTGAACAGAATAAAAGGAAGCGGCAAAAGGCCAAAGCGAAGCGGAAAAAGGCAAAGAAGCTACAACCAACACCCATCAAAGACTTTATTCGAAAGGTGAGACCTGGTCGCTAGTTGATCCAACCTGGCTATGTATGGTTCAGATTTGTATATTTACCCCAAAAACTCGCCTATGCTTGATTTCCTTTTACGAACTGATAATTCAAAGACCACCATTTTGATTCGTTTGATGGTAGGGGCGGTTTTTCTTTCCGAAGGTATACAGAAGTTTCTTTTTCCGGCGGTCCGTGGTTCGGGGCGGTTTGCGAAGATCGGCCTGCCAAACCCGGAGTTTCTGGGGAGTTTTGTGGGGACGTTTGAAATTCTTTCTGGGCTGCTAATCCTGCTTGGATTGTTTACCCGCCTGGCAGCCCTGCCTACCCTGGTAATCATGGTGGTGGCGATCGCGACCACAAAATCGGTGGTACTTCAGGAACAGGGATTTTGGGAAATGATGCACGGCAGCAGAACCGATTGGAGCATGCTGTTGGGCAGTCTATTCCTGATATTCCGAGGGGGCGGATATGCGTCCATTGACCGGAGGTTATCCGGAAGAAGGTAGGTGGTGGCTTCGTTTGCATGCGTCTAGCGCGGTTTAGCCGTATGATTGATGCGTTGCTCCTAGTACTTCCACTTGTTCGCTATCCTCACCAAGTGCAACATTACGGGAACCTCCACCAAAACCCCAACCACGGTCACCAAAGCAGCAGGACTTTCAAGACCAAATAAGGCAATAGCTACTGCCACCGCCAACTCAAAGAAATTGCTTGCGCCAATCATGGAAGCAGGTGCGCAGACCGCATGGTTAAGCTTAAGTTTTCTACCCCCAAACCAAGCCAAAAAGAAAATAAAGTAGGTTTGAATGATTAGCGGAATAGCTATCAGTAGGATGATCAGGGGGTTATTCAGGATATTGGGGCCTTGGAATGCAAAAAGCAGAATCAATGTAAGCAGTAATGCCACTACGCTCACCGGTTTGAATTGCGGTAAGAATTGGTTTTTAAACCAAGTTTCTCCTTTTCTGGCAATCAACGCCTTATTGGTAATCACACCCGCCAGTAGTGGAATCACCACAAATATCACGACCGAGGCCACCAAGGTTTCATAAGGTACGCTTACATTGGTGATGCCCAAAAGCAAGCCAACCAAGGGAACAAAGGCCACCAAAATGATCAGATCGTTGACCGATACTTGAACCAAGGTATAATTGGGATCACCATCCGTCAGATAGGACCATACGAACACCATTGCGGTACAAGGGGCAACCCCTAAGAGGATAGCCCCCGCAATGTATTCTCCGGCCAAATCGGGCTCTATGTAGGCGGAGTACAATTGGTCAAAGAAAACCCAAGCGAAAAATGCCATCGTGAACGGCTTGATCAGCCAGTTTATGATCAATGTCCAAATCAAACCTTTTGGAGCCCTGCCAACTCCCCTGATACTGCCAAAGTCAATCTGCAACATCATGGGGTAGATCATCAGCCAAATAAGGATCGCTATCGGGAGGTTGACATTGTAGATTTCCAAATCAGAAAGTGCGGTTATATCATCTCCGGCTACATGTCCTATAAGAATCCCTACAACTATACAAAGTGCAACCCATACGCTGAGGTATTTTTCGAAAAAGGCGATTTTTTTGCTAGTTGCCATGTTCTGTTATTTCTTCTTAATACGTGAAAAAACGTAAAGCATTTCCGAAGCAATCTGCAGTGATCGTTCATCGTATTTCTCTTCTTCCAGTTCCGTATCGTCATAAGCTTTCGGGTCTTCGTACCGGACTGGAATCCTGGCCTCAGCCCCCGGAATGAAGGGGCAGTTTTCATCTGCATGGGAACAGGTCATCACTGCGGCAAAAGCGGTAGGCGCATTCGCTGCATCATCAAATACTTTGCTGAATGTGACAATTGGATCTTCATCATCGGAAAAGAATACAAAATAGGTTGGATTGGCTTCCCCTTTTTTCGTGACTTTGAACCCAAATCTTCGGATGGAGGCCACAGCCCGCTCATTGAAGGCAGTTACCTCCACCCCTCCTGAAAAGGAGTTCATATCTATGCCGTGGTACGTAGCTGCTACCTTCCCCCATAGCTGGGAAAATTGGCTTCTTCGGGAATTGTGCGTGCAGATAAAATTCAGGTTGATGTCCTGGCCTTGATCGATTTTTTGCTGTACATAGTCAATCAGCACTTGAAGGATCCTTTTGCGTTCTTCCCCAATCGGCAGTGCCTGTGCTCGCTCGATGTACGCTTGTAGGGGTGGGTATAGGCTCATAGTTCTATAAGTTGAGATGGTATCCAAATTATCGGGATTGCCAATTTCTTTGCTATTAGTCCCTTGTGTTTGCTATTTCGTGTCGTATGGTTAGTTCAACAACAGCCCGAACCCGGTTCACAACTATTGGTAGCTTGGAGTGAGGCCATGGATAGGCTGATTTTTGGTTTTTTGGAAACTGGCCCACAACATGCCGCAGCTTTCTCCTCGGCTGTGGTAGCGCGATCTTTTGCTTTGCAGGTTGTTTGGTCGGGAACCAGCTGAACAATCAGTGTATTGCCGGTGTCTTTGATTTGGTGCACGGGAAGAACGGCGGTCGGGAATAGTGAATTACCATATTCAAACCGTATTTCAGCTTCTGGGTAGGTTTGTCTTACCTTATTGACGACCTCAAAAATGGTAAGTGCTTTGGTTGTATCCAACAAGTGATTAGGTTCCGGGATTTGGTTTTCCCATAATTGCACATGTACTTCAGACCATTCGTTGCGAATCCCCCCACAATCCACCGTGTCAAAGGTGACATTTTTGATTTCCGTGATATGGTAGTCAGTTCTCACAAATTGATTAGGTTGATATTCAAATAAGAGTGCCTTATCTGGGTTCTCGCGAAGGATTTTGATAAACTCGGATGTTTTCATTTTTATAGATCTATTTTTTTTCAAACGTTGTGTCCCTAAGTCCTAGCAACAGCCGGATATTTTTGGAAAGCCGTCAAATAATTCCTGAAATAGATTTTGTACCTCTGCCCAACGGACAGCATCAATACAATAATTCAAAGAAACGCCTTCTATACTGCCTTTTATCAAGCCTATTTCCTTGAGTTCGCGGAGGTGTTGGGAGATGGTAGCCTGCGCCAACCCAAGTTCCTGTACCAGATCTCCGTTAATGCATGAATTAGCCTTTATCAAGTATTCGAGAATAGCGATACGGGCAGGATGGGCAAAGACCTTGGCGACTTTTGCCAGTTCGTTTTGTTTTTCTGTAAACAGGTTAGATTTGGTTACACCCATTTTGGGGACGGTTAGAAATTAGATGGACGATTCATTTAGTCAGTTTATGGTCCCGTTTTGTTTTTTCCTCGCCATGATCCGGTTCCTTTTAGCTGAATCCGAATTGGTCTATTATATTATCGCAATATTACGATGAATATGGTTGTTTTCAAAAGATTTAATCAATTAGAAAAAATTGTGGACACGAAATAAATGTGGTATATTACCGTCAGGGTCCGATTGTATGCACACCTCAGGTCGCCGATGGGTAGGCAGATTTGATCTATCCCGGAAAAAAAGGGTCACCGGCTTAATTGATCAGTTAATGGATAGGCTATCGTATTTACTAATACCAAATGAAATCGAGCGTGCCTACCGGAAAGGCGGGCAGTGCGATAAACCGAGACAAGTTGTGACCGCTAAAAAACAATTATAATCATATGAAAGCATTGATCGAACTCTGGAAAGAAGGACGTACCCGAATGACCAATCAACTGAAATTCATTAAACCGGAAGACTTACCTAAAAAGCTGGGTAATTCTCCAAATTCAGTAGGGTTCCTGATACGGCACATCGCAGAAGTCGAGTTGCTTTTTGCCAAAAATGTGTTTGGAAATGTGGAGGTAAAAGTTGATGCCAAGACCTTGAAAGCGCAAAGGGACACCGGTGAATGGACCGAGCTGGAATCTCTGATGGCTATTGTGGAGGAAGCAGGTATTCAGCTGGAAAAAGCGCTGGAAAATCAAAGCGATTGGAACCGTGTCATAAAAACACAGGAGTTCGGAGAAAAGACCAAAGCAGAGGCACTGGGAAGGATCATCACTCACACGGCATATCATGCGGGGCAGTTGGCATGGGCGGCAAAGTATGGTACTGGAGGCTAGTGGAATCCATTCATTGGTAATACCAACGAATTTTTGGATCTGTTCTTTTTGGCTGAAGGGCATCTACAGTGCATGAATGAGGAAGCAACTGTGCTAAATACAGATGTCTTAAAAGTTCCAAAGTCTGAAAGGTTATACGCAGACCTGAACAGCGATGAATCTACTACAGAGGTATGTTGTAGTGTGGAATATCAGACCAAAAGATTCCCCAGAAATCAAAACTCCCTATCCCCAAACTCACTCTTTGTAAAGTTAAGCTTTTTGCTTAACTGATTGATTCGGTACGACGCAGTAAGTAAAATAACGTCTCGTTCGTATATGTAGTGGGTAGATGTGAAAAACCCCTCCCCACTTCCGCTGATACGCTGTCGGTTAGAATCCAAAACGCCCATGCCCATATTGCGCCATTGCAAAGCGAGATCCAGGCGTTTGCCCAGCAAGGATTTTTTGAGGGTTGTGTTGGGAGAGAAAAACCGGCTGTCTTCGCCTTGTACCGTAATGATGCGGGAAAGGTAATTCAGGTTAAAGACCAAGTTCCAATCCTTGCCCAAATTCCAGCTGCTATTCACGTTGAAAGAATAGTTCCAACTGTTTCGGCGTACCTGCTGACCGACTGCCGCTCCCTGAAGATCAAAATAATACAGCGTACCACCTACGTATACTTTCCAGTTATCGGTAGGTTCTAAATCTGCTCCGGCCTCCGCACCGTATACTTGGGATACGCCGGCATTCGTATAGACGCGAAGCAAAATGGAGTCGTTGTAGACCGTATTTACCCGGTTGATGGCATCCCGCACCCGCCGGTAATAGGCATTGGCAAACACCGAGTGGCGTTCGAAGTTCTTCACCAGACCTACCTCCACGGCGTCGACCAATTCGGGCAGCAGTTCGGGATCGCCCACCTCCAATACCTCGGAGTGCCTTCGGGATAGGAAAGGATTCATCATAGAAGTGGTGGTGCGCTCGATTCTACGGCTGTAGCTTCCTTTCCAGGTAATGCCCTTTTCTGTGTCGTAGTTGATACTGAGACTGGGAAATAGATTGAGCAACTGGAGGTCGTAGCTTTGCTGCTGCCCATAATCATCCAATCGCCTGTCGGTATCCTCTACCCTTAGACCCGCTGTGACTGAAAGGTCTTCGGACCTATACTGGTATTCGCCGTATACCGCATGGATGGTACGAAACAAATCTATATCACTGCCAAATTCCGGCATTTCCTCAAACTCTCCGGTTCCCAAAATCTTCTGCCGAAAGGCAAACTCACCGACATGCCTAAGGTGACGGTATTGATAGCCCGTGCTTAACGCGGATGATGCGCTGAGTGGCAACGTATAATCTACGTTGATTCGCGTTCCATTCAGCGGATTCAGTTCGTCCATCGCCAAGTAGTCCAGCGTATCCGCGTAATTTAGGGGATTTAGGTTGAGGTTACGTGTCGGACCGGTCAGGTTGGTATACTCGTAAAGACCGGAGACGCTCAGGGATGATTTGTTGGCAAACACAGCGGTATAATCCAAGCTTCCCACAAAAAACTGGCTGCGGCGCTCCCGTTCGTTCATATTAAAATAATTGAGGGCATCAAAGGGTGTCTCTTCTCCTACCCGGGTACGGGTCTGTGAGTACGAAATATCTGCGTAGCGGGTTTCCACCCGCGTTCCTCCATAGGCAGAAGCATTGATGGCATGTTGGGGGTTGATGGTGTAGCCCACTAACGCCCTGCCGGAGTAATTCTCCTTTCGGTAACTTCTCTCTCCGACAGATGGGAACGAGGTGACGGTATTATCTAGGTAGGTCTCTACCTGTCCGTCCCTGTAGCCGGCCACGTCGTTCCTGTTGTAATCCGCGCCTACCGAAATATCCCATTTGTTTTTTTTCATGCTTAGGGTAAAGTCCCCACCATACCGTTGCGGAGACCGCTCGTTACCATGCAGATCAAGGCTAGGCGCCCCGCCGAGCACATTGACGAGTAGATAGGTCCCATCGGTAGCGCCTTTTTTGGTGACAATGTTGATGATTCCTGCCTTGCCTTCCGGGTCAAAACGGGCAGAAGGAGAGGTAATCACTTCTATGTCTTCGATGGCATTTGCCGGCAACTGGTTCAAAAGGCCGGCTGCATCAGCCTGTATTGGCTTGCCATCTATCAGGATCACGAAGCCGGATGTCCCCCGAAAGGAAATCTCTCCTTCGGCATTCACCGACATCGCCGGAAGGTTTCTCAGCAGATCGGTAGCTGTCCCACCCACAGCTGCTTGAAAGTCGGAGGTTCCATATACTTGCCGGTCGATCTGATGTCTTACGGCGAGCTTATCAGCGGCTACGACCACTTCTCCGAGGGATTCTTCCCCCAAATCCAACGAAAGGGTGCCAAGGGAAGCCCCAGCTTGACCTACCTGAACACCATTCAATACCCGCTCTTTATAGCCGATGAATCGCAGGCGAACAAAATAGGTACCGGGGTTTACTTCTAGGGAGAAAGAACCCATACTATCAGTAACTCCTCCGGCGACCAAACTTGAATCTGAGGGAGAATATACCGCCACCGAAGCATATTCCAATCCCTCCTGGGTATCGGTGTCTATGACTTTTCCCGAAAGCTGCCTGTTCTGTTGGGAATAGCCCGGAATAGCCAAAAATAAAAATAACAAAAAGGGTACTACCTGCCTAAGGGCATCGGTGTTTACTAAAGAGAACATTTGGAAGTTGAGCTTTGGTTAGATTCGGTCAAAAGGTACGACTACAAGTTATTTGCTTCCAAGGAGTTTTTCGTCATCGGGGAATATTCTGCACCTCTGCAACCAAAAGCTCTTTCAACTAGGTTAAGAAAGCTCCGACTAGTACATTCCGAGCCCAATATTCGTATGATTTTCACAGGTTGGGATCCCAAAGGGGGCATCTGTGGTTTTACAGGAATGGTGGACTCTTTCCTTCCAGGCAGGGAGGAAAATATACTTTTAAAATAACTTTTGACCGGGTGGTACGATTCCCGCCAAGCGAAGGTAAACGGTCGCTTGGCCGCGGTGATGGGTTTGGTGTTCATATAGGGAATCAAATACCGCCCTCCTGCTCATTTTATACCTGCCAAATAGCGTGGTAACAGCCGTAAAATCGTCATCGCTCAATCCGTTGAGTTGTTCGATCACAAAATCGTAGCTTTCCATGACCCATTTGGTGACGTTGGCCTTTGATTTATCTTTGCCCTGTTCGCACTCACCAAACGCCACTGGGCAGGATACGTCAGCTGCCAGCGCGGCAAAGGAAAAATTGCCGTCTGCCAAGTGAAGCATCTGATCGGCAAAGGAACGGCACAGCGGCGTAGGCTTCAAAAGATAACTGTCTTCCGGCATCGCGTCAAGATACTCCTTTGTATACGCTTTTGCCCGCTCCCAATTTTTTAGAACTTCTTCCATACGTTTTTCTCCTTGGTTACTATTAAATGCCTGAACCCTCGTACCAGATTAAGGGCATTCATTGTTGATCTTCTAACAGTTGTCTGCCTTTATTGTTTTCGCTCTACTTCCCGAAGGTTTTCCAACTTCTTGTTCCGAAGAAAACCGTTGATGTCCTCAAAGTGCTCACGAACCCGCTTGTTGCCAAATTCAAACACCTTTGTTACCAAGCCGTCCAGGAAGTCCCTGTCGTGGGAAACGACGATCAGCGTACCATCAAAGGCCTTCAGGGCGTCTTTGATGATGTCTTTTGTTTTCATATCCAAATGGTTGGTAGGTTCATCCAGAATAAGCAGATTTACCGGTTCCAACAGCAGCTTCATCATGGCAAGGCGGGTTTTTTCTCCTCCGGACAATACTTTGACCTTCTTGGCCGACTCTTCCCCGCCAAACATAAAGGCACCCAACATGTCCTTGATTTTTGTTCTGATTTCCCCTACCGCAATCTGATCGATGGTATCAAAAATGGTCTGGCTTTCGTCCAGCAATGAGGCTTGGTTTTGCGCGAAATAACCGATCTGCGTGTTCTGGGCAAGCTCACATTTTCCGTCAAAGTCTATTTCGCCCATAATAGCCTTTACCATGGTCGATTTTCCTTCCCCGTTTTTTCCGACAAATGCGACTTTCTGTCCCCTTTCAATGGTCATAGACGCATTCTTGAAAACGATATGATCTCCATAAGCCTTTGACATGTCCTCCACAACCACTGGATATTTTCCAGAGCGGGGAGACGGCGGAAAGCGCAATCTCAGTGCCGAATTATCAACCTCATCCACCTCCACAATCTCCAGTTTTTCCAGCATCTTCACACGGGATTGTACCTGAAGGGTCTTGGAATAGGTCCCTTTAAAACGCTCGATAAATTGCTGGGTTTCGGCAATCATCTTCTGTTGCTCCTCGTAGTGTTTTTGTTGCTGTTCCCTACGCTCTTTGCGGAGTTCGAGGTAGTGGCTGTACTTGGCCCGATAATCGTAGATCCTACCCATCGTCACCTCGATGGTACGGTTGGTAATATTGTCCACAAAGGCACGGTCGTGGGAAATGACCACAACGGCTTTGGCTTTTTCGGTCAGAAAATCCTCCAGCCATTGGATGGATTCTATGTCCAGGTGGTTGGTGGGCTCGTCCAGCAGGATCAGATCTGGCTTTTGCAAGAGAATTTTGGCCAGTTCAATCCGCATCCGCCAGCCTCCCGAGAACTCGGAAGTGGGTCGGGTCAGATCGGAGCGCATAAACCCCAACCCCATAAGGACTTTTTCTACCTCTGCCTCGTAGTTGATCTCCTCGATGGCGTAAAACTTCTCACTTAGTTCGGATACTTTTTCGATGATCTTGTAGTAATCTTCCGAGTCATAATCCGTTCGGACACCCAGTTCATCGTTCAGCCGATCTATCTCCTCTTTCATACCAAGGTAATAGGCGAAAGCTTTGGCGGTTTCCTCTGCTACGGAACAGTCGTCGGAGGTAAGCAGGTGCTGCGGCAGGTAGGCAATTACTGCATCTTTTGGAGCGGATACTCCTCCCTTGGAAGGCTTTGTCTGGCCGGCGATAATCTTTAGCATCGTTGATTTGCCTGCACCATTTTTGCCCATAAGGGCTATTTTGTCGTTTTCGTTGATGGAGAAAGACACATCGCTGAAGAGTGCCCTGCCACCATGCAAAACGGAAATATTGTCAACTGAAATCATGCGAATGGGATAAAATTAGCAAAGGGATGCGGAAACGATTCAAGTAGGGTAACAGAAGATTGCCGGAAACCGAATGGTTTAGTCATCCATACCACCGGATTTCATTTTCTCGGCGTTTTCCGCAAAACGCAGCGCCTGAATAAATTCTTCAATGTTACCCTCCATCACATCAGGCAGGTTATAAACGGTCTTGTTGATGCGGTGGTCGGTAACGCGACTTTGGGGGTAATTGTAGGTTCTGATCTTGTCCGAACGGTCTCCGCTTCCTACCATGGATTTTCGCTGCGCACCTACTGCCTCGTTGTGTTTGGCCAATTCTATTTCGTATATACGGCTTCGAAGTACTTTGAGTGCTTTTTCAAAGTTTTTGATCTGGGACTTCTGGTCCTGGCAGGTGACTACTATGCCAGTGGGCGTGTGGGTAAGACGTACCGCGGAATACGTGGTGTTTACCGATTGACCTCCTGGGCCGGAGGAACAATAGGTGTCTTTGCGGATATCGTTCATATCCAATTGTACGTCCACTTCCTCCATTTCGGGCAGTACTGCTACGGTTGCAGCGGAAGTGTGAACCCTGCCCTGGGTTTCGGTAGCAGGTACCCGCTGCACCCGGTGCACTCCTGATTCGTATTTCAACATGCCATACACATCGGCACCTGATACGGTACTGATAATCTCTTTGTATCCGCCGGCGGTGCCAAAGGTCAAGTCCAGCACCGTGAGGTTCCAGTTCTGCTTTTCGCAGAAGCGTTGGTACATGCGGAATAGATCGCCCGCAAAAATGGCCGCTTCGTCACCTCCGGTACCGGAGCGGATTTCCAATATACAGTCTTTACTGTCGTTGGGATCCTTGGGGATCAACATGGCGCGTAAATCTGATTCCATGGTTTCCTGCTTTTCCCTCAGCTCGTCCAACTCCTGCTTGGCCATCTCCCGGAAGTCAGGATCTTTTTCCTTATCGAGTATGGCCCTGGTACTTTGTAAGTTTTCAAGAACCAGTTTGTATTCCCTATAAACTTCCACCACCTTTTCAAGGTCTTTGTACTCCTTGGTGAGCTTGGTGTACTTACCCATATCGGACATGGCATCCGGCTGGATAATCAGTTGGCCCACCTCCTCAAACCTATCTTTGATGGCTTCTAATTTGTCAAGCATAAACAGTCTTTTTGGAGCGCAAAATTAAGAAATAATGTGGATTGGATGTTTCTTTTTCGAGAGTATTGTCAGAACCGCGGCGAATTGTTGGGTGGAGGGGATCAAGGCGTGGGGAAATTTGCTATTTTCGGGTAATCAATCATAAAGAGCTATTATGAAACCTCAGGTTATCTTCTACATTTTCTTCTTTGCACTGTTGATCTCATGCGGCTCGGAAAAGTCCGTGGATCGGGAGACTTTTCGGGAGATCCAAAAGTCCACCGAAATCAAAAAGGTCAATGAGGCTGAATTGGTCGAATTCGCAATGAAATGGGGCGATCAAATCAGTGCAGAGGCCCAGAAATCCCTGGTGGAAACGCTTCAAAAAGTGATAGCCGATAGAGGGTTGGCCGGAGCGGTGGATTTTTGTCATGCCGAAGCCCTACCCATTACAAAGGAAGTAGCCGAAAAGCATCGCGTGGCGGTGAAAAGGGTCTCGCTGAAAAACCGTAACCCGGCCAACGCTCCCAATGACATGGAAAAGAACCTGTTGGAGGCCTACGCCTATAACCTAGCGCAAGGGATGGAAAATCAGCCCAACATCCAAAAGCTGGATAATGGAGAAGTGTTACTTTATACCAAAGCTATCGTAATACCGGGTGGGATCTGCCTCAGCTGCCATGGAGATCCTGGTTCCGAGATCGAAGAAAGCACCCTGGCCAAGATAAGCGAGAAGTATCCGCATGACAAAGCTACGGGGTACAAGGCGGGTGAATTGAGAGGGATGTGGAGCATCGCGATTCCCCGAAAAGAAGCTATCAGAAACATGTAAGTTACCCAGATTAGGCTTTTTTGGATAGGTATGCTACCAAGGGCCGGCAGAAAATCTTCCTACGAACTAAACCAGCGTTTAAATGAGATCTACCTATTTGGCTTCTATTTTTTTGGCATTTTTTTGCCATGCAAAAGCTCAAACGAAAAGTCCTGACGCATTTTTGGGCTATGAGTTGGGGAGCCGCTTTACCCCCCACCATCGTGTAGTTGCCTATTTCGAACACGTGGCCTCGCTGAACGAGGGAGTTAGCCTGGAGTATTATGGAGAGAGTGTGGAATACAGGCCTTTGGTGGTGGCCTTTGTTTCTGCCAACACACAAGCTGCTTCGCCGGAGCAGATCCGGGAGGACAACCTCCGCAGGGCGGGTCTTTTGGATGGGGAGCCAAAAACAGAAGTGCCCGTCACTTGGCTGAGCTACAACGTACATGGCAACGAGGCCGTTTCTTCCGAGGCGGCCATGATGACGCTCTATGCACTCGTAGATCCGGAGCAGCCGAGGGTATCTGAGTGGCTGCAGAATACCCTTGTGGTCATTGATCCCTGCCTTAATCCGGACGGGCATGAGCGCTATGTTAACTGGTACATGCAAAAGGCCCACCGCCATTTACAGCCCGATCCCCAATCCATGGAACACCAGGAACCCTGGCCGTCGGGCAGGCCGAATCACTATCTATTCGATCTCAACAGGGACTGGGTTTGGCAAACCCAACAGGAATCCCGGTACCGGATGGCCCTCTACAATCGCTGGCTGCCACAGGTGCATGTGGATTTCCATGAGATGGGGATAGACGATCCCTATTACTTTGCGCCCGCTGCGGAGCCCCTGCATGAGCAGCTGTCTCCGTTTCAAGTAACCTTTCAGGAATGGTTTGGAAGGAACACAGCTGCGTACTTTGACCAAGAAAACTGGTTTTACTACACCAAGGAAAACTTTGACCTACTCTACCCCAGCTATGGGGATACCTATCCTATGTATTCCGGGGCAATAGGTATGACCATCGAGCAGGGAGGTTCGGGAAGGGCCGGATTGGCTATGCTGAATGCTTTGGGAGATACTGTCACCCTGGCAGAACGGATTCTCCATCACCATACCACCGCCCTATCCGCCATAGAGACTACCTCCAAGCATGCAAAACAAGTTGTAGACGAATACGCCAACTTTTTTCGGAATAGTCGGTCCCGACCAAAATCAAGTCATCAAACCTTTGTTGTTCGGGCGTCCAACTTGCCTGCGAGGGTGCAACCCTTTCTTGATTTGTTGGATAGAAACGGGATTTGGTATGGACGAGGTGGAATTAGCCGTTCCCTGACGGGCTTTCATTACCTCAATGGCTCAGAAGAAACGTTTTCTTTGCAGCCCGAAGATATCGTTATTTCTACCAATCAACCCAAGTCCGTACTTGCCCAGGTACTGCTGGAGCCCGAAACGGTGCTTACCGACAGCTTGACTTATGATATTACTACTTGGGCTCTTCCCTATGCATTTAATCTCGAGGCCTATGCGGTAAAATCCCGGTTCGATCCAAATAGTCCCTTTGAAAAAGAGGCCTTTGTTCCCAATGAGCCGGATCCGGTTACCTTGGCCTATCTCGCCCCATGGAACGCCACGGTGCATGCCCGGTTTCTCTCAGAACTCTTGCAGGCTGGCATACGTGTCCGAACGGCCTCCTCCACTTTCCGTTTGGGAGATACCTCGTACCCGGCAGGAACCTTGATCATTGCACGAGGAGGCAATGAACGGATCGCTGATTTTCACCGACGGGTGACAGACCTTGCCAATAGGCTTGAAATCAGGCTGGGCAAAACTACTACCGGCTTTGTAGATGCTGGCAGGGACTTTGGCTCCTCGGCGGTGAGGACGGTATCGGCACCCAAGATCGCATTGGTAGGAGGTGAAAAGGTAAATTCGCTCAACTTGGGCGAGCTTTGGCATTATTTCGAGCAAGAACTCGAGTATCCGATTTCCATATTGGACCACTCCCGTATTCCGACCATGGATCTGACGATGTACGATGTCATTGTTCTACCATCCGGAAATTATGGAAGCTTGGATCAAGCCGCCAATAAACAACTCAACGACTGGGTGCACAATGGTGGGAGGCTGATAGCCTTGGAAGGGGCACTTGGGCTTTTTGTAGACCAGGAAGGCTACGGCTTGAAAACGTACCGAACAGAGGCGGAGCGGATCTGGAGGATGGAGTATGAGGAAGAACAGCCGGAATGGGAGTTGACGATACCCTTTCAGGAGCGGGAGCGCCTTCAAGTATCTGAACAGGTGATAGGAGCGGTACTACAGGTTCAGATAGACGGAACCCATCCGCTTGGTTATGGACTGACCGATAAGTATTTTACGTTGAAGAACAGTAGTGAGCGATATAGCTACCTAGGGCAGGAAGGAGTCAATGTGGGCTATATTCCTTCTTTAGACCATCATAGAGCCGGATTCATTGGGTACAAAGCAAAGCCTAAGCTCGAAAGTTCCCTGGTTTTTGGCGTAGAAAACCTGGGAAAGGGATCCCTTGTTTACTTGGTAGATAACCCTTTGTTTAGGGGTTTCTGGGAAAGCGGTAAGCTCTTGATGGCGAATGCGGTTTTTATTCCAAACCCAAAGTGATTTGCCTAAAAATACTTTTTTCATTAAAAAATTTTGAAAGATCTCTTTTTTTTTTCTAACTTTCATTAGCAGATATATCTACCAACTTTAATTTCATTTGTATATGAAAGCAGGTTCCTATTTTTCAATTAAGGACGTATGTATATGGATGCTTATTTGTTCATTTCTTATGCCTTCATACCTTTTTTCTCAAGATGAAGGTTTTGGAAACAACACGGATTTTTCTCGAAATCAAAGATTAGAAAGGTGGAATGAGCAGGATAGAATGCAAAACAGCCGGGGTTCAGCTATGGGTGAAATTTTAGCTGGGGGAATCCTTTTAGGAATCGGTGCTGCTATTATCGGGAGCCAGTTTTCAAAAAGTTCTGCACCACCAGTGACAAAATCAAAAGGTACATCATTTGTTCTCAGTCCGGTAGTTATTGACGGTGGATTTACGCTTTATAAACAAAGTTTAGACGATAATTGGTCAAGGCTTGGAAGAAGAGTATCGGGAGATATCGGAGGAAGCATTGCAATTTCTCCAGTATTTGCAAGATCCAGAGTATATGGCAAATGGTTCTATAGCAGTCGAGGCAATCTCTTTGACTCTAACGGAGAAAATATCTTCATCAACCACTCATATGTTTCAAATCCAACGAAAGATGAGTATAAGCTGAGAGAGGACGGAGATATTGAATTGAGGCATCGATACATGGGTACTGGGATCTTTTATCGATTTTCAATCGGAGATGTTTTTTTTGCTGACGCAGGAACAGGATTTATCTTTAATCAATCATCGACGGTTTTTTTTCATGAATACGATCGAAATGATGCGAGCAAAAAATTTTCATATTTAGACAATAATGAAAAGCTTGTCTCAAATACATTTAAAGGAGATATTTTAAGTTTTAACACTCCGATTAGGGATCGGCTCTATTATGAAGCTGGTCTAGGTTTTGGAAGAGATGGTGCCTTTTTCAGGTTATATGCGCGGGCATACGACTATGCTTCTTCTACCGGATCAAATTTTCCGTTCATAGTGGAGTCACCTCAAAGTATTCGTAAAAAGCTATATATCGAAACAAATATTGCAATGGGAATCAACCTATTTAGTCGTTAATAGGGGTTGTAAATTTTTACATGTTGTTCGAGATTTGTAAAGAAAATTACCAATATAAACCCTTTTTAAATGCACGAATCCAGTCAATTCCGCTGTCCTTGGTGTTCGGGTTTTGAAATGTATAGACAGTACCATGATCAGGAGTGGGGGGTACCTGTGTACGATGATCGCAGGCATTTTGAGTTTTTGGTTCTGGAGAGTGCCCAATCTGGACTCAATTGGGCCACCATACTCAAAAAACGCGAGGGATATGCAAACGCCTTTGCCGGATTTGACTACCGGGAGGTAGCTGCCTATCCGGACAGCATGGTCGAGGTGCTTTTGCAGGATGCTGGGATCATCCGTAACCGGCTAAAGATTTCTGCAGCCATAAACAACGCCCGGAAGGTCATGGAGGTGCAAAAAACGGAGGGATCTTTCTCTGACTATATTTGGCATTTTGTGGACGGAAAACCCATTCAAAATCAATGGAGATCCCTGTCCGAGGTCCCAGCTACCACGGATGTATCCGATAAGCTGGCCAAGGACATGAAAAAAAGGGGCTTTAAGTTTCTTGGCAGCACCACCCTCTATGCCCATATGCAGGCCACAGGCTTGGTCAACGACCACTTGGTAGACTGTTTCAGGCACCGGGAGGTGCAGGTACTGGCTCGATAACCTTCTACCAGATTTTAGGTTTAACGACCTTATGCGGATAGTCGATACCTAGGTTGATCCCTAGAGACAGAAGTTTGCTTTTTGGTATATGATCCGGTCGATGGATATCAATTCCAGTGATTTTACGTAGCTCGGGTAGCCACTGACGTACGTAGTCTCCCTGTGGATCATAGTTTTTGGCCTGTGTGATGAGATTAAAATAGCGATCCGTGCGCGGGTCATTGCCCACTCCCGCCACATACATCCAATTGGCCCAGTTGCTGCAAACGTCGTAATCGATGAGTTTGCTTTCAAAATAGGCCGCACCCCAGGTCCAATCCATTCCCATGTCGTTGGCGAAAAAGCTGGCGACCAACTGCCGACCTCGGTTGGACATAAACCCTGTTTGGTTCAATTCCCGCATATTTGCATCGATAAAGGGTACCCCTGTCTGTCCCGCTGCCCAGGCGTTGAAAAGGCCCTTGTCCTGTTTCCATCGTCTTTCGTCGGATTGAATACCGGAGCGTTTGAAAATGTTATTACCGTGCTTTTTAGAAATAAAGCGAAAGTAGTCCCTCCATATCAATTCAAAGACCAGCCAATAAGTTGAGTCATTTTTCACCACGTCTTTTTCATACCGCTGGATTTCGGAGTGGATCCACCTCGGAGACAAGGCTCCCACAGCCAGCCAAGGGGAAAATTTGCTCGAATAGTCGGCTCCAAGCATCCCATTCCGGGTCTGTTTGTATTGGGCGATGCAGTCCGTCTCCCAGAGGTAATGGGCTACGCGGTTTAGCCCCTCCGATTCGCCTCCTTTGAAAGCAAAAGCCGCCTTTCCGGTTGGTACTGGATCTTCCAGGCCCAGTTCTTCCAATGTCGGGATCTCTCCCGTTGATATCAAGTTGGTTGGGAAAGGGATAGAAACCGGTGGGGGAAGCAAATGCCTGATCTCCGATTCCTTTTCGCAAGCTTTTCGGAAGGTTGTAAATACCTCTGGGACTCGGGGAATGGGGAACGGAAGGTCATCTGCATGAAAAAGGGTGGCCTGCGAGTAACTATGGATGTTGATCCCCTTGGTTTTGGCGTTTTTTTCAAGGGATGTTTCTACCTGCCGTTCTTCGTCGGTTGCCTCCTGAGAGAAATAAATCGCCGTTGCCTGATGCTCTTCCGCGAATGCCACCAGTGTTTTTTCTGGGTAGCCGGTTAATACGACCAAATCAGCTCCCTTTGTTTGAAGGTTGTTTTTTAGATCAACAAGCGATTCACGGATGAACTTGGCCCTAAAGGGCCCGGTTTTTTCCAAATTAAAGGGAGTTATTTGGTAGGAACGCGGATCCACGCAAAAGACCGGAATAACTTCATCTGAATGCTGGAGTGCCTTTGTCAACGTTATATTGTCGTGTAGCCTCAGGTCATTTCTAAACCAGCAGATCGATTTTTTGTGCTTCATAACTAGAGCACAAACAAACCAAAACGGGAAGTGTTTGGGTAAATTTCCAGTTTTGTTGTATCGGTTTCATACACTCGTAGGTTTATCTACGAGTGAATTGCGTCGGGAAAGCTTAATGGGGTGTTACGAACGTTATTCGGTTCCCAGAATATCCGATTTCTTGGCCGTCTTGCTTTGCCGGATACGGTAATTTAGGGAGAGGTTGATTTGCCTTCTTCTGGGCAGTACGTCGCTTTCGGTAATAAATCCGGGTCCCTCGAATATCATACGGGTACGCCTTGTATTGGCGATGTCCATCACATTTAGAATCAAAGTTCCCCGTCCGTTGAAGACATCCCTACTGGCGGAAATATCCGCGTAATAAAGCGCCTTCCGAATTCCTTGGGCCACTCGCTGCCTACCTTCGTAGTTTGTCCGAACTTGTATATCCAGCGTGTTTGGCAGGCTAAACCGAGAGGTAAAGCGAGCAAACCAACTATAGGTATCCCGCTTATAATCCTCCATTATATTGCTGCCGTCTATTTGGGCATAGAACAGGTTAAGGTTAAGGTCAATTTTCCACCAGTCTGTGGGATTGTAATCACTGGTAAATTCCGCCCCATAGGAACGCTCGGAAAGCAGGTTTTCGGGAAGGGTCATGGCATTGCCTTCCTCATCCACTGTCCGTATCCGTTCGATTTTATCTTTGGTGTTTCTAAAATATACTGTGGAAAAAATAGATCCACGATCCATGTATTTGATATGGCCCAGCTCGTAGGCATCGGTAAACTCCGGATCCAGGTCTGGATTGCCACTAAAGAAGTTTCTGGCGTCGGAAAATGTCATAAATGGACTGAGGTCATTGTAGAAGGGGCGCCGGATTCTACGGCTATAACTCACCTGCATGGCATCATCCGAGCTTAAGTTGTAGGTGATGTGTGCACTTGGAAAAAGGTTGCCGTATTGCCTCGGGTTCACTGAATTGGCACGTACCAGTGTCGTTTTTACATCGGTATACTCGGCCCTAATCCCGCCTTGGTAGGAGAGTTTCTGGTTTTTGTTGCCGAGGATGGCATAGGCAGCATGGATGTTTTCATCGTACAGAAAGATATCGTCCAATCCCGGAAGCGGTTCAAAATCCCCGGATTCCTGCTGTTCACTGACGATGAAGTCATTTTCCATATCGCGGAAACTACTTCGAATCCCTGCCTCAAAATTGCCCTCGCGAAATACCGGCTTTGTGTAGTCCAATTGAAACAACCATTGTCGTTCATACTCATCGTTAATGGAGGTTTGCAGGAGGTTTCGGGAGGGTATGGGGATGCCGTTGGGTTGGAAACCAAACTCCGTATACACCTGATCGGAGTTTTCCCAATAATCCAGGTAAGTGACAGCTGCCGTAAACTGGTGGCCTGCTTGGTCAAATGACCTGCGATAGCTTACGTTATATTCGGAGTTGGGTTCTTTTTCGTCTTCGTCCTGCCTTCGGTGGTAATATCCTTCCATGACCCCGTTGGAAAAGTAGTCTTCGTATCGGATATCGGTAATCCGCTTGGAGTCGCTTCTTCTGAGCAAATAAGACCCTGTGAGGATGCTCTTTTCATTGAAAAAATAATCCAGTCCAGCCCGTATATTATTGTTGATGCTGTTTACTGTCCCGGTTGTGAACTGCTCGGTGTAGAACGTTGAGTCCAATGCCGTCACATCCTGCCGAAGAAATCCTTCCCTCGGTACCCGGCGATAGGCAAGGCCATAGTTGACAAACCAGTTGATTTTGTTATGCCGGTAATTTAGGTTAGCAGCAAATCCCAAATTGGTGGGATTACCTGTAATGCCTTCAAACGAGGCGTTGAACCCCTGGGCGTTTTCCTTTTTCAAAACGATGTTGATGACACCCGCCATACCCTCAGCTTCATAGCGGGCGGAGGGATTAGTGATCACTTCTACGGACTCAATAAGATTGGCGGGGAGCTGCTGTAGACCGCTGCTTCCCTTGAAGCTTACCAGGCCGGAAGGTTTTCCGTCGATGAGAATCCTGACGTTATCGCTTCCTCTCAGCCGTACATTTCCCTCCGGGTCTACGTTTACAGAAGGGAGGTTCATCAGTATATCGGTGGCTGTTCCGCCGGCATTTGCCAGGTCTTTCCCTACGTTGAATATCCGCTTGTCCAAGCTGAGCTCCATAAAGGATTTTTCCCCTGTGACGACCACTTCATCCAAACTTGCTGTACTGGGTTGTAACCTGAATTCTCCCAGATCGAGTGTTCCCCTGTCCCGCGTTATCTGTACACCCTCGATCCTACGGGCTTCGTAGCCCATAAATTCCAGTAACAGGTCGTAAGTACCTTCGTTCAGATCCAAACTGAAGCGGCCATCTTCTTGGGAAATACCGCCGTTGACGAGTTTGCCCTCGGTATCGCCTGCAAGGTACACACTGACAGTAGCAAATCCGAGGCCGGCCTGTCCCTGCCCATCCAAGATTCGACCGCTAAGCTTCACCGCATTCCGCTGTTGGGCGATCAGGTCTGCCCTGCCCCAAGGAGCTAGAACCACCATAAATAGAAATAAGAAAAAGCAGTAGCCGTGTTTCATCCAGAAAGAAATTTTGGGTAACCTGCAAATATACTGAATGAATGCATTCACATCCGGAAATTTTACATGAGCGATCTTCGTGCCTGCGGCAGCGGTCTTTTATGGTCGATCGCCTTTCCGTCTGTTTTTGATTACGCAAAAATCCCTTTACCTTAGCTGTTGTTTTGATCGCGACGGCTTTTGGTTTCATTCTATTCCACCTATTTTCATGCGTATTCGAACCGTTTCTCTGGTTTTCCTGGCCTTGGCCACCCTCATCATTGTACCGTTTTCTTGTTCTCCCAAAAGGGAAAAAGTGGAGGATTTGATCCGTATAGACCAAGTCACGTTGGCTGAGGGAGAGCGGCTGTTTGACCAAAACTGCGCAACCTGCCACGCCTTTGACCAGGACGGTATCGGCCCTGGGCTTGGTGGGCTGACCCGATTGGTTTCCGTGGACTGGCTGCGTTCATTTATAGCCAATCCTACGCAGGTAATCGATTCCGGCGATGAACGAGGCCAAGCCTTGTTTGCCCGTTACCAATCCTACATGCCAGGATTTGCCTACCTGGGGGAGGAAGGGATTGACGCAATCATTGGGTATATGCATCAGTTTGAGGCGAAAGAGGCTGCTACCCTTACCCGACAGGATTCGGTAAGCAATCCGATACCCGAGCCAATCCCCATGTCTGATCTGGTGGTGGACCTGGAATTGATCACGCAGATTCCTCCGTCCAGCGAGGAGATGCCGCTTACTCGTATAGCCAAGATGGATTATGAACCTCTGTCTGGGGAGTTGTTTATCAGTGATCTGAGGGGCAAAATGTATGAACTTCGAGGGGGAAAACCAGCGCTATTTTTGGATATGGAAAAGGAGATGCCCCGTTTTATCAATAAGCCGGGTTTGGCAACCGGACTTGGCAGTTTTGCCTTCCACCCTGAGTTTTCTAAAAACGGATTGCTATACACCTCCCATACGGAACAGCCAGGTTCTGCACCCGCAGACTTTAGCTACGGTGATTCGATTAGGTCTACGTTGCAGTGGGTGGTATTGGAGTGGCAAACGGATAACCCCAACGGGCGGCCATTTCGAGGAAAGAGTCGGGAACTATTTCGTATAGACATGGTAACCGGTATTCATGGCATGCAAGAGCTTACCTTTAACCCACTGGCAAGACCCGGCGATGAAGACTACGGCCTGCTTTATATTGGGATCGGAGATGGTGGCAGCTTGGGTGCCGGATATCTGTTTGTTTCATTAGGTGCTACGCAGGCGTGGGGAAGTATATTTCGCATCGATCCCCGTGGATCAAACAGTAAAAACGGAAATTATGGGATTCCGCATTCAAATCCCTTTGTCGGCGATGTTAACCGGCTGCCTGAGATTTTCGTACACGGCTTTCGGAATCCCCATCGCATCACCTGGACCAAAGCCGGGCAGATCCTGGCTACCAATATTGGGCAGGGAAAGGTGGAGTCGCTATATATGTTAAGGCCGGGTGAGGATTACGGATGGCCCTTGCGTGAGGGTATCTGGGTCATTGATCATCAAATTGATATTAATCAGGTCTTTCAGCTTCCGGAAAACGATGCGGACTGGGGTTTTACCTATCCGGTTGCCATGTATGATCACGACGAGGGCAATGCCATATCGGGTGGATTTGAATACTGGGGCAACCAGGTATCCGGGTTGGCGGGCAAGTATTTTTTTGGCGATATTGTGCGAGGACGCCTCTTTTACATTGAAACAGGCAAGTTGGCTTTTGGGAAGACGGTACCTATCTTCGAATGGAGGGTTCGACTGGATGGAGAGATAAAGACGCTGGTTGAACTGTGCGGAACAAACCGAGTAGATCTTCGATTTGGTCGGGATTCAACGGGAGAACTATACATCTTTACCAAACCGGACGGCAAGGTGTATAAACTTGTGGGTTCCAATCCACGCTAAAAATGGGTATATGTGTCCTTTGTGATTGTAGGATCTGAAAAGGCAAAAAAATCCCGGGATTTCTTGTCGTGAAACCCGGGATTGTGTTTTTGTCAATTAGGTTGTATTTCAGAAAGCGGAACGGTTACCTGTAGGCTGATGCTAGCTTATCGGTCGGTTATCCCACCCTAATCTCCATTTGTAGAGGATAAAAATCAGGTAATGGCCGCTACCGGTCCTTTAGGGCCTGACAGTTATCGTAATCTGGATCGATGTCGATGAATACTTCCTCTTTGGCCAGGATAAACCATTTGCTGAGGATCTCTTCTTCTTTTTTGCGCCTAGTGGCAGCCTTCAGCTTCTCATAGTCATCGTTGATATTTGCCCGGTGGGCGGGGAAGCGATCTTTGTAGAAAAGAATACGAACGGCCGGTTCGGATCTCCCATTTCGGGGATCTACATCGTCAAATCGCATGGGAGTGGTTATGGTACCTACTTTCATACTGTCCAGCGTAAAATAAAGTACAGGATCCTCCAAGGTTCGCAGCGTTAGGCGGTTGGAACCATTTACGGGATCGGTAAAGAATCCGCCGTTATCGGAAGTCTGTCGGTCGTCCGAATACTCTTTGGCTGCTTTGGCAAAAGTGATCTTTTCATCTAAGATAACTTGACGTAAGCTATCCAGGTACTGCTCCGCTTTTTTGATATCATCTTCAGTGGGTTTTGGGGTGATCAGGATGTGCCGGGTGTTGAAGGTAGTTCCCCTACGCTCTAGGAGTTGGATTAGGTGAAACCCGAACATCGTTTCGACAGGGTCGCCGATCTCACCGGGACGCAACGCAAAGGCCATGGCTTCGTATTCGGGAGCCAGTTCTCCCCTCCGGAAAAACCCCAGGTCACCCCCTTGGACTTTAGATCCCGGGTCTTCCGAATATTCCGAGGCCAGTGTTGCAAAGTCAGCTTCGCCATCCAGAATTTTTTGTTTCAGCCCGAGTAGAAAGTTGTTCACTTTGTCCTTTTCTGCCTTATTTGCTACTGGTTTTTTGACGATCTGACCAACGGTCACCTCAGCCGAAAAAAACGGGAGGGAATCTTTCGGGATGGCCTCGAAAAACTTGCGTACATCTGCCGGCGATACGGTTATCTCTTCTGCAATTTTTTTCTGCATCTTTCCAACGATCTTCTGTTCCTTGATCGCGTCATGTAGTTCGGCTTTCAGTTGGTCGGAGGTTTTTCCGTACACTTCGATCAGCGTTTCCTCGTCGCCGCCAAATTGCTGCATGATCATGCTGAATCGTTGATCTGTTTCAATGATTACTTCGGCATCTGTTACCAGTATCGAGTCAATCTCTGCCTTTGCAGCCATGAGTTTGTTGATCACCAGCGATTCAAAAACCTCGCACTTTGTTGGAGTACTGAATCCTTGTTGTGCCTGTGAAAGGGCTTCCAGATAGGACCGTTGTAGATCGGATTCCAGCAGAATATAGTTGTCTACTTTTGCGATGATCTTGTCCAGCACCTGACCGGTTGGGATAGGCTTTGGGGCTGCGGGTTTGGTTTCGACCACCGCAAGGGTGTCTTGGGCCTGTGCAGTCCAGGAACCGAATAAAATCAATAAGGTTAAATAGGCGGTTGTTAGGTACTTAATCATAAATCGTAAATTCTTTATTTTCCAAAGCTTTATTGTAAACATCTTTGTGCAGTTGTTCCGCTAAAGCGACTCTTCGTTTGTTGACTATTATTTTGGATATTTCCTCTCTTACAAATTCCAACGGAGGAACCTGGTCTTGCAGCCGATATTCCAAAATGTGAAATAGGTAGCTATGGCTATCGTCGTCCACGCTTATGGTGCGGTTGGACTTCAGCATTTGTACGTTATTGGCGTTTTGGGCCAGTGGTGTATTTAGAATAATGTCGTCAAACCTAATCCAAGTAGAATCCTCCATAAAGTAATTATTGGCATATCGCTGGGCCAGTTCTTTCATGTCCTTACGGTCGTTTTCCCTAGTGCTGCTCAGCAAGCGCTCAATTTGGCGTTTTTGGGGCAGAGATTTTTCTATTTTAATAAAATTCGTCCTGACAATGATCTCTTTCAAGGAGAAATTGTCCTTGTGTTTTTCGTAATACTCCCGGATTTCCTCCAGCGGCACCTCTTTGTTCAACTGTTGCTCTACATGCGCCTTTTCAAACTCGTAAATGATCAAAGCGTACCGATAGTCCAGCAACTTGCGATTTAACTCGGCCTCGTTGATCGTAAGGTTTTTGGAGGCCTCTTTGATCATAAGTTGCTTTTTGATCCAGGTTTGGACATACCGGTTGACCAACTCGGCACTATCCAAATCAAATTGTGAATCGCCCCTTATAAAATCAACGTCCGAAGCCCGTAAATAGGTGCGTCCAACGGCGGCAATTACGGGGTCTTCCTCTTCCTCGTCTTCACTTTTCATTTTGAAAAGATCACAGGAGCTAAGTAAAAGCGAGAATACAAGGATGATATATAGATTAGTTGACTGCAATTTCGTACACGCGTTTTTTTTCTTCTTCATCTACCTGAAGAATGGATTTATTTCTCAATTCCCCGATCAGATTTTCATCCAGGAAATTTTGGTAATCCTGGATGACCAGCCCCCTTATTTCCTCAAATTTTTTGGCCTGGGCAGGGATTAATTCTCCCGTCATGACGAAAAACTGTTTGCCGTCCTTGGTTACTTCATGGAAGGAGGTGGATATATCTAAGTCTTTGATCAAAGGATGCGTCGGAATTTCCTGTAGCTTATCTTCCATGGTAAACAGCAGAGGAAACTCCTCTAACCACCTTTTTTCCAGCTCATTTTTCAATTCGGGAGCATATTGCTTGCCAGAAAGAAACTGGCGGATTTTTTCCTGCTCTTCTGGGTTTTTCTGTACAAACGAAATAACCAATGCCGGGACTCTATCCTTCCACTGATAACGGTCCATATGGGTTTCGTAGTATTGGTGCTGCCCAATTGAGTCGAATATTCCCATTTGCCATACTTTGTCGTTCATCAGACTAAACAGGAGGATGCCTTCCCGAAACTCGCGAACCAACATGCGGTATTCAGCATTGTTTTCCAATAAATCCCTCTCTTCTTCCTCTTTCAGCCTCTTGGTTACAAACCGTTCGTACCATGCTTCAAATCCGTTTATCCGCGGGGATTGTACCGCCTCGAGTTCACTTTTGACAAAGTCAAAAAAGTCCTGCAATAGAAGGGATTCACCAGAAATTGAAAGCAGCTCTAATTTCCACAGATCCCGTCGGTTTATTGTATCCTCTAGCACGTCGACGTTCCCTGACCAGTCGCCGAAGGATTCAGAGAGCTGTCTGATCAGCAATTCGTTTTCGGAGACCTTATACTTGGCCTTTTGCATGGCCATTACCTGCGAGGCTATCAAGGTAGACCGGCTATCTCTGAGAATACGAGATTTCAATATCGCCTCCATTTCCTCGTAGGGTGGTACTGGCCGTGTACCTTCTAGGCGGATAATGTGGTAACCGTAGTCGGTCTTTACCGGCGGGGAAATCTCGCCAATCTCCGTCAGGCCAAAGGCTGCCGCCTCAAATTCGGGTACTATGCTTCCAACTCCAAACCAGGGAAGCAATCCACCGCTTTCCCGGGTACCTTGATCTTCCGAAAAACTGGCAACAACGCCTTCCCAAGTGCTGCTTTCGAGTCGTAACTGGGCATAGATATCAGCAATTCGACGTACTGCACGATCTTCGCTGGCTGCATCGCCCGGAACCGTTCGCACCAAAAGATGGGAGACCCTTACCTCACCGGGGTTTGGCTTTCTATCTTCCAGTCGTATGATGTGGTAGCCAAAGTCAGTGGCGACTGGACTCGAAACCTCGCCTATTTTTAGGTCGTATGCCGCTGCTTCGAACGGATAGACCATCTGCATGGCCGTGAAATATCCCAAGTTGCCTTTGTTGACCTGCACAGAAGGGTCTTGGGAATGCTCGACGGCAAGGTCTGCGAAATCAACACCGCTTACCGCTTCATTTCGGATTTTTTCTGCCATTCGCATTACGGCAATGGAATCTTCCAAGGTGGCGTCTGTCGGAAAGGACAATAGAATATGGCTGGCTTTGACGATTTCCTGAAGGCGGTCGTATGCTTTTTGCAGTTCGCCTTCCTGCACCTCATTTTCCAGCAGGTAGGGTCGTCTGAGATCCTCTCGGAAGGAGTCAAATTCCCTTCTAAATTCTTCGGTCTGATGATAGCCCAGACGTTCCGCTTCTGCCACTTTTAGCTTGAAATTGATAAAGAGGTCCAGGTTCTTTTCAAACTCTTCGCTGGTAAAGTCTTTTTTTTCCTCACCGATTTGATTGTTCTTATTTAGTATGTACAAAAATTCATCGGCATAGGTCGGATTTCCGTCGATGGTAAAGAGGTAGCGTTGTGTTTGGGAGAGGGGATCATGGTTTTCCTCCACGGCTACTTTGGTAGCGCAGGAACTTAGCAACGCCAAGGCAAAACAAATGCTGAAACCGAATTTCATGTCAGAGCTTCCGGGAATTAATCCTGCAATGTTACAAATTTTAAAAGAGATTCGGCGGCAAATGGCCGTATTAGTGGGGAGATTTAACAATTATTTGGAATTGAGCTCCTTAACGAGGCGGCACACATTTTGGCTGTTTTTGGATTCGAATTCTATCTTGTCCATGATTTTACGGACCAGAAGGATCCCAAGTCCACCTTTTCGTTTCTTTTTGATTACGTCGGCAATATCAGGGGCCCGGTATTCCAAAATGTTGAAAGCCTGACCTGAGTCAAAAATTTCAAAAATGATCTTTCCGTTGGAAACGGACACGGTCAACAGGATATGATCTTGGGGGTTGCAGCCATGGGAATGGATGATAAGATTTGCACACACCTCTTCCACCGCCAAAACCAACTGGTTTTGGACTACTTCAGACAAGCCCTTCGAGGAAAGAACTCCCGAAAGGAAGACCCGCAAATCACCCAACCTGCTTTTTTCGCAGGCCAACTTCAACTCATGCTTCATATAGGATATCCAATGCGTCTTGGTGGTTACCCACCATGGTAATCAATTGGTCCAGCCCAAGTATATGGAATACATTAAACACCTTTTCATTCAGTCCAAATATGACGAAGGTAACCTCCCTATCCTGAAAATCCTCCAGGTAGGACATAAATACGCCCAAGCCCGCCGAGGAAATATAGGACAATCCGGTACCGTCCACCAAAATCAGCTTGCTGCCCCGCTCCAAAAGCCCTTGCATGGCTTCGTCCAACTCCACCGAGTTGCTGGCATCTACCTCACCACGTAACTCAATGATATGGTGCTGCTTTTCTTCCTTGACGCTTATTTCTAACATAATGAGTTATACGCTTATCACTAGTTTATGTTTACTCTTTGAATTTAATAACCATCAGCGAATAATCGTCGTCAGGCAAGACGTCACTGCCAATGAACCCGTATATCTCTTGTATGATGGTAGCTTTGATTTCTCCAGCCGAGCAACTATTGCACCGATCGATCACTTGGCGTAGACGATCGTAGCCAAATTCCTCGTTTTGACCATTTTTAGCCTCTACGATTCCGTCCGTATACATCACCAGTACATCGCCTCCTGTATAACGCAAATTCCCTTCTTCCAAAAACCGCATGTAATGGACGTTTCGAACCACACCTAAGCCCATACCCTTGATATCCAAAAAGCGGCTCTCTCCCTTTTCGCTATCATAAAACAGCGTAGGACAGTGTCCTGCCCTTGCAAAAACCAATTCCTTTTTGGAAGTATCCAGCAGGTAATAGGTCGTGGTAATAAAGTGGTTTTTTTCCAAGCACCTGCCCAGGGCATTGTTTGCCTTTCCCAGAAACTCCATGGGACTAAATTGCAGTTGTACCAGGCTATGGAACACGCCCTTCATCTGGGACATGTTAAAAGCAGCCGAAGTGCCCTTTCCAGAGACGTCCCCTATAATGAGGGCAAAGCGGTGTTCGTCAAATTGGAATGTCTCGTAATAGTCTCCACCTACCTCATCGGCGGCAGCTGAGAAGGCTTCTATTTCAAAAGTGGCATTGTGGTGAAGTTCAGAGGGCAGCAAACTGCGCTGCACCCGCTGTGCAATCTCCAGTTCCTCCTTGTACCGTTCGTTTTTGATCGCCTGGTTTAGCAAACGGTAGTTTTCCACCGATATGGAGGCCTGTCCTACGAAGGTGGAAATAATGTTGATCATCTCCTTGTTGAAGCCGTCTTTTACTTCTTTGAGCAAAAAGATGTTTCCAAGGACGTTCTTGTTCACCTTGAGATGAAAGATCAACACGGATTGATACAATTCGTGGTTGATTCGACCGTGGATGTATTCCATACGATCGCCAGTTCCTTCGGCCAGAAATTCCCCAAAGGGTCTCGCCGAGGCGATGAGCGTTCGAAGCCCCTCCTGTTCCTTTGAATTGATAAATCGCTTTTGTACCACCGTGGTTTCATCCTCTGGAGTTGGTTTGATTTCCAGCCATGCTGCGTCCACGTAGGCGGCACTCATGCAGCTGTCCATGAGGATATCCAAAACCCTTTCCTCGTTTTCCCCGGGCTGGATTGATTGGCTCAGCTTTTGGAAATTGATGGCTTCGACCAGTTTTTGCTCAAAGACAGAGGAAGTGGGGAGGTTAAATAAGGTGACCAAAAAGCTGAAAATAGAGTAGATGAGTACAAAGGCAAAAAGCCCCAGAATAAACAGGTTTTCGGTCAGATTAACCGAAAACTCGTTTTGAAGCACGTATTCGATCAATTGGTACAGGAGGTAGGCTCCACACACAATGATGATGGCAAGAAAAAGGAGTGATTTCCATTTTTCCTTAAAGGTGAGGTAGGGGATCCACTTGAGGTTGGCGGATAAAATCACGCTGTAAATCACCAAAAAAATCAAGCCGAAAATAAACCCGTAATTGAAGGTGTTCTGATTGATCAACACAAAAAACATACTCAGCAGCAGGATTACCTCAAATGCCTGCCATTGTTGCACGACCGTTTTGGTCTTCTGATAGAGAATCAGGTGCTTCCAGAGCAAAGAAGTGGACACCAGAAACAAACTGGTAAGTGCAAAGTTTACATGGTAGAAAAAATTTCGAAGCAGTGGATCTGCATAAAGTTGGGTTCCTTCCAAGAAATAATAGAATACTGCGATCAGAATGGATACTGCCATTGCCGTGAGGCCGGTAGAAGATGCCCTCCAAATCAAGTTCAAAAAGTTCTCATTTTCATGCTTGGCAATGGAGTGATTGAAAAACAGGTATAGGAGGATAAAGAAAACAATTTCCAAAATCCATGTGAACTCAGGCCCTATTCCTACGTTCATTTCGTTAATTTCGCCAAATATCCTGGCAAGATCAACGAATAGAAGCCCCAGCCACGTAAGAATGGCCAAGAATACCGTAAGCTTGCTGATATTTACCTGAGGGAACTTTAACATAAACAAAACGCATACAATAATACGTATAAGGTTGTGAAATCCATAAAGGAGCCAATCAAAAGCTACCGAATCTTTAAATCTTTCAACTATGGAAAAACTCTTCGCTTACTTATTTTTGGTTACAAGCATCGCCATGTTTGGATGCTCGGGTGCTGATGTGAACAGGTTTATTCAGGGAGCCTCTCAGGCTACGCTTAGCAACGACGATGTTGGAAATGGCCTTAAAGATGCCCTTGTCAAAGGAATTTCGGTAGGAGCGGATCGTGCCGGCGTGGAGGATGGTTTTTTTAGAAATGAACTCATCCGAATCGCGCTTCCCCCGGAATTAAGAAGTTTGGAAAATACCATGCGGCAGTTTGGTTTGGGATCGGAAGTAGACCGGGTGTTGCTGACCATCAACCGTGGAGCGGAAAATGCGGCAAAGGAAGCAAAGCCGATTTTTATCAGTGCGATACGACAGCTGACCATTCAGGACGCATTTTCGATCCTGCGAGGAGATCAGGATGCGGCAACACGCTTTTTGCAGCGTACTACATCAGCCCAGCTTACGGAGCTATTTCAACCCAAAGTGCAGGAATCCCTCAACCAAGTGGGGGCAACCCGCCATTACACAGATTTGGTCAATGCTTACAACGCAATTCCGACCACGCGAAAAATCAATCCCGATCTAAACGCTTACGTCACGGAGATGGCGATCGATGGGCTATTCAAGCTAGTTGCCGAAGAAGAACTTAAGATCCGTCAGAATCCTGCGGAAAGAACCACAGCGATCATGCGCCGGGTATTTGGTTCGATCGATTGATGCCCCGCTAAAGAAAAACGATGTCCTTGATGACCTGGTCGCCGTACTTTTCGGCGATCAGGTCCATCACTTTTGATTTGTGCATCATCAGTTCTTTTTTGATCGCTCCGGAGCTAAGGCGAATATAGAGTATCCTGTTTTTAACCGATATGCTGCTGGTACGGCTGGCAACCGTCTTACCCATGAGTGATTCCCATTCTGCTACAACTTTTCGTTCATTGTAGCGATCTTTAATCCGGTATGCTTCGAGTAGCTCGTCAAAAACGTCCTTAAGGGGTGCGGTGTCTCGTTTTCTGCTGCTATCTTTTTGTTGCCATTGCATAATCAAAGGTAGGAATTTCTGACCATATTTCGATGGTACTGGATTGCGGACATAGGCACGTACATACCGGATCTGCTTGGCAAAAGCTAGCTCATTGGATCGAGGTGCTTCCAAGGATTGCAAAGAATCAATGAAAGGGCGGCGGCAAATCACTGCATTTTAGGTCATATAAAGAGCTTTGCAGAGATACTGTCCGCCAAAATCTTCCCAGACCTACTGAGTGTCAGGGAATCGTCTGCATGGATCAGCCAACCATTATCCTTTAAAAACCTGATTTCGTGCTCTTTATCAATGAGTAGATCCCAGCCGAAAGTGCTGCGAAAGAAGGGTAGGTCTACCCCCCAGATGGTTCTCAGCGCGGTCAGTAGGTATTCGTTTGCCCTATCCTCGGGACTAAGGATGTCAACTTGAAAAACCGGTGTGCTGGATGTAATTCCTTTCATATACCGCGCATTATTCGCAACATTACTTCCCCGGTGCTGCCCATCAAATGAGTGCGCACTTGGTCCGATGCCAAGATAGGGAACGCCCCTCCAGTAGTTTGTATTGTGAAGGGCAAAATGGCCTGGCTTGCCAAAATTGGATATTTCGTATTGGATGTATCCTGCTCCAGTCATGGCATCCAACAGTAGGTTAAACTCATCCGCAACGAAGTCTTCGGTGGCTTCCTTAAACTTCCCTGAAGTCTTCCATTGTCCCAGCGCTGTCTTCCGCTCTATGGTCAGGCAGTAGCTGCTTATATGGCCTGGATCCAACGTCAAGGCCATTTCCAAATCCTTTTGCCAGTACGTATGATTATCAGCCGGGAAACCATACATCAAGTCGATAGATAGTTTCGAAAACCCGGCGCTTCTTGCCAGGTCCAAAACTCTCAGGGAATCACTTGCTGTGTGGGCACGGTTATAAAAGCGCAAAATCGGTTCTTGAAAACTCTGTATTCCAATACTCAGACGGTCTATCCCTATCTTTTTGTAGGCAGCCAGTTTTTCCAGAGAGAGGTCATCCGGATTAGCCTCCAACGTAACCTCCTTCAGTGCCAACGGAAAGTGGATGCTGATCAGATCCAATAGGTATTCTATTTCCGAGGCAGCAAGAATCGACGGCGTGCCTCCACCAAAATAAATGGTCTCAACTTGGGTGCCTTCTGGCAAATAATTCCGTCGTTGCACCAATTCCTGACCTATCGACAGCAACATCGTATCTCGGTAGGCCGTTTGGGTACTGAAGTGGAAATCGCAATAATGGCATGCCTGCTTGCAAAAGGGAATATGAACGTAGACGCCTGACATTTTTGAGTGAATAGGGAACAGTGTCCCATAGCGAAGGATTTACCGCCCAAATTAGAAAGAGTTTCGGTATAAATCGGAACTTAGAACCTGCCGATTTAAAAAAATTAGTAATTTCGGGGCTATAGTATATTTCTTTAGCTAGCTGCCCCGGAATGGAGGCAGTGGTGCGTCTGTGCACTAAGATAGGCGATGCAATTATGATGGAAGAAAGTATGAAACCAAAGAAATTTAACATGCGCTATTGGATAACCGTTTTTTCAGTTTTGTTTACCGGAGTAGCCTATGCCCAAATGGAAGTAAAAGGGAACCTGGTGGCAAAAAATGCACAGGTAAAAAAGGTAGCAGACGGCTTCAAATTCACGGAGGGGCCAGCTGTTGATAGACCCGGCAATGTGTACTTTACCGATCAGCCCAACAATAGAATCCACAAATGGACTTTTACAACAGGGGAAGTGAGTACGTTCATGGAAGATGCGGGCCGATCCAACGGACTGTATTTTAACCTGAAGGGAGAGTTGTTGGCCTGCGCGGATATGGACAATGAGCTTTGGTCGATTGATAGGGATGGAAATCAGCAGGTCTTGGTGGAGGCGTTTAGAGGCAAAAAGCTCAATGGTCCCAACGACCTATGGATCAACCCAAGGGGAGGGATTTATTTTACCGACCCATTGTACAAAAGGGATTATTGGGAGCGGGATCCAGCCATGCAGCAAGATGGTGAACACCTTTATTATCTCAGCCCGGATGGAGTACAGTTGTTTCGTGTGGATGAAAACCTTGTGAAACCGAACGGGTTGGTCGGAACACCGGATGGAAAGAAGCTGTATGTAGCCGATATAGGGGCGAAGAAAACCTATGTCTATGACATCGAAGAAGACGGATACCTGACCAATCGGCAATTGTTTGTCGAAATGGGTTCCGACGGGATGACGATCGACCACCGTGGAAATGTGTATTTGACCGGGGATGGCGTTACCATCTTTAATAACAGGGGTACAAAAATCGGTCATATTCCCATCGATGCAGGTTGGACTTCCAATGTCTGTTTTGGGGCTGGAGATCGCAAGACGCTTTTTATCACGGCCATGGATGCGGTTTACACATTGGAAATGAAGGTTAGAGGCGTTTGGTAGTAGCTCGGATATGGTTGCTTATTTGGGCTGGCGTCTTCGTGCAAATAGCCGCCGCCAGCGCGGTATCAAATGACACCTTATCCATTCAGATTACCGGGGAAAAAGTCTCCAAAGAAACGGTCTATCTACCCGACTCCCTTGCAAGACACCAATATGTGCAGGAGCAATTGCAGCGACTGCGGAGTGAAGGGTTCCTTTTGGCACGGGTAACTTCGTCTAATCTTTCATCTGCCCACCGTCAAACAGTGGAAATCCAAACCTCGCAACGGTTTGAGTGGATGGAGCTACGTCGGGGGGATTTGCCTGAATCAATACTTTTTCGCGCGGGATATGATTCGCGGGCTTTCGAACAGAAGCCCATCAACTATGACCAGCTCGTTCGGCTTTTTGAGAAAATTCTAGACCACTCACAGCGCTCTGGATTCCCCTTTGCCTCCGTGAAATTGGACAGTATCAGCCAATTGGAAGGGAAGCTCGCAGCAGCCATTCACTACGATGCCGGCCCGTTCATTCGTTTTGACACACTTAAGGTCACGGGAGACAGCAAAACACGTCCCTTATTTTTGGCTAGAAGTCTGCGTATCCAACCTGGAGAACCTTTCTCCCAGCGGCAAGTAGACCGTTCGCTTCGATCCCTACGTACGATACCCTACCTTCAGGTGGTAGGCGAACCCAGTTTGAGTTTTCAGAACGAGGAAGCTACACTCTATTTGCCCATCAATGACCGGCGCATTAACAGCGTGGACGGAATCATTGGGGTTCTTCCAAACGAAATCGAAGGAAACCGGCTGCTGGTTACCGGCCAGTTTGACGTCTTGCTCTACAATGTCTCCGGTAAGGGAAGAAACTATCAGATCAACTGGCAGCGGCTAAGCCAATTCTCCCAAAACCTCCGGCTAAATGCCTCTGAGCCGTTGGTATTTGGGACGGGTATAGATGTAAACGCTTCTTTTTTTCTGCTAAAAGAAGATACAACCTTTTTAAACCGAGACTTTAGGATAGAACTTGGCTATCGCATAAATCCGGTGTTGTATATGCGTTTTTTCAGCAGGAGACAGGCAGGAGACCTTCTTTCCACGTTCCATTTACGGGATGCCACCCGATTGCCACCGGCTGCGGATTTTCGCTTTACCAACTATGGTGTCGATTTGGAATATAAGGCATTGGATGATGCTTTTTTCCCCAAACGGGGCAGCCGGGCAGATTTGGAAATCGGAATTGGCAATAAACGGATCCTTCAAAATACGGGTTTGCCTCCCGAACTCTACCACAACATGTTGGGGCGATCTATCCAGTACTATGCGGAAGCCGGCTACAGCCTCTATCAGCTTTGGGGACCGGCCTTTGGTAACCTCATTCGCTTTCGCGGAGGTCTTATGGAAAACCCCAACCTGCTCCTAAATGATCTTTTTAGGGTTGGCGGGCTTAAAAGTATCCGAGGCTTTAACGAAAACCATTTTTTTGCTTCCCGATATGCGTTCATGAATTTAGAACCGAGATTTTATTTTGATACTAGTTCGTATTTCTTGATTTTTGCAGACGCTGCGGTGATGGAGAGCGGCTTAAATGAGCGACAGAGGGATTTTCCCTATGCATTTGGAGGAGGGTTCAGCATGCAGACCCGTGGAGGGATCTTTCAGTTTGTCTATGCCCTCGGAAAATCAGCAGACCAACCCCTTGGCTTTAATTATTCACGGGTACATTTTGGCTATACCGGAAGATTTTAAATGAACAGAACAACAACAGCCCTCTTTGTTTTTTTCTTCCTGTACATCTTCATGGTTGCTTCCAACTGCCATTCGCAAGTATTGGAAAATTACGACTCCCGGATTTCTTACCTACCGCCAAGTGAATTTTATTCCGCGTCTGTTGGGGTTCAAGTAGCCGTGGATCTGGGCAGTTTCCCTCTGAGCACGTTGATGGTTCATCTACCACAGGGATCCAGCCTTTTCCTTGATACCATCCTCTGGTTTCAAACAAGCCGGGATACTACGCTGATGTTGCCGTTAAAGGATGCGCAGCAAGCTCTGTCGATGGAGGCGGGCGAAATGGTGCTAACCATTTACCGAAAAGGAATTCAAAAAAAGGATGTTTCCGTTCAGAAGATGGGTCCTATCGTCAGTGATCGTGGAGTAACAGCGTCCCAGCTTCTTCTATTGGATTCCTATTCGACCCGAAACCGGGATGTATTTGAGGAGTTTTTTTACTCGGCCTTGCTGTTACTTTTACTCTTAGCGGCCCTGTTTAAGGTCATCAATCCATTGGTATTGCCCATGTTTCTCAATCCCCGTTACTTGGTGTCTTCGGAGGATTTTACAGAGGGAGGTTCATTTACCAAATTATTCAACAACGCGCTACTTTACTACCTGTTGATGTTAAATATGTTGCTGATGCTATTGTTTTTGACGATATCAAAGCATTTGGACATCGCCCCTCTTGGTATTCAGTTGTCCAATGACCTGAACCACTATTACTTTTTGTGGATAGCAGGCACCCTGATTTTGATGTTTGCTTCTTTTTTAAAGTTTATTTGGCTTCGCATGAATGTCTTTATTTTTGGGATTTCCCGATTTGAGATTCCCCACTTCCTGTTCATTCTGCGTGTACTTTCTATTAGTTTGGTGCTGATCTTGCTCGTGATGTTGGTGGTATTGGCCAACGGCTATTCGTCCATGGGGGATTTGGCGGTGTTTTTCAATAAGGCCTTCACAGGGTACTATTTGCTGTCTCTCGCGCTGTTGGCGACCCTCATGCGGAAAAGACTATCGTTTAAGAATTATCATTTATTTTCGTACATTTGCACCTCGGAATTAATCCCCTTTTTGGTAATTTCAAGATTACTCATCGGGTAAACCTATTAAATAAAAGGACAAGTAAAATGACCAAGGCCGTAAAAGACAGACTCCAGCGCGTCAGAAGCATACTCGTTTCACAGCCAAAACCTTCCGATGAAAGGTCTCCTTACTTTCAGTTGGCCGAGAAATACAAGATCAAAATCGATTTTCGTCCCTTTATTCAGGTAGAGCCGGTGCCGCTGAGGGAATTCAGAAAGCAAAAGATCGACATTCTCAAACATACGGCGATCATCTTTACCAGCCGAAACGCGATCGATCATTTTTTTAGTCTCTGCCAAGAACAGAAGATCGAAATGCCGGCAGACATGAAATATTTCTGTATCTCTGAGCAGACCGCCCATTACCTACAGAAATACATTGTGATTCGAAAAAGGAAACTTTTTGTGGGCAGTAAAACAGCCTCAGATCTGTTTGATTACTTCAAGAAACATAAGGGAGAGAAGTACCTTTTTCCCTGCTCCGATATCCGAAAGGAGGATATCCCCGACTTCTTGACCAAGAATAACATCAATTTCACGGAGGCAATCATATACCATACCGTCCCCGCTGATTTGTCCGATTTGAAGGATATCAAATATGACATTCTCGCGTTTTTTAGCCCCTCCGGGATAAAATCGTTATTTCAGAATTTTCCTGATTTTGAGCAAAATAATACGCGGATTGCCGCTTTTGGGCCAACGACCGCGAATGCCGTGCGGGAGCAGAACCTTATTTTGGATATCGAAGCCCCGCTACCAAACGCGCCTAGTATGACCGGTGCTTTGGAGCTTTACATAAAAAAGGCAAATAAATTGTAACATCTTTTAATCATTTGTAAGGTAAATTGAGTTAAAATGTGTACAATAGATTTTCGAAATCAAAATGTGATTCACACATGATACACGGAGTTTGCCTGAATGTACCCGTAAAGTGGATTATTGTTGTTATTTGTATCCTCACTCCCCTAGCGGTACAAGGGCAGCAAGACGCACAGTTTACACAGTACATGTACAACGGGTTATTTTTCAATCCGGCAAATGCAGGCAAGGAAGCAGGACACTCCATAACGGCCCTTCATCGAAGTCAGTGGCTATCCTACAGTACGGCAACAGGAGCCGGAGGAGCACCAACCACTCAGCTTATCACCGTTTCCAGTGCCTTTGAAAAAACCAATTTGGGTGTGGGCCTTACGGTCGTCAACGATAATATTGGTGCCTTCAATAACCAGGAGGTGAACTTGGCACTTGCCTATCATTTACGGATGGGAAGAGGGCGGTTGAGCCTCGGTGCATCGGGTGGTTTTTTCTCCAGTACAATTGATTATGGCAGCTTAGAGGCGGTAAACCCAGACCCGATCATCGGCTCGGATGGGAAGGAGAATCAAATAAATAATAGCATTTCGTTTGGATTGATTTATGATCGGTCAAATTTTTATGCGGGGGCCAGTATTCGGCATTTCAACGAGCCCAGTTTTGACCTGGGGGAGGGATTTGAAAATAAGTTGGAAAACCATCACTATGTGGTAGTTGGCTACCGAATAAACACTTTTGCCCTTTTCAGTGTTGAGCCAAGTATATTGCTTAAATCCATATCGTTGAATAATTTTTCGTACGATGTAAGCGTTATAGGCACGTACAACAAGCGGATGAGTGCAGGCCTTGCTTACAGGGGCGATGAATCTGCATCTATCCTCATGGGATACAGCCTTTTGAAGGACAATTCACTTCGCTTGGGCTATGCCTTTGATTTGGTGGTGGGAGGGCTTGAGGCCAAGTCTCCCACGACACATGAATTTATGCTGAGCTACAATATTCCTCAGGCAAAAAAAGAATTGGAAAGAGTGATACAGAGAACACCGAGATTTAGGTTCTAAAATATCAGTACTACAAAAAATAGCATGAAGTAGTGCTTTTCTGACAATTTCTACTAAATTTCGATTTCTTTCATTCTGTAATTGGTTGGAATTGAATGTAATTAATTTAATGTCATTTATGTTAAGAAAAATGGACTCGCGTTATTTTGCTCTTGCCGTTGGGCTAGTGATCGCGACACTTCTCCAAGGCTGTGGGCTATTTGGCAGTAAAGGTGCAGCCAGTGAGAAGTTAAACCGACGGGGGGAAGTGACCGGGGTGCCAAAGCGGTCCGGTTGGCAGCAAGCACTGCCCCACCAGATGGTACCCGTAAAAGCGGGTACATTCTGGATGGGCCAGGCGGATGAAGATATTTCCCTAAGTATGTCGTCCATGAACAAACAGGTGACCATCTCCGAGTTTTTTATGGATAAGTACGAGGTGTCGAACAACAAATACCGGCAGTTTTTGGAAGCAGTTCGCATGGGAGATTTGGCACTAGGCACCCCTACCACACAGGCCGACCCGCCGCAATTCAACATTGAAGAGCTAATCCCAGATACCACCGTTTGGACGAAGAGTTTTACGCATCACTATGGAGATCCCTTGATGCAGTACTACTTTGACCACCCAGCGTTTGACGACTATCCGGTCGTTGGGGTCAGCTGGGATCAGGCCAAGAAATTTTGCGAGTGGAAGTCATACCATATGAACGCAAATGACCGATCGGAATTTGATATGCCTCGCTTTAGGCTTCCATTTGAAGCCGAATGGGAATACGCGGCAAAAGGGGGTAAGGATATTGCCAAGTACCCATGGGGCGGCCCCTATCTTAAAAACCGACGAGGGTGCCTAATGGCCAACTTTAAACCTGGACGTGGTAACTACATTGATGATGGCTTTGCCTACACCGCTCCAGTAGATGCCTTTGCTCCAAATGGTTTTGGTCTATATAACATGGCAGGCAATGTCGCCGAATGGGTAGAGGATGCCTACAATCCAGCGGCAAGTTCCATGGTATGGGACATGAACCCCACATTTTTTGACGAGAACGAGCCAAGAAAAGTGGTTCGTGGAGGATCTTGGAAAGACGTGGCGCATTACTTGGAGACGAGTGCTCGTAGCTATGAATACCAAGACATGAAAACGGCCCACATTGGGTTCCGAACAGCGATGACCTACATCGGCAGGTCCGGTTCCATGAGCATGAAGACAAACAGAAGAAGTAGAAGATAATCTTAGCAACTATTTACGTTTAGTAACCAAACAATCGCCCTTTTTTATCAATCAGATTATGTCAGCAGTAAACAAAAACACATTATCGTATAAGTTTTATGGAATCATCATGCCAAAGATTTATGGCATTGGAGCTTCTATTGTGATCTTGGGTGCCATGTTTAAGATTTTGGACTGGCCCTTCGCTTCACTTATGATCGGCGTGGGACTTTCCACTGAGGCCGTTATCTTTTTTCTTTCCGCCTTTGAGCCAAAATCAGAGGAGGTCGATTGGACGAGGGTCTATCCAGAGCTCGCAGATGATGCGAATGTTGGTGCTACGCCGGTAAAAAAATCCGTTAAGGCGACTGATAATTCTACCCAAAAATTGGATCAAATGCTGGAGAATGCCAAGATAGGCCCAGAACTCATAGAGAGCTTGGGTAAGGGCATTCAGCACTTGGCAACTTCCGCAGAGAAAATGGGTACGCTTGCCGATGCAACCGTCGCCACAAACGATTATGCACAAAATGTACGGAAGGCAAGCCAAACGTTGATCTCAATCAACGATTCCTATGAGAAGACTGCGTCCGCGCTTTCAGAAATGTCTGCTGCAAGTCAAGATGCTAAGCAGTACAGGGATCAGATTATTAGCGTAACGAAGAATCTCAGTGCGCTGAACAACATCTATGAGATGGAGCTTCAGGATTCACAGAATCATGTGAAGGTAATCAACAAGTTTTATTCCAATATCACTGCTGCAATGGAAGGCCTAAATGAAGCAGGAAAAGAAACCCAGGCGTTCAAAACAGAGTTGGCAAAACTAAATGCAAATGTAAACTCACTAAACAAAATCTATGGAGGAATGCTGTCGGCGATGAAAGGCTAATGACAGCCCCTTAGGTAAGTTACATTTGGTTTTAGGGTAAAAACAACAAATATATGGCAGGTGGAAAAGAAACACCAAGACAGCGGATGATAGGTATGATGTACCTAGTCCTTACCGCTCTTTTGGCCTTACAAGTTAGTAACCAGATTCTGCAAAAATTCATTCTTTTGAACGACGGCTTGGAACGAACATCCAAGAATTTCAATCAAAAAAATGATTTTGCGATCAATATTATTCGTACGACCGTTGAACAGCAGGGAAACAACGAGAAAGACGTTCCAAAGGTAGAGGCTGCGCAGCAGATCCGAACGCTAAGCCGAGAGGTTTTTACCTACTTGGAGGAAATTAAGAATAGACTTATTGATGAATCAAACGCAAAGAATGCAGAGGGTAACTTTAAGACTGCTGCGTTAAAAAACGTTGATATACCAGGTAACATATTCAATAACAATAGGGTTGGGTATGAAATGCAGGATAAACTGAACGAATTTCCTGCTGAGGTGAGTGCTATTCTGGCTAGTGTAGGGTTGGATGTAACCTTCGATAAGATCGCAAATGATGCCAAGGACATCGACATTTTCAAGAATGATGTGGATGTAAAATATAAAGATTACGTAAATCTAAACTTCGTGAAATCTCCGGTTGGTGCGGTTATTGCAATAATTAGTCAGCATCAAAACGAAGTATTGAATATAGAGAGCGAGGCACTTGCTTTGCTGACCAATTCATTAGGCTCGTTTATCTTTGAAGCAGATAAGCTAGTGGCAAAGGTGGCTGCCAATTCCAATATCGTAGCAGCTGGTACTCGCTTTGAGGCTGACATGTTTATAGCGTCTTCTTCCTCCGGAGTTCAGTTACGGATGACAGCTGATGGCCGAGAGATTCCCGTACAGGAGGGTCTTGGTAAAATCGAATTTCCTGTAGCGCCGGCCAGCAGTTACGATGACAGGGGGCTAGCAGCGCGTACATTACGGGGTGAGATTGTAGTTCCGATAGGTGGCGTGGATAGCGTACTCACTGTAGATTATCAGTATTTCGTTGCGCAGCCGGTCATTCAGGTGTCCTCGGTGGTGGTTCGTCAACTATATGCAGAGTGTGCCAATGAGCTCAATATTGATGTTCCGGCGTTGGGCAATGCCTATGCGCCTGAGTTTACGGTTACTGGTGGACAGGCGATCAAGGGTTCAAGACCTGCCGATGTGACGATTATACCAGCTTCTAGTGGAAAGGTAAATATAACCGTAGCGAGTAGCGGAAACCGTATCGGTTCGCTTGAGTACGATATACGTCCAGTTCCTGCTCCTACTGTCAGGCTGTTTAATGGCGATAATGCGATTGATCTTCAAAATACCTTTCCATTTCCAGGCCCCCGGCAGCTTAAAGTTCGTGCGATTCCTGAACCGACCTTTGCCCAGACTATGGCCAGGGATGCCAATTTTGAGGTGTCGGCAGGAGAGGTTAGATTGGTAAGAAACGATGTACCTCGGGCAAGCGTGCGGATCTCCGGTGAGAATGTGTCTACAACAAGCTTGTTGGCAGAAGCCCAAGCAGGTGACAAATTGATCGTAATCGTGAACGAGGTTACCAGAACCAACTTCCAAGGTAATAAAATACGTAGTCAATTAAACGAGGTTTACACCATCAATATACGATAGCGATAATCGATTCGTTAAATTGGTAGGATAAAGCCATAAAAGGAGTATTATGAAAGTATTTAAGGGACTTATGATGGTTGGGATGGGTTTAGTGCTCCTCCTGATCGGCGAGCCGGTACAGGCACAATCCCCTACCTCCCAAAATCCCTCCGTATGGGGTGATTCGGGGATGAAGATGGATACCATCTTTTCCGTCCTTCCTATTCGCGAGGACGACAAGCTGTATCAGATAGCTATCTGGCGGCGTATCGATCTACGCGAGAAGTTTAACCTACCTTTTTACGGTACAGGAGGACTTAAATTGGGAGGGATAATGCGGAACATCCTAAAAGCGGTAGAAGATAACGAGCTCACCCCCTTTGCAGATGAAGATTTTACCAGGCAGATGTCGATTACCGATTTCCAGAAGAATTTTTGGATCAATGAGATAGGTGATAGTATCTTCGTTAGAGATTTGTATTACGTAGACTTCAAGGAGGACTTTCTTTTTGACAGAAACCGTTCGGAAACAAAGTTTGACATTAAGTACATTATCCTTACAATGCCCTCGGAGACCAATAGTAACGCAGGTGAACGTACCATCGGATATTTTAGGTACAAAGACTTTTACGAGCACTTTAAGGATCATCCGGAAGCTAAGTGGATAAATTTCCAAAATCCGTCCAAGAACATTCCCTACAACCAAGCTTTCGATCTTCGTTTATTTCGTTCGGTCATTAGGAAATATACCAACCCCGATAATGCCTTGATTGCGGATATGGTGGATAACAGCGATCCAAACGCACGGATGTTGGCCTATCTAAAATCGCTTGAGTTCGAGTATAAATTGTTGGAATGGGAAAATGACCTTTGGGAGTGGTAGTATTTCCAAGCTAAGTAAAAGTAGTGTCTTTAAAAAAAGCGATAGCTGTTCATTCAGCTGCCGCTTTTTTTATTCGATGCTTTCGAGAGGAATGTTGTTTCCTTTGATAAAGCTACTGGTTAAGTTGATAAAGCAGTTTTTGGGTTTTGTCTTTTCCAATGATAGCTTCCAGCTCTTCTTTTGTAGCAGCCTTAATCTTTTTTACAGATTTGAAGTGGCTGAGCAATTTTTCCGCAGTGTTTTTTCCAATACCAGGTATGTCTGTGAGTTGGGTTCCAAACGCTTGTTTGCTGCGCACATTTCGGTGGAAAGTAATAGCAAAACGGTGGGCTTCATCTCGGATTCGTTGGAGTAGGCGTAACGATTCTGATTTTTTGTCAATGTAGATAGGGTAGGAATCTTCAGGAAGATAGATTTCTTCGAGCCGTTTGGCGATGCCAATAATGGGTACCTTTCCATAGATTCCCTGGGTCTTTAATGCGGAAACGGCAGAGGATAGCTGACCTTTTCCGCCATCTATCACGATTAATTTTGGCAGGGGCTTCCCCTCTTCTTGTATGCGTTGATACCTTCTTCCAACCACCTCTTCCATACTGGCAAAATCATTAGGCCCTTCTACGGTTTTGATGTGATAGTGACGGTATTCTTTGTTTGCAGGCTTGCCATTTAAAAAGCAGACCATGCTCGCAACGGGATGGGCACCTTGAATGTTTGAGTTGTCAAAGCATTCGATGTGATCGGGTAATTCAGGCAGGGACAAATCACTCTGGAGCTGTCGCAGGACACGGGATTTTTTGTCACTGACCTCTCCCGCAAGCAATGCCTTTTCCTTTTTGTAGTATAATGCATTTTTTAGGGATAGATCTATCAGTTTTCGCTTGTCTCCGATCTTGGGTACGATTACCTGAAAATCAGTCAGCTCGTCCTCTATTGGGACGTTTACCAAAATTTCTTTTGCATCGCTCTGGAATTGATCCCGGAGACGAATAATTGCGGTCAACAACAATACAGATTCCTCCTCATCTAGGCGTTTTCTTAGTTCGACTGTCTTTGAGAGAATTAGGGCTCCCTCTTTGATTTTTAGGTAGTTTACAAACGCGACCTTTTCATCTACTACGATCGTAAAGACATCCAGACTTCCGATGCTTTGACTTATTACCAATGATTTTGCCTGGTATTTTTCCAATAAGTCCAGTTTATCCTTGTAACGCTGGGCTAGTTCAAACGCGAGGTTCTGGGCAGCTTCCTGCATCCGATCTTTAAAGTAAGTTTTCGCAATGCCCAGATTTCCTTTAAGAATATACTTGGCCTGTTCGATGTCTTTCTGGTAATCCGGCTCGGATTGAAGGCCTTCGCAGGGGCCAAGGCAGTTTCCAATATGGTATTCCAAACAGACCTTGTATTTCTGCTCGTAAATTTTATACGGTGAGAGATCCAGTTTACACGTCCGGATTGTGAACAGGGATCTGATTAGATCCAACACGTTGTTCATCGCTTTTACACTGGCAAAGGGACCAAAATAGGTTCCTCTGGAAGGGATTACTTTTCGGGTTGGGTAGATACGTGGGAAGTTTTCCTTTGTAAGGAGGAGGTAGGGATAGGTTTTATCGTCCTTGAGGAGGATATTGTACTTGGGCTGGGCCTTCTTGATCAGGTTGTTTTCCAGCAGCAGGGCATCGAACTCGGAGTTCACCAGGGTAAATTCGATGCGTCGGATTTCCTTTACCATCCGCCGTGTTTTCTGATTGATGCCGGCATTGCTACCAAAGTAGCTGGCTACCCGTTTCTTCAAGCTTTTTGCTTTGCCGACATAAATCAGTTCCCCCGATTCATTGTAATAGCGGTATACGCCAGGCTGATCAGGTAGCTGATTGTATTCGTCTGGACGATAAGCAGGTGTGTCCATACCGGGAGGTTTGTTACCAATAGTAACGGGCAAGCCCTGGGATTCCCCCGTGGTTAAAAATCGGTTGTTTGGCTATCAAATTGGAAATCATCGAAGTCTGGTCGATTCAGGTCATAACGGGAACAGTCAATCTCCATGCTTAAGGGTCTATCCGGAATAGGGAAAGGCCCCTTTGTTATTCCTAGGGAGGTGTCTTCATATACTTTTGCCATGAAGTTCGTCCAAATAGGCCTTGCGGTACGCGATCCTTGTCCACTTATCCAGCTTCTAAAGTGGATGGCTCGGTCATCGCCTCCCACCCAGACGCCGCTTACTAGATCCTTTGTTACGGCCATGTACCAGCCGTCGGATGCATTTTGGGTCGTTCCGGTTTTTCCGCCGATTTCATTTCCCTGGTCGCGTAATGTCCAAGGGACCCCTTGGCTGGTTCCCCCTTCTTCCTCAGTACCACCTCGGAGCATGTACAACATCAAATAAGCGTGCTCTTCGCTCATGGCCGGGCGCTTTTTGGGAATAAACTGATGGAGTACGTTTCCGTTTTTATCTTCTATCCGATCTATATAGATAGGCGTAATGTGTTCGCCTCGGTTGGCGAAGGTCCCGAAGGCACCTACCATCTCCAATATGGATACGTCACTTGTTCCAAGCGCCAACGCCGGAACCTCATCCAAGTCACTGGTAATCCCTATTCGATGGGCGGTTTCTACCACGACCCGGGGGCTCAGTTTTTTCATCATATAGGCAGTGATGGAGTTCACCGACTGTGCCATGGCCTTTCGGATGGTCATGCGTTCATAAGTGAATTTTCCATCCGCATTGTCTGGACGCCAGATCGGTTGGTTTGGAATGCTTACCTCTACAGGTTGGTCTATTACGGAGTAACAGGGGCCATACCCGTTTTCGATCGCCGCGGCATATACAAATGGTTTGAAGGTCGAGCCAGGCTGTCGCTTCCCCTGCTTTACATGGTCATACTTGAAGTGCTTGTGGTTTATACCTCCTACCCAAGACTTTATGTGACCTGTATGGGGATCCATGGTCACAAATCCGGTCTGTAAAAACTTCTTATAATGGCGAAGTGAGTCCATAGTGCTCATGAGCGTATCTATTTCCCCTTCGGTCCAGGAGAACACGCGCATGCGCTTGGGCTCGTTTAGTTTGATTTGTATGGAGTCTTCCTTATCTCCGTATCGCAATTTTAACAGGCGATAGGCTTCTGTGCGCTTTACTGCATTTTCGATGAAATTCGGTATCGGTCTACCACGGTTGTCAATCCATGGTTCGCGGTTGCCCACTTCCTGCTCGAACTTTTTTTGTAGATCCTGCATATGGGCAGCCACTGCTTGTTCTGCGTACCGCTGCAATCTGCTGTCTACGGTCGTAAAGATCCGCAAACCATCTCCAAACAAGTCATACGATGAGCCGTCTGGTTTCAAATTTTCCCGTGACCATCGAAGAAGATCTGCCTTTACCACTTCGCGGAAATACGTAGCCAGTCCCTCGTTGTGGTTTTCTACTCTGTACTCGAGCTCAATGGGAAGTTTACTTATGGAGTCCCGTTCGGCTTTTGTCAGGAAATTATACTTTTCCATTTGGATAAGTACGGTGTTTCTTCTGCGCAGACTGTTTTCTGGGTTAAAAACTGGGCTATAATACGTGGGTGCCTTGAAGAGTCCGACCAAGGTAGCAGCTTCCTGTACAGCCAAGTCGTTTGGTTCCTTGTTGAAGAAAGTCTTCGCAGCTGTTTTGATACCATAGGCATTGCTACCAAAATCGGAGGTGTTCAGGTACATGGTGAGGATTTCATCCTTAGTATAGGATCTTTCCAGTTGGGTGGCCACGATCCACTCCTTACACTTTATAATGAGCATGTTTAACCCCGGTATGCGGCTAAGGGCACCCTGCATGTCTTTTGTACGGGTTTTGAACAGGTTTTTTGCGGTTTGTTGGCTAAGGGTACTACCCCCGCCTGCACCTTTCTGTTGTAAGATCAGGCTCTTGAACAAAACCCGGATCATTCCACGTGCGTCAATCCCGGAGTGCTTATCAAAACGCACATCTTCCGTGGCAATCAGCGCATTGATTAGGTTTCGGCTGAGTTCGTTGTAGGTGACCGGGCTTCGGTTTTCCCTAAAATACTTACCCAGCAATACGCCATCTACCGAATATAATTCCGAAGCCAATTCACTTTCGGGATTTTCCAGTGACTTGAAATCTGGCATGCTGCCAAAAAGGCCTAGGAAATTCGAATTGACGGCCAATATGAACAAGACGAAACCGATAATGCCCGCAGCAAAAGCCAGCCAGAGGTATTTGATGGCCTTTTGGATATTGAACCCTGAGGTAGTACGCTTTTGATTTGCCATTTTATTCGTTGTAAGACTTCCGGAAGAAAGCCCGGTATTCGTCGAGGTCTTTGCGTCGATTCAGTTGTTGGAAATTTTCTATCGAAATGACAAAACTACTGATTTTTGAATCCTCCGGGAGGTTTTCCGTGTTAAAAGAATTTAAAAATTGAGTTCTGTAAAGGAGTGCTTTTTCGGCGTTGGAAAAGGGACTGATGATTACAATGGTGTTTTCCCTGTCCAACGCAATCGTTCCTGTTCGCAGGCGGTCATTGGGGAAGTTGGATGTGTGAAATTTTTCCAAATCAGCGGTTAGATTTTTGGACTCATTCGCCACGCGTGGTTCCATCGCCAGAATGAATACATGGGTCTGGGATTTGTTTTCTTTATAAATTTGCTCTTCGAGAGGTCCTTCAGGCTCGGCATTTGGTTCGTTTTCCGCCCGTACTGCCTCCTCTTCTATTTGCTGGCCTGCCTCTGCCAAAGAGTCGTCCATCGTATTGCCACCACCAATTCCATCCAGCATTTTTCTTGCCAAATTTATTAAAGCAGGATCAGAGGCGTTAAGTAGGTAATTTTCCAGTTTGGTTCGGTACTCTTCCATCTCGCCCATTTTACCTGTATTCATGATATCCAACATCAATAGCCGATCGGTATTTTTTGTCAATGGGTAATTCTCAAGAGTTGATCTAAGGAGGTCTTTTGAAGCGGCGTATTGGTTTTTCTGGTATAGTTTATAAGCTGCGGCATAGTTTTGGGAAGATTCAAAGTTCGCCTGTGTACCCGATACCGACTCTGGATTATTTACGGATTTGGTATATTGGGACTCCGGAAATTCCGCATTCAGTAGATCAGCGTATAAAGTATAATTCTGGCCAAGTTCACGTTTTGCTAAGTAAAGGGTGTAATAAGCCTCCGGTTTTTTGACCGTCATTGGATAATCCCTTACCAACATTTCCAAATAGAAAATGGATCGCTCGGCTTCTTTCAGGTCAAAGAATAGTAGCTTGCCCAAGTTGAAATAGGCATCCTCCATTTCGTCGATCAATCTATCTACGGCTGCCTTGTCTTTGGGAATGGTGGCCAACAAGCTCTCCCGATCTGGCAGGTTCAAAGCAGCTTGTGCGGAGGAGATTGATTGATTTTCGCTTTCGTTTTCGCCTTCTCCCAGGTCTTCGGGCATTTCTGCATTGGAGGTTTCCTGAAAACCACGAGAACTCCGTCGCCAGTTATCCGTAAGCGGTCTCCCTCCCCAGACTCTATTGAATTCGAGTGCGCCCTGGGACATAGCTGTGGGATTGTTCCAATAGAAGGAAGTACCCGATCCCCCACCGGCCGAAGCGAGCAGGTTATCAAAAATACTGGGCGTCTTTTTGTTTCGTTGTATTTCGGCCTCTCTGAGCAAACGCTCTTCCTCCTTTCTCAAAAACTCGTCTACATAGGCTTCCTGTTCCTCGAAAGTTAACCTACTAAGTGAAATCAGGCTGTCGTTTTTTTGGATGAGTTCAAAATTGAGGGCATACTGATCGAAGACCTCTTTTCTTGCTGCCAGTGCCTGGTAGTTTCGGTCTCCTTCCCTAAACTGCTTCAGCGCACTGTCCAGGTAGTATTTGGTGGTCAGAAAATCGTTGAAATCCTTTAAATAAATATCGGCCAACTTTTCATAAATATAGCCTTTTTGACGTCGGTTGTCCGTGGGTTCTTTCGCGGCGAGTGTCAGAAGTCGGATGCTTTCCTCCTTCTCGTCCTGCCGATGCTCAAAAATGGCTTTTTCATACAGAATCACGTCGCGAAACTCGATGTTCTTTCGGTCTTTATACAGGTCATCGTAATATCCCCTGACCCTTCTTAAGTCTTTGCTTTTGCTAAGTTCCGCCACCTGCTGGGAGTAGAGTGAAGCAAAGAAGGTTCGCTCGTAGCTAGGACTGCCACTGATGGATTTTTGGTAGTATTCATAAGCAAAAGCGTCCAGTCCGGCCTGTTGGTAGAGTTGCCCGAGAATGAAATGGATCCGCGATATTTCTTTTCTTTCCTCAGCATACTCCAAGGCCCGGAACAACGCCGGGGCGACCATGTCCACTTCACCTTTTGATTCGTAGTAGTAGGCCAGGGTCTGGTACAGCAGGAAGCGGTTCTCACTGCTAACTGCACTTTCCTTGGACAAATAATCCATCACGTATACGGCGTCATCAAACTTTCGTAAATCGATGAATGACCGAAGTAGCCCAATCAAAGAAAGATGCCGCACCTCGTCTTGGGAGCTGTTTACGTTAAGGTATTTGAATGTATTTTGCGCTTCATCAAATTTGCCCTGATAGTAATCGATCTTACCAAGAAGATAGTAGGAAGGGTCAACCCACTTACTGATGCGGTGCCAATCTATGGCTTTGGAGGCTAGGTCTCGGGCCTGTTGGAGCCTCTCGTTGTTGGCTTCGATCACCGCGCTGTCTATTGGGTAAAAAACAGGTAATGGCTGCGAGTAATCCTCCTCGTATTCCGCGATGATGTTCTCTTCGACTTCCCTTATTTTTTCCAGTGCCAGGAAATAAGCGTTGTATTTTGCCGTTGTATTGTGATACAAACGGTTGACAAACGTGTTTTTTTGGGAGGTACATGCGGTTGCCAGCAAAACAGTACCAAGCAAAGCTATATGTTGAATTTTAAATCTCACGCGCTGAAGGAGGGTTCTGGCCCCAATTAACTGACTGCAAATTACCTCAATAAAAATAAATATGTAAACACTTCCATTAATATCCTATTTTTGCACCGGTAAGTTGATTCAAACAGACGCAAGTTGAGCCTTAAACAGAAACTAAACGATTGGATAGAGACGAAATTTCTCTTCGTAATCCGAAGAGAGGAGGATTTTTCTGTCATCACGTCTATCAGTATTACGAAGATACGGATCGCTTTATTGTTGTTTCTTCTCCTTATAACTTCTTTTGGGATTTCACTTCTTCTTTCCAAGTCATTATTGGCAAGGTGGTTTGATCCGGCCTACATTGAATCCGAAAATACAGCAAAGATATTCGAGTTGTCGGAGGTTGTAGATTCGCTGATCCTTGAGGTACAGGCTAAGGACCGGTATGTCAAGAACATTCAGAAAATCATCTCCGGTGATGAGTTTCCAGATGATTTGGCCTTGGAGCAGGAACCGGCGCAGCTCGAAGTTAATCGGGGAGAAATTGATCTCTATAAATACAGCGATGCGACGCTAAGCGTCATAAGCGAGTTTGAATCTATGCCGCTGGATGAAAATAGCTTTGGCCGCATCAGCAACAGTGCCTTTGCGGATACTTATTTCTTTCCACCTTTGAAAGGCGTAGTAGTAAGCGGCTATATGCCATCCAGGAATCACTTTGGCGTTGACATCGTTGCGGCCGAAAACGAACCGATCAAAGCAATCGCAGAGGGAACCGTGATTTTTGCCGCTTGGACCTTGGAAACCGGCTACGTAGTGGGCATACAGCATTCGAACGAGCTGATTTCTATTTACAAACATAATTCAGTAATATTGAAGTCCGTTGGTGACGCCGTGCGGGGGGGGGAGATTGTGGCCATCATCGGAAATACCGGAGAACTGACAACAGGACAGCACCTTCATTTGGAACTTTGGTACAAAGGGAATCCCCTAAACCCCCAGGAATTCATTACGTTCGACTGATATGGCAAGCAATAAGGAAGAAAAGCTAAGAACTACCGAAATGGTTACCTCCAGCAATCTGGTGGCTGCCGGGACGGTTATCGTCGGAAATATAGCCACCCCCGGCAATATTCGGGTGGAAGGCACGGTAGAGGGTTCCTTGGAGTCGCAAAATAAGATAATCGTTGGGGACTCGGCGGAAGTACACGGTAACCTATCTGCCAAGGAAATTGAAATAGCTGGGCATGTAAAAGGTGAGATTCGTTGCAGTGGCGCACTTTTTCTGAAGAAAACTGCCGTGATACTGGGTGACATCTACACCAAAAAGCTCATCATAGAAAACGGGGCCGAACTGAACGGTAAATGTAATATGGGTAATCAGGCCGATTAATAAAACCCATTACCATGAGCCCAAAACCACAGGATCCTACTCCCACCTTTACACGGTTTATAGGCTTGGCCTTTCAAATGATCACACTTATTGGCCTTGGCGGCTATTTTGGCTATCTACTCGATGCACGGAGTTCCTCCAATTTTCCTACATGGTTGTTGTCTGGATCTCTATTGGGGACAATTATTGCCTTCTATCAGTTGTTCAAAAGTCTACCCAAATCCTAATTACCATGGTGGCAGATCTGCAGAAGAGACACGCGAAACAATGGGCACTGTATACTCTTTGTTTGGTGGGTATTTTGGTACTCCTAGGGCAATTGCTTGGACAACCGTATGTTCATCAAAAAATCGCGGCCCTGATGGTATTTTTTTCACTTCTCACCCTTCTAACGGGCATGCTTTCAATCACTTTGCTGAAAAACGACAAATTTAATTCTGTGTCTATTATTTTAGGTAGCACAGTTCTGAGACTTATTTTGAGTCTGCTGTTTGTTTTTGTCCTTTTATGGGGCGGAGATGAAAATATCCTTTGGTTTGTGATTAATTTCTTTGCAATTTATTTGTTGTACTTATTGTTTGATATCTATAGCTTAATAACTAACTTGCGCCTTCATTTGAAATAGGCAAAATATTAGACGTTGATGGTTCGCAAATTTGTAAGCTTAACTGCCTTAATGTCAGTACTTTTTCTGGCGTTTTCGGCGAATGTCGTAGCGGCTTCCGGTGGTGATGAAGATAAGACTGGATTCATCATGCATCACATCAAAGACTCCCACGAATGGCACTTCGCTACCATTGGTCACACTCACCTGACGCTTCCGCTTCCCGTCATCATCTATTCCTCCGACAGAGGTTTTGAGTTTTATTCTTCGTCTAACTTTTTGGATCCTGAGACCCACCGGTTTGGGGTTGAGTTCAACGGGTATTATATTGATGAGCACGACAAATTAAGAGCGGTAGACGAAAGTAGGTCTTTTATCGATCTTTCAATCACTAAGAACGTAGCGATGCTGTTTTTGGTTTTGCTAGTTGCGTTTTATTTGTTGCTATCTGCATCAAAACATTATAAAAAGAACCCAAACGCAGCCCCGAAAGGCATTGCCTCTTTTGTTGAGCCCATCGTTATTTTTGTTCGGGATGAAATTGCGATTCCGAACATAGGGCCAAAATACAAGAAGTTTACACCATATCTGCTTACCCTGTTTTTCTTTATCTGGATAGGCAATCTACTAGGCTTGCTTCCCGGTGCGGCAAACCTGACTGGAAATATCGCTGTAACGGTAACCTTGGCAATCATTACCTTTCTGGTAACTAATATTAATGGCAATAAAGCCTATTGGAAGCACGTCGTCGCAACTCCTGGCGTACCATTGCCGCTTTTGTTGATCATCGTTCCGGTAGAGATCATCGGTTTGTTTACCAAGCCCTTTGCCCTTACCGTCCGACTCTTTGTGGCCATTACGGCGGGTCACATTGTAATCCTGAGCTTTATCGGATTGATCTTTGTCTTCGAATCCTATGCAGTAGGTGTAGCAAGTACCCTGATGGTGGTGTTTATCAATATCATCGAATTGCTTGTGGCCACGATACAGGCCTACGTGTTTACCCTGTTTTCAGCGATGTACATAGGTGCTGCGGTAGCGGACCACGGCCACGATGACCACCATTGATTTGGAATTTCTTTGTTCAATTATTTATAAATAAATCACACGTATGTTAACTTCATTATTATTGACTGCCGGTTTTGCACTCATGGGTGCGGGTATTGGTGCCGGAATTGTAGCGATAGGCGCAGGTCTTGGTATCGGTCGTATCGGTGGACAAGCCATGGAAGGAATTGCACGTCAGCCGGAGGCTGCTGGAAAGATCCAGACAGCTATGCTGATCATTGCAGCTCTTATTGAGGTGGTTTCCCTATTTGCAGTGGTAGTATGTCTACTGATTGCATTGAACGGTAACCTTACTTTCTAAAAAATTGGGGACTGGCGCTAGGCCAGTCCCTCTTTATGCATTGAACAAACAAGAAGAAATATAGCATTATGGATCTGATTAGTCCTGATTTAGGTTTGATTTTATGGCAAACGATCGGTTTTGCCATCCTATTTATCATCCTAGCCAAATATGCGTGGAAGCCGATTCTCTCTGCTCTGGAAGAAAGGGAGGGAACCATCGAGACGGCACTTTTGGCGGCGGAGCAGGCCAAAAAAGAAATGGCCAGCCTAGTGGCAGAAAATGAGAAAATCCTCCAGGAGGCAAGAATCGAACGAGATCAAATCCTCAAGTCTGCCAATGAATATGCGGCAAAGATCATGGAGGAGGCAAATGAGGCTGCTTCAAAGGTAGAGGCTAGAATGATAGCCGAGGCCAAAGCACAGATACAAACAGAAAAAGAGGCCGCCTTGACGGATGTGAAAATCCAAGTTGCCGAGCTTTCCCTTCTAGTCGCAGAAAAGATTATCCGGCAAAACCTTACGGGCGAGCCAGAGCAGAAGCGATTGGTGCAGGAATTTGTAAAGGAAATTAAACTGAATTAAGGCATGTCCGAATTTAGAGTGGCTTCCCGTTATGCCAAATCATTGCTGGAGTTGGCGGTGGAAAAAGGCATACTGGACCAAGTACATCAGGATATGGTCGGGCTGTCCCAGCTGGCTGTGAGTAATAGTGAATTCGCAGCAATGCTTAAAAGTCCGGTTATAGGATCCGAAAAGAAGTTGGCCGTTTTGGAGAAAATACTTAGCGGGGCTGCATCTGAACTGACGCTAACTTTTGTCCGGTTGGTTTCCCAAAAAGGAAGGGAGCCCTTCATTCCCGCCATGGCGGAGGAGTTTCACCGTCAGTACAACATACAGCAGGGCATTCAAACCGCTGAGGTCATCACAACTTTTCCGTTGGATGCAGCGCTTAGGAAGCAATTTGAGCAGATTGTAAAGGAGGTATCCGGCAAGACCAATGTAGAGCTTTTGGAGAAAGTGGATAGCAAACTGATTGGTGGATTCGTGCTGAAGATTGGCGATCGGCAGTACGATGAATCTATCAACAGTAAACTCCGCAAATTGAAGCTAGACTTCACGCAAAATCTTTACGAAAAGAAATATTAGTTAATCCAAGTATATTATTTAATTCGATATAAGAATGGCAAATGTAAGACCTGATGAAGTTTCGGCTATCCTGAAAGAGCAGCTTTCCGGAGCCAGGACTCAAGCGGAACTGGAAGAAGTGGGTACCGTCCTTCAAGTAGGTGATGGTGTTGCCCGTATATATGGACTTTCCAAGGCGCAGGCCGGTGAATTGATCGAGTTCGAAAATGGCATGAAAGCCATGGTGTTGAACTTGGAAGAGGATAATGTAGGAGCTGTATTGTTTGGTGATTCAAAAAGCATCAAAGAAGGTGATACAGTAAAGAGAACCCGTCAAATCGCCTCTATTAAAGCCGGTGAAGGAATGTTGGGCCGGGTGGTGGATACCTTAGGTCTTCCCATAGATGGAAAAGGCCCCCTTTCTGGCGAGTTGTATGAAATGCCTTTGGAGCGAAAGGCTCCGGGTGTTATCTATCGTCAGCCGGTAAACGAGCCACTTCAGACAGGTATCAAATCCATTGATGCGATGATCCCTATAGGAAGAGGACAGCGGGAACTCATCATCGGTGACCGACAGACCGGTAAAACGGCTGTAGCGATCGATACCATTCTAAACCAAAAGGAATTTTACGACAAAGGAGAACCTGTATATTGTATCTACGTTGCCGTAGGACAAAAGGCCTCTACGGTTGCAAACGTGGTGGCTGCCTTAGAAAAAGGCGGTGCATTACCCTATACCGTTATTGTAAGTGCTGCTGCCGCGGATCCGGCTCCCATGCAGTTTTTTGCGCCCTTTACTGGTGCGGCCATTGGTGAATTCTTCAGGGATACCGGAAGGCCTGCTTTGGTGGTATACGATGATCTTTCAAAGCAAGCCGTTGCCTACCGTGAGGTGTCGTTGTTGTTGAGAAGGCCTCCCGGGCGGGAAGCTTATCCCGGAGACGTTTTCTACCTACACTCTAGGCTATTGGAGCGTGCGGCCAAAATAAACGCATCGGATGAAATTGCCAGCCAAATGAACGACCTTCCGGAGTCTATCCGGCCTTTGGTAAAAGGGGGTGGTTCGCTTACAGCCCTTCCCATTATCGAAACACAGGCAGGTGACGTCTCCGCCTACATCCCTACCAACGTGATCTCCATCACTGACGGGCAGATCTTCTTGGAAACGAACCTGTTCAACTCAGGCATTCGTCCGGCCATCAACGTGGGTATTTCGGTGTCCAGGGTTGGGGGTAATGCGCAGATCAAAGCGATGAAGAAGGTAGCCGGTACCCTAAAATTGGATCAAGCTCAGTTCCGCGAACTGGAGGCGTTTTCGAAGTTTGGTTCTGATCTAGATCCAACAACGAAGCGAACCATCGAGCGTGGTAGAAGGAACCAGGAAATACTGAAGCAGAAGCAATATTCGCCCGTTCGCGTGGAGCTTCAGGTCGCTATTATCTATTTGTCCACCAAGGGATTCTTGGATCAGATACCGGTAGAGAAGGTTAAGGCGTTCGAAAGTGATTTCTATAATCTGGTCAATGCCCAATATGCAGATGCGCTTGTTGCGATCCGCAAGGGAGATTTGGATACTGCCGGTGACCTGCTGAAAAAAGCAACTGCCGAGTTGGCGCCCAAATACAAGTCAGCTTAACTCCTGAGGGAGTTGAACGTTCATCTACCGGACCGTAAACGATCATGGCGAACCTTAAGGAAGTAAAAGAAAGAATTAACTCGGTAAGTTCTACCCAGCAGATCACCAAAGCGATGAAAATGGTGGCTGCGGCTAAGCTACGTAGGGCGCAGGACAAGATTATCCAGATGAGGCCTTACTCGCAAAAGCTGACGGCTATTCTTAACAATATTTCTTCGGGTGCTGAGGGCAGTACCGATATTGTCTATGCACAGGAGCGGGCAGTTGAGAAAGTGCTGTTTGTACCTATCACATCCGATAAGGGGCTCTGTGGAGCGTTCAACTCGAATGTGATCAAAATGGCATCGTTGGAACTGGAGACAATCTATGCTGGAAAGAAGATTACTGTGATGCCTATAGGCAAAAAGGCCTTTGACCATTTCAAGAAGCGTTCCTATCCACTTATCGGCGATTATGCACTGTTATTTGCCGACGTTTCCTTTGATCATGTGAAAGTCGCAGCCGAGCATGTGATGCAAGCCTTTGAAGATGGCCAATTCGATCGTGTAGTATTGGTATACAATGAATTCAAGAACGTGGCGACCCAAGTGGTGAAAGCAGAACAGTTCCTGCCCATCGAAAGGAAGGAATCAGAGGAATCACGTACCAATCAGCAGGAATATATCGTAGAGCCTTCCAGGGAATACATCATCGAAGAGCTGGTTCCAAACTCGCTGAAGCTTCAGTTTTACAAAGCCATTTTGGATAGCAATGCTTCCGAACACGGTGCCCGTATGACGGCAATGGATAAGGCTACCGAAAACGCCAATGATTTACTGAAACAACTTAAGCTCGTTTATAACCGTACGCGACAAGCTGCGATTACGAACGAAATTCTTGAGATTGTGGCCGGTGCCGAAGCGCTGGAGAGCAGTGATTGATGTCCTGGTACAGGAGATATGCATAAACCCCCATTGGATAGTTCGTCGATCAATGGGGGTTCTTTTTTTTCGAAACCGTAGAATAGCGAAAGGCATTTGGTGTGCAAGTCAAAGGGACAATACGATTTTTTTGGATTGAATTATTCGATACCTGAAAAGGTTTTAGGCCAACGCCTACCAAGTACCCCAGCGTTCTCCCGCCTATTTCAGTTTTTTGTTTTCTATATGTCTATCCTTATCCCTTGAATTCTTTTTTTCGAAGTTTTTCTCCAAGGCCGCTGTCAAGTCTACACCAGTCTGATTGGCAAGACAGATTAATACCCAAAGAACGTCCGCTAGTTCATCGCCAAGGTCTTTGTCTCGGTCGCTTTCCTTGAAGGACTGCTCTCCATACGTCCGCGAAATTAGGCGGGCTACCTCCCCCACCTCCTCGGTTAGAATTGCCATATTGGTCAGTTCACTAAAATATCGGACACCGGTGGTATTGATCCAGGCATCCACCCGCTTTTGGGCTTCGGCAAGGGTGAGGGATTTGGGTTGTTCTTCCATTGTTTTAGGTTATTCGTTGTCCATTGACCAAGGTGATTTCATTCTCCACAGCATCTGGGATATCGTTCTCATAGTGGCTCACATAGATCAATCCAATGGGTGTCTTTTCGCAGAGGATGCTTACAATATGTTTAAAGCGCGTTCGCTGTTCGTCGTCCATTCCCTGAGCTGCTTCGTCCAGAATCAATAGGGCAGGTCGTTTGATCATTGCCCGTGCGAGGAGGCAAAACCGCTGGTCTTCTATACTTACTTGATGCAGGAGAATGTTCTTTATATGGCTCAGTTGAAGAGCTTCCAGCCAATTCAGGCCCAGCTGTGTTTGTTCCGGGCTTACTTGGCGAAATAATCCAATGGTGTCAAACAAGCCGGAAAGCACTACTTTTAGGCAGGTCTGGTTTTTTGGAAAAAAACGGCTTAGCTCCGGTGAAACAAAGCCGATGGGCTTTTTTACTTCCCATATTGATTCGCCCGTACCCCGTTTGCGGTCGAATAGGGAAAAGTCAACGGCGTAGGATTGCGGGTTTTCGCCTAGGAGTAGGCTAATCAGTGTGGATTTACCCGCTCCGTTGTGGCCTTTCAGTACCCAACGTTCGCCGGCTTTTACTGTCCAACTTACAGAATCCAGTATTTTTTTGGATCCATATTGAATGGTGACATTACGTAGATCAATCAGGTTCGTATAGGGAATGGTTGGATAGTCTAAAATAAGTGCTGCAATTCGATTGGTTTCCGGTAGGCTCTGGAGATCTGTTTGGTTCGCAACCCCAGAAAGGTCTGATACCGGGACAAGCCTACCGTCGGTAATCATCCCCACATGGGTAATGGTGCTGGGTATTTCATGTGCGGATGTGGTCATCACAATCTGTATTCCCGATTCGGTAATTCGGCGCAGGATACCGTCAAAGGCATCCCTGGTTTCTTTATCCAAACCGGTCATCGGACGGTCCATTAGAAAGAGTTTTGGATTTCGCAGCAAGGCAGCAGCGATTGCCAAGCGCCTTGTTTCGCCATTGGAGAGCTTAATAAGGGATTTGTCTGCCAGGGGCGTTAGCCCGAGCAAATCCATGGTGGTTTGTTTGTTCCAGAATCCCGTTCGTGTTTCCTCCACTTGATCCAGGTAGGTAGAGACCGTGTAGGTATCGTCCGCCTCAGAGCTATTGAAACGCTGCTGGTAGTAGAATTCTTGGATGTTTGACTTGTTTCGAAACGTATAGGCCTGGGAAACAAAGGAAACCAAATCCCGGAAACTGTTGACCTTTCCTTGTTTAGACTGTTCGGTTTGATAAGATTGGGAAAAAAAACGGTGGATGCGTCCCTGTGTTACAGAGGTTCTTCCGTACAAGGTTTCGAGAAATGCGGTTTTTTCCGAGCCAGAGGCTGCCAAAATTGCCCATTGCTCATCAGGCTGAATCGTAAACTCGAGGTTTTGAAAAAGGATCTTTCCATTTTTGACGACGGTAGCGTCTTCAATTGATAAAAAGGGTAGGATGGGTTCGTTCATGTTGATAGTTCTTGACTTCGTTGATACAGGAAGTCTAGACTTTGTTTTTGGAGTCAATAATGATAGTAACTGGGCCGTCGTTTACCAGTGCTACTTGCATGTTGGCACCAAACTCACCGGTTTTAATCGAACGTCCCAGATCTGCTGAAATCTGTTGGATGGTCTGGCCATAGAGTGGTATAGCTATCTCCGGTTTTGCCGCTTTGATGTAGGAAGGTCGGTTACCCTTTTTAGTGCTCGCGTGAAGCGTAAACTGGCTGATCAGAAGGATCTCTCCATTTGCATCGGTGATGCTCCGGTTCATGACACCGTTTTCATCGGGGAAAATTCGCATTTGCACAATTTTTCGGCTGACCCAAAGGATATCTTCCTCATCGTCGGCATCTTCGATACCCAGGAGAACCAGCAATCCGCTCGAGATCTTTCCGGTGACGGTTCCTGAAATGGACACAGAGGCCTCAGAGACCCGTTGTAGTACTGCAATCATCTCAATAGATTTATAACTGGTGCATCTCTTGGTTGGAGATGGTTTCGATCATTTTCACGGAGGATCGTTTGGCATAATAAAGCATGGCTTTCGCAACCTGGTGATCGTAGATGGGCTTATACTTTTTCAACAGACCCAGTACACTTACACCGCGCATCACCAAGGCTCCAATTTCTTCGCCCAATCGTGCCTCTCTTCGGTTTCCAAGCAGGACGGAAGGTTGGAAGATCCCAAGGTAATGAAAGGCGATAAGTTTGAGGTCTTCCTCTGTCTCACCCTTTACGCGGTTATAAAATAGGGTAGATTGGGGGTCGGCTCCTATTGCACTGACATATAGAAATTTGCTGGCACCTTGATGATAGGCCCATTGGGCAAAATCCACTACATAATCATGGTCTATTTGGTAAAATTTTTCCTTGGATCCAGCCTTTTTAATCGTGGTTCCGAGGGAACAGAACCCATGTATTTCAACCGACTTTTCTTCGAGCCAGGCTACCAGCGAGTGGTGGTCTCCTCCCATGTTTCGCTCACGGATCTTCTCCACCAGGTTAACTAGATGTAGCTTTTCAAAATCGACGGTGATTTGAAGCAGCTTGTCGTGTTTGATGGCGAGATCTCTTCTTCCGAAGGAGATGACGTACCTATACGTAGGGTCTGTAAACAGCTGATGCAGTACTTGCATGCCCACCAGCCCGGATCCACCGGTTACAAAGGCAATTTTTGGTGTCATAGCTCAAAATCAGGTTTTTTATTCTCCTGTTCCCAACGCAAAAATTTATCAATGTCTGTCTGAAGGCTTTTATAGATCCCCAACAGTACAGAAAGGTCATCTACATAGCCTACGAAAGGGATAAAATCCGGAACCATGTCCAATGGCAAGGCAAAGTAAAAAAGGCCCAGCACAAGGAGCCCCAATGATCGGTTGGATAGGCTGGGGTAGCTTCCCCTGACGTGCGCATTGAGCATGCGTACAAAAATTTCCAACTGACCCCTGGCTCCGGCTACCAACGGCGTATCCATAAGTTCGGCAAATTTTTGCCTAACCTGTAGGAGCAGGGCTTTGATTTTTGATTCGGATGAGGCTATGCGACCTGCCCGATCCATGTAAATGGCTTTTGCTTTCTCAAATACATGCTGGTATTCTTCTTTCAAATTCATAGCGGTGAGATTAGAAATACACCTGTATCTCAGATTTGATTTTTTTGCGTGCGCGGGCGATTACATCGTTTTCGTTTTCTAGGGAAAGCTGGAAAATCCTTTTGGCGAGTTCGATGCCCAGTGCTTCTTGGGACAGCCCTTTGTTGGCCCGATTTACCAATGTGATCACCTGCTCCACGGAATTTCGAACATCCTCCCAAGCCTCCTCGGAAAAATACACCTGCTGGGAAAGGTTATGGTTAAATTCTTCCCGTACCTCATTGATTAGCAAGGAATGAAGCTCGATTGCGGTAAGTCCGCCTTGGTTCACCCTACGAACCAGGTTGTTGGGTGTGATGCGTTCCAGCAGCAGGCAGAGGCGCTCCGCTGCCTGCAGGCGGATGGGAAGTAGCGTATCGGAGCTTTTCGTCTTTAGCTCCAGTACCCGCTTTTCCCATTCTTTTTTCAGGAAAGACACGGTGACGATGTACATACCGTACACAGCTAGGCCTCCCGGAAGCAAAATTTTTAAAAGATCGGTGACGATTTCCATTCAGGTTTCCAATTAAAGTTCTAATATCCAAAATCTAGGGTTTCCAAACTACACAGATTGGTTTTTTCTGGTCTATCTTTGAACCTTTAAACGAACAAAGGGATTTATCTGTCATGGTAATGCCAATAAGTATTTCCACCAAGGCACTGGATGAAATCAAAAACATCATCGCCCACAAAAATATTCCAGGGGAATACCGGCTCCGGGTAGGCGTGAAAGGCGGTGGATGTGGAGGGGTTTCTTATATGCTGGGATTTGACAAAGCCAAGGAGGAGGACAAGGTGTTTGAATGGGAGGGACTGGAGATTTTGATTGAGAAGAAACATGTCATGTTTCTCATGGGCATGCATATTGATTTTTTTGAGGGCAGTGATAGCCGGGGGTTTACTTTTGTGAATAGCGATCTGCCTAAACGGCATGATGCCTGATCGGCTTGCCCCTATACAAGTCCTTCGAATCCGTATTTCATATTTGACCAGAAGTCATCCAATGCTATAATCCGGGGTTTTAGAAACGAAATGATGGTTCCCCATTCCGACTCATCCATTACGTTTACTCTTTCCAACCGCTTTTCGATCTTGCTTATGGTTTGCCCGGCATCCCCAGCTGCATGTAGCTGCCAATCCCAAGATTCCCCAAGTGTCGAGTTCAGGATTCGTTCGAATTGTTTAAACTGGTCAAAAAGCAACTGCCGTATGTCTGGGTCGGAATGCACGATCTCTATCCCAATGGAGGCAAAATCACGTTCTGCTTTCATCCGAAAATAGATGCCTTTTATCCCTGTTTTATAGTTTTGCCAATGGATGCGGCCTCCTTCAGATGAGGGTACAGGTTTCATATACAAACCAAATGCGGTCCAGAATTCCTGCTTGGTTTTACTCACTTCGTTTTTTGTGTACATGAAGGAAATCGGTTCATTGAAGGATACGAGCGGAGAGGCATGTCCTGAAAAGCTGCTTTGGCCTAATTGAACGGAATAGAAGTGCAATATTTGGCAAGATCTAATCGTAGTCGTTGGGATAGCTCACCTCCACTACCGAGTAGTTAACGACACCACCTAGTGCGGGATTATGTTTTTTGATGATGACATCGATCTGTCTAAGGGAAGGATAGACCACCAAGATATCCTGTATCATTAGGTGCGCAAGGTGTTCCAAAAGTTTTACCGGTTCCTGCATGTGCGATTTGGCGATTTGGTAAATCCGGAAATAATCCACCGTGGCTTTTAGGTCATCTTCCACCATGGCCTTTTTGAAATCGGTAAAGACATGTATATCGACGGTAAACCGATTGCCCAATTTCTTTTCCTCAGAAAATACCCCATGGTAAGCGTGGAACTCAATACCTTCAAGAGAAACCCTGCCCATTAGTTAAATTGATCAAAGAATGAACCAGTGCCGTGTCCTTTTTTGGAGGGGTTTGGGGAAACCTCTTTCGGTTTGGGTTCTATATCGGCTTGGGAAGATGTTGTTTCTTCGCCTTGAATGGAAGACTCGGTGGATTCTGTTTCGGCGTAGTCAGAAACAGCATCTTCGGTAGAGTCCGGCTTTGTTTCTTCGTCACCCTCCGTGTAGATGCGTTCTACGTCCGGAATCTCGGGTTTTAAAATCAGTTCCATTTCCGGCTCGTATTCTTCGCTTTCGGTTTGCAGTGCTAAACTGCCTTTTTCCAGTAATTCGCGTACCTGGTGGCTAGGGAGCGAAAGGTCTACCTGTTGAAAATCCTCTTGGGATACACGGATGTTTTCCAACGTATCTTGGGCCAGTTTTCTGAGGTTACCCAGTAGAAGCTCTCGTTGCGCGAGCAATTCTTCGTAGGCTTTGGACAGCAAGGATACTTCCTCCCTCAGGTCTTCGAACACACCTTTGGATTTGGATTCCGCCAGTTCGCGTGTATTTTTGGCCATGTTTTTCGCGTCGGAAATCAGCAAGTCAGCCTCCATTTGAGCCTCTTTCAGAATCTGATTTGCGGTGTCATTCGCATGCTCGATGATGCTGGCGCCCGTATCTTCAGCGGTTTTCAACGTTTTAAACAGAGACTGCTCGATTTCCCGAAGCTTTTTTGCCTCTTTGTCTGCCTGTTCAAACTGGAGCTGAAGCATTTTCTTCTCATCCATTACTTTCTCCCATTCTTGGGAAAGGTAGGTTAAAAATGCCGACACCTCTTCTTTATCATATCCTCTGATTTGTTTTTCAAAGGTCTTTTGCCGGATATCCAAAGGCGTTATCTTCATAAGACTAAAATTCGATGTTCCAGATTGATGCGGTTCGATCATCGCTTACAGCGACTACTTGCCGGTTATAACTACTCCAAAAAAGCTTATTGATCGAAGTCCCGTGCCCTGCATGGCGTCCTTTGTCGATGACCTTAAGCAGCTGATAGCTTTCGGCATCCCATAGTTTTATGGACTTATCCATGCTACAAGTTACGAAATATCTCCCATCATCCCGAAAAGATAGGTAATTAATGGCATACATGTGGGCTACGATCGTATTTTTGAGCGAATAATCGGCACTGTTCCACGTGTGAAGGTGTGCATCCCTTCCGCCACTGATGAGTGTATTACCATCGGGGGTATACCCCAACGCAAATACGGAATTGGTATGCTTTTCCAATTTCGCAAGCGGGTGGTGGGTACCACGTTCCAAGACGGTGATGGAGTGGTCTGAGGAGCCCACCGCCAAATGTCCGTTTATTGGGTTGACGGCAAGGCTGCGAAGAGCGGCAGAACTCAGTTTAATATGCTTTCTAGGAGACCTTTCGTCCATATCGACCACAATAAGTACGCCGTCACCAGTAGCTACATAAAGTAGTCCGTCGGCAAATTGAAGATCGAAAATAGGGTGGGAGGTTAATTTTAGTGACCAGATTTCCTTTTTATCCACCAGGTCGATGACATGTATCCCTTCAAAATTATGGCCGATCACAAGTAGTTTGCTGGCTTTTTCGACTGCCAGCGCATAGACCGAATTCGGAAGTTTTGCCACAAGTTTGCCGTCTTTGGGCTGATCCAGGTCCCACTCAACCACGTATCCGTCCCCATCTCCGGTATAAAAAAATCGAGGGTTAACCCCCTCTGTTAAAGCGTATATCGAATCATTATGGCCGGAAAGCGTATGGAGTTTATTAACTGTAATTTTTGACATATATTGCACCTAATTTATCACCACCCCCACCATTACGCATGCAAACAAAGTTAGAAAAAATTAGCCCTTTATCGGCTTTTGCGGTCAATAATATTCATGACCTAAAGGACGAGGTGTTGGATTTTTTGAGTTTTAGAGAGAAGCTTTCCTATGCCAATATCAGTCATCCCGATAAGCGGTTGGAGTGGAAAGGGGCGCGATTGGCCGTTAAATCGGCGTTGGATTTGATACAGTTGCCCTATCCTGGCTTTTACAAAGATCCGCATGGCAAATCCTATTCCATGGATGGGTACGGCCACGTTTCGCTGTCACATTGTAGTCACGTCGCCGCAGCGATTTTTCACAGGGAAATGCCTGTGGGAATAGACCTTGAGTTGGTTCGTGAAAAAACCGTTACGGTGGCCCCAAAGTATCTTCAGGATGAAGAAATGGGCTTTTTGGGTAAGGATACCCTCTTGCATACCATCGCCTGGTCGGCAAAGGAATCCATCTTTAAATGTCAGGGAAGAAAGGGCATTAGCTTGAAACAGCATATTCTGCTCCAGCCTTTTGATGGCAGTTCCCAAGTTATCAAAGGGCGTATTTCGGGAACGGGTACCTCTGACCATCATTATGAAGTTCAGGTATTGGTAGAGGGAGACATGGTACTTACGTATACGATTTGGTAAATAGTAGCTTTATTCCTGCGTAGACCTATAAATAGCCTGATTTTTGTGATTAAATTTGGTGTGGCTATCCTGTCCAAGTGGTTTGCCAACTAAAAGACTAATGAAAGCACTAAGAAAACCAGTTCTTGTTGGAATTTTCCTATCGTTGGTGCTTACGGCATCTGCCCAACGATTATCAGATATCGAGTTGGTCGATGCGGTCTCAGGTGAGCTGTTTTCCCTAAAGCCGCACCGTTCTTCCAAGGCGGTTGTGCTGATTTTTATGAGTTTGGGATGCCCTTATGCCCGGCTGTATGAAGACCGCATCCTCGCTTTATACAGGGAATTTGCGCCAGAGGATTTTGTCTTTGCGCTGGTCAACCCACACGCTGGTCATGGTGCTGCGGAGGGTCAAGCAGCGATGGCCGAACGGGCCACAGTAAAGGGATATACTATGCCTTATCTGTTGGATGTAGACCAGGAAATGACGCAATTTTTAGGAGTAACAAAGATTCCCGAGGCAGTGGTAATAGCCAGTGGTCCCACGGGGTATTCGGTCGTGTACAAGGGAGCGATAGACAATAATCCGCAATCGGCCGCCAATGCTCAGATGAAATACCTCGAAGCAGCGCTTACGAACATAGTGGCCAGAAAAAGTCCCAGCCCAGCTTCTACCCGGGCTGTAGGCTGCAATGTTCGCCGACAGTAGCCAAGGCAGCCTAGACCAGAATATCCAACAATTCCTGTATTTCTTCGGATTTGGCCAGTTCCCCTATTTTTTCGAACGAAAGTTTGAGGTTGCGCAAGCTTCTTCGGATGATCTCAACATTTTCGCAGGGTTCGAAGTATTCTTCCTTCGGTTCAAACTTGAGATGCTCCAGGTAATTAACAATATCCTGTCTGGTAAAGATGAGGCCTTTGTTGAAGGCATTTATATAAAAGGTAGATTCGGGTGTTTTGTACGTCAGCACAAATAGGTTTGGAAGATTGACCCCGTAGATTGGCAGGCCAAGCTTTTTGGCCACCAATAGATAAACAGAACAGAGACTGATTGGATTTCCCCGTTTGGAATCCAGTACAATACTCAACATGCTATTGCCGGGGGAGTGAAAATTTTTTGTATTGGCCGCAAATTTCAGCTCGTGAAAGAGTACGCTGTTGATCGTCCGTACCTGCTCGTAAGGCGTCAGGCGATTATCAAAAGAAGTCCATACATCAAAATAAATCTGATGCATGGAAGCGTTCAGTGTCTCAAATTCCAGTTCGGGGTATTGAAAGGTATTGATAATCCAAAGGCCTTCGAGAAGATCCTGTTCTGAGTCCTGACGCCAAGTGTGCAAACGGCTCTTTAACAGCGAGAACTGAAGTTCGTGAACGAGATCCTCTATTTCCTTTTGAATGACCGGATCAAAGCTGTCTTCCCATTTTTTCTCCAAAAAGGGGATAATGTCGTTTCCAAGAGAGATTATTTTTTCACGTACGTGATCTTTGACTTCCGGATCTTGGTCATCTAGAAGCGAAACAAGTGCAGTCAATTCTTTTTCGTTTAATTCACCCATACGTCTCCATCTTGTACCAACCAGCTTTATCTAAGGACATACCACCTAAAATTATCAAAAATTTGAGGATTTGGAAAGGTGTTTTTGATCAGAACGACTCGATTTCTTCTTTATAGGCCTTTATCGCCCTAAACAACCCGGAGGCTATGTAGGTTTGCCCATCCTTACTGTTTAAATAACGCTCTTCGTTTTGGTTGGAGAGAAATCCCACCTCTACCAACACACTGGGCATACTCGTAGTCCACAGTACATAAAAAGGTGCCTGCTTTACGCCACGGCTGTAGCGGTTTACCCTTGTTTTGAAGTCACTTTCAATCTTTTCAGCAAGGGATAGGCTGTTGGCAAAATACGCTTTCTGCATGAGGTTAAACATCATGTAGGACTCGGGAGAGGAAGGGTCAAAACCCTCGTAGTTTTCTTCGTAATCATCCTCCAACAGGATAACGGCATTTTCCCGTTTTACGATCTCAAAGTTGGCGTTGAAGTTTTTGTTTCCCATTACGAAGGTCTCGGTGCCGTACACCTGGCTCCCTGAGGTAGCATTACAGTGGATGGAAATAAACAGATCCGCTTTGTTTCGGTTCGCTATGTTTGCCCGCTCTTTCAGTTCAATAAAGGTATCCGTTTTTCTCGTGTAGATCACTTCCACCTCCGGCAATAGATCATTGATGTATTTGCCCAGTTGCAGGGCCAGTGCTAGCGCAATATCTTTTTCTCGCGAAATTTTCCCCACGGTACCGGGATCCCTACCTCCATGCCCTGCATCGATGACGATTCGGCGAAGCTTATATTCCGAGGCTCGTTTTCCGGTCGGGATAAATCCGGTAAAAATCAACGACAAAGTGAGCAGTGAAATAATGAGAATATTTTTCGGTCTCCTTCGTTCCATAAACGTTATTAAAGTTAACTTTACGCAAAATTTATAAATTTTTGAAGCAAACAGAAAGGAACGGTGCATAATCTTAAGCTCGTATTTCTCTTGGTGACGCTCCTAATGCTGCTCTATAAAGACCTTTTGGGACAAGAGCCTACCCGAAGACCCCAAGAACGCGAGCTGATTGTACCTGATTCGATTGGGAATCCCCCCGCACTTCCCGATACGCTACTCCCCTCCCTTCCCGATAGTATTCTTCAGATTGAACCCGAGCTTTTGGAGGTGGATTCTGCCAAGATCGCCCAGATCGGTGATATCGAAACCGTTATCAATTACTTTGCCGAAGACAGCATTGTTTCTGATTTTTCGCAAAATAAAGTCTTTTTGTACAAAGAAGCATGGTTCGAGTATGGAAATATCCGATTGGATGCCGATTATATTGTCATTGATTGGGAAAAGAGCGAACTCTATGCATCCGGATTGGCAGATACTACAGGAGTGATACAGGGAACACCCGTATTTAAGGAAGGAGCAAGCATATACGAAATTCGCAAGGATATGCGCTATAATTTCAAGTCCAGCAAGGCGATCATTTCGGATGTGGTGACACAGCAGGACGAGGGATTGCTTCGGGGCCAAACGGTAAAAAAGGGAAGTGACGGCAGTATTTATCTTAATAAGGGCTTTTATACTACATGTGATTTATTGGAGCCGCACTGGCATATTTCATCCTCGAAAATCAAATCCATTCGGGGCAAACAGGTAGTTTCCGGTCCCTTCAATCTTTACTTCAATGGCATTCCTACCCCCTTGGGTTTACCCTTCGGTATCATCCCTGATACGCCGGACGAGAAGGTGTCCGGGATCTTGTTTCCATCCTATGGACAGGAGCAGGTCAGGGGCTTTTTCCTTCGGGATTTTGGCTATTACTTTGCCATCAATGACTACATCCATAGCAAGGTAACCGCTGAGGTGTTTTCCTTGGGAGGATGGGGTGTCAAAACCGCTTCGGTCTATAACAAGCGGTACCGGTACAGAGGGGGTTTTAATGTTGATTTTCAAAAATTTCAAAGTCCTGAAACAGCGGAGACACAAATCGCCTATGATGCCTTTTGGCTTCGCTGGAACCATACCCCTGAATCAAGAGGGAATTCCCGGTTTTCTGCCTCTGCCAACTTCGGTACCAAGTCCTACAATGATAACGTATTGCAGCAGGCAAACTTCCAACAGAATTTGACTTCGGATTTTTCGTCCAACATTGCCTATAGCAAAACCTTTGTAGGTACCCCTTTCAGCATGTCTGCAAACCTTCGGCATTCCCAAAACCAAGTGACCGATGAAGTTAATTTGCTGTTACCGGATGTCGCAGTCAATATGAACCGGCAAAACCCCTTCCGTAACATCCGGTTTGAACCCTTAAAAACCCTAAACATCGCCTGGAATTTCAACGCGCAGAACTCAATCAATAACCAGATTACACCGGAGTTTGGCGTGGATCCCAACTTGCTTCGCAATGATATGGAGCTGTTTGGTCAGCCCAATGCGCCGGATATTTTGCCATTTACCTTTGCCAACATGCCGCAGTTGCTGCGTGAGGCGGACAATGGATTCAGGCATACCCTGCCCATTTCCTCCAATTTCACGCTGTTCAGGTTCTTTACGGGCACAGCATCCATGAATTTCACGGAGCTATGGTACCTGGAGCGGATCAACTACTACTACAATCCCCAGGAAGGCCGCTTGGACAGGATTTTGGAACAGGGGTTTAACCGCGTAGGCTTTTACAATGCCTCCTTTGATATGGCAACCAACATTTATGGATTCTATACATTCCGAAAGGGATCAAAAATTGAAGCGATCCGACACCATATGCAGCCAACCTTCGGTTTTTCGTCTACTCCCGACTTTTCAGACCCCCGATTCGGCTTCTATCAAGAGGTACAGGTGGATCCTACGGGACGGCGCCAACGGCTTTCCCGATACCAAGGCTTTTTGTATGGCGGTGCACCCATGGGAGAGTCCAAAGCGTTGAGCATAAATATCCGAAATGTAGTGGAAGCCAAAGTAAGGATGGAAAGCGACACGGCGGAGGTTCAAACAAAAAAGATTCCCTTGCTCCAAACGTTGAACATCGCTACCAATTATAATTTTGCCGCAGATTCCTTCCAGCTGGCACCAATCAATATGAACACCAGAACCTCACTTTTTGATAATAAAATCTCGGTGTTTGTAAGCGCAAATCTGGATCCCTATGCTACCGGAACCTATAACATCAACGGCCGAGAGCAGATTTCCAGGATCAACGATTTTGCATTCAGGCGGGGTCAGGGACTGGGCACCATACGAAGTGCTACCATGAACTTAAATGGGAGTCTGAATCCCAGCCGAACAGAAAAGTCCCCGGGCGAGGTGCGGGATGAACTTACCAATGATTTTCTAAACAATGGCGGGCAGATGACGGAATTTGTGCAAAACGAAATCGACCGTATAGCCAATGACCCCAGCCAGTACATCGATTGGTCCATTCCATGGAACATGACCTTCGGGTACAACCTAAGTTATAATAGGGCTCCAAGTGGAGATGCAAGGATTACCCAGGCCGTGAACATGTCGGGAGACATCAGCCTTTCGGATAAGTGGAAGATCAATTTCAATTCCGGATTTGATGTGTCGGCGGGTACTATTACCCAGACAATGATCGGCATTGCGAGGGATCTGCACTGCTGGCAGATGAATGTCAATTGGGTTCCCTTTGGCAGGTTTACCAGCTACAACATCGATATACGGGTCAAATCAAATATCCTGCGCGATCTCAAAGTTTCCCGTCGTCGGTCCTTTTTTGACAGCTTTTAGAACCTAGAAATCTGCCCTGCTGATGGGCATGGTCATACACCTGGGGCCGCCTAAACCCCTCGAGAGTTCCGAAGAGGGGATTTCAAGAACTTCGACCCCTACATCCCGAAGCGCGCGGTTGGTATGCTTGTTACGGCTATAGGAGATAACCCGCCTAGGGGCTATGGTTAGCACGTTGGCACCGTCAAACCATTGTTCGCGCAGCGCATAATCTGGATTTCCGTTACCGGTGTGGATTATTTGAAGATGGGGAATTTCCAGCTGTAGTATGTCTGCCAATGATTCTTGTAGGATGGTCTTTTTGATGTGAACCTGGTCATTGTCACGGCTCTTCAGCGTATACACGGATGTCTGCACCACCGCTTCCAAGGCGTCGGGATAGGTTAGTATGAGGTTTTCGTCCAAGATGGTGAATACCGTGTCCAGGTGCATGAAGTTTCTTTTCTTCGGAAGCTGAACTTTATAAACCCGTTCGATGGTACCCTCGGAGATAAGTTGCTTGGCCAGATGATATATGGCGCGTTCATCGGTCCGTTCTGAATCACCCACTGCGATGGCTTTTTCAGACAGGATGATCAGGTCTCCACCCTCGATGCATGGCGGGCTGCTTTGGTTGTCTCTAGGGTAAACACGATGAATCTGCCCTTTGAAGTGAGGGTGATTTTCGAATACCACTCTCACCAGGTCTGCTTCCCGTTGCCTTTCTTCATTGCGCATGCTGGAAAACAGCATACCTCCCGGACAGATAGAAGCGGTATCCCGTTGGAAGTACAGGTTGGGGATAGGCGGGATCAGGTATGCAAAATCCAATAGCTCTTCCAGGTGTAAGCCCTTCATCTTTCGTTTTGCCTCGTGTACTTTGATTCCCGCAATGAGTGCTGTGGCACATTCCGAGGTAGACAGTTTTTCCATAAACTCATCCACCAGGTGACCCAAGCGGTATTTTTTTAGACCCTCTGTAAGTAGCAGACGCTGTAGGTTTCTGTCCAGAAGCACCTCCATAAGGAGTTCGTGCAACAGATACACCTTGGCACCGGTGGCCTGTGTCAGCAACGAGCGAAAATAGTCATGCTCTCGCTGCATATCCTCTAGATAGGGAACATCTTCGAACAGCAGCAGATGCTTGTTATAGGGGGTGAGGCGGTCAATCTCTCTCCCGGGGCGGTGCATGAGTACGGACTTCAGCGTGCCGTATTCTGATTTTATCCGAAGATCTGTCATAGAGGCTCTACCTAGTTAGGTTTGGAAAGACGCACTAATTTCGCAAAATCCAGTCAAAATAGTAATTTATTTTTTTGGGTATGTGCATGCTATTTGAGGCAACTTGAAGCAAGTACATGAGCATTGTGCATGGCAGCTACCGCGCCTAACCAATAGGGCCAAAGTCGCTGGCTTAAGCCTCGTGGGCAATTATCACCTGAGGGGATTTTGAACACTTTTTTTAAGGTTGTATCTTTCCCCTTAATTAATCAACATTCGTATTATTATGAGGTTAAACTTTAACATAGTTTCTCAACTACTTTGTGTAGTTCTTTTTGCAGGATCGATGGATCTTCGCGCCCAATCGTACTTCGCAGATGGTCTATCTCCCAAGTTCCACCAAGAAAGAAGGCAGGCCTTTAGGGATTTATTGCCTGAAAATGGTGTAGCTGTTATTTTCAATAATCCCGTAAAGAACAGATCCAATGATACCGAATTTAGCTATCGCCCAAACTCTGATTTCTATTACCTGACCGGATTTAGGGAACCAAATGCCGCCTTGATTATTTTCAAAAAGCCGCAGACGATCGATGGAGCAAAGGTGGATGAAATCATCTACGTGCAGCCGCGCGATCCCCGAAAGGAACAATGGGATGGCGTTCGGTTAGGAGTGGATGGTGTGAAAGAAAAATTGGGTTTTGAACATGCGTATGTTCATTCCGAATTCATGAACTCCCCACAGATTGATTGGAACAATTTGGGGCCCTTATTATCCTTTGACATGGGTACGATTGAGGGTGGAAGCCACAATGCGCCCCTAAACGAAATGGTTTCAAAATTAAAAAGTAGGAGCCTCTCCAAAGAAGTCCCCGGCCATACCGCTTTGAATCAGATTATGGCGACACTGCGTGCTGTGAAGACTGCCGAGGAGCTGGTGATTTTGGAAAAGGCAATCCTTATATCGGGAAAAGGGCACGTGGAATCCTTTAAGTCCATCAAACCGGGGGTATCGGAAAGGGCAATACAGGGAGTCCACGAGTTTGTCCACAAAGCCATGGGTGCGGAAGATATCGGATATGGATCTATTGTGGGCGCTGGGAATAATACGACCATCTTGCACTATGTAGAAAACAGTGTTGAAAATTTGACGGAAGGATTGATTCTGATGGATGTCGGCGCCGAATACAAAGGATATTCCGGGGACATTACCAGAACGGTTCCCGTGAAAGGTGTTTTTTCACCCGAAGAAAAGGCCATTTACGAGATTGTATTGGAAGCCTTGGAGGCGGGGATTGCAGCCTGTACCGTCGGGGCGGAATATAAGGAGATTGACATGGCCGCAAGAAAGGTAATAGATGCGGGATTGGTAAAATTGGGATTGGTGAAGCCAGGAGAAAAGCATCCTTATTTTCCTCATGGTACCGGCCACCACTTGGGTCTGGATGTACATGACAGGGGAGGCAGGGGAATCCTGGAGCCGGGCATGGTGCTCACCGTGGAACCGGGAATCTACATTCCTGAGGGAAGTGATGTAGATCCCAAGTGGTGGAGAATAGGCGTCAGAATTGAAGACAATATTCTGATTACCGCTGACGGTAATAGAAACCTCAGTGCCTTTGTTCCCAAAACAGTGGAAGCTATTGAAAGAACGATGAAGGAAGAGGGTATTTTACAAAAGTTGGAGCTAACTAGTGGCGGAGGCGTGTTTTAGATCGCAGACGCGCATTCATCGAATCGAAAAAGCCCCAAGACCCTATCGCCGGTAAGCGAGACAGTCTTGGGGCTTCGTTTTGAAGGATATGCTGAATCCAGCGGGTGGCAATTACCTTCCTTTTTCCAAATCCAGAATATCCCTGATTTTATTTGCGTCGATCATTTCGTCGGTCAATCCCTCATAATCCTGCGCGGCAATCTTGTCTCGGAAAGCCTGCATGTGTGCGATATAGGAATCCATGGCCTGAAGTAGGTTTTTACGGTTTTCAATAAAGATCGGTGCCCACATTGCAGGCGAGCTTTTTGCCAATCGAACGGTAGAAGCAAAACCGCTGCCCGCCATGTCAAAGATATGCCGTTCGTCTGCTGTTTTGTCCAATACTGTTTTGCCGAGCATAAACGAGGTGACATGGGAGAGGTGGGAAACGTAGGCCAAATGAAGGTCATGCTCTTTAGGATCCATAAAGCGGAGTTTCATGTTCATCAGCTCAAAAAGCTCGTAGGCCATGCCTTTCAAATGAACATCTGTCTTTTCCATTTCACAGATAATCATCACCTTGCCATCAAAGAGACCAATCTCTGCTGCTTTGGGGCCGGAATTTTCCGTCCCGGCGATCGGGTGTACCGCAAGGTAATTTGCCCGCTTGGGATGGCTGCCTATCTTTTCGCAGATGAGTTCCTTGGTAGATCCAAAGTCAAAAACCAGTGTCCTGTCGCCTGTCTGATTAAGCGTTTGCTCAAGTAGATTGGTTAGGGTGTCTACGGGAGTTGCAAGGACCACCACATCGGTATCGGGGTCTGGCTGTTCTTTTGCCTCTGTGATCATGCCGAGCGCAATGGCCTGTTCCAGGTGTTTGGCACTTTGGTCAAATCCCGTAACGATTAAGTCAGGTCGTTTTTTCTTGATTACCAAGGCAAAAGAACCTCCCAGTAGGCCAAGCCCAATTATATGGATTTTTTTCATTTTTTTATGGTTAATTTATTTTAGGTCAAGTTATTGTGATGTTCAGCAGAAGCTTAAAGCCACATCCGGTGCCCATCTTTTGGGTTTTACGACTTAGGGTAACGGACTTTTTTCGATCCTTCTGAGTGCCTCCGCAATATCTTCTTCTGGTACGCATAGTGAAAAGCGGACAAACGACTCTCCGGCACTTCCAAATATAATGCCGGGTGTAACAAAGATAAATTTTTCATACAGGAGCTTGTCTACAAGTTCCAAGGCACTGATTCCTTCTGGAACTTTCGTCCACACAAACATGCCTCCGGGTTGTTTGAATAGCTGTAACCCCAGTTTTTCGGCCAACTTCCAAACTAGCATGCGCCGTTCACTGTAGATAAGGTTGTTTTCGTCAAACCAGTCCCGCCCGAGTTGTAACGCAGCGATGGCTCCATGCTGTAGCCCTAGGAACATGCCCGAGTCCATGTTGCTTTTCACGCGTAATACTGCATGGAGAAAATCCTTTTTTCCTGCAAGCATACCTATCCGCCAGCCCGGGATATTAAAACTCTTACTGAGTGAGTTTAACTCCAGCGCATAATCCATGGCACCGTCGACGGATAGGATGCTGTTTTGTTCCTCATACAGCACAAAGCTGTAAGGATTGTCGTTAATGATCAGAATATTGTGTTTCCGGGCAAAGGCAACGAGTCGTTCAAACAACGCGGTATTTCCGGGGGTACCTGTGGGCATGTGGGGGTAATTTACCCACATCAGTTTTACCTTTTCTAGGTTGAACTGTTCCAACTGCTCCCAATCGGGTTCCCAGTTGGTGTTTTCTTTTAGGTCATAGTACAACGGATCTGCATTCAACAGCTTTGTTACCGAGCTGTAGGTTGGGTATCCGGGATTGGGAATGAGAACGGAGTCTCCCTCATCCAAAAATGCCAGGGAAATATGCATGATTCCTTCCTTTGACCCCATCAATGGCAAGATCTCACCTTCGGGATCCAAAGATACCCCGTAGTGGCGTGCGTAGAAAGACGCAAAAGAAGCTCTAAGTGCTGCAATACCCGTATAAGATTGGTATCCGTGGGCCTTTGGGTTTTCAGCACTTATCTTGAGTGCGTTGATTACCGAGGGATGAGGGGGCAGATCTGGGCTGCCGATTCCCATATTGATCACATGGTTTCCAGCTTCTCTCAGTTGCTGTACCTCTTTCAATTTGGTAGAGAAATAATACTCTTTTACCTCTCCCAGCCGTTTTGAAAAGCCCTTCATGAGTTTGTTGGTTTTATTTAAGCTTTTCGGTTTCTATATTCTCCCAGGATCTTTACTTCCCCAAAGCTTTCCCGGATTTGATCCATGGCCAAAAGGAACAGGTCATAATTGCCGATAAGGGTATCAATGAAGAAGGCATATTCCCACGGTTTGTTTATCACCGGTATGGATTGGATTTTGGTTAAGTCCAAGTCGTGCTCGCTCATCAGGGTGAGTAATTTGGCCAACCCTCCTTTTTGATTTTGTATGGTTATTTTTAAGGAGGCCTTTGTCGGGATTTCTTTGAGCTGTGGCTTTTCCCGCTGCAAAAGGATAAATCGGGTGAAGTTATTTTTTACCGTTTGTATATCCGAGGCAATTATTTCGAGTCCATAGTAGTCAGCCGCTTTGGGACTGGCGATTGCTCCCACGCCCCTTAGGTGTTGCTCAGCGATTACCTGTGCGACATAGGCGGTATCTACGTCGTCGATGAGGCGAATGTGAGGATACTGAGCAAAAAATACCTTGCACTGAAGGATGGCCATGGGATGGGAACGAACCTCTTTGATATCGGAGATGGACTGTCCTGGCCAGACGATCAGGTTATGCGAAATCGGCAGGTAGTATTCGTCAAAGACAAACAAATGATGCCGGTCAATGATATCGTAGTTTGGCAGGATGGCACCTGCTATGGAGTTTTCGATGGCCATGACCGCGTAGTCTGCGGTGCCGGATTCCACACTTTTGGCAACCTCCTCAAAGGTGTGAAATCCTCCCAAATCGATGTTTTCGCCAAAATACTGCTGGGCAACCTGATGATGGAAGGATCCTGGAACCCCTTGAATGGCGATGTTAAGCTTTTTGGTGTCCAATACGTGGTTCATATTCGATTTGATGATACGAGATACGTCATTTCTTGAAAATAAAATAGACCGCTAATACCAGGAAGCCGAAACCTACCAGGTGATTCCAACGGAAAGACTCATTTTTGAAAAACAGAAAGGTGAAAATCATGAAAACTATCAAGGTAATCACCTCCTGAAGTACTTTTAATTCCACCAATGAAAAAGGCCCTCCGTATTCCTTATACCCCAACCGATTGGCGGGTACCTGAAAGAAATACTCAAAAAGGGCGATTCCCCAACTGATCAATATTATCGACAACAATCCCAAGTTTTCAAACCACTTGAGCTGCTTGAATTTCAGGTGGCCATACCATGCCAAGGTCATAAAGGCATTGGACATTACCAGCAACAAAACCGAGTACAGCCCCTTCATTGGATCCTAACTTCGTATCTGCCTCAAGAATGCAGTACAAGTTGCACGTCGAGCAGCGCCACATGTTTCCAAAAGCTGGGGTAGGATTTGTTGACCACATCGGGGTCTTCAAATTCCACCTCCATTTTGGTCATCAGTGGCATAAACGCCATCGCCATCCGATGGTCGTCGTAGGTGTGAATGCGGATGCTTTTTGGCAGACTGCTCGCCGGCATTAGCCGAAACGTCTCGCTGTCTACTTCTATGAGATCGGCATTGAATTTCGCCAGTTCTTGTTGTAGCGCATAGATGCGATCGGTTTCCTTAATTCGGAGGCTTTCAAGTCCGGAGAAATCGCAGGAGCAACCCAACAGAGCACAGGTAACCGCCACGGTCTGTGCGATGTCCGGACAATGCGCAAAGTCAATATGGGCGATTCCTTCTATCGGTTTCTTGGTCAGCCTAACGCCTTTTGCATCAAATTCGCTGTGCACGCCTAGCTTATCCATAATAGCTACTATCCGGGAATCTCCCTGAAGGCTATTGGGTTTCAGCCCCTCGATATAGAAAGTTCCCTCTTCGGCACATGCCAGTAAGCTAAACCAATAACTTGCACCCGACCAATCTCCCTCTACGGCAAATTGGGTGGGTTGATAGCGTTGGGGCTCGATGGAGATGATGTTTCCTTCAAAGGTGGACCGGACGCCAAATGCCCGCATCAGTTCCAATGTCATTTCAATATAGGTTCTGGAACCGATCTTACCTGTAAGTTCAAGAGTTAGCCCTTTTGGTAGCAATGGAGCATTCATCACCAGCGCGGAGATATATTGGCTGCTTACGTCTCCGCGAATTAGGAGGTGCTCGGTTTGTTGTGCCTCGAATCCTTTTGTTCGTAGTGGAGGATAGCCCTCTACGCCCAGGTATTCTATCTCAGCACCCAACGCCCTAAGCGCATCCACTAGTATACCAATGGGCCGCTCACACATCCTTGGCGTCCCGGTCAGCGTTTTTTTGCGATTGGTCAGTGCCGCATACGCAGTCAGAAAACGCATGGTGGTACCCGCATCCAGTACATCTAGGATTTCGGGATCTTCGCGTAGAAGCCGTATCATCGTCTGGGTATCACGTGCTTCTGCCAGGTTGCTAAGCTGATTTTTTCCCTCTGTTAATGCATCGATTATAAGGGCACGGTTGCTTTCGCTTTTCGACGAAGGCAAGGGAATCACCACGTTTCCAAATCGGGATTTTTGGGGGATGGTAATGGTCTTCATGTAGTTAGGTCGTTGTAATAACGCAGTGATTGGAGAATTTCCTCCTTACCTACGGCAATATTGTACTCGCAGTGGCCGATTTTGGTCAGTAGTGAAAAATTGAGGATGGAACCTTCGTTTTTTTTATCCTGAAAGCAAAGGGAAATGATCGCATCGAAGTCGTCTTCGGGAATGCTGACTTTGCCAAAAACCCCAAGGATCTTGGATTCGATCTTTTGAAGTTCATCATGGCTCAAACGCAGGTATTTTTGGGAGAGAAAGGCCTCTGCCAACATACCCACGGCGATCGCTTCTCCATGAAGCAGATGGTTGGACGTATCCAAATAATGCGATTCAACGGCGTGTCCGATGGTGTGCCCAAAATTGAGGATTTTTCGAAGTCCCTCTTCTTTAGGGTCCCGGCTTACGACCGATTCCTTGATGCCAACCGACACTTCGATGATGTCCTTCCAATTTTGCGATGCCCAGTTTTCGGTTTTTAAGCTTTCAAAGTAGTTGGCGTTGGCAATGAGTCCATGCTTGATGATCTCTGCATAACCAGACCGAAGTTCGGCTTCCGGAAGCGTTTTTAGAAAAACATCACTGATAATCACCGCTTCGGGCTGGGTAAAGACCCCGATGTGGTTTTTGTATCCCATGAAGTCTATGCCAAGCTTGCCGCCCACACTGGCATCCACCTGCGAAAGGAGGGTAGTCGGAATATTGATAAAACGTATCCCTCGTTTGTAGGTGCTGGCGCAGAAGCCTCCCATGTCTCCCGTTACTCCCCCTCCAATATTGATGATGAGGGCTTTCCGGTCGAAGGCTTGTTCAGTCATCCACTGCCATATCTGGGAACAGGTTTCCAGATTTTTGTGTATCTCCCCTGCGTCAAATACGAATACGGCATGTTCCGGCAGGGATGACTGAATAAGTGGGTAACAGGTCTGGACCGTATGGCTGTCTGCTATCACCCCCAGTTTGGAATACTTCCGGGTGCTCAGATACCGCGCTAAGTCCTTTTCGATCTGCGACGAATAAACGATTTTTTCCAATTTTTGAACGATTTTGAGCCGGTCAAAATTAGACGCTTTTCTTTACAGATACATCCTCCCGAAGTTTTTTCTCCTGTCTTTTTACGGATTCCTCATGGATACAATAAAGTAATTCCTTCATAAACTTCTCGCTAAGGTTTTTTTCAATGCCCTTCTGCGTGCGGGAGTCCATGACCGCCTTCCACCGTTCTGCCTGAAACACAGTAAGGTTGTGCTCCCTCTTGTGGTCACCGATCTGATCGATGATGGCAAAACGTTCGGCCAAAAGATCAAGAAGTTGGTCGTCTATATGGTCTACGGCCCTACGTAGATCCTGTAGTTTTTCGGAAGGTTGCTCGGCTTCCAGTGGTTTTTTGAAATCAATCGAATCAATGATCTCCCGTAGACGTCGGGGAGTAACCTGCTGCTTTGCGTCAGACCACGCATTGTCGGGATCGTGGTGGGTTTCGATCATCAAGCCGTCCAATCCGAAGTTTACCGCTCGTTGGGCGGTTTCAAGTAATCCCTCCCGGTTGCCCACAATATGGCTGGGATCGTTGATCACCTGCATACCTTTCCAAATGCGCTTTAAGTGCATGGGCATAGACCAGTTGGGTTTGTTTCGGAAGCGCTTGTCGTACGCATCGCTGAATCCTCTGTGGATTGCGGCCAGCTTGTTGATACCTACAGTTTGCAGCCTTTCCAAGGCACCACGCCAAAGCTCCAAATCAGGATTCATGGGGTTTTTCACCATTACCGGAATATCCACGCCCTTTAGTGCATCGGCGATTTCCTGCACGGCAAAGGGATTTACGGTAGTTCTGGCCCCAATCCAAAGGATATCCACGCCATGCTTCAGCGCTGACTCCACGTGGGCGGTGTTGCCTACTTCGGTAGTGATGGGGACATTGAGGTGATGGCGGACTATCTCCATCCAGGTCAATCCAATCTCTCCAATGCCTTCAAAGCTTCCTGGTCGGGTTCTTGGTTTCCAAATTCCTGCTCGGAATACGTCTGGTACCATGTTGGCCTCTTTCATATCCAAACATATTTTTTCGATTTGCTCAGGAGTCTCTGCGCTACAGGGTCCGGCAATGATTAGGTGCTTTTCTTTTAGGCCTAAGCCCCAATCCTGTGTTTGTAAGTGATTTTCCATCTTCGATTTTAGTTAATAAAAAAGGCCCGATTCCTTCGAACCGGGCCTCTTTAAGTTTATCTTTCGTTTTGTTATTTACTTAGACAATAAGCAGCTCCGATTCGACCTTGGGGACGAAAGTAAAAGTAAAAGAAGCTAAAGTAGGTAGCTGCGAAATTTTTCATGCGCCAAATATAGTATTTTGATTTATATAATAAAACGATTACCGGCCTTTTTCGTAAAATTTTTTGCCTTAATTTTCCGAGGGGAATCGGTCAGAAGGTACCGGTCGGCCTCAGTAGCTCGGTATACATTTTGCGTAATGCGGATTTACCGCTATCTTTTGCCTATGCAAAGCCATCTTCGATTTCATTCCAACCATCCAGGCCAATTCGAAATGGGCTCTTTTTCCTTTCCTCGATTTTCTGGAATCCTATTGTTTTTAGCACTCGTTTCTATGTTTGCACCGCAAGGGAATGCCCAGACATCTATCAAGGATAATTCGGCGATCTGGGAGCGAATTGCTCCTTTCTTTTCTCCTCCTTCGGAATATAAGGACATCTACGGAGACTATAGGAGTCCACTTTTGTTTGAAGATGGCAAGCAGGCGAAAAGGCCAAAGGATTGGGTCAGAAGAAGGCCGGAAATCCTTCGGAAATGGCATGGACTCCTAGGGCCTTGGCCCGATATCGATACCAACCCCGACTATGTCCTTTCAGAACGAGTGCATAAGGAAGGGTACGTCCAGTGGAAGATAGATTTTGAATGGGTTCCGGGACAGAAAACCAGCGGCTATCTGTTGGTACCTCATGGAGCGCAAAATGCCCCTGCGGTGATCACGGTTTATTATGAACCTGAAACAGCTGTGGGTATGGGCAACCCGGATCTTCCCGATAGGGATTTTGCCTATCAGCTCGTGCAGCGCGGATTTGTTGCCCTTTCCCTAGGAACCACCGAATCAACCCAAAACCAGACCTACTCCATTTACTACCCATCCATCGAGCGTGCCGAAGTAGCACCTCTGTCCATGTTGGCCTATGCCGCGGCGACAGGCTGGCATCTGCTGGCCAAGCTTCCCGAAGTGGATGCCGCCCGTATTGGGATTATGGGACATTCCTATGGAGGTAAATGGGCCATGTTTGCGGCCTGCCTGTTTGAAAACTTCGCCGCCGCCGCCTGGTCTGATCCGGGTATTGTTTTTCAACAGGACCGCCCTAGCATCAATTATTGGGAACCTTGGTACCTCGGGTATCACCCTCCTCCCTGGCGAAAGCGGGGGATACCAAATGATGAAAACCCGGCCCACGGGCTTTATCCCCGGTTGTTGGAAATGGGATTGGATCTGCATGAGCTGCACGCCCTGATGGCACCTAGGCCTTTTCTGGTCTCCGGCGGATCAGAGGATCCGATCGACCGTTGGATTCCGCTCAACCACAGCATTCGTGTGAACAAATTGCTGGGCTACACAAATCGGGTGGCTATGACCAATCGACCAGAACATGCTCCCAACGCCGAGTCCAATGCGGTTATTCTGGACTTCTTTACGTATTTTCTTATGACGGAAACTCCAAGCGTTAGGTCAAAATAAGCGGAATATTTACGATATTTCGCTTTGAGTTTTATCCAATCCATCTATTTGCCCTATCCCTTCTACATTGAAAAAAGATAGTTCGCCCCCTAATTTAGTATCCAATCCGCTCGTTCGATGGTGGAAATCCCTTGGACCTGGGATTATTACCGCTGCCTTGGTATTTGGACCGGGAAGTCTCACCATTACTTCCAAGCTTGGGGCTGTCTTCAGTTACGACCTTCTATGGATTCTGGTAGTTTCAACGGTGCTTATGATGGTATTTACCGGTATGGGGGCCAGAATTGGCCTTGCTACGAAGCAGTCGATGTTACAAACCTTTCGACAGCGATGGGGTAAATGGTTTGCTCTTTTGGCGGGTTTTGGGTTGTTTCTAGTGACAGCGTCGTTTCAGGCCGGCAACACCATCGGTGCCGGTTTGGCGTTTGCAGAGACCTTTGGCACATCTACCGTTCCCTGGATTCTCTTTATATCCACCGCAGCCATTTCGTTGCTTTTTTCGCGCTCCTTTTATAAAGTGTTGGAGAAAATCATGGTGATCATGGTAGGTATTATGTTGCTTTCATTTTTTTTTACGGTACTTATCGCCAAACCTAATTTACTGGAAGTTTTGGGGGCATTAAAACCCTCAATTCCTTCCGGGGCTCTCTTGTTGGTTGTCGCATTGGTAGCCTCCAGTTTTTCAATCGGAGGGGCTTTTTACCAGTCTTATTTGGTTCAGGAACGAGGATGGGATGTTTCGTCTTCCAGCCAGGCAAGACGGGAGGCTTTTACCGGGATTTTGGTTTTGGGCTTGATTTCTGGGATGATTTTGATCAGTGCGGCCACGATTCTTTACCCTCAGGGCATTCAGGTCAATTCTGCATCCGACATGGGAAAGGCCTTGGAACCTTTGTACGGAAATTTGGCAACGCATGTATTTATGTTGGGGCTGTTTGGTGCTTCTTTTTCCTCGTTACTAGGAAATGCCACCATCGGGGGAACGCTCTTTGCGGATGCATTGGGACTTGGGCGGGATTTAAACAGTAAACCGGTCAAACTGCTGATCAGCCTGGTCATCGTTTTGGGAGCCGCCATTGCCCTGGTGTTTGGCAGGTTGCCCTTGGAACTGATCGTGTTTGCACAGGGGGTTACAGTATTTGTGGTTCCATTTATTGGTATTGGCATGTTCATTCTTGCCAACGATAAGAAACTGATGGGTGTTCTGGCAAATAGCCGTGGTGCTCAGGTAGGTGGCATTTTAGGGATTTTGGTGTTGCTTCTATTGGCAATCACCAATTTCAACACCATTTTTCTTTCGTGATAGGTCTATCTGGGGTAACTGTAAATGCAGTTTCTTGTGGTTTTCCTTTGGAAATATTGCGTATATTGGGGTTTTAATCACATCAATGTTATGCCAACTGAGTAGATCTGTTTCATCCCAGGTTTCTTTGATTCAGAGTTACCGGTAAAGTTATCGTATGAAGAACAACGGAAGTTTGTCAGGGGTAAAGGAAATTGCCCGTCTTGCCAACGTGTCCATCGCTACAGTGGATCGGGTCTTGCATAATCGAAGTGGCGTGTCGCCAAAAACGAAGAAGAAGATTGAGGCTATTATCAAGGAGCTCGATTATCGTCCAAATATCCTAGCCAGTAGGCTGGCATCCGGAAAGGTGTTCCATATTGCCGTTTTGATCCCCAAGCGGAGCGAGCGTACGGATTTTTGGGAGGCTCCCCTGAAAGGGATAGAACGTGCGCAGGAGGAGATCAGGGCCTATGGCGTGACGGTCGACATCTTTCAGTTTGATCTTCAGAGCAAGGCCAGTTTCGTGGGGGCAGTGGCTGCCGTTAAACTTAAGGCATACGACGGCGTACTATTGGCTCCGGCTTTTTTGGATGAGGCGGAGTCTTTTCTCAGCTATTGCAAGGGCAAAGAGATACCTTTTGTCTTTATTGATAGCAACATGGAAAACCAGCCCAGCCTTTCCTACATAGGCCCCCCTTTATTTCAAAGTGGATTTTTGGGTGCACGTCTTTGCGATTTCCGCTTGGGCAGTGCCCGTAAGCTCCTGCTGGTCCACATAAGCAAGCAGCCGGATACGTATGGCTATGCACAAATTGAAAAAGGGTTTAGGGCTTATTTTGAAGGCCAATCCCTTCCCAGTGATATATTGCGGCTAGTTATCGACCGAACGGATGAAGAGTCTGTCGCCATTTCTTTGAAGCGGGCGTTGCTTCAGCATCCGGACGTGGAGGCAATCTTTGTAACCAACTCAAGGGTTTTCCTTGTTGCCCAGTGTTTGGAGGGATTGGGAAAATCAGGAATTCATCTGGTAGGATATGACTTCGTGCTTCAAAACCAGGAATTTCTTCGGTCTGGCGTGATTGATTTTTTGATTTGCCATAAGCCAGAGGAGCAAGGATATAAGGGAATCATGAATCTCTACCATCACGTAAGCCTGAAGCTGCCTGTTGATCCTGTGTACTACATGCCAATAGATATCGTCACAAAAGAAAATCAGGAGTTTTACCGTTAGCTCTTATCTTGTAGGTTTATCGTTTGGTTTTTTGTTTTGACGGAATAAAGTGATGATAAATGGTAGGAATTGTGTGTATTTTTTTTAAACTTCATGTTATATTTAAAAGGGTATTGCCAATTTATCACCGTACTGGGTATTGCATTTTGTTTTTTTTAGATGAATGATGTAAATGAATTACCCAATTCAGGGTATGAAAGGAGATTTGAGCGGAGGAAGTTAATGTGGAAGGCGGATACCCGCAGTCCACTGGATTTTTTTTGTAGACTGGCAGCACAAATTTGTGAAGCCCCACTAGCCTTTTTATTTTCCACTTCTGATGGGGGGGTTTCGCTATTGTCAAGCCACGGGGCGGAGGGAAGTGACTTGGCTGGGTATGTAAATTTTTCGATTAGCGTGTTTGATGCGGCAGAGGGCAGCACTATGGTAGTTACCGATTTGAAGGAAGATCTGAGCTTCCACAGAAATCCGCAGATTGAACCACCTTTAGGCCTCCGTTTTTTTGCGTCATGTGTTTTTTCGAATGACATGGAAGAGGCGAGGTGCTTTATTTGTGTGCTTGACAATTTCCCAAAAACACTGACAGCGTATCAGTTGCAGTCTTTGAATTCATTGGGTGGACCAGTTTTGGAATTTTTGAGATTGGATAAGCGAGTGGGTGAGTTGGAGTCGAATGAAAAAAGACTTGTCAATACGCTCAAGGTATATCAAGAAGGGCAGCGGATCAATAAGTTGGGCGTATGGGAATTGGATATTGCTACCGGTAAGACCATATGGACAGAGGAGGTATATGCGATCCATGAAGTCCCGGTGGGATTCGACCATAATCAATCCAACGGAGTGGACTTTTACCATCCCGAGGACAGGGAAACCATTCGGGAGGCGGTTATGTCCTGTATCGAACACCAACGTCCATTTGACGTATCTTGTAGATTGATTACGGCTACCGGGAGGGAGAAGTGGGTGAGGGCTACGGGTAAGCGTATCAATGGAACATTACTGGGGGCGTTTCAGGATATCACAGATATTAAAAGGCAGGAATGGAAGTTTAAGGGCATATTTGATTCCAGCCTATCCTTTATAGGTTTCTTGAACCTTGAGGGGGTCTTGTTGGAAGCAAACGAAACGGCTCTCCGCGAAGCTGGCATTCGTAGGGAGGATGTGGTTGGTAAGTTTTTTTGGGACTGTTACTGGTGGCAGATTTCCGTGGCCGCGCGAGAGGAGCTGAAGCATAACTTCAAACGGGCATGCAAAGGGGAGGAGGTTACCTACGAGGTTTCTGTTTGGACGAGGAATGAGACACCCGTGACCATCCTTTTTAGCCTTAAGCCGGTCAGGGATGAATTTGGTAACGTGATTTATATCATACCCGAAGGTCGGCCAATACAGGAGATCGTAGCTACCAGAAACCGGTATCGTGCCTTGATAGAAAGTACCTTGGCGGGCACATTTGAATGGGATGTCTCTTCGGGTAGTATCGTAGTTAACGATCAATATGCATACCTGCTAGGTTATGAGCCTCGGGAGCTGGATTCCTTTTCGGTGAGGGACTGGGAAGATTTTACCGATAGAGTGCACAAAAAAAGGGTGAAAGCTTTGCTGATCAGCTGTTTCAAAAAGGAGAGAGCTTATTTTCAGTTAGAGGTTCCTGCCAGGCAGAAGTCTGGCCACTTTATTTGGGTAAATGTAAGGGGTAAGGTAATCGAATGGTCGGAGGACGGTCGTGCGCTGAAAATGTACGGCACCCTGCAGGATATTAGCGATAGAAAGGAAAGAGAAGAAGAGGCCAGATACCAGCAGAATATTCTCCACGCGCTGTACGAATTGTCGCCGATAGGTATTTCCCTTGTCGACTATTATACGGGCGAATTTGTGGATGTAAACCGAAAGCTATTGGAGCCAACCGGATACACCAAGGAAGAATTTTTACGTCTTACCAATGCGGAAATCACGCCCGTTGCCTATGAACAACTGGAGCAGCAGGCTGTACAGGACATGAAGCTAAGGGGATACTACGGTCCGTACGAAAAAGAACACATCCGGAAGGATGGATCCAGGTATCCGGTTCGTTTGCAGGGAGTGGTTATCAAAGACCTAAAGAGACGCAAGCTTATCTGGTCGTTTACCGAGGACATATCCAGTAAAAAGGAAACCGAGTCCCAACTCAGCGTTGCGCTGGCTAACCTTAGGGCGGTACTCGATGCAGGCACGCAGGTTAGCATTATTGCCACGGATCTGGACGGAGTCATCACCCATTTCAACACTGGTGCAGAGGAAATGCTAGGTTACTCGGGCCAAGAAATGATTGGAAAAAATACTCCGAGTCTGATACACTTGGAAGAAGATATTTTTAGTGAAGCAGCGAAGATACAGGAGGAATTCGGCGAGATTGTTTCTGGATTTGACGTATTGGTTTACAGAGCCCGTAAAGGAATGGCCTATACCCGGGAATGGAACTACCTCCGTGCAGATGGCACGCCCTTTCCTGTTCTTTTATCGGTCACCGCCATTAGGCAGGGTGGCTATACGACTGGTTTTTTGGGGATAGCGGTGGATATTAGTCGTCTGAAGGAAGCAGAACGAAAGGTAAGTGAGTTGCACGAACTGACGAAGCAACAAAATGACCGTCTTCGGAATTTTGCATTTATCGTATCGCACAACCTCCGTTCCCATAGTGGCGGCATTTCGGGACTTGTAGACCTGTTAAAAACCGCCAATCCCGATTACTTCGAAAACGAAGTAGTCAGCATGATTGAGCTGGGGGCCAATAATCTACGACAGACCATTCAGGATCTAACGGAGGTTATAAAAGTGAACCTAGACAACGAAGCCAGGGTAAACCTAGCTATCCGACCTTTGATCCAACGAAACGTCGAAAGCCTCAGCGCAATGATTAGGAAGGAGAATATCCGGGTTGAAAATCTTGTTCCGGAGAGGCTTAAAATCCGTGCTATTCCGGCCTATATGGAGAGCATCACATTGAACTTTATTACCAATGCCATTAAATACAAAGCGACAGACAGGGATAGTTACCTTCGTATTGACGCGACGGAGGACGGGGGTCAAGTGATAATGTCCTTTGAGGACAATGGGATGGGAATAGACCTGGAAAAACACGGGAAGGTATTGTTTGGCCTGTATAAGACCTTTCATCGACACCAAGATTCCCGAGGCGTCGGTTTGTTTATAGCCAAAAACCAAATCGAAACGATGGGCGGCCACATCGAGGTAAGCAGTGAAGTGGGATTCGGCACCACCTTCAAGGTATATCTGCCGGTAGAGTCCGCCTAACCTATTCCCATTCCACCACCCCCTTGTGCTGATTGTTTGACTTGTTTCCATCTTTGGTGTGAATGGTCAGTTTATACTTCAGTTTCTTTTTTTTCCGGTCGGGGCTAAACTTTGTTTCGGACGTGTAGAGTATCGACTTTCCAGGATCCAATGCCGAGGTTTTGGTGTCAAGGCTTATTACCTTACCATTTACGCTTAGAAATACCTCATAGCTGCCCGCCGGTGCCGGTTCGGATCCCACATTGGTAATCACATAGGCGAAGTAGCGCTCCCCGGTTTCGGTGGTGTTCACTATTACTTCCGTAGCTTCCAGATCATAGATGCCCTCCGGTTGGATTGAGAACGATGTAACACTTTGTATTCCTGCGAATACTATCCAGGTAAGGGTTGAAAAATTCATAGGGTAAACAAAGATTGAGGTCAATAGTGCGTCTGGCCGATATAAAAGTATAAAAAAAGCCCAATCCGAGACAGAATTGGGCTTATAAATTTTAATGATAAGATCAGTTTCCAGCCGGAGGAGTTACACCTAACTTGGCCAAAACCAGATCTGTGAACGGATCATCGTCTTTTGTGTACAGAAGGATGGGAGCCTGCCCAGCAGAGTCAGCCAAGATATGCGTATAGTTGTTTTCAGCCGCTACTGCATTGATGGCGTTGTAGACCTTCGTCTGTACAGGTTCCAGGAGCTCCTGGAGCTTGCGCTGATAAGAGGCCTGGACGTCTTGCTGAAATTTCTGAATGTCCTGCTGCATTTTAGTCAGTTGCTGCTCTTTTTCTCCCCTGGCCTGGTCAGTCATTGAGTTCATAGATTGCTGATAGGATTGCACTTGTTGTTGGAAATCCCGTGTTTTGGTCTGAATCTGCTGATCCAATTGTGAACCGTAATCGGTGATATCCGCATCTATCTGCTCCATCTCAGGCATTAGGCTCATAATGTACTCAACGTTGGTATAACCAATCTTTACCTCTTGGGCAGAGGCTACAAATCCCAAGCAAAGCACTGCAATTGCCGATAGGATGATTCTTGCTTTCATAGTGTTAATTTTTCTTAAATGTTAATTGTTTTCATCTAAACCCAACTCTTCCAACACAAAATCGGAATAATCGTGCCTTGGGTCGGTATATATGATCGCGCTTGGGCCTGACGCTTTGTCAAACAAAATGGCCAGTGCATTGCGCTTTGAGACCCGGTCAATTGCATCGTAGATCTTCGATTGCAGGGGCTGCATAAGCTCCGACTGCTTCTGGAAAAACTGCCCGTTTACGCCAAAAACGCGGTTTTTAAACGCAACAGCCTCCCTTTCCTTTTCTCTGATCACTGCGATCCGCTCCTCATACATCTCTTCCGTTAGCAGTACTTCTTCCGCCTTCAGTGCGTTATAGAGTTCTTTTATTTCATTGTCCAATTTTTGTGCCTCTTTTTTCCATTCCGATCCTAAGGCCTCTACCTCCTGCTGCACTTTTTTATAATCCGGGTGTTTGTTGAGAATATATTCGGTATCAACATAGCCAAATTTCTGTCCCATACTGGCTAACGGCAACAGAGACAGCAAAAGTAGTAATTTCAGCCACTTTTCCATAATTATCTGAACTGTTGTCCGATTGTGAAGTGGAACATGCCACCACTTCGACCTGGGTTCGGGTTGGCAATGGACGGCACTTCGTCAAAGCCATAACCCCAGTCTATTCCGAGGAGACCAAACGCAGGCATGAAGATCCGCGCGCCAAAACCGGCAGATTTCTTCAGATCGTATGGGTTGTACTCAGCGTAGTTACCCCAGTTGTTTCCCGCTTCGGCAAAACCCAAGAGGAATATCGTTGCTGAGGGGTTTGGGGATACCAAGAAGCGGACTTCCATCACATGCTTGTTGTAAACAACCCCACCATAGGGAACAGGAGCGCCAGGTTGTCCCCTAAAATCTCGACCGGGAGTGATCGACTGGTTTTCGTATCCCCTAAGACCGATGATTTCCTGACCGAGCGCGAAGTTCATCATATTCATACCATCTCCGCCGAGTACGAACCGCTCCAAAGGTATGATCCCAATCCGGTTGCCATAGGAGCCAACGAATCCCAAGTGGGTACGTGCACTGAAGACCAGCTTATTCGAACCAAAAAGTGGGGTGTAAAGCGATGCGTCAAACATCCACTTGTGATATTCCAGCCACTGGTACTTCACTTCATCCGGCGACTCCCGATTAATACTCCTGTTCATGGAGGTGTAGGGAGGGGTCAGGGTACTGCTCAGAATAATATTTGAACCGAATCGCGGGTAAATCGGGTTGTCAATGTTGTTTCGGGCTATGGTGGTATTCAAGGCAATGCTACGTGCCGTCCCCGTGTTGTAGGTCAATCCGAAGAAATTCCCATAGCGGTCGAAATCGTATACCTGAAACTGAAGTGAGTTACTCACTTGGAAATAATCATCCGGCCAGGTAACCCGCTTGGCAAGTCCGACGTTTACCCCGGTTATTTTAAAGGATCCCATGTCCGCACCGAAATTCTGCCGGTTCCACATGTCGATCTGTCGCTGTACCGAGTGATTGAACCCTACACTTAGTGCGTTAGGCTTCTTGCCGCCAAACCAAGGCTCCGTGAAGGATATGCTGTAGTTCTGAAAGCTCCGACCATTGGCCTGTACCCGTAGTGCAACTTTCTGACCATCCCCCACCGGCAATGGCCTCCATTTTGAGAAGTCGCGGATATTTTTGATCGAGAAGTTATTGAAAGTCAACCCCACAGTACCTACGAATCGGAATAGTCCTCCCCAACCGCCAGACAATTCTATCTGATCGTTCGGCCGTTCTTCGAGTTTGAACACGATGTCTACCGTAGCGTCTTCAAAATTCGGACGCATGTCTGGCTCTATGTTTTCCGGGTTAAAGTAGCCAATCTGTGAAAGTTCACGGATGGTTCTTACCAGCATGCTTCGGTTAAACTTCTGACCGGGTAGGATACGAATCTCTCGCATCACCACGTGGTCACTGGTACGCTCGTTACCTTCAATGGAAACCGAGTTTACCGTTACCTGCGGCCCTTCAAAAATCCGTAGTTCTATATCGATGGAATCCCCGGCAATATTGACCTCTACCGGATCAATGGTAAAGAAGAGGTAGCCGTCGTCTTGGTACAGGGAGCTGACGTCGTCTCCTCGCTGAGGATCGTAGTTTAGGCGTTTGTCCAGTTTTTCTTTGTTATAGATATCACCCTTAAAGATGCCCAACTTGGCCTGCAGCTGATCGCTATCGTAGATATAGTTACCTGAAAAGGTGAGGTTCCTATAGTAGTATTGCCTTCCTTCTTCTATGTCAATATCCAAATTGATTCGATTTGCATCGTAATTATACACCGAGTCACGGGTAATCACTGCGTCCCGATAACCCCGGCTATTGTAAAAGGCAATGACCTTTTCTTTATCTTCTCTGTAGTCGCTGCGAACAAATTTGGAGCCGTTGAAAAAGTTAAGCTTGAAGTTTTTGTTGATATATTCCTTGATCTGCTCTTCGGTCACGGGATTTCGGTAGGAGATGGCTTCCCCCGCCGTCCGCGGTGTAGTGTTTGTGATCCTAGATACCAGATCTTTGAAGATGTAAAACCGAGGATGCTCTTTTGTTCCCTTTAGTTTCTTTTTGATTTTGTTTGCGGGAATGTTATCGTTTCCTGCAATTTTTATTTCGTTGATCCGTACCTTGGTGCCCTTGTCTACATTGAAGCGTAGTTTTACGCTGTTAGGCAAAGTGGTATCCCTTTCTTGGACGACCTTCACCTCGGTGTTGAGGTAGCCCTTGTCCACAAAGTAGGCTTTGATTTTCCGTTGCGAATTGTTGAGCACGTCATCACGCACTACGCGACCCCTGATGGAAACCTTGTCCTTGAGTTCCCCCTCTTGGGTTTTGTTGATTCCGGTGAACTCCACACGGCTAAAGCGAGGCCTCTCGGTTAGTTCCAGGAGAAGATAGATATCATCCCCTTCAATTTTGGTTACCAGAATTTTTACGTCGCCGATGATTCCTTGCGCCCAAAGTTTCTTTAGTGCGCTGGAGATCGCATCCCCCGGCACACTGATTTCGTCGTCTACCCGCAGACCCGCCAAAGAGATGATGGCCGTCTCGTCCAGCGTACTTAACCCCACCGCCTGTATTTCAGCTATCCGGAATTTTTTTGGCTTTGAGTAGTCTAAGTCCAGGATATTGGTGGGCCGTTGGGTGGCGAACCTACTTTGGCCCAACCGAATCTGGGCCTCTGCCATGCCTACGGTCAGCAGCAATAAACAGACGATTAATGGTAATTTTTTCATCAACTTTGCGATTTTATCTGAGCCCCTGTCAAACCGAAGCGCCGTTCGCGCTGCTGATAGGCCAGTATGGCTTCGTGGAGGTCATGTTTCCTGAAATCCGGCCAAAGTACCTCTGTAAAATACAGTTCGGCATAGGCCAGTTGCCAGAGCATGAAATTACTGATTCGCTGTTCTCCACTTGTTCGTATCAATAGTTCTGGATCGGGAATTCCTGCGGTATTCAAATGGTCTGCAATAACGCCCTGATCTATTTCTTCAGGTTTAATATCACCAGCGATTACTTTTTTGACAATATCTTTTACCGCTGTGACTATTTCCCAGCGACCGCTGTAACTGATGGCCAGTACTACGGTAAGTCCGGTATTGTTTTTGGTTTCTTCCTTTCCCCAACTGAGGTGGGATTGGCATTTTTCGGGGAGGGTGCTAAGGTCTCCGACTGTAACCAGCCGGATGTTGTTTTTCATCATGGTAGGCACCTCATCGACTATCGCCTCTACCAGCAACTCCATTAATGCGTTGATTTCCTCCTCCGGTCGGGACCAGTTTTCCGTCGAGAAGGCATAGAGAGACACGTATTCCACTCCAAGTTCGGCAGTCCCTTCGATAAGATCCCGGACGGCAGCGATGGCATTGCGGTGTCCGAAGATCCGCATAGCTCCCTTTTTCTGGGCCCAACGGCCGTTACCGTCCATTATTACCGCAATGTGTTTGGGGATATTATTGCTGTCGATTTGTTCCTTCATGCGATGTGCCTCTCCAAAACTTCTGTTTTTGAAGGTACAAAAATGACATTTCTTTTTTAAATATTCGACCCCTAGACCAATTATAAATCGTTAAAGCTAGTTAAAGCATTTAACCTGGTGGAACGAATAACTGAGGGAAACACCCAGAAAATAATACCAGTCTCGGTCGTTGGGATTGCCAAAATTCAGCGCATAAGGGTTCACCACCCGGTCTGTGGGAGGCGGACCCTCTTGGAAACGCGGGGTATATCGCTCCTCGTTTGCAATCCGGTCTATGTTGTCGGTAAAGGAAGCACGAACCCCCGCTTCCAAACCTAGGATCAAACGATCCTTTAGCTTGTATTTGAGGCCGATACCAAAGGGAATCACCGGAGAGCTTGTATTGTAATTTCCGGCAGCGAGGTCTTCCTGATGGGATTGCCCATTTCCGCTAAAAACACTGTAACCTAATCCTAAGAAGCCATAGGGGGAAAACGGGGTAACGGAGTTGTGGGCCATGTAATCGAGAAAGTGGAATTCCATCACCGCGGACACCTCCACCAAAGTGCCTCGAAAATGAGCATTTCTCGCCAAAGCCATGGGATCTAACGGCCGTATACTGTCCGCGCCATTAAGCCGGGCGATGTGCACGCCAGCCCGCAAGCTCCAAGCATTGTCAAAATTTCGTCTGCCAAACAACGTACCTTGAATACCCAGCTGAGTTGGATCAATGCGACGGATGATGTCACCGCTATAGGTGGCGGTTCCGATTCCAAATCCAATCTCATGTTGCTGTGCATTTGACTGAAGTGGGCTCAAGGCCACCATCCAACCCAATACAACAATTTGTAACGCAACGTGGAACGCTTTTCTATTCAAGTCTTTGCAATTTATAAACTACCCAACGAATAAAAAACCTGCTTGGATATTTGCTGGGTTAATTTTTGTTAAAACTAATTTCTCATATCAAAGCCCCAACTGAGCTTTTGACGAAGGGTATCGTAGAAACTATGGGTGTGGCATTTGACCAATTTGGCGACAAACTTTTCCTTTTTGATTTTCAACGCCACGGAAGCGTCTATTGGTGTAGACCTTGAATCTAAAGATACCAGAAATTTTTCACTTCTGCCCTCGATCTTAAACGATATTTCGGTATCGTCCGACACGACCATGGGCCGCACATTCAGGTTGTGCGGGCTTACCGGCGTGATCACGAAGTTTTTCGCAGAGGGGGAAATCAGCGGACCACCGCAGCTCAACGAATAGCCTGTGGAGCCGGTAGGGGTGGAAATTATCAGGCCATCGGCCCAATAGCTGTTGAGATAAGCTCCATCAATGTATGTGTGTACTGTGATCATGGAGGAGGTATCCCGTTTGTGGATGGTGAATTCGTTCAGCCCGAAGTTTAGCCCGTCAAAAAGCTCCGTGTCCGAGTCGAGATGTACCAAGCTTCTTTCCTCCAGGTCATAGGTCTTTGATACCAGCGTCTGCACGGCTTGTGCGATGTCGTCCTTAGCGATGGTAGCCAGAAAACCAAGCCTACCGGTATTGATTCCCATGATTGGGGTTTCGTGGGGGCCTACCAAGCACACCGCATCCAGCAACGTGCCATCACCTCCCACAGAAATGACAAAATCCATCTCGGTGAGCTGGGATTTATCGGAGATGAGCAAGAGGGAGTCGTATGGTATGCCGAGTTTTTGCAGGCTGCGGAAAAATGTCGAAGTCACATAAACCAGAAAACCTTCCGCTGTTAGTAGTTGGATGAGTTTTTGGATGTAAGGCTTGAATTCGGGCTCAAAGTTAATTCCGTGGATCGTCGCTTTCATCCGGTGGTCAGATATCTAAAAAGCGTAGCAGGTTTCCCAGCCGATCCTGTTCGGAACTCAGCCCTATTTCTTCTTGGTAGTGGTCTATTACCTTGTAGCCAAACCGTTCCATCGTAGCCTTTATATGGCGTAGCTCTGTCTGGTCCAGTTTGAGCGTCACTTTGATTTTGCTATCGTCCAAGGGGTCGCTGGAAATGAAGCTGCTCAATATTTTGGCATTTTCGGACTCTACGATTCGGGCGATGTCGTAAAGGCTGTAGTCTGTCATAAACATCGACAAAATCAACACCCCGCCCTGCGATTGGATAGAAATGGAATCGGTAAAAGCCGTGATGGCATCCTCTACGGTGACCACCCCTTGGTATATCTGCTCTTTGTCCAAGACCGCCACCATATTCGAATGATGCTCCGATGATACGCGCAACACCTCGTATATATGCCGGTCCATCTGTACAAAACCACCTTTTGAAATTAGGTCAATATCCTGGATTGTGAGATCCGGGTCATTGATTTCATAGATCATTTCATCAGTGACCAAGCCCATAAAATGCCCTTCATGCACTACAGGCAATACGTCGGTACGGATTTCCTCCATCCAGGCCAACGCCTTTCCGACCCGGTCTGTTAGCTTCAGGGGGGGGATGAGGTTATTTATAAATTCGTATGCCTGCATGGTGTGCTAAAGATATTAATTTGAAACTAAAAATAAAACGTGACGAACCCGCTGAATGTTCATTATGCAAAAAATCCCAACCAAAAACTGCATTTTTGCGCTGGTTTTCCATGGAAACGGCCTAGGTGTCCAGATTGTGGAACCGTATCCATGACCGAATAATTTCCTCTCCATATTCGGAAAGGTAGGCCTCGGGGTGAAATTGGATGCCCACTAGGGGAAGGCTGCGGTGTCCGATAGCCATTATTTCCTTTTTGTCGGTTTCATAAAGAACCCGCAGTGTATCCGGGAGGTTTTTCAGTTCCAGTGAATGGTATCGGGTGACCGAAAAGCGGTCGGGCAGGGAATCAAATACAGGATGTGGGTTCACCCGCCGGATTGTGCTCACTTTGCCGTGCATGGGCCTTTCACTGCGCACCAACTCAGCCCCGAATAGTTGTCCTATGGCCTGATGCCCCAGGCAAACGCCCAATACGGGCAGTTTGTCGTAGTAATAGGCGAGGATATCCATCAGGTTGCCTGCTTTCCGGGGTGATTCGGGTCCCGGAGAGATGACGAGGGCTGCGAATTTCTGTTGCTTTAAAGATTCTACGTCTACGTCATTTCTTCGGATACAAAGCGCTACGCCTGTGCGGAGAAAATAATCAGCCAACAGGTAGGAAAATGAATCAAAATTGTCAATTAGTAGGATCACCGGCTCCGGAGTTTACCAATTCTTGAACCGCGGCCATTGTTGTCTCAATGATGGGAGTGTAGCGGTCTAGCATGTCCACTACCGTGGGGGCTATCGGGGTGATCATGGGATAAATTACCGCCCCTTCCCGAAAGGAATCGGGTGCTTTGAAGTCAAATGCGTTGGCAACCCAAAGCAAAAGACTGATCATCATGGCCCATTTCAAAACACCCAAGACCAGTCCTGCAAAGCTGTCAAAGGTTCCCAAAATCGTTAGGTTTAGGCCCTGTTTTACTACGTAGGCCAATAGGCGGATAAGTGCTGTGACCACGAAGAAAATAAGCAGGAAGGAAATAAATGGGAGCATAAAGGTTAGGCTTTCCACGTGTTCCGAGAGGAGCGCGGCTCCCCAATGCATAAAACGAAAAGCGACGATCAAGCCAAAAAAGAAGGCAATAATGGTCAAAATGCCAATGAAAAGCCCCTTTTTGTACCCACTATACGCCCCTATGCCCAGCATCCCCAACAGGATAACATCAATCGTAGCCACCTCATTGGGGGGTCAGAAGTTCTTTTACTTTAGCAGAGATATCTTTGCCGTCGGCCTTTCCCGCCAGTTTTTTTGTGGCAGCACCCATTACTTTGCCCATATCTTTTGGGCCCTCGGCACCCACTTCGGCGATGATGGCTCGGAGCTCCGCATTCAATTCCTCGCTACTGAGCTGACGGGGAAGGAACTCGTTGATTACCGCCAGTTCGCTTAGCTCTAGGTCTGCTAGGTCCTTGCGGTTTTGCTGCTGGAAGATGTCAGCCGAATCCTTTCGCTGTTTGGCAGCTTTTGTGAGAAGTTTTAGCTCGTCCTCCTCTGAAAGCCCTTTCTCGCCACCTGATTTGGTCTCGTCGAGTAAGATCAACGACTTTATGGCCCGAAGGGCGCGAAGCCTGTCCTTTTCCTTTGCCAGCATGGCTTTCTTGATTTCATCCTCGATCTTCAGTTTTAAGCTCATGGTCAGTGTCGTTTTGGTTGGATAAACACGTATGGGTCAAAATTGGGATAAATGTTGATGGCAGCCAGGATTTACAAGCCACGAAAACGAAATTTCGGACGTTGTGGTTTATCTTTGAGGCAGCCTACACACAAAATTAGGCTTTAATTAGATATATGACGAAATTAAGTGTAAATATTAACAAGATCGCCACCATTCGAAATGCCCGGGGAGCCAACAATCCGGACGTGGTGAAAGTGGCCTTGGATGCAGAGCGTTTTGGCGCACAGGGAATAACGGTTCATCCCCGTCCGGACGAACGGCATATCCGCTATGATGATGTGCTTGCACTGCATCAGGTGGTTACCACCGAATTCAACATCGAGGGGTACCCGGACAAACGTTACATGGAATTGGTACGCCTCACGAAACCCGCGCAGGCTACCTTGGTGCCCGATCCACCCGAGGCGATTACCTCCAATACCGGCTGGGATACCATTGCCCACCAAGCTTTGCTCAAAGATATCATTGCCGAACTGCATGAATACGGGGTTCGCACGTCGATTTTTATCAACCCGGAGTCCCGCTATTTCGAGCCTGCCAAAAATACCGGTACCGACCGGGTGGAACTCTACACGGAACCCTACGCCAGCCACTACCACCAAGACAGGGATGCCGCAGTGCGCCCCTACGTGGAGGTGGCCAAGTTGGCACGCGAACTGGGCCTGGGTTTGAACGCCGGCCATGACTTGGACCTGCACAACCTTGCCTTTCTCAAACAGCAAATCCCCTGGCTAGACGAGGTATCCATCGGCCATGCGTTGATCTGTGATGCCCTGTACTACGGCTTGGAAAACACCATTCAGATGTACCGCAGGCAGCTAGAGCTTTAGGCTTAGCAGATTTTTGATAGAAAATGCAAAAAAAAGAGATAGTATGCAATTGAATTTTCGAAAAGCAGGTGAGGGCAAACCTCTGGTAATTTTGCACGGGCTGTTTGGGTCGGCTGACAACTGGATGGGCATTGCCAAAGACCTATCCCAACACTATACCCTGTACCTCGTAGATCAGCGTAATCACGGCGACTCACCGCATTCAGACGAGTGGAATTATGCCGCAATGGCGGATGATCTGAAGGAACTGCTGGATGCAGAGAGCCTGGATACCGTGTGCCTAATGGGGCATTCCATGGGGGGCAAGACGGCGATGAACTTTGCGCTGAAATATCCAGAGCGGGTCGACAAGCTTGTAGTGGCAGATATTGCTCCTCGGTATTACCCGGTGCATCATCAAACCATTTTGGAAGGACTCAATAGCCTAAATTTCGATAAGATAAGCTCCCGGAAGGAAGCAGACGATCAACTGGCCAAGTACATCCCGGAGCTGGGCATACGGCAGTTTTTGCTGAAAAGCCTTACCCGGGTGGATGGCAAATTTGCCTGGAAGATCAACCTACCCGTGATCACCGAAAAAATAGAAAATGTGGGCGAGGCCCTGCCGGGAAAGGGACGCTTTGAAGGACCTACCCTATTTATGGGCGGGGAAAACTCCAAGTATATACAGGAAAAAGACCGGGAGGACATGGAGCGGTTTTTTCCCGGACACCACCTGATCTATATCAAAAAGGCCGGCCATTGGCTGCATGCCGAGCAGCCCGAGGCGGTGGTAGAGACGCTGAAAGCGTTTTTAAGATAGGCTAACCTAAATGATTGGTTTTATCTAATTTTTTAGGTAATTTTAGATAAAATCTTTTTCTATGGTACTAAATGGTGTCCGTTATTTTCCAATAGTATTGGCTGCTATTTTATCCTGTGGCAGCCCAATCGAAGATTCAGGGAAATTAATTACTTTAAGGGAAAGCCCCATGCCACTTTCCCTTGAGGACTATTTCTACCATCCAAGTGCGTATGTGTTAACTGGTGATGCTGAAGTACGTAGCCGCCATGCGGTATTTTTCACGGAGGAAAACGTAGTCCTGGTTGATCAATACGATCGTGTGGATGTTTCCGTAGTTTCTCTCGACGGAGCGAGGGTAGTGAATCGGTCTTTTTATGGGGAAGGGCCGGAAGACTATACAGAGATTACCGCAGCTCAGGTCTATAATGAAGAAATTTACCTATGGATTAATAACAGACAGCAGCTGGATGTTTACGGAATGGATCTTGGATTCCGGAGACGAATTCCGGTCGAACTATCGGCGGGCAGTTTGCTCATAAATGACGAGGGGTTGTTTTTTTATCGTGCTTGGTACGATCCATCCAACCCAGCCAAGTTTTCCAAGGTAACTCATGATGGAAAATTAATAGAGGTTTACACTTTTGAACAGGAAGAACGCTGGCTACCGCCTATTTCCGGTGACATGTTGGTTCCACTCACTTCAAAATCACTGCTTCAATATCATCCTTCATCGGATTCGATTTCCTGCATCCACGCAACGAAGTCTACGGCCTTCCAGATCGACTTTAACGGACATTTTTTGAACGCGGCACACATCAGGGATCTACATCCGCTCGAACAACTAAAATACGTCAATGGATTTGAGGGATATAGGACACTGCAATCAGGTATTAGGTGTAGCAATAATGAAGTACTTTTCTCGCTTAGCTATCAATCCAAGCCTTATCACCTCTTGGTTGACCTAGACGGAAAAACAGCTACTCGCTATAGCCAATTAGTATTGGGGGGTTTCTCTCTACCAAAAAATGTACGTTTTTTGGGAAGCAATGAAAAGGGAACCTGGTTTATGATGGCAATGACAACTTGGGAGATGAGTGGCATGCAGTCTAAAGTCTCACCAACCATCGTTCCCGATGGAGGAGCTATCGACCAAGAATCGTCGGTATTAGTTTATTTGCCATATAAGCGATAGGTATAAACTTGTGTTGCCTAATTGTAAGGTTTGGCCTGTCTGCTTGGGTATTTCGTGATTTATCCGCTAACCTTCCTCCAAAGGTACAGCAGCAGGGTTAACAGCACGCTGACCAGTATGGAGGTGCCCAGCGGAAAATAGAACGTGAAGTTTTCCCTTTTGATCACGATATCCCCGGGCAGTGACTTGAACCCTCCCCACTTGGGAAGCAGCCAGAGCAGAAACCCCGCTGCGGCCAAAAGCAGTCCGGCAAATATCAGTATCTTTGCCACATGTCCGGTTCCATGTTCCATACCCAAAAATAATGCATTCCTACGGAAAACTCTATCTAATCCCCAATGTACTGGCCGAGGGTACGGCGTCCAAGGTGATAACGCCTCAGGTGAAGGAGGTGATAGCCCATACTACCTATTATTTGGTGGAGAATTTCCGTACCGTAAGGCGCTACATCAGTAGCCTTCAGCTTGGGGTGGATATTGGTACACTACAGATGTCCCTATTGGATAAAAATTCCTCCGAATCCCAATTGGCAGAACTGATGTATCCTCTCTTTAAGGGCCATGACATGGGCGTGATTTCGGAGGCGGGCTGCCCGGGCATAGCCGACCCCGGCGCGTTGGCGGTGGCCTATGCGCACCGAAAGGGAATTCAAGTAGTGCCCCTTCCGGGACCTTCTTCCATTTTTCTGGCATTGATGGGTTCTGGTTTTAGCGGACAGGCATTTGCCTTTCACGGATACCTGCCGATAGATAAAAAGGAGCGGGCGGCAGCCATCCGCAACTTGGAAGCCACCGCCCGCAAGGATCAAAGCACACAGATTTTTATGGAGACCCCTTTTCGTAATCAGCAGCTTGCGGAGGATCTGCTTCGGCACCTGTTGCCCACTACCCTGCTATGCATTGGCAAGAACCTTACTGCCGAGGATGAAGAAATCCGCACCCTGCCGGTGAGTGCCTGGAAAAGCAAAGGTTTGCCTTCCCTGCACAAAATTCCCACGGTGTTCTTGCTATCCGTATCCTGAAATTCAAGCACCTCGCCCGTGTCTCTACGCCTTCTTGGCCAGTGGTTTCAGGGATGTCAGGTCGGCGATCTTCACGATTTTTCCGGTTTCGATGCTTTGTCGTGCCGCTATTCCGATCAATGCCGACATGGCCCCGTCCCTGGAACCCGCAGACTGCTTAAACCGATCCGGGCTATCCGGGAACCGGAAGATTTTATCTTTTAGGCGGGGGTCTGAACCCCCATGACCACCAGATTGGGGGATTACCTGTATGGTCTTGACGTGGCCAAAAAGGTTGGTAATCACGATTTCCTGGTAGGGAGGCACGCCCGTCGGCATGGAGGACTTGATCCATGCATCCAGTCTTCCTTTGGTGCCATTGATTGCCACGCGGAAGCCTTCGTAGGGGGAGAAGGCCGTGAGGGAATAGTTTACGGGTACTCCATTGGCATACCTGTACTGCACGGCCATGGTGTCGTAGATATCTATTTCCTTCCGAAAGACACATCCGTCCCGCAGGTATCCATCGTGCTTTTCATGATCCACATAGAGGTTCATCGCTCCCCGGTCTTTGGTAATGTCCCAATAGAAATTGCAGGAGGATTTATGCGGGCAAGTGCGGCAATGGGTGTGGTGGATAGGGCTGTTTTTTTGCCCATAAAAATCCAGCGATCCGTAGGCAAAGACCTCTTCAGGTTCCGAATCCATCCAGTAATTCAGCGTATCAAAGTGGTGCGTGGCTTTATGCACCAAGAGGGTGCCGCCAAACTGCCGCTCCCCGTGCCATCGTCTGAAATAGCTGGCGCCATGGCTGGTATCCAGGTACCAGTTTAGATCCACGGATTTGATGTCCCCTATTTCACCGTTACGAAGGAGCTCCCAGATTTCCTCCACATAGGGTGTGTAGCGCATGTTGAAGGTGACGATTACTTTGTTGCCGGTTCGCTTTTCAGCTTCAAAGATGGCCTCGCATTTCTCCGCATCGGTGGTCATCGGCTTTTCGGAGATCACCCGCAGGCCAGCCTCCAGGCCTTTGATGATAAATTCATGGTGGGTAGAATCTGTAGTGGTAACGATTAGGGTGTCCGGTTTGGCCTCTCTTAGCATTTTATCGAAGTCTGTGTATACGGGGCAGGCCACTTTCATCTGATTTTTGGCGTAGGCCACCCTGCCCGGATTGATATCACAGAGCCCGACGAATTCGACGATATCACTGTAGGCTTCTACCACAGAGGTACCCCACATACCTATCCCTCTGCCGCCGGTACCTACCATGGCGAGCCGTTGTTTTTCCCGTCGATAGCCGTATCCTGCCAAGGGAGACAAAAGGCTCCCCGCTGCCAGTAGTCCGGTATGCTGAATGAATTTCCGTCGATTGAGTGATTCCATAGAGTTTGGGGGTATTTCGTTAAAGCGATGTTTTGGTAAGCGGAACGGCAGGTCTTGGTGATTGTTTGCCCGTGATTTATGATTCACACTACTATTTAAGCATTTTCAGGCAAAAAAGGATGTGGGTGGTTTGTTTTCTCCTCTACAAGTGATAAACGGCGTGAAGTCCCTTCAAAAAAGCACAAGCTAGCCTGTCACCCGGTCATTCCTTTGCCCAATAAAAACATCCCGAACGAGCTATGGCTTCCGTAAAAAATAGTACCGTATGCCCAATGTCGGCTGGTCCATCATGCCTTTAATTCCGAAACGATAGCCGGTAATTTCTCCTTCACCTTGTGAAGATCTGCTTGAATTTTTCATCCTCGCGAGGTCTCCTTGTAGAAAAATCAGCTCTAAGCTCCATCGGGGATTTGGGAAGTAGATGATGCCGCCTTCGGCAAAGACCCCAAACTCACGCTTTCGGTCCACGGACTCTTCCTGTAGCGGCGAGCCCATGAGTAAGTACAATTCTTCGTTTTCATGCTGATAAAAAGCACCCAAGGTGCCTAGAAGCTAAAATTTTTCCGCGACCTGCACGTGTTTCCGGATTCCCGAAAACACCCGAAAGTCTCTAATAAATCGCTCGTTTGGATTGCCGTCAATAAACGACCATTCTTGCGTCCGTCTGTTTGCAGTAGCCCCCGTTACCACGGCGAGGCCATCTCGGAAAAAGTATGCATAGGATGGAGTGATTCGCAATGAACCGAAATTTGCACCGGCGACTTCCCAAGAATCTTTGAAGATGCCACCTGAGAATTCAAGCCCCAGGGAGTGGGTTCTATTCTCCAGCTGAGAGAATGCAGCCTGCGAGTAGACCATCAGGATGGCAATGAAAAGGGTTGTTTTAGTGAGCCAGTTCATTGGTTTTTGCGGGTAAAGATATAGGCAACGGTGACAAACCCTGAATTGGACACGTTGGCTGTAAACTGCCGGGATGTATTTTTACTCGTCGTGCTGATGGCCCTATTTACCAATCGGTAATTCAAGGAGCCCAAGGAAAGATCAAACATCCACCGTGTTGTGGGACGGTAGGTCATTCCAGGTGAAAAGCGTAGGGATAGATCGTTGAATTTGTATTCATCGCTCAGGTTGGTGAGGTAAACCATCGAGGGGCCGAACTGAAAAAAAAGCTTTTCGGTAATGGTCACATACCTTCTGTAAAAAAGGGAGACCCCACCGGAATGCCTGGCATAGGTACTGGATAGACCACTGTTGATGCTGAGAACCGGAGAAATACCCACGGCGTCTTGTGACGACGTAAAAATTCCGATCGAAGGTTGCAGTCCGAATAAAGTGCGGGTTTGGGAATTGGTCGCAGTGTACACATCTAGGTTTATCCCGCCTCCGATAAATGCCTCCCCTTTGGCAAACTGGGCATAGGAGGCGGATAGTGGAGCCAAAAAAAGGAAGGACAGAAAAAGGTATCCGATAAATTGTTTCATAAACTGAATTTTAGGGAGGTAAAAAGTTTTATTCCCAGACACCTAACTTACGGGTAGCAACTCATAAGGTTTGCGAATTTACTAATAATTTAGTAAATAATTAATCTAGGGCTAACTGCGGGGGAAATTTCCGATTCCGTCTTTTTTGTTCGATTTTCGGCCCATGGATTGGTTCATGGAAGGGCTTCAGGCCGGTATTGCGGAAATGTCCTGGTTGGAGGCCGTGGCTGTTTTTTTTGGATTGGCATCGGTGTTTTACTCGATGAAGGAGAATATACTGGTGTTTCCGACGGGGATCGTCAGCACGTTGATTTATGTGTGGATATGCCTCCAAGTGAAGTTGTATGCAGACATGGGGATCAATGCCTATTATTTCAGCATGTCTATTTATGGTTGGTATGTTTGGTCCAGGCCTAAGCCGGGCAGTTACCGGCTACCCGTTACCTGGTTGAGCCGGAAGGGAATTTTGAATTCCTTGCTGTTACTGGTAGGTTCGTATGTGGTATTATATGTTGTGCTGGTCACTTTTACCGATAGCGATGTACCCCAGTGGGACTCCTTTACCACTGCTACGGCCTTTGTGGGCATGTGGCTGATGGCCAAGAAAAAGGTGGAGAATTGGATAGCCTGGATTATCACGGATTTGGTGTCGGTACCTCTTTATTTGTACAAGGGGTTGGTGCTTACCTCTTTTCAGTTTTTGGTGTTCACGGTCTTGGCGGTAATGGGACTAATGGCCTGGATAAAATCTGCAAAACAGGTTTCTGCCCATGCTTAAGCGCGTAGTCATCATAGGCCCCGAGTCCACGGGAAAGAGTACCCTCAGTGCCGATCTCGCCGCTTACTTCGGCGAACCCTGGGTACCCGAGTACGCCCGGGAATACCTAAACCAGCGCAACGGCTCGTATGATTACGATGACCTATTGAAGATTGCGGAGGGCCAGGTAATCAGCGAAGATACGTTGGCTGCCTCGGCGAGGAATTTCTTGTTTTGCGATACGGATCTACACGTGATAAAGGTGTGGAGTGAACACAAATACGGTAAGGTGGATCCGTGGATTACCCAGCAGCTCAAAAGTAGGCACTATGATGCCTATATCCTTACCGGCGTAGATATGCCTTGGGAGGCGGATCCACTGCGCGAACACCCGGATCCATCTATGCGCGCGTACTTCTACGGGGTGTACCAGCAGTTGTTGGAAGATCGGGGCCTACCTTTGCTGGCGGTCAGTGGTTCCTCTGTGGCACGTCTCGAGGCAGCGGCAGCCTGGCTGGAAAGGCAGCAGAGCTGGTAGTTCCGCCAGTGGAAAAATGAATGGAATCGTGAAATATGCGGGACAAACTTTCTATCTTTAGGAAGCGATCGCCTTATCTTTGATCATTCAACCCACGGATAGAATCCAATTACGCACATGAAGAGAAATTTGCTCCTTGCGGGAGTGGCCATGCTGGCTGCCTGCACTTCCAATTCCAACAAAAACCAGTCCCAAACCATGGAAAACCCATCAGCCGAAGAATATTACGTAGCCAAGCCCTTTACAAGTGGGGGAGAATTTACAGGAGGTATTGAAGGGCCCGCTGTAGATAGAGACGGCAATCTTTACGTGGTTAATGTGTACCGGGAAGGCACCATCGGTAAAGTAACTCCTGACGGAGAGGTGTCCATCTTCATTGAACTTCCAGAGGGTAGCACCGGAAATGGGATCCGTTTTCACAGTAACGGAAAGATGCTGATCGCCGATTATACCGGCCACAACGTACTACAGGTGGACATGCAGACGAAGGAAATAAGTGTGTACGCACACGAACCCACTTTGAACCAGCCAAACGACATCGCTATCATGGACAATGATATCGTATTCGCCAGTGACCCTAGCTGGAAGAACAGCAACGGACAGATATGGAGGGTTGGTAAGGAGGGTAGATTCGAACTCTTGGAAGCCGAAATGGGAACTACCAATGGTATAGAAGTCAGCCCCGACAATAAAACTTTGTATGTCAATGAGTCGGTGCAGCGAAACGTTTGGGCCTATGACCTTTCTCCCAGCGGAGAGATCAGCAACAAACGATTACTGATTCAGTTTGAAGACTTCGGCATGGATGGCATGCGCTGTGATGTGGATGGCAACCTCTACATTACCCGCCACGGTAAAGGCACGGTGGTCAAGCTTTCCCCGGCCGGAGCGGTATTGGAAGAGATCACCATGTCAGGCAGCAAGCCTTCGAACATCGCTTTTGGCGGACCCGATGGTAAGACTGCCTTCGTAACCCTTCAGGACAGCGGCAACATCGACTATTTCCGAGTAGAAAGCCCCGGAAGGGCCTTTAATCTTTTTTACTAGCTAAGACTGCCCGTCGTCATTTGGAGAAGCAACGCCACTGCCTGTTTCCGGTTTCGATAGCCGGAAACAGGCATTTTTTTTACCTGCCTATGATTGATGGCGCTCACAACTTTTCCAGTGCCCAAGGCAAGGACAGCCTCCCCCAGAGTCAGTGGAATCTCGCATGTTCTATAAACCTCATAAAATGTGTAGCAGCCATCATGCCTGACCGCCGCCGGCCGGCTTGAATTTTCCATGCGTTTTCAATCCTTTGCTATGAGAAGTCGCTATGGGTAGTTTCTCAGGTAACGTTTACCCGAAGGCCTGTCTTGACTATTCATGGAGAGTAGAACACCTTTTATTGATTTCGAATCATAAAAATCCTTTATGGTTTCCATACTAAATCAAAATGAAAACTTATGGATTATTTTTCAAAACTTTGTGCCGTAAAAAAACCTTTCCATGACAGAAAACGTCCTTACGCTTATTGCATTACTCTCTCCGGCGGTTTATGTGGCCGTGGCTGTTACCTCATGGTTTCAGCCCGGCCCATCGCCCAAAAATGTTCTTTTCGCCAGCAGAGCGGCTTCCCTTACCAGTATCTTGATAATTGCCTTTTGTGCTTTTTTTGTTGTCAGGGACGGGATGGTTGCATCCGGCTTGTTGGGAATCAAAGAGGTGGGACTAAGCATTCGCCTAGATTCCCTTAGCACGCTCATGTTGGGCATGATATCCCTGCTAGGGTACATCGTGATCAGGTTTAGTCGGAATTACCTCGACGGGGATCAACGGCATGGAGCCTTTATTGGAAAGATGGCGGCTACCGTGGCCACGGTTCAGTTGCTTGTGATTTCCGGTAATATTGGCTTGCTCTTTATCTCTTGGGTGCTAACCAGCGTATGCCTACACCGTTTGCTGCTCTTTTACCCTGAGCGACCTGGAGCGCAAGTTGCTGCCAAAAAGAAGTTTATACTTGCGAGATTGGGAGATGGTTGCTTATTGATTGCACTTGCCCTGCTGTATGGCGAGTTTGGATCCGGCAACTTGGAGCTCATTTTTGAGGGCCTAAAAAATCGGATAATCACCGACGGCGGTTCACTTTCCATAGAGTTTGCCGCCTTGTTCCTTGCTTTGGCAGCCGTGTTCAAATCAGCACAGTTTCCAACTCACGGCTGGTTGATTGAAGTGATGGAAACACCGACCCCGGTTTCGGCCTTACTTCATGCCGGTTTATTGAATGCCGGTCCTTTTCTGATTATCCGCATGGCCTTTGTGATGGATGCCAGTACGTTTGCGCCGATTCTGTTATTGGTTTTGGGGGCGTTCACTGCGGTATTTGCCTCGGTGGCCTACATGACGCAAACCTCCATCAAGACGGCTTTGGTATATTCCAGCGTCGGTCATATGGGATTTAGCCTGATGGTTTGTGGCTTGGGGGTGTATCCGGCAGCGATGCTTCACTTGGTTGCCCATTCTTTTTACAAAGCCCACGCGTTTTTGTCTTCCGGTAGCGTAATCGACGTGCTCCGCGCTTCACGGGTGGTGGCTGTCACAAGAACGGTGACCGCCATGCAGATTGTTGCGGGAATTCTTCTGGCCTTACTCCTTTATGCTGGTTTTGCCATGCTATGGGGCATTGATCCGGTTCAGGAGCGCTCGTTGGTATTTGTTGGAGCCGTCATTGTGCTCGGTCTGGCCCGTATCTTTTCTTCAGCTTTGGCTCAACAGCTGCATACAGGACTGCTTGCTCGCGCCGTGGTGCTCGCAGTTACGGTTACGATATCCTTTTTCGTACTGGAATCCACCATGCAGTACCTTATTGGATCCCAGCTACCCGGGCTTTCCGTACCGGGCACGGGCAAAACAACCGGAATGGCAATTGCATTGGGAGGTTTTGCCACCGCAGTGTTTTTGCAGCTTTTTTCTCCCTTTTTAATCCATAATCCTGCCTACCAGTCCATGGCCGTACATTTCAGGAATGGTTTTTATGCCAATGCCTGGTTTGATCGCATCATTCAGGCATTTCGGATTCCGTCCACCGATTTGGGCAGGGTACAGCCCGCACCATTGCCCGGGGCGTCTTCCCATAGGTCTGGGCGCATGGATACCCTCCGGTAGTTTTATCACCCTACCCTGAATATGAATCGAAAACCTTTCAGCCTTTATAAAACAAATGGAACAACACGTGCTAGCGACTGCAAAAGAAACCAAGCAGGCGTCATTGACAGAAAGTCTACAGGAAGCCTGTAAAAAAATTGCTCCCCTGTGGCCGTTGGAAAATTTCGTAGCGGTGAACCCCTTCCTGGGTTTTACCGGGCAGACCTTTGAAAGAGCAGCCCAGCAATTATCCGATACGGCCGGTATCCGAATAACGCTGCCACTGTCATTTTACAGAAACAAGATCCGTGAGGGAAAGATCAAGAAGGCAGATTTGCTCGCTGCTTTTCAGCATAAATCCCTTCACGAGGTAGATTTGGAGGCTTTTATTCGGCAATTGGAAGCCACACCTGATTTCCCTCTGCCGAGCCCTAGGGTTTTTACACTGGCAGATGTAGCATCCCAAGTATCTTCACAGGATTGGGTCCGATTTTCAGTTGCCCGAATCTCCGCTTGGGCTGCCTCCTATTTTGACAATGGGCAAGCTTTATGGCAGGCTGCTGATTCCCAGCTGGGAGCTTTCGAGTCTTGGAAGCGGGAGGCGCAGATTGATTTGACTCCTGAGATCAGCGGTTTGAAAGGATTTCGAAAAATGGTTCGATCGCTGCCCGATCATCCGTTGCACGCTGCGCAGGCTGCACTTGATTTGCTCGGGGTGCCTGATGAAGGATTGCCTTTTTATCTGCACCGCTTGTTGCTGCGTGTGGGAGGATGGGCAGCCCATGCTGCCCGCTTGGATTGGGATAGTGAATTGTATGGGAAAAAAGGCGGGTATATGGTCGAGTTCCTTACGGTACTCCTTTGCTGGGAGGCCTGCTTACTCCGTTCGCTCCCGGTTCGGGAGCTAAATCTTAGCTGGATGTCGGCCAAGAAAAACCTATCCGAATTTACAGAAGACACCGAAGTGGCCCGAGAGCTTTCCCAATCCGTGCTGCTGCAGGATGCATTTGAATTGTCGATCCAACGGGAGCTTTTTGAAAAGTTCCAAGGAACCGAATCCATGCCCTCCAAGCCTTCCCAGCCGACGTTGGCGCAGGCGATTTTCTGTATAGATGTGCGTTCGGAGGTATTCCGTCGCAACTTGGAACAAGCCGACCAACGGATAGAAACCATGGGATTTGCCGGATTCTTTGCCTTCCCTATTCAGTTTGTGCCACTCGCGCGCGGCGAAGGGGAGGCCCAGTGTCCGGTTCTCATCCCCACCGGTCCTACCGTGCTTGAAGTTACTACCGATAAGGCCTCCCACGAGGCTGCTTACAAAAAGCGAATCCTCCACCATCAGGTCAGCCAGGTTTGGAGATCGTTTAAGTCCGGCGCGGTTACCTGCTTTAGTTTCGTGAGTCCCTTGGGAATCTCTTTTCTTCCCAAGCTGTTCACCGATTCCTTTGGTATCACTCGTCCGGTGCCCCATCCAGACCAGGCAGGGCTGAAGGGCCTTGGATCTCAGCAAAAAGGGGTATGCCTGGAGGAGCGTAGCCATGGAGATCTAGTGGTGGGCATTCCGGTACAAACCCGAATCCAACTTGCGAAGAACGCGCTGAAAGCCATGTCGCTTACAGAGAACTTTGCCCGGTTTGTGCTAGTTGTCGGGCATGGCAGCACTACGGTCAACAACCCCCATGCTACCGGATTGGACTGCGGGGCTTGCGGAGGCCATACCGGTGAGGCGAACGCGAAGGTGGCCGCAGCGGTACTGAATGATCGGTCTGTACGCGAGGGACTGACAAAGGAATCGATCGCAATACCTGAGGACACCATCTTTTTGGCCTGCCTTCATGATACGACCACGGACGAAGTGACGATCTACAATGAATGGGAGGTTCCGTCCGACAAAATGGCCGCTTTGGAAGAGGTGAAGGTGTCTCTGGCAAAGGCTGGTAAGGCAGCTAGGGCTGAGCGGGCACTTCGTATGGCCATCGACACCAATCAGGATAAGGCAGTGATCGCCCGAAGCAAAGACTGGTCTCAGATTCGTCCCGAGTGGGGGCTGGCCGGTTGTACAGCCTTTGTGGTGGCGCCTCGTGAGCGGACAAAAGGCCTGGATCTTGGTGGTAAGTCTTTCCTACACTCCTACGACTGGAAAAAAGACCGTGGGTTCTCTATTCTCGAGTTGATCATGACTGCCCCCATGGTGGTGACGAGCTGGATCAATCTGCAATATTATGGATCAACCGTAGACAACAAGCATTTTGGATCGGGAAACAAGACGCTCCATAATGTGACTGCCGGATTGGGCGTCCTGGAAGGGCATTCCGGAGATCTGCGTGTGGGCCTTCCCTTTCAATCGGTACATGATGGAGAAAAGTATCAACACGAACCTGCCCGGCTGAGTGTGGTGATCGAAGCACCGCTGGATGCCATGAATGACATACTCGCCAAACATCCTGCCGTACGAAACCTCTGCGATAATGGATGGATATACCTCTTTGCAATGGACGAACAGGGCAAGGTGGCCTATCGTTACATTGGGGATTTGCAGTGGGAGTGTGTCTGATTGAACCTTCGCCCCTATTTTGGAAGGATTGCGCTAAGGAAAGCCAGGAGGTAAGCCCTCTTGGTTTTTCTTTTTGGCGGATTTTGTAATCAGCGGTTACGCATCAAATCAGCTTTCTAAAAAATCGTAAATAGAGAAGTAATGAAACAAGGAAAGCGGCCAATTGACCGCTTTTTTTTGCTCCTCCATCAACGATAGTTACAACCGAATCAGCTTATTTAGGTCATTGGAAGAAATCAATAGACAAGCTTTTAAAGTTGGAAGCCGTATTTGGCCTCCTTAAAATGAACTGAAAAATTAACTTATATTTCGTTTATTACGTTTGTTTCGATTACATTTGACGGGTATTACATAAAGTCTATTATTAAATTACACAAAATGTCACTATCTT
>NZ_AQHR01000058.1 GCF_000390185.1 Lunatimonas lonarensis | reverse complement strand
ACCATTTACCCGAAAAAACAGATGGGGATGGGCGGCTGCTTACATTTCATGTGTCCAAAATTGCATGTTAACGGCTCTTTTGTTTAATTTAGCATGATAAGCAAAAATCATCTTCAACCATTCCTTTCTGCTCTCCGGTGGATTGTCCATTATCATTTTAAGCAATTTCTTGCTTGTAAATTTTTTGAAATCCCGTACCCAATCTGACAATTTTCCATCTTTTTGTTGAACAACCAAGTGAAGGTGATTGGTCATGATAACATAACCAAAGAGGAAAAGTCCCTTCTCCTTTCTACAATAAGCCAGATTTTCCAGGATACAGTCCCTATACAGCTTTCTTGAAAACACATCTGCCCATCCAACCACCTGGAAAGTTAAAAAGTAGGGTATTTCCTGATCTCCCCCGATAGCTATCGGGGTTGATAAGCCTCTCCCATAGCTGAAAATAGTTTATCTGCACGGAAATTACAAATGAATATAGAAGTCTATAAATGGAAGGAATGGTTTTTTTGGAGCCGTCTTCAAATCTCAGTCAGAAAGTCTTCAAAATGTCCAGTATTTGTTTACTAATAAGTCCTTTCTTAAGCCATTGCAAATGGCAGGAAACGGATTACGTATTCCAAATAGATTTGAAATAGTAGGGTGTAGTGGATACTACACCCAAATGCAATGGCCATCAAGGCAGGATCTGTTTTTTTGTTACCGATATCCAAGTATTACCAAAACTCTCGTGCGCACGATATGAATAGCATGAAGGACCAAGGTGCTAGCAAGACCGGTCTCGTATGTTGTAAGCCGGATTATAAGTTCTGTTTTGGAATTCTCCATAAAATAATTGAACATATTGACGATGAAACAGGAACCTCTTTTCTTTCGTATTAGATTTTTCTTGCATAATTTTAACACTAAAAATTTGGTTTTACTGGTTATTCAACAACAACCGTGAAACAATTGGATTTTATAACCCCATCAAATAAACTATAATCCAGTTTAATTTTATATGGTCTTGTTTCCAAATCCTTCATAGTGTAACTAGAATTTTGCAGATAAATTAGAAAAGCCATATACCTTCCTTCGGGAATTATATAGGAGTCGGAATTTATAGGGATATTAATTAAAATTGTTTGATTTTCGTATATCAATAATTCCTGATCATAATAGTCTAATATAGTAGGTAATTCTCCTGTTTGTATTTTTTGATCTACATCAATAATATGATGTGAATACATATCAAACAAAAATAGTGTGAAACCAGGCATCAATCTGTTAATTACAAATGTTTCTTTTTTCACTCGTGATATGTCGAAATATTTACTTCCTAGTAAAATAAACTTTTTATTTAGTTTGTTTTCAATCCGAATCGGAAGTCTTAAATTAGATTCTGCCATGCTAATTTCATCTTCTAATATAATCAGATTCATATCTTGGGCTAATAATCGTATATTTGTAATCCCGATGAACATAAAAGCGAGAATCGACAACAATTTAATAGGCAAACCCATTTGGAATTTTATTTAGGTAATACTCAAAATTAATCAAAGCCTTTTGGAGTGAAATGAGCGATGGGTTCAATTTCAGATTTGAAATAGCGGATGCGGTCCAATCCCAGGCATAGGCCTCTGTAATGTTTCTGTGAAAATTCCCTCCAAAAGTGGATATCCATGATCCCATTTTACCTGAAATGAAATGATCGACATGCCTCGCCTCATGGCCAGTAATTAGGTAAAGGTCATGGGGATTAGTAAAGGCTTTACTCGACACCAATATCCGTTCAATTTTTCCAGAAGCATAACCTGTTGTTTCACCATATTTACCACCGGTTAATATGCTCCCTCGGTCAACAGACCAATTATATCCTCCATATTCGGCAAAATTTTCACTAATGAAGCTATTTAAGTTCTCCTGCGTCGCCATAATAGGTAATGGATCAATCGCTGGAGCGGAAAGAGAAGTTCGTAATCCTGGCAATTTATACTGTAACGATGGCCTAATACTTTTTTGTTCAACACCGTTCCAAAAATTACCTCCTCGTTTAGCCGCTGATATACCCGAACCTATACCTCCCATCAGCCCTCCCGCTAAACCACTCTTTGCCCCAGAATTTATACCTGAGCTCAAAGAACTTCCAAAACTACTACCACCAATTAATGAATTTCCAAAACCACTGGAAAACCCTGCTGCGAACCCACTCGATGCGCCTGTCAGCGCTCCAGCAAAAAAACCTCCCCCTATACCTGCTGCCTGAACAGATCCCTGAAAAGCCATTCCAAATCCGGTTGAAAAAGCGGAGCCAAAACTCCCTCCCATACTTGAGGCCGTTAACCCCCAACCTACACCACTTGCAATGCCCATGCTTATCGCACTTGTTGCTGCTCCAACAGCCGCATAACCCAAGGCATCCCAGACATTATTGATGTTCTTGGCATTTAAGGCGGTATTTACGACTGCTCCAATTATAATTGGTACGAACCAAGCCAGCTCCCCATCCGGATCCACCATCATTACCGGATTGTTTCCCATGCCAACAAATGGCGATGCAAACTGGTTCTGCGGATCCACCCCAAACCATCTCCCCAACGCAGCGTCATACTGCCGTGCATGGAAATCATACCATCCTGTCAGCTCATCATACGTTTTGGACTGGAACAGCTCCTTGGTTTCCTTCTCCCCAGCCCGTACAAAGTTTCTAGCTATCAACCCATACGGATAGTAATCCGTTTGCTGTACGATGTAGCTTTCTAAGGTGAGAATAGAGAAATCATCGAAGAACGCTTCGCCACCTTCCGTGCCGTCATTGGATAAGTAAATATAGAAATATCCCGGCTCATCCGCTACTACTTCTTGGTATAATCTCTCGTGTTCCCGGTTGGTGCCGTCCTCATAGCCTGCCTCGGTCATCTGTACATAACCTCCGTACTTGTAGTTCATCTCTTTGTCGAAGAAGAGATAGTTTAGGTAGGCGGGTGGGGTGTCGCCTCTGCTTCCCTTTCCTACAAGTAGCCCCGCCAGCCCCTGATCTGTACCTGCTGTGCGGCTTGAGGGGGTGGATAAGTTCCCGTCTATACCTAGGCTACCCGGACTGGCGGCTTCTATCGCCAATGAAAGCATCATCAAGGCAGGATCTGCTTTTTTATTCCCAAGATCCAGATACTTCCCGAAAACCTCCATGCGTATAGTATCCCCCGGAAGTACCGCCACAGATCTCGATGGCCCGGTCTCCCCATTGGTAAGCCGCAGCGCATAGCCAGTTTCCGATGTGCCGGTATGGTCAAAGAGGGAGGAGGCGATATGGGGTGCCTCCCCGTAGTCCATAAACTGCATGGATTCCGCCTCCAGGTTGTCCGGTTCGAAGGTGGCCAACACGGTGAAGTTTGCGGGGTCTTCCTGCAGTACCACCCGGGTGTTGCCCAAGTGGTCGGTAAGGTAATATTGGTAGCGGTAGCCCGCATCCGCCAGCACACGGCCGTATTCGTGGCGGATTTCCGTTAGCACATTGTCTTCAAATACCAGCTCGCCCACATATTGCTGGGTAGGGAGGGAGAAGGCTCCGCTTCCTGTATATTCAACTGTCATCAGCCCGCCCCCTGCACCATAGGTGTACTTGATGCGGTTGGTGGAGCCAAAGTTGATCTGGGCAGGCAGGTCCTGTCGGGTATAGGTGATTTCCGTAATCCCCTTGTTTTTATCCTCTTTCAGGTAGCCGTTGTCGTTGTAGCTGTAATCCGTGCCGGTATTCCCGTCGTTGAATCCGCCCGCTTTGTGTGCCGCCGGGGCTGCATCGGCCACGGCCGTCAGCTGGTTGCCGCTGTAGGTATAGGCCAGCTGATCCATCTGTGCCACCGCACCTGCATTGTCCCGATTACGCTTGAGTGCCGTGATATTTCCGTTGGCACTGTAGACGATGTCATTCTCCGTATAGAGGTTGTTTGTAACCCATGACGTTGTTTTCTCCCGGTAGGTCGAAGCAGTCAGTCGTTTTGGGATATCGTAGGTATAGTTGTATACCCTTTCCGGTTCGGTGCCGTAGTGCTTCCATTGGTTGGAGGTAATGATCCCGTCCAGCCTTGTAGTATTACTCGTGCCGCTGGCTTTGTGGTAATCCAGTTTTTGGCGGAATACGGGGTCGCCGTTTGAATAGGTGTAGAGGATCTCGTCGGTCCATCCTTGGATCGTGGACTTCCGGCCGGTCTTGTACAGCCAGGTATTGCCGTTGTTGCGGCTGTGGTGGATGATGTCCGTGGCCTCGCCCAGCTCATTGTACTGTAAGCAGCCGCCCATCCCCATCTGTTTTTTCGGGTAAATGGT
>NZ_AQHR01000057.1 GCF_000390185.1 Lunatimonas lonarensis | reverse complement strand
TTAGTACCTGTAACTTTTGGTCCAACAAATGGGGAGTATTATATATGGCTGACTTATTTTTATTGAATCGTTTGAATGGATTTAAATATGACAATACGAGTTGTTTTATTATGCATTTTATTTGCTGCATGCAAAGAATCAGGTAAACCGTCACTGACCCTAAAATCATCGGAGGAAGTCTTGATTACTCCAAAAGTGCTTATGTCCACGAATCCGGCGCATATTCGTTTCGTTGAATCTGACTCAGGCCAGTATCTCTTTTTTATCAACCATATTTCCAGAAACCCTCAGTTTATAGATTTTGAAAGCGGAGAGTTAGTCAAGGAAATCATCCATCATAATGATGGCCCAAACAGTATGCGCAATCGCACGGGAGTGGGTCTTTTGGAAGGCGATAGTATTTGGGTTACATTTTCACCCAGTTCTATTGGGTGTGTAAATTTCTCCAGTGAGGTCATTTTCAAGCGGGTCATTGACAATAGTCCTATTCCTTTAACCTACTTGGCTTCGGACTTCCATCAATCGCTGTATCGGCATCAAAATAAGATTTTCGGCATGCAGCCGTCCTTTATGTCTCATCATGCTATGGACAAAAAGGATATCCGAAACCATCCCCTTGTTTATAGCTATGATGTAGAGTTAGATCTAGTTAAGTGGTATGATGTATATTATCCTGATGACTATTGGGATCAAGGGAAGAAGATTTCAAATTTTTCTTGGGCGAGAAGGGAGAATAAGCTATATATTTCACCTTGGTATCATCACGAAATTCAGGTGTTTGATATGGATTCTGAATCCGTTGTCGACCGTGTGATAGTAAAATCGGAAAATATAAATCGGTTTAACTATGTCAATAATCCTCCCGGATCTAATGAAGAAGCCTTGCTAGCGAGAATAGGAAGTGACCAATATGGGATTTTACTCTACGATAAATATAGGGATTGCTTTTACCGCTTTTATAATCCCGGTTACAGTGACGAAAATGCCTATTCGATTGAAGTTTTGTGGAAATTTCGCCGTTCTCGACCAGTTACGGGGCTAATGGTTTTGGACAAAGATTTAAATGTACTGGGAGAATATGTTTTTGAGAAATTTCAGATTCACGCAGGATCTAACATGTTTGTCGGGAAAAAGGGATTATACCTATCTCTCAATAACGAAAACAGTCCAGATTTTAATGAGGAGACCTTAAGGTATTTAGTGGTACAGTTTAACAAGCCGGAATGACAATTAAATGGAAAAGGTTGGTAGAGTAAGTTGGAATCAATTGGGTTGTGTGGTAATAATAGCTTTATACAGCCCCATTAGGGACTTTCCGAACCTCAGTAAACTACTATCTATTAAATGATTGCGAGGGAAGAGGGCGTTTCTGAATTTCAAGAATTGGAGCAAAGACCTGACGAGATTTTGAAAATTTATTGATTTCGCAAACTTTACATCACATCATTAAATATCCCGGGCTGGGTGTAGTTTGCAACTACACCCTTCTATTAATTCCAATTTGCAATTGGAAATGGACGGAATTTCCAATAATCGACGGCTATCAAACCACCATATCCCACATAATTTCTTGCTTTTGAACACATGTAGTCTCCCATAGCTAAAAATAGGGTATCCGCGTAGCATTCCCAAATTAAATAAAAGGACTGTAGATAGTTGTCGGATGTTTGGTCAGCCTGCCTTTTCAAAAATATGCTAGGCCGAGTTCTAATTGGCGGGCCTTTGTTTACTAAGATATTCTTTAGCAAGCCATTGCAAATGGCATTGAAGGGATTACCACTGCAAGGGAGGTTAGGAATAGGAGGGTGGAGAGAATTCTACAGCCAGATGGGAGCAAAGATCTGACGAGATTTTGAAAATTTATTGATTTCGCAAACTTTACATCTCATCATTAAATATCCTAAATTTTTAATACACCATTTATGACAGATTGTCAAAAATCTGCTTACTATTTTAACTCTTGTATCAAATGTCGTAAATAAATTATTGTAAAATTGTTTGGAAATATCATCCTTTTTTTTTTAATTTAGATAAATTATTTTATAACTCAAAATAATACTATTATGAAAAAGCTCTTTAAAAAGCCAGTTCTTTTATTGGGATCCTTGGCAGCCGTGGTCGGATTTGGATTTCTCTCAGACCAGCATGCAGATGTAAAGGCACAAAGTGGTGTTGAGTGGTGTCAGTGGTTTGATGCACCTGGCGAACCCCATGACGGGTGCGTGATTTTGGTTTTTAATCTTCCTTGCATATGCGAAGGGTGCTAAAATCAGTAATTATCAAAATATGAATATAGATAGCAGGTTTGTTATCTATATTCTATTTACTATTAATTTTTATAAATCATGAAAAAGATCGTATTTATTGTATTTTTGAGTTTGTTATCTTTTGGTTGTCATAAGAAAACTCAAAAAAGGCAGTTTAAAATGGAAACGATAGAAGAAATTTCCATAAAGACAAATGACCTTATCTCTGTAAATCCTGGTAACACAAAGTTTATTGAAACTGACTCAGGTACATTTTTATTTGCCTATAATCATGTAGAAAAAAATTACCAATTCATTGATTTTTCAAATGGGAAAGTGAATCATAAAATTCCTCTAACCTTTGAGGGGCCAAATAGTGTCAAGGGATTTCTTGGAGCAACTCTTACAGGTCCGGATTCGATATGGCTTACCTTTTCTCCACCTGCAATTGGACTAATCAATTTTAAGGGAGAACTTCTGTTAAAAAGACAAATACCCAATGATAGGGTTTCTGTTACTGCCTTAATAACTACATTTTACAAGCCAATTATACAAATAGGGGCGGAAATTTATGGCCCCCAACCTTATTTTATGGGTCATCACGAAATGGACAAGGAACAGATTGCCAAACACCAATTGGTTTTTAGCTATTCCTTCGGTATCGAAACTACATCGTGGCATGAGGTTTTTTACTCAAGCACTTACTGGGATAATGGCAAGAAGCTTACGGATTATTCATGGGATGAGAGAGATGGAAAAATTTATATTGCCCCATATTATGATCATCAAATTCAGATTTTCGATAGTGCCACCAAGAGGGTGGTGAAAGGAAATGAGGTTAAATCTCTTTATGTTAACCGTTTCAATTTTGTGGATAATATTCCATCCGGGTTTGAAGAAGCCAATAGAAACATTTTAGAAAGCGACCAATATGGTCCTTTTGTTTACGATCGCTTTAGGGATCTATTTTATCGTGTATTTATACCCAGTTACAAGTCGGATAGTGAGCTATCATCAGAGGAACTGCGGTTTTTTGTCAGGTCTCGACCATATGCCGGAATAATGGTTTTGGATAGTGAGTTGAACGTTCTTGGTGAGCATATATTTGATAAGTTTGAAATACATCCTTCAACAAACATGTTCGTTGGAGAGAAAGGTCTATATCTATCCCTCAACAACGAAAACCATCCCGACTATGACGAAAATCATTTCAGGTATAGGGTGGTGCGGTTTGATATAGAAGAATGAGTATGGGAGGCAGATTACAGGGACTATATTTTTGTCTATTTGTTACTGTTACTATATGCTTGGTGAGTTGCCGAGAGAATAATGCAGAAATCTATCTGAAACGATTGGGGATAGAGGCAAATGAAAGGTATAGTCAGTATGTGATCGTCTTGGATTACGGGTGTCATACCTGCAAGGACCGATTTTATGAATATGTTATCACAGACTGGCCGGAAAGCAGTGCGCTGGTTTTTAAGAGAAGGCCGGATAAGGCCACTTTGAAAGGATTTCCGGAGTTGTTTGAAAGGGGTTTTGTATTTGTCGATTCTCTCGATACCTCCTTCGAATTGGGCCTTACGGACAAAAACACCGAAATGACCTTGATTAAGAAAGGGAAAGTAACACACTATACCTTTCTTGAGTATATCAACCTTATCGAGGAACTCGAGAGAAACTGACAATCTCACAAAGGATAATGGGTAATATTCTTTTTGCCATATTGGATACTAGCAGCCACCTGAACGCAACCTTTAAGTTGGCCGGAAGTCTACGGGATAGAGGATTCTCCGTTGTTTACCTGGGCAAACCGGCCAGTAAAGCCCTAATAGAAAGCCTTGGATTTGGCTTCCATCCTCGGCCGGAAAACTTCCAGCCGGAGATACTTTCACAGATTACAGGCGATCCGGAACAGTTAAAAGAATTAGTTGAAGGTAAATTCCTTAAGGAAGATTTTTTTGAAGAAGCCATACGGCGGTTCAGTCCTTCAGTTATACTTTTGGATACATCGCTTATCTATTATTCAGTGCATCTACTCAATAAAAACACTACCTTTATCACCGTCTCCACCAAAGTATGCCAGAACAGGACACCTCATATTCCACCTTTTCAGGCGAATTATATTCCCGGCGAAAACACCACCCTTTCTAGGGTAACAGTAGAATGGATTTGGCAAGTTCATTTGCTGAAGAAACGATGGAGGGACTATAAGGACGATGCCAGCCCTGAGCGCATAAGCTGGTTTCGTCTAACAAAAAGGTATCTGAAGCAAGCAAATCTCGAAGTAAGATACAAAATCCGAACACAAAGAAGCAGCCACTTTGGATGGGAAGATATCCCTGAGTTGATCCTTTCCCCCAGGCACTTTGATTTTCCCAGGCCCTTTCCCAGTAACCAAATTCATATAGGACCTGTGGTGGATATTGAACGAAAAGAAGATCAAAGCGAAATCGATAAACTAAGTAAAGTTTTATCCACTGAGGGTATCAAGGTTTACTGCGCCATGGGATCCTATGACACCGAATTCCGCAATGACCGAATCAAGTTTTTTGTTTCGTTGATCAATATCTTCCTGCTTCGAAGAGACTGGCGGTTGATCCTGTCCACAGGCAGGGATATTGATCCTTCCGGATTCAGACCGGTTCCAGACAATGTACACTTGTTTCAGTCGGTGCCACAGTTGCATTTAATAAAAAACGTGGACCTGATGATTACCCACGGAGGGATGCAGTCCATTACCGAATGCATCTTGTTGGAAACGCCCATGCTCGTCTATCCGCTAAACCTCAACCTGGACCAGCCGGGTAATGCGGCCCGGGTAGTTTACCATAGATTGGGAATGAGAGGAAAGCTTAAAAAAGATACTGCAAAGCAGATAGAAAACAAGGTTGACGAATTACTTACCAATAGAAGCTTTTATTTAAAAAACATCCAAAGGCTTAAGCTACAAATGCTTGACTCCGGCGATTTTGAAAGGGGTATCGCATTTATTGAGTCGTATATCAAAAGTCAGGAGGTAATCCATGAAGTCTAAATGGAAGGGGAGAATTGGACTTCCATTTAAAAACGAAGGTGCTTCGTCAATGCTGCAAACCAGTTGGATTTCAAAGGCAATCCCAAGTCAACATGCTTCCGTAGTGCAGATAGGTTCCAATGATGGAAAGACAAGGGATCCGCTTTATCCTTTGATGAAGGAGCGTATTGGTTGGCGGGGTCTTTTCGTAGAGCCTGTCCCCTACTTGCTGCGCAGGTTGAGAGATAATTATATGTCCCTTGATTCCCCGGAACGGTTCCGTTTTTATAACGGTGCGGTCAATGATGGCAGCAAAGGGGAATTTTTTTACGTTGACCGACATGCGAAATACGTTATTCCGGACTTGCCTGAATGGTATGATCAAATTGGATCTTTTGACCGACAGCATATCCTCAATCATTTGGGAGGCATTTTAGCCCCATTTATAAAAGAACTAGAACTAGCGGGTTCAACACTCCAAGGTTTGTTGGATAAGTTCCAAATTGATCATGTTGATCTGTTGCATATTGACACAGAGGGGTATGATTGGGTGATCTTATCTCAACTTAATTTGGAAAGGTACAGGCCTTCTGTCATACTTTTTGAATACAAGCATTTAAATGAGACAGATTTAAATCGAGCGGTGGCGCATGTCTCGGATCGCTACGAAATATTTCGGTTTAAAAATGATTTGTTTTGCCTTTTGCGGGAAAGACATGGCCTTTTAAATGATGATCTAAGGGCCTTTAGGAAGCAGTACACTTTTCCTGTTTAGAAAATTATGATACTATGAGGATAGCGTATATAGTGGAATCATTTCCCAAACTTTCGGAAACCTTTATTCTCAACCAGGTCACCGGGCTATTGGACCTAGGACATGATGTTGATATTTTTCCTTCCAAGTCCTACTTAGAAGAAAGGGTGCACCTGGAGGTTTCTGGCTACGGGCTTTTAAGCCGAACCTACTATCAGCCGTCAATGCCTACTTCGAGATGGGCTGCCAAACTGAAATGCATCTGGTTGATCATAAAAAACGTCGGGAAAATAGAAACCATAAGCCGCATGTTTTCCTCTAATTATCCGTCGGATGTTAAAATCTCCCTGTTTTTTCGCATGTTGCCATTAATGGGGAAAGAGGCATATGATATTGTCCATTGCCATTTTGGACCCCTTGGAAAGATCGCTGTGTATGCCAAATCGCTAGATATCATCAGGGGGAAGTTGCTGTTGAGTTTTTACGGCTATGATGCCACCAGGTATAATCTGGATGCGGATTATTATGCGAGTCTTATACCTTATTTTGACGGCTTTATCACCATCTCCAACTACCTGAAATCGAAACTTACGAACTTGGGGTTTCCGGAGGATAAGCTTATTACCATACCGTTAGGCGTTAATTTGGAGATTTATAAACACCGGACGGTTCCTGTTCGTAGGTCGGGTAGAAAATTGTTGACGGTGGCGCGATTAGTGGAGAAGAAGGGAATCTACTATGGTATCATGGCTTTTTCTAAACTGCTACCCAGCTATCCGGATTTGGAATATCACATTGTAGGCGAAGGAATTTTATTTCAGAGGTTGAAAGAGTTGACTGATGAACTTTCGTTAACAGGACATGTGATTTTGCATGGTGCAAAAAATCGTGAAGAAATAAAGGAGTTTTATGCTGCTGCGGACATATTCGTAATGCCCAGCATCACAGCGTCGGACGGGAATTCAGAGGGACAGGGGCTCGTACTTCAGGAAGCGCAGGCTATGGGAATTCCTGTCGTCGCTACGCGGCACAATGGAATTCCAGAAGGCATTTTAGAAGGAGTGACAGGCCTGTTGGTACCGGAGAGGGATATTGATGCGCTTTCAGATAGTATTCGTAACTTGATAGAAGACAATGAACTAAGGGAAACGATGGGCAAAAAAGGAAGAGAATTAGTAGTCGCAAAATTCAACAATAAAAAATTGGTTGGATCACTCGCCGAGTACTACGAAAGCATCAATTCATATGTTGAGGAAAATTCAAAAGTTTAAAATTTATTGATTTCGCAAACTTTACCTCCCAGAATGATTTAACCTAAATATGTAATACATCTTTTTTGCCGGATTGTCAAAAATCTACTTACTATTTTAACTCTTGTATCAAATGTCGTAAAAAAATTATCCTAAAATTATTTGGAAATATCATAGTTTTTTTAACTTTAATAAATAATTCTATAAATCAAAATAATTCTATAACTCAAAATAATACTATTATGAAAAAGTTCTTTAAAAAGCCAGTTCTTTTATTGGGATCGTTGGCAGCGGTGGTCGGATTTAGATTTGTCTCAGACCAGCATGCAGATGTAAAGGCACAAAGTGGTGTTGAATGGTGTCAGTGGATAAATGACCCCTCTAGACCGGATATTGATGGTTGCAAAGTTTTAGTTTTTGATACACCTTGTATATGTGAGGGATGTTAATGTATGCTAATTGTATTCCAGCTAGTTGTTTTAATTAATAATTAGCTGGAATTCGTGTTTTAAAATAATCAGATTAGTGTTTTCAATGTTTTATAATTTCTAAATTTAAATACATGTTTGTATATGAAATGTGTTTTGTTTGTAATAGGTATTGTGTTTTTTGCTGGATGTGAAAATAAAGATAGGAAAAACGAAATTAGGCTTGTTAAGGTTGATGAAGTAGCTTTCACTGCTAACGACTTTATTTCCGTAAACCCAGCCTTTACACATTTGATTGAATCGGACTCAGGGTCGTATTTATTCGCCTTTAATCACGTGGTAAAAAATTTTCAGTTTATAAATATGGATAACGGAGTAGTTGTAAGGGAGATAGTCCTAAATTATGAAGGGCCAAACAGTGTGGGAGGGTTTACTGGCGCGACCATTACCGCTCTGGACTCTATTTGGCTCCTGACCTCAAGGCCTCCTAAACTTAATCTGCTTAACTTTGAAGGTGAGATCGTTTTAGAAAAGGAGATAAAAAATGATGTAAGGCCCTTTCCCATAAATTACCTTTTTGTTTTTGCGCCCGCACCGCTGATCCAATATAAGCAGACCATTTTTGGCCCCCAGCCGTTATTGGAAGGCCACCATCAAATCACGAAAGAAGATATAAGCAAGTACCAGCTGGCTTATAGTTTTGATTTTGGGCAGGATACTGTCGTCTGGCATGATGTTTATTATTCGGAAAATTACTGGGACGCAGGAAAAAAACTGTCTGATTTCTCTTGGTCCAAAGACGGTAACAAGATATTTCTGGCTCCGATTTACGACCATGAGATTCAGATCTTCGATATGGATTCGGGAAAAATACTTAATAAAAAACAGGTTAAATCAACTTATATAAACAGCTTCAATTACGTGAATGAAATACCTGCTGGGCTGAATGAAGGAATCAAGAACAGGATTCTTCATGATAGGTACGGTAGCTTTTTGTTTGACAAATATAGGGAAGTGTTTTATCGTTTGTTCAATCCGGGCTACGAACTGTTGGAAGAGTTGACCATGGAGGAACTCAGTCTTATCGACAGATCCAAGCCCAAAACCGGAATCATGATCTTGGATAAGGAATTGAATGTTTTGGGTGAACATCTTTTCGGAGATTTCGAGATCCATTCATCCTCCAATATGTTCGTTGGCGAGAAAGGTCTATATCTATCCCTCAACAACGAAAACCACCCCGACTATGACGAAAATCATTTCAGGTATAGGGTGGTGCGGTTTGATATAGAAGAATGAGTAGGGGAGGCAGATTACCCGGACTATATATTTGTCTACTTGTTACTGTTACTATATGCTTGGTGAGTCGCCGGGAGAATAATGCAGAAATCTATCTGAAACGATTGGGGATAGAGGCAAATGAACGGTATAGTCAGTATGTAATCGTCTTGGATTTGGGCTGCCACACGTGCAAAGACCGGTTTTACGCCTATGTTGTCGGTCAATGGCCGGAAAGCAGTGCGCTGGTTTTTTAAGAGAAGGCCGGACAAAGCCACTTTGAAAGGATATCCTTATTGCCTTTCCAGATTAATTAATGGACAGTAGTTAGTTGTCGGATGTTTGGTCAGCCTGCCTTTTCAAAAATATGCCAGGCCGAGTTCGAAATGGCGAACCTTTGTTTACTAAGATATTCTTTAGCAAGCCATTGTAAATGGCATTGAACGGATTACGACTACAAGGGGGGGTTAGGAATAGGAGGGTGTAGAAGGATTTCACACCCAGACGTGAGTGACCCGAAAAAGGCCCATCGGGCTGCCATCATAGTAGCCAGGGGCGCAGCGCAGCGCAGCCCCTGGTTAAAAACGCACATTTCCGTTGGGTTTTGGCCGCAGGGACGGTTGAAGAAGCCGGTCTTTTCCGCCAAAACCCAGTTCTGTTCGGTCCTGTCTTGTCTCGATATGTCGGCTCAGGCACGTATAGCAGCCCCAGCAGTCAGGGGTTTTGGCGGGACATAGTGCGTGGTACTGACAGGGTAGCGGCCAAAACGTGCTTACGGGACTTCGTCCTCAAGCCACGGGTTGAAACCCGTGGTTACTATATCGATCATCCCTGCGGGATTTGTGATCATAGCAACCGAAAAATCCGATTTCATTTGATAGGTAGGTGTAGTGATGACAAGGAAGGCCAAGTGGCTAACTCCAATTCGGAAATGCTCTGATAGGAAAGTGGAGAATTTCATGGTATCAAGCCCCATAGGGGCGCCAATATAATAACCCTGGGTGAAGCGCAGCGGAACCCAGAGACAATCAGACGTCCTTCCATGTAGTTTTGGCTGCAGGGACGGTGGAAGAAGCCACGCTCTCCAGCCAAAACCAGATTCAAGTAGGCCTAGCCCACAGGCAAAAACCTCGTTTTACCACATAGTTATTTGGTATTCCAGATGTTAAGGTATTCATACGGAGTCAAAACTGGTATTTCAGATTCTTTAAAATCTTTTCCGTTTCTTGTAATTAATATGCTACATTCTGAATTTACAGCACAATAGTATTGCAAGGAATCTTCAAAATCTCCAAACTTAGATAACAATCCTTTATCAATCACTTTACTCGTCAGGTCCGAAGTCTCAGCAATTACCTTGAATTTTCGGATTTTCTCTTTAACAACTTCTTTATCTTCAAATCTTGACAATAAATAAAAAACCGTTGAATAGGTTAGCGCTGAAACGACTAACTGTATTTCCCCTTTGTCTGCAAGTGTTGCTATTTTAGCTACCGATTCATAAAAGGGTACACGTTCACCTAATAAATCGACAACCACATTTGTGTCAAGAAATAGTTTGTCTTTCATTTATATTTCTCCCCTAAATAATCGCCATAAGCCTTTTTATAATCATAGTCATTAGGAATCTTCACACCTGTTCTTAGACTTTTGACAAATGGTGAGATTTCAATGTCTGAACCGGATGGAACGTCTTCCTGGGAAATCAATGTTCTAAGGTAGGATTCAATCATACCTGACAAACTCCTTTTTTGTGATGCAGCATACGCTTTTGCTCTGTCAATCACGTATTTGTCGAGTTTCAATGTTAATTTCGTATCCATAATGTATAGTTGTACGTACAAATTTATAAAATACGTCCGTATAAGTCAAGTGTAATTTGTGCTTCACAACGGTTAGGGTGTTTGAATTTGGGACAAAGCTTAATGGGACGCGAAAAAGCCCATCGGTCTGCCATCATAGTAGCCAGGGGTGCAGCGCAGCCCCTGGTTAAAAACGCACATTTCCGTTGGGTTTTGGCCGCATGGACGGTGGAAGAAGCCAGTCTTTTCCGCCAAAACCCGGTTCTGTTCGGTTCTGCCTTGTCTCGATGTCTCGGCCCTGGGACGGATGTCAGCCCCAGCAGTCAGGGGTTTTGGCGGGAACTGGTGCGTGGTATCGCCATGGTAGCGGCCAAAACGTACTTATCAGAAGTCGTCGTCAAGCCACGGGTTGAAACCCGTAGTTACCCGGGCTGGGTGTAGTTTGCAACTACACCCTTCTATTAATTCCAATTTGCAATTGGAAATGGACGGAATTACCAATAATCAACCTCTATCAAACCTTCTAACCCGGCATAATTCCTTGCGCTCGAACACATATAGTCTTCAGGTTTTTCCACTATTCCTGCCCTTACCGGATTCTCATGAATATAGTGCATTCTACTTTCGATCATTTCAGTACGATAAAGTTCAATCGCATGGTTTTAATCTGATAATTATTGTTTTTTAAAGGCCAGATTGAATCTCGCAATAACAATCATCCTTCCGTGCTTTGCCTGCGTCATGCTCGATTTCATGGTAAGCAGTCGGTTATCCCCCTTGTTGGTTTAGGCAGATGTTGA
>NZ_AQHR01000056.1 GCF_000390185.1 Lunatimonas lonarensis | reverse complement strand
TCGATTAATTTACAGACCAATTATTTTTAAGCGTAATCGCTGGATAGATCTACCTCAAAAGTAAGGCGAAATCGAATTTATATTTACCACCAGGTCGACCACAGTCTTCACAGGATAGGAGAAGGGAAGTTTGTTCACCTCCTCTTCAAAGATTTCTCTGTATACCCATTGGTCTCCTGCTGAACCATCCCGAAAAAAAACTGGCTCACTAGGAGCCAAATTATTAAATAGATATAAATTTTCGTCCACGAACCCTATTCGTTTCTCTTTTCGTTCGAGTCAAAACAGCTGACTCACCTTTTCTACAAACCTAGATTAAGAAATGTCCACGTACATAAAGTCCTCTCCAGTGGAGAAAGGAATCCCACCCTCAACCATTGCCAATCCCATTTTTGGTGCTACCCATTCTTTTTTTTTCATAATGTTTAAAATATACTCGGAAAAAGACAACAAAACACCCTGCCCTAGCTCTTGAAACGTAACAAGCTACTTAAAATCTTGGATGATTTAAGAATTTGTATAATAGAAAGGGGCTTCATAAGGACCTGAATCATCCCACCCGCTCTCCACTGTTGTTACCTCAATTTCCGGATCTACCCATTTTTTCTTTTCCATGATTTCCAGCTGTTAGATTAATTACAAAATGTATTCGCCATCGAAAATATGCCAAAACATTGAATTATCCAACACGAACATCCAAAAAATTTGCGAAGAGATCATTTCGATAACCGACTTGTCCAAGAATACGGATTGGACGAAAACCAATGGGCATAGTTTGAAAGAGAGAAAAAGCCCAGCGAACCATTAAACGCCGCTAGAATCCCCATCACTATGCGAACAACAACCCACGTTGGATTATTCGATAAAGAAGACGCTGACTAGGGGTTTACCAGATCCAGTTAGCAACGAAAAAAAGAAGTCCCCCATAAAAACAAAAAAAGCGGCCCTAAATGGATCACTATTTTTCATTTTTTTGATTTAGGAAATATCGTCGTTTACAGTACCTCTTCCAGTAGTAGCTGCTGAAAAAGTCTCATTAAACATTACCAAGCTACCTCCGAGAATCTCCATTGGAGCCATCTCTGGCTCACTCCATTTTTTTTTCTCCATCTTGTTAAGCTGTTAATTGTGACTAAAAAGTAAACAATAATCGTAAATATATAGATTATTACAACATCTCCTATTTCACGTAATTAAATACGGGAAAGAACTATAAAATAATGCGTTAAAACACCCACTTCACAAGTACCACCCCTACTCCCCAAAGCAGCAATACCGCCAGTAGGTTTAGCCATACCCCTACCCTCATCATATCCCGGATGGGTATGAAGCCGCTGGAAAAAAGGATCGCATTGGGCGGGGTGGAGATAGGCAGCATAAAGGCAAAACTGGATGCCATGGTAATAGGTATCACCAACGGCAAAACCTGCTCGCCCAGGCCATCGGCAATCCCAAACACCACAGGAACAAATATGGTAACCAATGCCACGTTGCTCATCAGTTCGGTCAGAAAAAGGGAGACCAAAATCAACAAAAGGCACAATACGGAAACAGAGACCAAAGAAAAGCCGGAAACAGTCTCTCCAATGCCCTGAATAATGCCGGCCGCTTCCATACCCTTGGCCAGGCTCATGCCCCCACCAAACAGCAGCAGTATACCCCAAGGCAACCCCTTCGTGCTGCTCCAGTCTAGCAGCTTATCGGTGTCGCCCTTGCCAGCGGGCACCAAAAACATCGCAATGCCCCCGGTCATGGCAATGATCGTGTCGTTCAGGAGGTTGGTTTGAAACAGCAGGTTTAGCGGTTCCCGCAGTATCCAGCACAGTGCCGTCGCCATTAGAACCAAACTGACGCGTACTTCTGCCCTGGAGATGGGCCCCAACTCTGCCAACTGTCTTCGTATTACCTGCTCTGATCCACCGATCCGTCCGAGACGATTGGGATACATGAATCCCACCATAACAAGGTACATCAAAAGTAGCATCAGCCCTCCCACCGGGATCCCTATCAGCAGCCAACGGTTAAAATCGAGGGTATAACCATAAAACTGCTGCATAAAACCCACCAAAACCACGTTGGGAGGGGTGCCAATCAAGGTAATGACCCCACCAATATTGGCCGAATAAGCAATCCCTAGCATGAGCGTAAAGGAAAAGTTGCGAAAGCCCTTATCCTTCTCCATAACCGGATTGGCGGCCTGTATCAACCGTACAATGGACATGGCAATCGGCAGCATCATCACGGCCGTCGCCGTATTGCTTATCCACATACTCAAAAAAGCTGTAGCCAGAAAAAAACCCCATAAGATCCCGTTTGCTCGGGTGCCCGTAATTCGGATCAGGTTCAGCGCAATCCGTAGGTGCAGTCTGTTCTTTTCCATGGCGAGGGCAATTATAAAGCCGCCCATAAACAGATAAATCACCGGATCTGAATAGGGCAGGCTGGCACCCTTCATATCAAAAATACCCAGCAAAGGGAACAGCACCATCGGAAGCAGAGCGGTCACCGGTATGGGTACGGCCTCGGTGACCCACCAAGTGACCATCCAGGCCGCAAGCGCCAGTACCTTGACCGCGTCGGACAACTCCCAAAGCCCCACTTGGGAAGCAAGAAGGATTCCCCCAAAAAACAATGGCCCCAGCCAACTACCCAAACGCCGTGCCCGCATAGTTTAGGAAGGGTTCAGGGAAAGCTGTAACGGACAGCCCGACGGGTAATTCATCTAAACAACTATTTCGAAGGATTCGGGCCACAGGCTTAGGGCTGCTTGTAACCCACCGGCAATACCTCAACCGTCAGCGAATCGACTACGTTGACTTCGAAACCCAGGTTAACGGTCAATCTACTCAACTGACTCTCCAATTGGGAGGCTCCGGCCTCGGTGACCTGGGTGTCCCAAGCGTAGAGGCTACGCAGATTCTTTAGGCTTCCTAGCTTCGCTATGCCCTGATCACCCACACGGGAGCTATATAGATTCAAAAACTCCAGGTACGAAAGTCCGCTAAGGTGTTCCATTCCGGCGTCTGAGACCGGTGTTTTTTCCAGCCTCAATTTCGTCAGATGCTTCAATTCCCTAACCGGCTTCAGCTCCTCATCCGTGATCTCTGCTTCCTTCAGGTCCAACCAGGTAATCTGTTCGGGAAAACTCTCCGCCAAACCAGCCAACAGCTCGGCGACAGGAAGCTTCTTGTCTACGGTGACCTGCAGCCAATTCGACTTTGCCGACAAGGTTTTGATCATTACCCCCTGCTCCCGAAATGCATCAATTTTCTCCCGGTTGGGCATGGACGGCTCATTGGCCAAGAGAATCTCTACTTCCGATTTGTTGGCATTTGGGTCAACCAGCGTCTGCAAGATGGCGTCTATTTCTCCTTCTACCCGCAGGTCGGCAACCCGCTTGTCAAAGGGAGCTCCTTCGGCAATCCACCACTCCAACAGGGCTATTTGCTGATCGGTCAGCTGGGTTTTGCCCTTGGGCGGCATGTGTTCGTCATCGGTTTCAGGAAGGTGAATCCGCTGCAATAACAAACTCTGCGCGGGATCACCAGCGACAAAGGCTGCGCCACTGTCACCGCCCCGCTGCAAGGCCTGCACGGTATGCATCTGTAGGTCACCTTTTTTCTTGCTGGCGTTATGGCAGGAATTGCAGCGCATTTCCAGAATGGGATGCACGATGTCTCCAAATACTTCGGCCTCTTCGAGGTTGGTTATCAGCTTGGGTCCCTTGGTCTGTTCCATTCCCAGCAGGCTGCGGAGGGAGTTGGGCATGTTTTGGGTCAGGTAATTGCTCCCATGGGTAAGCGAGCCACCGTAATGTCCGGCACCTCCCAAAAACACCATCATCAGCGCTAGGCTCCCAAAATAAGCCTTTTTGAGCTGATCGGTACTCTTTTGCTCGTATTGACGCTGCAGCCACCAAGCCGCAAACGAAAACACGACCAAGGCAATCCCCAACCATTGGTGGATACTCAGCAAGTCCTCGCTATATCCACCATCCCTGGCAAGCATAAGCCCCAGTACCGCTGCCAATAGGGCAGAAACGGCACCAACAAAAAGCGTAAACCCAACAGCCGGGCGAAGTGACTGGTACTTTTCCCGCTTCGAAACGATCTCCAGCATCACCGCCATCACCAAGAAGCCAATGGGCAGGTGTAGAAACAAGGGGTGAAACCTCCCCAAAAAAAGCAACAAATCTCCTGATTCCTCCATCTATTTTTTTAATTACTAGGCAATTACTTTATGAACTACTTTTCCCGCCACATCGGTCAGGCGGAAATCCCGGCCCTGGGCAAAGTACGTGAATTTTTCGTGGTCCATACCGGCCAAATGCAAAATGGTGGCCTGTAGGTCATGTACGTGGACCTTGTCCTTGACCGCATAGTAGCCGATTTCGTCGGTTTCCCCCAAGGTGAACCCTCCTTTCACACCTCCTCCGGCCATCCAAATCGGAAAGGCCTCTGTATGGTGATCTCTGCCCTTGAACGGCCATACCCTACCTCCCCGGTTTTCCTGCATGGGAGTCCTGCCGAACTCTCCACCCCAGACCACGAGGGTCTCATCCAACAATCCCCGTTGCTTCAGGTCTTTCACCAGAGCAGCCATAGGCCGATCTACCTGGCCACACTTCCTTACCAGTCCATTTTCCAGGGAATCCCCCTCGCTGACCCCATGGGTATCCCAGCCCCAATCAAACAACTGCACGAAGCGTACCCCCTGCTCCACCAACCGTCTAGCCAGGAGGCAGTTATTGGCAAAAGAGGTCTTCCCGGGTTCGGTACCGTACATCTGATGGATGTATTCCGGTTCGTCCTTGATATCCATTACTTCCGGAACGGAGGTCTGCATACGAAACGCCATCTCGTATTGGGATATGCGGGTCAATATCTCCGGATCGCGTACATCCTGGTATTCCCTTTCGTTTACCTGGTTGATGGCATCGATGGTTTGGCGACGTAAGTCTCCGCTCATTCCATCGGGATTGGAAACATAAAGTACCGGATCCCCTTCGGAACGACACTGCACCCCTTGATAAACGGAGGGCAAAAACCCACTTCCCCACACCGACTTGCCCGCATCGGGCGTATTGCCACCCGAAACCAGTACGATAAAACCGGGCAGGTTCTCGTTATCGGTACCCAGCCCGTAGGTCACCCATGAGCCCATACTGGGTCGGCCAAGTCTGGGGCCACCCGTCTGAAGCAACAGCTGAGCGGGGGCATGGTTAAATTCGTCGGTGTGCATCGTCTTGATCAGGCTGACATCGTCCACGATGGTGGAGAAATGCGGCAACAGATCCGATACCATCATACCTGATTCACCCCTCGGCCTAAACTCAGCCTGAGGGCCAAGCATTTTGGGAACGCCTTGTATAAAGGCAAACTTCTTCCCCTCCAACAAGGATTGGGGACAGTCTTTGCCATCCAGCTTGGCCAGTTCGGGTTTGTAGTCAAACAGCTCAAGCTGGGAAGGTGCCCCCGCCATGTGCAGGTAAATGATGCGCTTCGCTTTTGGTGCGAAGTGGGGCAACTTGGCAGCCAATCCTTCCATCACCTGTTTGGCCTGCTGTTCCTCACGGCGTGATGTGCCACAGGCCATCATTGATCCAAAGGCCACGGCTCCCAGGCCGGCAGCACATTTTCTGAGAAAATGCCTCCTTGTCTCTTGCTGTAACGACCTAAATTGCAGTTCCTGCAGTACGTTCATCTAGTGTGTTCGTTATGATTTCATGACAAATTCATCCAAATTCATGACTACGTTGGCTACTACGGTCATGACGGCCAATTCCTTGTCTTCCTCCCCGGTAAACTGGCAAATGGCTTCGGGATCATTATCGAAGTAAACCTGCGTTTCTTTGTACAGTTTTTCAAGAGCTTCCAGCTTGTCCAGATCTATCCCCCTTAGCATCGCAAAGCTGTACATAAGCGAAAGCTTTTCGGTGGGTGATACACCTTGGACACCTTCCAATACCCGTTTGGCAAGGAACAACGAGGCCTCTAGATATACCGGATCATTCAATTTTACCAATGCCTGAAGGGGCGTATTCGTGTCAATACGCCGGGGAAGACAAAATTCCCTGCTAGGTGCATCAAAGGTGATAAAGGAAGGATAGGGACTGGTGCGCCTCCAGAAAGTGTACAGCGCCCGGCGGTACCGATCCTCGCCTTTGCTGGTCATCCATTTCTCTCCTCCACTATATACCACCTGCCAGATCCCTTCGGGCTGCTCGGGCATTACAGAAGGTCCGTACATTTTCCGACTGAGCAAGCCACTGACCGCAAGGGCCTGATCCCTTACCTGTTCGGCAGTCAACCGCAAGCGAGGTCCCCGCGCCAGCAGGTAATTGTCCGGGTCGCGATCCCGTAGATCGTCCCTAAGGTGGGAAGACTGACGGTAGGTAGCCGACATGACCAATTGTTTGATAAGGGGCTTCAACTCCCATGCATGCTCATTCATGAACTGCATCGCCAGCCAATCCAATAGCTCGGGATGCGAGGGGGCAAATCCCTGGGAACCGAAATCCTCCAGTGTCTCTACGATCCCCAAACCAAACAGTTGCTCCCATATCCGGTTGACCATCACCCTGGCCGTCAACGGATTTTCCTTGGAAACCAGCCATTGGGCCAATCCAAGCCGGTTTGGCGGGTAGGGATCAAAGGAATTCCATTTCGCGGGAACACCGGGAGAAACTTCATCTCCCTGCACCAGCCAATTACCTTTCTCAAATACCCTGGACATACGTCGGTGGCTCTCCGGCAAGTCAACCATAATAGGTGTCGTAATCTTGGGTTTGGTGGTGTTTAACAGATCGTAAAGCGTCTGGGCTACTTCCGGGTAGCCCGCAGCCTCTTCGCCGGGCAGGGATTCATGGAACACCACCCACTCTATGTTGCAACCGGATCCTTCCGGGCCGTCAATCACCAAATACAGATCATGGGTACCTACGATGGGATCTACGGGAATAGAAACCGTTTGATACATTCCATACTCTTTGTTCTTTTTTTCCTTTTCGTCGTATTCTGTTCGGAACTTCCTTTCCAAGGGTAGGTTTCCTATGAGTTTGCCTTCTTTCGAATCCAAGCGAAGCTGCATATTCCCCATGCTCTTTTCGGTCCGGTACCTGAGCATCATTCGATTTTTGCCTGTAAAGGGTAGTTGCTTGATGCGGGAGTACACACTATCGGCCACCTTGAAGGTAGATGTGCCCAGCACAGGAAGGCCTTTTTCAATCTGCTCAAAATAATGGGGGTGTAGTTTGGGCTCACCGATCCGGATCAGCTTTTCGAAATAATCGACCTTAGCATCACGTTCAGACGGAGCTACCGTTTCAGCAACCCATTTTTTAATACTTGCAAGCTTTGCCTGATCTTCCTCCTCCTTGTACTGTATCAGTACGGGAGCTTCGCTGGGTATATCTGCATCCGCACTCTGATTAAAAAATGCATAGGAACGGTAAAAGTCCTCATGGCGTATGGGGTCGTAGGGATGACTGTGGCATTGGACACACTCCATCGTCGTACCTTGAAGGACCGACCAAGTCGTGTTGACCCGATCTATCAGAGCCGCCACCCGAAACTCCTCGTTGTCCGTTCCCCCTTCATCGTTGTTCATTGAATTTCGGTGAAACGCCGTGGCAATGTACAGCTCATCGGTTGTATTGGGCAGCAGGTCCCCTGCCAACTGCTCGGTAACAAACCGGTCGAAGGGAATATTATCATTTAGCACCTTGATCAACCAGTCCCTGTACTTCCAAATACTGCGGTGTCGATCAGATTCATAGCCCTTGGAGTCGGCGTACCGGGCCAGATCCATCCACATCGCCGCCCAACGCTCTCCATAGGCGGAGGATGAAAGCAATCGATCCACCACCCGCTCATACGCTTCCGGCGAATCGTCCTCGATAAATGCCGTTACCTCCTCCAAAGTGGGAGGAAGGCCCGTAATATCTAAACTGACACGGCGCAGCAAACTAAACCGATCCGCCTGCGGATTGGGCTGAAGCTTCTCCTGCTGTAATTTTGCCAGGACAAATCGATCTATGTCGTTCTTTACCCAAGGAGAGGAAACGGACGGTACAGTTTGGGGCTTAGGAGGTATGTAGGCCCAGTGGTCCTTCCATTTCGCTCCCTGATTGATCCAACGAGTCAACAGGTCGATCTCGTCATCACTCAAAGGATCTGCTTCCAAAGGCATCCGTAATTCGGGATCATGATGCTTAATGCGTTTGATCAACTCACTTTTGCGCACGCTTCCGGGGACAATGGCACGTTCACCCGATTCGTTCACAACGAGTGCTTCCTCTTCAAAAAGCAAACTGAAGCCACCAGATTTCTTAACCCCGCCGTGACAGGCAATGCATTTCTTGTTAAAAATGGGCCGGATATGGGTATTGAAATCCACCTCCTCTCCCAGGACGAAGGCAGGCAGGTATTTATGCTTATTCTCTAATGAGACCGAATAGGCGATCCAAGAAAACAGCCAAGTGAGGACGATGACGGAAACCAATACTTTCCATCTCTGGGTGATAAAATTCATGGGGATTGAGGCAATACGTTTGATTTTTTTTGGTCTAGCTATTCTCCAATAAACGCCATCAAATTAAGTAAATAAGGGGTCAATTCAAAATCACTTTTTGCAAAATCAAGCAAGTCACCCTCTCCCTCCGTGGCTGGCGAACCAAAGTTGGGGATAAGTGGTCATTTAAACGGATGAAGCACTCATAAATCGGTTCTCTCCACTTCAATCCAAAGTGGAAGGATATTTTTTCCTCCTCCGGCAAAGAAGGGAATCAGGTCACATTCTTCGCCCGAAAGGCGCACCCTTTCCCAAATAATGGTATCCTCCCCCAAGATGGTATGCTCTTTTTGCAGGACTCTGCTGCCCAGCTCTACGTTCATCCTGCCCGGGTGCTCCAAGGGATGTAAAAACCTAAAACGGAACGTATACACGCCTTCTGTAATCTTCACTTTCCAAAGACCAAATACCTCGTCCTGCGTCCAGATACCCCGCTGTCCACCTGCGTCATTTCTATTTAAAAAAACTGGATTTTCATAAACGGTGCCGATCCCTATGGGATGTTCCTTTTTGAAGTTAGGGGAATTGGTCAGCTCCTCCAATAGATTGTCCAGATCCACTTTCATTTTTGCAGTTAGGATTGGATTACGTGCACGTAAGTCATCCTGCTCAAACGGATCTTCTTCTATGTCAAACAACGCGAAGTCGCCCGGCACAGCGTCAAATCCTGCGTTTCCCACCAGCCGCAGGGAGCCTTGTTGGAGTGCCATATTTTGGTAGGGTTCAGGGTATTTTCGTGTCCAATAAAAAAACAGTGATCGGGTATCGAAAACAGGGTCCCCCTTGCCATCTATCAGCGACAGGAAACTCCGTCCATCCACCACCCGGTCAGCCGGTACGCGGGCACCTGTGATTTCCGCCAGCGTGGGCAATACATCGATATGGGCCAAAGTTTGATCTATATCCACCGGTCGACGCTCCATTCCCGGCATCCGCATCAGAAAGGGCACCCTGACTCCTCCGCGAAAAACCGTTCCTTTGAGTCCCCGCATCCCACCGTTGTACCTTCTCTGCTGGGGTCCGTTGTCTGTCATGAATATGAACACTGTATTATCCGCAATATTCAGATCGTCCAAGGCCTGCAGCAGCCTGCCCACGTTATCGTCGATGTTGGACACCATGGCATACACTCTGCGGGCATCTTCCTTGTCCTTTTCTGACATGAGGGAAAAAGGAAGCTCCTCCCCTTCCCAACCACTGGAAGGGTCAATTTCTCTGTACCGCTCATAATATTCATCGGGAACCTGAAGCGGGGTATGCGGCGCATTGAAGGACACGTAACAAAAAAAGGGACTATCCGCTTGCGCTTCAATGAAGCGTATCGCCTCCTCGGTAAATATGTCCGTACAGTAGCCCTCAAACGGTTTCTGTTGGTTGTTTTGCCAAAGAACGGGGTCGAAGTAGCTCCGGTCTCCTTGGAAAAAAGTAGTGAAATCGCCCGGCTGGCCCATTCCCCCTGCCAAATGGATCAGCGACTCGTCAAAACCCTGCTCACTGGGCCGGTAAGGGTAGTTGTCCCCAAGGTGCCACTTGCCAAATATCCCGGTGCGATAACCCGCTTCCTTCAGCATTTCAGCGATGGTCACCTCGTCGGAAGCCATGGTGGCGCCGCCGTTATAGGTATCACGAACACCTGTTCGTAGGGAATAGCGGCCCGTCATCAGGCTAGACCGTGTAGGCGCGCACACCGGGGACACATAAAACTGGTTTAACCGTACACTCTCTCCGGCCAATGCATCCAACACAGGTGTTTGGACATGGGGATTGCCTGTATATCCCAGGTCTCCATAGCCCTGATCGTCAGTGATGATAAGTATGACATTGGGAGATATGGCCGATTGGGAAAAGACACTGAAAATGGGAAAAAACAAAAACGTCAATAGGACGGAAATAAGCTTGCAGGCAGGGTTCATGGTTATTCTGGGGAAAAACTTGGTGAAGAGTGACGGTTCCGAAAGCTAAATAAAGGCCTAATGGCTCAAAAACCTAGCAATAATTTATAAATCAACGGCTTAGAACCAGTATATGTGTGCATTATTTTTGAAAGTGGCGAGGACAAGAAAGTCAGGTTCAGGGAGGGGTCAACTCACTTCTTTTTAGGTTTAACGTATATAACACATCGCCATCTTCCCGAACCAACCGAAACGTGACCTCCGGATCGTCCAGGTGGGTTTCAAAGGTAAACTCCCCAAATGCGTAGGTATTGTCAAAACCAAACAACTGGGTTTCCCACGCAGGATCAATGGCTACAGGGCCATGCCTGCCTCCCAAACTTGCAGGCTCAAACTCATAAAACCGAAACCCCGAACTTCTTGGAATCGCAAACCCCCTGGCTCCGTGTCGGTCACCGGAAATCAACAAAACGCCGGGTATCCGGTGCTTTTCGATCAACTGAAAAAACCGCTCCCTTCCGACCGGATCCCAAACTCCCCAAGAGTCTTTTCCACTGGACACATAATCGCTCCACATGGTACCGCAGGATAGAATGATAAACTTTCCGCTCGCAGACAGCAGTTGCTGCTCCAACCATTCCATCTGATCGTTTCCGAGGAAGGCACCGGTTTTTTCATCCCTGAAGTATCGGTTATCAACCATTATTACATCCACAGACCCGATGGAGGTCTTAAAATATACGCCCTCCTGCTTTCGCTCGTTTCCAAAGCCTGGATTGGCCCAGGAGCGGGTAAAAACTTCCCGGATCGCCGATCGGTCCGCTTCAGTAAACCCGTCGGGAACCCCCGACAGATCATCGTCCATGTAATCATGATCGTCCCAGGTAGCATATACAGGAACCCGTGAACTTAACTGCCGCCATGCAGGAAACTGGTCACGCATTAAATAATCAAAGCGGTGCATACCAATCTGATTCCGCCGATCCTGAACAGCAATATCACCGCCCAACAACATGGCATGTGGCTTTCTGGCCAGAATCTGTGTCACTTGATGGGTATTGCCCAAGCCCCATCGGTGAAAACAGGTTCCAAACGCAACGCGAAGGGATGAATCCCTCGGCAGGGTATTCAGGGTCAATATGGAATCCCCTGCCCATTCTACCTTATTTATGATTATCTTGACCGGATAGGATCTGCCTGCTTCCAAACCGGAGATCTGAAAAACAGCGCTCAGGTCGGTTTTTACCTCCGTTCGGATAGGCCCAAGTGTTCGCCTCTCCTGCCCATCCTGCACCCATATCTCCACTTCTGCGGGTTGGGCTGTACGCAGCCAAAGATCGGCACCTTCTTCCGACACTGCTCCCCAAATCGGCCCTCCCAGAAGCAGTTCTTTTCCGGATTCCACCCAGTCCAGGTAGCCAGGATCGCCCACTAAGTCTCCAAAGTCGGCCTGTATATCACCGGAGAAAACAGTATAGGCAATGGCAGCCAATTCATTTTCCCTAGCCAGATCCAGGTCCGGTGTCCAATGGTTCAGCATATATAGACTGGTTTCCAGAGACCGGTTTTTGCTTAACTGCTGATGGGTTCGATCGCCCACCAGCTGCCCAAAGGAAAAAAGCGGCACCCAAACAAGCAGCAATACCAAGCTTGATCTCATGTACTTTACGTTTTGAAATTCATGACACCTACCCATTACCAGTTTATATCTATGCCTACCGATGCCGGCTCAATGGCCCATTTTGAAAGCAGAAACCTCGCCATGCGCAGGTCATAGTTATGGTTCTTAAACTCCCCAATCCGCTTCACCATCGCCACAACCGCATTGCGGACAGCTGGACTGTTATCATCGACGTTGTCGATCACATTGAGCGCATGGGCACGCAAAAATGCATTTTCTGACTGCAACGCCCGTAAAAGGGTTTGCCTACCAGTTTGAATCTCCCGTAACCCATAAAGGCACTCTGCGGCCACAATTGCCCCGTTGTGGTCGTAGTCCGATGCGAGCAAGATCAGCTGATCTTTGACCGGTTCGGCTGCCTTTCCCTGAATCAACAAGCCCGTAGCGCCCCAATAGGACAGGGCCGGATCAGTGGACTCCAGCAACGCCACCAATTGGGAAATTTCAGCATTCGGCCCAACGGCAAAATCCGCTGCATCGACCAACGTCTCGAGATCAACCGAACCCGAACGCATATATTCGTATGCAGATGTATGTTGGGTTAGGTCTACCAAAGTGGCCTCAGGTATAAACCCTGCATCCCGAATACCCAGTATCCAATTGCGGTTGGCATTGCGCATTCGGGACAACACGGCTTGGTAGGCAGGATCAGCGGCGAGATTAGTCACTTCCCAAGGGTCATTTTCCGTATCATATAGCTCTTCTACCGGTTTGGTATTCCAGAAGACGGATTGCACTTCGTTGCATTCGCCGGCCAAATAGGCCTGCTCCCAAGATCGGATGGAAGGTGCCCGCCACAGGTATTCTATAAACTGCCCATATATACGGTAAGGCATGTAGTTCTTGATATACCGGTATTTTTTGTCCCGAACTGCCCGACTCATGTCGTACCGCTCATCCATCCGTCCACGAAACATAAAGGCATACTCCGGATCCTCGGTCTTCTGTTTGCCCAAAAACGCATGTCCTTGAAGGTAGTCGGGGATGTCTGTACCTATGATACTAAGCAGCGTAGGTACCAAGTCTACAAAACTGACAAGCCTATCCACCTTGGAACCGGGCTTTTCGGCGGGATACAGATGCTTGTATTTTTCAGGAATATACACGATAAAAGGTACCCGGGTGCCAGACTCGTACACAAATCGCTTGCTTCGCGCCAGCACGCCACCATGGTCTCCGTAGTAGAAGATGATGGTGTTTTCCTTTTCTCCCATCTCTTCCAATTCCTGGAGTATCCCCCCCATCCAGGTGTCCATATCCTCTACCTTGTCGTAATATTGGGCCCAGTCGTGGCGCATGTCCGGCGTATCCGGGTGATAGGGAGGCAGCTTTACCTGCTCCGGATCATGCCTCAGCTCATTCAAGGGCGTTCGGGTATGTAGGGAACTCTCATGGGAAACGGTGGAGTTAAATATGGCGAAAAACGGTTTGCCCTCAGGTCTGTTCTTGTAGTGAGCCTCTCTTCCCAGTTCGTCCCAGGTATTTTTGGTCAACTCAGGATTAATGTTAAAATCCTCCTTTTGGTTATTGGTACAATAATAACCCGCTTCCCGCAGGTATTCGGGATAAAGCTTCACAATCGATGACTTGTCGTAATAGCTCCGCATGTGTTCATGACCACCCGAATTGGCATACACACCGGTGATAATGGTATTGCGGGTAGGTGCGCAGACAGGCGCATTGGCGTAAGCGTGGGTATACAGGAACCCTTCTGCCGCCAATCTATCCATGTGGGGAGTAGTGGCAAAATCATCTCCGTAACAGCCGGCAAAGGGGCTGTTATCCTCGCTGGTAATCCAGAGAATATTAGGCAGGGGCAACTCGCTCTCTTCGGGGGGCGTACAGAAAAAACACAAAAATGGAAGCACCCATAAGCAAAGATTTTTCATATCGGGTTATATTGGATTAAACGGAAACAATTGGGAAGATAGAAAATATTTCTACCGAAGGCCAATTTCCCAACGATTTCTAGGGCATTTCACGAGGATTTTTAGTCTATCAACACCTTTTCAGGTTTATCTTACCGTCATGAAACGCCAGGATATGGATGCCAAATTGTCCGGCTTCCCTTTCTCCGGCTTGGAAACCTCACCCTTCCATGCACCGTTCCTCTGCTTTGTGACAGAAAGACGCCTCCAAGAATAGGCTCCTTGCTCAAAATCGAAGGTTTCCCCGTCATCATCGTACAACAGGTATTCACCCGGCCTCTCCCCATAATGCCTGACTTCCAACGTGTATTTCTCTCCCTTTTTGGGAGCATGCATCCGTACCTCCGTCATCGGAATGATTCCTCCATCCTTCACAAACACCGGAATCTTGTCCAAACCGGGGGTCACCGTAATGATCTCTCCATCCCCTACATAATCCCCGGTATAAAAATCAAACCATTTGCCGGATGGCAATACCACCTGCCTGGAGGTTTCTCCTGCAAACATAGGTGCCACCAAGAGGTATTCGCCCGCCATATACTGGTCCTTTACCTCCTTTCGGGTTGCTTGGGCATAGGGATTGGTTTCCAAATCGGCGTCCTGGTCGGAAACAGTAATAAGCTGGGAAGCATCCGAAAAACCTGGCTCCAAGCTCATTCCCCGAAAGGGAGGTGTTCCCTCAAAGTGGTACTTGGCAAATTCGGAATACCAGTACGGCATCATCTGCATCCGCAGGCGAGCCATGAGCCTGACCTCATCTTCCACTTCCGGGAAGGACCATGGTTTGGTGCCACTGGCCCAGGCATTGATCATCGCCATAGGTGAAAAAACCACCGTCTGCATGCGTCGCAGCCATTCTTCGGCCGTCTTGGATGCCCTCGCTTCCGGCGTCCACAACACGCCGGCGTAGCCGCTATTGATCAGTGCTGTGATAAAATCCCTATGATCGTAGTTATCATTATAAATAACATAGGGAAAAGACGTACCGCCCCCATTCGAAGCACGAACCAGCCCATAAGTCCGTTGGTTTTTTTGCCGAAAGAGATCCATACTCTGTTTTTGAACCAATAAGCCATAGGTCTGCCGCATCTGCTCTGCGGAGTATCCGGAGGGAAATCGCGCCACGTCGGGCCACAGCCACTCGTCAAAGCCGTCCACCTCGTCGATCTTATACCCACTGGCTCCTTTGTCCAGGTGTTCCTGCTCAAAAATCCCCCAAAATATCCGTTGACTCGCTTGAATCGTAAGGTCTGGCACCACACCGGCCCATACCGTATGGGAACCCGTAAACGGCAATATATCCCCATAAATGGGCGAATCCGGAGACACAAAGGGGTTTACCCAAAGATTGATCCGAACGCCTCTGTCCTTTAAATCCCGCATAAACCCTTCGGGATCGGGAAATCGCACCGGATCCCAAACAAAGGTGTTGGGATAGGATTTGCTTAACCATCCGGGTTCCAACCCCACGAAATCCAAGGGAAAACCCCGCTCCTCAAACGCATCGACCTCTTCCCTAACCTGCTCATCCGAAAACAGGCGATGGACACGTTGGGTAAAACCCAAGCCCCAACGGGGAGGCAAAGGCCCACCCCCCGTAAACAGATTATATCGGCGTACCGCCTCCAAAGGAGTTGGCCCCGCAAAAACAAACACTTCCACACCAGCCGAGGGGATGCGCATCTCTACCGCATCGGAATAGGGATTGGCACTCCAGTCCTTATCCGTGTTACGGTCACGCGCCTCGGGCGGGTTGGGGCTGTCCCTACGGGAAGCTGTGCCGGCATAGACATCGATGTACCTGGCTGCGTTGACAAAAACACCATACCCGCGGGACGACACATAAAAGGGCACCGGTGCATGGGTGCGTCCATTGTCCGCATTGCCATAGTGATCTACATGCAGTCTAAGAATCCTGCCCCGTTGGTGTACGGTTTTGAACTGTAGACCAAATCCGAACAGCTGCTCTACCCGCTCGAGGGGAAACCGCAACTGTGTTTGATTTTCCGTCACTTCGCCCACGATTTGTCCTGCATCTAACGGAAAGGTCACTTCGCTCATCGCTGCCAATGCTTCCATTTTCGGGGCGATACCCGCCGCGGTGAGCAGGGTAAACTCATCGGGTACGCCGACCACCGTCCTCCAAACCCCGGGGGCCACCTTCTCCCACTTCGCTTGACCGAAAGAAGGCAAAATAAACAGAGTGACAACACCAAAAAAGCAGATATTACGTTTGGTAAGGATCATCTTCGGTAAATCAGGTTTTAACTAACGATCAAATTGTAGTAGATTTAAACGAGGGTCCAAAGATTCATTGGAGAAAAGCATCTCGTTCCAAGTAACCGATCGCTGACCCGTAGCTGCCTGCCGCCCCAAAATGGCAGTCAGCGTGGAATCTACGGCAGCGTCCAGTTCATTTAGGTGGTTGCCGGATACGATGCTGTTTATAAAACTGCTCACCTTCTTTTCGTTCGAGTCATGGAGGGAAGACGTAAATACGCCCGCTGCCTGTGCCTCGCGGCTCGCCTGACTGGTGCTTTCACGCAAAATCCCCGAATCCCATGTATTTTCTCCATTTATATACACTCCCCCACTGTAGGTCGCTACGGCAATGCCTTTCGATCCGATAAAGCGGGCACATACATCTCCAAAGGTGCTTCCAAACTGGGTAGAATGGAAACTGACAGTGATGTCCTTTGGATATCGGTAGATCACTTGGTAGTTTTTGAAAGCGTCGCCAAACCCATTGCCCCCGTTATATCCGCCCATTCCAATGGCGCTTATCGGCGTTGTACCCAAGGCCCAGTTGCAGACATCCAGCATATGTACCCCCTGATCCAACAATATTCCACCGGACAGATCCCGGAAGAAGAACTGATTCCTGATGCGCACCTCATCATGGGACATGTCAGGTGATTGGATAATCGGTAGTCCTGAAGAGAAATAGTACAACTGCGCATTGACAACATCTCCAATCGCTCCCTCGTGGATACGCTTCATCAACTCCACGTAGGGCGTTGCATAGCGGATCTGAAACCCAAACACGGCACTTAGATTGGTGATGCCTTTACCGGCAGCCGTGATCCGACGGCACCCCGCAACGTCCATGGCGGCAGGCTTTTCACAATAAAAATGTTTGTTTGCGGCAATGGCTGCTTCTACAAATTCCGGATGGGTATAGGCGGGGGATGCAATGATGACGGCGTCCAATTCCTTCATTTCCAATAGACGTAGATAGGCCTTTGACCCTTGGTACACATGGGAGGCTGATACGGGAGAAAGCCCTTTGGCAGTATTAAGCGCATCCAGTTTAGGCTTGGCGGTCTGAAGTTTATCCCCAAAAAGGTCTGCCATCCCTACAATATGTATAGGGGTATGTTTGGACATGGCGGTGATTACCGAGGTACCCCGGTTGCCACAGCCGATGATGCCTACACGGATCGCCGTGTTTGCTTTGGTGCCAAAAGCCGCCGCAGGGCTCAGCACGGTAATAGCGGAAAGAGCAGCGGCGCCTTTTATAAAGGATCTTCTGTTTGTTGAAATCATTTGCTTTTTATCTATTCCCGGATTGGTTATGACAAATGCCGCTAAGCCATCAGACCAGACACAAGGCTGATACATCAGGAAAAACGGCGTGTTCCAATTTAGCGGTTTTTGCCGACTATTCCCTGCACAAACTACGGATTCCTTACATCGTCTAATAGGTTGTTTCTGCAAAACAACACCGCTTGTTGTCTAAAGGATAAATGATAATCAACTGCTTGATAGGGATTTATAGATATTCTCTATCGCTATTTTCGTCTAATTGACGCCTTATCAAAAATCCGTCACGATAGAAATTATCAATTAATTTTTATTTGGATTTAATCTAATTAGTTTGATATTTGCCTATTATTTAAAATTGATCTTAATAAATGAAATATACGCAACTCCTTTTCCTTCTCCCTTTGGTGCTTGCCTGTTCGTCACCGAAGACCGAAACCCCGGCTAACGAAAAAAAGCTGATCACTGCGGGTGGTACCATTACAGAAATTGTGCACGAACTTGGATACGGTTCCGGTATTATTGCCACAGACATTACATCCACCTATCCGATTACCATGCAGGAACTCCCCTCTATTGGCTACCGCAACCAAATCAAGGCTGAGGGTATCCTTGCACTTGGAGCCGATATCCTGCTTGTAGAAAAGGGGTACCTCACAGAAGATGTGGTACGACAGCTAAAGCAGGCAAACGTAGCGCTGCATGAATTTGAAAAGCCAAAGGACCTGAACGGTACCTTTCGTATCATCGGAGAGTTGGCAGAATTTCTTCAGGTTCCGGACAGGGGCGAAAAGCTGAGCGGCCGACTTCGTGAAGATATCGCTGATTTGGAAGCCTATCTTGCCACCGTTGATCGGCAACCTACCGCGGCCTTCGTGATGGCCCGGGGCACCGAGACCGTGTTTATAGCGGGCGAAGGTACTTTTGCCGAATCGCTTTTTGAGCTCGCAGGTTTTCGGTCGGTCGGTAAGGGCTTCAAAGACTTTATACCACTTACTCCCGAGGCATTGATCAAGATGAATCCGGATTATCTTCTCTTTTTTGAATCAGGTCTACAGTCCCTGGGCGGCCTGGAGGGGGTTAGACAAATACGGGGCATTGAAGAAACCAACGCATTAAAAAACAACGGCATACTTGCTTTTGACGGCCTTTATCTTTCCGGTTTTGGCCCGAGGGTGGGAAAAGCAGCATTGGAGCTTGCAAAAAGTGCCAGAAACTAAACGATATGTACACCGTCAGTTCTCCTCCTAAGCACGCTTCAAAGAAATCAATGCAAAACTGGGTTTTATCAGGGATGGGTATTGGCTTACTCGTTCTAGCCGTATTTTCAGTGACCATAGGTGCATTCCCGGTATCCATACAAAATACCCTTTCTGTTTTGCTTAACCAGCTGGGATTGCCGATCCATTGGCATTCCACGCAAGAGGCCAATGTGCTATGGCATATTCGGATCCCCCGGATTTTGCTGGCTTTGTTGGTAGGTGGGGGGCTGGGCGTATCGGGTGCGGCGCTCCAAGGACTATTCAGGAATCCGCTTGTGGAACCCGGACTGATCGGTGTGAGCAGCGGAGGTGCCCTTTTTGCCGTTGTTTTTATTGTATTTGGTTCCCTTTTTCCCTGGGCTTTGAACCTGTTCGGTAGTCTGGGGCTTCCCCTCTTTGCTTTCGTGGGCGGGCTTGTAAACGTACTGCTGGTCTATCACCTGGCAAACCATGGTGGAAGAACCGATATTTCGCTTTTGATTTTGGCCGGGGTTGCGCTTACCGCCCTCTCGGGTGCATTAATAGGACTATCGTTGTTTTATGCCGATGAAGCAGCACTAAGAAACTTCACTTTTTGGAGTCTAGGAGATGTGGGGGGAGCAGACTGGGGCAAAGTACAGATAGGCTTATTGTTCATATTGATTCCCTCTTTTGCCATTGTTTTTCAGTACCGAAACCTGAATGCACTTGCCTTAGGAGAAAATGAGGCCTTTCACATGGGGGTAAGTGTACAACGGGTAAAATATACTATCCTGTTTCTTAGTGCATTGACAGTGGGCGTAGGCGTTTCCATGACAGGCACAATCGGATTTGTAGGGCTGATCGTACCCCACTTGATCCGGCTAAAATTTGGAGCAGATCACAGGTTGGTGCTGCCGGGTTCCTTTTTGCTTGGGGCCGGACTCCTTACCGGTGCTGATCTGCTGGCCCGCACCTTGGTTATGCCCGCCGAACTCCCCATTGGCATCATTACCGCCATCCTTGGATCTCCCTTTTTCATTTGGCTGATTATAAACGTAAAAAAAATCCGAACCTAACATGCTCGAGGCAAAAAAACTTCATTTCTGCATAAAGAAAAGGCCGATTTTACAACAAGCGGATTTCTACATTGAGGCAGGAAAAATGACCGCCTTAGTAGGCCCAAATGGTGCCGGCAAATCCACGCTGTTCAAACTACTTTCCGGAGAGGTCAAGTGTCAGCACGGTTCTATTACCTACAATGGACGCCGTTTAGAACATCTGAAAACCAACCAATTGGCGACGATAAGGGCTGTAATGCCCCAGCACAGTACCGTTATCTTTCCATTTCGGGCACGTGAGATCGTTGAGTTGGGATTGGTGCTTTCCAATAAGTCCTTTGCTCCTGACACCCTCCAAGAAGTAATGACTGCAACATCCACCTGGCATCTCCGCGATCAGCTGATGGAAAACCTTTCTGGAGGCGAGAGGCAACGCGTGCAATTGGCACGCGTGCTCGCACAGATCTGGGGGACTAGTCCCTTTCCTCGATACCTCCTCTTGGATGAACCCACTTCAAGCATGGACATTGCCCAGCAACATCAGGTGATGCAGGTAATCTCCCAGCTTAAGGAAAGAAACATTGGTATCCTGGTGATCCTGCATGACCTCAACTTGGCCGCCAATTATGCCGATAAGGTGGTACTGCTGAAAAACGGCACCATGGTGAATCATGGGCCAACCCGGGAGATCATGACCCCAAAAAACCTGCATCAGGTATTTGACTACCCGATTCAGGTCAGTACAGGTGATCCCCATCAACCCCTCATTATCAGCAGCCTTCCTACCAATAAGCCTGCACCTATGTACAACTACAAACTAGCATAAAGATGGAAACAACACTGCATGAAACAACCGCAAACGCGCTTAAAGACGCTTGGGCATCGCTAAGGGCAACCCAACCAACCCTTCGGATACGAGATGCGGCAAAGGCACTGAACGTATCCGAACTGGAACTTCTATCCACCACGCTGGGAAAGGACACAATTCGACTAAAAGAAGATTGGTCGGCCATACTGTCAGCATGTAAAACCCTCGGAAAAGTAATGTCCCTGACAAGAAACGAAGGATGTGTGTTGGAACATAAAGGCAGCTTCCAAAAGATAAGTATTCATGGCAGAGCCCCGCATCAAATCGCCACCGTTATTGGGCCTATCGAACAACGGGTATTCTTTAGCAAATGGAAATATGGATTTGCGGTCGTGAATGAAACGCCAAGAGGCCCCCTGAAAAGCCTACAGTTCTTTGATCAAGCGGGTGACGCAATTTTAAAAATCTACCTACAAGAAAAAAGCAACTTGGATGCATACGCCCTATTGGTGGATTCATTCAAAATGGAGGACCAAAACCAGCCGGTTCTTGTAAATCCATTTCCACCTGAAAACTACGCAGGTTCTGTAGACCACCTTGCATTGACCGAAGCCTGGGAAACGATGAAGGACACCCATGACTTTTTTGGGATGCTCCAAACCTTTAATATCCATCGACTTGATGCCATCAAGTGGATTGGGAAAAAATGGGCCTATCCAGTTAATAGGCTGGTCATCCGCACGGTTCTGGAATCTGCTTCGGCTGAGCAAATTCCCATCATGATCTTTGTCGGAAACAAAGGCAATATTCAAATACACCAGGGAAAAGTACGAACTATCCGGCAGATGGGTAACTGGCTCAACGTATTGGATCCTGAATTTAACATGCACCTGGATGAATCTCAGATCGATGCTGCGTGGGTAGTCCACAAAAATACAGCGGATGGGTTGGTGTCTTCTATAGAACTATTCGACAAAAATAAAGACCTGATTGCCCAGTTTTTTGGACTTAGAAAACCCGGCCTCGCCCAAAGTGCCCGTTGGAAAGAATTGGTAGATAGCCTTTGATTCCTCCCGGTGGACTTACCCGCCAGGATTAAATTTTACCTTATGAATAGAAGTAGGCTTATTATAATCAAAGGCGTATTCTGCCTGGTTTTCTTTGCCGGGCTTGAGGTATGGGCGATTTCGGACTACCCTATCGTGCTGAGAGATCGGGGTGGAAATCCCATCCCTCATGCCATCATACGTATTGAAGGCAGCGAAACGATTGAAATGATTAAGGTTTCAGCAGATGGCAGCTTTGAGTTACCCGACCACCTGGATCCAGCGAGTTGGGTTGAAATAACTGCCATGGGTTACGATCCCTTGAAGGTCCAACTCAAAGACCTAAGGTCAGTGTCGGCGATAAACCTCAACGAAAGAGTCGGCCAGCTGAATGAAATAGTCGTTTCGGCCACCCGAACAGATCGCAGTCTGGAAAATCTACCTATGCCGGTTACGATCATCGGAAAAAGCCAAATTCAGGAGACAGGAGGCATGCGCCTTTCGGAGGTGCTCCGAGAGCAAACCGGCCTACAAGTGATTGCCGACCATGGTGCAGGCCTCCAAATGCAGGGGTTATCTTCCGACTATATCCTGATTTTGCTGGATGGTGAACCTCTGGTGGGGCGAACAGCAGGCACCTTCGACCTAGACCGACTCGCAGTTTCCAATATCGAGCGCATAGAAGTTCTTCGGGGGCCCTCCAGTGCTATCTACGGCAGCGAAGCCATGGCGGGCGTGATCAATATCATCACCAAAAGCAGCCAACACGTTGTTTCCGCCAACCTTGATGCCCGGTTTCGGTCGTTCAATACCAGCGATGTCAGTGCCGATCTCGGCCTTACCAAAAGCGACTGGAGTGTCTACGCGTATATCAACCACTACGCTACCGACGGATTTGACCTCACCCCAGAAGTGGTGGGCATGACGCAAAGCCCCTTTCAGGCCAATACCGGACAGGTCAAAATCGGCAGAAAATCCAACAAATGGGATATAAAGGTTTATTCCCGCCTTTACCGCGAAAACTCGACCAATGCAATGGAAGTAAGGGAAGGATCTAATCAGCGGCTCGTGGACATGCAGGGGCAACGGAACGACCTTAACCTCAACCCTACCGTTAGCTTCCGTCCCAATGAACATTGGCTACTGACCCTGCGGACCATGAGCTCTGTATTTGAAACCGAAATGCTCTCCCTGTTCCAGGAAGACGACTCCTTGCTAGACCGTCAGGATTTCCGCCAACAATACCATCGGTCTGAGCTGCAAATAGACCATCAACTAGCCAAAAAACAGTTGCTCACCCTTGGATTGGGCCACCTGATAGAGTCAGTAGACGCTACTAGATACGACGATAAAAACCGCTTTGATGCCGGTTATATGTTTCTGCAACATCAGTGGGATCCGACCGAAAAGTGGAATCTCGTGTCCGGGATCCGTGCCGACATCCATAGCCAGTATGGTCGGCAGGTTAGTCCGAAAGTATCCGCCATGTATGCCTTTAATGGGAAGTTTCGCTGGCAGGCCTCGATAGGAGCGGGGTTCAAGGCACCTGATTTCCGCCAGTTGTTGTTGAATTTCAACAATGCCTCATCGGGATATTATGTTTTTGGTGCCAATTTGGTCCAAGATGGCATCCAACGCCTACAGTCCCAAGGATTGGTGCAGCAAATTCTGCTGGAACCCGGCCAGTTTGGGGCGTTGGAAGCGGAAACCTCACGCGCTGTCAATACCGGGTTCCGATGGAACATACATAAGGATTTGTTATTTACAGGAAACTTCTTCCTCAACCACATCACAAACCTAATAGAGACCGCACCGGTAGCCAGACTCACCTCCGGACAGAACGCCTTCTCCTACTTAAACGTAGCCAGCGTGGTAACGCGTGGACTTGAAGTAGACTGGAACTACCGGCTATCCGCAAGCCTTCAGCTATCCCTTGGCTACATGTTTTTGGATGCCCAAGACTTGGACGTAGTAGCGAAAATATCAAATGGCGAATTATTTACCCGTGATGCCCAAAACCGAACACGACGGGTAACACGTGCCGATTATGGAGGCCTTTTTAACAGAAGCCGACACAGCGGAAATATAAAGGTAAACTACCGAGAACAGCATACGGACATACACGTAGCGCTAAGGGGTATCTACCGGGGCCGATTTGGATTCGGAGACCTGAATGGGAACATGATTTTGGATGACCCTTCAGAATATGCAAGGGGCCTGACAGCTTGGAATATAACGCTGCACAAAACCCTATCAAACGGCCTAACCCTGGAACTAGGCGGAACCAATCTTTTGAATCAACTAAATACGTTCGATCCGACCAATCCGGGAAGGACGCTATTTGCGGGAGCCCGGATCCCCCTTCATCAACTGGTCAAAAACAACTGAAAACAATAAATTTCTATATATGATTAAATCAAGCCCACCGTGGGCGGACGGGCATGCCGTAGACGTCACACGCGGGGATGACTATCAGCAATGCTGTCTGCAGGTAGACAGGGATTTCCCCGCAGTTTCGGGACAAAGTATGATCACAAAAAAAAACAAGTATAGACAGATGAAAAAAATGATTTCCTCACTCTCCAGTTTCGTGCTAGTAGCCTTTATGGCCGGTTGCAACAGCAATGACGACAACGCCCCTTCCCTTCCTCTGCAAGCCGTTTTGGTGGAAAACATCCATGCGCCAAACGACCTCATTGACCGGAGCACCGGTGAGATCACAGAAACACGGCCATTCCGCTATTTCAGCCTTGAAAATAACCAATTGGTAGAAAGCCAAAGTGGCAATTGGGATATCGGGTTCAAAGGAACGACCATTATCGTAAACGGTGGCATCAGCGGATCCGGTAACGCACAGGGAGCGGTTGTTTCCGCTATCTTTGACGAAATAGAAGTTGTTCCGTCATCCGCTACCTTTGTAAGCGATGGCCCGGAAGGATTGGCGATTCCCTCGGGATCCGGCAACGGGTGGTACAACTATAATTTTCAAACTCATATCGTAAGTCCCATACCGGGAAGGGTTTTGTTGTTTAAAACCAATGCAGGTAACTATGCAAAAGTTGAGATTCTTTCCTACTACCGGGATAATCCACCATTGGCTGAAGTAAATGGCCTTACAACTCCAAGTCCATACTATTCTTTTAGATACGTTCTACAGCCTAATGGGTCAAAAACTTTCTAGCGGGCAATTTATGGTTGTTCTCCCCTGAGCATTTAGGAAAACTTTATGCCCAATGAATGCCACGCAACGGAATGATAATAATGGGGCATTCCATCCCGATAAACCGGCACAAGTTGTGACCGCTAAAAAACAATTATAGACAGATGAAAAAGCGGTCGAAATTCGACCGCTTTTTTACTTTTATCCTAGTTCGTCCCTTTTTTACGGATAGTCCGGATTCTGGGGAGTCAAATTGGGGTTGTTCTGCATCTCAGGCAGTGGATAAGGCATCAGTAGGTGCATGTTACGTAGCGGCTGATTAGAGCTAAGGTTAACGTGTCCCACGAAATTGTCGAAGCCATTGGTCAGCTCGTTATACACCTTCCTGAGTCGGATCATATCAAACCAGGTAATCTGCTCGTAACACAACTCATGCCAGCGTTCTCTCCAAACGGCCTCCCGGAAGCTGTTTGCATTGAATTCACCCAGTGCAGGGGTTTCCAATCTGGCACGGTCCCGGATGCGCTTTAGGCTTGCGTGGGCCAGTGCATTGGGCCCACCCACCTCATTTTGCGCCTCGGCATACATAAGCAATACCTCGGCATAGCGGATCAGCGGAACGTTCAGGTTGTTGGCACGGTTGCCGGGAACCCCGAAGGTACCGAGGGCTGCCCGGTTAAAGTGCTTGAATATGTAGGGAGCACCCAAATCAAAGGGGGCACCGCTTCCGTTCGTAAAGTAACTAGTGTAGAAGAAGCCTTCCTGGTTGATCACTCTTCTATCACCCGGCTCGTAGGAATTGTAGAATTCGATCGTAGGAACGGTACTACCAGTTCCCGAGGGACCCTGAAACGTTACCGGCTTGAAGTTCGGAAACATATTGTTCATGGGGTTTCCTGCCACAATCACGTTGTATTGGATCATAAAAAGGTGCTCCAACCGGTTGCCGTTGTTTTCATTGTGAAGGTCTCCGTAATTCGGGTATAGGTTGATGGAACCCGGATTACCGTTGGCATATTCGATTACCTCCAGGGACTTATTGGCGGCCAACTGGTAATACTGATTACCTCTGCTCAACGGGAAACCCGCCATGGTTAGGTATACCTTAGCCAATTGGGACTTTACCGCCGCCAAGGATATCCGTCCACTATGGTCCATCCATGGTAGGCCTGCGGCCTCTGCGGCCAACAAATCCTCGACAATCAGCTCATACACCTGTTCTTGGGGGGCTGGAGAAGGTCGGAAATCCTCCGAGCTTGCTGTTTGGGGAGCCGTTATCAGCGGTACATTTCCCCAAAGTCGAACCGCATAGAAGTAAGCCCAAGCGCGCAGGAACCTTGCTTCGCCCAAAATCTTCTTCTTTTGGTTTTCGTTCATGGGAGTAATGCCCGGTACTCGGTCCAAAACCATATTGGCCTGGGCAATGACTTTGTAAAGTCCGTTCCACCAGTTGATCACATGCTGCGTACGACCATCATAGATGAGTCCGTAGAGATTGTTCAAATCGGAATTTTGGGCTGTCTCGGTGGTAGAGGTACCCGTTGGCGCTTCCAATAACTGCCAGGTAGAGGAGAAAATTCCGCCATCCGTCCCAAAAAACCGCATATCGGCATAAACGGACGCCAAGGCAGCCTCCGCATGGTCGGGAATGGTATAAAACGAATCCGGGGTAAGGTTAGATGGATCCTCCTCTTTCAGAAAGTCCGAGCATCCGATCGCTGTGGTCAAGGTAGCTCCTACCAATAGGTACGCAGCACCTTTATATAGGTTCATTAAATTCATTTTTTCAATCGTTAAGGGTTAAACCGTACTTTTACAAGGTTACCTGAAGGCCCAGCATATACGTGGTAGGCTTCGGATACGCATGCCAGTTCATGCCTTGTGAGAACACGTTGTTCCCGTCTCCACCACGTATGGGTGCTACTTCGGGATCTCCGATGATGTCTTTGCCCGTAAGTAGGAAGAAGTTCTGTGCGGTAGTATATACCCGTAGCCTGGTAAGCTTGATGCTGTTGGCTACTGCCGCGGGGAAGGTATATCCTATTAACACATTTCTGCCACGAAGAAAAGAAGCATCCTTTACCCAATGGGAATCCACGTTGGTAACATATCCTGCACGTGTATCACGGATCTCGGCGATTGGCGTGTTTTGGTTGGTGGGTGTCCAGGCATTTAGAACGGTACGGTAGCTATTGGCCAAGGCCTGTCGGTCTTCACTAGGGTGAAGGTTCATATCCAGCAGATCATTGCCATACATATACTGAAATTCCAACGTAAAATCCCAGTTCCTAAACCGGATGTTGTTGTTCATGGCACCCCACATATTTGGGTTTCCGTTCCCGATGATCATACGGTCGGAATCATTGATCGCTTTGTCACCGTTCACGTCTAGGTATTTGATATCCCCTGGCAGGATGGTAAGCCCATTTCGGTAGCTCACGAATTCAGCGGCCTCATCGCGTTCTGCTTCACTCCAGGTACCTAGGCGCACCAAGCCCCAGAAAGACCCAACAGGCTCCCCTACCCGGATGATATTGGTCTGGTTGGTGAAGTTAGGCCCTCCCACGCCAAAGATATCGGCAGGTGTTGCCAATGAAAGCACTTTGTTTCGGTTTGCAGACAAGTTGAAGGAAGTACTCCAGGTGAAATCACCTTTTTCTACGTTTACGGTGTTGAGGGTAAACTCAATCCCCTTATTCTGCATGGAGCCTACGTTGCTTCGGATCGTAGCGTAGCCACTGGTTCTTGGTACCGGAGAATCCAACAGCATGTCGGTTGTCTTACGGTAATAGTAGTCCATCTCTATGGTTATCCTGTTTTGAAATAAGCCCAATTCGATACCAATATCGCTTTGTGCCGTCTTTTCCCATTTTAGGTTCGGGTTGGCCAATCGGTTGATACCGGTACCTCCCACTTGGGATTCATTGTAGATGGCGGAATAGTTAGAGCTAAGAAGCGCGAGTGAAGAGTATGGAGGGATCTCGGAGTTGCCTGTCAATCCATAACTGGCCCTCAACTTCAGATTGGACACTGTCGCGTTGCCTTTTAAGAAACCTTCTTCGGAAAGTCTCCATGCGACAGCTGTGGAAGGGAAGAATGCAAATTTGTTGTTTTCCCCAAATTTGGAGGCACCATCTGCCCTACCCGTAGCCGTAAACAGGTATTTTCCGTCCAAACTGTAATTGACCCTTGCAAAATAAGAACTCAATGCATGTCTGGATGCACCGGAACCTACCCTAGGCAGCTGCGAACCTGCACCCAGGTTGTCAAACGTAAAGAAGTCTGTGGCGAAATTTTGGATACTCGCACTCATGGAAGTGAGTGTGTTTTCCTGCCATGAAATCCCAAGCAGACCGGTAAATGCATGTCTTTCTGCAAAGGTTTTGTTATAGGTCAGGTAGTTTTCCAATGACCAAAAACTATCCCTTCGCATGCTTTTAGAGGCCGTTCCGTTCTGAGCGATGGAAAGCGTACGGGTACTGGACTGGCTATTTTCCTGGGTCATGATGTTTACGCCCAATACGGTGCGCATCTCCAATCCCTCCGCAAATTTGATATTGGTATAGGCACTGCCCAACGTCGTCTGTGTATTCAGCACATACCTTCTACCGTACAGTCGGTGCATGGAACTCATGGTTCCTTCTGCAAATGGATAATCCCGGTTGTTGGCAAAGGTCCCGTCCTCATACCTCACCGGCATAAAGGGGAAGTCTTCCACGATCTGACGGGGTACGGCGTCCGACACGTCTACCAGGTTTTCCTCCTGATTGTTATAACTGATCGTTCCCCCGATATTAAGCCAGGATTTGACCTGATCGTCTATGGTAAAACGGGTGGAGTACCTTGTCAGGTAGGAGGTTTTCAAAAGTCCCTGATCATCCCTGTATCCCAAGGATAGAGAGTACGTGGTACGTTCATTTCCACCGGTAAATCCTAGCTGATGGTTCTGGGAAATCTTGTTTTGGGTGGTTTCTTTGTACCAGTCCGTGTCGTATTTGGGGTTTCCATTTGCGTCGAAAATACGGGGGTCTGTCCTGCGAAGCGCTGGATTCAAGTAGGCCCATCTGCCTGCGGCCCATCCCTCCGGATCGTATTTGGCCATATTCCGCCAGGCTAGATCTTCTACCTCCAAGTATTCTTTGGCATTCAAGACTTCCGGCCGGTTTGGCCCGATCGTGTTGACGCTGAAGTCCACGTTGTAGGTAACGGTTCCCTCCCCAGCTTTTCCCTTCTTGGTGGTCACCAAGATGACCCCGTTTGCACCCCTGGATCCGTAGATCGCGGTGGAGGAGGCGTCCTTCAGCACCTCTACCGAGACGATATCGTTGGGGTTGATGTAGTCAATGGGGTTACTGGCTTGGTCCATGGTACCCATGGGAAGCATCACACCATCCACCACATAGAGCGGGTTGTTCGAGGAATTGATGGAGCTAAAGCCCCGAATCCGTACGTTGGTCCTTCCTCCAGGACGTCCTGAGTTGGTATTTACCTGTACGCCGGCCACTCTGCCCGCCAATGCCTGGTTCAAAGAGGGCGCTGGGCGCTCGCTGAGTTCCTGCGCACCGACTGAACCAACCGAACCTGTAAGGTCTGATTTTCGCTGCGTACCGTAACCGATCACGACCACTTCCTCCATCGCCGAGGCATCCTGCTTCATGCGAACAGATAGTACCGTTTGGTTGGTGATACGGATGGTTTGGGTTTCGTACCCGATAAATGAAATAACGAGGTTGGAATTTTCCGGCACCTGAATCGAAAACTCGCCGTCTATATCGGACACCGTTCCGCGGGAAGTTCCCTGTACCGAGATGGTGGCTCCCGGCAACGGATCGTTGTTTTCATCGGTGATTTTTCCTCTTACGGTGACATCAAACGCGGATTTATTCACCGTTGGAATCGCTTCGAGGATGGGGGACCAAGCCCGTGCATCCGTCATTTGGCCTGCCAGCAAACATCCGGATGCCAGCATGCCCATAGCCCACCTACGCGTGGGCGTGAGTAAATTTGTAAACATTTGATTGTAGGGTCTGTATCAACAGCCTTCGAAAATGCTGGCTTGGCGGGGTTTCAAAAAATGAATGTTAGTTTAAAAACATTGTAGAAACTCACAAATCAGTTATTTGGGATACTTGTTGATGGTTTTTTAAAATTTGGGTTCAAAAATAATGTTTCTTGGAGCAGCATTACTAGCTGGAATCGATGGTTTTCATGTGATTTTGGGTTTAATTTAAGAAACAGAATGTAAAGATCGACATATTCTGTCAATACAAATCCTTATAAAATATTATTTTAGAAACGAAATATTTATAAAATAGACTTCTTTATTTTTTCATAAAGATAAAATATTTGAATCAAATAAATCAAGTCTTGAAAAAAAATTTTTGTTACCATTTATAGAAGAAAATGCAGAATGGACTGACAAGCAGGAAGGTTGGTAGTTTGAATAAAATACCGGATTATCCGCTCGTGTAATTTTAAAAGAATCCAGCGGTTTTTTTTATGGCAAAGGAAATTAAAATTTAATTCGGCAGTAGGTGAAAATTTGATAAAAGCAGGCAGAATTCCGCCATGTTTTTTTTCAAATAAGATATATTATACCGAAAATTCCTAAATTATTAATTTTTTAATAGTTTTTAACTAATTTGTTAACAATTAAATTTTTATGAAATCGGTTGCATGTTTAGGTATGTATGTTTAATATTAAATGCCTAAGCTTTGGTTTTGAGCAAAAAACAAACATTTAAACATCTATTAATCAACTGCCTATGGACAACAAGAAAGTAAAAAATTAATTTAAAATTTTATTATTATCAATAAACTCAAAATTTATGAAACAACTCATACCTAAACTAAACTGGGCCAAGAATGGCATGGTTTTATTTTCGAGTACCCTTGCCCTAGCATTTTGCTACACGGGATCGAGTGCAGCCACCGGTGGACTTGCAGCGACAATCACCACCGTAAATACGCTAAACGAAGTCGATGTAACCATAAGGGGAATTGTGGTCGATGAGGGAGGTGAACCAATTCCGGGCGTTACCTTGTTCATCGCCGGCACAGGCGTTGGTACAGTTACTGACATTGACGGCAAATACAGCCTAACCGTGCCGGAAGGATCCCAGGTGACGGTTTCCTATGTAGGCTTTATCACCCAAGTTATCCAAATAACCAATCAGAGCGAACTGAACATTACGCTCCTCGCCGATATGGCCTCGCTGGAAGAGGTGGTTGTAATCGGTTACGGTACGGCCCGAAAGCGAGACCTTACCGGAGCAGTTTCCTCGGTAACGGCCACCCGGTTGGAAAATGAAAACCCTAATTCGGTACAGGATATCCTCAGAGGAAATGCCGCCGGCCTTAACGTAGGTTTAAACACATCGGCCAAGGGCGGCGGAAGCCTGGAAGTAAGGGGACGGACGTCCCTAAATGCCGGTGGCAGCCCGTTGATCGTGCTGGATGGAGCTATCTATTATGGTCAGCTCGCGGATATCAATCCGAACGACATTGAGACATTGGACGTGTTGAAGGATGCTTCCTCGGCCGCTGTATTCGGGGCAAAAGCAGCAAATGGCGTTATTCTAATTACCACTAAGCGCGGTACACTGGGCAAACCCACCATCAAAATCAATACCAACTGGGGCACTCAGGGCATGGCCAAACACGAGCGCGTGTATGACGGCGAAGGCTTCCTTTCATGGCGTGAAGACGTGATGAAATCCATCTTTGCCGGCGGATACGAGCCCTATCGCTTTTCCAACCCAAACACCCTACCCTCTGACATCTCCCTACAAACCTGGCTTAGCTACGACGGATCAGAAGGTGACCCTGAGACGGTATGGCTACAGCGTCTGAACTTGCAGCCACTCGAAATAGCCAACTACAAGCGGGGACAGGAAACCGACTGGTATAGCATGATGTTCCAGAATGGACTTCGCCAAGACCATACCGTAAGCCTTGCCGGCCGGGGCGAGGATTTCCAATACTACTGGTCTATGGGGTATCTGGATAACGACGGACTTATCGTAGGTGACAAGTTTACAACGATTCGAAGCCGTTTGAACGTTGAGGGAAAGGTCAACAAATGGCTGACCGTGGGCATGAACACGCAATTCGCCGATCGGGACGAAAGCCAGGTTCCCGTTGCCTGGGGCAACCTAGTAAACCTTTCGCCATGGGCAGAGCCCTTCCGGGAGGATGGAAGCCTTCGTTTTATGCCCAATGAGGAGGTCAGCGGGGGTCGTCATCCCTACTATACGCCGGGATATACAAACCGCCTCCAAAAAGAGACCACCATCAACTCTACCTTGTATGCAGCCATCGATCTGCCGCTAGGATTCAAATTTAGAACCAATTTCACCCCTCGGTATGAGTTTTACGAACGCTACAATCATGAATCCGCCCAACACCAGGACTTTGCCCCTATGGGAGGCCGGGCAAGTAGGCAACAGCGAAAGGTATACTTCTGGCAGGTGGATAACATTTTGAGTTGGAATAAAAGCATCAAGGATATCCACAATTTTGACTTCACTTTCCTCGCCAACGCGGAGAAATTCCAAAGCTGGGACAACACCATGACCAATAATGGGTTCGAGCCGCACGACCGTTTGGGTTTCCATAACATAGGCGCAGGTATCAACCCCATTATCTCCAGCAATGACGAATACCATACGGCAGATGCATTAATGGGCCGGATGATCTATTCGTTCAATGACAAGTACGTGACTACGGTATCTGTTAGAAGGGACGGCTACTCGGCATTTGGTCAAAGTAATCCTCACGCCACGTTTGCATCAGCAGCCTTTGCCTGGCTGTTTACCGATGAGGATTTCATTGATATCCCTTGGTTGGACTACGGTAAGATTCGTGCCTCCTGGGGCAGTAATGGTAACCGGGACATTGGCAGGTATGCGGCCTTGTCAGATCTGCGAACCGGAAAGTACTTCTACCAACGCCCCAATGGACAACTCTATTTCGTAAGCCAGCTGTTTGTGGGTACGATGGAAAACAGAAATCTACGCTGGGAGCGAACCACCTCAGTCAATCTCGGATTGGATTTTTCCTTGTTTAGCAGTGTGCTGGATGGATCCTTGGAAGTGTACGACATGTCTACCACCGATTTGTTGGTGCAGCGAAGCCTTCCGACTGTGACGGGTTTTGATTTTGTGATGGATAACCTGGGTGAGGTTAGGAACCGGGGCGTGGAACTGACCCTAAACTCATTAAACCTCAACCGTTCCAACCTCACCTGGCGATCCAATCTTAATTTCCAAATGAACCGAAACCAAATCGTAAGCCTTTATGGCGACTTGGATGAAAATGGCCGAGAGTTGGACGATATCGGAAACCGTTGGTTTATAGGCAGGGCAATCGATCAGATCTGGGACTATCGAACGCTGGGTATTTGGCAAACCGCCGAAGCCGCACAGGCCGCTGAGTATGGTGTCAGACCAGGTGACTTCAAAGTAGAGGACGTGGATGGGGATGGCCGATTTACCAATGCCGATCGACAGTTTCTGGGATTTACGGAGCCTAGGTCTCGTTGGAGCTTGCGAAACGAATTCAAGTTGTTCAACAACTTCGACGTTTCCTTTATGGCGTATGCCTATTGGGGCCACATGGGAACCTTCAACCAGCGACAAAACCGTCAGGGCTTCCTGGACCGATCAAATTCGTACCGCACCCCTTATTGGACAGAGGATAATCCAAACAACGAATGGGCTAGGTTATACTCCAGCCAAGGCGGTTCCAGTCCATTAAACGTGTATGTTAAGCGATCCTTTATCCGATTTGAAAACGTGGCGATGGCCTACACGGTACCACGTAAAATCGTGAATCAATTTAGCATCCAAAACTTGAGGCTTTACGGAAACATCAGAAACGTAGGCTTCTTTGCGCCTGAATTTAACTTCTGGGATCCAGAAACCGGTGCCCCCACCCCAAGAATATTCACTCTGGGACTGGACATCACCCTTTAACTAATGGAAACCAAAATAATTGAGTCATGAAGAATCAACTAACATATAAGAATTGTATACATTGGGTAATGGGGTTGATCGTACTGGTGATGGCCCCATCCTGCGACGACGATTGGCTTACGCCTAGGCCCCTTTCCTTCTATGCGCCGGAAAACACTTTCAACTCGGCAAGTGGCTTGTGGGGTGCATTGGTAGCCTGTGAGCGCAATATGCGCCATGAGTACACTGGTGACGGGCCTCCCATTTTGACCGAACATATATTCACCGAAGTCGCCGTGGAAGGAACCACCGATAAATCAGGCCCCGCACAGGATTTGAACCTGTTGATCACGCCGGATGCCAACCTAAACAGCGCGGATTTTAACCGAATTGGATGGTATTGGTTAGAGGGTTATAATGGAATCAAATATGCGAACACCGTTATCTCTCGGATCAATGACCCTACCGATTACGCCTCCGAAGCAGAGCGTAACCACATTTTGGGAACTGCCTATTTTCATCGTGCTCTCCGTTATTACCGACTTACCAATCAGTTTGGGGATGTACCGTTGATCCTTCGGGAAATTACGGAGCCAAGACTGGATTTCTATTCGACAGATAGAGAGGTCATCCTTCGCAAGATGAAACAAGACCTGGAATGGGCAGAACCTTGGGTACCAGAGGTGATGGATCGAGGTCAGGTGCAGAAGGGTGCCGTTCAACACCTGCTTACCAAAGTAAACCTAGCGTTAGGTGAGTTCGATGACGCCATCGCTTCAGCGTCCAGGCTAATCAACGGTGGGCAATATGCCCTGATGACCGAACGATTTGGGGCTATTTCCAGCTATCCCGGAAAAAACGTAGTCTGGGACCTTCACCGTCCAGAGAATAAGTCGCTAAGTACGAACAGGGAAGCAATCCTGATGGTAATGGATAGAATCGATACGGACGGGAACTCGGGAGGTATGTCGTCAATGCGACAAGCTGTACCGTTTTGGATCACCAACATAAATACGCCCAATGGCAATCGCGGTACCATAGACCAGCCGGGAATCGAATTTGACCACGTGACCAATTACGGTCGTGGTATCGGGCGACTTCGGGCGACTTGGTATCACCAAAGCATGATCTGGGACGACGAAAACGACCTGCGCCATGCACCCGGAAACTGGATGAACATGGAGGACTTGGTATACAACAATCCCGGCATTAAAGGGATAGACGATTACTATGGCAAACCTCTTCAATTCCGAAATGCACAGGGACAAGTGCTGGTGGTAGACACCATCCGTAGCTGGTTCTCATGGCCTCATTACAAGGTGTTTGTTCCCCAACCACAAAATATCAGACCCGCAGGGGGACACAGCGATTGGTACATATTCCGATTGGCCGAAACGTATTTGTTGAGGGCTGAAGCACATATGTGGAAAGGAAATGCCGCTGCCGCTGCCGCTGACATCAATGCGGTAAGAACCCGTGCGGGGGCAGCCCCCTACTCACCCGAACAGGTTACCATGTCCACGGTGCTGGACGAGCGGGCGAGGGAGCTTTATTACGAAGAACCCCGAAACACGGAACTTACCCGCATAGCGTTTCTTTATGCCAAAACAGGCATTCAGGCACCCAATGGCAAGACCTATAACCGCGCCAGCTTCTCCGAGGACAACTACTACTATGACCGCATCATGTCAGTCACAGACTATTACAACAAAGGGGTGTTTACTCGACACGGAGATACCTATACCATGAGTCCGTATCACGTGCTTTGGCCAATTCCGGCCGACGCCATCAACGCAAACACCTTGGGTGTTATCAACCAAAACAAGGGGTATACCGGGTTTGAAAACAACGTACCAGCATTGACTACCATCGAAGATCCAGGTAACTGATCCTTGTCTATAGTTCAACGAATTTAAAAAGCCGGAGCGTTTTGCTCCGGCTTTTTTTGACTCACTAGGTACAGATTGTGCCATTGTAACGTGTTTTATAAAGCCTACTGAGTATAATCATCTATATCGGAACTAACTACGAAATAGGATTCCCCATTCACCTCCTCCACCCTTCCACCATGAACGATGATGGCTGATTGTGCTACTCCCATGATTCGTTCGACGATGTCACTTATCCTATAGTAGTTTGGCAGTAAATCCCTCGAATAATTAATGTAGGTGTCATTGAAGGGCTTTTGCCATCTTCCACGAGACGGCAGATTATGGGTGAATCTCTCCGGTATGGCCGCACCTCCGTGTATCACTCCGAGCAGCCCGCCCAAGGTAGCCGCTTGGTTGTCACAATCATAACCGGTCGAAACCGCAATCCCCAGCGTCCTTTCAAAGTCACCATTTCCATAGAGAAGAGCCATTACACCATTTAGTCCATTCACCATTGAACCCATCATAGGAAAAGGAATTTTGAAGCCCTCAACCTCCTCAAAATAAGCGTCGTGTATCTTTTTGCGACAATCCTTCCAATCCTCCTCTTGCTCGGCCCATGCCATTACGTTGTGTACTCCTTTTTTAAACGGGCTTTCAGGTGGCAATGAAGCCAGTCCGATGGACAATAACCGTTTTATATCATTTTCAAAAAAAGCAGCACTAAACATCGATCCATAAAGGATAGTTGGGTGGGTAGCCCAATCATCATTCGTAATCTTCGCGCCCCACTCCGACTTTTGCGCGGCCATTTGGATCATTCCCGGATATACAACACCCCATATTTCATTGATTAAATGGGAGGTAATCCCATACCACCAGTCATTTTTTTCTTTGCTGCCCGTCTGCGGAGGCATCTCACCTTTGTGTAATAGCTCCCTCACCCTAGCATTGGAGGCCCAAATAAACCGATTAACATGTTTTTTCCGCAAATCTGCTACTTGTTCGTAGGTCATATCCAATCCATACTCCTCCAATCCATGAAGCATTACAAGTTCTATGTCGGTATCGTCATCACTCCATGCGCCACCCAAGGCATCTGCCATAATATGTATGTAGGCTCTTCGATCGTTTAAATTCATTCGCAACCCATGCCTTTCGGCATCTTCAAACGTGTAGTAACGGTCAACAAATAATGGCAAGGGTTCCTCATCATACAGGTTTTCAAAAGGAAAACCCAGATAATTGCCTACCAATTGCCCGTTCCAATAACCAAACAATTTATCCCTGAAATCTGAAAGGGGAATACGCCGCTCGGTCTGTGCAGATACTTGGACAAAACTCAATAAGCACAAACAATAAAATAAAAAAAACAGATTTCTTCTTATAGAGGTTATCATTACAAGGTTTATAGGTTAATGGTTTAAAAACTTCTGTGAAAAAATACAGATAGCTACACCAAATCTATGTAAATATCCTAATGAATTCAACAAAAAAGCGGTGAGAACCTGCGAATCCAGTTGTTTTCGTTACCGGTACTTCCAAATCGTCCACAATATCTTGTAACCCGCACCAAACACTCCCCTCACCGTACCACTGACCTTCGAAACGCCTATCCGCCTCCTGTAATTCACAGGTACCTCCGCGGCCTTCATTCCCTTCTTCGCTGCCTTGATCTGCATCTCGATCGTCCAGCCATAGCTTCGGTCTTCCATGCCCAGTTCCAAAAGTGATTGCCATCGGATGGCACGAAAAGGACCCAAATCGGTGTAGGCTGTGCCATAGATCCACCGCATCAGTGTAATAGAAAGCCAGTTGCCAAACACCTGCGGGAAGGTCATAGATCCGGCCTCTTTTGTACCCAGTGCCCTGGAACCGATCACGAGATCCTTTCCTTCCATCAAAATGGGATGAATTACCTCGAAAAGTTGCTCGGGAAAATCACTGTAGTCTCCATCCAAAAAAACCAATATATCGGGAGCCACCTCCTGCTGCTTTAGATAGGTTATACCGGTTAAACAGGCTTGGCCATACCCCTTTTTGGGTTCATTTACCACCCAAGCACCCGATTCGGCAGCTACCTCTGCCGTCCTATCACGGGATCCGTTGTTGACAACGACGATACGCCGTACAAACGGGGGTACCTCTGCGATCACTTTACCGATAGATTCTTCCTCGTCAACGGCCGGGATCAATACATCCACTATCGGCGGGTTTCCGCTGTAATAATTCTCCATAACATCAATGTTCGCCCTAAAAGTAGGTATTCACGCTAGAAGCACGCATACCATTTATGCAATTCCCCCTTTTTTCGCCGCGTATTGGAAATCACAGGGTTTCCGCTTAATTTGGGGAGTCCTTGTACACGCCACGGGGTTAGTACTATCCGGCTGAAACGACAGTCGGTGAAGGTGACCTCTAAACCATGGGAAAAAAACTCAAAAACCGGACCTAGCCACACTACCCTGATATTCGAAGATACGGATTAGTGCCGCTGAAAAACAATCATTGACAGATGAACCCAAAAAAAAACCCGACCCAGAAACTGCGCGACCAGCGAAGAAACTTTCTGAAAAAGAGCAGCTCAACCTTAGCTTCCTTCTACATTGTCCCCAGCCACGTGGTAAGCGGGTTGGGCCACACCCCTCCAAGTGACAAACTGAATATTGCCGGGGTAGGTGTAGGAGGAAAAGGCCGACCCAATCTGAACGCGATGAAGAGTGAAAACATCGTCGCGCTCTGTGATGTGGACTGGAACACGGCGGAGGGCTGTTTTTCGGATTTCCCCAACGCCAGAAAATACAAAGACTGGCGGCGCATGCTGGACGAAATGGGCAAGGACATCGATGCGGTAATGGTAGCGACGGCAGACCATACCCATGCGGCCATTGCCGCACATGCCATGACCCTTGGAAAGCATCTGTATTGCCAAAAACCCCTTACCCATTCCATCTATGAATCCAGGTTGCTAACCAAACTGGCAGAACGATATCCGGTTGCCACCCAAATGGGCAATCAGGGCAATTCGGGAATAGATGCCAAAGAGGTTTGTGAATGGATCTGGAACGGTGAAATTGGCGAGATACGCGAAGTACACGCATGGACCAATCGTCCCATTTGGCCGCAGGGCCTAGAAAGACCGACCGAAACCAGGCCAATTCCAGCAACCATGGACTGGGACCTGTTTCTTGGCCCAGCACCCTATCGCCCTTTTCACGAAATCTATACGCCGTGGAACTGGCGGGGATGGTGGGATTTCGGTACCGGGGCCTTTGGGGATATGGCCTGCCACGTGCTGGATCCTGTATATCTTTCCCTCCATTTGGGATACCCTACCCATATTGAGGGAAGTTCATCCCCCATTAACATGGAAAGCGCCCCACAGGCAGAGCAGGTGAAGTTCCGTTTTCCGGAGCGAAAAGATCCTATGGGCAGGTTATTGCCCGAAGTAGATGTTTATTGGTATGACGGAGGACTCCTGCCCTATCGACCGGACCTACTGCCTTCCGGAGTGGATCTGATGGCAGACGGACTGGGCGGCTGTATTTTCGTGGGCAGCAAAGATACCCTATACTGCGGATGCGGAGGTGTGGGCAAGCGCCTTCTTTCCGGGCGCATCCCGAACGTAACTCCCAGCCTACGCAGAATTCCCGATGCAAAAGGATACAAGGATGGCCCCCATGAACAGGATTGGATACGGGCATGCAAGGAATCGCCTGCTAACCGGACAAAAGCAAGCTCTCATTTTGGTGTATCCGGCCCCTTTAACGAGATGGTCCTACTAGGCGTATTGGCTGTCCGGCTTCAGGGTCTCCATAAAACATTGGAATGGGACGGAGATAATATGCAGTTTCGCAACATCCACTCCTCAGACAAATTACGTGTTATCCAAAGCGACCGGTTTTCAATCAAAAATGGCAAGCCGTCTTTCGATAAACAGGTTGCTGAACTGAATGCTGAGGCTGCCGCGAAGGAGTACATCCGGCATACCTACAGGGAAGGCTGGACTCTGCCTCCTATGCCCTAGCATAGGTATAAACCAAACCGCTGATCATGGCTAGTCCAATACTAAGCAATGTTCCGATTAGGCTAAATCGGTGAGCTTTCGATCTATTGACAGCTGCAAATCACCTTACCATTTGCTAACCCCACTAGGGAGACATAAAATCGGAAGCTCCCACCATCATGGCAATAAGCCCAATCAATCCCGTGACCGTGAGGTAATAGAGCGTGGGGAAAAACGTCTTCCTCAATACCATCCCCTCCCTGCCAAGCAGGCCTACCGTAGCCGACGCTGCCACCACATTGTGGATGGCAACCATGTTTCCGGCGGCAGCACCCACCGCCTGAAGCGCCAAAATCCAAGTTGGGGGCATTGCCAGTCTCTCTGCCACCCCGTACTGAAATAGGCTAAACATCAGGTTACTGACTGTATTGCTGCCCGCTATAAAAGCACCGAGCGCACCGATCAACGGGGAGAACAAGGGATAAATACCCCCTACCTTCATGGCTACCCACTCGGCCATCACGATGGGCATAGAGGCCAGCTCAATCTCGTTTTGGCCGGAATTGATATACACCCTCACCATGGCAACGGCAAACAGCAATACCGATCCAGCCCTTAGAATCATACCCGAACTCTCCTTCCAGGCCGAATACGCCTGCTTCCTCTTCATACCATGTAAGAAAAATGTTGCCAAACAAACCACAAGGATGATAGACCCCGGGAGGTAAAGTGGTGTACTGCTGGCTGAGATACCGGTACCTAGTATTTCATTCCAGCTGACAGAAATCGAAGTAAGGAAAGCCTTCAAGGGCAATTGGGGCAACCGACTCAATACCAGTAAACCTGCTAGCAGAATATAGGGAAACCACGCCTTAACGAGTGACAAGGACCTTTCCTCTTGGGCCAGCCCAAAACGGAGCGTACCCATCCACTCGCTGGGCCAATCTTCCCTCTTCTCCATTTGCCATTCCCGAGAGGGTACTAGAAAACGCTTTCGGGCAGCAAAAACCACCACCCCCATTCCCACCAAGGAGCCTAGCAGTGAAGGAAACTCGGGGCCTAAGAAAACACCGGTAAGGACATAGGGAACGGTAAAGGCCAAGCCACCAAACAGGGCAAAAGGCAACATCTCAAATCCCTCCCGCCACGACCTGTTTTTACCGAAAAAGCGGGTTAACATAAGTACCATCAAAAATGGCATGATGGTCCCTACCAAACCATGCGCTAGGGCGGCCTTTATGGTTACCTCCTGGATCAAATCGGAAAAAGAAAAGCCCAAGGCGGCCAACTTACCGTCTATTACCTCACTCTGAAGGCCGCCCCGAATACCCACAAGAATCGGAGTGCCCACGGCACCAAAGGTAACCGCAGTGCTTTGAACCATCATACCAAGGATAACCGCCGCCAAAGCAGGAAAACCCAAGGCCACCAGTAAAGGAGCTACGATGGCTGCAGGAGTGCCAAAACCCGCCGCACCCTCTATAAACGAACCAAACAACCAAACAATCAGTATCACCTGCACCCGCCTGTCCGAACTGATGCCCGCAAAACCAGACCGAATCGCCTCCACTCCACCGGAGTACTTGAGAAAATTAAGCAGAAGAATTGCGGCAAAGACGATGTAGAGAATATCAAATGTGATAAAAAGACTCTGTATCGCAGAAGCTATCAGGTTAAGCCAGGACATTTCCCATACCAAAACTGCTATGGAAGCGGTCATAAAGAAAGTGACCGGCATGGTCTTACGGGCGGATACCCTGAACCCTACCAACATAACAGCCGCCACGAGAATGGGCATAGCAGAAAGCAAAAATAACCCGGTCAACGACATAGCTTCTTGATTTGCCAACAAATTGATTAGACCTGAAAATCCAAATTTTCGGTAACCCGCTCATGCTTTGAGCGAAGGGTGTCCAGGTAAAACCGGATACGCTGCTTTGCCAAAGGGAGGTCCAGGTTGTTCAAGTTGATGTTCAGAAGATCGATGAACCAGGGTATCTTTTGGGGAGAGGCTACATAGACCTCTGCGATCTCCCGCGCAATGGGAAGAGTGGTTGTTTTGGAAGCATTATGGACGTCCTTATCGCCCGCATCGAGCAACTTTGCGTATTCCTCGGCGAGCAGCTGATAAAAAAGTTCGAGGCTGAAAACCGTACCAGCTTTAAGGTCTGTCTCGGGATCATCTTCGGTAAGCTTGGCTTGCTTATGCACCCACTCCCAAAGAATGCTCAGACGGATCTCTCCCGTTGCCATATCCTCCATCAAGTACAGCACATCTTCGTTTCCAAAAAAATCGGACGGCTTCAATGCCGCGGCTTGCATGCCCTGGCCAAATGCATTGCCATATTGTACGGCTACGCTGATTAGATTTCTGGCGCCCCGAATGGTTCGGGGAGCTGGCTCCAGCAGAATAAGTCCATCTGCATCCACTTGCGTGTAGGTAAGCGGGGGAAAGCTTCGTCCCATTTGGTTTGGTTCACCCACCTGCTCCCAGACGGGCCTTACGATATGAACCATCTTCCAGTGTGCTACCCATTTCCCACTGGCTCCTTCCCGCTGTTCGCGCTGTGCACCGGATACAGCTTTCTCCATACTGGAAGCAACCCCTTCTTCAGAGCCCACGGGGATGTTGGGTTCCATCCCTCCCTGCCACAGGGCAAAGTTGCCATTTCGATCCGGCGTATTTACGGCCCGTCTGACCCTGTCTTCGTAGTTTCGCATGTAGCCATAGGTCATGCCCACCGACTCTATATTCGGGTTTACAAAGTCGGGATCCCAGGCCATCGCGTCTGAGACGCTGTTGATATAATCCCACCTTCCGGTGTTATAACCCACAAAATGCTTCCCTAGCGCAGCGCGGATCTCCATGAGTTGGTAGGTAGCCTCAAGCTGTTCTACCAAAACATACACCTTCACGGTTCCCTCATCCAACTCTAAATAGCCCTCCAACGCTGTAATCATACGGTTCCACAAAGCCGCTTCCTCCGCAGTCTGTATTTTGGGCAGGTACAATACGATTGAGGCACCTGATTCGCGTAGTTTTCGATGGTTATTTGTTACATACAGGGTCAGATCCGCAATGGATGCGGCAAATGAGCTCCCATCTACTTCGCGGATGTGTCGGTCATCCAAATGCAGGCCACGGGCGCGGAATATCTTGGTGGTAAACGCCAATTGGCTTCTCCAGTCTTTGATCTTCGGTTCGCCAAAAAACGCCTGCGACCAGGTATTCATTTGGGCAGCCACCTGCTCTGCCACTTTCAGAAATAGGGGATCCAGATGTATCGCAAGTTTGAGGTTTCGTTGATTGTCCAAGGACATAGAACCCGTTTGACCTAAGGCATCCTCCCCATCAAACATCCACCCATCAGCCCCTGAAAGAAGTGCATAGGCTACATTTCGGATGCTGCTCTCCACTGCTGCCCCGGGCTTAGCGCCAGGGCCTGTACCCTGTATCCACTGCCGCTGAAGATCAGCAGGAACCACTCCCCCTTCAAAATTTCCGGCACGGGCATCCGATACGCGGATAGAAGTGCCTCCAATAAAATCATCGTCCTTCAAAAAACCGATCCGCTCTCCTGCTTGCGCCCGCCTATACCTTCGCTCCAGTCGTTTGCCCATCAGCGCCTTTATTTCCTTATTAAAAGGAGTCATAAAATCCAGGGCTGCCAAGGACTCTCTGGTGTAAACATCTGGATAGATTTCCGCCAATTGATCTCTGATAATGATTTTCTTGGGATTGCTCATGAAAACAGATTGTATTTTAGGTTTAGTTGTGGCGATTAAATTACGATTTTATTCCCGTTTTGAAAGACAGTAACCCCGTTTTTCGGATTCAATTAAACAAGGCAAAGCGTCTTTATTAGGGCTATACCAAAAAAAAAGCGAATTCCGCCATAGAAAGAAAACAAGGCGGAAGGCCTCGGAAGAAATCTCCGAACGAGTAGGCGGAAAGGTAGAAGGTAAAAAAGCAAGCTGCACGTGCTGGCAACTTGCTTCTTTTGGTATCAATCAGGAGTGGGACAATCCGAGCATCAGACCCCTTAGCTCCGCCAGCCCTTTCAGTCTACCAATAGCGGAATAGCCTGGATTGGTGACCTTGTCCAAATCATCCAGCATTTGGTGGCCGTGGTCGGGCCTGAAGGGAATGGGTGTGCTTCTGCGGCTGTTGATGCGCAGCAACTTTTCCATGACAGCCACCATGTCCACGTCGCCGTCCAAATGGTCTGATTCGTAAAAATTCCCCATTGCATCTTTGCGCACATTTCTCAAGTGCACGAACGCTACACGGTCTCCAATTCTATCCAACATGGCAGGGAGATTATTGAATGGACCAGCTCCAAGCGAACCGGTACAGAAACAAATTGCGTTGTAGGATTCGGGAACGGCCGAAATCAGGAACTCAAGGTCTTCTACATTCGACACGATTCGGGGAAGACCCAAAATAGCGTAGGGAGGATCATCCGGGTGCATGGTCATCGTGATACCCTCCTCTTGGCATACCTCGCCGATGGATTGCATAAAATGCACCCAGTTGTCCCGAAGCCCCTGCTTCCCAATCTGCGCATAGAGGTCAATACTATGCCTGAGCTCTTCCAGGGAGATGCCTTTTTCGGTAGGCACACCCATCAGCACGATATCAGAAAGCTCTGCTTTCCGTTTAGGCGACATGGAGGATAAACGCTCCTGAACCTGCTCCAATACCTGCGGAGAATAATCCTTCTCGGCTCCCTCTCGCTTCAACTCGTACAAGTCGAATACGGCGAGATCTCTCCAGTCAAAATACAGGGCCTTTGCCCCATTTGGAAGCGAAATGGCCAGATCTGTTCGAGTCCAATCCAGCACCGGCATGAAATTATAGCATACCAGCCGAAGCCCACAGGATGCAAGGTTACGTAAAGAGGCACGGTAGTTTTCCAAGTAAATGGCACAGTCAGACCGGCGGGTTTTAATTGCCTCATGGACCGGAACACTTTCCACCACCAGCCATTCCAAACCAGCCTGTTCTATGAGTTCCTTCCTCTCCCGGATCTCCTCAACTGTCCAAACCTCCCCGTGGGGAAGGTGGTGTAAGGCAGAAACCACTCCCTTGGCACCTGCCTGACGAATATCCGATAGGCTAACTGGATCATTGGGACCAAACCAACGCCAGGTCTCCACTAAAGCACTCATTTTAGGAATTTTATAGGTTATGTATTAAACTGACTTGTATAAAAAAACCATGATTTTATAACCCAAGAAGGTATCCCAAAGACATCCTACTTGTAAAACCATGGTAATTAATGCCTTGTTTTATCGCGATCAAGAGATCTATGAATCATCCCTAAGCATAGCGTTAGGGCAAATTAAATGACATAATCCACCCCATAAGGGTAACGCTGTGGCCTTGCCAACATAGAATTTGCCTCATCGTCATTCTTGAAACGTTCCCTAACCGGATCCCAGTACAGTTTGCGGGGCAGCTTCATAGCAATGTGGGAAAGGAGACAGGCACTATTGGAACGCTGGGCCACTTCAGCGGGCGTAATCGTCTGCTGTCGGCTTACGATACAGTCCAGCCAGTTTTTATGGTGCTCCTCACTTTCATACAGGTGTATTTCGTTCGGCCCGATTACGGAAGTCAGGATTTTCGGATCGCTGGCCTTAAAAGCTTCACTCGGCTTGCCTCCGGGCACCGGATCCGAGGCGGTGACGCCCACATTTCCTCTTGCCACAAATATCCATCCCTCGGTTCCTTCAAACCGCACCCCATTGGGGTACGCACCACTTACCAGCATGGTAACACCATTTGCGTATTTTGCGGATACCTCAAAATCGCCGTGCACATCCCACAGTCCCTCGGTAGGGAAGCTGGCGTTGGCCTCGATTTCAATCGGACCGGTATATTCGGTTCCCATGCCCCAGTGGGCAATATCCAGATGGTGTGCCCCCCATCCGGTAATCATGCCGGCTCCAAACTGTTCACATCTCAGCCATCCGGGACGGTCATTTAGGTTGGTCTGGGAATGCACCCGATCCAACGTGTAGGGCACCATGGGAGTAGACCCCAGCCACATATCGTAATTCAGATTGGAGGGGATGGGCATCTCCTTGGGATTACCTCCGGCAGGATCCCCTGGCAATCCAACCAGAATACGCTGTATCTCCCCTATTCTTCCATTGCGCACCAACTCACAGGCTCTTTTGAACTGGGGCCAAGGATTCACGGAACGTTGCTGGCTTCCGATCTGGAATATGGCTCCTGTTCGATGAATGGTATCGCTCATCACCCTTCCTTCTGAAATGGTTAGGGATGTAGGCTTTTGCATATAAATGTCTTTGCCCAACAAGGCGGCCTCCATGGCCGGCTGCGCGTGCCAATGATCCGGCGTACTGATGATGACGGCATCGATGTCCTTTCTTAGGAGCATCTCTTTATAATCTCCATATACCTGCACGTCTACGTAATTGGGCTTGTTGTATCGTTCGGCGTATTGCTTTTCGATCCATTGCTTACCCATCTCACCACGCTTGCTATCGACATCTGCCACAGCAACTACCCTGGCTATCTCATTTTTCATGGTCTCCGGAAGATCATGCGTCATTCCTATCCGACCAAACCCAATTTGGCCTATCTGTATTTTGTTACTGGGGGCGTTTTTACCGAAAACGGAGGCAGGCACGATCGTGGGAAAGCCTGTCACCGCCAGTGTGGCAGCCAATGCTCCTTTCGTTCCTGATTTCATAAAACCCCTCCTCGAAAGCTTGTTATTACTGTTTTCCTTCATCGATTTGTATGGTTATTTAGTTATTGTCTATATTTTTCTAGTTATTGAGAAAACGTACCGGAGTATCCCGATCGGTAGCGTAGGATTTGCTGTAATCCCGCTTATCAATTTTTCCCGCTACGTATTTCATGCCTTGGTACAGGTGATTGACAAAATCAGGATCCTCGTAATCCTTGATATGATGTCCCAAAGCGGTCACCCATACCACGCCTCCATCAAAGTCCTGGTGCCATACAGCAGGATAATATCTTCCGAAATTTCCCGCCAACTCGCGCACACGCTCCTCCTGATCTTTATTCAACGACTCCAAGTCATGCGCCATGATCACCCGTATACCGGGATAAAGCTCGTGCATCAGGTAACACTCGTCTTCTTTTTCCCACACATTGGGAACTCCCTCCATGGAGGGATGGGCATGATCCAGCTTATTGATTCGAAACCGCTGAAACCTCGGATGCCATACAAACCGGCCTCCGATCATCATTTTGAACCACTCCCACTTACGCTCTGTACCTACTACCGAGTGGATGCCGACCAATCCACCGCCTGCCTGCATGTACCTTCTAAAGGCCAAGCGCTGCTCGTCGGTATCAAACACCTCGTTATTTGTACTGGTGAAGACCATAAAGTCTACGTCCTTCAAATAACCTTCTGTGAAAATAACGGGATCATCGGAAACCTCTACATCAAAACCGTGGGCTTTTCCCAAGCGCTTCACGCTTTCCACTGCGTAGGGTATATTATCGTGCACAAACCCTTCTCCATTTTTGGTATACACCAACACTTTTTTTCCTTTCAACGTATCGTCGGCATAAGATCCGAGTGCCCCCCACACTAGCAGGGACAAGGTCAGCAATAGGGTTTTGATTTGATTCATAAAGACGCGATAACAACGTTAGATGTAACTAGTCGGTTTTTTAAGGATGGATCTGAATGGTGGGTTTGGGAGGATAGGCGAAATTCCGCCATGCCTTCTCGGCCTGCTCTGCGGAAAGCTTTTTGGAAGAAACGAGAAACCGGTAATTCAATTCGTATGCCTTGCCCGGCGCGATAATCCAGTCCATATTTTTTGTGGGAGCAAAATTGGCATACATATCGCCTCTGTCATACTGATTTTCAGGCCATATCCGCAAAGGCTCCGGGTGGTTATAATTGGTAGGTGAAGACATCATGATCACCGAGGCATAATCGTCATCAATCTCCCCTTGGACAATACACCAGGTAGCGAGTGTTCCATCTGCGTCTTTCCTGCTTTTTCCTTCGGAAGTGATGACCTCGCTGTTATATCGGTCCCACTTTTCGGTCGTCCTCCATCCCAAACTACCGTAACGATACTCTTTCAAAACGACAGGATCATCAGTTGCCGAATTGAGGGAAATGGAGATATCCGCCAGATATAGGTCGGAATTGGTATCCATTGCGAAAATACGCGTCCCCTGCTTCTCAACCATGGCAACTACAGGCTCTGGCTGATCCTTTAGCACCACATGCTCATGCAATACCTGATAGCCCGCAAAAACCGGCCCCTGAAGCCTAGCAATGGTGTTGGCGAAGCGGACGGTTCCCTGCCGATCTGCCAAATTCCAGAAATCTATTGTCTGTCCACGGAACTCCGCCCGTGTCCACGGATTCCAAAGTCCGTAATGGTGATAATGGTCGGGAGGTTGAATCCTTGTCAGGGCTTTGCCAGTGGGCGACCACATGGGATGCACAAAACCACTCCTTGCGTAGGCAGGATCCACCCCTTCGGGCGGGTAATTCACGGCATGGTTGTATTGCCACAGGTCCCTTCCCCTGGAGCGCACGTAAATCGCCCGGTCATCCATCGCCACCTGAAGGGAACTGGCCACTGCTTCACCCCTGCGGTGCCGAATCTCAAAGGTTCGTTTAGTTCCCCCACCAGGTGCCACCATCCAATGGAGGGTTCGCCCGGAATCCTCGTGAATCTGATAGGCAATAGATGATGGTACGCCAGCGTTGATTTCCACCAACTCGATTAGAGAATCGGCCAAATGCGTGATCCCATCCAAATTTACCGATAGCGGAAAGGCAAAAACCGGATCCTCATCCAACTCATAAGACAACGTGGCAATCCGCTGGGCAAAAAGCCCGTGACTGGAAAGCAAAACCAGGCTACAAAAAACTCCGGAAAGCAAAGTTCGAATCATTTTGGGATATTTAACACGGTAAATTATAACGAACGTAAACATAGAGATATATTTGCTTCGATACAATATAATTTAAAAAAATTATGCAATCGGTTTCATTCCAAAGATTCATTGCCTATATTTCTGTTTTAAAGTTCGGATACTAGTCAAATCGATGAAAAAAGATATTACTATTTATGACATAGCGGAAGATATCGGCGTCTCTCCCACAACGGTAAGCCGGGCGTTAAGCAACCATCCCCGGGTAAAAGAAAAGACGAAAAAAAGAATATTTGACTCAGCTCAGAAACTCGGCTACCAATCCAATATCTTTGCCACCAACCTTCGACGAAAAAACACGCACACCATCGGCGTGATTGTCCCCAGGCTAAACAGTCCCTTTCAGTCTTCCGCGCTTTCGGGCATGGAGAAGGTTGCCAATGAAGCCGGCTATAACCTGGTCATTAGCCAGTCACTGGAATCCATGGACAAGGAAGTGGCCAACGCCAAGACCATGTTCAACAGCCGTGTAGATGGACTGATCGTGTCACTGGCCGGCAATACCGAGCAGATAGAGCATTTTCGCCCCTTTTTAAAAAAGGAAATCCCTCTTGTTTTTTTTGACAGGGTGCCAAAGCAACCAGAAATATCCGGCGTAGTCATTGACAATGTCGCAGCAACCCATCAAGCAACCTCTCACCTTATCGAGCAGGGATGCAAACGGATTGTGCATGTACTTGGAAGGCTGGAAATCAATGTATATGCTGACCGCCTTGCGGGATATCGCAGAGCATTGACAGAAAACGGGATACCTCTAAGGCGTTCAGACATTATTGTTTCCGATTTGAGTGAAGAAGCAGGGGAAAAGGTGGTATCCCAACTGATCAAAATGAAACCCATGCCCGATGGACTGCTGGTCTCAAATGACAACTGTGCTTCTGCCTGTCTCGCTGCACTCAAGCAACGTCAAATCCGCGTTCCGGATGATATCGCATTGGTAGGTTTCAATAACGACATGATTTCCCGCATGGTAGAACCGAACCTAACCACCATCAGCTATCCGGGCTTCCAGATGGGACAAACTGCCATGGAGCTCCTCTTCTCCCGCTTGAAGCCATCGATTGGCACCGACCAAAATCCACCGAAAATGACGGTACTCGAATCGCAGCTAATCGTACGGGAATCCTCAAAACGCCAATAACCATAAAAACTATGCTCATCAAACCTATAGTTTCCAGTTGTTTTTCCTATCTCCTACTCCTGATTGCCTTCGCCTGCAATGCTCCAAAGACACCAGACCATGAATCTTTGAAAGACGTGTTCAGGGATGACTTTCTGGTCGGCACAGCCCTAAATTTGAGACAGATTGAAAAACGTGACAGCATTGCGCTACCAATCATACGGCAGCACTTTAATACGATCACCGCCGAAAACCACATGAAATGGGTACATATCCACCCAGAGGACGAGAAATTTAACTGGGAGCCTGCCGATGCGTTTGTTGCCTTAGGAGAGGAACTAAATGCTTTCATCGTGGGGCACACACTGGTATGGCATCAGCAGATACCCCGTTCTGTCTTTGAAGGATCCGAAGGCCAACTTATATCCAAAGATGCACTCCTCCAAAAAATGATGCGTCATATTGAACAGGTAGTGGGCCGTTACGCCGGACGGGTTCATGCTTGGGACGTACTCAATGAAGCGATCAATGAAGATGGCAGCTACCGGCAGTCTGATTGGTTTAACCTCGCGGGTACAGATTACATCCATTTGGCATTTCAAGCAGCAGAAAAGGCAGATCCAAACGCCGAACTCTATTATAATGATTATAATCTGTGGAAACCGGAAAAACGGGACGCGGCTATCAGACTTTGTCAGGAGTTGCGGAGCAAGGGCGTTCGGGTAGATGGAATAGGTATGCAGGGACACTATAGCCTGGCCGTACCTGATGTGGAACAGATCCGGGCATCCATTCACGCCATCCACGACGCAGGCTTCAAGGTGATGGTCACAGAACTTGACGTCGAGGTTCTTCCCCGGCCACAAGACAGACCAGGTGCGGATATTGATGTGCGCTTTGACGAGGACAAAAAATACAACCCCTACCCAGAGGGCTTGCCGGCAGAAGTGCACCAACAACTGGCAGACCGCTACGTGGATATATTTCGGGTTTTTTACGAAGAGCGGGACAAAATCCACCGGGTCACGTTCTGGGGGGTAACCGACGCCAACAGCTGGTTAAACAACTGGCCTATTCGACGGAGAACCAATTATCCACTGCTTTTCGACCGGGAAGGAAACCCCAAAGAGGATATACTACAGCGTATCTATCATCTTCCCAACCTCTAATAAACAAGTCTTCTTTCCAACTTCCTGCCAACATGGCAATGGATTCAAACGAGAATGGAGCGTTGGTCTAGATGCGCTGATTGGACGACAATCTGACCCCAATATACCTGTTAACAGGCTATTAGGTCTTGGTGGTGGCCTCTTCCAAATTATAAATCGCGACGATGACCTGCATCATAGCCGCATCTGCCAACGGATCGTTTGATGGCTCAAGAGGAAACTTGCCTACTCGGACTATCCGTTCAGCCCGCTGTGGATCCTCTTGGAAGCGGTCATATTCATCATGGAAGAAGTCAAGCATAAGTTGCCGCTCCTGCTGCTTCGGCTCTCTGCCCAAAATACGCCGATAGGCTTCCTGAATGGCATTTTCCGGTGAGGAGTGGGCTTTCGCGAGCCTGGCTCCCAATACACGGGCCGCTTCCAATACCATAGGGTCATTCATTAAGGCCAAGGCCTGTAATGGCGTGTTTGTCCTGTTTCGCTTGATTTGACATAAATCGCGGTTGCTACCGTCAAAAATCAGGAGGGCGGGTGGAGGTAAGGTCAATTTAATAAAAGTGTACATTCCCCGCCTATACAGCTTATCACCAGAATCCATACGGTAAACGGCCAGTTCACCCCTGCCTGAGGAGGAGGCCTCCCAAAGCCCTTCCGGCTGATAGGGCTTTACGCTTGGACCTCCCAGCTCATGTACGAGCAAACCACTGCTTTCGAGCACAAAATCCCGTATATGTTCGGCGGGAAGTCGCAGGCGTGGAAACCTGGCCAGATATACGTTGTCCGGATCTTTCTCCAGTAATTCCTTAGATACCTTTCCGGATTGTCTGTAGGCAGCCGATTGCATGATCTTTTTTAGGAGGTAACGGATATCCCATCCGTTTTCCCTAAAATCCACTGCCAGCCAGTCTAGCAGCTCGGGATGCGAAGGGAGGTCACCCTGCAGACCAAAATCCCCGGAGGAAGCCACAATCCCCTTCCCAAAAAGCTCCTGCCAGATCAAATTGACAAACACACGGGCTGTCAGAGGGTTTTCCTCCGAAAAGGTCCATTCGGCCAGCCCCAAGCGGTTGGTTTTGAAGCGGTTTTCATCAAATGCCAACACCGAAGTCGGGGTTCTGGGCGTAACTACCTGATCGGTAGGTGCATCGTAGGCACCTCGGGCAAGCACGTAGGTGGTTCGCAGGGTATCCCGAAACTCTTCCATTACAGAAACCACAACCGATGTGGTGTCTTTATGATTGATGAAGCTTAAGATACCTTCCAAATCCTTTGGTTCAATGGTCATTAGTGGGGTTTTGGACCGCACTGCGGAGCCAGCTCCGCCTTCGAACCCTTTTTCAGGAGTGTTGTTGAAAAACGCGTACAGGCTAAAGTAATCCTCTTGGGAAACAGGATCGTATTTGTGGTCATGGCATTGCGCACATTCCATCGTAAGGCCAAGTATGGCCTTCGAAAAGGTGTTGGTCTTATCCACCACATACTCTACCCGATACTCCTCATCTATCACGCCTTCTTCCTCGGTGTACTTATGGTTACGGTTAAATCCAGTCGCTAAAATATGTTCCTTGGTGGGATTAGGCAGCAGGTCACCTGCCAATTGCCAAGTGATAAACTCATCGTATGGCATATTTTTGCGAAAGGCATGTATAACCCAATCCCGGTAAGGCCATTGGGTTCTATAATTATCGTTCTGGTACCCGAAGGAATCGGAATACCTGGAAACATCCAACCAAAAACCCGCCATCCGCTCTGCAAAAGCAGGGGTCATGAGCAAGGAATCGACCAGCTGATCCATCGCCTGATCCACAGACATACCGGTGTACTTAATAAGTGCGTCACTTGATAGTGGCAATCCGGTCAGATCCAGTGCCACACGCTTCAGTAAAAAAGGAATTTCTGCCTGCTCGTTTGGTTTGAGGCCTTGATGCTTCATGCTTCTCCATAGAAACCGGTCAATCTCATTCCTCGACCACTGGTCTTTTCGATCTACGGGTACATCTGCTTTTTGGGGCACTACGAACGCCCAGTGAGGCTCGTAGGCAGCCCCTTGTTTTACCCAGCGAAGCAACAAGTCCTTCTCAGATTCGGTCAGCGAAAGATTGGACTCGGGCGGAGGCATCAATTCACCGGGATCAGAAGAAAAAATCCTCGCTATCGCCTCAGAACTTGCGGGCTTTCCGGGCACGATTGCATGTGCGGAAGGTCTATCTTTAAGTGCTGCATAGGCACCTTCCGGCGTATCCAACCTCAAGCCTGCCTCCCGTTTCTTAGAATCCGGCCCGTGACAGGCAAAACACTTGTCAGAAAGAATGGGCCTTACGTGGAAATTGTAACTTAGCACGCCGTCACCAGACAAACTGACGTCTCTCTGTGGGTTGTCACAGGCGAAGTTTATGAAACCAAAAACAGCAGTAAAGAGGTAAACAAATAAACTTCGTCCCAAAGGTCGAAAGCACGGCGAGAATGGCATGGTAATTATCGTATAGGTAAATTTCGGATTATTCGCACTACAATATAATAAAGCGATACGTAACCTCAAAAAAATCGAACTACTTGGCTCACATCCTCAGGTTAAAAGACCAAAAATCTACGAAAATCCGGATTCAAAACCACTTTAATCGCGGGATCTTCCACCAGCGGTAGCTCTCAAAGATTGCTCGGAAAAAAAGGGGAACATTCTGAATTTTTCGAAAAATAGGTTGAAACTCGAGCATTCATAAAACCCAAAAATAACAGGAACCCAGAATCAAAAATTCAGAAAATTTTACCTAAAGTATTAGCGATAGAAAAAAAGATTGCGTTTATTTTGACAAATCAGTAATTTAACCGCATCTTTATTTTGAAACCGACAAAGAACCCTCAAAAAAATGGATAAAATTTTAGACATTGACAATATAGACCTAAAAATCATCTCATTACTCAATGAAGATGCGAAAACACCGTATACTGAAATCGCAAAAAAGGTTTTTGTTTCTTCCGGAACCGTACACGTCAGAATGAGGAAATTGGAAGACATGGGCATTGTAAAAAGTGCCACCTTAAACATAGACTTTTCCAAATTGGGTTATGATATCTCGGCTTTTTTGGGCATTTACTTGGAAAAAAGCTCCCTCTATGACAACGTAATCGAACGACTCAAAGAAATAGCCGAGGTTATACACGCTTACTACACCACCGGTAACTACAGCATATTTGCCAAGATCATCTGCAAAGACACCAACCACCTTCGGGACGTCCTCAACAAGATTCAGCAAGTGGAAGGGATAGACCGTACGGAAACGCTGATTGTTTTGGAGGAAAGTATTAACCGTCCTATTCAGCTATTTGATCCGTCGACCTAAACCATCCTAAAGTTAATTATTTAGATTAAATCTAAATAAATTACATTTTGCGTTATTTATTGTTTTATTTATCCTTTTCAAATAGACAGATATCACCTTCACATAGGCATCGAAAATTATAAACCAATGTAATTCAGTATATTAGTTAACGAAAAATCATTTTGTTGAGCTAAATAAGCCGTACAATGAACAATATAAATTAGATATTCGTTGTATATTTGTCCGGTTGAATATAATTAGTCTAAATAACTCAGCAAATGGCTAAAGATAACGAAATATTAGAAGAATTCACCTCGAAAGAATACGAGCACGGCTGGTCCGTCAACTACGAAGCCGACGAGGCTCCTGTAGGGCTGAATGAAGACATTATCCGTTGGATTTCTGCAAAGAAAGAAGAGCCTCAGTGGTTGCTCGATTGGAGGCTGAAAGCTTTTAGACATTGGGAGACGATGACGGAGCCTTCCTGGGCGAACGTAGATTATCCTAAGGTTGACTTACAAAAACTGAAATATTATTCCGCTCCAAAGCAGGCAAAAAAAGCCAAGTCACTCGATGAGATAGATCCCGAATTATTGAAGATATATGAGCGATTGGGCATTTCCCTAAACGAACAGAAGCGACTTCAGGGAATTGCCGTAGACGCCGTACTGGATTCGGTTTCCGTAGGCACCACATTCAAAGATACGCTGTCCAAGCTAGGAATTGTTTTCTGTTCATTTAGCGAGGCCGTTCAGGAACATCCTGAACTGGTGAAAAAATACCTAGGGTCGGTAGTTCCCATCACCGATAATTACTACGCAGCCCTTAATTCTGCTGTCTTTTCCGACGGGTCATTCTGTTACATCCCAAAGGGCGTTCGATGTCCTATGGAACTTTCCACCTATTTCCGTATCAATGCCGCCAATACCGGTCAATTTGAGCGTACCCTTATCGTAGCCGAAGAGGATTCGTATGTCTCCTATCTGGAAGGATGTACCGCGCCCCAAAGAGACGAAAACCAACTACACGCAGCTGTGGTGGAGATCTACGCTGAAAAAAATGCCGAAGTAAAATATTCCACCGTGCAAAACTGGTATCCCGGCGACAAAGAAGGCAAGGGAGGTATTTACAATTTTGTCACTAAACGTGGTATCTGTGCGGGTGATCATTCCAAAATTTCTTGGACACAGGTTGAAACCGGGTCAGCTGTTACCTGGAAGTATCCCTCATGTATTCTAAAAGGGGATCACAGTGTGGGTGAATTTTACTCCGTAGCGGTAACCAACAATTACCAACAAGCCGACACGGGAACCAAAATGATACATATTGGCAAAAATACCCGATCCAGGATCGTATCCAAGGGCATCTCTGCAGGTCACTCCCAAAACTCCTACCGTGGACAGGTACAAGTGATGAAACGTGCGGTAAATGCAAGGAATTTTTCCCAGTGTGACTCCCTGTTGATGGGATCCCATTGCGGTGCCCATACCTTTCCATACATTGATATTGCCAATTCCAGTGCCAAAGTTGAGCATGAGGCCACTACTTCCAAGATTGGCGAAGATCAGATATTTTATTGCAATCAACGAGGGATAGCTACGGAGGATGCCGTTGCACTGATTGTAAACGGGTACGCCAAGGAAGTATTGAACCAACTTCCCATGGAGTTTGCCGTGGAAGCTCAAAAATTATTGGCGCTTACCCTAGAGGGAAGTGTAGGATAATATAAACTAAAACCGACCATGCTAAGCATACGAAATCTTCATGCCTCAATTGATGGCACCCCTATATTACAGGGTATTAATTTAGAAATCAATCCCGGAGAAGTACACGCCATCATGGGGCCAAACGGATCCGGAAAATCAACCCTTGCATCGGTACTGGCCGGCAGGGAAGAATATGAAGTAACAGAAGGTGAAGTTATTTTCAAAGGGAAGGATCTATTGGAACTTAGCCCTGAAGACCGCGCACGCGAAGGGGTTTTCCTGGCTTTTCAGTATCCTGTCGAAATCCCTGGAGTGAGCTCCACCAACTTCCTTCGCACCGCGGTAAACCAGGTAAGGGAATATCGTGGGCAGGAGCCACTGGACGCCGTTAAGTTCCTCTCCCTGATGAAGGAGAAAATGAAGCTCGTAGAAATTGATCAGAAACTGCTAAGCCGCTCACTCAACGAAGGTTTTTCGGGAGGAGAAAAAAAGCGGAATGAGATCTTCCAAATGGCCATATTGGAGCCTACTCTTTCTATTTTGGATGAAACAGACTCCGGGTTGGATATTGATGCACTCAAAGTCGTATCGAACGGTGTTAACCAACTGAAATCTAAAGAAAATGCTACCATCGTCGTAACCCATTATCAGCGGCTTCTTGATTACATCGTACCCGATTTCGTTCACGTATTGTACAAGGGAAGAATCGTAAAGTCGGGAGGCAAAGAGTTGGCGCTGGAACTGGAAGAAAAGGGATATGACTGGATCAAGGAGGAAGTAGCGGGCACCATCGCGTAGGAACTTCTCCCAATTGGGTTCGATTGGCACGTACATAACAAATCACAGCGGGTTCGGTCTGGTGATTAGACGCATACCTGAACGTAATGGAAATTGGAAATCGCCAATTCGCTCCGGTTAGATTCTGAAAAAAAAAGTATTCAACTGCGTGACGATTTCGTCAAATTCGCCTGATCTTGGCGGGCTCGACTTCATCTGAAAACCAATGCAAATGACAGCCATAGTCAAACAAAATGATACACTTGCCTCCGCGTTTTTGGAGGCTTTTTATAGTCATAAACCAGCTGCACCTTGGGCTGAAATGGCCATTCAGGGAGCCGGCTTTATCCAAAAGGACGGATTCCCTGCTGCCAAAAGCGAGGAGTACAAGTTCACTCCTATAACGAAGCGTATTGAGTCGACAATTGAAAACGTCGGTCACGCTTCCCCGTCAGCTCATCTCGATCATGATTTGGTACGCAGACATCTTATACCCAACTTGGATGCCCACCTTTTGGTGTTCAACAATGGAAGTTGGTCTGCCGAACTAAGTTCCAACCCGAAAGACGAGTTTACCACAAGCCTTTTTTCCGATGGGGTAATGCCGCAGGAATTGGGCACGATCGCTAAACCCTCGAAGGATCCTTTCGTTGCATTAAATCAGATGGCCTTTCGTGATGGACTATATGTGGACATTCCGGCAAACACCCGAGTTTCCAAACCGATTCTGGTATTACACCTGATTTCTTCCTCCTCCACCGGTCAGACGGTCCATCCCCGGCTATTTTTGCGCACAGGAGTGCATTCAGAGGTCACTGTCATTGAGCGAATGGTAAATCTGGACGAAAGTCCAGTTTTGGTCAACGGGGTAATGGAAGTGGCCGTGGGGCAGAACTCCCATGTACATCATTATAAACTGCAGGACGAGAGCAAGCAAACCATTGAAGTAAACAATACGGAGGTGAATATTACCAAAGATGCCACCTTCACATCACTTGTTGTTTCCCTGCAAGGCCTATTGATCCGAAACAACCTTACCCTAAACCTGTTGGATTCCAATACGGTCGGTAACATGTACGGGCTGTATCTTCTCAACGGAACTACCCATGTGGACAACCACACCAATGTGGATCACACCAAGCCTCACGCCGAATCAAACGAACTGTATAAGGGCATTTTGGCCGATCGTTCAAGAGGGGTATTTAACGGAAAGATATTTGTGCGCCAGGACGCCCAGAAAACCAATGCGTTTCAGCAAAACAACAACATCCTTCTTTCAGAAGATGCTGTGATCAATACCAAACCTCAGTTGGAGATTTGGGCTGATGATGTCAAGTGTTCGCATGGATGTACGACCGGACAACTGGATGAAGAGGCACTGTTTTACCTCCGGGCCCGTGGTATATCCAAGGAGGCGGGCAAAGCATTGCTACTTTATGCATTTGCAGGTGAGGTACTAGACCATATCAAAAACGATGATTTCAGGGAATACTGTGTCAACCTTATCCAAGAACGGCTCGGAAGCAACTACTCCGTATGACCTGATGGATTTTGACATTGAACAACTTCGTAATAGGTTTCCTATACTTCATCAAGAAGTAAATGGGAAACAACTTGTCTATCTGGACAACGCGGCCACAACCCAGAAGCCGGATACGGTCATCCGCGCGCTCACCGGTTATTACGAGAAGGACAACGCCAACATCCATCGGGGAGCGCATACCCTTGCCGCCCGCGCGACCGACTACTTCGAGGAAACCCGTAAGGCCGTGCAACGATTTATTGGGGCCCGGGAGGCAGAAGAAATTATATTTACCAAAGGAACGACTGAGAGCATCAATCTTGTTGCCGCTACCTTTGGCCGAAAGTTCATACAGTCCGGGGACGAGATACTTGTATCCGGCCTGGAACACCACTCCAATATTGTTCCTTGGCAACTTCTTTGTCAGGAAAAGGGAGCTACTTTGCGGGTTATTCCCGTACTTGACTCGGGAGAACTGGACATGGATCGATTGGATGAGGTGCTTTCTGAGAAGACCAAGCTGGTATCCGTAGTGCACGTATCAAACGCCCTTGGCACCATCAATCCGGTAGAGGAGATCATTGCCAAGGCACATGCGGTAGGGGCAAAAGTATTGCTGGACGGCGCCCAGTCCACCTCCCATCTGGAAGTGGATGTAAAAGAGCTGGACTGTGATTTTCTGGCGTTTTCGGCACACAAGCTATATGGACCTACCGGTGTAGGGGTTCTCTACGGAAGACGTGAACTTTTGGAGATCATGCCGCCCTACCAAGGTGGCGGAGAAATGATCAAAGAAGTGGATTTTGCGGGGACAACCTACAACGAGATCCCTTTTAAGTTTGAAGCCGGAACACCCAACATTGGAGATGTGATCGCCTTTCGACAAGCACTTCGGTTTATCGATGAAGTTGGCAAGGCAGCCATTAAAAAACAGGAAGACCATCTATTGCGCTATGCGATTTCGCGACTTTCTGAGATTAAAGGCTTCATTCCGGTAGGCACCGCACGAAACAGGGTTAGTGTATTGAGTTTTCTTATCAATCGGGTGCATCCTTTTGACGTGGGCATGATGTTGGATGCTTCGGGCATTGCCGTTCGCACAGGCCATCATTGCACACAGCCCCTGATGAAAAGACTGGGACTGGAAGGAACCGTCAGGGCTTCCTTTTCTGTTTACAACACGAAGTCAGAAATCGACCGGCTGGCCGAAAGTCTGGAGCGAATTGCAAAAAGAAAAAACTAAATGGCTGACATAAATCAGGTACAGGAAGAGATCATCGAGGAGTTCAGCATTTTGGGCAATGATCGGGAGTCCACCATATTTTATATCATGGAACTCGGAGACAAGTTGCCCCAATTCCCAGATGAACACCGAATAGATGACAACCTGATCAAAGGATGCCAATCGAAGGTTTGGCTTGTGACCGAGATGACAAATAACCGGATTCTGTTCCATGCAGACTCCAACACGGATATCACCAAAGGACTCATCGGTCTTTTGATACGTGTTTTGTCCGGACGGACGCCAGAGGAGATACTACAGGCTGATCTTTATTTTATTGATAAAATCGGCATGGGAGATATCATCGGGTCTCAACGTTCAAACGGGCTGGCGTCCATGATCAAGCAAATGAAACTATATGCACTGGCCTACCAGTCGAAACTAAAGACTTCCTAATAACCCATTCGACACCATGGAAACCACTGTAAATACCGGCGAAACCGCCGAAATGAAGCAAAAAGTCGTCAACGCAATCAAATTGGTGTACGATCCCGAAATCCCGGTGGATGTGTATGAACTGGGGCTGATTTACGAAATCACCGTTTACCCTGTAAACAATGTATATATTCTAATGACCCTTACCTCTCCTAACTGTCCTTCTGCGGAATCCATTCCCTCTGAGGTGAAGCAGCGGGTGCAGGAAATCGAAGGTGTCTCCAATGTAGAGGTGGAACTCACCTTTGATCCTCCCTACTCGCAGGATATGATGTCCGAAGTGGCAAAACTTGAACTAGGCTTTCTATAAAACAACGTTGCATTATGTATCCAGAACAATTGATAGCACCCATGCGTGCAGAACTTACCGATGCCGGTTTTGAGGAGTTTCGAACCGCAGATGATGTGGATAACCACCTGAAATCCCATGAGGGCACGACCCTTATTGTCGTCAATTCGGTGTGCGGCTGTGCCGCTGGTGCCGCAAGGCCCGGTGTGCGGTATGCACTCAACCAAGCATCAAAAAAACCTACCAAGTTGGCTACAGTGTTTGCGGGAAATGACCGGGATGCGGTGGCGAAAGTACGTGAGTATGTACTCCCCTATCCCCCGTCGTCCCCGGCCATGGCACTGTTCAAGGATGGCGAGCTGGTTCATTTCATCGAGCGGCACCACATCGAAGGCCGCAATGCAAAGATGATCGGCGATCACCTTGTAGAAGTTTTCGAGCATTTCTGCGACTAAACAAATAGCCCTCCGGGGCTATTTGTTTTTTGATGCGTTAACGCCGTGATAGAAATTTCTCTCGTTTGTATACCAAGCTGTTTATCAGGCTAATTTTTTTGCTTTTAATTTAAACCAAGCAGGGGCACATGCCGTTTCAAAAGAAAAGTTTGTCGATTAATGAATGGCCAAAAAACCAATGCCAACGCTGCCCATAATGTAATTTTTGCAAAAAAATTGCGCTGTTTTTATTAACTTGACGCCAAATTTCAAATCAGGATTTAATTAGAGCTAATATCAAAAATAGATTAACGAAAACCATATGTCTGAAATTGCTAAGTTGTCCTTCAAAGGTAAAGAATTTGAACTACCGGTAATCACAGGATCAGAAAACGAAGAGGCCATAGATATCGCTAAGCTGAGAGGCCAATCGGGACTGATTACATTGGATCCCGGGTTTAAAAACACCGGTTCTACCCAAAGTGCCATCACGTTTCTGGACGGTGAACAGGGGATCCTGCGATATAGGGGTTACGATATAGAGGAATTAGCAGAAAAATCGAATTTTTTGGAGGTCTCCTACTTATTGATCAATGGAGAACTACCCAGTAAGACACAATACGAACGCTTCTCGCAACGTATTACTACCCATACCTTGGTACACGAGGATATCAAAAAGATCCTCGATGGATTTCCCTCTGTAGCACACCCAATGGGTGTATTGTCCTCATTGATTTGTTCGCTGACTGCCTTTTATCCCAATTCCCTCGATCCAAACAATACGCAGGAGGAAATCGAACTGAGCATCGTAAGGCTGATGGCAAAGATGCCTACCTTTGCCGCATGGGCTTTCAAAAACAAAGTCGGCCATCCGGTAAATTATCCAGACAATGAACTGGACTACTGCAGCAATTTCCTCAAGATGATGTTTGCGCTGCCTGCGGCAAAATACGAGGCGGATCCCGTCATCTCCAAAGCACTGGATAAGTTGCTTATCCTCCATGCCGATCACGAGCAAAACTGCTCGACCTCTACGGTACGTGTAGTGGGTTCTTCCCAGGCTAGCATCTATGCCTCTATTTCTGCCGGTATCAACGCTCTCTGGGGACCCTTGCACGGAGGTGCCAACCAATCTGTAATCGAAATGTTGGAAGCAATAAAAGCCGATGGTGGTGATTCCAAAAAATACCTGGAAAAAGCCAAGGATAAAAACGATCCCTTCCGACTGATGGGTTTTGGACACAGGGTATACAAAAACTTCGACCCAAGGGCAAAAATCATCAAAAAAGCTGCCGATGAGGTATTGGCCAAGCTGGGTATAGACGATCCCGTACTGAACATTGCCAAGGAACTCGAAGAGGCCGCATTGAAAGACCAGTATTTCGTAGACAGAAAACTTTATCCCAACGTAGATTTTTACTCCGGTATCATCTATCGTGCTTTGGGTATTCCCACCGACATGTTTACCGTTATGTTTGCGCTGGGCCGACTTCCGGGCTGGATAGCCCAATGGAAGGAAATGAGAGAAAATGGCGAGCCCATAGGCAGGCCGCGTCAGGTGTATGTTGGGCCGACCCAACGACCATTTGTACCGATTTCTGAAAGATAAGACCTAGTAAAAAGAGGCTGTCCGAAAAGGGCAGCCTTTTTTATGCGGCGAGCTTTCCGGATATCCGGAAAAAGCCTGGAGATGTTGCCGATTTGGTTTTTAAAATCGAAAAATCCTTGTCTTGAAGGCAGGACAGAAAAGATTTCAAGACTGACGTCCTTCACTTTCTCTGATAGTATTTCAATGCTACGCTCTTAACTTGTTTCACTTCGTAGGCGGATGAAGCTTGCCACCTTACAAGCAGGTAAGCCGACTTTTCGGACATCCTCCTTTACTTTTCCGAATATTTTCACCGATAATTAGCTGAACCATTGCATAAAGTTTCTTTTTTGCAGGTAGATAGTTTTATTTCCAAATAATTATCCATACCTTTGCACTTCAATTATTCACAATTTTTCTCCATCGCTGTGGGTTTCCTTACTGTTGCTAGTTAGTGGGATTTGGAAAACCGTAGCTCAGAGAAGTAAGGAAACATCATGGAACAACAATTATTATTTTCAGACCTCGGGGTCTCGGAAGAGATCTTGAGTGCAGTGGAAGATATGGGCTTTACCCAACCTTCCCCCATCCAAGCCCAAACCATCCCCTTGTTGCTGGAAGGTCACGATGTGATCGGTCAGGCCCAGACCGGAACAGGAAAAACGGCTTCCTTCGCCATACCTATCATTGATATGGTGGATGTGGACAGCAACAAGCCACAGGCGCTGATCTTATGCCCCACGCGTGAACTGGCCGTTCAGGTGGAGGGTGAAATCAACAAGCTCGCCAAATACAAGCGACGTCTTTCCTCTACCTGTATCTACGGTGGAGATCCGATTGACCGTCAGATCCGTGCGCTCAAAAAGGGTGTACAGGTGGTAGTGGGCACACCCGGGCGTATCATGGATCATCTTGACCGAGGAACCTTGGACCTTAGGCAAGTTGGCATCGTCGTATTGGATGAGGCGGACGAGATGCTGGACATGGGATTCAGGGACGACATCGAGACCATTCTAAAGACCATGCCCGACGAAAGACAGACCGTTTTTTTCTCGGCAACCATGGCAAAACCCATAATGGATCTTACCAAGAAGTATCAACAAGATCCGAAGATTGTCAAGGTGGTACGTAAAGAGCTGACCGTAGAAAACATCGCCCAGCACTACTACGAAGTAAAGAGTCCTTTGAAAATGGATCTGATCACCCGGTTGATCCATGTAAATCAGTTCAATCTAAGTCTGATTTTCTGCAATACCAAGCGGGCTACCGATGAGGTAACCGAGGAATTGATCGCCCGTGGCATCCAGGCGGAGGCACTGCATGGTGACCTTTCGCAGGCTCAGCGTACCAAAGTAATGAACAAGTTCCGTAAAGGACATTGCAGTGTACTCGTAGCCACTGACGTAGCCGCCAGGGGTATAGACGTGGATAACGTGGAGGCTGTATTCAACTACGACCTACCCCTCGACGAAGAAAACTACGTACACCGTATAGGCCGTACCGGTAGGGCGGGAAAATCCGGAACTGCCATCAACTTTGTAACAGGCCGAAGGGATCTGGGAAGAATCGGAGACCTGGAGCGCTTTATCAAAACATCCATCCAAAAGATGACTCCTCCCTCTGCAGCCGAAATGCTGGAGATGAAGAAAGATCAACTCGTACTGGATGTCAAACGCAAGGTTGCCAAAGAAGAAGACAACAGCGTTTATTCGGCAACTATTGAGAAGATGTTGGAGGAGGGATTGACGCTGGACGAGGTCGCGCTTGGCCTTGTAAAGATGCAGATGAGATCCGCCGTTAAAGAGCTGAACGAGGTAAACTTCAGCCTCGATATAGGCCGAAAGGATAAAGGAGATGGAAGAGGTCGAAGGGACGGAAGGGAATCCCGGTTCGAACGTTCCGACCGGAAAGGACGCACCGAGCGGGGAGACCGTGGTGATCGAGGCCCAAAAGGCAAAAAAGAAAGAGAACCGAACATGGCCAGGTTATTCCTTAACTTGGGCAAGAAAGACCGTATCCGTCCGAATGACATCGTGGGTGCCATAGCTGGCGAAACCGGCGTGCCCGGAAGAAGCATTGGCGGTATAGACATATTTGAGAACTTCTCCTTTGTAGACGTTCCGAAAAAAGATGTAAACCACGTGATCAGCGTGATGAACAGCAATACCATCAAGGGAAAACCGGTAAACTTTGAGATCTCAAAAGGATGATCGGAACAATAAGGGATTGCTGCCCCGCTGTTGAATAATCGAGTAGGAAGATAGGGATTAGTTCCCTATCTGTCCTC
>NZ_AQHR01000055.1 GCF_000390185.1 Lunatimonas lonarensis | reverse complement strand
CGGATATGGATCTGCCTGCGCTGCAGGTCCACGTCGCTGATCTTGAGCATACGCAGTTCGTTCATGCGCAGCCCGCCTGCATAGGCGAAGGCGAGCAGGAACCGGTGCTTGAGCAGGCGTGGGGCGGCGAATATCTCCCTGCACTCCTGCTTGGAGAGCACGGTGGGCAGGGTTTCGGTCTTCTTGATGACGGGCATCTGCAGGGCGTGCTGGTCGAGCCCGAACAGCCTGAACCAGTACCTCATGCCGAAGACGGTCTGCTTGAAGAAGCTGACGGAGAGCTTTTCGTGGACGGTGAGGCGGTAGAGGTAGGAGTTGATCTGGTCGATGGGCACTTCGTGGGGGACCTTGCCGAAGTGGAGCGCGAGATGTGCGATGTTTCGTCCGTAGTTGTTGGCCATGCTCCTGGAGCACTGGTCGAGGACCATTCGTTCTTCAAACCGGGAGAAAGCCTCTCTGAATCCCGGCACGACGACCTTTGCCTTCTGCACGGTGGTCGTGTAATTTTCCTTCTTAAAAGTCATGACAGTGATGTCTTGGTATAC
>NZ_AQHR01000054.1 GCF_000390185.1 Lunatimonas lonarensis | reverse complement strand
TTTTTTAACTTAACCTCTGGTACCATTTTAGGGGAGTATTATAAATTTTGGGTTCTTCGATTAATACCTCATTTGGAATGAAAATCCAAAGTTTGATAAGCTCCCTTTTCCAAGGTTTAGGCTCAACAACACAAGGTATAGACATTGAATTTATTGATGCCATTGACGGGCGAAAGAAATATTGTCAGTTAAAAGCTGGGCCTAACACAATAAATCACGATGATGTTACAACTATAATAAATCACTTCAACGGTGTAAGGGCTTTAGCCAGAACAAATAATCTTAATGTTGGAATAAATGATATGGTTGTTGGAGTTGTTTATGGGGAATCAGAAGAAATAAGCTCTCATTATCGGAGAATTGGAAATACATATCCAGTAATCATAGGGAAGGATTTTTGGCATAGGCTAACTGGGAAAGATGATTTTTATTTTGAATTGATTGATGCAATAGGTGAAGTCGCATTAGAGGTAGATGGAAGTAAGGTCGTCGAACAAACAATCAAAACTTTAGCTGTAGAAATCGTAGAAAAGTACAAATGAACAGTCCCTCTACTTTCTGACACTGTATAATTGATTCAAAAACTTTACAATCGAATAGCCGACCTCTGTGCCTAAATTAACAGGGACAGCATTTCCAATTTGTTTGTATTGTTGAGCCATAGAACCCTCGAAGACCCAATCATCAGGAAAAGTTTGGATACGAGCATATTCTCGGACTGTGAAAGGTCGGGTTTCTTCAGGGTGACATCTTTCCGTTTGTTTTTGAGCAGGACTACAAGTTAAAGTTAAACAAGGCTCATCCCAACCAATACGCCTTGCAATTCCAGTTTTTCCTCCACCTAAATGAAAACTACCACCCATAAATTCTTTTTGAATATCAAGCGGTAAGTCACGCCAATATCCTTTTTGCGGTACTAGATCCAAAACTTCTTTTTTGCTCTGCGGGTACTTTGCACCTGGAGACTTTGGAACATTGGTGTCGTAAAGTTCGCCTTTTTGTAAGGCATCTTTCAAATTATAGATTTTATTGTGTGGTTTAGGATATTCATACTTCAACTCTATGTCTTTTCTAACACCAACCAGTATCAAACGCTCACGTTTTTGTGGCACTTTATAGTTAATAGCTTTTAAAACTTGAACAGGGACAACATTATAGCCAATTTCATCTAAAATTGAAATCATTCCTTGCAAAGTTTTTCCATTATCATGACTGAGTAAACCACGGACATTTTCTCCGATACAAATTGGTGGGTTAACTTCTGTGACAACCCTTGCAAACTCATAAAACAAAGTTCCTCTTACATCAGCAAGTCCCAGTTTTTTGCCTGCATAACTAAACGCTTGACAAGGAAAACCTCCAGTTACAACATCAACGGAATTATGATATTTTTTGAAGTCAAAGTCTTTAATATCACCCTCCAAGACTTTCCAGTTTGGACGATTTTTTCGCAAAGTTTGACAAGCCCACTTATCAATCTCATTCAATGCGACACATTTCAATCCGGCTTTTTCCAGACCCACAGCCAAGCCACCCGCTCCAGCAAACAGTTCTAGGACATTATATTCATTATTCGGTTCAACATAGTTAGAAACAGTATCTACCACATCGTGACTGAAAAAATCAGCAAAGAGTGTTTCGACTTGTTCTCGCTTATAAACACGATAATTACTCATAGGCTCACGGACAGCGGATAGTTTACCCTCCCTATCCCAACGTCTAAGTGTTTCTTTGCTTTTACCAATAAGTTCAGAGGCTTCGGACAGCGACAAATATTCCTTCATAACCAAGTTGTTTAACCTTATACAATGGTTACAAATTTACAACTAAAAATGAAACAGACAACTACCAGAGAAAAAAACAACGAACGCTCAACCTGCAAGGCTAAAACGAGATGGGTCGCTGTAGAATTTCCGGGAAGACGGGCTTGTTAAGCTCATCGTTTTCCTGCCTCATAAAGCGAGTAATAACTCGTTTTGAAGCTTCGCGCATTCCATGAAGTTTTGTGGTAAAAACAGTCACCTTGGCCAAACGCCATCCAGCTACCAGCACCCAATAAGCCAAAGGGTACCCGCCCTACAGTTTCGCGTAAGCCTTAAACAGACTTTTGCCTTACGATCAGAAACCAGTCGTTGTCGAGTTTGAGGTATCCGTGATCGTAGCAGTACCCGTAGATGTTACCTTTTTTGTTGGTATAGGTGTGGGTGAGGTATTTGAACTGAAATCCCTCCTCGATAAGTTTTTGTTTGGTGGTCTTGATGGTATCGTCCCGGTCTCCGAGTAGTGCCGCCAAAATATTCCGGTTTTTTTTCAACGCGTTATTGATATTGCGTATCACCTTGGAGTTGGATGCCGTCCGTTGGTTATTGAAGGCGTTCCTGCAATAGTCATCGCAAAATTTTTTGTCGATCCTTCCCTGTATTGCTTTTCCGCAGCTTAAGCATGCTCTTAGTGGTAGTGTGTTCATAAAAATAGGTTTTGGAATAAAAAGAAGAGGGAATATAAGTAAAATTATGGATTTAACAAACGTTTGTAAACGTTTTTAATCGGATAGAAACGAAAAACATACGGATACCGGGATGTTGGTTTAGCAATTTTGTACTGTTCGTTTTCGACGAATGTTAAACAAAACATTTACTAAACCTTAAATCCTTACAATTATGAATGCTCTAAGAAACAAAGTACAGTTGATCGGACGCTTGGGCGCAAAAGCAGACTACCGCACGCTAAACACAGGCACAACCATGGCAAGGTTTAGGCTGGCTACCAACGAATCTTACAAAAATGCGAAAGGCGAACGGGTGGATGAGACCTACTGGCATTCCCTGGTAGCTTTTGGAAAGGCCGCGGATATCATCCATAAATACACCGACAAGGGATCTGAAATCGGCATTGAGGGGAAACTCGTCAGCAAGTCGTATGAAGATAAAAGTGGAGAAAAGAAATTCGTAACCGAGGTACAGGTAAGCGAGGTTTTGCTGATGGGAGAGCGTGTATCCAAAAGTTGATAGGATAGGCAATTCTAATGGAATTTTTGAATGGTTTTTTAGTTTAGGTTTCGCTCAACGAAAGTATTTTTTCAAAAATAGAAGAACGTCATCGCCCCGGGTATGAATACCGGGGCGATGTGTTTTCTTTTTCTACCAAAGCGGATGAATGTCTGCTTTTAAGTACTTTTCATAGATGCGTTCCACTGCCTCCATTTGGTCGGTGCTTAACGCGGGAAGTTCTGAAGCGCGTATATTTTCCACTACTTGTTCCGGCCTGGAAGCCCCGGGGATAACCGTACTTACTTCTGGAAACATCAAAGTCCATCGTAATGCGTGAGCGGCGAGCTTTGTGTTCGTTCCAAACACTTGTCTTAGTTCCTCTACAGCCCGCAAACCCAGCTCATAGGGCACGCCAGAGAACGTTTCTCCTTTGTCAAATGCCTGTCCCTCTCGGTTAAACGTCCTATGGTCTGCCGGGTGGAACCTACTGGACGCGTCCATTCCTCCGGAAAGTAGTCCACTTGCGAGGGGTACCCGAACGATTATGCCACAGTCTTTTTCTTTAGCCAATGCGAAAAAGCGCTCTGACGGCTTGAGTCGAAACATATTGAAGATAATCTGGACGGTTGCCACGTTCGGATAGGCCAGAGCCTTCTCTGCTTCGGCAACCTTCTCTACACTAACTCCAAGATGGCGAACCTTTCCTTCCTCTTTCAGCCTATCAAAGAGTTCGAATATCTCTGGCCTATCGTAGACTGGCGTAGGGGGGCAATGCAGCTGGATAAGGTCTATCGTGTCAAGCTGCATGTTTTTAAGGCTTGCTTCTACGTATGAGCGGAGCACTGTGGGGGTGTAGCCTTCATTTACATGGGGTTGTATCTGTCTACCGCATTTCGTGGCAACAAAGACGTTTTCGGGGTGGTGCTTGATTGCTTTTCCGACAGCCGCCTCACTGAGTCCGGCATCGTAGACGTCGGCTGTATCGATAAAATTGACCCCGGCATCGAGCGCGGCTTGGATGATTCTTTCTGCTTTTCGCTCGTCAAAATCCTGACCCCAGCCTCCGCCGACCTGCCAGGTGCCGAGGGATATCTCCGATACGTCGAAGTTGGTTTTTCCCAGTTTTCTGTATTTCATTTGAAAAGGTTATTCTGTTTTGTTGTTTATAGGGTGGAAATGGTATTGCCTTTCTTCGTAAGGTTGAATTTCGCTATATTTGAATCTGTAAATCATCATAAAACTCCCTAACTATCAAAATATGATCGTACATCAAGTGTTTTTTTGGCTTCACAATCCTGATACAGACCTGCAGCCTGTGATGGATGGGTGTCGCAAGATCGGGTCAGTTTCTACTGCAAAGGACTTTAGCGTAGGCGTCCCCGCCAAAACGGAAAAAAGGGACGTTATCGACGACAGCTATCACATTGCATTGACGGTATATTTTGACAGTATACCTGACCACGATGTATACCAAGAACATCCAGATCATCTTCAATTTATTGCCGATCACAAAGCCAAATGGGCAAAGGTACAGGTATACGATTTCGAAGTTTAAACGGCAAAGGCCGGCTGCTTGCCGGCTTTTACGCTTTTACTTTTTCTATAATGATATTGTGATTGGTATAGATACAGATATCAGCAGCTATTCCCAGGCTTTCCCGTACCATTTCTTCCGCATTAAGTTGTGGGGCGTATTTTTTTAGTGCCCTTGCCGCGGACTGGGCGTACATGCTTCCGGAACCTATTGTGGCGATTCCCATATCCGGTTCTATTACGTCGCCGGTTCCAGAAATTATCAGTATATCTTCTGAGTCCGCGACTACCATCATGGCTTCCAACCGGCTAAGCATACGGTCTGTGCGCCACTCCTTCGCAAGTTCCACGGCAGCTCGCTTCATACTGTTGCCATAGGCAGCCAGTTTTTCCTCAAATTTTTCCAGTAGGGTGAATGCGTCCGCGGTGGAACCGGCAAAGCCGGTCACGATCTTCCCGCCTTGTAGTTTTCGGATTTTATTGACGCTGCTTTTTGCAACCGTGCTGCCCATCGTTGCCTGTCCATCTGCGCCGATGACTACTTCGCCATTGTGTTTGATGGCGACAACGGTAGTGGATTTTATCTTTGTCATTGGGGTTTTTTCACTAGCTAAATCAAACATTTCTTGAAAAACAAAAAGTCCTAGTTGTTAGGACTTTTTATAGTGTGAGTAGGATGGCGGATCAGATCAAGATACGGACTGGATCCTCCAACAGGTTTTTGAGTGTGATCAGAAATGCAGATCCGACGGCACCATCTACCACCCGGTGGTCGCAGGATAACGTAACCTTCATGACGTTTCCTATCTTCATTTCACCATTTTTCACCACCACGGTCTCTTTTATACCGCCCACTGCAAGGATACATGCATCGGGCGGGTTGATAATTGCCGTGAATTCGTCGATCCCAAACATGCCCAAATTGGAAATGGTGAAGGTATTTCCCTCCCAATCTTTCGGCTGCAACTCTTTGTTTTTGGCTTTCCCTGCCAGCGTTTTTGCTTCGTTTGATATCTGTGACAAGGACTTGGAATCTGCAAAGCGAATTACAGGCACCAACAGGCCTTCTTCTACAGCTACTGCCATGCCTATGTGCACGTGATCGTTGTACCGGATTTTATCTCCCAGCCAAGATGAGTTGGCCTTTGGGTTTTGTTTTAACGCCACCGCGCAGGCTTTTATAACCATGTCATTGAAGGAGATTTTTACCGGAGCTACTTCGTTCATGCTCTTACGCGCCTCAATAGCCTTATCCATGTTGATTTCCATGGTCAGGTAGAAGTGGGGCGCGGAAAATTTGCTTTCTGCCAAGCGCTTGGCGATAACCTTACGCATTTGGGAAACTTTTTCCTCCTTGTAGGACTCCTGTCCGATGGCAGCTCCTACCGAAGCTTCATTGGTTTGAGTCGGTTTTACAGAGGCTGGATCGAAGTTTTCCACGTCTTTCTTGATGATCCTGCCATGGTCCCCACTACCTTTTACGAGGGAGATGTCCACGCCTTTTTCTTTTGCGATCTTTTTGGCCAGAGGGGAAGCTTTAACCCGACCGTTTTCGGATAAAGGGACGTTAGTTGCAGGAGCGGATTCCTTCTTTTCCTCTTTTGAAGGAGCAGGAGATGCTTGGGACTTGGGAGCCGTCTCTTCCTTTTCTTCCGAGGATCCTTGTTTTGTTTTTTGACTATGGGCCTTTAACAATGTTTCAAAGTCGGCACCTTTTTCACCGATAACAGCTATGACGCCATCCACTTCGATCGAATCGCCCGCTTCTACCCCTATGTATAGGAGGGTACCGTCTTCGTAAGACTCCAGTTCCATGGTGGCCTTATCCGTCTCTACCTCTGCGAGGATATCCCCACTTTTTACAGTATCGCCCACTTTCTTGAGCCAAGCGGCGATGGTTCCCTCCTGCATGGTATCGCTCATTTTTGGCATCGCAATAATAGTAGCGGATATACCCGAAACGTCAATTTTTTCGGAGGGTTCTTCTTTCTCTTTGGTTTCTGCTTTTGAGCTGGCCTTTTCTTCGTTGGCGGGTTCTTTTGGAGCAGAGGAACCGGATTTTCCACCTGCCAAGTCTTTTAACAACTCATCTATATTTTCGCCTTTTTCGCCCAGTATGGCGATTACTCCGTTTACGGGGACAGCGTCTTTTTCCTCCACCCCGATATGGAGCAGTATTCCTTCTTCATATGATTCAAGCTCCATGGTGGCTTTGTCGGTCTCCACCTCAGCTAAAATATCTCCGGGTTTAACTTCGTCACCAACTTTTTTCAACCATTGTGCGATCACCCCTTCTTCCATGGTGTCGCTCATTTTGGGCATTCGTATTATCTCGGCCATAAGTTAATTTTTCGAATTCTAAATTTCCGCAAGCCAAAAATAGTTCTTAAAATATGTTTATTCAAATTTAATAATAGTATTTTCACCACGGGAGGCGGGGGGGCTTCTCGCAAACAATTGAAATGCCTGTAGTAAAAAATCAAAATTATGTGCACCCCGAACTACTTTTAGGGGGGCACCTTCAAACGATTGTTCCGTCCCTTTTCCGAAAGGTGCCGCGATTACCCTTTGAAAGAGAAAGGATTAGTACGCCGGACGGTGATTTTCTCGATTTGGACTGGCTGAGGCGTGGTTCCCAAAATCTGGTAGTGATCAGCCACGGTCTAGAGGGCAATAGCCAACGACCCTATATGGTGGGCATGGCGGATTTTTTTTCCCAAATGGGCTACGACGTTCTCAACTGGAACTTCAGAGGGTGCAGCGGGGAATTGAATCTTCAGCCTATATTCTATCACTCAGGTGCCACCTATGATCTGGAAATTGTCGTGCGGCATGCCTGTAAAAGTTACCGGAATACGTTTCTCATTGGCTTCAGTCTAGGAGGCAACCTCACCTTGAAATTTCTGGGTGAAAGCGATCCGGAAAAGTATGGGATACGAAAGGCGGTGGCTATTTCGGTTCCCCTAGATCTTGGAGATTCTGCCGATAAGCTGTCAAAGCCGGGCAATTGGCTTTATAGCCAGCGATTTCTGAAGACGCTCAAGGGAAAGGTAATCGCTAAAGCCAAATTGTTTCCCGATCTTTTATCCACTAAAGGATTGGATAGGATATCGACCCTTAGGGGGTTTGACGATAGGGTTACAGGGCCTTTGCATGGTTTTAGGAATGCCAGTCATTACTACGAGAGTTGCTCATCGATTCGCTACTTGGATCAGATTTCGGTTCCGGTATTGATCCTAAACGCGCTCAATGATCCTTTTTTGAGCAAAAGTTGCTTTCCCGAAAAACTTGGGCGCTCACTAAAAAACGTATTTATGGAGTTTCCGTATTTTGGAGGACATGTGGGATTCAGTCCGCGGCAGAGCGGTCAGCCTTACTGGTCTGAAAAAAGATCCTTCGATTTTATCCATTTCGATTAAACCTGTATATTTATCGATAAAAATAGATTATGTGCGGCAGATACTCATTGGCAAAAAGCAAAAAGGCCTTGGAAGAGCGTTTCAATGCGGAGATGCTGGAGCCCTTCCATCCTAGGTTTAATATCGCGCCCACCCAGCTGGTACCGGTGATCACCTCAGACAGCCCTATGGGTTTTTCCCATTTTTACTGGGGGATCACGCCTGAATTTGCAAGAAATAAGCCTGTTTCCCAGCGTTTTATTAATGCCCGTGCCGAGACTATCCGAGAGACCGTTTCGTTTAAGAATTCATTTAGGCGCAAACGTTGCCTGGTTCCTGCCGATGGTTTCTTTGAATGGAAAAAGATGGGCAAGAAAACAAAGATACCTTATCGGTTTACGTTGTTAGATGAGAGCCTTTTCGCATTTGCGGGAATTTGGGATGAGTATGAAAACACAGAAGGGGAGGTTCACCACACCTTTTTGATCATCACCACAGCACCAAACGGTATTGTAAACGATATTCATGATAGAATGCCGGTAATTTTGGAAAGAGGTGCTGAGTCGATTTGGCTGGATCCTTTGGCATCTGAGGAAAGATTGGAATCCCTGTTGAAACCACGATCAGAGGACGACATGCTATGCTATACGGTATCTCCCCTTGTCAACCAGGTGGCAAACGATTCCGCTGCGGTCATTCGCAAAACCCTTCCGATGGATCAATTTGGAAATTATACGTTATTCGGATGAGGAAGGAAAGCCATGTACATATCCTTGATTTGCAGTTTCAGGATGCAGAGCAGACCATTGGTGCATTTTTGATTCAATCCGGCGATGGGCTTGTATTGGTCGAAACCGGCCCAGAGAGTACCTTTTCGGTTTTACGAGGCAAGATAGAAGTGCTTGGTTACAAGCCTTCCGATATTCGACATGTTTTGTTAAGCCATATCCATTTTGATCATGCTGGGGCGGCCTGGAGATTGGCCCAGCTTGGTGCCCGGATTTACGTGCATCCTGTGGGATTGCCCCATTTGGCCTCTCCGGAGCGTCTTTGGGATTCAGCGTCCCAGATTTACGGTGCCGATAACATGGCAAGGCTCTGGGGGAGCATGGAACCCATTTCTGAGTCATCATTGATTCAGGTAGAGCACGGAGAAACCTTCGATTTTGGTGGGATTGCCTTTACGGCATGGCATACGCCAGGGCATGCCTCCCATCACGTAGCCTGGCAGTTCGATGATACACTATTTACCGGGGACGTAGCAGGCGTTAAGATTTCTGGGGGTCCGGTAGTGCCTCCCTGTCCGCCTCCCGATATCCATTTGGAGCGTTGGAAGAAATCCATAGAACTAATCAGGCAACTTTCTCCCTCCCGCCTGTATTTGACCCACTTTGGTGTAGTGGAGCATGTCGAGGATCATTTGCGTGAGCTAGAACAATCCCTGGATGATTGGGCTTTTTTTATCAAAGAAGAGTTTGACCAAGGGGCTTCTATCGATGATGCCACCCCTCGGTTTATGGAATACACCCGATTGGCAATGATAAACCGGGATGTTACTCCATCCCTAAGGGCACTTTATGAATACGCTAATCCAAGTTGGATGTCCGTAACTGGATTGATGCGGTACTGGAAACTGAAGTCCCAGGGTCGTTTGTAAGAAATGGATCAACGAGTGATCAGTATCCTCATTGGTTTCAGAGGCAATCCATTGCTATATGCCCTGAAAATATAGGTTCCCGCTTCCAACGATTCAGTGTTCACCTCGATTGAATTTGTTCCCCAAGGGTTCGATTCCAAGTTCCAGGTTGCTTTCAATGTTCCGGAAGCGGTATAAACCTCGACTTTTTCCACATCCAGCGAGAAGGGTGTCTTCAGCTTTACAAACCGGTTTGCAGGGTTGGGGTAGGCTTCGATGTTTTGTTGGATCTCTGACCTAAATTCGTTGCCCATGATTTTCTCGTCTTGTTCCATCTCGCGAAAGCCGCGGTTCATTTCGCGGAATCCCCTCAAACGGGCATTCGAAGGGGCATAAATTTCGGTTGAGGGTTGTTGGGGCTTTTCCCCAAAAAGATTGCGGGACGTACCGTCTCCTTTGCTTTGTATGGCTATAAGGTTCTCTTTGATAGGCGTTTTTCCTGCAGTTTTTTGGATGCCTGCTATTGAATCCGATGCCACTATAGGGTTTGTTAGGTTTTCATTGCCTATTGGGTGCTGCGTAGTATCGGCAAGGGCTTGGATGAATAAACCAAGAGCAAAGGAAAGTGTCAGGCAATAGTATTGGTTTTTCATAGTTAGGAAGTTTTTGTCGTTCGAATCTTGAATTTGATAAATACAAATCTGATACTAGGATCTATTTTTATGTTTTTTGATATCTAAAATATACTTAAATGTTTTTTGCATTTATTTTAATAACATTCCGAATTTGATTATGTTTTTGGTTAATAAATCGTAAAAAATTTAAAAAGGAAAAATTTTGGCAATTTTTTTAATAGTTGTATTTACCGTAGAATTATTGAATTTTCCGTATTTTCAACTAAACTTCATTTTTGATTGTTCAAAACACAGAAAAGCATAGTTTCGCAGTTGACGGATGGATCAAAATTGATCAGAAAAAAAATGGGTAGTTCTTGAAAGTTTTCTGAAATGCACAACCTTCTTGTAATTTTCCCGATAAATAGGAACTTTGTCCCAATGACTGTAAATGATATACCCCAACGTAGATGATAAAATCCAAAATAATTGCTTCAGGACATTATTTGCCAGAACGGGTCGTAACCAACGATGATCTGTCCAAGGTAATGAATACCAATCACGAATGGATAGTGGAACGCACTGGTATTGAGAAGCGAAGATGGTTTGTTCCTGGAAAGGATACGGTTACAAGCATGTCTTTGGAGGCTTCAAAAATGGCCATTTCCAATGCTGGCATACCCGTAAAGGAGATTGATTTCATCATTTTTGCTACGATAACGCCTGATTACTTCATACCGGGAAATGGTGTATTGTTGCAGCGGGAGCTGGGACTTCAGGGTATAGGGGCTTTGGATATTCGAAATGCCTGCTCCGGTTTTGTCTATGCTCTCTCCATCGCTGATCAGTACATAAAGTCGGGTATGTACAAAACCATCTTGGTGGTTGGTGCGGAAATTCAATCCTCCGCATTGGATAAGAGTGATGAAGGTAGGTCGAGTGCGGTTATTTTTGCCGATGGAGCGGGAGCTGTAATCTTGCAGGCAAATGAATCGGATGATTCTGGTATTCTCTCTAGCCACCTTCATGCGGATGGGGATTTTGCGGAGGAGCTCTATGTAAAGGATCCCGGTAGCAGCAGGGAAGTCCGGATTTCCCAGGAGATGATTGACGCGGGGGGGTTCAACTTATACATGAACGGCAATGCCGTATTCAAGCACGCGGTGGTGAGGTTTCATGAGGTTATTCTGGAGGCTTTGGCGGCCAATAAGATGGACGTTTCGCAGTTGAACATGCTTATTCCACATCAGGCAAATCTTCGAATCAGCCAGTACATACAGCAGAAACTCGGACTCGCTGATAGCCAGGTTTACAACAACATCATGGATTACGGCAATACCACGGCGGCTACCATTCCAATAGCGATAAGTGAGGCGATGGCGGCCGGTTTGATCAAGCGTGGCGATTTGGTTTGTCTCGCGGCGTTTGGCAGTGGGTTTGCATGGGGTTCCGCGTTGATCCGTTGGTAGATTTGGAAATGGGAGAAATCGATGAGGCGTGGAAAATAGCCGGCAATCGCGAGCTCTTCGAGAAAGTCCACCAGCTCAAAGTTTTGTATGAGTCCATTCTGCTGGATGTCGCCAATCGGGTGGCTGCTTTAGATTTGGGCAATAGGTTCTCCGTGTACAATGGCAGTAAAGTAAGTAAAGGGAACGAGCTGGAAAAGTGTCCCTACCAAGTGCTCGATGTGGTTCGGGACTTTGATTTAGAAGTCGGTTTAAACGTTCGCCTGCTCCATTGGTGGGGAAGAGGTACATTTATTTTCCTTTTTGTAGGAAGGCAAAACAGCTTTTACCCCGAAATCTGGAGGGAAAGGAACTTGCGTTTTTTGTTGGATAGGGGATACTTTTTTGCGGAAACTGTTTCTTTGTGGCACTACAAGACCATTATTGATGCAAGGGCTCAACGAACGCTATCTGCAGACGTTCGTGCATTTATAGATGAAAATCCTGCATACCGCTTGCAGTTAGTGAAATCCATTGTCCTTGCCGGTGACCGAAATTCAGTTGCCCATCAGCTTTTTGGTGAGGTAAAGGATCTGGTTAATTTGTTGCTTGCAGGGGAGGATCCTTGATAGTCAGTTTATCGCGGCGGATTCAGGTAGTCACAAAAACTATCCGTTGTTTCCTTCTAAATATTATCTGAAAACTATACTTTTTTTGGCTATTAGAATTAACTTGGAACCAAGTTTGATGGATGAACGTAAGATAAACAAAATCTTAAAAGTTTAAGCATGTAATGCCCTCAAGTTAAGTGCTCACACAGGGGGACGACTATCTTAGGCATGCCCCCGATGAATCTGGGCAGGCTATCCGGATAAACCGGTTTAAGTTATGACCGCTAAAAAACAATTATAATCATATGAAATTCTTTTTTTATTTGATGGTTGCTGTATTTACCGTTCACCAAGTGTACGCGCAGGGGCAAGCGGTAAACCTATACAACGCGGATTCCACTCTGATGGGATCTGGGATCATGATAAATAACCGCATGGATGGGCTTTGGAAGTTTATTGATCCGCGGACTAACCGCTTGATACAGCAAGGAACTTTTCAGGCAGGTGTAAGGGATGGCCAATGGGCAACCTACCATAGTAACAATCAGCGCCATATCGTGGCAGGCTACAAGAATAACCTCTTGAACGGCGCCTACATGGAGTTTGATAGGGACGGTGCGCTTATCAAGGAGTCAGTTTTTCAGGATAGTGTCCTTGTGGGACCTTATAAAGAATACTATGGAAGGACAGGTAGGCCTAATTTCGTAGATCCTAAGCAGGTAAAGCAGGAGGGTAGGTATGTGGACGGGAAAAAAGAGGGAGAATGGTTGTCATATTATGAGAATGGCCAATTGGCTGTCCGGCAAAACTTCAGCCAAAACAGAAAACAGGGAACCTACTTGGAGTATACTCCCTATGGTGTGTTGGCAGTAGAAACTACCTACAGGGATAACCGTCCACATGGGGAATTCAAGCGCTACAGCATGAATAAGCGTGTAATGGAAGAAGGAACCTATGATAATGGACGAAGAGTCGGAAGATGGACGACTTATTTTCCAGAGACCAATGTAGTAGAATCGATCCGGGAGTTTGATAAGAATGGGAATAAAACAGGTACGTGGGAGTTTTTCTACGAAAACCGACGAACCGCGCGCAGAGAACTTTATGAAAACGATATTCAGGTAGGTGTTTGGGAGGAGTTTTTCCCCAATCGAAACCTCTCAAAACGAATGGAATTTAAGCTCGGCGTACCCGTTGGAGAGTATCTCGAAAATCATAGCAATGGAAATCCGTCGGTAACAGGTCAGTATGAAAATGGTATGAAAGTGGGGATCTGGAGAAGCTTTTTCCCCGAGGGCACCCTTTATTCTATAGGAGAATACAGGAGCGATCTCAAACACGGAATATGGAAGTATTTTAATAAAATTGGCATACTTGTTGCAGAGGGGGAATATAAGCTAGGTAGTGAAGACGGGCAGTGGTTTTACTACTACGATGGGGGGCAGCTCAAATCCGTCGGCAGTTATTTCTTGGGCCAAGAAGATGGCGTTTGGGGGTTGTTTTACGACAATAAACAACTTACACAAGAGGAAACCTGGCGATTTGGAAGGCTCATGAATGTGGGCGAATACTTTAGCTATGACGGATCCAAAACGTTGGATGCGGGTACCTTGAAAGATGGAAACGGCTCTCGAATAACCTACTACGTGAATGGGGTGAAAGAATCGGAGGGCAACTACAAAAATGGAAGAGCTGACGGGACTTGGAAGTACTATCATGATAATGGAAGATTGGCATCGGAAGGTACCATGGAAGATGGAAAGAAGGAAGGTGCTTGGAAATACTATACACGTACCGGAACGCTAGAGGATATCATCAATTTTAAAGATGATGAAGTGGTAGAAGAAGAGTTACAGCGTGACGACCTGATGTTTGAGAATTTCAACTAGATGCAAACAATGGTGGTTGTCTGATAGTTTTCGAAAGAAAAAAGACTATGTTCGGACTATTCAAAAAAAAAACGGAAAAGGAAAAGCTATCGGAAGAATACAAGATGCTAATGGAAAAAGCACACAAGGTGTCACACTCAGATCGGAAAGCAGCCGACAAGCTTATGTATGAAGCGGAGGAGATTGCAAAAAAAATTGATGCCTTGACCAAATAAAATATCGCACACCTGATCAAATTCAATCAGCCTATAATTTTATATTATAGGCTTTTTATTTTATAAAAATTTATAAAAAGTTTTTTTCATTGTTTTTTGTTTGGTAAAATTTGATTTATGTAAAACATTATTAAATTTTATGCGTAAAATACATCAAACAACCAAACCAAAAAAGCTATGAGAACTTACCTGAAAAATCGGCTTTATAACACATTCCTTGGGGGATGGATGGCAATGGTGCTCTTGGTTTTTACTGTTAGTCAACCAGCAGAAGCATCGTTGAATGCGAGGGGTGTATCCTTTCAGGTTTTTTATGACGGATTGGCTCCTTATGGTGACTGGGTGATGGATCCAACCTATGGCTATATATGGATTCCCATGGTAGATGCGGGGTTTCAGCCCTACCGTACAAATGGTTATTGGGTAAATAGCCGTTTTGGGAATACCTGGGTGTCTTATTACGATTGGGGATGGGCACCATTTCACTATGGCAGGTGGTTTTTCAGTGATTTTTATGGCTGGGCGTGGGTTCCGGGCTATGAGTGGGGCCCTGCTTGGGTGCAATGGAGAACCGGAGGTGGGTACTATGGCTGGGCGCCGTTGATGCCTCATGTGGGAGTCCATGTTTCCGTAGGCTTCCCGGTCAACTATTGGGTGTTTGTTCCCAGGCGTAGGTTTCTGGCGAGAAACATCTATAACTACTACATTCCACCCCGAAACGTAACGGTTATCTATAATCAGACCACCGTGATAAACAATACCTACGTGTACAATAACAGGACCTATGTGGCGGGTCCCAGCCGGACCGAGTTACAGCGTGTGACCAGAAGTCGAGTGCCTGTTTACGAAGTGGCAAATGGAAATAGACCGGGGAGGGCTAACCTGGAAAGCAATCAACTTACCCTCTACCGTCCCGAGGTGACCCCCTCAAATAGACTTGGGAACGCTGTCGACGTGAGACCAGCAAGGTCCTACACTTCCTCAGAATACCAGGAAATGAGGAGAAATGCCAGTGGTGATCGAGCGGTGGCAGGCGATAGTCGCTCTTCTAGACAGCAGGAAAATCGAGCTACCGTCCCTGCAACCAACAACCCGCGCAGCACGGCCTCCAACACACGTGGCGAGGTGGATCAAGTTGCGCGTTCACCTAGAGCAGTAGCGGCGGATGCACCTGCATCCTCTCGTTCGGCGCAACCTGTGAGCAGAACCCAACCTACTACGGAGAGAGGAACAGTTGCCGAGCCTAATCGGCCAGTTCAGGCTACTCCTCAAAGGTCTGCTGCACCGGTTCAACGAGATAACACGGTGAATAGGCCAACTACGTCCGAATCCTCTCGGGTGCAATCGACACCTAGCAGGGATAGGTCGGAGGCAGTTCGTCCGGCAACGGCAGGGAGTTCGGGATCTAACGGCGCATCGATCCAAAGTAGCCAAAGACCAACCTCCAGTCAATCACAGGCGCGTCCTGCCGCATCGGCAGGAAACAGGATGTCATCAACTCCTTCCCAGGGTCGTCAACCCCAGGTAGGGCAGACGCCAAGAGCTTCGCAACCACAAAGCAGGGTGGCACCAGCGAGTCGAAACAATCAACGTACTGATGTGGGCGTACGGCCCCAGTCGAGAAGCCAATCAAGGGTAAGCTCTCCGCCCCCTGCCCGAAATTCTCCCGCAACCAACTCAAGCCGTTCGGGGAATTCCACCACGCAGGGCAGAAGGGGAAATTGATACCCATACAAACGATAGAGGCTGAATCGAGTCAGATTCAGCCTCTCTATATTTTTTATTTGAAGAGTTGCACCTGCATCCGGTTATCTGCTGCGCCGTCAATTACAAAGCATGGGGCTTTCGTTGAATAGGCTGCTTTCTACATTAAAAAGTCGGGTTTATTTAGTTTTTGCCCGATCCGGTAAGCCGCGTTCATCAGGCCAACGTGGCTGTAGGTCTGCGGAAAGTTTCCCCATTGACTCCCCGTATGGTGGTCCACATCCTCAGAAAACAGCTTCAGGTGATTGCAATATTGGGTCAATTTCCCAAATCCTTCGATTGCTTCATTTAGCCGATTTACACAGGCAAGCGCTTCTATGTACCAAAATGCACATATTAAAAACGTCGTTTCGGGCTTACCGAAGTCGTCGGTATGTTTGTATCGGTAAAATAGGTAGTCTTTCGCCAGAAGGTCTTTTTCAAGCATTTTTAGGTGATCGTTTGCCCGTTCGATATCGTCACCAAAATAGCCCATTGTGATCAATTGGAGCGTACTGGCGTCCATGTTTCGGGTGCCTATCGCCTGCGAGTACGCCCTCATCTCAGGGATGTAGCATTGTTCAATCTTGTCGGCAGCTGAATTTTTTAGAAAAACGGCCTTTTCCTTCATGGCGGAATCTTTGAGACGATCGGCAATCTTTATTGCGGCGCACGCTCCTGCCCAATGAAACAGAAAGGTATAACAATGCTGTTGTTGCAGATTTCTGAATTCCCAAAGTCCGGCATCTTTTTCATCCATCGTCTCCTCGATTTTTTGAAGTAGATTATTAATGAAGGGTTTGGAATGGCTTTTTTCGGATTCGATGAAGCGCTTGTCGGCATAAAGTGGCAGCAAACTTACCAAAACCTGGCCATAGAGGTCATTTTGGATATGGGTATAGGCCTGATTGCCAAACCTCACGGGCTGATTGCCCAGATACCCTTCCAACTCGCATATTCGTTCTTCGAGAAGTGCGGAGCCCGTAATGGAATATAAGGGCTGATACCTGCCCTTGCGGTCAGTGGGAAGGTTTTGGATGTATTCAAAGTACCGTTCCAACTCCTCAAAATGACCCAGGTGGTTGAAGACGTTGAGGGTGTAGAAAGTGTCCCGCATCCAACAATAGCGGTAGTCCCAGTTTCGTGTAGATCCGGGAGACTCCGGAAGACTGGTGGTTGAAGAGGCAATGATGGCCCCTGTGTCTTCGTATTGATGGATTTTCAATGCTAGTGCCGACCTAACAACTAGAACCTGGTTGAAGTTTGGTATACTGGTGGACTTTATCCACTTTCTCCAATAATTGGTGGTTTCCATTAGGAAGCGGTCGATGGTACTCTCTATCGGTGCTTCCAAAGGACTTCCGTAGGTAAATACCAGGTAGATGGATCGGTTTAACCGAAACTCTTTCTCTTCCAACACATAGGAAATGGAGCAATTCGTTGTAAGCCGGATTTCTTGGTCTGCACCTGAAAACCGGATGTGGTTGCTTCCGGGAGACGGGGTAAGGATTTTTTTTCCGAAGTGGGTCACGGGTTGGCACTTGATTTTGATTTTTGGCTCTCCGTGTAGTGGTTCTATTTTCCTGACCAGCATCAACGGTTTATAGTAACGGTTGAAGTTTTCAAAGCGTGGCGCAAAGTCGGTGATGGTGTAGGATTCTCCTTCTGAATTGGTGATTTTAGTTTCTAAGATGTTGGTATTTTCGAGGTAAGACTGTTCCGATCGAAAACCACCGTTTTGTGGCAGTATGGTGAATTCGCCTCCTTTTTCTTTGTCTAACATCGATCCGAAAATAAAATCACTGTCAAACCTCGGAAAACACAGCCAGCTGATGTTGGAATTTTTTTCTATATGGGCGATGTAAGCGCAATTTCCGATAATTCCGGTTCCGTAGAGGTGCTTTTCCATAGCAAAATAAGGTTAGGTTCCCAAAAGAATACATTCGGTAAACGACGAAGATAAAAAAATAAATGGTACTAATGAAGGATTGGAGGTGGTTAGATGGTGTCCAATCCAATGACTAACCCTTGAGTACTTCCAAATATTTTCTTGGTACGTTGATCAACATGTTCTGATTGATTCCGGGAATTCGTATGATAAAGTAATCTTGGTTGCTTTTTTGGACACATTCCCCTTCAAACCCTTGTAGAGGGCCACCCAATATTTTTACCATTTCTCCCTTTTCAATGGGGTCGGTATTCACTTCTACGGCTACTCCGGTTTCGATGATCCTGCGTATGGTATCTATTTCAGTTTGCGGAACCGTGGCATGTTCTCCTGAAAAATTCACAAACTTTACCGCTCCACTCACCTGTAGTGCCTCCCACAGCCGGTCTTTCGTGAAATTGACGAAAAGGTACCCGTTAAAAAGCGGTACGCGCACTTTTTTTTTGCGATCGCTCCACTGCCGGATTTGGTCTACCATGGGCAGATAAACTTCAATTCCTTTTTCGGATAGTCGTTCGGCTACTTTTTTCTCTGCTCTGGGCGCAGTGTACATGACAAACCATCGGCTGTTCTCGCTCATTTACGCTGATTTAGTTAGTTGAAGGCAAAATTATCTATTTGGCTTTCCATATCCCAACCTATTCTGTCCATTTTTTCAGAGGGGTATCTGACAGGCTGTCTTTCGCCACCTTGGATACGGTTCATGAATGTGGCGTGCGTAATCGTTAAAAACATATCAAAAAGTAATTTAAATACTTTAAAATGTATTTCATATTTTTTGTTTACTTTTGCCGCTTCTTAGCGAGGGTTTTGTTACCTTTACTCGCTTGATTTAATTACCTATTTGTAGTTCGTTTTATAGTATTTTTCTTTTCTGACATGCGTGTAATCAATGTTGTTTTATCCGGAGGGGTTGGAAGTAGGCTGTGGCCCTTGTCAAGAAAATCCAAACCTAAGCAGTACTTGCCCATTTTTGATGGACATTCCCTGTTTGAATTGACCGTTAAGCGTAATCTCTCCTTTTGTGAAAATGTGATCGTAGTGGGAGGCAAGGACAACTATGAACTGTCCAGGGAATCCTTGGAACGGTTGGGTGTGACCGGCTACTTGGAGATCATTGAGGCCATGCCTAGGAATACGGCGGCGGCAATCGCTTTTGCAGCGTTTGCTTCCCAAGCCGATGATATTCTGTTGGTGACTCCATCCGATCACCTGATCCAAGATGAGAGTGCCTACGCCGAGGCAATCAGGGAGGCCATTGCATTGGCGGGTGAAGAAAATCTGGTGACATTTGGGTTGGTACCCACAAAGCCTGAAACGGGGTTTGGTTATATAGAGCATAAAGGAAATGAAGTGATTTCATTTCGCGAAAAACCCAATAAGGTTCAGGCAGAGGAGTTTATTTCACAGGGTAATTTCCTCTGGAACAGCGGGATGTTTTGTTTCTCTTCGGGGGTGTTTCTTGCTGAATTACAAAAGCATGAACCCGAGGTATACAGGCTTTCCAAATTGGCGTACGAATGCGCCGACGAGGGTTTTTTGCCGGCAGAAGAGAGTTTGCAGATTCCATCGATAAGCGTTGATTACGCGGTGATGGAGCGATCAAAAAGGATTAAGGTGGTCCCTTCCCATTTCAAGTGGTCTGACATGGGTTCTTTTGAGGCTTTGTATGAACATACTCCTGTGGACGATCCCAATAGAAAAGGAACCAACCTAGCCATTGGTTCGAAAAAGCGGGTGGAGTTTTTAGGGGTGGAGGATGTTATTTTGGTAGAAACCGAGGACGCCATTTTGGTATTAAACCGAACGCATGCGCAGGACGTCAAAAAAATATATGAGCGGCTGGAAAAGGAAAATCCTGAACTCTTAGCGTAACCGAGTATGATAGCGAAGAACACAAAGATTTACATTGCAGGCCATCGAGGTATGGTTGGTGCAGCGATTTGGCGGTCTCTTGAAAAAAAGGGCTACACTGAATTAATTGGTGCAAGCAGCAAGGAATTGGATCTTAGAAATCAGCAGGCTGTTCGTGAGTTTTTTCAAGCTGTAAACCCCTCCGTGGTAATTGATGCAGCTGCAAAAGTTGGGGGGATTTTGGCAAATAACAACTATCCCTATCAGTTTTTGATGGATAACATGCTTATTCAGAATAACCTGATCGACATCTCATTGCATACTAACGTGGAGAAATTTATATTTCTGGGTAGTTCCTGCATTTATCCGAAATTTGCTCCGCAGCCTCTTAAAGAGGAGTATTTGCTCACTTCATCTTTGGAGCCTACCAATGAGTGGTATGCACTTGCAAAAATATCGGGGGTAAAAGCCTGTGAGGCAATTCGCAAACAATTTGATAGGGATTTTATTAGCCTGATGCCTACCAATCTTTACGGTCCCCATGATAATTTTGATCTGCAGACCAGCCATGTGTTGCCGGCAATGATCCGGAAGTTCCATGAGGCGGCAAAGGACGGGCACCGTGCTGTGGTGTTGTGGGGGTCGGGTACGCCTATGCGGGAATTTTTACATGTGGATGATATGGCTGACGCAGTCACTTTTGCCATGGAAAACCGGTTTGAGGATAATTTATACAACGTAGGTTCAGGGGTTGACCTTACCATTAGGGAGTTGGCTGAGTTGATACAAAAGATCACCGGTCACCAGGGATTGATCAGTTGGGACACAAGCAAACCGGATGGTACTCCCCGCAAGCTGATGGACGTGTCAAAAATGGCGGAGAAGGGATGGAAGGCATCCATTGAACTGGAAGCGGGTATCCGGGAGACCTATGAATGGTTTCTGCAAAATATTGACCAAGTAAAGGAAGTCAAAATCTAACAAGTGACATTTTAAGGCAATTTTAATAAATCACACAACATGAAGACAGCATTAATTACGGGGATAACTGGGCAGGATGGTGCTTATCTTGCTGAACTACTTTTAGAGAAGGGATACATCGTTCACGGCATCAAGCGAAGGGCATCGTTGTTTAACACAGATCGCATAGATCATCTATACCAAGATCCGCATGAGGAAAACAAAAGATTGTTCCTTCATTATGGCGATCTCACCGATTCGATGAACCTCACCAGGATCATTCAGGAGACAAAACCGGATGAAATCTACAATTTGGCGGCGATGAGCCATGTGAAGGTTAGCTTTGACACCCCGGAGTATACTGCCAATGCCGATGGTATCGGAACATTGCGAATCCTTGAGGCTGTGAGACTGTTGGGCATGGAAAAGCAAACAAAAATCTATCAGGCTTCTACTTCAGAGCTGTATGGCCTCGTACAGCAGGTGCCCCAGTCCGAGCAGACGCCGTTTTATCCGCGGTCTCCGTATGCGGTTGCCAAGCTATATGGCTACTGGATTACGGTAAACTACCGGGAAGCTTATGGGATGTTTGCCTGCAACGGCATTCTGTTTAACCACGAGTCTCCACTACGAGGGGAAACCTTTGTAACGCGAAAGATTACCCGTGCCGTAGCCAAAATTGGCTTGGGTCTTCAAAAGAACCTGTTTATGGGAAACCTTGACGCGAAGCGGGACTGGGGACATGCGAAGGATTACGTGGAGGCCATGTGGCGCATTTTGCAGCAGGATGTGGCTGAGGACTTTGTAATTGCAACGGGCGTTACCACTACGGTACGTGATTTTATTCGCATGGCTTTTGCTGAGATTGGATTCAAAATCCGGTTTGAGGGGCATGGAATCGAGGAAGTTGGTATACTGGATGGAATAGACGAAGCCGTTGCCTCGGCGGTATTGAAAGTAGATGGATACAAGGTTTCCGTGGGGGACGTACTTGTCAGTATAGACCCAGCGTATTTTAGGCCTACGGAAGTGGATTTGCTGATAGGTGATCCTACGAAGGCCAATGAAAAGCTGGGCTGGAAGCCAAAATATGATCTTCCGATGTTGGTGGCAGATATGGTTTCCTCGGATGTCAAGCTATTCCAGCGGGATATCCATTTGATCAAAGGAGGTCATAAGGTGCTTAACCAGGCAGAATAGTTTTTTCGACTTTCAGGGCCATCAATCTCACGCCTAAATTCGAACCTTTGTTCGTTGAGGGCGTGGATTGATGGTTTTTTATTTTGTGGGATGATAGCGAGGTGATTTATACCGCTTGACCTGCTGTGGCAACCAATAGTTTGATAATTCCATTAGATTGTATTTTTAAATATAGAATATCTATTTTTGTCGTTTGTTTAACGCCGGGTTCTGATTCGAGGGAATTTTTGAATAGGCGGTTTTCTTTGCAGTTAGTACTCTTTCCAAGCCGGTATTTTGGGACTGAGGAGGCGAAGCTGTACATAATGGTGCCAATTGTTGTCAGCCATTTACACACTTAAATAGGATAGCATGACTGTATCTTTTCTTTGGAGGGTTGGTTGCCTTCAGGGTTTTTTGATGGCCTTTTTGGTTGGTTTTTTGCAGGCGCAGTCTTTACAGGATATACAATCTGTTAAGGTTGACAACCTCTCCGATGCCCAAATCGAGCAGTTGATCAAACGGGCCGAGTCGCAGGGTCTAAACGAGCAGCAAATGGTAAACATGGCGGCAGAGCGGGGTATGCCCATGGCAGAAGTCGGCAAGCTTAGGCAGCGCATCAACTCCCTCAAAAGCGGAGGAGGCAGCAACCTTCAATCCCAGCAGGGCACACGACCAAGCCAGTTGCGACAGACGCAGGGCGCCGTGTCCTCTGAAGATTTGTTTGATTCGCTACGTAAATCCGACCCCTATTACGATCTCAGCCCTTTTCAAAAGCGTATTTTTGGTTTCAAACTTTTTCATAACCGTAATCTTACCTTCAGTCCAAGTCTCAATGTGCCTACTCCTCCCAGCTACGTCCTGGGTGCCGGTGATCAGCTGCTTATAGACGTGTATGGGGCTTCCCAGCAATCCTACGATGTGACGGTTAACCCCGAGGGTCGGATTTTTATCCCAAATGTTGGGCCGATTGATGTGGGGGGAGCGACCATCGCAGCGGCCACGCCCCGGATCAGATCGTCGCTTTCACGCATTTATTCAGGGTTGGCCTCGTCCAATCCAAGCACCTTTATGGATCTACGACTAGGTAATCTACGTACGGTTTCCGTGTCCATGGTGGGAGAGTTGGTGCGTCCGGGCACATATACCCTTCCCTCCTTTGCAACGCCTTTCAATGCGTTGTTTGCCGCAGGCGGTCCAAATGAAAACGGGTCGTTTCGGCATGTACAGGTTTACAGGAACAATCAATTAATGACAGAGATTGACATTTATGATTTTTTGATAGAAGGAGAATTTTCGGCATCTCTTAATCTAAGGGATAATGATGTGATTATCGTCCCTCCGATTCGGTCTAGGGTGGAGATTTCCGGGCCGGTTCGCAGGGAGGGCCTTTTTGAAATGAAACCTGGCGAAACGGTTGATAAATTGATCGCGTTTGCAGGTGGATTTGACAGTCGGGCCTACAGGGAACGTTTGACGGTTACGAGAAGGACCGGGAGCGAAAAGCGCATAGAAGACGTAGATGCCGGCAATTTTGCGTTTTTCCATCCCCAAGATGGTGATGCTTTCCGTGTCGGAGAGATTTTGAACCGCTTTGAAAACAGGGTACAGGTTACGGGAGCACTGATGCGGCCGGGAACCTTTGCCCTTCAGGCAGGGATGGGCGTCAGGGATCTGGTAGAAATGGCGCAGGGCCTTAGAGAGGATGCATTCCTAAATAGAGCTACCCTCTATCGCACGAGGGGAGATTTTTCCCTTGAGATTGTTCCGATTGATGTGAGGGCCATTATGGAGGGGAAGGAGCAGGATATTGTGCTTCGTCGAGAAGATGTATTGAATATCCCCAGTATTTATGAGCTGAGGGAAGAGTATTACGTAAAGATTTCGGGAGAGGTAAACAGGCCGGGTGCTTTTGCTTTTGGGGAGAACATGACAGTGGCCGATTTGGTCCTAAAGGCGGGAGGTTTCAAAGAATCAGCTACCTCTTCCAAGGTTGAGATTGCCCGCCGGGTCAAGGATGACGTCTCGGGGAAACTGGCCGAAATAATTATTTTGGACGTCGACAGGGAATTGAAGGTAAGCGGAACCCGGGCATTGGAGCCACTGAAGCCTTTTGATCACGTGATGATACGAAGGAGCCCGGGGTTCCAGCGCGAGCAATTGGTGAAGGTGGAAGGGGAGGCTTTTTATCCTGGTTCCTATGCCATCGCCCATTCGGATGAGCGGATTTCCGACCTGGTGGCCCGGGCGGGTGGATTGAATGCCTTCGCCTATGCCAAGGGGGCTACATTGATTAGGAGGAATGAGTTTTTTAAGGCTCCCACCGAGGAAGAGATCAAAGCCGAGACCTTGACAGGTGTGAAGTCAAGAATCAGTAGGGATAGCCTGGACAGGACTGAGTCGGACAAGATTCTGGCGGCTCGGATAGACCGGAAAATCGCCGAGAGCAGGGAGTATGACCGTCAGTTTGGCAACGAGGTAGATCCAGACGAACTTAGGCAACAATCTATGCAGGAGACAGGTGCCGCCTTGGAGGGTGTGGGAGAAATCAATATTAGGGATATCGAGTTGATCGGGATCGATTTGGAAGCCATTCTCAGAAATCCACATGGAGCAGAGGACTTGCTTTTGCGGGAAGGGGATGTGCTCAGCATCCCTAGAGAATTGCAGACGGTACGAATGCGTGGAGAGGTATTGTATCCGACCTCCGCCCGGTACAGACCCTACTCTGGTTTTAAGGACTATATTTCAAGGGCTGGGGGATTTACAGAAAGATCCCGCAGGGGGCGGTCTTATGTGGTGTATGCCAATGGGGATGTGCAGCGGACCAAGAAGTTCTTGTTTATAAATGCGTATCCCCCTATAGCGCCGGGAGCTGAAATCATCGTGCCGACCAAGCCCGAACGAGAACCCATGAGTGTGCAGGGCTGGGTTGGCTTGGCGACTAGTTTGACGACGTTGGTGATATTGATTGATAGGGTTCGGAATTAATTCAAAATAACTCGTATTTTTCTATGAAAGGAGAGGCAAATCAAGGAGCCAAGAGGGAAGAAATAGATTTGATAGCTCTTGCAAAAGTGATTTGGGAAAGACGAAATGTAGTGATGTACACAGTAGTATTTTTTATAGTGTTAGGTTTACTTATTGCTTTTCTGTCTCCTGTTCAATTTACAGCATCCACTACGTTTGTGCCACATACTGCTGATGGAAATAGAGCAACTACTTCTCTAGGCGGGCTAGCTTCGCTTGCTGGTATTAACCTGGGTAATCTAGGAGGAGGATCAGAAATTCCCCCAGCTCTATATCCCAAAATTGTAAATTCCGTAACATTCAAAAAGGCATTGTTAGACGCGGAGTTTAAAATAGAAGGCGTAGAAGAGTTAGTTACCTACAGAAAGTATTATGAAACCATCTATTCTCCGGGAGTATTTGAGGTTATTAAGCAGAGTATCTTTGGATTGCCCGGTGTTTTTCGATCGGTGGTTAAAGGCAACCAAGAACAAAGGGAATCCAGTGAGATAGATACAAGACTAGTAAGGATTTCGGAGGAGGAAAACAAACATTTTAAAAGATTGGAAAAGCAATTATCCATAGTCCCTAACGGGAAGGAAGGTTTTGTTGTTGTCTCCTTTTCGTTTCCGGAGCCCACAATGGCTGCGCAACTGACATACTTAGCCCAAGATCTCCTTCACAGGGAACTAATTGCCTATAAGATTTCCAATGCAGAGGAGCAACTGAAATTTACTGAAAGAAGATATACCGAAAAAAAACTGGAATTTGAGGAAATTCGATCTAAACTCGCAACTTACAGGGATAGGAATCAAAATATTGCATCAGCAGCGGTTAACAATCAGTTGCTTCAATTAGAGGCAGAGTATAATTTTGCTTTCAATATTTACACTGAGCTCGCTAAACAGCTAGAGCAAGCTAGGTTCCAAGTAGCTAAAGATACGCCTGTTTTTTCTATAATTCAACCAGTTACTATTCCTAACGAAAAGTCAGCACCTAGGCGCGTTGTTATTCTATTGGTATTTTGTGTTATGGGGGTGATATTGGGATTTGGTTTAATTTTTGGCTTGGAGTTTTTGAAAAGCGTAAAGGAGCAATGGACGGGTTGATGAAATAAATTCAGACCACTAAGGATTTTTCGAAAAATAAGAACTGCTTGAGTACAGAAACAAGGCAAATAATATCGGGAGTTAAATGGACTAGTATCCAGTTTGCACTAAATACCCTATTCAAGTTTGGCGTGAAGCTATTACTGGCCAAGCTACTGTTGCCGGATGATTTCGGTTTGGTGGGAATGACTAGTATTTTTATTGCAATAGCTGAAGCAGCTTCCGAGTTAGGGATGGGGGCTGCTTTGATTCAGAAGAGTTCCGATGAGGAGGCAGTACCATTGTATTCGACCGCATATTGGTCAGGATTGGTTTGGGGGTTGGGACTGTATCTGATAATGGCATTAATTGTCGGTCCATTTGCAGCCTCATTTTATGAGGAGCCGTCATTAAAAGTTTTACTTCCCGTGCTAAGTATAGGGGTGCTGATCAAGCCATTAAACTTGATACACACTGTGATATTAACACGAAAGATGGATTTTAAGAAGTTGGCGTTGATCAATAATCTGTCAGCGCTAATTGCCGGGGTTCTTGGTTTATCTTTAGCGTTTTTAGGGTTTGGGATTTGGTCTTTGGTTATAAATAATGTTTTAGCTATCCTACTCTCAGTCCCAATGTTGTTTTATATAACAAAATGGAAACCTCTTTTTGAATGGAATGCAAGCTACTTTAGAGAGATCTTCGGATTCGGAGCTTTCTCAACAGGTACAGTGATTTTTGGCACAATAACGTATAATGTAGATAACCTGCTGATAGGTAAGTTTTTAGGGGCAAAAATGCTAGGGTCATATACAGTAGCATTTGCGCTGACTGAGCAATTACGAATGACGATCAGTAGTATTTTAAACAAAGTAATGTTCCCGGTGTTCGGTAAAAATCAAAAAAACACAGAACTACTTGGAAAATATTTTTTAAATATTTTGAATATAAACGCAATTTTTATTTACCCGATCATGGGTTTCTTGTTTTTGTTTAGTGAAGTGTTAATCTTAGGTTTTTTTGGAGAAGAGTGGGTTGATGCTATTGTACCATTAAAGCTGCTGTCAGTTGCTGTAATGGTTCATTTAATTGTTAATTCGTTTGCTGCAATAATTCGTGGTATCGGAAAGCCCGAGCTTGAAATGAAAATTATTGTTTCGTTGACTCTGTTCATATTGATTCCAGGTTTGTATTTTGGTATTTCCTTTTTTGGGCTCATAGGTGCCGGATATGCAGTAGTGTTTAATAAAATTGGATTGGCGATAATTGGCTTATATGTATTAAATAGAGAGATTAAAGTAAGAATAGATCAGGTATTTTACGCACTGAAAGGAACTTTTATAAGTATTGGTGTTGCAGGAATAGCTGTTGTTTTGATATTCACCTATTCAAACATAACGTATTTTATTTCTATACCTCTGTATTTTTTGATTTATTTTACATTAATATTCTTTTTGGAAAGAAAAAATATTCAGTCCTTGCTTCGGTCAATGAACTGATTTGTTTTATTTAGTTTTCATCTAATATCTCATTCAATATAAAGTATGAATATTCAAATAGACGGCACGAATAGTTTAAATAAGGGTGCAGAGTTGATGTTTTTTGCTGTTCTTCATCAAATCAAGAAATTTGATCCCCAAGCATCTGTATTTTTTAATTCAAATCAACTTAATGATTCTGGCATTAAATTAGACTCAGAACTTGATGTTAGATCGAATTGGTTTAATCGATTTAATCGTGTTCCAGTAGGCCTCTTGAAAAGACTTGGTCTTCCCTATGCTTTTTTAACATCTAAAAACGCAAGGAGGAATATCGACTTGGTATTGGACGCCGCTGGTTTTCAGTTTTCTGATCAGTGGAATTATAGTAAAAAATCCCTCGATATCTTAGAGAATTACTATTGTGGACTTAAGGACAATGGTACCAGAATAGTTTTTTTGCCACAGGCATTTGGGCCTTTTGCGACAACGAATGGAATTCGATCCGTATCAATTGTGAATAAGTATGTTGATCTGATTTATGCCCGTGAGAAGATTTCATACGATTTTTTGATTGGTGCAGGTTGTGATCCAAAAAAAGTCCGTGTGCGATCTGATTTCACATTACTGCTGGATGGTGTTTTTCCCAATAGGTTTGAGCATCTCAAAGGAAAGGTATGCTTGATACCCAATAGAAAGATGATTACTCATGTTTCCAATGGGCAAAATGTATATCTTCGATTTATGCAGACACTTGCATACGAGCTGCAGAAGAGAAATCTGGAATTTTACATTTTGAATCATGAGGGTGAGGGGGATTATGAAATCTGTAAAGCACTCAGTAACAGTCTACCGGGCAATATAGAGGTCGTTAATAAGCTTGGTGCTCTTGAGGTTAAGGGGCTGATTGGTAGTTCTAATATGGTAATATCTTCACGATATCACGGGGTAGCAAGCGCCCTTAATCAGGGAGTTCCTGCATTGGCTACGAGTTGGAATCATAAATATGAAATGATTTTTGATGATTTTGGGATGAAAGATTGTGTTCTTAATATAGAGGAACGTAGTTGCTTAGGACAAGTAATTGATGATTTTTTAAGTCGTAGGAATTTGATCAATAGTATCCTAACGGTTAAGAAGGCTGAATTAGCAAGCCAAACTGAAAGAATGTGGCAGGAAATTTGGAAGTTTTCCAGTGATAAAAATAGCAATTAGGTGAGAATATTGCATGTGGTTGCTGGAGATCTAAGTGGTGGGGCGGCAAAAGGTGCCTATATTCTTCACAAGGAGTTGCTGAAGCAGGGGGTTAATTCGACTATACTTTCTAATAGTAGTTTTAGAATTTCTGGCGATAATTCTATCTTCTATGTGTCAAAAGTCAATTTTTCTACGTTTATTTCTAATTTACTTTGGAAGGCACTAGAACGCATTCAGTTGTTTAAGTATACAAATCGAATGAATCGGATTTTTAGTACTGGCTTTTTCGGTACAAATTTTTTAAAATATTCCGTATACAGAGAGGCTGACATCGTTCACCTGCATTGGATTAATGCCGGTTTAGTTGATATTAAGACACTTCAGTCTATCGACAAGCCCATAGTTTGGACTATTCGGGACATGTGGCCGATGACGGGCGGATGTCATTATACCATGGGCTGTGATCGGTTTAAGGTTGGATGTGGGAAATGCCCTCAGTTGGGTTCTTTACGATTAAAAGATTTGTCATATGATGTGATCCGTAGAAAAGAGAAATATCTACAAAAGGACATTAGTATTGTGGGTATAAGTGAGTGGGTTAGTGAAATGGCGAGGGTTAGTTTTCTTTTTAATGATTTTGAAGTAATAACGATTAATAACGGAGTTGATACTTCTTCTTTCACTAGGTTTAGCAAGGAGTATGCCCGTAATTGTCTTGGTATTTCTACAAAGAAACGAATTATCCTTGTTGGGAGTGCTAAATTATCGGACTATTATAAAGGGTTCGAAAAATTTTTGGAATCCCTTAGTTACTTAAATAACGAAGAATGCTATTTAATGTTTTTCGGAAATATCGATTCAAATCTATTTCAGACTTTAAATTTTGAGTTTAATTCTCTGGGGTATATAGATAACTACGATAGATTGAGTTTGGCTTATTCTGCTGCCGATGTATTTGTCGCGCCAAGTATACAAGAAGCGTTCGGTAAGACTATAGTTGAATCTATTGCGTGTGGTACACCTGTCGTAACATTTGATGTTGGCGGTCCCAAGTTTATTGTTTCTCAGGGTATTACTGGTTACAAGGCGAAACCGTTTGATTCTAGAGATCTTGCTATTGGAATTTCCTGGGTTTTAGAAAACATTCCTGAGATTAACGTTTCTTTTTGCGATGATGTACGTGCAAATTTTGATGTATATAATATTGCCGGAAAATATATCGATTTATACCAAAAGCGGATAAATGGTCAATGATTATACAGGTAAGCAGGCATTGTTTTTTTCGTTGTCTGTGGTATCCATATCTATTCTTATTAATCCTCTTTTCGTTTTTTTTACTTTACTTTTTAGTCAGGTTATTTTTAGAGATTGTAATCCTGTTTACGTTTTTTTCTCCATACTTTTTCTTACTTGTATTTTTTTCTTTAGGGAATTTGGAGTAGATTGGACTGCTAATTCGACTGATGATTCAATAGAGTATATTGCTAGATATCATAAGTTATCTGAAGTCAGTTTTTTTGAGTTATTTAGTAGGTTTTTTGATCGACTTGGAGATTTAGAGCCTCTTTGGTATTTGCCTTGGTGGATTTTAAAAAAATGGTTTAATGGGTCTACCGAACTTTTTTTGTTTTTTCAGTATCTTTTGTCTTCTTGTCTATTAGTTTATTTATTGATTAAGTTGGAAAGGACATTCTTTCTAATACTTTTAACTTTTTATCTTTTTGTTTTTCCTGATGGGGTATATTCTTTTGTTCACCTTTTTCGTGCGCAGATTGCTTTTCTCATTTTTTCGGTTGGACTAGTTTACTTTCAGGAGAATAGAAAGGTGGGTTTTTTTTTAATGTTTATTTCCGGATTTTTTCAAATTATTTCATTCTTCTATGCTTTCGTTTTTCTCGCATTTTATCTTTTTAATAGGGATTTCAATAGAATTAAGGTAGTCGTATTTTGTTTTATTTGTATGTTTTTGTTTCCTTTCGTTTTTCAATTTTTTTTATATTTTTTGTCTGAATATGTTGGGTTTGTTAAGATTTTAAATTATCTTCAAATTGATGGATCGCTTAGATTTTCGTTCTATATCAAGTCTGTCTTAATTTTTTTATTTTTGTTTATTTATACAATTTTTGGTTCAGGGAATAAATTTGTGTTTGCTTCATTGATTTTAAACTTTGTGTCTGTTTCCTTTTTCGTGGCAATTCCTAATGCGGCAATAATTTACGAGCGTTTGTTTATTTTTACTCTACCTCTACTATCAATTAGTTTTGCTTTGTTTTTAATAGAATTTTTTTCTAAGAGATCTATTTATATTTTATCAGTTCTATTAGTTTGTTTAGCATTTGTTCGAATTTACGTTTCAAGTAAATATGAATCGGGTGTTTATCAGTATTTAGCCTTTGGGGATCTTCTGAGTCCATTTTCTGGATTTTATAGTTGGATATTTTTGCAATGAAATTTTCGATTATTACTGTTGTATTCAACGATAAAGAGGGTGTCCGAAGAACCCTTTCATCCATCAGTGCCCAAACCTATCGGCAAATAGAAGTGATTGTCGTTGATGGTCAGTCAACTGATGGTACGATAGAGATTGTTCGTCAATATGGAGAAACCGTTTCTTGTTTTATCTCAGAACCTGATAACGGAATTTATGATGCCATGAACAAAGGCCTCAGGTTAGCTACTGGGGATTTTGTTATTTTTTTAAATGCAGGCGATTATTTCTTTTCAGATAGTGTTGTAGAACAATTTGTGGGTTCTTCGCCTGATCCAAATAGCGTCTACTTCGGTAGAGTTTCTATTAATTCAAATTATGAATCGTGGTATTTCCCCCCATTTTCTGTAAAAAAAACTAATGTTTCTAGTTGGCTAAGGGGCAATGTGCCTAATCACCAGGCTATGTTTTTTCCTAAGAGCTTTTACCAGCTTAATATGTTCGATACTTCTCTTAAAATTAGTGCGGATGCTGACTACAAGCTTAGAGCGCAAAAGGTTTGTAATATTCCTTTTTCGTTTCTTGATCAAGTAGTTTCTGTTTTCGAAGTTGGTGGTGTGTCAACTACGTATAGTGATTTTGCTGCTGTTTTAGTTAGAGCCCGGGACTCATGGAAAGTAAATTTACGCTATTATGGCTTTTTTCATGCGGTAAAGATGTTGGTTTATCTTTCTAATAAGGTTATAATAACGAATATATTAGGTGAAAGGTTTCTTTCACGTGCCATTAAAACGATGAAGGGCAAATGAGACATTTAGTTATCTTTATTTTTCGTTTCATTCCTGATATTTTCTATACGAAACTCTTATTTTTATTTAAGCAACGTAAATTTTTAAATCTTTCAAACCCAAAAACTTTTAACGAAAAAATTAACTATATAAAACTTTTTTCTACGAATCAGCTTCGTGTGTTGGTTTCTGATAGATTGGAGGTTAGAAAGTATGTTGCAGAACGGACGCATTCCTGTAACCTGATTCCGCTGTTGTGGAGTGGAGTTGATTTTAGCCGTGAAGTTTACGATAAACTCCCTCAGAAGTTTGTGATTAAAGGAAATCATGGCTCTAAAATGGTCAAGATAGTTGACAAACATGTCGATAGGTACAACGATGTACTTGAATTTACTAAGCGGTGGATGAAGACAGACTATTATTTACGCGGCAGAGAGCGGAATTACAGAGATCTGAAGCGTTTTTTGGTAGTTGAGGCCATGCTCGAAACGAAAGAGTCAACTATTCCCCCAGATTTTAAATTTTTTTGTTTTGATGGGAAAGTTGGGTTTGTTCAGGTGGATCTTGATAGATTTAAACAACATCGACGTAATATTTATGACACTTCTTTTGAGCTGTTGGATTTTGAGTTGCATTTTGCCAAGGGGGATCCTATCAAAAAACCTGTTCAATGGGAAATTGCTTTAGGTGTCGCTGAGGCCCTTTCTGCTGATTTCTCTTTTATTCGGGTCGATTTATTTTTGGTTGATGGTGGGGTATACTTTGGGGAGTTGACAAATTATCCTGGAAACGGCTTGGAAAAATTTAATCCAGGGAAGTTTGATCGCATTTTTGGTGATATGATATCTGATTTAAATTAATCTTTGTGAAAAAACACAGTAAATTCAGCTGTTTGGTTTGTGTCTACGATAAGGATGATCCGATTCATTTTGACGAATGCTTGCAGAGTATTTTCAATCAATCCCTTCAAGCCTCAGAGGTACTACTAGTTCAAGATGGCGCTATAAATGTTCAGTTAAAAGGTGTTGTTGAGAAATGGAGCGATTTTTTACCAGTCCGTATAGTGGTCAATGAACAGAATTTAGGCTTAGGTCAATCGTTAAACCTTGGTGTTCCATTGTGCCGGTACGATTTAATAGCCCGTATGGATGCGGATGATATATGCCATCCAAGTCGATTTGAGAAACAAGTCGCTTTTTTGGATAGCCATCCCGAAATCTCAGTCGTAGGATCCTGGATAGCCGAATTTCAGGACACGCTGGACAATATCGTTAGCTACCGGAAGTTACCTGCAGATCCGGATGAACTTTTTTCGTTTGCCAAAAGAAGGTGCCCATTGAACCATCCCACGGTTATGTTTAGAAAGGATGACGTGTTGGCGGTGGGTAATTATGACCCCTACGCCAATCAACAGGATTATCAGTTATGGGCGCGCCTGCTAGTGAACGGGTACAAATTTGCCAATATTCAGGAAAGCCTGCTGTTTATGCGGATAAGCTCGGCACTTTTCAAGCGAAGGGGAGGCATAAACTATGGTAAGATAGAATTTGCGGTTCAGCGGGATTTTTTGCGGATAGGTTTTATCAACAGGGTGGAATTTGTCCGAAATGTTTCCCTGCGTATGTTTGTTCGGCTTATGCCAAATTCCCTACGGAAACTTTTCTACAAGAGGTTACTCAGGTAATCTTGGGCGGGATGCTTGAGAAGCACCGAGAAACGACTATATGCCCTCTTGTTATGTTTCCGGTAAGGGAAAGGGAGCGCAGGAGTAACGGGAGCTAATTTATGACCACTGAAAATCAACGTTAGATATATGAAAATATTAATCACCGGCACCGCCGGTTTTATTGGAATGCATTTGGCCGAGCGTTTGCTGGAACGCGGTGACGAAGTAATCGGATTGGACAGCATTAACGATTACTACGATGTGAACCTCAAATATGGCCGCCTAGCAAAGACCGGCATCCCGAAAGAAGCGATTAGCTACGGGAAGGTGGTGCAAAGTGAGAAGTACCCCAAATACCGGTTTGTTCAACTTAAACTGGAAGACAAAGAGGGCTTGTTCGATTTGTTTGCCAAGGAAGGCATAGATAAAGTGGTAAACCTTGCGGCACAGGCCGGCGTGCGGTATTCCCTGACCAACCCAGATGCCTATATTGAAGCCAATATCGTTGGATTTATCCATATCCTTGAGGCATGTAGGCATTATCGCATCAAGCATTTGGCCTACGCCTCCTCTAGTTCTGTGTATGGATCAAATACTAACATGCCCTTTTCTACCAGCCACAATGTGGACCATCCGGTGTCGCTGTACGCAGCCTCCAAGAAGTCCAATGAGTTAATGGCACATACCTATAGCCATCTTTTCGGGATACCTACCACTGGCCTGCGGTTCTTTACCGTGTATGGCCCTTGGGGCAGACCTGATATGGCCCTGTTCCTATTTACCAAGGCCATGAAAGAGGGAAGGCCTATTCAAGTCTTTAACTATGGCAACATGCAGCGCGATTTCACGTATATCGATGATATCGTCGAGGGCGTAATACGGGTCGTGGATAGCCCGCCAATAGCAGATCCAAACCTTGATTTGGGCAAAGCGGATCCGAGTGTTTCGAAAGCACCCTACAAGGTCTACAACATCGGCAATTCGAAGCCAGAGAAATTGCTGGATTTTATCCATGCTATTGAGGAATCGCTGGGAGTCGAAGCCATCAAGGACATGCTGCCCATTCAACCGGGGGATGTGCCAGCTACCTATGCGGATACTTCTGCGTTGGAACGTGAATTGGGCTATAAGCCGGATACTCCAATTAAAGTAGGTGTAGGAAAGTTTGTAGATTGGTATAATTCGTATTACCAGTAATATATTGCGGATAGCTAATCGGTTGTTTGCATAAAATTTACGGTTTTTGTCGAATCCTCCTCGCTTTATGATTACATTTGTACAAAACACATTTGGATGAATATTTTTCTGTCAACGGTTACTGCTTTTTTTATAGGATTTATTATCACGCCAATCGTAATTCTGGCGCTAAAGCGGGCCAATTTTATCGAAGTTCCTGGCGGTAGAAAAATCCATTCCGGAAGTGTCCCTTCCATGGGGGGGGTGGCCATTGTTGTTGCCACCTTTTTTGGCCTGATAGCCTGGTTGGATTTTGATCAGATCGTTCAAAGCCGCTATTTTCTGGTAGCATTCGCTATCATGTTTTCCGTCGGGTTAAGGGATGATTTGATAGAACTATCGGCTTTCCAAAAGCTACTGGGACAGTGTATTCCGGCATTTTTTGTGATCGTTATGGCCGATATTCGGGTTTCCGGTTTTTACGGCTTTTTGGGAATCTACGAACTTCCGTACGTCGTAAGTGTGGTCCTCACGTTTGTTCTACTGATCGTGTTGACCAATTCCTTCAACTTGATCGACGGGGCGGATGGGCTAGCGGGTACCCTTAGCCTCATTTCCTTTTCGGTTTTGGGGTTTTGGTTTTTGGACGTAGGGCTTGAGGCCTATAGTTTGATCAGTTTTACATTGGTAGGGGGGATTTTGTCGTTTCTGGTGTTTAACTGGCATCCGGCCAAAATCTTTATGGGGGATACCGGCTCTTTGAGCTTAGGGTTTGCGCTCACCGCGTTGGTTATTTTATTTGTTGATAAGAACGGTACCATGGGGCCATGGGAAGGATATAAACTGGAGGCACCTATTGCCGCAGGCTTGGCGTTGTTGATTGTACCCGTTTATGATACCCTGCGAATTTTCATCAAGCGGATGTCAAAGGGTAAATCGCCCTTAAAGCCGGATAAAAGTCATGTCCACCACTTTTTGATCCGTATGGGTCTGGGGCACGATAAGGTTGCCTTGATTCTTGGCGGGGTGAAATGTTTTTTCATTTTCCTGGCCTTTGGATTATCCGGCCTTAGCGATCACATCTTGTTGCCGCTAATGGCAATCATGATTGCGGTTATGGGCATTTGGATGGATTCTAAGACCTTGGAGAGAGTTAAAGTTCTTACCATGGCAGCCCCTCCTGTTTTGGAAAACTCACGTCATTCAAAAAAGAGGAAGGAAAAGAAGCGGCCGCAAATTGCAAGCGATATTTTAAAGCGAGACGAAATCAATATGAACTGATAGGTGCGGTGGCTGATGCGTTGCATTTTAGATAGGTTTACCACGTCAGTATTTTTTCTTAGAGATCTATCCAAAAAAAAGGAGGAGACAACTTGCCTCCTCTTTTCAAAACTTCCAACTTAATTAAGGTAGCTAAAAAAATAACCTATTTTTTTATCCCTATTCGAGGGTTGGGTATGTCACGCCCAGCTGTTCCAAATAGGTGTCGTATTTCGTTTCGTCATAGTATAATTTTTCAAGCTGCGGACGGTACAGATCCATTAACCGCTCATTGAGGAAGATGGCTGGTTCGTCCGATTCAGCCATCAGGGGTTTATACTGTGTGCTCTTTGTCTGCACTTCCCTGAAGTAAATCCATGCTTCCTCCAGTATTTTTGGCTTTAGGAGCAGGTCCAATACCGTTAGGGCTTCCACTTTCGCACCGGCCATTACGCCTTTATGCGCTATGGGGGTTGCCATGGCTACGCCGTTGGTCCAATGGTGTCCCGGTAGATCCGGTGCATTTGCAGGATATCGTAGTACCACCGTGGGGAGATTCCAGGACACATCTCCAATATCATCGGACCCCCCGCCCATGGAGAAAGTGGCAGGTCCACGGAGCTCCCCGATTTCGGTCAATAGGCCTGTCTGGTTGTCGCCCTTCTCGGGATTGATGTGCTTTTGAACTGCCTTGGCTAGTTGTTGATCCTCCTCGCTCCATGTGGGTAGCCCTACTTTTTGTATGTTTTCCTGCATAGCTTCCGCAATCGCCTTGTTAAAATGCCCGGGCCAAGAAGAACCCATCAGGTGATGGGTAACCGAGGTTTTGGTCATCATGGCCGCTCCTTCTGCAATGCGGATAGCGTCTTCATAGAGGCCTAGGATTTTTTCGTAGGTTCTTTCCCGGAGGAAATACCAAACCGAAGCGGTGGCCGGAACCACGTTGGGTTGATCGCCACCATCCATGATCACATAATGCGATCGCTGGGTGGGAGGAAGGTGTTCCCTGTAGAAATTCCAACCTGCATTCATCAGCTCCACCCCGTCGAGGGCACTACTCCCGTTCCAAGCACTTGCTCCATGTGCGGTCTGTCCTTCAAAATCAAAACGGACGGAAACCAACCCATTATTGCCGGAATCACCCCAAGACACCCCAAGGTTGCTGCTGACATGGGTGAAAATGCAGGCGTCTGCTTCTGCAAAGATACCTGATCGGACGAGGTAGGCTTTTCCAGCCAGTTGCTCCTCCGCAACCCCGGGCCATATCATCAGCGTTCCTTGTATATTTTCCCGGTCCATGATATTCTTCAGTGAAATAGCGGCCGCAATGCTCAGTGGTACGCCTGAGTTGTGGCCCTCGCCATGGCCGGGTGCTCCTTTTACCAAGGGTTTATGGTAGGCAACCCCAGGGGTTTGGCTGGTGTTTGGTAACCCATCTATGTCAGACCCTATGGCAATAAACGGTTTCCCACTTCCCCATGTGGCGGTCCAAGCCGTGGGCATTCCCGCCACGCCCCGTTTGATGGCAAATCCATGTTCTTCCAACACACCGGTTAGGTAGTTGGATGTTTCAACTTCCTGAAATCCCATTTCTGAAAAGCTGTAAACCTTATCCACCATCACCTGGATCAGTTTTTCCTGTTTCTCCACCTCTTCCAATAAATCCGCTTTCAATCGGATTATCTTGGATTCCTTTATTTGGGCGAACAAGATCGATGGGAAAACAAGCAGAAAGATTGCAGCAGAGATTACTAGTCTTCGTTTTTGCATTTGTTCATCATTGTTTTTTCAACGGTCGGATTTGGTTTTCTATCGTGGGTACACAGGGCATTAGATGCCCTAGTGGGTATCCATGCTGTGGTCATGGCTGCATATAGGTTCGAGCCAGTTCTGGACGGTAGTTCCAATAGGGGCCCCTGCGGGCGCGGCCATCGGGGTAAGGATGGTTACTTTTTCCTGCGGATTGGCAAAGAACCCATCGAGCATAGCCAAACAGTACTGGTTGTGGGCCATCTGGTGGATATTGCTTGTTGATTGGGTCTTGATGGCTTTTTGCAATTCACCCACTTTCAACATGGCAATCGCCCTAGCTTGAGAGGAGGCATCCGAGTCCATGGAAAGTGCCAGCAAATGCTGTAAAACCAGTTTAGCGACTACCCGCTGGATTTCTCCTTCGTATCCGTTTTTCACAGGAGCTTTCCAGGTTAGGGAGATCAATTGATCAAGTACCTGGTGAAGGCCGGGAAGGCTGCTGTCCCAAGCATGCTGATTTACAAGCCTTGATGCCCGCTCTGGGTGCAGAAGAAGAGAAAGCGTATGGTGTGCCGCAATTTCAGCTGGAGAAAGTATATCAAAGACCAGCCCGGTATTTCTATTGAATATTTCCCTACTATTGGCCGGAAAGCCATAGGGGCGGGGAGGAATCAGGGATACGACGTTTTTCGGTAGTGCGAGGGTCTCTGGAGTCAATGTTGTCAGCAGCGATTTTAGGGCACGCGATTGCTCCTCGGGGGATACTGTAGCTATGGGGCTGCCTGCTTCACCGCGTAGCATGTAACTGTACGATAATCCGGCCACTACTTTTGCTGCCGCTTCAACTTGGTACCGGTGAAACATGTACATGGGAACCAATACCTCTTCCAAGTTCGCCATGGGGGTACCCATTGGAATTTTCTTTTCTGAAAAGTTGTCCAAGACGATCTTGCGGATTTTTAGGGTGTGATCCAACTCATCAATGGCGTTTTCCCCATTGTCCCACAAGTGATTTTGGGGGTGTGCACTACCCGGCGGCCGGGCGTCTTGGTCGGAGAGGAATTTCATTCCTTTAGCCTGGTACTCCTTTACCAACTTGTCAATTTCAGCTGCTTCGTCGGCTCCTTCTGGAAAAGTTGCATACGCAATTTTGATGGCCACTTTATCCCATTCTCCTATTCCTTCCGGATAGGCATCCGAGATGTCGATCTTGTTGTCAGGAGTCAGCTTAACGGTAGGGTGGGGGTAATCCATTACGGAGGCTCTTCCAAAGGTACTGGCAATGTAATTGTGTGGCAGTCCGAGTGTATGCCCGACTTCGTGGGCTGCCAGCTGGCGCATACGTGCCAAAGACATATCCATCAATGCTTCGTTGTCCGAAATGCCGTCAAATTCACCGACAAGCCCTTGGGCCAAAAGATAGTCTTGGCGAACCCTGAGTGAACCCAAGGTTACTTTACCCTTGATGATTTCTCCGGTTCTTGGATCCGTCACTCCGCCCCCGTATGACCATCCTCGGGTAGATCGATGTACCCACTGAACGAGATGGTACCGAATATCCATGGGATCGGCATCTTCGGGAAGGAGCTTTACTTCAAACGCATTTTTAAATCCGGCCTCCTCGAAGGCTTCTGCCCACCATTTTGTGCCTTCTATCAGCGCGGTTCGTATCGGTTCAGGCGTACCTGGATCTACATAATAGACAATTGGCTCCACCACCTCACTGACCGCGGCGTTGGGATCTTTTTTTACCAGTCGGTGGCGGCGTATGTACCGCTTCGTGATCGATTCATCAACAGGCGTGGCATAATCGTAGAAGCTAACCGAATTGATTCCGGCACGGGGATCGAAAACCCGGGGGGTATAGTTGTCATCAGGCAGTTCGACAAATGAGTGGTGCATGCGCAGTGTAACGGCGTTGGTTGACGGAGTGACCTCTCTTAGGTAAGGACCCGCCTGATCGCCTGTGAGTGTGATTGTGGCCTCTATTTCCGTATTTTTAGGAAAGCTTTTGGTGCGCGGTAAATATATGGCACAGCGGCTTGGATCCAACCGGTAGGATCCTTGGCGGGTTCTGCTGATGGCCGCTGCAGCCCCGGCAGCATCCTGTAGGAAAAAGGCGGTTCCGTCGACCAGCACCTTGCCACCTTCTTCGGCGGCTACTTCAAACCCCCAGTGCACCGACTTGGCAAAGGATTCTTCTACGGCCTTTTTTTCCATTTCATTGTCGGTGATGGCACGGAAGCCATAGTTGGGTTCGGTAAGCAGCACTTTGTTGCCCGACCGCTCAAACTTCACTACATGGGAGGGGAGAATCCGGCCTCTATCCAAGCCAATATCATTTGAGCCCAATCCGGCGGCCAGGGAAGGATAATAAAGGATTTCTTTTTCCAATTCGGCAATTTCCATCCATAGTTTGCCTTTTTTTCCATCCCAAAACAGCGTGATAAATCCGGGCATTTTTTCCATGCCTACGGTAAAGGTGGTGATGGTAGGGGTATTCTGGGCAAGTGCCTTACCAACGCCTCCTCCCAAAAGGGAGAAGGCCATCAGTAAGATAAAACCATAAATCAACTTACTGGGTGCTTTTATCATGATATAGTCAGGTTAATAATCAGTTCATTAAGGCTTTATTGTTGATGATTTCCAAATTTGGCATCGGGAATATGTATTCCGTCTGCGAAGGGGTTATTTCCGGGGCGAATAGGCTGCTACTTCCTTTGGCAGGTAGTGGTCTAAGGAGCCGTAGAAGGTCATTCGAGCGGAAGCCCTCGCCGATTAATTCGATTCTTCGTTCGGTAAGAATGGTTTCCAATAATGCATCCGATGTACTTACGGCCTCAATAGGAAATGAAAAGTCCGGATCAGATCGGTGTCTTACCGCTTCCAGGAGTTGTAAGGATCGGGAAAGATTTCCGGTCAGTGCCAAGGCTTCCGCATAATTCAGCAATACCTCTGAATAGCGTATTACAGGGACAAAATCCAGAAAAGGAGCTGGCTTTGCGTATTTGGTCATAAAATACCTTCCATTGTTCACTCTAAACATGCTTCTACGGGCGTCCACTGTCCTCCAATCCGCCTTTCCCCATATTCCTTCCGGGTTTAGGAAATATTCGGCGCTGACGTTATAGATAAATCCAAGGGAATTCTGTCCAGTAGAACTGCTCAGTTCGGTCATGGGCATGGAAAAGATTGACTCCGGGCTGGTATAGTTCGTTCGGAATATCTCCAGAATATCCGGGTGCAGTTGGTGGGCAACGCCTGAAGTTGCGGTAAATGGAGCTGTCTCACTTACAATCTTAGATGCTTCTTCTATCACTTTTGCATGATCACCCATGCTCAGATAAACCCTCGTTTTCAGTGCAATAGCCGTGTTTTTGTGCGCGCGGGTAGTGTTGAGTAAGGCTGTGCTGTGTGTGGCAGGAAGTGAGTTTTCGGCATCGTTTAGATCAGACAGTATCTGCGCATACACTTGTGCTACCGAGCTCCTTGCAAGGTCGTTGTTCTCTGTGTCGGTTTCCGCCTGCAATCGCAAGGGTAGCCCTGGTGATGCTCCTGCATCCTCGGTATAAGGACGCGCATAAAGCGTTACCAGTGCAAAGTAACTTAAGGCCCTCACAAACTTTGCTTCGCCAATGTATTGGTTGGCAAGGCTTTCAGAGACTACACCCGGGTTTCGTTGTATGCCATCTATGAAGAAGTTTGCCAGGTTGATTGTTAGGTAGGCATCTCTCCACAACAACTCCACTTCATTGGAATTGGAATTTACAGTATGGCTCCACGTGTCGTATCCTGTAAAGATATTGTTCGTAATGTTGACAAAATCCTCTCCTCGGAAGTCTCCATACATTACGTATCTTCCTCCATAGAAATAATTAGCTTTCAGTCCATTATAGAAGCCATTTACCAACCCAAGCACACGCTGTGGGGTTTCGAAAATATTGGCATCCGTAAGACTGGTTTGTGGGGCAGGAAAAAGGAGTTCATCCTCGTTGCACGCAGATAGAATTACCAAGGCCGCCGAAAATATAATTATTATATAGTTATTTATATACCGTTTCATTGTTGACAGATTTTAGGGTGATTAAAAGCCTATGTTGATTCCCATCGTAAATGTTCGGCCTTGGGGCACGGAGTTTTTTTCCACACCTGGAGATACATTCGAGTTGCCGTTTGACGATATTTCGGGATCGGTTCCGGTATATTTTGTCCATACAAAGGCATTGAATACCTGCGAGTATACTCTGACAGATGAAAGCTTGAGCTTACTGACGATAGATGCAGGTAACCTGTAGCCGATGGAGGCAGTCTGAAGCCGCACAAAATCGGCATTTTCGGCGTTGGCCGAGATCGGCCACGAAGAGCCGTTGGACAAAAGGTCACCATAAACCACTCTTGGCATATCAGTCACCTGTCCGGGTTCTGTCCAACGGTTCAGCACAGCGGTTGAGTTGTTCCAGAAGCGCTGATCCCTCCAGGTTCCTCTTGATCCATTCATCACCATATTGCCCCCGGAGTAGGTCAGGAGGAGATTGAAGTCAAAATTCCGTACGGTGAAGTTTTGATCCAAGCCGCCATACCATTTTGGCAGAGCATTTCCGATAAGGTCAAAGTCATTTCCTGTGATAGGTGGGGCCGGTGATCCATCCAGGTAGGTCCAGCGGCTTTGGCCGGGAGCAGATACATGGCTGTACTGAACGCGTTCCCCGTTTGCATTTACAAAGACCCGCAATCCGGTCTCAGGGTTTACCCCATCGGTGATGGCTCCGTAAAGACTACCGACCGAATAGCCCACACGGGTGATATTGGTTGTTTCGGCAGCCCCACTCGTGATGCCTATGATATCGCCGCCTGCCAGTTCGGTTACGCGGTTACGCATGTTGGTATAGTTCAAAGTGGCTGACCACTGCAGATTGGTACTGTTCACGAGGTTGGCCGTCAGTGCCGCCTCGATCCCGCGGTTGTACATGGATCCGACGTTGCTGAGGATGCTCCCGCCAGGTATACCTTTGGAAGGCGCCTGCGGTACTCCCAAGATCAGGCCGTTTACGTTATTATAGAAATAGGTCAGATCCAATTGAAAGCGATCGTTCAAAAACCCAATGTCTGCACCAATGTTGGTTTGCTCGCTGGTTTCCCAGCCTAGGTTGGGGTTGCCCGCTTGTGCAAAGCTCCAAGTGGCTGCATTTCCGTATAGAGAGGCATCGAATAGAACCAAGGAACCAAATGCATTTGTCAGGTTACCGTTTCCGACCACTCCCCAACTGGTTCGCAGCTTGATGGTGTTCATGAAATTTGCCAAATTTGAATTGGCATAGAAAGATTCACTGGACAGTTCCCATCCTGCTGAGGCACCTCCAAAGAGGCCATGTTTGGTATCTGCTCCCAAGGCTGAATTGCCATCTCTACGCAGATTGAGGGTCACAAAAAACCGTTTGTCGTAGTCATAGTTGACACGGGAAAACTGGGATATGTAGGAAAACTCATTTATGAAATTGCCTACAGGATTGATGTTGCCGTAGTTGCCCTGAAAATTGGTAAAAAAGCCGTCAGAGCTATTCGATCGGTTGGCACCCCATGCGGAATTGTCAAAGCTCTGCGCATCATATCCTACCAGGAAGGACAAGTTATGTCGGTTAGAAATGGAGGTTTGGTAGGCCGCCGTAGAGACGAAGTTCCAGTTGTCCCGCAGTGCCGATACATTGATCGCTTGGCCCCGTGGTGCAAATCCAGGCCCGTGAATGGCGTTGTTGAAGGTTTGGTTTTCGGTTCGAAGCCTGTCTATCGAATAACCCATGGTTAGGGTAAGCCCTTCTATTGGTGTTGCGGTAAGGTTGAAATTGGCGATTAGCCGGTCATTTTCCGAATCATATCGATCAAGCTCCAAAAGCGGCAGGGGGTTGTAGAAATTGCTGGCCACGTTGTTGTTGCCCATGCCCATCTGGTTGTTGGTGGTAATATTGTAGCTGCCGTCTTCCCGGAAGGGCCCGACATTTGGCGCTGTTAGCCAGGCAAGGCGAGCGGCACCAACAAGACCAAAGGCATTGCCCTGAAGGGAGCCGGTAGCGGGAGATGCATTTACAGTATTGTTGTAATTAAGATTGCCCCCGAATTTCAGCCAATCGTTAACTTTATGTTCGACGTTGAAACGCGCTGCTTTTCGCTCAAAGGAATTGCCCACAAGTATACCCTCCTGTTTGCTGTAGTTGGTAGAGAAGAAGTACGTGGTGGATTCCGATCCGCCGGAGATGTTAAGGCTGTGGTTCTGGGACTGACCGGTTCGGTAGATATAGTCATACCAATCGGTGTCTATCATGGTACCGTCGGGATTGAAAGAGGGGAAGAAGAGTTCGGACGCCACTGCATCGTTGCTGGCATTGCCACCGAGAATTTTCGCATTTAGAACCGCCTCATTTTTGATCATCATAAACTGCTCTGCATTGAGCATGGTAGGTAGGCGTACCGCATTGGTCAAGCCTCCCCACGCTTCATAATTGACGCGGGCTCTTCCGGCTTTGCCACGCTTGGTGGTAATGAGCAGTACCCCTGCTGCGGCACGTGAACCGTAGATGGAGGTAGACGCGGCATCTTTTAATATGTCAATGGATTCGATATCAGCCGGGTTGATATCTCCCAAGGGATTATTGGCCACATTGGCATTCCCAGATACATTTCCTGTGTTGATCGGTATTCCGTCGACCACGATCAATGGGTAGGAGCTTAACGAGATGGAGTTGATCCCCCGGATACGAATTACGGGAGGGTTATTGAGGACGCCATTCGGTTGGGAAATGTTAACTCCGGTTGCCCTCCCGGCAAGGCCTTGATCGAAGCTTTGCACGGGTAGATCCTTGAGCTTGTCACCACCGACCGAAGCAGCTGATCCTGTAAATTCCCGTTTGGTTTGGGTTCCGTAGCCAATCACGAGAACCTCTTCCAGTGTTGAATCGGGATCCAGCCTTATCGTCAGCGTGGATTGGTTGCCTACTACTATGTCCTTGGTTTTGAACCCAAGGTAACTTACCCTCAGGGTGGCACCCTGATCCACGTTGATGGTGAAGTTACCGTCTATATCGGTGGCTACACCGTTGGACGTGCCCACTACCATAATGGAAGCGCCGATTAACGGCTCCCCAGAATCTCCGTCAATGACGGTACCAGTCACCGAAACTTCTGCTTCTGTATGGGCCAAAATAGCCTCATAATCACCTAGCTTCACATAATTCGTTGAAACTGCCCATGCGGCAGGAGCCAGCATTACCTGTAGCCCGATAGATTTTGCCGTTATTACATAAAATAATCGGCTACATAACCATTTTGACGTGGTTTGTAATTTTTTTTTCATAATTTTCAATCGTTTTAGTTTGACACAACTAGGACATGCATGCTTGAGGGATCTTTGGGGCCTAATCCAAGATCCCTCTTTCTTTATTTGTAGGTAATCTGAATGGTTACAATCTGCTGATAGTTAATGGGTTGTTTTTAATTCTGACAAAATTGTATTAACTGTTAGTCGGCGATAAAAGGACGTTGAGTCTAGCTTCGCAGGTGCTTCATCATTTCTTCTACGGTAGATAGGTATTTTTCCTTTACCAACGGGTCTGGATTCGTGTCCCAATTTCCGTCTATACCGTTTCCTCCCAGCATGATGCCGTCTCTGCGAGGAATGAAATAGACACCTCCCATATTCGCGCGATAGGTCAACTCGGGCTGTGGAATTAGAAAGCAAAGCTGCCCTGAAACAGGCATAAGTTCTTCGTCCCCAAATATTTCCTGAGCTCCCAATCCGGTGCAGTTTACCACACAGCTTTCCGGCAGTGCATCTACATCCTCCGGCCTGGAAAACGTTTTATTTTGGATTTTGCCGCCAGCGAGCAAGAAGTCGTCGCGCATCATTTTGAGGTAGGCAGGTATGTTGAAGATGGTGGTCGGGTTTCTGCTTACCGTCGGATAGGTGAAGGGGTTTTCCTTTTTTGAAAGGATCTCGGCTTTCGGGTAAAAGTCAACTGCCGGTGTATTCAGCTTGCTCCTTAGCTCATCAGAGTAATCACCCCTGCGCTCCTCACCCGAATGAACTCGGTAGTTATCCATCCAATCCACCACTTGGTTTAGCCCAAGGAGTCGCTGAAAGGTTCTGTAGGAATGTGTGCAGGCCCTTTGGTACATGGCTGCGAATTCCGGTGTCACTTTGCTGGGGTGGACCAGACGGGAGGTAGGCGACCAAGTACCGGTGGCCATGGCGGAGGTTATATTTGGATAGCTGTCTTTGGTATAGATCGTCACCTCATAGCCATTTTGTTGTAGGGTTCGGGCCGTTGCCAATCCAACCACACCGCAACCCATTACACCTACTTGACGGGCGTTGGTTTGCTGTACAAGTTCGGTTGCTATCATGGCGGTGCCCCATGAAAGCGACCAGCCGCTTCCACCGTGACCATAATTATGTACAATTGTTTTTTTGCCCAGCTCTTGGGTTTCCACCCGTGGCCCACTTTGCCTAAATGGCCGGAGGCCAACGGTTTCCTTAATTACGCGGTCGGCGGAAACTTTGACTTTTGGCAACCTGGCTTTTGAATGGATGGCAAAGTCTTTCGTGATGGCTGCCTGTGCAGAAACGATTGTTCCCAGGACACTGGAACCGATGGCAGCAACGGTGATTTTTCGGATAAAGTCCCTTCTTTGATGACTCATTGGGTAAGATATGTTAGTGGTTTTTGGTGTGGTGATGGGGTAATTCACCGGCAGTGAGCTATTTTGGGGGAGGTACTCGCTGTTTTTCTCGGTTTAAATTTAAACTATAAATAAGTAAAAAAGCAAAGAAAAAATAAAAAACGGTTAAAAATACAATCTTATGGCATCTGTACTATTGGTTATTTTGAGATTGGTATGTATTTATCAACCTATTGGTTAGCTTGCTGTATTTCTGTTTTCGAGGAATTGATTGGCTTGCTCGGGGATCCCTGTGGTGTTCCCTTATTCATTGGTCATCTGAATTTAAGATTCGTCAGATATTGTGGTTTTAAGCTTTTTTTATTTGAAGTTGTATTATACATCAAATTGGCTTACATTTATACAAAATATTTTCGCGGAGACATCCTCAGCAGGTCTCCTGTTGTTTTTTGCACAATGACAGATGTCACCTTTGTAAATATCCCTAAATTCATACAAATGGCCAACCAACCAGGTAACGGGACGGTTGTCTATTCAAGTTTTGTTCGCCGGAGGGTTTGCGCCCACCTGGCTTTTTGATTACATCCAATGGAAGAAAAAATCACATTTAAAGATTTCAATTTAATTGAAGCGCTCCAGGAAGGACTGGACGCCATGGGCTTTGAAACCCCTACACCCATTCAACAACAGGCTATCCCGGTGATATTATCAGGGAAAGACCTGATAGCGACTGCGCAGACCGGCACCGGAAAGACCGCTGCGTTTATTCTTCCCATTCTTCATCACATCGTGTCCCGACAGGTACAGGGCGTCAATGCGCTGATTTTGGCACCTACCCGGGAACTTGCCATTCAGATCGACCAGCAAATCCAGGGACTGGCCTATTTTCTGGGCATAAGCTCCATACCGATTTACGGAGGTGGTGATGGTGTCACGTGGGACCAACAAAAAAAGGCATTGCAAATGGGTGCCGAGATCATCGTGGCAACCCCGGGCAGATTGATCGCCCTGTTGCAGGGAGGCAAAATTAACCTGGAATCCCTCCGCTACCTTATATTGGATGAGGCAGATCGGATGATGGATATGGGTTTTTCGGAAGACCTGCTGACGATTGTCAATTACCTGCCCACAAAAAGGCAGACGCTGCTGTTTTCCGCGACGATGCCACCTAAAATCCGGAAGTTTTCCAAACAAATCCTGGTGGATCCTGCTGAAATATCCATTGCTTTGGGGAAAACGGCAAAAGGGGTGGCCCAGTTTGTTTACATGGCCTATGATACGCAAAAAGAAGGCCTTATTCTCCACATTCTGAAACAGAAGCCCTATGAAGCCGTTATTGTATTTTGTTCCACCAAGGACAAAGTGAAGTCGTTGTTCAAAGTGCTGCGAAAGTCATTCGATGTGGAGGCCTTCCACGCCGACCTAGATCAGGCAGAGCGGGAAAAAATCATGTCGGCCTTCAAAAGTAAGAAGGTGAAGATCTTGGTGGCTACGGATATCCTTTCCAGGGGCATCGATGTGGAGGACATTGAGTTGGTCATCAATTTTGACACACCCAATGATCCAGAAGATTATGTGCACAGGGTTGGCCGCACAGCGCGCGCGCAAAAAGAGGGTACGGCAATTACACTGGTCAATGATAAAGACAGATACAAATATGCCAATATCGAGAAGTTGATTGGGTTGGAAATCGAAAAGCTTCCCCTGCCTGAGGAGCTGGGTGAAGGCCCCTCGTTGGCCGGCTCTGCCAACCGAAAAGAGGGGCCACGAAATAAGCCAAAACGGAGTGGAGGGAGTGGATCTAAACAAGGGTTGCGTTCTGGTCAGCACGGTAAACGAGCCAACCTTAGCGAAGCTCCAATTCAGGAGACTGGTCAGAAGCCAAAAGGTAAATCCAGACGCTTTCCTCCCAGGAAGAATTCCGAAAAAGGAATATCAGAAGGATCTTCTCCACAGGATGGGTCGGCCAATCCGACTCCTTCCGGAGAATCCAAACCTCAGAAATTTAGAGCTAGAAGGAATATTTCAGAGTAAATTATAAATTTGGTCAGAATTCATGACAGATAGAAAAACGTACATCATTGGTGCAGGTATTTCAGGTCTGATTGCAGCGTTAGAGCTTGAAAAGGCTGGATTTGCGCCGGTCATTCTGGAGGCGTCCGACTCGGTAGGGGGAAGGGTGAAGACCGACCATGTAGATGGCTTTGCTCTGGACCACGGTTTTCAAGTGCTGCTCACCGCTTATCCCGAAGCAAAGGCTTATTTGGATTATGACTCGTTGGACTTACAGCTTTTTATGCCGGGTGCGGTCATTTTCAAGCCCGGTGATGCCTTTTCCATCTATGATCCCCTTCGGAATCCGGCGAGGCTTCCCGAAATGGTTTTTTCGAAAGTAGGGTCACTCCTTGACAAAATACGGATCTACCAGCTTACCAAAGAGCTGCGGGAAAAGCATATCGAAGAAATTTTTAAGAGCCCCGAGACGAGTACCTATTTGTACCTTAAACAGCGGGGATTTTCAGAAAAAATGTTGAAGAACTTCTTTATCCCATTTTTTAGGGGGATTTTTTTGGAAGAGAAGCTGGAGACCTCGTCGAGGATGTTTGAGTTTGTGTTCAAGATGTTTGGCGAAGGGCACGCCGCGGTGCCGGCAAAAGGGATGGGTGAGATCCCCAAACAGCTGGCGTCCAAACTTACGCAGACTTCGATTCGTTTTCAGACCAGTGTCGACCGCGTGTCCCATAATGTTATCCATCTTGCCTCGGGGGATAGTATTACCGCTGATGATATCTTGCTTACCTTGAGACCGGAAAATTTGGTGGATGGATTTGACAGGGCAGATGGAGGGTATAGGGAGGTAACCACGCTATATTTCTCCTTACAGCAGTCATTTATTGCCAAACCCAGCATCGGATTGATTCCGGACGACCACTTTCTGATCAATAACATTGTTTTCATGACCGATGTGAGCAAAGCATATTCGGAAAATGGTAGAGCGCTTTTATCAGTTTCCATCGTCAAAAAAGTGGATCACATCGAGCAACTCGATCGCCTGGTCGCCTTGGAGCTGGAGGCTCTTTCCGGGGTTTCGGCCTCCCATTTTCGTCATATCAAAACCTATCAAATCCGAAAGGCCTTGCCGGTGATTGATAGTTTGCGCTATAGTAGACCGGCGGTTCATTATCAGCTGCACGATCATTTGTTTGTGGCCGGAGACCACCTGTTGTATGGTTCGATCAACGCGGCAATGCAGGCGGGCAGAAGTGCCGCACAGGCCATCATCTCCAAGAAGCTTTCCTAGTTTCGCGCCTGTTCCCGAATTGGGATCCATTGTACGTCTATCGATAACAAAATTCCGGTTTTTCGCTTTCTTTTAATAAAGGTATCAACATGAAGCAGAAAGTAGCGATTGCCGGTGCCACGGGGTATATCGGAAGATGGTTTATGGATCGGTTTCGAAACAAGTACCACCTGATAGGGCTTAGCCGAAAGGAGGTCGATCAGAACCCGGTACCTGAAATTGAGTGGAGACAGGTAGAACTGTACTCCATCACCTCTACCCAAAAGGCACTCGAAGGCGTGGATATTGCCATTTATTTGGTGCATTCCATGACCGTGTCCACCCGCCTCAACCAAGGAAGCTTTGAGGACACAGACTTGATTCTGGCGGATAATTTCGTCCGTGCGGCAGACGCCAACGGTGTTCGTCAGATCATCTATCTGGGCGGAATATTGCCCAAGGATTCCTTGCCTGATTCCTGGTCCCGCCACCTCCGAAGTCGGCTTGAGGTAGAGCAGACGCTTGCTTCCAAATCTCCTGCACTGACTGCTATACGGGCCAGTATCATCGTAGGGCCCGGGGGCTCTTCCTTCGATATGATGAAAAACCTGGTAGATAGGCTTCCGGTACTTATGTGTCCTAAATGGACCGAATCCAAGACACAGCCAATCTCGCTCAACGATACCTTGGAGATCATGGATAGTTGCCTCGATAACCCTGATTACTTTGATAGATCCATCGAAATAGGGAGTCCCGACATCATGTCCTATAAAGAAATGCTTATCGAAACTGCTTCGGTTATGAAGCGTCGAAGATGGATTTTTTCGGTGCCCATCTTTTCCGTAGGCCTGTCGAAGCTGTGGGTAGGGTATTTTGGAAAAAGTCCCACCCAACTGGTCTCCCCGCTGGTGGAGAGCCTAAAGCATACCATGACGGTCTCCCATGATTTGGCATACAAAGATAAAGAGAGTGCCTACCAAACGTATGCGGAGTCTGTTCGTTTGGCTCTTTCCACGGAAAACGAAGTGCCAATGCCATCGTTCAAACCGCTTGTTGGAGCCGCCAATACAGTTAGAAGTATACAGCGCCTCCCGAATCTGCGAAATAAAAGTGCTTATTGGGTAGCCAATCGGTATAAGCTGTGGCTGCCAACCTTTTTTAGGTTTTTGATCACGGCAAGAGAGGAGACCGACGGTACGGTGTCCTTTCACCTGCTGAGATTTTCTGTACCCATGCTTCAGTTAACCTTGGAGCGAAACCGTAGTGACCGAAAACGGCAACTCTTTTACATCAGTGGCGGGTGGTTGGTCGGTAGGGTAGACTACGGATGGTTGGAGTTCAGGGAAGTGCTCGAGGGCCGGTATATTATCTCGGCCATACACGAATTTGTGCCAAGAATCCCTTGGTTTTTATACTTAAATACACAGGCCCGAATACATCTATGGGTGATGAATAGGTTTAAGGCTTACTTGGAGGGATAGTGGCTGCTTGGCGAGGATTCAAGAAATTTTTAAATTTTCCGCTTTAAAATTACACAAATGGTTTAAAAAATATTTAAATTGATTGTGTAATTTAATTTTGCAAGAAATTTAAGCCCAAATTAACCATGAAGAAGTTCATCAGCATCGGGCTGTTGGCGTTTCTTATATGCCATAGCCTTGTCGCCCAGGAGCGGCGTTACCTAGTATTTGAGTTTATTCGGGTAGATGCCGGTAAGACGGTGGATTACCTGGAGTACAAGGATTTTTTGGCCAAAGTGTATGGACAGGCGGTCAAAAAGGGAGATATCCAGGGTTGGGACCTGTGGTCGATGAAGACCGGTTCCGATCCGGATGCTTATCAATTTGCCACGATAACCTACTATAGCGATCCGGTCAAAATGATGGACGGAACTGAACCGGAGATTTTGATCAAATATGCCCAACAGGCGTTTCCGCAGATGCAAGAGAGCCAACTGCTTCAGCGCCTCAAGGCAGCGGCAGATGATAGGGATCTGGCCATTCGGAGTTACATGGTAGAGATCGCCCGCACCAATGACCAATACCACTTTAAACCGGGCACCTTGGCGTCCTTCGACCTGATGAAGGCAGTCGAAGGAAATTTTGAAGAATATGAGATGGCTGAACGGGAAGTTTTTCTTCCCATACATCAACGGAAGATTTCAGCCAATCTCATGGAGCACTGGTGCCTTCTGCGCACCGCATTGCCGACCGGCAGTCAGGCAAATTCTACCCACATGACAATGAACGTGTACAAAGACTACCTGCAGTTTTTCAATTCGATGGAATACGAAGATATAGAAATGTCGGACCGTATCCGTCAGAAGGTTGAAAAGGGTCTCAAATCACGGGATCAAAAGTGGGTTTATTTGGCGACGCTGGAAACCATGGTGCGCTGAACCGATCAAAGTAGGTTCGAACAAGAAAATAACAAGCTGTCGGCTTCTGCTGCCGAGGGAGGGTTATTCCATTGCCTTTGTTTCGACGTGAAACACCGGATCCACCCAGTCCATTTTTTTACATATGATCCCCATCAATAAATTAACGCCCGAATGGAATACCATCAAGAGAAGAATGGCCAGCAACGGAACCCCAAGTATCTGGTAGGGCCAATTATAGGTCCAAACGCCTAGGTAAATGGTTATCATCTCTCCGATTGTTGGGAAGACCATGGCAACAAGGAGCGCAAGGATCACTTTGCCAAACAACGTATGTATACGAAGGCAGAGCACTAAATCTCTCTCAATCCCGTAGATATAGGTAAATGCAAGACCCCATGCGAATGGAAGCCAAAAGGGAAATTGTCGTGATCCAGACAGGTCATGATACTCCCAATGCCCGAAATGGATTCCCCATAACTCACATAAAACGCCAAATACGCTGCTTATCAGGAAGCCGGCAAGGAAGATACCCCGGTCTGCAGATCCGGACAGGAATTTCTTCCCAAGGGTATACCCGGCATAGGCGGCTAAAATTAATGCGACCAGCGCATCCTGAGCATGTAATGTCCCGATAAGTATGCCGGCTACTGTCAGCTTGAGTAGGTTTCTGAGTATAGTTTGCATTGCAGCGGCAAACGGCGGTCTGATGGCTGTTTGCCTCGCTTTCAAAGAAATGGACATAGTGAATAAAGGCTCATATCGGCTAAAAAGCGTTTGTCTCCAAAGATAAGGAATGTATTTGCCCTTTTTACCTTTTGATATGAATTAAGCCTGGTTTTAACCAACCTTCCAACACAAGCAGAAGCTCTATTCATTAAGCCAGCTTCGCAACATGTCAGCCATCTTTGCAACACCGGTACTGGCCGCTTCCTCCAGTTTGATCAATCGAGGAGCTGCGGGAATCTGAGGGATCTTCGGGTCAACAATGAACAAAGGGACTACCTCGGACACATAATCGATCAGTCCAGCCGCAGGATAAACAAGTAGGGAGGTTCCCACAATGGCAAAGAAGTCGGCCTCCTTTGCCGCTGAAATTGCGGCAGCCATCATCGGTACCGCTTCCCCAAACCACACAATAAATGGCCGCAACTGTGAGCCTCGTTCGCATGTATCGCCCTGGTTTAGCTCTGTTCCCTCTATGGGGTACACCAATCTGGGATCTATAGTACTCTGCGATTTAAAAAGTTCACCATGAAGATGGATGATACGGGTGGATCCCGCTTTTTCATGCAGATCATCTACGTTTTGGGTGACGATGGTAACCTCAAGATCATTTTCCAGTTCTGCTAGGATCAGGTGCGCAGCATTTGGTTCGGCATTCAAACAAGCCCTTCTGCGCTGATTGTAGAAGTCCAGCACCAGTTCCTTGTTTTTTTTCCAGCCCTCAGGAGAGGCTACTTCCATGATGTCGTGGCCTTCCCACAGCCCATTGGCATCCCTAAAAGTTGCGATACCGCTTTCAGCCGAAATTCCAGCTCCCGTCAATACAACCAGTTTCTTCATTTGTTCCTTGGCTACTTTAGTTTGGTTTATGGTGGTTATGCGCTTCTGCCATTTTTTATCCGATTAAATTACCCCTATCAATATAGCGGTTTGAAATCATTTTTTTAATTTCGTGAGTACCCAAATCAACAAATATGTCAATTTCAGACAAAACCGATACAGCCATTCCTACCAAGCACAACCTGATCGTTTGCGGTTCCGGAGCGAAGAGCGTCTTGGAAGCGTGTGTGAATTGGCAATCCCTACCGTACGATAAAATGTTTGTCGTAGATGATACCGCAATTTCTGGTTCGGCAAGCCAGTATGTTTGGGTTCCATTTACGGCGCCGGAAGCGTATTATTTTACCACTCCAAACCTGGGAAGGTTTCCCTCAGGCAAAGACATACATCCTGTGCCAATTCCCCTTGATCTTCAAGTCCTTATCCTTGAGCCAAGTACGCAATGGACTGTGATGGCCTGTTTGGGAGGGGTTACTGGCACGATGCTGTATCTTTCGATAGCTGCCTATATGGCAGGGAAACAAAACGAGGTGCGATTCATAGGAACGCTACCCTTTGAATTTGAGGGAGTAAAAAGGAGAAGAAATGCACAGGTTGTCATCGACTTTGTTTCGTCGCTTCATTCGCAGCATGTAGCGCTACTTGAGCCAATAAAAAAACGGCTTGATCCATGCCCATTGGCGCATTTGTTCGATGCCGTCAATGAGGAGATGTTTGCTATGCTTTATGAATGATTCATCGTACGACAGGGATAAAGCCAAGGTGGGTTGCTATTATTTTTTGTTTGACACTTCTGCGGTTTTTTGGAATAAAAGAATTTTTGATCGCGAGTAATCTTTATTTTATTTTGGAATTGTTCAAAATCATGAAATGATTTTGATGGCCTTTATTTGTTTGTTTTGCAGTTTTTTTCTGGTTGTGCCAAAAAAATTAAAAAAAAGGGCGGATTTTTTAGGACAAAACTGACACCTTCTACGTATTTGGTTGTAAATTCGATGCCGAAACTATTTCAATTACCAACTACCATGAAAAAGCAATTACTGTTTATTCCTGATATCTTTTTTGTGATGCTTATTATTTTTAGCTGTGAGCGCTCCGATCTTACCGAATTGCGACAGTCCGGGAACTATTTTTATTCCGATAACCCACTTGCGCTGAATAACTTGGACATCGAAGAGATGCTAATAGACACCGTAAGCTGGACGGAAGTAATAGAGGGGTATAAAGGCAAAGCGGTATCTTTGGCACACCAGTTAAAAGGCTTTTTCACTGAAAGAGTATAGGTTTCTCTAGGGTGCTTCGCTAGCGGCTTTTCTGATTTTTGAACAGAATGTGTCTGTTCGTTGCTTTCAGTAGCTTCCCGTTCAGTATGACGAAGTCATTGTACTTACGTTTTGTTTTTTTCTGTTTTCTAAGGCGAAAAAAAACGAGGGGATAGAAACGTCGGTTCCATCCCCCGGCCTAATAGGTTTGATAAAATAAATAGGTGTTAACTCTTTAGCGTAAATGCGGGTAGCGGAATTATTTCCCCTCCCTTCATTGCAGACTCGTGCGCGAGTATTCCCACACATGTAATATTGGCGGATTGACGTGCGTCCGGATAGGGAGCACGGTTTTCGTGAAGGGCGGTAAGAAACTCATGCACAAGATGGGGGTGTGATCCACCATGTCCGGCACCTTGGATAAAGGAAAGGTGCTGATTATCATCCGAATCGTATACGCCCGCTGTGGTAAATGAAGCGATTTCCTCCGGCAGCAAATGGGCATAATCTGGGATTTTGACCCTAGATGGCTCCTCGCCTGTGTGGATCACGCTGTCCTCATGCTCTATCAGCGTCCATTCAAAGGATTTCTTGGAACCGTACACATCAAAACTTTCCCGGTATTGTCTGGCGGTATTGAAAAGGGAACGGGTAACCTCCGCAGAGAGATCCGAATCTTTCAGTTTGATATGACAGGTTTCGATGGCAAATGGAGAACCGTATTTTTCGATCAGGTTTTCATCAATCCGTCCCGAACCAAAGCACGAAACATACGCTGCCTGCGCATTTGGCAAAGCCAGTACGGGTCCCACGCAATGGGTGGCGTAGTGCATGGGAGGGAGACCTTCCCAATACCCGGGCCATCCAGCCATCTCCTGCTGATGGCTCGCCCTGAGGAACTGGATCTTACCCAATTCACCTTTTTCGTACATTTCTTTGACAAACAGGAATTCCCTACTGTAAATGACCGTTTCCATCATCATGTAGGTAAGGCCGGTTCGCTCCGTCTCTTCCACGATCTGCCGGCATTCCTCTACGGTGGTGGCCATTGGTACGGTACAAGCGACGTGTTTGCCGGCCCTAAGTGCTTTTAGTGACTGTTCAGCATGGGCCTGTATGGGGGTGTTGATGTGGACAGCGTCGATGTTGGGATCCTTTAGCAGTTCATCGTAGTCAGTATACCGTTTTTCCACGCCGAATGCGTCGCCAATCTGGTGCAGCTTATCTTCGTTTCGCTGGCAGATGGCATACATATTGGCCAAGGGATGCTTTTGGTAGATGGGGATAAATTCGGCCCCAAACCCCAATCCGATAATGGCAATGTTTATTTTCTTATCACTCATGTTAAAAATGGTTTTATGATGGGTTGATGAAGTTACTTAGGAAGCCCAGGCCTTCAGGAATTTCAGGCCTTCAGAGGCAAAGGCATCCTGGGATTCTGCCAATGGCCTCCAGATACATACGGCACCTGCCAACTCTTTGATCTCAGGAGTAAAACTTTCAATAGATACCACACCACGATACTCTACCAGTTCCAGTCCTTTTCGATAATCCTCCCAGCGGGTTTGTCCTGTTCCGGGAGTGCCTCGGTAATTTTCCGACACCTGCACATGGATCAGTTTTTTTCCTACCAACGTGATAGCGTCTACGATGTTTCGTTCCTCTATATTCATGTGGAACCCGTCCAGCAAAACCTTTGCGGCGGGATGGTTGATGTCGCTGATAAGCCGCATGAGGTCTTGTGCGTTGTTGATTAAATCCGTTTCAAAACGGTTTAAAGGTTCAAGCGCGATTTCCTGGCCATATTCTGCGGCCATTACACAGACTTTGTGCAGGTTGTTTACGGCTCTTTCCCACTCTATTTTCTTTTTCTCTGGGGGTAAAAGCCTGGCTTTTCCCACCGCAGAGTACATCGGACCCGCTACGAAAGAAGCGCCAACTTCGGCACTGATTTGGAGGCAACGACGGATGTAGTCAAAGCTGGTTTTGTGGAAGGATGGATCGTCGTGGGTGAGGTCCCGGGTGGGGCCAAAGGCCCCACAGATGACCGGTTTTAGGTTATGATCTTCCAGCGCCTGTTTGACGGAGGGCACATGGAGTAATTCCGGATCTTCGACCGGAATTTCCACCGCATCAAAGCCCATCCCCTTTATTTTCGAAAAGAGGGACGTGGTTTCGGTGGTGAACGGGGATGTCCATAGCCAAGTCGTTGTGGCAAAGGTTACGTTTAAACTCATGTTTGGTTGGTTAAGTACGTCTAGGGAGGCATACTCCCCGGAAGTTCAAATGGTAAGTCGGGTTACTCAACAATCATGATACCGTTCATGATACGCCAGTGACCAGGTACGGTGCAAATGTACACGTACTCTCCGGGTTCGGATGGAGCCCTGAACACCAGGGATTCGCTGGTTTCGGGATCCACCAGTCGGGTGGAGGCGATTACCTCTGGAATCTTTGGTACGTAGTTCATGTCCGCGCCTTTCGGGTCCCGGGCCAATTCATCGGCAGCTTTTCCAACGGTCTCAAGGGTGCCAGGCTTCGCGATCACGAGATTATGCTGCATAAAGTCGTTGTTTTCGAAGTCGATGGTTACCTGTGCGTTTGCCTTTACCGTAAAGGACGGTTTGTCGTATTTCATTTCGTGTTGGATTACTCCCAATTTCACCGTCACGGTACCCGAAGCAGGCGTTTCCTGTGCAGATGCCGCGCCCTCAAGTGTTGATGGGCTGTCACCACGGGGCTGAATCAATCGGATGACCGAAGTTCTGGGGTTCATTCGGCCTCTAAACCAGAAGGGACGAGGATAATCTCCCACTTGGTTATCCCCCATATTGTCGTTGGCAATTCTGACCCGCTCATGGGAAAACGCCTGCTGGAACAGACCGCTGCTACGTCCGGTTGCGACCTCGCTGTCGTTGATCAAAAGCTTCATTTCCCCTTCGGAAAGCAGCTGTGCCTGTACGGTAAACTGTTCGGTAGGTATGGCTGCCCGTGTGGTCAATTTAAAGCTTTTGCCGTCCTGTTTTACCAGCCAGTGTATGGCGTTGTTTTGGATGTAGAGGCTATATCCGTTTACGTTGTTTCCCTGCGCAATGATCACCCCCTCCAACGGCTCGTCTCCTTGGCTGATCGTAGCGTTAATGTAGATTTCTTTTTGAACCACACTCGGTGGAAAGGGGATTCCTGAACGTCTATCCAGGTTGTACTGCTCTTCCACCAGACTTTTGGCAACCCTTTCGGTGAGCGTGAGAAGGGAATCCGGCTTTGAAATGGATCCAATCTGATTGACCTGTTCGTCAAATGACCTGGGGTGGGAAAGTGCCGCGGCAAAGATAGCCTGTGGGAGGTAGCTGTCTGTGTTGTTCTCTTCACTCAGACTAGCGTCCAACAATACCTTTCCAACGGCCGCGGAAGTAGGCATATCGGCAAGTGCCAAGAATGCCGCTTTGCGGACATTGAGATCCGGATCGTTGGCGAGGTTGGCACTTACGATGGCCTCGGCAGAGGTTTCGTTTCTGGGCAAGACCATAAGTGCATTTTTTCGAACACCTGCTGCTTTATGCTTCAACGCCTTCACGACGGTTCGGTTGGCAGCTTCGTTGCGACCATCCAATTCACCGAGCCCATGAAGGGCCCATAATGCATGTACTGCCGGGCTATTCAGCCCAATTTCATCGACCTGATTGTTGTCTATTATTTTTAACAAATCATCTACAACGCCTCTATTTTGGCTTTCGACGATCAGACGCTGCGCCGTTCTTCTCCAAAACATATTGTCACTTTTGATACCGGCTATCAAGTCCTTGTTGCTGGAAGGGTCGATCTTCATCACTTTACCCTCCGGCGAGCCTTTATACACCAGTCGGTAAATGCGTCCGTGTTGGGTATCTCTAAGCGGATTTATGTACGCGTTGCCAGGCCCATTTTCAAAGCCTTTTGGCGTAGGGTTATGTTGGATGATGAAATTGTACCAATCGGCGATCCAAAGTGCCCCGTCGGGGCCCACTTCGGCATGTACGGGTGAAAACCATTCATCCGAGCTTGCTAGGATATTGAAGCCATTACGTTCCCTAAATCCGGAACCATCCGTTTCCAAGATAGCGTTGTGCAGCACCCGTCCGGTAGGCTCTGCGACGAATGCCACGCGGTTCCAATAGGATTTCGGAAACTGTCTGGCCGTATACAGGTGATGCCCGGCCGCCGCAGTGTAGCTACCGTGCCAATCCACTTGGCGAAGGAAGGGCGTTAGGTGGGGCATGTCGTAGTGTGAATCGATTCCATGCACCGCATTTACGGAACCTCCGTGAATGGGTCTTCTCACAAAACGGCTTGGCATTGCCAGGTAGGCACTATGTTGGCCATTTGCGGTAGAAATAAATACGTTAAACTCTTCCGAAAAGCCCAGCCCCCATGTATTGTTACTGGTGGTGCCAAGAAATTCGAAATCAGTTCCATCAGGGTTAAAACGGTATACCCCTTGTCCAAAATTGAATGGCTTGCCATCAATGGTACCGTTAAATCCAGAGTACCCGAGCACTCCCCAGATCTTGTTGTCGAAGCCATACATCAGGTTGGAAGGGCCCGCATGGGTGTCGCTTTTTCCCCAGCCGGTAATAACGGTTTCCCTTACGTCGGCTTTTCCGTCTCCGTTGGTGTCTTTAAAAAACACAAAGTCAGGAGCCATGGAGACGAGTAGACCCCCGTTTACATACACCATGCTGGTGGGTATGTTCAGGTTGTCTGCAAAAACCGTAATCTTATCTGCTTTTCCGTCGCCGTTTGTATCCTCAAAAATCTTGATTCGGTCGTTTCCTCCTTCACTACGAACCTCGTTCGGATAATCTTCCGTTTCGATCACATAAAGCCTGCCTTTGTCGTCCCAAGTCATGGCCATAGGGTTTACAATGTCTGGTTCGGAAGCAAACAATTGCAACTCAAAGCCTACCGGAACCTGTACCAATTTCATGGATTCGGCGGGTGAAAGTGGGTGCTGGTATTGCGGAGGAGGGTCGCGGCGTTCGTAGTTGGGAATATCCGCATCGGTAAATTTGGGGGTTGGGATCTGGTAATCCGCCACCAGCTGGGCTACTTCTTCACCTATTGCCCAAAGTACGCCGTTCGCTACGAGCTGATGAAACCCAGGCTTGGACCAGGTACGCTCATCGTGGCCATAGGCAGTGTAAAATACCCTTCCTTTGCCCTCTTCCCTGACCCATGTCCAAGGTTCCCGATGGTCCCCTTCCACCCGCTCCATCAGCACGGTCATATCGGGGTTGATGTGGCTGTGTACATAGGTTTCGTCCCAAGTCTCAAACTCTTCCACTCCGTTCATTACGGGGTGGTCGCTACGGATTATATCTACGGTGAAGTCACCGACCCCGTGCGATTTGAACTGGCCCCCTACGGCCTTCACATACCAATCGGAGTTTCTGAAGCAAAAGGAAGCACTATGAATTGGGATCAATGCCCTTCCTCCCTGTACAAAATCCCTAAGTGCCTTCTCTTGGGAGGGAGTGATCTCATCGTGGTTTGCGTAGATCATCACCCCGTCAAAATACGCCAAGTACTCGCTGTTGAGGTCATCGGGATCAGAAGTATAAGTTAGATTGATGCCCTGTTGAAAAAGTGGCCTGGCCAGCATGGGCATTAGTTTTTCAGAATGGTGGTGCTGACTGTCATGGCCAAGGAAAAGGATTTCGGCCCTTCTTGGTCCGTCAGATCTCCGGTCTTTGTTGGTGCCTTCCCCGCAGGCAAACCATGCCAGGCAGGAAATCAATAGCAAACCGATCTGTCTCATCTTAAGCAGTTTATTTGGGTGTTTATTCTTTTTCTAATGTAACCGTAAAGTTGGAAAAAAAAAGGCTGCAATTCTCACTGTATTTTAGCTGATTCTGACTTTATTTTGACATTGTATTTCGACTTTTTCGTATATTTTGTGCAAATATTGTTAGGAAAATGAAGAGACCCTTTCAAAAAACCAGAATACCCGAGAGTAAAGCCTTCGTGGTAAAAGAGCTTATAGCTCCCCATTTTGACAAAAACTGGCACTTCCACCCCGAATACCAATTGTTCCTGGTGCTGGAAGGTAGGGGAACCCGATTTGTCGGCGACCACATGCAGGCATTTCGGGAATTTGACCTAGTTTTTACTGGTCCCAATTTACCTCACCTGTGGCGCAACGACCAATCGTATTTCGCTCGGGGAAGCGAGAAAAGAACCCACGGAATCGTCGTCTATTTCCCGGAAGATTTTATAGGCAGGCAATTGATCGAAAAGGAGGAGTTCGAATCGCTTGGGCAGCTCCTCGCAAGGGGGGCAAGGGGGCTGGAAGTAACTGGCGAGACCAACAGTAAGCTACGGGTTCTGATGAAAGAACTGGTCAGCCTAAAGGGTTTGGACAGTGTGATCTGCCTTTTTGAAATACTGCGGTTAATGGCCAGCTCTAAAGAATGCCACCCGATCGTGCAGGCCGGTTACATCAACCTGAACAAGGCCTCGGAAGAAGATCGCATGAGCCAGGTGTACGAATATGTGATGGAGCGATTTTCGCAGGGCATCATGCTGGAAGAAGTAGCTGCCCTCACCAATATGACCGCAAGTTCCTTCAGCCGCTATTTCAAATCCCGTATGAATAAATCGTTCTCGGATTTTTTGGCGGATGTGCGCATTGGCCACGCATGTAAGCTGTTACATGAAGAATCTTTGAATATCAGTGAGATATGTTATGAATCAGGATTCAATACACTTTCAAATTTTAACCGGCAGTTTAAGGACCGCATGGGTGTGACCCCTATGGCCTATAGAAAGGATTTTCAGCAACGCTTTGGCTAGCCTCTAGTCGTCGATCTTGTCCCACTCCTCTGTATGGGCGATATCCAAGGTGTCCGAGTTGAACGACGGATCCAAGCCTTTTGCTTTTTGTTCCTGATAGTCTTTGAGTGCGTCCAAGGCTGGTTTCCGAAGCAAAAAGATGGCGATGATATTTAGCCAGGCCATGATTCCCACACCTATGTCACCAAGTGTCCAGGCCAATTCGGCGGTGCGAATGGTTCCGTAAAAGGTGGCCACGATAATCAAAACACGAAGAACCGTTACCGGCCAGCGTCGTTTGCCATCCTTCTGTAAATAGCTGAGGTTCGTCTCTGCGATGTAATAGTAGGCCATGATCGTGGTGAAAGCAAAAAACACGAGCGATAGCGCTACGAATCCCGATCCAATGGTCGGGAAATGCTCGCTGATGGCGAATTGTGTATACTCCGGCCCTATGGATACGCCGGGCAGGTTTTCAACCAAGAATCCTCCCTCTGGATCCACCACATTGTATTGGCCGGTAAAGAGAATCATAAAAGCGGTAGCCGTGCAAATAAACAACGTATCTACATACACGGAAAATGCCTGCACCAATCCCTGCTTTACGGGGTGTGACACCTCGGCTGCCGCGGCTGCATGTGGGGCGGTGCCCTGTCCGGCCTCATTGCTGTAGATGCCCCGTTTGATTCCCCACGCCAGCGCCATTCCAAATACGCCGGAAAACGTAGCTTCCAGATTAAAGGCTGAGGCAAAAATAAGCCGTATCGCTGCGGGAATTTCCGTGATATTGATGATCATGATCACAATGGCCATGAATATATAGATAGCAGCCATAAAGGGTACGACAAATTGGGCGACTTTACCGATTCGTTTTACCCCACCAAAAATGACAAGTGCCAAGAAAATGCAGATTGTGACCCCGGTGATTTCTACGGGAATATTAAAAGCGTTTTCCACGCTGAGTGCTATACTGTTACTCTGAACTCCCGGAAGGAAGAAGGCCGTACTAAGAATTGTGGCAAAAGCAAACAGCATGGCGTACCACTTAATCCCCAATCCTTTTTCAATATAGTATGCAGGCCCGCCCCGGTATTGTCCCCCTTTGATTTCTTTGAAGATCTGTCCCAAGGTAGCCTCAATAAAGGCCGAAGAGGAGCCTAAAAAAGCGATTACCCACATCCAGAAGATCGCGCCCGGGCCGCCCATGGCAATGGCGGTTGCCACGCCCGCGATGTTTCCGGTACCGACTCTGCCCGATATGGCAATCGAAAAAGCCTGAAAAGAGCTGACGCCGCGTTCGGAGGATTTGCCCCCGAAAAGCAGACGCACCATTTCCCGAAAATGGGTAATCTGCAGGAAACGCGTTACAATCGAAAAGTAGACACCTGCACCCAAACACAGAATAATCAGGGCATTACTCCAGACAATATCGTTTAAACCATATATAAAATTTTCCATGCAACGTGGTTAAGGTCTTACTTTCGGTGCGCAAGTAAAGACAAATTCACTAAAAAATGCAGAGGTTCAGTTGAAAAAAATCACATTTTTGTGGTAGCATTCTTCAACGAATACAATCGTTATCGGGCAGATTCTTGGAGTTTATAAAAAACAATCCCTGGAATGGGGCATGTGATTTTTTCGTACCTTTACGTTTTTTAACATCATCAATAACATTCATGGAAGAACTAGGAGTCATATCCACCTTGCCCATTGCACGCTTTACAGACAACGGTGCCTACCTTACCTTATCGGATGGGGGAGAAGTATTGCTGCCCAAGGGATACCTGCGGGGAGACGAAAAGGAAGGAGACGAGCAGGAGGTTTTTATTTATACGGATAGCGAAGATCGCCCCGTAGCAGTAAAAGAGCGGCCGGTGGCCATGTTGGATGAATTTGCGGTGATGGAAGCCAAGGAAGTTACCAAGTTTGGTGCCTTTATGGATTGGGGCCTGTTGAAAGACCTGTTTGTTCCCAAGGCAGAGATGCTCAGCCCCATGGAGCGGGGAAAAAAATACCTGGTCCGCGTGTGTGTGGATTACCGGACCAACCGGTTGATAGGGGTGTCCAAGTACAGGGATTTTTTGTTGGAGGATACCCGGGGCTATCAACCCGGCCAAGAGGTACTGGCGTTAGTTTTTGAAGAGACAGATCTTGGGCTTAAGGTGCTGATCGAAAACAGCTTTGAGGGACTTCTGTACCGAAATGAGGTGTTTTCTCCGATCGAAGTAGGGGACAAGGTGCGCGCATTTATCAAGAAGGTACGCGAAGACGGCAAGCTGGACTTACTCCTGACCCCCATGGGCAGACAGAAGTACGACGAAGGCTGTGAGCAAGTGCTGAAAGAATTGTCTAAGACCGGGTTCCTGCCCTTGCACGACAAATCTGACCCTGACGATATTCGCAAGGTGCTTGGCATGAGCAAGAAGCATTTTAAGCAATCCATTGGTCAATTGTATAAACAAAATAGAATCCTCATTCAGGAAAACGGAATTTTGTTGGTCGAGGAAGAATAAGCACGTATTTTTTCGCAATGAATATTTCTCTTTAGTATTTTAGCAAATTAAATGAAGCGATAGCAATATGACAGATATAGAATCTAAGTACTTTTTGGGCATCGATGTTGGCGGTACTTATGTAAAAATAGGATTGGTCAAAACCAACGGGGAGATCGTCGAATTTCACAAGGAGGATACCAATCTGCTCCGTAACGACCCCAAGGGGTTCAACGAGGCCTTTGTGGATGTGGTCGGTGCCTACCTGAAAAAGTATCCCGATGTGGAACACGTAGGGATAGGTCTTCCGGGATTGGTCAGCAAGGACCGAAATACTACCCTGGAGATTCCTGCAATCGGTGAATTGAACGGATTTGGCCTAGGCTATGCGTTAAAGGAAAAATATCCGACCATAGGGTTTCACCTGGAAAATGACGCGAGTGCAGCGGCTGTTGGAGAGTACCACTTCGGAAGCGAAAAGACATCGGGCAATTACCTGTTCATTACGCTGGGAACGGGTATCGGAAGTGCCTTGATCATGGACGGGGAGGTTTTCAAAGGAGTCAGGGGAAACGCGATGGAAATGGGGCACATGCTTTCTAGGGAAAACACCCGCCTGGAAGTTCTCATTGGCCGAAAGGGAATCATCAAGATCATCAAACGAAAAATGCAGGAAATGCCCGACGTGGTAGGAGATCTTGCTTCCGAAGAACTTGGCATGCACTTGCTCGTACGCACGGCCAATGCGGGAAATGAAGTTTCGCTCGCCGTGTTCAAAGAGGTGGGAGAGATATTGGGAGAGGCGATCGTATCGACTGTCCGAATTCTCGATGTTACGGAGGTCTATTTTGGCGGGGGCATATCCGCAGGACTACCCCATATCTTGCCTTCCCTTCAGCATACCATCAAGACCTACTTATCTCCATACTACCTGGATAATTTTATCCTAAAGCGGGCTACGTTGGAAAACAATGCCGGGGTACTGGGAGCAGCAGCACTTTGCTTTATGGATTGAGCGTAGTGACGGTCACTTCGCTTACTTTATTGATGGCATTCAATCGAAAAAGAACCTTGAGGGGTTCTTTTTTTGTGCCTTCGCCGCATTCTTCCGCCGGCTCCAGGTAATAAATGAAGAAACTTTGACTTCTGTCAGCCAATTCCACGCGGTCAGGACGTCCAAATGTTTTGATAATTGTCTGGTTGGTACTTGCCAGAAAGGTGTTCTTGATTTCCTTAAGTTCTTCAACATGTTCCAACCGCAGACCCTTGCAGGCAAAACGGTCATTTTTCCAGGCCCCGAGGTCGATCGATCCTGCCTCCAAAACCCTACCACAGCCAGTTAGGAACATTGTCGGTATCGCAAGGAAAATAAGGAAGGGCACTTGGTAGCTGGATTTCATAGAAGGTTAGACTTTTGGTGATGAGAACCCAAAATTAAGGGGAAAGGTTGGATCTGAGGTTTCAAAAAGCGCATAAGTTTCCAGCCTTTCTGCCCTCACCCGGCAATATGGGCCAGGTGATTGGGCAGATTGGTCTATTTGGAGGCATGCTGATGAATCCGTTTGAATAAATCGCCGAATATCCGATCCCGGTTAAGGTGGGTTGCCACCCTATAAAAATGCCTTCTATGGTCAACGCTATAGGTGAATTGATCCGTCAGCAAGGGGCTGTGCCGTATCTCGGTTTGAAACCAACCTGGATTCACGATGTAGGCGATCACGGCAATGTCCCAAATTACTTTGGACCAGCCAAAAGGGTCTCCTTTGTTGTAACCCTTGAATATCTCTACGAGGTAATCGCCGATGGCACCTTGGCCTTTTAGGTAAACCTCAATTTCAGCCACGCTGGTGAGCAGATGAGAGGTTACAGGCTCCGTAGGTAGCTGAATCAGCGGTGCCCCTGAGTCAAACATGACTTTTGAGGCCAACAGATCCTGCATCAGGTTAAATTCCGTGGCGAAGGGCCAGTTGAGACCCTTTCCGCCTAGCCAGACAATAACAATATTATGAATAATGCTCGGATCCATCAAAATGGCTGATGCGACATTGGTTGGCGCGCCCAGCGTGAGGACATACAGAGGTTCCGCAGAGGATTTGGCCCGCCTGATCAGATCCTCGGCTGCAGGGCTTTGGATCGGTGCCGAATAGCTTTCCAAAAATGAGTCAGAGCCCTTCAGCACAGGTCCTGGAGGCTTCATGTCAAGTTTTTCCAGTAGACGCAGTATTTCCTCATAGCTTTTCTCCATGCCATCGGCTGGGCTGGTGGATCGGTTGTTCAGATACGGAGCCGCATAAATAGCTTCCAACTCGATTTTTTCCCTTGCCAGAAGGGCATATACTACCGCAAATTGGTCATCAATTTCATTATAGGTATCGGTATCGATCACCGCCCGGATTTTTCCAGAGGCAGGCTTGAGACGGTCCAATAGGATATCGGCAGGTAATCGCTGATACTGCTGGGCCAGCGAAAGGCTGCTGGTAAGCAAAGCCAATACAAGCAAACTGATTAGAGTTTTCATAAAGTATGGTTCATTGGGTTAATTACTGGTCAAAAGTACTCATTTTAGAAATAGCGGGACAAATGCTCGTAAGGAATAGGTATTGCCACTTATGTAGACACGTACGTCCCGATCGGATTCCACGGCCGTTGGGGTTCCTTCGTGATGCCTTACCACAAAGTTACAGATCTCATCGAAAACCAGATCCGGCTTGCCATCTTGGTTTAGGTCCAACGTTTTTCCGCTTCCCCCGCCCGACCAGCGACCCAGGTAGGTAGTGTCGAACACCTTGCCCAACGGAGATTCAAACCCATCGGAAGTCCATCGAAAACCGGCTGCCACCGATTCCGCCAAGGGGTCGGTCCCTTTTCGGGGATAGATAACTATATCCACCTGTGGTTCCTCGGTAGAAAACCGAAGGGGTTTCAACCATCCCACGCTGCTTTGCAGGGACGGAGCAGACTGATCTATGTGTACCTGCTTATTGAGGGCAATGAAATGCTGGGAGTCCTCTGAATCCGGATACTTGGTACTGGCCATTCGGTCGGATACCTCGATTTCGAGAGGACGCCCATCGTTTTCCAAAAGCGGCACCGTCAAGCCGAATTTCGAAGGTTGGAGTGGTCTCAGGCCTGTGACCACCGCATCAGGGGTAAGAATAAAATCCTGGGTAAAATAGGTGCCTCCTCTGCCGGTCACGTAGGTATAATGTACAGAAAATCTCACAAGTAGGGGGTGGACAAAGTGTACCTCGGGAATGGCCTGGTAGTTGGCAGGAAGGTCGCCTATTCGAACCCAATGGGTTCTTTCCACCCACTCAGGTCCCAAGGTAACGGCACTTTGATAGCGGTAATTGTCCAGTGTTTCGCCTGCCGGGGTCTGTAGCTGAAAGGGGGTTCCCGCTGTTAGGTCATGGATACCATCCGATGGACCGAGTCGGGCATCCCAGCCCGATTTGCTGATTCGGATGGTTCCCAACGGAGTCCAGCTTTGCCCATATTTTGGGATGCTGGCACCGCGAAGGTTAACGACCACCTGCAATCCGCCGGCATTGGCCGTCAGGGTGCCGAATTTGGGATCTGTTTCCAATACAAAGCCGCCCAACTCCGAGGGAGTAGGAACTGGAGGAATCTCGGTGTTCCGTATATGCCATGCTTCTGCCAGGTGATAGATTAGTGTTCCGGTATAGTTGCCCCACTGACTGGCCGGCTGGTATCCAATCCGATCGGCATGATCGAAGAAGTTCTTGGTAATCGAAAAGGATCCTGTCCAGTCCGGGTCTGATCGCTGCCACCGTAAAATACTTTGAAAGGCTAGGTTTGCCGCTTGTTTGTATTGACCTGCCACCCTGCGTTCCCCTCGGTTCCAATGCACGTTGGCCATGGCTTCGAAGGAAAGAAAGTATAGCACGTCATTGAAGACGTGATTGTCAGTTCTTCCGTTGGCAGGAGCCTGTCCATCGGGCGATTGAAGGTAAAGGGTGGCATGGGTACCGTTGAAAACGGCTTTTTCTATTTCAGAAGCAGAGGGGCCATCGTACCCTTCGAGTACCAGTCCCAACAAATTGCCTCTGCCGACGGCCTCTACTGCCAACGATTGAGGATCGGAGCTCCAATCCTGGTATAAGTTGTACTTGTCGGTCAGGATGCGGGCCCGCTGTGTCTGTTGCAGCCAGGCTTTCTCGATAAAGGCCGTTGCCTCCCCTCGATCCACCAGCCCAAGTTTTGCCCTGTCCCACTCGCCTTTCATGGCGTAGGTTCGCCAGTTGTTGATACGTCCTTCTTGGTTTTCCATGATCGTTTCCAGCGGCGTACGCATGATTTCCTCCCACTGCGAATACTGTTGCATTCCGATAAATGGTTGGTAAAGGGAGAGAGCCTTCGCAAGGGGAGCGAGATAGAATTCGCCATGGGCATCGGGTATTTCCTGGCTACCCTTACCGAGACAGTATAGGCTGTGTTGCATCGCACGGATTCCGGCATCCCTGAGTTCCTTTCCTCTACCCGCATGCAGCAAGGTGCCCACGGCATAGGCAAAATACGGTGTAGCATATTGATGCTCCCTGCCAAGGTAGGGGTCTACGATCGCTCCCAGGTCGTTTTGAAAACGGGCGGCCACCTTACAAGTGGCTTCGATTACCTCCAGCAGCTGCGCTTGGGAAACCTCCCGCGACTCCCATGGTCCTGCCGTAAGGTGAAACCCCGGTGCCGGTGTAGGTTGGGCAAAACCCAAGACAGGCAAAAGGAGTGCGAAAAGACATAACAGGAAGGTTGGGATTGGCGGCATGGGTTATCGATTGGTGTTATTGGCACAAGTTAGTGTATTTTGGGAAAATTGAGGGAGTACGAAGATGGAAAGGTTCGTGCCTTAAGAACTTTGCGTTAACGCGTATTTTTTGTATAACTATAGAGGTTATTTTATTAATTTTTGGAAGGTGATAAGTTGGATACCTGATTTTTTTGCCGTAGTTTTTCAACAAGTCAAATGGATATGCTTTTTAAAATGCGTACCTTAATCCCGGAAACATTGATCTTTCTTTGGCTCAAAGATTTGTACGTGCGGCGTGTAGACAAACCTGCATGCAAGTTCAATTTAACTGATTTGGTTTATTATACGCATAAAGTGGCTGGAAATCATCCCCGGTATTGGGAAATGATCAGAGTTAATGATTTCATAAACGTATTGTTGACCGCAGCTAGACTATTTGCAACTATCTTGTCATCGAAAAACCATCAACATACATGCTTGACACGGATAAGGAACTGCTTTCATTGATCGGGTTGGACGATGTTCGGGCTTTTCAGAAGCTATACCATAGGTATTGGGACCAGTTGATCAAACAGGCCTATGTGCGGTTGGGAGACATGTCTGCCTGTGAAGATTTGGTACAGGATATTTTTGTCGATATTTGGAATAAACGAAAAACCATTTCTGTACACAGTAGTGTGAAGGCCTATTTGCTCACAGCTGTAAAGTACCAAGTGTATCGGGTGATAGACCTTAGGCAGCGGTCTTGTGATCTGGAAAGTTCAGGGCTTATCGACCGGATGAGGGACGAGACCGATGTACTTTCATTCGAGGAAATTTACCATCGGATTGAGGTGGTAGTTGAGAAATTGCCCCCGAGGCAACGGGAGATTTTTAAACTCAGCCGCTTTGGCCAACTGAGTGCCCAAGAAATCGCAGAAAAGCTTCAGCTTTCCCCTCAAACTGTACACAATAAGATATACCAAAGCTTGACCTTCATCAAAGCGGAGTTGAAGCATTTTATTTTTTGGTGGGCCTGTATCCTTATTTTTCATTTTCTCTAGGCCGTGAAACCACGGATTGGCTCCGTATTACCTCCAGGTAATTCTTTCTTTTGAAAAAGCTATTATTTTTTTCGTTTCCGGAGGGTAGTAAGGCCTTCCTTTTTGCACTTACTATAAACGGCATCAAATGAAGGTACCCGATCGAATAGCGGAATTGATTGGAAAGGAGTTAAGAGGCAATCTAACCGCTGCTGAGCGCGTGGAATTGGACCAATGGTACTTGGATCGCGAAGAAGAAATTCCTCACCTTGCTCCTGCTCGCTGGCCCAGTCCCAACTTTCATTCGCTGAAAAGAAAGGTAGGTTTGCGGCCTGATAGGCGTAGATTTATTCAGGCCGCCGGGTGGGCAGCTGCTGCAGTGTTGCTCTTTTTTGGCTGGTTTGGTGGGGTATGGCGCAAGTCCTCGGTGGGTACGGAATTGCAGGTTTTGTATGAACAGCCATTTGAACGGGTGGAAAACCCCTATGGTGTCCGACGAACCATTACCCTATCAGATGGCTCTACCGTGTACCTGAATGGAGGTAGTGCGCTGGGTATTCATCGTAGGTTCTCGGAAAACCGCATCATCCAGTTGGAAGGCGAGGCATTTTTTGATGTAAAGCCAGACAGCATCCACCCCTTTGTGGTACATACGGTGGGTCTTGAGACAAAGGTGTTGGGCACATCTTTTTCCGTGAGGGCTTTTGAGGGTGAACCACAATATATTGCCGTAAAGTCGGGCAGGGTTTCGGTAAAGGATGTATCGGAGACGACACGGCTACAGGAGCTTCACGTCAATGAAGCCCTGGAGGTAGCCGCTTCGCAGGAGTTTGGCAGGGTGCGCCGCATCAACCCAGAGGAAGCCTTTGCTTGGGTAGATGGAACCATCATCTTCAAGCAGCAGCCCATTAAGGAGGTGTTTTTCGCACTGCAGCGGTGGTATGGGTTGGAGCACCTGGATATTCAAGCGGTAAACGGGCGCTGCCGAATAACGGGAACCTATTCCCAGATGTCTTTAAAGGAAATATTGGAATCAATAACGTATGCAACCGGAATAAGCTATGAACTAACAGGAAAAAGACTTACGGCAAAAGACGGAAACTGCTAATGGAGTGACGCTACTGGCATAGCGCCACTCCGACGGTCAGCAGAGTTCCATTCGGAAATCAGTAACAAACTAACCTTTACAAAATTATGAAAAAAAAGTTACCCGTCCTTCTTATGAGGATAACCCTACACATGTGCATGATCGGAATCCTATTTTATGTGGGTTCGGGCGTAGTTTGGGCCATTCATTCAGATGCCCAGATAATGAAGGATACCAAGATTACCTTGGTGAAGAATACGGATACCCTGGCGGGGTTTTTCCGTACGATTGAACGGCAGAGCAAGTTCAAGTTTGTGTTTGAAGGAAAGCTGGACACCAGTCAACGTATCGAATTGGCTTCGTTGGAAAGTAATTTAGAGGAAGTCCTACAGGAGGTTGGCCAAAAGGCGCAGCTTAACTTCAAACAGATTGGGGAAACTATAACCGTGAAACAGCTCGTACGGTTGGCTTCGTCTGAGCCAGTAGCTACCCGTGCCATGAGGGAAGTCGTAGTGACCGGTAGGGTTACCGACGCAGCATCCAACGAATCACTGCCAGGAGCTACGGTGATCGTTAAAAACACCGCTAGGGGTACTTCTACCGATATTGACGGCCGCTACAGTATCACGGTCAATGCTGGGGAGGTACTTCAGTTTTCCTTTATTGGCTATAATGTACAGGAAGTGGTGGTAGGCAACCAGTCGGTGATCAATGTTGCCTTGACCTTGGACAGCCGCAGTTTGGATGAAGTAGTGGTGGTAGGTTATGGAACCCAGAGCAAAAAGGACATTACCAGTGCCATTGGATCCCTATCCGTTGGAGATAAAAAATTGGCTGACCTGCCTATAACCGGTCCCGAGCAACTGTTGCAGGGCAGGGTGAGTGGCGTCAATGTGACGCAGAACTCGGGTACCCCAGGTGGCAGGTCTACCGTGAGAATTCGAGGTGCCAGTTCCATTACCGGTGGCAATGATCCACTGTATGTAGTGGATGGCATTCCGATCAATACGGGTAATTACAGTGGTGCGGCGGCTGGATCGGTGCAGCAAAACCCACTCGCCAACATCAGTCCGAACGATATTGCTTCCATTGAGGTATTGAAAGACGCCTCAGCGGCTGCCATTTATGGTTCAAGGGCATCGAACGGTGTGATCATTATCACTACCAAACGCGGTGCGGCGGAATCTACCCGTATCAGCTACAATATGTATTATGGTTTCCAGGAGGTAGCCAAGCGTATACCGCTTTTGGATGGCCCTGAATGGGGTGAGCTGATCAATGAGGCCAACCGAAATGTGGGCAGGCAAGAGCCCATCGCAGATCCCTCTGCACTTCCAACCACCGATTGGCAAGATGAGATCTTTCGTTCTTCGCCTATTCAAAACCACGAACTTTCCCTTTCCGGAGGCACCCAACGTTCGCAATATTTTCTTTCAGGCAGCTACTTGGACCAGCAGGGCGTGGTGATAGGAAGCGGATTCAGCCGTGGCAATTTTCGCTTTAACTTTGACCAACATATAAATGAACGGCTAAAAGCAGGCGTCAGCCTAAGTCTAAACCGGTCAAAGACCGATAGGGTAAGTACCAGCGACAGACAAGGTATCGTTGCCGTAGCCATTGTGAAGTCACCGGCCGTACCTGCCCGCCTGCCGGATGGCAGCCTTAACCCCAATGATCCCTATATCAGCAATATTGATAATCCCCTGCTTATTGCAGATCAGGTAACCAATGAAGCGTTTAACAACCGGGTGTTGGGCAATACTTACATCGATTACGAAATCCTCGAAGGATTGACGCTGCGCAGTACGTTTGGGGTGGATTACCTAAGCTTGGAGGAAATCTACTTTGTGCCACCCAATAACCTGACGGTGGTGGGTAGGACAACAAACGGAACCGGAACTAACAGCCATACCCAAGACATCGGTTGGATCAATGAAAATACGTTGAACTTTACCCGGGAAATTGGTTCAGACCACCGGATAAGCGCTCTGTTGGGATATTCTAATCAAGAGTCGGTCTTTAGCCGCACGATCTCAGCCGGCTCAAACTTTGCGCTGGAGAGTATTCCCACCCTTGGGTCTGCTTCCATCAAAAACTCTTCGTCAACAGGTAGCAGCTGGGGATTGGTTTCCTACTTCAGTCGATTTAACTACGGCTACAAGGATAAATTTAACTTTGCAGCAAGTTATCGGGTAGACGGATCTTCCAGGTTTAGCGAAAACAACAAATATGGAACCTTTCCCTCCGTGTCCGCTTCCTATCGCCTAGGCCAAGAAGCCTTCCTTCAGGACAAAAGCTGGGTAGAGGATTTGAAGTTCAGGGCGAGCTGGGGAAGGACCGGCAACCAGGAAATCGGCAACTTTACCTCCCGCGGTCTTTCCGGTGGTGGATTTAACTACATTGGTCAAAGTGGTCTGGCACCAACCCAGCTGGCAAATCCTGACCTGACCTGGGAAACCACCGAACAGACAAACCTCGGGGTGGATTTCAGTCTATTGAAAAACAGGGTTAATTTGACCGTGGACGCTTACCTTAAGAAGACTTCCGGCCTCTTGCTGGAGGTATTGCTGCCGCGTACCTCCGGATTTGTCAGCTCCCTCCAAAACGTGGGGAATGTGGAGAATAGGGGTATTGAAGTTTTGTTGAACACGGTAAATGTGGATCGTAATGATTTTCGTTGGACGAGTGATTTCAATATCGCCTTCAATAGAAACAAGGTCACAAATCTCCCAGGTGGACCCCGGCCTTTGGGATTTAATGGTTATGCGAGTATCGTCAAGGAAGGCTACCCACTGGGGACATTTTACGGTTGGAAGATCCTGGGAGTGAACCCGGAAACCGGTGACTATATCTTTGATGACCTGAACGGCGACAACAATATACCGTTTGCCTCGACAACGGAGGACGTGCAGGTAATAGGTAGCGCACAGCCTAAGTTTATCGGGGGTTTGACGAATTCCTTTGTATTCAAAAATTTTGATGCGTCCGTGTTTTTACATTTTGTATATGGCAACGAGATTTTCAACCAAGCGGAGTATTCCTACGGAAGGCTGCATACTTGGTTTAACTCCTCTACCCTTGCCAGAGAGAGATGGCGTCAACCAGGAGATATAGCAACCCTGCATCGTGCGGCTTGGGGCGACCCGTATCGAAACGGTTCGGTTTCGGATAGGGTATTGCAGGACGGCTCATTTCTACGGATCAAAAACATTTCACTTGGTTATAATATGCAAGGAGAAGTGCTTAGAAAATTGGGTGTTAGCAACCTACGGATCTACCTAGCAGGACAGAATCTGTTAACATTCACCCAGTACCGTGGATATGACCCCGAGGTTAATGCGTATGAGGATGATTCGAGGTTAGGGTTTGACTTAAGCTCCTATCCTCAGGCACGTTCATACACCATGGGATTAAATCTAACTTTCTAAATCGAACATTACGCAAAGCCGGACGACCATTAAACATGAAACCAGTACGCCGTTAGGCAAGGATTTCCCTTCCGACTGGAGTCGACCGTGCGGGAATCCCGATATTCCGGGACAAGTTGTGACCGTTAAAGAATAAATTATAGACACATGAAAAATATCGTATATCAATTACTTATCATTTTTGCCCTTGGATGGGCTTGTAATGTGGTAGACCAAGAACCCTTGGATGCAGTATCCAACGAACAGCTATTTGTGCGTCCGTCTGACGCAGACGCAGCCATTATCGGTGCGTACAGGCAGTTGGCTGAATTAGGGTTCAACTACGTCGTGTTTCCTGAATTACCGACCAAAAATACCGTCGGTACGGCACTTAACCGACAGTTTGAGCAGATGAATAACCTACTGTTTCTAGACGATAATCCATGGTATGAAACCTATTGGAACCAGCATTTTGTGTTAATTAATCGTGTAAACGTAGTAATTGCAAGGGTTCCCGAAATACCGGGAATGGACGAGCAGCGAAGAAATCAGGTATTGGGTGAAGCCCGCTTTTTACGGGCCTTTACCTACTTTAACCTGGTGCGCAATTATGGGGATGTGCCGCTCATCACTACACCGACTGTAAGCCCTGACATTCCCTCGCTACAGGTTTCTCGCGATCCGGTGGCCCAGGTATACGCCCAGATTGTCGAGGATTTAAATTTTGCCAAAGCAAACCTGCCCGAATCCTTTCCAACCGCCTTAGCTACAAAGGCCCGAGCCACCAAGAACGCTGCCTTTGCGCTTGGTACCCGCATTTATCTATTCAGAAAGGAATATGCGCAAGCCATTCAGGATGCGAACAGAGTGACGGGATCCAAAGGTTCTACGCTGACTATTCCCTACCAGTCTTTGTTCAGCAACAAGAATTCGGACGAATCCATCATGGAAATCAACTATGATCCACAGGTACAAAACAATCTGGCAACGAATTTTTTACCCGGTTCATTAGGGGGAAACAGGGTTATAGAGGTAAACCCTGACATCTACAAAGCGTACGAGTCAGGAGATGTCCGAAAGGAGGCCACCTTTGGCTTTGCCAATAATGGTAATTACATGCGGAAGTATTTTCGGACTAGCAGTCGTGACGATAACGTCATTTTGTTCCGTTTGGCGGAGGTTCTTCTTAGTAAGGCCGAAGCCCTAGCCGAGACTTCTTATCCAAACCAAGAAGCGGTGGACTTGTTGAATGAAGTGAGAAGGCGCGCTGGTTTGGCGCCTATTGCCCCGGCCAACCTTGCTGATTTTAGAACCGCGCTATATAAAGAGCGTAGGTTAGAACTTTGCTTTGAAGGGCACGAGTGGTTTGATCTAGTGCGAACAGACCGGCTGGCTTCGGTGATGGGTATTACCGACCGGAACAAAGCCATTTTACCGGTGCCTGCGGGCGAAATTCTCAGAAATCCCAATCTTTTACCTCAAAACCCAGGGTATTAAGTATACATCAGGGGTTTGTTTATCAGCTACACAGGGCGCTGGAGTCATTCCAGCGCCTTTTTTGGCAATACGCCCATGTCATGTTGGTTTCCTGGGAATTTTGCCTTGGATGATTTATCTGTTTTTTTACCATTTTTTAATTCGCAGGTAAAGGCGTAATTTTACAGGGTAGGCACATGGTGTCGTTTATTGCTATTTTAAGGAAACTGAATTCCTGTTTAATAGGGAATGCCAAGCGTACATTATTCGCTCATGCAGAGGTAGAAATTCTCCCAATTGGCACTTCCGAGTACCTGGGGCAGGCCACTGACCATCGTGCGCACACAAGGACGAACCGCCAACAAATGGCGATCGCCAAGCTCCTCCATTAAAATACCGAACCGCTGTCGAAGGTGAAGAATTCGCCGGTTATATTCCTCACGTGACAACTGTCCGCTCTGCGCTGCTTCCAACACCTGCTGCCGTTGCTGCTCCAAACGTTGAAAAAGTGCTTCCCGCTCCGTTCGGAATGTCTTCACAGCCTCGGACCGGCAATCGGTTAACTCCTGCATCAAGTGGCTGATTTGTCGTCGCTGATCGATGGAGGGCGTTTGTTGCAAAATACAGGCAACCAACCGGCCTGAGGGACTTCCGGTAATGCTCATCTGATTGGAATCGTTGTCACCATCGTAGACTGTCCTCAGCCCGTATGAATCCGTTCCGGCACTTTGTGTGGTTATTTCCCGGAACAATTCCATGGCGATAATTTCGGTGAGTTCTTCTATTTCCAACTGATAGGTAGTTGTTGGAACCACATCGATGGTTTCCTCACAGGAGGAGAGGGCGAAACTCCCCCAAAGCAATACAAGGGACAAGCAGATACGATGTAACATATGGAAAACGGTTAAAATGGCAGATAAAACTAACCAAAAGGAGCCTAACTCCCAATCAAAAACTATAAAAATGCCAATTAGGCCCCGAAAATTACCCCGATCAGGGTGTTTTTTGGGCGGCAAATAAGCCCTATCTTTATCGGTAGCTGTCGGCAGCGGATCTCGCTGAACGTTGTTGGGATCCATGGGGGGAGATAGGAATAACCTTGTAAGCGTCGACGAGATAGAAGGCAACCAAACCAGACCAATCCAGGAACAAAATGCGAGAAGGATCTGGGCAAACCAGACCAATAAGAAGTTGGCAACAAGCTTAAAATGAAACAGACAACTATCAAATTACTTTTTTTATCGAATTTTTTGTTTGCTCAAACTGACAAAAAATTTCTGAAAGACTTTATGCTCGGTAGCGAGTTGAAGCAAGAAAATGTTTTGGATAAATACAATCAATTCGACTTTTCTAGTATTTGGTTGAAAACAGAGAATAGTGAAGTTTATGGCATAATTGGGGATGAACACCAGCGAATTAGGATAAAGCTTTTAATTGCAAAGAAAAATCAAGAAAATCCTTATGAATATTCAATTTCAGGGAAGTCAAATGTTAAAGAAACAATCTGTGATTTTCAAGGGACAATCAATTTGGTTGAAATTTATGAAGTTAAAAAGCTACACTTTGGAGTTGACGATGAATACGCAAACAAGGGAATTAAATCACAAGGCATTTTAATTGCTGATTACGAATTTAAAGAGAATAAGGAACAAAATCACAGCGGAATTTTTAAGGGTAAACTCTACACCAAATGGTATTTGAACTCAAAGAATCAGATAGAGTATGACAATATTGAGTTCTTTTCAGATGGATATTTCAACAATTCTTTTGTTGGGATTTGGGAAAGCTATTCAAATGGGAATAGTAAAATTTGTAATTGGGCTGATTATAGAGTTCCGAATGCAAATAAAGACTTTGATATTGGAGTTGGTGAATTTAATGTGTCTGAAAAATATTGGAATAAAGGTTGGTTAGACATTGCCCTGAAAAACCAAATCCCAAATCACGCCATTAAACGAAGTAAAGGAAAAAAGAAAATAAATGAATGGTGGGAATAAAGCCAGTTGCCAACAGCGTGTATGTGGCAATAGCGGGTGTAGTGATAAATCGAGGGTCTTTGCTTCTAAGGAACTTTGTGCTAAACGGAAAGGAAAGTGCTTCTAATCCGCTACTGCACACACACGTTTTTCAGCTATACGCAGGCAGGGATTTTACCACTGAACTACCTACGATCCCGATAGCTATCGGGAGAACTTCAAATATACCACTTTTCGCACAGCATGCCCTGTTTTTCACAGGGGTGGTTTGCCGTGAGAGGAGCGAGCGTAAAGAAAACTTCCAGTGGAAGTTTTTAGTGAGAGCCTGTCCCGGTAGCGGAGCGTATCGGGAGGCCAGGCTGCGGGGGAGGAAGTCCTGAAGTCTCAGGATATGCTAGAAGCGAGACTGCAAACCCCGGTTCCAACGAATATGCCCGAGCACGGGAATGCCAAGGGGACGCACGCTTTGCGGCATTTGGAGGCCGGAAGGGGAGGGTGAGCAAGTACGACCTGTCCCGAAAATCGGGATCTTTGCAAAACCTGCCAACTATATCCCTTACCGTTTTGGTCACAGCGTGTCACCGTCTTTCGCTGTCTACACGTCACGACATTTACATGGCAGTTCACCTATGTTGACCATACCAATCAAGCCTAACTCCCCCGCATCTGACGTTGGTGCGCAACAGGTATTCTTCACAGCATCCCTTTACGGGCTATATTGTCCGGATAGCTTCGCACAATCCCGTTGCCAGAAATGCACGTATCCATAGGCTACTTGTAATGGAACACAAGGTTTAATCGTTCATTGAACGTCAAACAGTTATCAAAGCGACTTCTTGTCGCACTACGGTGGTCCCGAGGGTCGGGATAAATAGTGATGGCCTCAACCTGAGCTAGTTAGCTCAGGTCGGGCTACTCGATTATGCACTGTTCTTTTTTTAGGCAATTAGTTCAAAAATCAATTCTTTCAATGTTACCAAATCACTCTCTATTGTTCCTTTCATATATCTTTCATACACACTTTTATTGTCAGGAGGGTTTAGGTTCAGAATCAATCCTTTTTCCAAGGCCAACAACCTTAAAAACTCTCTTTGTGCACGTCCGTTCCCTTCTCTAAAAGGGTGAAAATAATTTACATTATCTAAAATTTCTGCCAACTTCTCTGCTAATTCTTTTCTTCTGTTTTTTCGAATTTTCTTGTAGTCAGCTATCAAAGAATTAATGTAGTTACTGGCATTATCAAAATGGGTGGTGGGAAAAAATTGTTTTCCGTCTTTACTTATTTCCACTATCCGTTTTTTGCCAGCCCAGATATATATATCTTGAAATAAATGCTTGTGAATATCAAAAAGGTTTTCAACCCCTTTAATCTTAATGGGATTGTTGTAAAGTTCCTCAAGCCTTTTTGTGACGGCTCCACTTTCAACAAAAAGTAGTACATCTGGGTCTGTAATTCCCAGAATATTTTTTAAAATTCCTGTTTTGGGGTCTACATAAGTATAATCAAAGTCAATGTACTTATAAAAATCAGACATAAGCCTTTTCTTCCGCAAACCTCACCAATTCACCCAATGAAATTTTGCCTACTACATAATCCCTGATTATTTCAACCCCTTTGGCCGTAGGTTTAAAACCTTCAAACATATTACTTCCTAAAGCATTTGCCGTGCTTTCTAATGTCTTTAAATCTGAAAATTTCACTCCCATGATCGTTAGGTTAACCCTATCAATTTCGATTGCAGCAAACATATGTTTTAGTTTTAATCCCTTGACGAATTTACAAAATTTCCGTCATTTAATTATTAGATTCTTCTTTTTTAGAATTCTGACTAACGTACACAAAAACCCTCAAATTTGAGCCAAAT
>NZ_AQHR01000053.1 GCF_000390185.1 Lunatimonas lonarensis | reverse complement strand
TATTGGCGTCCGACTAATTTTAAAGATAGCCAAAAACCTGCGGTTTTTGGCTGATTTGGGCTGTTTAGCTTGAGTTTTGAAAACCACCCCCTCTTTTCTGTGCAAACAGGTCCAGTTGTACATTTTCAAGATTGTCAAGTTCCCTGCTGAGCTGGGTTGTTGACAACCTCAGGAAAACCAGCAGGTTTACGTAGCTGGCCGTATGTTTTGCCGCCAGTTTGACCATGGTGGAAAAATCCTCGGCCTCTTTGGTCATTTTATGGATTACCGTAAAGACAAGGTTCAGTATCAGGGCGACCCATATCTGGGTTTTTATGCCGTTCTCGCTGTCTGAGAGGAAATAGGTGAGCTCGAAGTTCTGCTTGAGTTGCCTGAAAAGTGGCTCAATGGTCCACCTGTTTTTGTAGAGCATGCATACCGTCATTGCCTTGAGGTCCATTAGGTTGGTCAGGAACACCATCCTTTTGTCGCTGGCAGGGTCAATGTAGGTGACCATCCTGGCCCTGGTTTTTCGGGTGCCCTGCTGGCCGCACTGGTACTCCAGCTCGATGACGGCATCCATCTGCACACCCGACTCACAGGCTTCCTCCAGCTTCCTCTGCTCCAGGAGGGTGAATCTGGCGTTTTTGTTCATCATGGTAAGGAAAAACACACCTTTCTGCGTCCATTCGGCATATTGGCCGAACTTCTGGAAGCCCTTGTCGAACACGGCGATGGTGCCTTTGGCAAGGTCAAGCATGGAGAGGAACACCTTTTCGTTGGTGGCCGCGGCCTTCAGGCAGATGAAGTTGGGGACCCTTTCGGAAAGCGTTATCTTGGTGAAGGCCTTCAGGCCGCCTTTTTTCCTGCCGTCCAAGGGAAGCCTTCCGCATGCCTTGAACACCTCCCTGAAAAGGGTCACCACCGTCGAGTCAAATATCTCGACGGTGCTGGGGGCAACCTCCCCGTTGATCTTCAGGGACAGATAGCTGTCCGACAAATAATCCCTGTAGTGGCCGTAAAGAAGCATGTACAGGTGTCCGAACACATCCGCACACCTGTGCGAGTTGGCATCGGAGACACTGCTGCGCTTGGGTATGCTGAAAATGCCGCAATGGGCCAGTTTGTCGCCCATCAGCATGAAATTCTTGATAATCTCACGCAAGGTGGAGCTCCCCGTCAACACCCCATAAAGCATGAAAACGAACTGATCCCAGGTTTTTACCCTCTTGTACCACTTGTCGGACTGGTATTGTTCAACGCTCTGTTTGACCAGTTCCCTGGGGATGAATGACAAAAGCTGTCCGAGAATTGGAAGGGAACATTTATTGGAGGTATTTTTGCCCATGGTTAATTTGTTTTGTCGTGATTACAACATTAACCAAGGGGCGGGGCTTTTCAAAGTCCTGCCCCTAAATTTGTACTATTCTAAGTGATCAGAATTCATTCTCCGATTTTCTCGGACACCACTA
>NZ_AQHR01000052.1 GCF_000390185.1 Lunatimonas lonarensis | reverse complement strand
TAGGGGCAGTTGCGTTTTTGATGGTGGCCGGATGGCAGGTAGGTGCCGATGGTACAGCAGAAGTATTTACCGAGACGGAATTGGCGTTGGAGAATGCAGTGGAAGGTAGCGGGAGTTCTGGGAGTTGGACATGTTATTCGGTTTATAGCAGTTGTTGGTTTTGGAATTGCTCAACCATTTATCGATGTGGTAATCCATGTTCTACTGTAAGTGCAGATTCTTTCATGGCCAATTCGACATGCGGATCCTAAATTGTAAATGAATTAAAAACCTGCAAATTAGAATGCAGGTTTTCTGCGTTTGTTTGCACAATTCCGATGACCCTTGAAATGGGTTATTATAGTTATATAAGTGATTTTTAACTGATCCAATTTGATAAGTCCTCAATAAATGAGTACTCATGTCGCAATTGAAACTTAAAGAGACGGTTATCATACATCAGACCTACAGATAGGCAAGTACCCGAAATTCGCTAGGGGACAGGTTTTGAGCATAAATAAAAGCGTCAACAATCAGGTGTATGAATACCCTCCAGGCAGTTTGAAACAGTTCGGCGGATAAAAGAAAAATAATTATGGGCAGATGAGAAAATTTCTGGTATATGCAGCATTATTTTTGCTTTTTTCCTGTCAAAGTAAAAATTCCAATAGAATTTTAATGCAGGATTTCCCTGAACTTTCAACTTTGAGATCAGAGGAAAGGTCGCTTTCAGATTTTCCGCTATTACCCTCTAAGTTGTTGGCTATGAATGATAAAGCCATTGTTTTTGATAACGGTGAAACAGGACTTTTTAAAGTTTATAGTTTGCCTGATTTCGGTTTTTTGTACAGTTTTGGTGAAATAGGTGAGGGACCTGATCAGCTTAAATTTGTTGATCAAAACTCTTTGCAAGTACACAACCAAGCAATTGTGGTATTTACTGGTGAGGAGATTGTCAAATACACTTTAGATTTAACTTATGCTGAGGAAATTCAACGGACAAAACTTCCCATGTTGGGTTCATTACTTCCGATAAATAGGTTGGTACTACTCACCGACTCACTTTTTATATCGGATATTTGGGAAGTTCGTCCAGGTGGTGCGGAGCACCAAATATCGGACGTAAAAGGGCAAGCCAGTGTGGTTCATTTTGGAAAACTCCCGCAAGATGCCTCTACCAATCGATTGGAGCAAAGCGAGCTATACCGAAGGTACCTTAAATCACTGGTGGTGAATCGTGAAAGCGGAAAGATGGTTTCGTTTTACATTCATGAAAATTTAATCAGATATTATAGTAAGGAAGGATATTTAGTTCGAGAGGTAGAGGTTGATTTTTTTAACGGCAGGGATATAGACCGGAACGATTTTACATTTCGTGTAGAACCCGTTGCAACAAAAGATTTTATTTATGTTATGTACATTGGGAGATCCAAACAGGAAATCATAGATGAACCTATGGATTTCCGCCCTCAAATTGAGATATGGGACTGGGACGGGAACCTAATTAGGCGGTATTTACTCGACCAACCCATAACAACGTTTGCTGTTTCTGACGATTATAAAAAGCTATACGGCATCTCTTTTTTTAAAGAGGATGTCCTGTTCGAGTATGATTTAAATCCGCTGGATGTCGCGAGCAGTATCGTGGGAAATCATGGTGAAGACCTTTTACAGAGTACAACTCAAAAGCCAAGAGGCGAAATTCGAAAGAGCGGTTCAACACAAAAAGTAGTAGCAGAAAACGATTTTTACAGCATGGAGCTGCCCATAGGCTGGAATTATGCCACAAACATGTTTAAAGAAAGAAATCTGATTTCGGAGCAAAATGGTGTTTATACAAACTACGGCGGTTACGTGATGGAGAATCACCTGGTCGAAAGCAAAGTGGAAAATGGAGCATGTGGTGCTTCTATGCAAATATGGGTATCTTCACCGGTAACTTTGAACTTTGATATTCCCTCCTATTTAAGGTCAAGGGTAGAAGGTTTTCGATCAAATAATGATTTACTGGATTTAACAGTTCGGGAGTTTTCTGACTCGTTGGGTGAGGGGTATATTATTAGGTATAGATCTCGTTCTGTTGATCCCAAGGGAAACACACAACATCATATTTGGGAGCGAGCGATCTACGAGAAGGATGGTGCGATTATCCAAACTTCTTTCGGAAGTTGTGAGCTATTTGATCGGTATTATGAGGAAGTACGGGAATCCTTTGCAACACTCAGGTTGAAAAAGAAGGTACAGTGAGCATGTACCAGCAGTGTCGCTGACACATTGATGGTAGTCAGAAATGTTTTAAAATGAAAAAATTTGGTATTTTTCGTTTATTGACGCTGCTTGGGTTTGCCTGCACTAACAGGAAACCAATCGTTCCCTACTCTCAAAAAGAAAATGCCCCAGTGTACCAGAGATCCATGGGTCTGGTATCCCGGGAGATAAAGGTATTACTGAAAGACTATCCGTTTCCAGGGTGCCGGACTTCTCTATTATAATTCTCAATGGGCTCTTCGAGAAGTTGGGAGAGCGTTTATTTTCCTCAAAAGTCTACGATCCGTCGAAGATTTTCCTTTCCCCAACCGGTATCAACCTGTTCTGTAGGGACAAACACAATCATGGCGAAAACAAGATTGCCCTTGAGGTATTTGAGCCGGTTATGGTCGGGGATATTTAGGCCGCCTGTTTGTACAGGGGTGCCTAAAAATTTTCGGGGTGCGGATGGATTTGTGGTCCGACGGGCGCTCATACGGGCAGTAGTTGGCGGACCGTCTCCCTTCGTAGGATCATCATTATCCGGAAATCGTACATGTCACGTAAACTACCGTCCATGAGAGCAATTGCCCTAACTATTCATTTTTCAGCCTTTTTCATAATTACTGCCTGTACACCCCAAGCTGAGAGGATGATACTCCCCGATGATCTTGATGTGGTAAACCAGCAATCGGAAATGGACAGTGTCTGTATGACCTGCAGCCACCAGGTTGTCGTTTTTTACGATTTTGACAAGAAAAGTTTTTGTCCGTTTGGGCAGGAGTTTCTATGGAAGCAAATGAAAGATCAATTTCCGGAGGTTGGCTTTGTCTTCTATTTTTCCGGTAAGGATAGGGAAAGGCTGGCCAAGGAGCTCAATGCGTTGGAGTTCCCCTTTCCTGCCTACCATGACCCGGATTTTCTTTTTTACCGGCTTAACGACTTGGATTCAATTCAAACGACCTACCGTATATTACATTCCTTTCACCTGGAAAACGGCTTTTCAGTCAAGCCAGCTCAGATCGGTATGCGCGAAGAATTTCTCGAGGAAATGGAAGGTCTCCGAATGAAGGAATAGGAAATCGTCAAATTGCCAGAGGAGGAAGTCGTAATGATCCTCGCTGAAAAGGGAAGGGCAAAATAAGAGCACGTCTTCGTTTACGTAGTTTGTTTCATAGTGCAGATGTAGTTCCAACCTACCCAGGTTGGGCATATTCAAATCTAAACTCCACAAGTCCATCCGCTGGCATATATATCACCCCTTCGGTGATTTTTTCTCCGTCTTTGACTGACCAATTCATTATTCGCTTCTAAGTTAATTGTTGCCTTGAAAGCAGGACGTATAGGATTTCAGGGCTGACGCCCCTCAATTATTAATGTAATCGTTTTCCTACCAAGATCTCAGGGCTACGCCCCATATATAGTTGATTTCAAAGCTGGGTGAAGCTGGCCAGCCAACAAAAAGGGCCACGCAGGCCGGCCGACTTTTCTGATGGCCTCAAAGTTATCTCCTTATCCAATCGGGTTTTGGAGTATGAGTGTTTGCCTGTTTGAAAACCGGCATTTGGATGGTCTCTGCATTCATCTGAGCCTGTGGCGTTCATTGACCGGTTGAGTTGCCGTTTTGTTTGGTGCGGGTGTGGAGTACTTTGATGTTCATCCTGTTGACCCGAATTCTTGGCTCTGTACATGCCGCTGTCTTTGTCTGCTCCTTTCTTGGTTGTGAATCCAAAGCCCGAAGGGCTGGAACAACAATAACCCGGGGCGGTAGCCCGGGGAACACTGTCTCCCGACTCCACCCAACCCCGAAGAGGGTTGAACTATCGCTGCCATGCGGGGAAATTCCCCCATCCATGATAATCGAGATAATGTGCCTACTGGGCCAAAATGCGATCCTTAAAATGGTAACCGTGCCCTAAACAACCTTTTATTGCAATCGATAATACATGAGAGATTTTACAAAAGGGCAGTTTTTATTATCTTGTGGGATGGCAAAACGTTCCCACAACATACATGACATTTTCGTCAGGGAGTCATTCTCCGATTCGGGACGGGCTGTGGCATTCTTTGAGCGTTTCCTGCCGAATTCAATAATAAGCCATCTGAATCTTGACACGCTAACCGTGTTAAAGGAAACCTATATCAATGAAACGTTAAAGGAGCATTTTTCGGATCTGGTATTTGAAGTGTCGCTCAAATCCGATCACTCGGTCAAAACGGATGTGGCCCTGCTCTTCGAACACAAATCGTCACCGGACAGAAATGTGCTTTTTCAGATCGTGTACTATATGTTTGCGCATTGGACAAAATGTATCTCCGAAACCAAGGAGCCCAAACCCATTATTCCCGTTATCTATTACCAGGGCAAGAAAAACTGGAGCGTCGGAAGCCTTCCAGACCTCTTCAAAAACTACCCGAAGGAAGTAAAGGACTATCTGCCTATTCTCAACCATATTTTTATTGATCTGAAGGCGATCAGCGAAGATCAGCTATTGGGTATGCGCAATAACCTGATGAAAGCGGCGATTCTTGCCCAGCAGTGGCGCATTAATCCGATCAAACTTAAAGAAGACTTCGAGCGCATCTTCCGGCTGTTACCGGTAGAGGGCTCAAACAGGAACTTTTTGGATATGGTTGTTGTATATGCATTGAATGTTTCCGAAATTACGGAGGCCCAGTTGGGCGAAACAATACGATCAATTCCCGAACCTCTAAAAGAAAAAATCATGACAACCTATACGATGCTTATAGAAAGGGCAAAACTTGAAGAAAAAGCAGAGGTTATCGTCAGTCTTTTTGATGAGGGATTTGACGTGCCCAAAGTTGCCAAAATCGTCAAATTGCCAGAGGAGGAAGTCGTAAGAATCCTCACTGAAAAGGGAAGGGTAAAATAAGAGCACGTTTTCTTTTACGTATTTTGTTTCATAGTGCAGATATAGTTTCAACCCACCCAATTGGGGCATATCTAAATCCAAATTCCATCAATCCATTCGCTGGCATATATATCACCCCTTCGGGGATTTTTTTCCGTCATTGACAGACCAATTCTGTTTTAGCTACTAGGTAACTTGTTGCCTTGAACGCAGGGCGGATAAGATTTCAGGGCTGACGCCCCTCAATTATTAATGTAATCGTTTTCCTACCAAGATCTCAGGGCTACGCCCCTTAGGTAGCTCATTTCAAAGCTGGGTGAAGCTGGCCAGCCAACAAAAAGGGCCAC
>NZ_AQHR01000051.1 GCF_000390185.1 Lunatimonas lonarensis | reverse complement strand
AGTGGACTTTCACCACCTAGTTAGTTAACATGCACGGCACACCATCAAAAAGCTGCCTTCAATGGGCAGCTTTTTTTATGCCTAGCAAGTTAAAACACACAGATATAAACAACTGCTGAAAACGAAAAAACCATGACCCTCAAAACACAAATAGTCTAGGTATTATTTAGTAGATTTACCCATACGTTGGCATTCAGACCAATTTATGGATAAAATTTTTACCCTACATGCTAGTTCTCAAACAGCTTCCGATTGTCATGATCAGTATGTCCCGATGGGACGGTGACTTTTCTTCCGCAGCCTGGTCCTTGGCAAAAACCTTCGCAAAAGATCAGGTCGTGATCTATGTAGATTACCCTTACACCCTGTTGGATTTTTTCAGGGAACGTAGTAAGGCGTCGGTACAGCGAAGAAAGGAGGCTTTACTCTTTGGAAAAAACGCACTGCTCCCATTGACAAGGTACAGTAGCAACCTTTATGGGCTGACTCCCCGACTCATGCTACCGATCAATTGGCTCCCTCCCGGTGCGATCTATCGATTTTTTTCCAGAATAAATGACCGCATATTGGTCGCAAGCATTAAAAAAGCACTTAAATCACTTGATATAGAAGAATTTATCTTTTTCAATTCCTTCAATCCACTTTACCTCACCAAGCTGCCTAACGGGTTTTCACCCCGGCTATTTATCTATCAGTCCAGAGATAATATTCGTGCCCTCGAACCCTATCTGAGAAAACATGGTGCCCAAGCAGAGGTGGAAGCGATTCGAAACGCCGATTTTACCATCGTAACCTCCAGGCAGTTGCAATCTGATTTGGCGGAGCTGTCTGGCAAAGCAGTAAACTACCTGCCCAATGCAGCCGACTTCGATACTTTCAAGCAGTCCTACTTGGAGGAAATCCCTGTTCCTTCCGATCTTCAAGGCATTCCTAAACCAATAATCGGGTATACGGGCAACATTTGCCATCGTTCGGATTATGACCTTTTGAACCATATTTGCCAACAGCACCCGGACAAATCCGTTGTAATGGTGGGTCCCAGAAACCACTGGGCCAGCACGCAAATCGACCTGGACGCGATCCCCAACCTTTATTTCCTTGGACCAAAGCCCATCGAAAAACTACCGGAATACCTTGCCCATTTTGATGTACTGATCCTTCCCTTTCTCCTCAATGAGGTCACCAAAAGCATCTATCCCCTCAAAATAAACGAATACCTCGCCTCGGGAAAACCAGTTGTTGCCACCCCATTTTCCGAAGACATTATGGCTTTTGCAGATGTAATCCGTCTTGAAAAGGACCACGACGAATTTGTTCGGGCCATTTCAGAGGAACTGGAGGGAGATTCGATCGAAAAACGAGGCAAGCGCCACCAAGTGGCCTCGGAAAATACCTGGGAAAACCGGGTGGCACAGGTATGGAAAATGGCCGAGACCTTGAAAAAACAGTGATCACCCTAAACGTTTTCGGTTTGAAAGAGTGCAGGGATAGTGCGAAGAATGATTTTTATGTCAAACCAAACACTGAAATTTTTGACATAGTCATTGTCTAAGCTCAAGCGTTCTTCCTCCGACATTTCACCCCTTCCCCTCTTTTCCACTTGCCACAGTCCGGTAATTCCCGCCGGCCCCAAAAACCTGAGGGCATACCTATCGGTGGTGATTTTTTCCGCTTCGTAGAGAGGCAATGGCCGATTTCCAACAAGCGACATATCCCCTTTAAATACGTTCCATAGCTGAGGTAGCTCGTCGATACTGGTATTTCGAATGAACTTTCCTATTTTGGTAATACGGGGGTCATCCTTGATTTTTATGAACGCCGCCTCTTTATTGGTTTGTTTTTTGGCCATGTAAAGGCGCTCACAAACTATCTTTTTGTCATCATACAAGGGTTGCATACAACCCCCACCTGCCTGTTCGCAAAACTCGCAGATCTCCTTTACCTCTGCCTCGGGAGCAGCTGTGGTGCTTTGGACACTTGTATACTGATTGAGGTGCTTCAGGTTCTTCAGCTTAGCGTCTGCGTCGGTCTGCATGGACCGCAGCTTATAAAACTTGAAAATATTGTACCCAGTACCCACCCTGTACGAATAGTAAAATACCGGCCCTTTCGATTCCAGCTTAATCAAGATCCCGATGATAAGAAAAACAGGGGACAGCAACAATAATGCAAACCCAGATGCCAAGATGTCTACCAACCGCTTGATAAATGGGATTTTATATTCCTTCAGACGGGGATCCGTGCTTATCTCCCGCTTCTGATTGTTCAGAATAGGATACTTGGTTTGAAAATCCAAACGATTTCTTAACCTGTTTTTATTGACGGGCAGGACGAATAAGTCGGTCACACCGCCTTTCATTGCATCCCGAATATGGTCAGGTTTTACTTCATCTACTACCAAAAAAAAGGGGATATTGCCATATCCCAAGTCCATCATGGTCTTCCGCAAAGCCAAACCATGAACATCTCGTAACGCAGAAACACTCAAAACATAGTGAAATGTCTTCTTGTCTTTCGTCAAGGCATTGTAGAAAAAAATACCATTGGCAAAATGCTCGACTTCGTAATCTACCTCCAAGGCTGATATGATTTCAGTTGCCGCAGCTGATTCCGAGGAGATCAACGCAACCAAAGGCTTTACTTCATTCATAAAAATCGGTTTATAAATACTCCAGTTTTCCGAGTCGTCTTAAAATTGAATTAATCCTGGCCTCCAGTTCCTTGGGATTAAACGGTTTAACCATAAAGTCATCCGCCCCCGCATTCAAAATGGCAATCTTCTTTTCCGAGGATTCAGTAGCCGAAAGCATAATCACAGGAATCGATGAAAAGAAACCAGATGAACGTAAAAACACCACAAACTCCTCACCGCTGATCTCAGGCATGTTGAGGTCACAAATAATGAGATCAGGGACATTCCCATCCTGCATCCAGGTAATGGCATCGGCAGGTTTATTAAAAACTTTGACTTGAAACTTCTCTTTAAAATAATGCTGTATAATCAACAATACAGAAGGCTCGTCATCTATTGCCAGAATATTCAATTGCTCTTTCATTTCATTTCTTTTTCGTCTTCAACTCCTATTCCTCTGCATCTTCCAAGGAAGCGAGTGGCTAATCTATGGGCAACATTGCCCCCCTGAGTAAAATTCTCCCCTTTCTAGAAAATAGACACTTACAAAACGGTGATTACTGATAGTAGAGGTATCCTACCTGCTTCCAAGACTAAAGATACGATTCTAGCTAATATTCTGTACACATTATCCCAATATAAAAGGCAAAAAACCGAAAAAAAAACCGAAAAACCAACCAAATACAGAATAAAAAATTACAAATTACATTTTTTTAATCACAAAATTCATTTAATTGGATTCAAAAAATTAAAAAACGCCAAGCATTTTTTTGCACGCCTGGCGTCAAAAACCTGTTGTTGAACGTTCTATTCAACCAGGCTCGCCAACTCTTTGTCAAAATAACCGATTGTTTTTTCCAAGCCTTCGCGTAACTGCACTTTAGGTTCCCAATCGAGTTCCTTTTTGGCCAGATCTATCACCGGCTTTCGTTGCATAGGATCATCTTGAGGAAGCGGCAAAAACTTCAACTTACTCTTTGAACCAGTGAGATCGAGCACATTTTCAGCAAGTTCCAGCATGGTGAACTCAACCGGATTGCCAATGTTTACGGGACCGGTGAATCCGTCCCTGCTGTTCATAAGCTTATACATGCCGGATATAAGATCGTCTACGTAGCAGAAACTCCTTGTTTGCGTACCGTCTCCAAAGATCGTTATGTCCTCGCCCTTCAATGCCTGAACGATGAAGTTGCTTACCACCCTCCCATCGTACGGATTCATGCGCGGACCATAAGTATTGAATATCCGCATCACCTTAATCTTCAACTTATTCTGCCTATGATAGTCAAAAAACAGGGTTTCTGCGCAGCGCTTCCCCTCATCGTAACATGCCCTTGGGCCGGTCACACTCACGCTACCCTTGTAACTCTCCGGTTGGGGGTGGATCTCCGGATCTCCGTATACCTCACTGGTAGAAGCCTGTAGAATCTTTACCTTCAACCGCTTCGCCAGCCCCAACATGTTGATCGCCCCGATCACGCTGGTCTTGGTAGTCTGTACCGGATCAAATTGGTAGTGGATCGGACTTGCCGGACAAGCCAGGTTATAGATCTCATCCACTTCCACGTACAGAGGCATGGTGACATCATGCCTCAAAAACTCAAAATTTTTGTTTTCAAGTAAATGATGGATGTTCTTTCGCCGTCCCGTAAAAAGATTGTCCAAACAAAGCACTTCGTTCCCTTCATTCAAAAGCACATCACACAGATGGCTTCCTAAAAAACCGGCACCACCGGTAACTAAAATTCTCTTCATAACGATGAACCCTTAAAATGTTTACTAACCAATCTTTAAAATTAACCCCTGAATTTCCAAAGTTCCAAAACATAAAAATATGGATAAAATAAAAACTTACCCTAATTTTTACTCCCTAAATTTACGTAAACAAGAAAACACACCCAATACACCTCTATGTTATCTTCCTGTCTCGGATTAGCCAACGTATTCAACACCAACTTCGCAGTGGCACAGAAAAATCCATACAGCCGCGAGCTTGCGACAAAGTTTGAAAAGAGGTGACAAACCTTGCCCTCTGGGGATTGGATCTCAATCAGTGCCGCGGACTATCCGACGCGGTCATTCGGGAAGTGCGGGCGTTGATGGACGGAGAATGGGCTTGTCAGGTTTATGGAAGAAGTCCCATTGCTTTTGAGTGAGTTGTAAAAAGCTAAACGGAAAGTCATGGCCAAACTGAACCGCCGAATGTAAAACCTATACTTTTGGCTCGGTCTATTCCCCAGTTTGTACCATTTTTACCGGCAACCTGACAGCAACTTATCTCAATTTGCCTAAACTAAATCTTGAGAGATTTGCCTTTATTTTTGCATATTGCTTCAAATGAGCGTTCTTACTCCCTACCACGCCAAGTATTTTGCCTTTGAACTTATCAAACAGGTAGCTTCCGATTCGGTGGAAAAGCTGGCCTCTACGCTGCTGGATGCCCAAGTGGATTTTAACCCACATCAGGTGGAAGCGGCACTTTTTGCTTTTAGATCTCCTCTTTCAAAGGAGGCTATTCTGACCGATGAAGTGGGATTAGGAAAAACCATTGAAGCAGGATTGGTAATCTCACAAAAATGGGCTGAACAAAAACGAAAGATATTATTCATTTCCCCTGCAAACCTTCGGAAACAGTGGGGACAAGAATTACAAGATAAATTTTTTCTTCAGGCACTTATTTTATTATCCAAATCCTTTCTGGAGGCTGATTGCCACATCGCCTCAGCCATAACGGTTGATGGCCAAACCGTCCCGGCAGAGCCTGGGCCACACTTTTTTCCTTGTAAGCCACCGTACCGGAGCCAGCCTCACCAAATCAAGAACCTCTAGGCCGGCTAGTACAGATCAGCGATGAGCTATGCGAAGAAATGAGAGCCTACGCTGTGGAAGAATAGACAGCCTATTTTTCGGAAGAGTACGAAAAGCCCGACCATTGGGCGGACGATATGAAAATCACTTTGGAATAGAAATTAGCCCAAGCGGAAAAATTAGAGAAACTGCTACTCATTCGATAGAGAATAAGTTAATACATTTAGGATTGGGGTTCAGGTAGAAAATCAGAAAATGGAAACCAACGCTGCGTCTTATTTGCTTTCGTCCCCATGGGATACCATTATGGAATCCATAGAGCATTTGGAACCTTATTAAAAAAGCTTGCTGAAGGGTTAGAACTATCCTTAGAGGCTTTCGATTTGCATTTGGAAGGAAAAATAGCAATCACTGAAAAATGGTCATTCGCTTGGAAGAAGCGTTGGATATCCCTGCCTCGTTTTGGGAATAAAGGAAGGAGAACTTCAGAAACGATTTGAGCTTCAAAAAGGACCTGTAGTGGATAAATAACCGCGGCCAAAACTGGATTTATCCAGTCCTCTTGGTTAGTAGGTATCACGTTGGCATTTTATTCATATCTAATGATCTTTTCGTCATGCTCGGAACAGACGCCTAAATTGCCTTACTTTAGTTACCGGAGTTTTTCCCTTTAACCAATCCTTGGTTTCATTTCTATGAGGAAACAAGCCTTCGACACCTAAAAACACAAACTAATCTGGATAGGCAAGAGGAAAGAAACCTAGCTGGAACCACGTGTCCTGATCGAAAATCCCGGGTATAGCTATGGGGAACATCTTATCGAAAAAGTCCGCTTTGCATTATTGTAAATACGCCTCAGAATTCACCGTTCCCAATGGAGGCAAGCCGTGGAACCACCTGCTTATACAACCCCATGATGAGGTAAAGTTGACCGGTAGTTCTGGGTATTTTAGGGGAAGTTTTCAAGGTTAAAAATCAACATCTTGAATGACACCGTAGAGGAATAAAACCGTAGAGGAATAATACCGTACGAGGGTGAATTTTTATAGGCTTTCTACCCTCGTTACCCGAATGCAAATAACTAGTGCCTACGTAAACCAAGGGCCTTCCCTACTCCAACAGCTCCATAAAATAGAAAAGTGCATGCAGATGATCGATGTGGTCGGGAGCGGTGTTGCCAGCAAATGCCAGTACCTGAAAGTTTCCCGATTGGGACTGCCCTACCTGCTGCATTCCCAAAGGCCCTTCTCTCAATACCGGCTCCCTGGCAATCCCGTTTGCCCGGAGAAGAAGGTCGGCACACTCTGTGGTACTGGCAAAGGTGCCGGGAAACACACTACTGTGGGTTATAGCAAAGTGCTTTTTGCCCAAAATGGCGTCTGTCGCCAATCGCTGAAACGCATCCAAGTCCCGCTCGTCTATAGTACCTCCATCTGAAAGTGGTGTTCGATCGGGCACATAGCCTGCATGCAGGCCATCCAACAACAGCACCCCATCAATACTCGGGTAATGTTCGCTCCTCAAAATAGCCCTCACCGCCCCGTACCCTGCACTAAATCCGGACAGGTACACCAGGCGTATCGGCACTCCTACGCTTTCGGCAATCGCAGCCAGCAACGCTTCAAAGGCTCCGCTGCCCTCGAAAGGAGTCCCATAAGCGCGGGATCCGCTTCCAAGGTTAACCGATACGCCCACCCAGCCGCTGTGCTGCTGAATGGCATAGCCGACTACCGCTTCGCTTCCATGAAAATGGATCAGCAGGTTGACGGAATCCATACTCTCCGTAGCAGGCATAAACAACACGGGATCCCGGTGAAAAATCCCCGGCAGCACGCTCCGATCCCCTGTAAAACCCCCTTCTTCCACACGTGTGTGAGGCCGAATGAATTCCTCCATGGGCGAGGGATACTGTGAAAGCATACTGCCCTCCTGCCGAACCTTACAGGACAAAACACACAGCAGTAATCCAAAAAAGAACTTTATACCAATCCTTATACCCATTACTCCCACGCCAAATGCCATGGATAAATGTAGCGCGAAAGCAAGAAAAAACCAACCGGAAAGAGAGGTCTAGACTGGCATGGAAACCCAACAACCCAAAAAAAGGATCCTCCTTACAGTGCCCTGAGTGCCTCCACCTCTTCGATCTCAATCTCCAATGGTGGTCCCAACACCTCAGATCCCTTGGGAGTGATTAGATAGGCATCTTCTACGCGAATGCCTCCAAAATCCCGGAAATGCTTCAGTTCCCCATAGTTGATAAAATCGGTGTGCAGACCCGCTGCCTGCCATTGATCCATAAGCTGGGGAATAAAGTAAAGGCCAGGCTCTACCGTGACCACGAAGCCCGCTTCCAGTTGCCTGCCCAGCCGGAGGGATTTCAGCCCAAACTGGGTGCTTTTCTTTAACGTATCGGTATAGCCCACATACTGCTCGCCGAGGTCTTCCATATCGTGGACATCCAAACCCATCATATGTCCCAAACCACACTGAAAAAATAAGGCATGTGCGCCCTGCGCCACGGCCTCATGGGTATCGCCCTTCATCAATCCCATGGACTTAAGACCTTCTGTCAGACGGGCACAGGCCATCAAATGCACCTCTTTAAAAAACATCCCCGGCTTTAGGGCACCCACGGCGAGTTGATAAGCGTCCAGTACCAATTGGTATACCTCCCGCTGTTGGCTCGAAAAAGTAGGATCCACCGGAATGGTACGCGTGATATCGCCAGCATAGTGGGATGGAGCCTCTGCCCCGAAATCCCCCAGCAACATGCCTCCTTCCGCCAACTTGCGGGAATACACATGGTTGTGCAAGATCTGACCCTGCGTGGTAATGATCGGCGGAAAGGACAGGGATCCACCGGCAGCAGCCGCGCCCCCCATCACCTTGCCCAATAATTCGTATTCGTACATGCCCTCCCTGGCACCACGCATAACGGTTTTGTGCAACTCCACGGAGAGGCTGACCGCGTGGTTCAACTCGACCAGCTCTGCCTCCGATTTGATGGATCGGAGCGATACTATAGACCGGATAAAACTCTCCGAAACCAACCTGGGAACCTGTGGAACCGGCACACGGAACCACTCGGCGATCTTGAGCAGGTTTTCCGGTCTATAAGGCGGCAAAAGGTGTACACGCTCCAGAGACACCGTTTTGGAAAAGGTATCCATGGCCGCAGCCGGTCGGACAGAGGATACGCCCACGGATTCGGCAAGCGTACTTAGCGCCGGCACCGAACCGAACCAAACCGTATCCTCTGTACTGACATCGTCTCCAAAGATTACCTCCAGGTTTTGGTCCACATCGATGATGGCCACCAAGCCGGGAAGATCCAGGCCGAAAAAGTAGAGAAACGAACTATCTTGGCGAAAGGGATACCAGTTGTCTTTATAATTGATGGAGCTTTCCTCATTGCCCATAAAGACCAACACACCTTTGCCCATCAGCTGCTTTAGCCGTTTTCTTCGCTCTTGATATACCTCTTTTGGAAACAGTTTCATGGATTACCGCATTTTAAGAGAACGAACCCCGGTGAGGCCGACAATCTATTGAACAGTCTGCCGATCCCACACGGGCAATTCTGGACGCGAAATAAGCGATTCCTCTATAACTTTCAAAACATGCTTCCGCTCCTCTCCCACAAGGGTCAAACGGGGAGCCCGTACGTATTCCGTACCGATGCCCGTTGCTACTTCTGCCAGTTTGATGTACTGCACCAACTTGGGATGTATGTCCAGCTCCAGCAATGGAAAAAACCATCGATAGATCTTCAACGCTTCTTCAATCCTGCCTTCCTGAACCAGTCGATAGATCGCTACCGTTTCCTGCGGAAACGCGCAGACCAAGCCGGCAACCCAACCATCTGCACCCAGCACCAGGCTCTCAAGCGCAAGCGGATCCACGCCGCCGAACACTTTATACCGATCTCCAAAACGGTTTTTCATTTTGGTCAATTGGTTCAGGTCTCGGGTAGAGTCCTTCACAGCCAGAATATTGTCGCATTTGGTCAGCTCCTCAAACATATCGACCGTCACCATGATCTTGTAATCAATGGGGTTGTTGTAGATCATAATCGGGAGATCGGTGGATTGCGCGATATCCGTAAAATAGGTGATGGTCTCCCGGTCATCGGACTTATACCGCATGGGTGGCAGCACCATAAAACCAGCGATGCCGCTGTCTGAGGCCTCTTGGACAAGCTTCATGGCTTTCCTGGTGGCCTGTTCGGCGATGGTAAGTACTACTGGCACCCGTCCCTGCACAAAATCCACGGTCTCTTTTACCAATACTTCCTTCTCATAGTCGGTAAGTGTGCTGGCTTCGCCCAAACTGCCTCCTAAGATTATACCGTGAACCCCTGCATCCAACTGGGCATCGACTCCCTTAAGAAACGCAGGAATATCAAGTTTATCGTTTACGGTAAACTTGGTTGTTATTGCCGGAAAAACTCCCTTCCACTGTAACATAGCTTTAAAATTTGTGTTTATCGTGTCCTTTTTTTATCAAATTAGTAATTACATCCTACTGCCTGTTAGATGCCTCCGCTTGGAAGTTTCTCCAACAAAAATTTCTTCATCGTTTCACGCAAGTGCAGGGAGGTGTTTTCCCGTTCATTTATCCCATGCGCCCGCATAGGATAAGACATCATGGAAAACATCTTATTGTGCCTGATCAACTTATCCACCAACATTTCGAAACTCTGGTAATGTACGTTATCATCCGCGGTACCGTGCATGATCATCAGGTCACCTTGGAGCTTTTCCGCATGATGGAGCGGAGATCCTTCGCGATAGCCCCATTCATTTTCTTCCAGCAGTCCCATATAGCGCTCCTGATAGGTTGCATCGTATAGGCGCTGATCCGAGACAAAGGCGATGGCAATGCCTGTCTTATACACATCGGGATACCTGAACATACAGTTCATCGTCATCTGACCACCTCCACTCCATCCCCAAATGCCCACCCGCTCCGGATCAAGGAATGAATGGGTGCTTAGAATTTTTTTCGCAGCCCTGTGCTGGTCTTCCGAAGCCAAGATGCCTATCTGCCCATAGATGGACTTGCGCCATTCCCGACCACGGGGCGTTTTGGTTCCCCTGTTGTCGATGCTGATAACCACGTACCCCTGCTGCGCCATGTACTGATGCCAGAGATCGCCGTTCATCCAGCTATCCTGAACGGTAGATCCCGCAGGTTCTCCATAGACATAAAACAAAAGAGGATATTTTTTGGAAGAGTCGAAACCAATCGGCTTGATCATAAACGCATCCAATTCCACCTCCCCTATATCCACTTTAAAAAATTCTTTGGGATTGAGTTTTAATGCCAGGTATTTATCCAATAGCTCACGATTATCTTCCAAAACACGAAGCAATCGGTGATCGGGTAAGCTGACAACGGAATATAAGGGAGGTGTATTGGCATTTTGAAAGGTCTGTATGGCCAAGCTGGCATCCGGGGATATCTGATAGGAATGTTGTCCGGCATCGTCGATCGGGGAGATCCGCTCTGCTTTGTTCCGTCGATTCAATCGGCTCCTATACAAGTACCGTTGGGTATAATTATCCGGGGAGGCAATAAAATACACATAGCCTCCCTTGGGATCGATATGGCTTATACGGACAACATCAAAGTCACCTTCCGTAATCAATTCAACAGATTTTCCATCTCTGGACACCTTATACAGGTGTAACCAGCCATCCCGCTCACTGGTCCAGGTAAAATACTTGTCACCGTCCAGCCATTGGATATTGTCATGGACGTCAAGGAAAGCCTCATCCTTTTCCTCTATAATAACCTTAAGATCCATGCTGTCCACGCTTCCTACCCACACGGTATTGGTGTTTTGTTTGCGGTTAAGCTGCTGCACCATCACCTCCCTGGATCCAGGAATAAACTCCATGCGGGCCAGGTAATTATTTTGGGGGTCCCCGGGGAAGTCAAACCACTTGGTCTCTCCCCCACTCGCGGAGACTACCCCGATCTTGACCGACGACAGCTTCTCCCCTACCTTTGGATAGGGCAGTGGAATGGGCTTGGAATAGAGCGAATCGATGTTATTGATAAGGTAAAAGGTTCCCACGTCTTTGGTGTCCGAATGCCAATAGGCGATCGTCTCCCCATCCGGACTCCATCTAAATCCATCCCGACAGTCCAGCTCCTCCTCATATACCCAATCAAAAGTGCCATTGATGATGATATCACTTCCATCGTGAGTCAACTGCGTGATTTTGCCATCAGCCAGATTTTCTACAAAAATATTGTGCTCGCTTACATAGGCGACACGCGAAGCATCCGGTGAAAACTTCGTAAACATCAAGGTCCGTGCCGGCAGTCCTTTTCCCAACTGACGAAGCTGACGGGAGGAAATATCCATCACCCAATAATCACCGCGTGTGTGGTATCGCCAGACTTTGACGGTGTTGGTGAAAATAAGCAACTTTGAGTTGTCTTCAGACCACTGGTAGTCTGCGATTTTCAAAGGGCTATCTGCTCCCGCAGGGGTTAATTCCTCGGCAGAAAAGAGTACAGACCTGGCGCCACTGCGGGCATCGTACAATACAATATCATCGCCTCCGACTTGAGAGTTGGCTTCAATACTCGAATACCCTTTGGAGTCTTTCATCCACCGGATCGGGCCAAACCGCTTCTGGTCATAAGTTCCATGGCTGAAGATATCTGCTAGGGTAAGCTCGGCCTGTGGATAGACAACAGAAAAACATACACACTGAAAAAAGGCAACAAAAAGGAAAATACGCTTCATCCGTTATCTTTTTGATTTTGGTTGGCTTAATGAAATCAACTCGGCAGACCGGTAAGCTTTGGAAGCTCTTTGGGGACAGCCCAATTTATTTTAACGACTTTACAGCTTTAGTAGGTTGGTTTTTTCATAAAATGAAAGCCCCAAACAGGGACTTCGCTTTACGTGGTATAAAGTTAGCTCAATCGCGCCGATGAAGTATTCCAATTTATTAACCAAATCGTGTGGTATTTTAACGTCATCGGGTTTAACTGGCTTCTATATCCGTTTGAACGCAAGTACGTCCCAGTTGGAGCCTAGGACCAAGGCAGGAAGCCAAGCGCCTGCCCTGGGATTTTTTCCACCCCATGAAACCTAGTCAGGAGTCCTCGTTAGGCTATTTCTAAACTCTAGCGGGGTCATCCCTGTTACACTCTTAAAATGCTTATGGAAATTGGATAGGTTATTGTAGCCCGAATGATAACAGCACTCGGAGGTATTCAGATCATCCTGGCAAAGTAATTTACAAGCATTGGCTATACGCACCTCAATGAGAAAACGTGAAAAGGTCTTTTGACTTTTGTACTTGAAATACCGGCAAAATGCTGTGGGAGACATATTCACCATGGCTGCCACCTGTTTTAAAGTGATTTTCTCGTTGTAGTTATTTCGCACATAGTCAAACACCACGTTGATTTTGGGGATATTTTCCTGAACTGAATGTAGAGGAAGCCCAAGTGATGAGACAAAGTCAAGGTTGTTGTCCTTCGAGATCATCTCCAAAATCTCCAACAAACCCAAAAATTTCCCGAATGGGTTTTTGCTGGGGAGAGCCCTGAGGTATTGGCCTACAGACTCTTGCTTTTGATGGGAAACCCGTATGCCATATACAGAGGAATCAACCAGCTTTTGAACAGCATAAGCTTCGGGTATATCCGTCAAAATGGGTTTCAACACGTCTTGGTTGAAGAACACCGAAATGGCCTTCACCTTCTTGCCCTGACCTACAAAGAAATCCAATTCTCTGTTTCGAAATACATGGGGAAGGTTTTTTCCCAATAGGTAAATTTCTCCTTTTTGAAAGGGAACCACACTTTCGGAAACAAATAGAGACCCTTCGCCTTGTAGGATCAAGGTGATCTGAAATTCCTCGTGGAAATGCACAGGCTCGAAGAAACTGTCCAGATCCCAACATTCAACTCGAACCGTTTCTTCTTTTAACCGGGGTACTTTGAAGTAGAGTGGCTGCATAGTGTGTGTGTTTAAGAAATTGCCAATTATTGCTAACAGTACCTAATTTAATGCGATAAAAAAATTAAAGCAAGAAAGTATAAAAAATAGGCTCATTTTGCTAACATAGCATACAAATCGGCTAACATTTGAAAATAGTCCCGTTCTAATTTACGCTATCTTTATTACTGATAACTTACATCCTTAACCATGAGCTACCCGAGTATTTTCAACGACGTTGTTGGGCCAGTGATGCGGGGCCCTTCCAGTTCACACTGTGCAGCCTCCCTACGCATAGGCAAGTTTTGCCATGACCTGATGGCCGGAAGCATTTCGAAGATTGAAATTGAATTTGATCCGAATGGTTCCCTTGCAACCACCCATAAAGACCAAGGGTCAGACATGGGCTTGTTTGGTGGCTTTCTGGGCTGGGAAGCCTATGATGAGCGACTGCTCCATTCAGAGATGCACCTGGGAGCCGCTGGTATCCAATGCGATATCCACATTAGAGACATCGCAGCAGAACACCCCAATACCTACAAGATCAACCTGAAAAACCCCTGGGAATCCCACGAGGTAATAGGGATCTCCACGGGTGGCGGCATGATCGAAATTACGGAAATCGACGGAGCTCCCGTATCGCACGCGGGGGATTATTACGTCACGCTGATTTTCACAGAAGATTCGGCACCTTTGATGAAATTCATTGAAGACAACTGTGAGTACGATGAGATGAATCTTCGAGAAGGAAAGAAGCCGTTTATCGAAATAAAGTCACAACAGTTCCTAAACCCGTCCATAATCGACAAGATCAGCAACTTGGGCAACGGCAATGAGGTAAAGGAAATCCGACCCGTACTTCCTATCGGCGCCAGAAAAAACATGACCGTGCCCTTTATCACCTGTGAGGAAATGCTTGCCTACAACGAAAGCGAGCAGTTATCTCTATGGGAACTGGCCGTCAGGTACGAAAGCATACGCGGAGGCATCTCAGAACAGGAAGTGTTGGCCAAAATGGAGGAGATCCGGGTTATCCTGAAAAACGCTGTGGAAACGGGGCTGGCAGGAACCTCGTTTGAAGATCGAATACTGGGTCCACAGTCCGTCACGTTCAAATCCATGATGGATGAAAAAAAATTGGTGGACGGCCAGGTATTAAACAAAATCATCCTATACGTATCAGCCATCATGGAAGTAAAAAGCTCCATGGGGGTTATAGTGGCTGCTCCCACGGCCGGCTCCTGCGGGGCCATGCCAGGTGCTGTGTTGGCTGTAGCCGATACGCTCGGCCTGTCAGATGAAGACACAGTAAAGGCCCTGATGATTGCCGGTTTGATCGGTATATTTATCGCTGCGCACTCGACCTTTGCAGCAGAAGTCGGTGGTTGTCAGGCGGAATGTGGATCAGGCTCGTCGATGGCAGCTGCGGCCATCGTCGGCTTGGCAGGCGGATCGCTAAAGCAAAGTCTATCCGCAGCCTCCATGGCTTTGCAAAGTTCGCTGGGAATGATCTGCGATCCTATCGGCAACCGGGTGGAAGCCCCCTGCCTTAACAAAAACGTGATGGCTGCCTCCAACGCACTTTCCTGCGCCAATATGGCTCTCGCCAATTACGACCATCTGATCCCGTTGGATGAAGTAATCGAGACCATGTACCAAGTGGGCAAGAGCATACCCAATACCCTCCGATGCACCAACCTGGGTGGATTGTCAATCACAAAAACCGCAAAGGAAATTGAAAAACGGTTAGGACAGCAGCAGTTTTACAAAAGCTGTTGATAGGCAATCCAATAAACCTAGCAAATAGGAAAAGGGCGAACCGATAAACTGTAATCGGCTCGCCCTTTTTTTCGTATGGCGGTGACTATACCTCTCCCAAGGTATGTATCGTATTTTGGACAAGCCCCTTTACTTCCGATCCTTTCTCATTTAAGAGGTTGAAATCAATTTCCATTACCCAGGTGGGCTTTATTTCAGGTAAAAATAGCTTGACCGTTTTTCCATCGGCTTGGAGTTCCGCTCTTGCCACCGATAATTCCTTCTCATTGTGATGGCCTGAGCCGTATTTTCTGGATCGCAGCAGATCCCAGGTCTTTACCGTGTAATTAGCCACCTGCTGAACACTGGCTGCATCCAGCTTTTCGGAAAACGTCAGTACAATCCCGGATTTATCCGCCTTGATATCCACTGGGATATACATGGGTGTGTCGGTGACCCGGATACGATAGAGCCCCCCAAGCTGTGGCTGGGAAGATCCCCACGCGGAAAGCCCGCAGGCATACAGTTGGCCATCGCCCGGATTAAATCGTCCCCGCATAATACCCGTTGCAAACCGCTTTATGGGCAGTTCAAACACTCCACCTTGGTATTGCCCATCTACCTTTTCATGGGGTACCACAAAAATCTTTCCGTAGCCATACGAAAGATTCAGCAGCTTGCCGTTGAGCGGCCCCCACTTTTTGCTATCCACCCAAAGAAGCTCAGCCGGAGACCGATCGATGTCCCGTTCCACCCAAACCAAGGGTTGTTCCATGCCGGAATTAGTGCTATCAGGAGGTGTATTGTATCCAAACATATTTCCGTAAAAACCTCCCCTATGCACCCAGTTGATCCGGTTCATTGGGTTCCAATGTCCCTCCTGATCGGTTACAATGAAGGTGCCATCCGGGTTGAGACAGACGCCATTGGCTGCCCGGAAACCGGTGGCAATTGTTTCGGTGGTTTTCCCGTCACTGCTTACCTTAAGCAAGGTGCCATGCTGGGGCACCAGAGCCTCTCTCGCATGCCGTGCACTTTTGGCATAGTAAAAATTCCCCTCCTTGTCTGTCTGTAGGCCCATGGCAAATTCATGGAAATGGTCCGTAACCTGATGGTCGCTATTGAAGCTTTCATAAAAGTCGGTTTCCAAGTCTCCATTAAAGTCATGCAAGCGAACAAGCTGATCCCTACAGGTAACGAAAATTTGGCCTTTGATTACCTTCACCCCCAACGGTTGAAACAATCCGGAAGCTATACGTTGCCAGGTCAAGGTAGACGGGGTCTTGGTGAACCCCTCCACCAACCACACATCTCCGTCGGTAGAACAAATCACCCCCTTATTTGGATCGGCAAAAAAGTCAATTCCGCTCAAGCGAAACTGATTCTTCCAAGGGCTATCAAACGGAGGATTCAAAATATCGACTTGGAAGGGTCCCTCTTGTTCGCCAAGGATCGCCTTGGTCGTCAGCTTTTGGGGATATCTACCGGCTGCACCTTTCGTAAATTGCCGAAGCGGCTCCTGATTGCCCCATGATTTGGCAAGTTCTTCCAACCCATTTAGACCGGGCTTGCCCATCAAGATGGTAATCCGGCGATTTTCTCCAGGCTGGATTTCCAATCCTACCATCCCAGGCTGCTCTTTCAGCTCAGCCCCATTCCCCACTATGGCTACGGACGTACCGGTTTTAGCAACCATCATCGTCAGGGGAGTTTTGACGGAGGTCAATTCTACTTCTCGGACAAAAACCGGCGCATCTCCCAAGTACCTTAAACCAAAGGTTTCCAAAACGCTGGCAGAACCTACCGTGTAAGACAAGACAACCTTGTCGCCGTATTGGTAGAGCCCTTTATATTGGGTCCATTCCCGGGGCAGGGGGCCGAATTTACGGCCATCTCGGGCGGTGAATCGGGGATCTTCAAAACTTCCTGATTGGGGATGGGCCCACCCCGGAAGTGTTTTGCTTTCTACGTGCAGATCCCCGATCGTACGGGGCGAAATATTGTGTTTGCCGTTAAACAGAATGCCTTCCCAATCAATAAAGCCCTCTCCCGTCCATGCACCGGCCACACGCATCAAATCATGGTCAAACGCCAGCCAAGCCTTTCCGGCTGCGACGCCTCCCGCACCTTCATCCAATCGAACAGCAATGCCCTTATAGGCGAAATTGGCGTAGGAGAAATCCTCGTCCGGGAGCGGTGCCGGAACACCTCCTGACCTGGGACGTACCGGCGCATCCAGGCCGGCAAGTTCGTAGGTATTGATAAGAAAGTTGCCATAGTCCATGTCTGCCCAGGGATGAAACGCACCCGGCAAAGGCCCTGTATTTGTCCCTTCCGGCAAGGTGGCCAGGTAGGCATCATCTATCTCCGTGTACTGATCGGGATTGTCGTCCCGTAAAAAGCGTTCACGGATATAGTATATAATATCGTATTTTTCCAACGGAGTCAAATGGGTTTGGGGCGGCATTGAACCGTAACCTCTGGTAAGGGTTTGGTAAATGGAGTATGGATCCTTGCCTACCTTGAAAGCCTCGCTCCAAAATTTAAAGGCAGTAGGGATGGAACCTTCCTGATCCGCATCTCCGTGACAATTGAAGCAATTGTTGTTGTAAATGTAGTCACCCACGCGCAGCGCCTCATCCTGTCGATTAATGAGCCCCTCCAACAAGGTCTTATGATCGATATCCCGCTCGTAATCGGGTAGATCGTCCATACTTAAGATAAAATTTCCTGCCAGACCTGATTCTTCGGCACCTGTCCCAGACTGCTTGGTACAGGAAGTTAGGCATACCATAACCGAAACGAGACTGGCCAGTCCCCAATGCGCTTTCATCAATTTAAATGTTCGTTTTATCATTATGAATAATTCACCTATTTGTTGTCCTCAAATTACTACATTATTTGGAATCTCTCCCCCACCAGGGGCCCTCGTCCCGAATTTCCAGCCACAAACGTTGCATTTGGGGGATTAGATTAAGCAATCTGGACCGTTCGAGCAGGGACAAATCCTTTTGCTGTGCCCTGTCTGACCGAACATCGTACAGTTCAAAATCAATTGGGGTGGTTGTTTTTAGCCAATCCACTTTGGGGAAGGTTCCTTGCAAGGCTTCTTGGTTTCCAAGCTGATCCGGTGCAAACTTTCCGATGAGCACATAATCATCCTTTCGCATCGCCATCTGTGCCATGCCCGGCATGTGCGACGCGTCCAAGAGAAAAAACCACATAGCCGGAGTCTTCCGTTCATAGGCCTCTCCCAAAAAAGCCCGAAAAGCATCCGCCCCATCGATAGCTCGGTCAGTTGGCAGCGGTGTACCTGCCAATCCACAAAGTGTCGGAAGAAAATCCGTTCCATTGAACAACTCATCACTGACCGTTCCAGCGGGAATACGACCCGGCCACCGGGCAATTCCCGGTACACGGTGTCCCCCTTCGTAGGGGAAACGCTTCATGCCACGAAGTTCTCCGGGACTGCCAAAGCACTTGTCCCGTAGAGGGTCTTCCCATGCCCCCTTCGACTCATCGAAAGTAACCGGGTATTCGGGGCCATTGTCGCTGGTGAAAATCACCAAGGTAGACTCGCTCAGTCCACTCTCTTCCAGAAATTTCATCAGTTCCCCAAAGGAAGCGTCCAATTGCGAGACCGTGGCATAATAGTCGAGTAAGTCTTCCACATCGGCTTTTTCGGGACGCGTCACTCCCCCATAGTGGCCCAAAGCAATCAACTCAGCCTGCGGAATATTCCGGTAGATCTCCTTATAGGCCGGTGGCGGGTCTATGGGCGTATGGGGCTCGTGGCTGGATAGGATCATGAAAAAGGGGTTTTCGGGATTCCTCTTCTGGGAGATCCACTCCATGGCCTCGTTCGAAATGATGTCAATGTACCAACCCTCCATCCTTCCGACAGGAGCACCGTTGCGGACAAATCTCTCCGGGTTTTTGGGGCCGGTCCCAAAGGCATTGACAGACGTAGCCAAGGAATAATCGAAGCCCGCCTCATTGACCGTCATCTCCTTTTCGGACTCAAGTTTGGAAAGGTGCCACTTCCCGAAAAAAGCCGTTTCGTACCCCTGCTGCTTGAGAAGTTGTGGCAAGGTTATTTCTTGCCGTTGCAACGTCGCCCCAAAAAACCCGGTTATATTGTAAAAACCACTACGGTAGGGATTCCGACCGGTGAGCAGTGCCGCCCTGGCGGGCGAGCAAACCGTAGCGGCAGAATGCATGTCCGTCATCCTGACACCTTGCTGTGCAAAGCGATCCAGATGGGGGGTCTTGATATATGGATGCCCATAACAGCCCAAATCACCATACCCTAAATCGTCCACCAAAACGATTAGGATATTTGGTTGGGTCGGGTCTAACCGGGCTGCCTCCACAGGTGACTGAACCGTTCCCACTACGAGGAACGCTCCTATCAAGCAGCCTTTGAACCAACGAAACACCCCTAGGCTAACGCATCCCGCTATCAACGGTTTGCAGCATCTATCAACGTTCACTCAGCAATAGATTTTCTTGACGGATAACGATGGGTACATACCCATATTCCATGCCCTTCGGTGGCGTCACCAGCAATGCCGGATCAATCGCTACCAAACTACCTGTCGTAGGTGGAGCCATATATTCTTGGTCAATTCCCCAATGGCGATGGATATTTTCCACAAATGCCTGTAATTGTTTCTTCTCTTCATTACTCCAGCCCAACCGCTGAAAGGAGGGTTGATCTACAAATCGGTACCATTTGTAGGTGACGGTAGATCCATCCTTTAAAAGGACGGTGTATGCATCTGAGGATGGCCCCGGGCTTACCCATCCACCCGTGCTGGGCGTAGCGTAGGGAGCTTTCTTGTCAATTATAAAATTGCCCTCGACAATCTCGTTGCCATTTCTCCAATTCACATAGTTAGCCTCTGTTTCTGCTCCGGGAAATTCGGCTTTCAACAACGCTTCCGGTACTTCATCCAGCCGGATGGGAATACGCTTATCGCCCTGCTGCTTAAAATATTGCGGAAAATGACCTTGTTCAGCATAGGGATTGTCGCTCCATGCGAGGCCAAAGGCATTGGAATCAGTAACAATCGTCTCAAATACCCCCTCCAAGTTGGTTAAGTCCTTCTGGGCATTTTCCTTCGCGTCACGCTGGTCCAGTCTGATCGCTCTGGGACTCAGCTCCGGCTTCCAAGCATGGGTTTCATCGAACCTTCCGGAGTAGGATTTCCCAGACTTTTTCCATTCGAGCAAATAATTGAACAACGCATCTTTGGAGTAATAGGTCACATCCTGTACCAGCACAGACCTGCCACTTTCATCCAACGGGAACTGGAGGCGGGGAATCTTCACATAGACATCGCCATTGGCATCCTGCCATTCAAAGGACGGAACGGTATTGATTTCCATGGCTCCGCCACCTCCCATGATTCCTTCCCGAGCATCCAGCCCCATGCCTTCAATGATCGGATAGTCCTTTGAAAGACGGCTCCACATTTCAGGAATATAAAAGGCCACCGGACCTTTGAAATTCTCGGCATTCAAAAAAAGCGTCCAACTATGATCTCCTGTCGCAGGTGGTCCCGGCCTGGCCTCAGTGAGCGGGAGGGCCATGTGGGTATAGCCAAGAAACTTACCCTGAAGATCCCCTTCGAAGGTAATTCCATCGGGTGGCACCAACATGCTATTGCTGAGCTGGGCAATGCCCAGCTGATCCTCTGGAAGCGCCTCAGCTCGGTAAAAAAACGGCCATCCGGGAGAGGCTATTTCTGAATTGTAACAGTCCGGCACACCGTTCATGCTGAACTTGGGCGAACCGTAGTGGTACCTGTTCCCCCGCCAATAGCCAAGACCTCCCTCCTGCGTCTGGAACACACTGGACCACGTGGGCCCTCTAGGCTCCCAAGTTCGGGCGATGGTTCCTTCGGGACAGCAGGGAATGTCTTTGTTGTCTGGATTATCCGGAGTGATCCAGTTTCCTGGGAGGCCGATCTGAAAACCCGCGAGCGGCCTTTCCACCAAGGGCCAAACCGCGGTATAAAAACCTATCCCGGCTCCATATCCTTCAGGCCGGCGCGGGGTTTGGTATCCTATATATCCATGCAATCCATTGCCTCCTTTGACGATTTCCACCGGCGGATCCGTGGTTTTTCCGTCCGATGTAAAAACCCACCGCGCCGGCAACAGAACGGTCAAAAGTACCACCGACAAAATCAATACATATTTTGGGAAATCAAGCATCATACGCCTATCGTTTTATTAAAGAAAGATACGGGTTTTGGGATTGCCCCAAAACCCGTTATATGCACGCAACTGTAGGTTTGTCTTAAAAAACACCCTGCCGGGTATCCCACCACAGTTGCTTGCCATAGAAAATATCCACCTCCACAACCCTGTCAAAGGGGAAACTTTCGTTAAAGGCTATCTCGTTGGCCGGATAGGCCATCTTGAAAGGAGGGCGGTTATGACTCATGGCGTAGTCATTGCTTACGTTCACGAGTTTAGGCACGTCGGTCCTTCTTACCTCTGCCCAGGCCTCTACACTTTGTTTGTATAGGCTGAGCCAGTTTTGCATGCGGATCTTCTCCAGATTTGTGCTGGTTCCGCCACCCCAAGCAACCTCCGGCTCCAACAAATAGGCATTTGTGGCTTCCGTTGAGATACCGTTTTCCTGCATGGAGACTCGAATTCCCTGCTCATACGCTTCTCTGGCATTACCGCCTGAAATCAAGCCTCGCTCAAGTGCTTCTGCACGGATGAACCAAACCTGCGCTGCATGCATAAAAGGCGAAAATCCCCGATCGTCGTACCCAAACCGGTTTCCGATATGGGACACATTCTGGTTGTTGTTCAATGGAAACCCGGTCTGGCCGATGCCCATTCGGTACCCGTTGAAGAACCCGTTAAGGTTTTTATCTGCGTACACGGGCAATCTGGGATCATTCAGGTTTGACATGGGATCGATCAGGTCGTGGTTGGTGCGGTACTGATCCTGCTTGTTGGTAGGCACACCCAACCTCGCTCTCCAAGGCTCCAGGTTGTTGGTTGCAATGCCAGGCCACCATAGGTAGGCGTTGTCGGCATTGGTCTCAAAGATCGGAAAAGACGAGGGATTGCCAAAGATTTGGCCCAGTACCTGTGCGGCCGCAGCCGGCTCTACCAACGACATACGCATAGCGACCCTTAACCTGATGGAATTGGCAAACTTTCTCCATTTCATGATATCACCGCGATACAGAAAGTCCCCTTCACCGATCGCAGGACCAGAGGGGCTCAGCAACGCCTGCGCTTCCTCAAGTTCATTTAGGATATGCGTGTAGACCTCCTTGTGGGTATCAAAACGGGGATTTAGAATATCCTCATCTTGTAGGCGAAATGCCTCTGAATAAGGGATATCTCCCCACATATCGGACACCTGATGTGCGGTGTAGGCCTTCATGATCAAGGCCACGGCCGCCAGATTGGAATTTCCTTCTCGGAAGGCATGCCTCCTGGCGTCGGCAAAGTAGGCCATGGCCCGATACAGGTTGTCCCATTGTCCATTGTTTATGTCCACCCTAAACTCGTAGTCTCCCGCGCCAATGGCAGCCAACTGACCGGACCAGGTACCTGCGTAGTATATACCGATACGCTCTCCAAACAGTTGACCTGCCATGACGGTCATGCCGGAACCAAAAATGGTCGTAGCCGGTACAACAGAGGGCTGGTTAGGATTGATGTTCATTTCCGTCCAACTGTCCATACAGGAAGTGGAGATCAGTAGGGAGCAAAAGAAGATTGCTCGAATAAAATTGGATTTATAACTTTTCATAATTTCAGCATTTTAGGAAGGTAACGTATCTAAACCGGGTATGTCAAAAGCATACGCAGATTAGAAGGTCAGCCTAATGTTAAACCCGTAAGATCTGGTGGTAGGTGCCATGAAGTTTTCGAAGCCGGTTCCTCTTTCTCCACCACCCATCTGCGAAGCAGCTTCAGGATCAAGTCCCAATTCCTTCGCCTTTGCACTTCGGTGCAGGATGGCTAGGTTTCTGCCAAAAACGGAGAAATTCATGTTTTGAAACTTCCATGCCCGTAGCGTGTAGCCAAAGGTCAATTCACGAAGTTTCAGGAAAGAACCATCGATGATTGAGTACTCGTGGTTGTTCCATACCCAGGCACCGTTGAAGTAGTCTTGGGCAGAGATACGAACGTCATTGGGAGTACCATCACCCTTCACGCCTTCTACGATAATGCCTTCTGCACGCACATTGTTCTGAACCGTATTGACAAAGGCTCCGGTCGGATAGGAGTGCCAGTAGGTACCGCTGAAGAAGTCGCCTCCCACCCGTGCGTCCAATAAGGCACCAAAGGAGAACTGCTTATAGGTAAAGGTATTTTGCAAGCCTCCGATCCAATTAGGGGTCACGTTTCCGAGGATTTTCTGTTGGTTGGTGGTAGCAGGTGTGCCATTCGGAGCAATGACGATGTTTCCCGCATTATCCCTTACATAAGGCAAACCACTGATATCACCCCAGGGCTGACCAGGTGTTCCCACCATTCTAGCACCACCAAAACCAGGGCTGATTGTGATGTTCTCAAGTCCTTCATAGAGTTCCGCTACTAGGCTCCTGTTTCTAGCCCAGTTCACGGTGCTGTTCCAACTGAAATCACCCTTCTGCATCACCAAGCCCCTTACGATTAATTCGATACCGGAATTTTCAATTTTGGCAGCGTTGATCAGCTGGGAAGCGAATCCGGTAGAACGGGCGGTGGGCACATTCAGGATCATGTCTTCCGTCACCTGCCGATAGTAGGTTGCATCAAAAGACAGCCGGTCGCTGAAAAACCTGAAATCGGTACCAATCTCAAAGGAAGTGGTCATCTCCGGTCTAAGGTTTGCCGGAGGCCGAACAGCAGGAGAATTGAATATGGCTACGTTATTGAAAAGAGAGGTACTGTAGGTTCCCATCAACTGATAGGGCTCGGTATCGGCACCCACTTGCGCCCAACTGGTCCTAAATTGCATGTAGTTGAAGTTCTTCGAACCGATCGCAAACGCATCCGTCAAACTAAGGGACAGGTTGGCAGAGGGGTAGAAATAGGATCGATTGGCCTCTGGAAGTGTGGAACTCCAATCATTTCTGGCTGTTACGCCCAAGAAAAGATAGCCTTTGTAACCCACGGATGCAGAAGAGTAAATACTGTAGTTCTCCTTACGGTAGTCGATCATTCCCACCCCAGGGGTACCTCTTACGTTGCCGATGTTGAAAAGGTCCGGCACAATCAGATCCGGCGCGCTGAGAAACATGCTGTTGAATTTGTTCAACCTGAAGTTACCTCCTACCAGACCGATCAGATTGAGGTTGCTGTTCAGGTCTTTGTTCACATCCAAGCGGATATCTGTGTTGAATTCCTGTCGGTTTTCATCCCACTGTGAAAACTGCCCTCCCCTTCTGTTGTTGATATTGGCCCTTGTTCGGGACAGCGTAATTTGCTTTCTCTCTTCGTTATAGTAGTCCAGCCCCACAATGGTATTTGCTACTAGCCAATCGTTTATTTCATAGGCAGCGGTAAAGTTACCGAAAAACCGCTCCCTGTTCAGCGCGTTGGTTTGGTCCAGGTCGTAAAAGAAGTTGTTTACGTTCAGGTTGTACCCACTTCCCAATTCATTGCCATGCTCATGGTATATCTTTTTTACCTCATCCAATGGAATATGCCTAAAAGCACCCCAAGCCAGTCGGGTCATGGATCCGTAGGAAACTTCCGGGATGTTGTCGCTTTTACGGTTTACATAGTTGAAAGTCGATCCAACGGTCAACCTTTCATGGGGGTTCAACGTCACGTTCGCGTTAAAGGTATTTACAGTCTGATCCGTGTTCAGGAATATCCCCTGCATGGTTCGATTGGAGAAGGCCACCCGTCCGTTGGCCTCTTTTCCATTGGCGGTGACGGCCACTTGGTTGACATGGTTTGTACCGGTTTGGAAATAATGGTCCCTGATATTGTTGGGGTTGGAAACCCAAGGGCTGTTGGGACCCTTGATCCATTGATCAAGAAGTAGGCCGGCATCGTAGCGAGGGCCCCAGGACGTTGCGTTTTCGTTTACACCGCCACCTATGCCGTTTACGTAATTATAGCTAAACCGCTTGGCATACTCGTTGTAGGAAAGGTTCGATCCCGGATTGTTCTGAAGGTACATCTGCCAGTCGTACTCGCCGCCTCGCTGACCAATTCCGTACTCATTCTGGAAATTCATAAAGAAAGCGGGCTGGTCAAACACCATTGAAGAACTGACTTCTACACCCAAGCCTTGTCGAGTTTTGCTTCCCCGCTTGGTCTCGATCAGGATAACCCCGTTTGCAGCGCGGTTACCATACAAGGCCGCCGCATTGGCACCCTTTAGAACGGTTAAGGAGGCGATGTTTTCAGGATCAATGTCCGCGATGGCATTTCCGTAATCACGTCCACCTGCCCCATCCAAGTTACTGCTTGTATTGTCCATCGGCACACCATCTACTACAAAGAGAGGCTGGTTACCGGCAAAAGAGGCGTTGCCCCGGATTACGATTCTCGTAGAGGCGCCAATTTGGGAACCACTTTGGTTGATCTGAACACCTGCCAATTTTCCGCTCAGGGCGTTCAAAAAGTTATTGTCCTGCGTAGCCAGCAACTCATCCGCCGACAGGGCCTGTACGGTGTACCCTAGTTCCTTTCGTTCTCGCTGCACACCCAAGGCTGTGACCACTACCTCTTCCAAGCTTTTGGAATCCTCACGAAGCGTCACATTAAATACAGACTGCGAACCGATTTCCAGTGTTTGGGTTTCGAAACCAATAAAGGAAAACGAAAGCCGCTCTGAACCGGCAGGCACCATCAATTCGAACTGTCCTTCTATATTGGTCACCGTACCTGAGGTTGTTCCTACGGCCAAAACAGTAACACCCGGCAATGGTGAACTGGTCTGGTCCGAAACGGTACCGCTGACCCTCCGTTGCGCAAAAGCCTCCGGAACAAATCCGGCCAATAACAGCATGAAAACCGCCATGGGCCACATACTGCGAAATTTTAGTTTAGTAAACGTTGTGTACATAATGGTAAAGTTTGTAAGATTACCTTAAAGTTAAGGGGGATTAAATCCGAAACACTCCATCATCTTAGCCAAAAAATATGGTATCTTAGCTTCTTTCTTGTTTTTCGGAAAAGAAGGAATCAAATAAAAATATCATGTATCAAAAAAGTTAAATCGCCATCTTTTATTTGGCTGTATTCGATCGGTTTTCAGTGAAAAACACCCTTAGGTGATCAAGTTCTGATTTTTGTAAACAATACAGTTATTTAACAAAACATTCCGAATCCACGGAACGGCACATTCAACCGAATCGCTTTTATTCTCCCCCGGTAAAAGGTACGGGCTACCCCTCTGTCCCATCCTAAAGCCGGACAGCTACGCTCTTACCGAACCAGGTAATCGTGTCCTATCTCAACAATAAACTCGATGGCAAACCTGCTTTTTTCCCAAGGCACTTCCTGCCCAGTGGTAAGATCTACGATTTCGGGGTTTTCCCAAGTTGGACTATCTATGGAAATAACGCTTTTGGTTTCTCCATCCCTCCCAAAAAATACGGATTCCGCCCGCTCGGTTATCGGATAAACCCTTCCCTTGAGCACACCAGCTATCTCTTCCACGAGGATTCCCGTTCCACCTACGAAAAGGGGGGTCTTCTCCACCGGAATTTCAAAATCCTTCAACATAAGCGGACCGGTATAGGTATCTCCGGTATCGTAGTCCATCCAGGTTCCCTCAGGCAAGTAAACGTCCCTAGTTAGTGCCGTCTCGTAATCTTCCCCGTACAGGGGATAGGCCATGAGGGCATCTCCTATCATCCATTGATAGCCCCGAATCCGGTGATTTTCCCTATGGTGAACGGATGGGTCGTCCGGAAAAGCAATTGGAAGTGGCGTCATGGTATGCGGATAGCCATCCTGGTAGAATTTAATGGCATTGCTATATAGGTAAGGATGTAACCTCGCATGTAGCAACGCCGACTCCAAAAGAACCCGGGAGACCAAGGAATCCCGGTAGTGCCAAGGCCCTTTCCCCATGGACATGCCCGGATGCAGGGCCGCGATCCGCGCATTTCTCATCAAGTAGGTCTTGATTCGGTCAGATACCTGGCCATCAAAATCCCTGCCCCCAAACAGCCCGCCGATGATGTCCATATACGTTAATGGAAAACCGCTGTAGGCAAGGGTGAGGGAGTTGACCGGTCCCCGATCCTGATTCATGTCGTAGTTGAAGTCATCTATTCGGTGAAGTTCACCGGGTGAAGTCAGGTAGGCGTTTCTTACCATGATCATATACCCCTTCTCCTTCAATGCCACATTGACCGGATCAATTTTGTCGTCGGGGAATTGATAATAGTAATAGCCATACAGATCCTCCTTGAATCCATCTACCCCCCATGTATCGCATAGGTTCACATACCATTCCACGGCTTTCTCGTTATGGGCATCCAATAGGTGCACTGGATTTTCAGGAAAATCAATACGGTAGACTTTCGGTGCCCCGTCTTCCTGGATGAAGTAGCCATTCGCCACCCCTTCCGCAGTAAAGGGTCCGTCCAATAAAAAGGCAATCCGCAAGCCAATCAGGAATTTCAGCCCCTTCTCCCTAAAATAGTTTTTAAACTCCTCGGGGTTTGGGTACTTTTCCTTATCCCACATGCCAAAACTCGTGGTAGATTTATACTTATCCGCCGTCTGCGGCCAAAAACCTGAACCGACCACCATCCATCGCAAGGGGTAACCAAGTGCTAGGTACCTATCTATATCTTCCTTTACCGTTTCTTGGGAGGTTTTCCAAGCCAACGCGCCCCAAGCCTCCCAGCCAACCCCATAGAATTCGTAGGAAGGTTTCATTACGGGAAACCCATGTCTGTTCCTCGCGTCGAGGAAGCTTTTGTAAATCTGCGAGGGTGAGCCAAAGAAAAAATACAGGGCATCTATCTTTTGGGTATATCTACTCCCCTGAACAATGGCTTCTTCCGTGCTCACCACAATCTTGGAGCCCGGGTCAATATTGATCACGGCAAACTCATTGGCCGGATAAATGGCAAAATTGCTCACCATTCGGGAAACATCCCCACTCGACGAATTGAAATCGTAACTCTCAAAGCCTGTTATCTCCGTATCAAATCGGCCCTGATTCGCTGGTACGCGCTGCAGATTTGTCAATACATCACCCAATCCATATCCTGGACTTACTCCTGCCGTACGTAACGCCATGGCGATGGGTTCACTGCCCTCGTGTGCCAACTCAAACCAAGCAGCGTCTCTTGTCAGGCTCAACTTAACAAGGATCTTCAGATCGACACCCAAACCAACCTCAAACAGGTAGCCTCCGTCGGACTTCCCGAGATAGCGCGTTGTCTGGGCACCGCGCAGGTCTTCGGGAGAACCCGCCAAAAGACCGGACTCGGTGTGTGCCTGCACCAAGACCGTTCCGTCTGGCTTTCGGAAGCCAAACCGAAAGCCATCCTTGACCACCACAAATTCCAGTGACCTCTCCGCATGAATGACAACCTCGCCGTCACTCTCTGTAACGTCGGTTTCCTTATCAATACATTGCGAAAAAAACAGTAGCCAAGCAAACGCAAAAAACATCCTTAACGTAGCACGTAAAAAAAGGGCAAGCCCATGTGTTCTGAATTCTTGCATACTTAATTTTCGCGTTAGTTCCTAAGATAATCGAGGGTGATTTCGCCAACAAATATATTCCCTTTACGCTGATATCGAAGTGAAGTTCCCTTTACGGTTAGAATTTCAATTACGGAAGGGGATAAAACCTAGTAAAGTCCAAAGAAAACGTTTGGTTTGGAAAAACAAGTAAACCATCTTTATTCTATGTGGTTCTTTATCTTATTCTTTATATAAACCAATAATCGCAAAAAATATAAATGGTCAGATTACCAAAAAACTAAGCAAATGAAACTAAGAAATCGATTCCTCAACGCTTTTTGTATCTTGATCCTGTTGATGGCAGCAGGTTTCAGATCAAACGCCTGCACCAGGGTAGTGTATAAAGGCCCCAACAACACAGTTTTGACCGGGCGAACCATGGATTTCTCCATCGAGATCCCCGCCAATCAATGGATCTTTCCCAGGGGAATGAAACGGAGCGGTGAGGTGGGGCCGAATTCCATCGAATGGGTTTCCAAATACGGAAGCCTGGGCGTTAGCACCTGGGATATTGCCATTGCGGATGGCATGAACGAAAAAGGACTGGTGGCCAATATGCTTTGGCTCGTAGAGTCCGATTATCCCTCATTCAATAAGGATGGAGATACAAAAGGGATGGCAATCTCTCTGTGGGCGCAGTATGTCCTGGACAATTTTGCAACCGTTGCCGAAGCGGTTGAAGAACTGGGAAAGGAGTCTTTTGCCGTTGTGTCCGATTTTATTCCCGGAACAGACAAGTTTACGACCGTTCATTTGTCAATCTCGGATTCCGGTGGGGACAACGCCATTCTCGAGTACATAGAGGGCAGGTTGGTGATTCACCACGACCCTTCGTATACCGTCATGACCAATGATCCTCCTTATGAGCAACAGTTGGCCATCTCCAAATACTGGCAGAACATCCCCGGCAAAACCTTCCTACCCGGATCAGTGACTGCCGCTGATCGATTTGTACGCGCGTCTTTTTTTATTGAATCCATCCCTCAGACAGAGGATACCCGTATAGCGGTGGCGGGTGTGTTCAGCGTGATCAGAAACGTGTCCGTCCCCTATGGCTTCCAAATAGAGGGATATCCTAATTTGTCAACTACTCGGTGGCGTTGCGTAGCTGACCAAAAGAACCTCGTGTACTACTTTGAAACCTCTCTGACGCCAAATACCTTTTGGGTAGACCTGAAGAAAATTGACTTCAGCGAAAAATCAGGCGTTCGAAAACTGGATTTATCCAACCACCGAACCTATGCAGGCGAGGTATCTGCCTCCTTCAAAAAATCAAAGCCATTTGTGTTCGTGGGGCTATAAGTTGGATAAGAGCACTTGGCGTTTTGATGGGTTCATCGTTCGCCAAGTTCTTCTCCATGAACAAGTAAATGCATCACAATTTCCGGAGGCTGACCCACTGGTTCATTTGAGTGCCTCACCATTGACCCTAAGGTCGGTCAGTGCCAATTTCAGCCATGTCCAATCCCCATCGGGAAGCCTCCATGTAGCGGTCATCTCGGAAGGTACCCGTACCCCTCCAAACTCGGTATTGGCATCGACAGACAAAACCCATTCGGAACGGGAAGCATCGATTTCATTGCCCCGGTACCGCCACGCGGTGAACCGAATAAAATCCCCCGAAGGCGAAAAGTGGAAAACACCACTTCCCTGCGTGCCAGCATAGTTCATGGTTGCCTTGGCGCTGTTTTCATCCAATGGTTCCCAGGTTATGTAGGGGCTAAGTGCCATGGAAGGATACCAAACCACCTCCCCCAAGTACCGCTGTAGGGTTCCTTCGTCGATTTTTTCACCTCTTTCGTTCACTACGGGAAGCAGGGCGTTCAGCTTGATCAACATCTCCCCTTTCCCATCCATATAGCGATCCCTGCCCACAAATCCCAGCATGGGGTTCAATTTCAAATCCACAGACCAAACAAAGCCCGGCGGGTCAAAGGTGCTGTACTGAACCGCTCTGGCATCATACCAGCTCGATTGATCCTGCTGCATTTTCATCGCGGCGTGCTGCTCAACCCGCCCAACCCGAACAAAAGGCTTCCCTACTGCCCCCGAAGTCGATAGCCACCGCCGTACCGGATCCGGCAATCCACCTATATCGGCTTCCGTAAGAATCCTGGGTTCCGGCCTATGTGCCCGGTGGGTCAACTGGGCGATTTCAGCCGATAGGCTGGCTTGGAAATAGTAGGAACCAGCCAATACGATGGAAACCAACAGTATAACTGCATTCGGAAAGGTCCCAAATCTGGCGTCCTGCCAATGCATGAAAACAAGCAGCTGTGAAACCAATACCGCGGCAATCCCAAAAACCCATGCATAGGTGGCTTTGGTGCTATGTAGCCAGGCAAAAACAAAAAACAAAAGCATCCCGGCCAGCCAAAGTACGCCCATAGGCTTGGAAATGGAAATGGTAAGTTCCTTCACATCCTTCCACCCAAACGCCTTTACAAATCCCAACAGGTGGATGGATCCATGGATAAAAACCAGCGCCAAAAAAAGAGTCTTCATCGAGGTATCGGTTTAATGGCTATCCCTACTCACCCAAATACGTCCTAACCCGCGGAATGGTAAGCCATTCGGTTTGTCTCCCGTTGAGGTAGGTGACCGATTCGCCGTCAAAGTAGGCACCTTCCTCCAAGAGAATCCGTACTTCTTTGCCCCATTCGGGCAGGAAAACCAGGGCATTCAGCTCGATTGCGTAAGCCGTATGGGGGTAGAGGGGATAATCACCGGCACCGGGTGTATCCCCCTGATTGTCCCACATGCCTATGGTGGGCCCTGACGCATGTCCATGATAGCCCATGGGGTGGGAATAAATACTGCCCCGTATCCCTTCTGCCTGCATTTGTCTACGGGTTTCCCGAAGGATCTCGTTCCCTGTACGGCCCGTTACAAAATGCCCCGTGAGGATATCCTGTAGGCGGTTGCCCACGCGGAGGGCGTCCTTCAGACTTTGCGGCACATCGGTCTCCCCTGGCTTTAGTACATAGGCCAGTTGCTGGGTATCGGTCATTAGTCGCAGGTAGGAAATGCCAAAATCTATGTGGAGCAAATCCCCCGGCATGATCACCTCAGATGCTGCGCGCACGGCAAAAGAACTGTTTTGTCCCTCATTGGAAGGATCCGCACGCTGTATGTCCACAGTAGGGTGAAACCATGTATCCAGTTTAAGTTCCTTTATGCGCTCCCGGTACCACCAGACGACGTCGTCGGTGGTCGTAATACCGGGGGTGATGACCTTTTCCGAAAGACCCTCTTGGATAATATCGTGCGCCATGGACTGTATATGCCGGTAGGTCGCCATTTCCTCGGGTATACGGGTTTCCAACCATCCGACGGCCAGATGCTGTGCCGATTTGATCCGTTGATGGAAGCTCTCCGGCAAATAATCCAGCAACAGGGTCCGCTCTGTATAGGTCAGTCCGTCGGCATGCCCAAAATCATCCGAAAAATTAAGCCCTATTGTGGATGGATTCCACTCGACGATAAGTTCGGCCAATTGCCTCCACTGATCGGGCTGGGTGTCTGGATCCCAGGCTTTTCGGAAGGATTTGCCCACGTCATAGCGGGCCACAGCCAAGGCCTCCACCTCACTACTGCCCGGAGCCTTGTACAGCATCAACATGGTGCGACGCCTGGCCGCATGCCAAGTAGCCGGTAAAAAAGTCCGGATAACCGGGTCTTCGTTGTACTCCCTGGAGATAATCACCCACATGTCTATTCCTGCACGGTCCATCAACGTGGGCAGCAGGGTTTTGATCCGCTCTTCCAACCATCGGTCTACTACCGCGGCCTGTTCGCGCTGGGATAATACATGGTGGGATTGCGCCCGAACCATTCCAAAGGAACCGCATCCAATCCAGAGCAAAAGCAGTAAAATTCTTGAATTCATGGTAAACATCGTTTTGATAAAGATACAAGTAGGAGCTGGAAATCACAACGCTCGGCAAATCAGGGCTTGTTTTCCAGGATAAGAACACTGGGGATTTCACTGACACCCCTCATCAGCAATTTGCTATATTCCAGCGTATTGTGCAGGTAGGCTCCCAGGACAATATCGACGTCCCCATCGCCATCCAGGTCTCCCACATCCATGGTGAGCCATTTGCCACCGGCAGCCTCGGGAACATAGTAGGGACGGAAATTCATTCCACCGAGGTTTTCGAATAGCAAAAACTGCTCTTCAGGACGATCCAGTTCGTCGTAAAAAGCGATGGTAGCGAGGTCCAGGTCTCCATCTCCGTCAAAATCAACCGCCATGGCTTTGGCAGCGCCGTATTGTGGGTAAAACCACGCTTCCCGAAATTCATCGTTGCCTAGGTTTTCGTAAATCCGAAAGCCATGGTAAGGCTTGGGAACGGCGGAATAATCCCAATTGTCCCCATTGCTAACCAATAGATCCAATGCGCCGTCACCCGTGAAGTCATGCATCTCAAAATAACTGCTGCCCATCACGGGAGCAAACCTCAGCAGCACTTTTTCGGGCCCAAAATTTCCCCCGCCCAGATTGTAAAAAACAGAGATGCGCTCATCTCCCTGGCAAAAAAGCGCAACAATATCGGGTTTACCATCCCTGTTCAGATCCACGACCTCTACCCTTCTGGCACCGGGACCGCCCAGCCGAATCGGGACGGAAGCCATAGCCCCTCCCCGGTAAACGGACAGATTGCCTCCGTTATGGCCATAATTGCTGATCACCAAATCCGCTCTGCCCTGCTCAAAGATCGATGCCCACACACCATCCACCGGACGTTTTAGCTGTTGCAGTACCTGACTCCAGGCACTGACGTTCAAATCCATCTCGTAGAGCGCACCCGCCGCAAGGTCGCTGGGTGCTATGGAACCGATCGTCAGAAATTGATAGACATTCGGTGCTTTGCGGATAAACTGCACAGCAGGACTGGATATCTCCGGAAGGGTAAACAGTTCATCATTCAGTACCTTCACGTACAGCTGATTGGTTGTTGCATCGGAAATAAAGAGCTCCTCCCGCTCTTCATTGATGGCCACCATACTCGTCTTTGGGCTTTTTATCCCTTCTATAAACAGGGACTTGGGGCTAAATCCCTTCAACCGTTCCGGTTGTTGTCGTACGGCCTGGTTCGGCAGCTCTTCCGGAGCCGTTGCGTTGTAGAAATCCATAATCTCCCTAAAATCAGTATGGCTTATCAGGCTGGAAGAAGGATAAACCCCTAGGCTTTTGACGATTTCGATTTCCTCCTTTGATTTCTTTTCCCAAACCCCCAGACTATCCTGCGCTTCGCGAAATCCCATTAGGGCCGCCATTTGGGGGAGGACACTGGATTTCCAAATGCGCTTGGGAAGCAGATCGGGAGATGCATAGGCATGACAGGTGCTGCAATAGCTCCTGGCCAGGATCGCCCCCCTCTCCAAGGCCTCCTCCTGCGCATATAGTGATGTACTTACCAGAAGCCAAAAGAGCAACAGCATCCACTTTCGTCCTTTGGCTAAGCCAAACGAAACCCCAAGGCGTCGAACTGCTTTCTTTGGGTGGTTCTCAAATTCTAGCTGTTGGCTCATGCTGTTGTTTCTCTATACGTACGCCCAAATATAGCTGATTCCAAGATTCAGGCCGGCTTTTCCGTTTCCAGTGATTTGAGGGATTTTGCTCGAAAACCACCTTCCCAAAAAACCGTTTCCAATATACGGGGAAGCCGGGTTAGTCGAAACTTTTTCACGCGGGAATAATTCCCTATCTTCGATTTTCGGTGACTTTCATCTAGATTCATTTACCTTTTTGAAGGTACACTTTATGACCCTGTAACCAAACACTGATCCTTTCATTTACAAAAAACCGAACGTATTTCCATGATAAAACTGAAAATCAACCTAGTAGCATTCTTTATGTTCTGTTCCATCTACGGATTTTCGCAAAACAGCGACCCCCAGGAGCAGAAGCGATTAGCCGAATTGGACGCCTTCTGGACGGAAGTATCACGCACCATTGCCGAAGGTGACTTTGAAGCCTATGCAGAAACGTTTGACGAAAAGGCAACCTTGGTTTCCGGCATCGGCGAAAAAGCCTACCCTATCGCCACGGCCCTGGCCGGCTGGAAGAAGGAATTTGACGATACCAAGGCAGGCCAACGAACATCATCGGTGGCTTTCCGCTTCAACCGGCGATTAGGTGACCCGACCACTGCCTATGAAAGCGGTATCTTCTACTATTCGTTTGAACAGAACGGTGAACAGAACGGCTATTACATCCATTTTGACGGGCTGTTGATCAAAGACGGTACCTGGAAAATGATGCTGGAATACCAAAAGAGCCGGGCGAGCAAATTGGAGTGGGATGCACTGAAATAGGCCAAACCACCCGGATTGACCCCAAACACCCTGAATCGGACGGCACAGCTTTCAAAGAAAAAGGTACCAACCCCGAAGAAGACCAAAACCAACTAAGTTTATAACAGAAAATAATGAAGCATCTTTTCATACGCTCACTTTTTGTGATGGCTATGCTGGTAGGCTGCCATGGACAGCAAGCCAGCTCCCAGGAACTCCGACGGGAGTTGGAAGATTGGCTGGCCGTAAAGAGTGCTGACCGGGAACCACTCGAAAGACATGCATTCTCGCAAAAGCCACTGACAAAGGCCGAGGCGGAATTTAGCATCGACCTGCTGTTTCAAGACAAACAACGCCAGCTCCTCTCCGATTTCGGAAATCAATGGGAGTCCCGGGAGCTTAGCTACCAAGGGCTGCAAATGCCATTCTTTTACCAAACATTCGGGGATGAACCCGCGGAAGGCCGAAGCCTGTTTATCTCCATGCACGGAGGCGGCAACACCCGCCCGGAAACCAACAACCGTCAGTACGAAAACCAAAAACACCTGTACGATGAGGCCATGGGCAGCCTGGAAGGCATCTACCTGGCCCCGCGTGCGCCAACCAATACCTGGAACCTTTGGCATGAAGCGCACATCGATGATTTTTTCTCCCGTCTGATACAGCTTGCCGTGGCAAAGGAAAAGGTAAATCCCAACAGGGTATACCTCTTGGGATATTCCGCGGGCGGCGACGGCGTCTTTCAATTGGCTCCCCGCATGGCGGATCGCTGGGCGGCCGTATCCATGATGGCGGGTCACCCCAACGAAACCTCACCGCTGGGGCTAAAAAACACGCCCTTTGCACTACACATGGGGGCATTGGATGCCGCCTATGACCGAAACAAAAAAGCGGAGGAATGGAAACAGCTGCTGGACAGCTTGGAGCGCAATGCCCCCGGTACCTATATACACCAAGTGGTACTTCACGAAGGCAAGGGCCATTGGATGCAACTGCAGGATGCTTCCGCGCTGGCATGGATGTCCGACTTTACCCGAAACCCGGTACCCGAGAAAGTGGTATGGAAGCAGGATGACCGGCACCACACCGACTTTTATTGGTTGGGGGTTCCGGAAGAGCTAATTGAAACCGGCGGGGAGGTCATCGCCGAATACAATCCCTCCCGCAACGAGGTAAACATCCTGTCCAACTACAGCAGTAGGCTTCACATCTACCTCAACGATCAAATGCTGGATCTGGACGCACCCGTTACCATCAAGTACCAGGGTGCTACCATCGCCAAGAAGACCTTCCACCGATCCCTTCCGGTAATTTACCGTACCCTATCGGCAAAGGGAGACCCTCATTTGGCCTTTTCCTGTGTACTTACGGTCATCGATAATAAGCGGTTGGAGGAGTAAACAACCGAAGCAACCAAACGAGCAAGCACCGGAACATATCGCCGGTGTCCTCGCCGAATAGCGGTCATGCCAGAATACAGATTCCAAGAAAAACAGCTTGAGTTTTCTAAATTAGCGAATGCTTTTACGATATTCAAAAATCGAAAGACATGAGAACACTATCTATAAAGCTTGACGATATCGTTTACGAAGAAACCGAGCAATTACTAGAAAAAATAAAAACGCCAAGAAATCGATATATCAACGAGGCACTAATCTACTATAATCGGATTCAAAAAAGAAAGATCATTTCCAGCCTGCTGGCAGGAGAATCCATTCTCGTGAGCGAAGAATCTATTAAGGTGCTCTGCGAATTCGGAAATCTGGACGAACATGACAGCTAAGAAATATGAAGTAGTGCTATTGGCAACAAAAGATAGCGTAAAAAGCAGCTAGTCATACGTATTCGGCTTCAAGATAAACTGCCACGAAATCTTCCAACTTTTCTATTTCAATCGTAACAAAACCAGGCTCTCCAACTACGTGTATGCTGCCCTGATTCTTTAGTATTTTATGTGAAATAAGTTGTTGGCCGGGAAGGGGCAATCTGAAGCTTAGTTGATGTACAGAAATCAACTCCCTAGTGGGTCTTTTTGGTCCAGAACTGGTATTTACCAACGAAAAAACATACTTCCCGGGTGTCTCGATCGACCTTGTCCACCCCATATGTACTGAGGACGGGGCATTGCTCTTAGGAAGATTTTCCTCCCCTACTAAATAATTTACCGCTCTGGCCAATACATTTCTGGCATCACCATGTCCCATCTGATGGGTAGTGACATCCGGCTGATTGGCAAAATAAATGACCTTACCTTTTCCAAACGCATGCTCCACGATGGTGGGATGCTCACTGGCAAGCCGCTCCACCCAAGCTTTGTCGGGGGGTTGGTTATGTACCGTAGGCACCGCATGGCAGATAACCTTGGCAGACGATAGCGGCATGGTTTTTAAGGTATAGGCATATTGATGAAGCAGTTGGGTCTTCACAGCATCCTCCGCAACCAAGGGATGCTCGGGTGCAGAAATAAACTGGTAATTGTCCTTTCGGGTGTTCCATCTTTCCCCACCATAATTCACCCCAAATAGCTGTGACAAGGCAAAATCCTTCCTGGGATTTCCTTCTTGGTCCAGCAGGCTGGTAGCATAGGTTGCCAGCAGGTTTCCTCCCCCATTCACATAATCCGTTAGGAGCTTCACCTCTGCTTCGGCCATGCAATGCACATTGGGTAGGATAACCAAGTGATAGGCTTTCAACTTATCCGCACTGACTTGTTCAGAAAGGATAAAATCATGGGGAATGTGACTTTCTATGAGTACCGCTTCCATGCCCTTAATTGCCTCTCCGAATTGTTCTTCCTCCAATAGCTCATTTCTGTAATGCAGACGGGTGGGTCGGGAATAATAGATCCCAATCCGGGAAACGGGCACATGCCCTGCCAGCAATTCCGCATGTTCCCTCACAAAGTGGTTGGCATCTTCCTCCACAAAAGCGTTTCGCGTGTCATAGGCAATCGTGGGTACATTGGTGAAGTAACAGTTCCAGAACCTGCCACCTACCGCGAGTATTTCCCAGAGCCAAATTTTGACATCCAAGGAAGGCTCTATAACCAACCTGTGCGAGGTGCCATTGCCGCCATACATGACCACCGCTTCCCGTTCCGGAGCTGCCGATTTGAGAAACTTGATGATAGACTGTGCGTAGTTGTAATCTTCATAATGAATATTTTCTGCATTTTCGGTGAGGAAGGCTACGCTTACCAGAATGTCAAAATGGTCAAAAGCATTTTTCAGGTCTATGCCGTTGTTCACCCTTCGCCCCACCTCATACATGCTGAACACCTCTGCGGTGTACACCTTATCCTCCCCATAGGATTTGATGGTTCTCTTTATTTTGTCCATATAGGCGTCCGCCGCATAACGCTTCCAGCCCATATACGCATCCAATTCTTCCGTCGAAGATTCCCCCATTACGGGGATCGTCCTGCCATTGTAGGCTTTGTAAGCTTCCTGACAATAAGGACAGTAGCAGATACCATCATACCCGGGGCTGTTGTGCCAAATACCATCCAAATCATACGCCTGCAACACCCTGCCTATATATTCGTTGGCATAGTCATTTCGGTAGGGGGTATTGTAGCATGCTATGTGTAAATGAGGTTTGGTATACGTCATCATCATAGGACGCTGATCCCTGTTTTTGGCAAACCAATCAGGAAACTTTTCATAGACCTCCGGCACTACACCTCTAAAATCCACCCGGCCAATTACCCGGATGCCTTTAGCTTTACAGGCTTCGCTGATATCCTTGAGGATATCCCTACCTTTTAGAAATGGATTTAGGTTGGCCGCAGGCAAGGGATTTTGCCAAAAATCAGTAATGCCACCCGCATTGACGCAAAGGACATTCGCCCCCGACTTCAACACATAATTGGTTACGATATCTACGTCGTAGTCTTGTACGTCTGTCTCCCGTAACACCGTGTGCATAATGCGCAGGGGCAGCTTAAACCAGGGCACCTCCGTTCGCAAGGAAATCTCCTTAGCACTCCCAAAGGTTGGCAGGGTAGGAAAAAGCCACATCCCTCCCAAAAACACTGCCCCTGCACGGATGAATTCTCTTCTACTTCTTGATTCAAGATCGATATCCCTGTACATACCCATAAAAACTCCTTTAGATGCCATTTCTTTTTACCAATTTATTCTCCAGCTTCTACTGCCTTAGCGAACAGAAAACACACCACTTATCGTTGATCCATAGATGAGGCAAATGAGCCATAAGAAAAACAAAGCCCATCACTAGATGAAATCGAGCATGACATAGCCGTCACACACTGGGATGACTATCAACCATGCGAGATTCCATGTGACCACTGAAAAACAATTATAGACACATGAAAAAGCAGGTCATTGAAATAGGACGTACTGTTAAAGCCTGTGGAATCCTATCCTAAAGTTGCTCAAGAATACCCCATTTACCAAATTATCGATTATAAACTAAGATTTTATGGTAGCAAAAAAAGCAACGCCTGATAATACGATGCGACGGAGTTCAACAAACCTGCTGCAAAACCCCTAACTAGCTACATTGGGATAGAAACGGTCGGATTACCAAAAAGCCAACTAAAAAATGGATCGTAGAGTTCCTCAAATGAAATCACCTAAAATCCATGAAAAATCTAAAAGTCTACATCCTGATACCCTTGATTTTCTAGGCACCAACCCCAAAGAAACCTCACCGTTGGGGCTAAAAACCACGCCCTTTGCACTACACATGGGAGCACTGGATGCTGCCTATGACCGAAACAATAAAGCGGAGGAATGGAAACAGCTGCTGGACAGCTTGGAGCGAAATGCCCCCTGTACCTACATCCACAAGGTAGTGCTTCACGAAGGCAAGGGCCATTGGATGCAATTGCAGGGTGCTTCCGCGCTGGCATGGATGTCCGACTACAGCAATCGACTTCACATCTACCTCAACGATCAAATGCTGGATCTGGACGCGCCCGTTACCCTCAAGTACCAGGGTACTACCTTCGCCAAAAAGACCTTCCACCGATCACTTCCGGCAATTCACCATACACGATCGGAAAAGGGAGACCCCCATTTGGCCTTTTTCTGTGTATTTACGGTCATCGATAATAAAAAATTGGAGAAGTGAAGGCTGAACCTTGAACGCTCAAGCCACAATCCTGAAACCCTGAACATTTGAACCCTAAACCCTCCGAAATTCATCCCACCATGCTTTAAAAATAAAGCAGATCCGATAGAAATGCGCTGATCCTGATTTTTGCACAACAGAAATCCTAAATTCCGCACAATAAAAATCCTTAAATCTGCACAACAAAAATCCTAAATCACTGAACTTCATAGCAGACACAGGAATGAGTTATAGAAGACCTGATGGAATAAATGTGATATCTTTAACTGCCTTGGGAAAGTAATGCCCACGGATACATCGAAAAGGAATTCGTACCTTCACGGTTGATCGGTAGGAAGCTGCCTACTTTTCTACCGAACAGCACCTATCCCATCCGGTAGGGACTGTAGAAAAGCCATCAGATCGCTGATCTGACCGAGGGTTAGGCGTTCCTCCCATCCGGCCGGCATCAGGGATTGCTCCGACTCCCGGATCTCCAAGATAGACTCCTCTGCGATACGCCGAAAAACCCCGGGACCAATCTCCAATACCAGTTCGCCGGCATCTTTTTCTTTGATGATGCCCAGCCAGGCACCCGAAGCAGTCCTCACTTCCACCGACTCATACTCCCTCGCAAAGCTCGCACTGGGATACACCACCGCTTCCAGCAGGTCGTGCCTAGAACGGATCTCTCCTATATTGCTCAGGTCTGGACCGAAAACCGCCCCCTCCCCCGAGACGGCGTGGCAATCCCCACAACCGGCCTCTCCGTAAAAGACATTCCTCCCTGCCAACACATCTCCTGGGATCAATCGCTCCTCCAAATCATGAAGGCGGGCCAGTCGTTCCTCCCGTTGCCTTCGGATTTGGGAAAGCAACCCCGCCACCTGATCCTCAAGACCCGGTAATTCTCCCGAAAACAGCTGCGCCACCTGGTCCTCGGATAGCTTGTCCATTAGGGTGGGTTTGGAAACCAAAAAAGCAAGAAGGCTGCCGCCAAGCTGCTCCGAAACCTGCCCTTCGAACAATGGGAGCATATACGGCACATAGCGGTCCTCCAGTCGGGGCAAGATGGCCTCCGAAAGGTATAGCAGGGACGCATCATCCAGCTCCATCCTGCCCAAAAGCTGGATTGCCTGGGTCATTTCCTTGCCCTCTGCTTCCTGCACCAGACCGTCCATCAAGTCCCGTAGTTCCTCAGCCGGCGGACGGTAGCCCTCCCGCGCCAAGGCCTGCAGTGCCCGAACCCGAAGCGAAAAGGGGGATGTTGGGTCTGCCATATCCAGTAGGTAGGCTTCCATACCGGTTAGGCTACCCGTAAGTACGAAATCAAGTGTCTGCGAGCGAAGGGCCTGCGAACCCGTTTGCATCCACTGTCCCAGGATGGGCTTCCAGCGCTCGGGAAAGGGCCTTACCGATGCACCCTGCAAAAGCTCCAGGTACAATTCCCGCAATTCATCCTCCTTACTCGCTGTCAGCACCTGTTCAAAACCCCGTTGAAAAACCTCCTGACCACTGAATACACGAAAAAGCCCCTGCAACTCCGTCAACCCTTCCGTGGTCACCTGCCGAAACAGGGGCAGGGCAAGCGCTGACCAATCCAAATGCCTGCCTAATACCCAACGTCCAGCCTTTCTGTCCTCCTCCGCTTCACTAGTTAAAAACGCCAGCAGCTCGGGTTGGGTAAGTGCAGCGTGGGTTACCTGTTCCAGGGCGATCAGCGCACCCGTGCGCACACCGGCTTGGGCATGGCGCAGCGCTTCGCGCAAAACCGGCACTTCCCCAAGTTGCCACAGAGAAAAGATGACCGCATGCCGAACGTAGCGGTCCTCACTCCGTTCGAGCACCGAAAGAAGCGCAGCGGAAACCCCTTCCTTGCCTAACCGGCCCAAAGCTGTGGCGGCCTGCCTTACCACGGAAAGAGAGGCATCCTCTAAAAGGCCCACCAGAGTTGCCTGTGCAGAAGTCCAGGGAGCAAGTCCGACAACCCTAGCATACGCCGCTCGAACCGAGTCTGAGGGATCTTTCGCCGCTACTTCCAGGCCCTCCAGCACACCCAAACGGTATAAGAGGAATACCAACTGCGTCCGAACCTCGGCATCAGGATAGGCGGTAAGTCGGGCCAGCAAATGGGGAACGGCCGCTATACCCTGCTGTAGGATGGCCTCCTGGGCACGTTTTCGAATAAACGGCCCGGGCACCGAAAGTGCGTCCACCAGGGACGGGATAGCCAATTGATCCCAAGCCTGCTCGTTGCCATAGGGATCGGCTACCGGTCGGGCTGCCTTCTTACGTATGCGAAAAATACTCCCCTGTATGTCCGGTTTCGCCGTGCGGGACAGCGGACATCCGGCGATAAACCACCCGCCCGTATTGACGACCAGCAAGCTTCCATCTCCATCCTGCAATACATCCGTGGGGTGAAAATCCGCCGCCTTGGATTCCAAAAAATAAGTATCATTGCTTGCAAAGCTGGCTCCGGTCTCTTCTACCACACTGCGCACAATTCTTCCCGTATTAAACTGCGCATGAAACAGATTGCCCTCGAAGCCTTCCCCCCAGAAGTCCCCCTCATAGCGCACCAGTCCGGAGGGGGAAACCCTCGCCATCTTGGACATAACGGGCATAAGATCTCCCGTCAGTACCAACCCGTCCTCCTCTATCACCGGGTTAGGCTTGGGAAAAACCCCTCCTTCCACCCAGTGCATCAGTGCATCGCGGTAGCCGCCTTGGGGATCGACAAAATAGGTCATGGTACCGAACACCTCTCCGGAAGGAGTAAAAGCCAGCTCAACGGCATTGTCAAACCCGCCGCCGGCAAAGGATTCCAACCGGGATCCATCCGGCAAACAACGCCAGATGCGCGCACCCTTGCCCGAAAGTTGCTTGCCCTCGTTGGTGGTGATATCGAAGCCCCTCCGGGCATCGGCCATATACAGCCATCCGTCCGGCCCCATAAATGGGCCACTAAGGATGGCTGCGTTGTGGTTTAATTTCCAACCGGAAAGCAGTATTTCCTTTTCCTCCGCTACCCCGTCACCGTCTGTATCGGTAAAATTCAGCAGGTCCGGAACCGCAGTAACATACAGGCTGCCCTGAAAAAAGGTACCTCCCATGGGAAAGGGCAGGCTATCGGCATAGACCGTGCGGTGGTCAAAGACCCCATCCCCATCCAGATCCCGAAGCAACAGGATGCGGAAATCAGGACGATCCAAAATTTCCTGGGTACCATCTGTGTGCCCGCTGGATTCAAAAACAAACAAGTTGCCCGAGTCGTCGAAACTGGCAAACATCGGGTAGCTCAACAGTCCGGGCAACACCGCCTCTGTCATTTCGAACCCCTCAGGGAGAATGAAAGCTTTTTCCCCTTGCAGGGAAGCCTCCTCCGACACAAGCGTCAAAAACAAATAAACGGCCAGTAGCAATATGCCCAGGACCGCTCCCGCAATCAGTCGATTACCATATCCCCTAAAGTTCATGGTTCAAAGAGAAGCGGAAAGAACTGCCCCTCCAACTTTTCACCGGTAGGTATCACCGGTACTCCGTCCAGCAGCACGCCGTCGGTATTGGATCGGGTGCCATCCGCAAACACGTTGATTACAAAGGCCCTTCTGGGGCGTTCGGAATAATTGGCATAAGATCCGTGTATAGCCAAGGGATGGTGAAAGGTAGCATAACCTGCCTTCATTTCCACCGGAACGGGATGAAACAACGATTTCTGCTCCGGCGTGAGCATCTCCATGAGGCCGTCCATCTCACCGGCCAGCTCGGGCTTGTCCAACAGACCCCAGGTATGGGATTTTGGAATATAATGCACACAGCCATTTTCTACCGTGGCATCATCCAGGCCTACCCAACAGGTAAGGTGCTGCATGGGTACGCTACGGGTCCAGTAGGAATAATCCTGGTGCCAAGCCACCACGCCCCCATGCTTGGCAGGCTTACAAAACAACTGGTCGTGCCAGAATCGAACGGGCTTATCGTCCAGCAGCTGACTGGCGGCCATCACAAATGCAGGATTCCAGAGGATATCGTGAAAACCTTCCTTGATGCGCCAATGTCCCAGGGAGTGGAAAAGTACCGTATTCGGATCGCTTGACTCGTTGGACTTAAACTCGTAAAACAGGTCAGAACCCGCATAATCCTTGTCCAAAAACTCCGCCAGTTCCTCGTTCAACCGGTCTACCTGCCACTGATCCAACAACTTGACGTTGTGGAGGTAGCCATTTTCCTTAAAGAACGCTACCTGCTCCTCGGAAAGACGAAAGGCATCCCAGTCGCTCTCCCGCTCGGGCCAGGTAAACAAATCGCCTATCAGCTCATGTATTTTTGAAAGATCTCTACTCATGTTGGAATGGATTAAATCAATGCGGTCACGGATTAATGGTTGGGCAGTAGGGGGGCTATTTGGTCCATGGTGGTGACTCCGGGCGGGAGCTCCGTGACGGTAAGGTTGCGGAAATGTATGGGCGCACCCTCAGACTCCAGGCAGATGTATCCCTTTTTCTGGGAGGACTGGGAAATGCCGTTCACAAACTTGCCGTTGACGGACAGCTTGATCACACCGTCCACGCAGACGACCACGTAGGTATTCCATTCCCCTCGGGGCAGGCATCGGTTTTCGATGGATTTACTCCGCGTACCTCTGGGGTTATCGGGAACCGTTTCCACACCCCCCACGCCGAAGAGCTCTCCATGGACATACGCAATGGGGGGCAGTTCGCCCTTATCGTTCTTGTTTTGGTTGACCCAATCCAGCTCCAGCATCTGCACTTCTACCCCATCGGGCAGTCGGTTGCTGCCGGGGACGGCACTGCTCCACACAAAGGTGCCGGAGTTTCCTCCCAGTTCCTGGTGGCTCCACTCTACGTACATGATGAAGTTTTCATACTGCTTTTCCGAGCGGATCACGCCGATAGGCAGTCCCTCGCAGACCAGCCGATCTTCTTCGAAACGCCAGGTTTTCTTTTCGGTATTCACATTAAACCATTTGATCGGTTGTTCGGTGGGGGTCTTTCCACTGATCACCGCCTCTAGGCCTTGTTCTTTGCCAAATTCAAACAGGTATTCCTGGGCCATAAGGCCAATGGGCATCAGGGAAAACGCTGTGCCAAGGGCAATTTTTTGCAGAAGGTGCATTCGGATTATCTTAGGTAAAAGGGTGAAGAAAAGTTAAACCACTTTGGTGACTCCGGGAATCGCCACGGGCGGTACCGGCCACTTGAGGTCCCAGGCATAGGCCTGCATATCGGGGCCGAGTACTTGGTTGGAATTCATGGCCTCCTCCCAGGTGATGGTTTGCCCGCTGTAGCCCACCATGCGGCCAAGTACGGCCAACATCGTGCTGTTTGCCATAAGCTCACCTTCATTCAGCGGCTTACCGGAGCGAATCGCCGCAAAAAGATCCTCATGTTGGGTTTCGTAGGGGTTGTTGTATTCTCCCTGGTAATCCCATTTATTGCGTCCATAGGTGGCATGGATCCGCTTTCCGATGTCCACGGCGGCAAATCCGTCCGTACCGGAAATGTCTACCTTATTAGTATTGGAGCAGCCTTTCTGTTGCCGGCTGAAGTGTACGCCTTTCAGGTGGTTGCCGTAATCATACTCGATGGCGAAATGATCGTAAATATTGCCAAAGTTTTCTTCGGTGCGGGACTGCCTGCCGCCGGTGCCCGTGGCGCTTAGCGGCAGCCTGTCGCCAAAGGCCCAGGACATCATGTCCAGGCTGTGGACCATCATCTCCACGATGTAATCACCGGACAGCCAGTCGTAATAGTACCAGTTGCGCATTTGGTATTCCATCTCCGTCCAGTTGGCCTGCCGGGGTTTGTACCACAGTCCACCGCCATTGCGCGCGGTAAACACGTTGGTCACCTCCCCGATCGCACCCGACTGAATCCGTTCAAACAGCTCCCGCTTGGCAAAATCGTACCGGAAGGTAAAGCCAGACACCACCGATAGGTTCTTTTCCTTGGCCTTTTTGGCCGTCTCCAGAACCAATCGAACGCCCGGGGCATCCACGGCCACTGGTTTTTCACAGAAGACATGTTTCCCCGCGTCTACCGCTTCCTTGAAATGGCTGGGCCGAAAGGCCGGCGGCGTGGTCAAAATCACCACATCCACCCCGGAATCCAACACCTTGCGGTAGGCGTCAAATCCCACGAATTTATGGGCCTTGTCCACCTTCACCTGCGTGGGGTTGACCTTCATCAGCGACTGATAGGATTCCTCCAAGTAATCTTCAAAAACATCCGCCATACAGGTGAGCACGGCATCTTTGTCTGCCTTGAGGGCTTGGGCTGCCGCACCGGTACCCCTGCCCCCGCAGCCAATCAGCCCAACTTTCAATGGCTCCCGGCGGGAAGCCATACCGCTGGCAATGGCAAATGGCATGGGTAGAACGGTACTGCCTACCAAAGCGGCACCGGTGGTTTTCAGGAAGGTTCTCCTTTCATTCTTATCAGCTTTTTCAAACATGGTGTGGAATGGGTTTATGAAACGTGTACTAGCTGCGAACCCAAAGAGTAAGCATGGGGAAAATTACAATTTGTGTCTGCCATTTCAAACATTTTTTACACCAATTGCCGAATTTGCTACCCTTTGTGCCAATCAGCCTTGCAAAGCGCAGGCAAAAAACAATATATTTGGCATCCATGCGATAACCCCAAAAACCATTGCCATGTCCCATACCGCTACCGAACAAAGCACCTTTATCCAGTCACTTTCCGAACGTATTGCCGGCGACGTGCTCGTCGACGACTATTCGCTGGGCATATACAGTACCGATGCCAGCATCTACCAGATCCGGCCACTGGCTGTGGTATTGCCCCGTCACGAGGAGGACGTAAAAACGGCCCTGAAGCTGGCCGCGGATCACGGTGTGTGCATCCTGCCCCGGGGAGGAGGTACCAGCTTGGCCGGACAGACCGTGGGCAAATCCATGATTTTGGATTTTTCCAAATACATGCATGCCACCCTGGAAATCAACCAGGAAGAGCGCTGGGTGCGGGTACAACCGGGAAAGGTACGCGACGTGCTCAACGACGAACTTGCGCCCCTAGGCCTTCATTTCGCCGTGGATCCGGCCACCTCCAGCCGCGCCAACGTGGGGGGCATGACCGGCAACAACTCCTCGGGCACCAAGAGCATCCTGTATGGCAAGACCGTGGATCATGTGCTGGAGGCCCGGGTGCTGCTGGCCGATGGCACGGAAATGACGCTTTCGAAAAAAACACCCGAAGCCTACCGCGAGATCGCCGCAAAGGACGACCGGGAAGGACAGATCTACCGGGAGTTTGGGCAACTGATTGAAACACACCAAGAAGAAATCAAGGCCCGCTTCCCCAAGGTCATGCGTCGGGTGGGCGGCTACAACCTCGATGAATTCGTCTACACCGACCAATGGAACCTGGCAAAGCTGGTAACCGGCAGCGAGGGCACCCTGGCCACCACACTGGAACTCAAACTAAACCTGGAACCCCTACCCCAGTACAAGTCTGTCTGCGTGATCCACTTTTCGGACCTGCTGGAAGCCATCGGATCGGTCACCTCCATTCTCGGCTACAACCCCTCCGCCGTGGAGATCCTGGACAAAATCGTGGTGGACCTCAGCCGGGAAAACTTGACCACCAAACGACACTGCCACTTTATCAGCGGCAATCCGGCCGCCATCCTGATCGTGGAGTTTTACGGGATCAGCATGGATGACGTGATGCAGCGGCCCATGGCGATGATCCAAGACCTACAGGAAAAAGGCCTGGGCTATGCCTATCCCCTATTTCCACAGGGCGAGGCCTACGAAGACGTGTGGCTCGTCCGCAAAAAAGGCCTGGGTCTGATGCTGGGCATAAAGGGCAAAAAGAAGCCCCTGCCCTTTATCGAAGATGCTGCCATCCCTACCGACAACCTCAAAGAATACATAGACCGCACGCTGCAGATCTGCGAAAAGCATGGGGCAGCCGTATCCATGTATGCCCACGTGAGCGTGGGCGTGATCCACGTGCGGCCCATTTTGGATCTGCGGGAGGCGGACGATATCGAACGGCTTAAAAACATAGCCGAAGACACCTTTAATCTTGTCTTGGAATACGGTGGATCCTGGAGCGGGGAACATGGCGACGGCCTCGTGCGAAGTGCCTTTAACGAACGCTTCTTCGGCAAGGAACTGTACCAGGCATTTATCCAGGTCAAGCGCCTCTTTGACCCCGAAAACCGGATGAACCCCGGCAAGATCGTGGAAGCCCAGACCATCGAACACAACCTGCGGTACGGAACCCAGTACCGGGACCAGGTGCCAAAGGCCAGCTACCACTACCGCAGCGAACAAAGCTTTGAAGAAGCCGTGCACATGTGTACAGGCGTGGGGGAATGCCGCAAATTGCTGGGCGGCACCATGTGTCCCAGTTTCAAGGCCACCCGCGACGAGGAGCACTCCACCCGGGGCCGCGCCAATGCCCTCCGCCTGGCCATGTCCGGTCAGCTCGACAAGGATGGCCTTGCGAGCAAACGCCTTCAGGAAACCCTCTCTCTGTGCCTTTCCTGCAAGGCCTGCAAATCCGAGTGCCCCAGTAATGTGGACATGGCCAAGCTGAAAAGCGACGTGATGCAGCTGTACTACGACCAAAACGGCACCAGCCGCCGTGACCGCCTGATCCGTGATTCCGCCAAGGCCGCCCGGCTATTTTCTGGCCCCTTTGCCAAGGCCGTCAACGCCCTGCAGGCCTCCAAGCCCTTCCGCAAATCCCTGGAAAAGGTGGCCGGTTTCTCCAGCGAACGCACCCTACCGGCCTATGCCTCGGAACCCTTTTACCGCTGGTTTGACAGAAATGCCGCCCAGCCCGACCACCTGCAAAAGGAGGTGGTACTCTTTGCCGATACCTACCTGAACTTCCACGAACCCGATATCGGAAAATCGGCCCTGAAGCTCCTCAACGCCTGCGGTTACCGCGTGCACTTGGCCAACGTAGGCTGCTGCCAGCGGCCCAAGATCTCGCACGGCTTCCTCCGGGAGGCCAAGGCCCAGGGCAACGAGACCATCCGCCAACTGTTGCCCTACCTGGATCGTGGCCTTACGGTGGTGGTCTGCGAACCCAGTTGTGCTTCGGCTTTCAACGACGACTTCCCGGACTTAATGGATTCCCCGGAGATTGCCCAAAAGCTAAAAAACCAGGTGCTGATGATCGACGTGTTCTTGGCTCGGGAAAAGGATGCCGGTCGGCTGGAGCACACCCTACGACCCAAGGATAAGCGGATGGTCATCCACGGCCACTGCCACCAAAAGGCCCTCTACGGCACCCAGAGCATGAAAAAGCTGATGGGGAATGCCCATCAGGTGATGGAAATCCCCTCGGGCTGCTGCGGCATGGCAGGATCCTTTGGCTACGAAAAGGAGCATCTGGAGCTGTCTCGAAAAATCGGGGAAGAGATCCTCTTTCCGGCTGTACGCAAGCTGGAAGCCGGAAATTCCCTGGCTGCCTGCGGCTTCAGCTGCCGCCATCAGATCGACCACTTCACAGGAAAAAAAGCAAGGCACTGGGTGGAATTGGTGGAGGTGGTAAAGGGGGAGTGATACTCTCATATCTCATTTCCCAACTTAAAACTCCCAAAAATACCCATTTGAGTCCGAAAAATACCCCGATCAGGGTATTTTAAACATGGGAATTAAACCCTATCTTTATCAAAAGGTGTTGGAAGCAAAATCTTCGCATCGTTATTTAAATCAATGGAGGAGACAGGATATGCTCGATGAGTGTCGAAGAAATAGGCAAAACCAACATGCGCCCAGGCAACCAGTAAGAAGAATTATAGGAGCAACGGCGTTGCGCCTATAACAGAGTTATGGCACATAAAAAGAAATGAAGAAACTAGCAATTTTGTTGTTAATAATATTTTCTTGCTCAACTGAAAAGTCATCTATAAATATCATTGAGCGAGATGGAATTATGTACGAAATAGAAACTAATAGCCTTTTCCAAGGAATTCGATATGAATACCATGAAAATGGGACTCTTTCTTTTTCATGTCAGTATAAAGATGGGCTAATGAATGGTACAGCCAATTTTTGGTTCGAAAATGAAATAAAACAATCTGAAGGCCTAATGCAAAATGGAAAAAAAGAAGGAGAATGGAGATTTTACTTCCCAGAAGGTTCTCTTCATAGCATTACCAATTTCTTGAACGGTTTAGAGCACGGGAAAAAAATTGAATATTTCGAGAATGGTTCATTATCCGGAGAATATAAGTTTGTTGATGGGCAATTAGATAGTATCAGTACGGAATATTATCTAAATGGACAGATAGAAACAGTTGTAACTTGGAAAAATGGAGTGCCCCATGGAACTGTGAAAAATTACTTCGAAAATGGGAATCTTAAAACTGAATTTTCTTATACCGATGGTCTAAAGCAAGGCAAATGCCTAACCTATTATGATAATGGGCAAGTAGAGGTTGTGAGTTTTTACGAAGACAATTTATTAAATGATTCATTAATAGTTTACAATAGTAATGGATTGGTTATAGGTAGGACTTTCCATATTAAAGGCAATCCTGAAGGAAAATGGAAGTATTATAATTCACAAGGAGAACTAATTGAGGAGCGGTTTTATAAAGATAGTTTATTAGTAAACACTATAGATTATCGAAAATAAACGTGCCATAACATCACCTTGGAAGACAGCGGGCGGTTCAGAGTAAATAGAAAGTTTAGTATCTTTAAGAAGTTAGGAGTAGGTTGGAAGGGAACGGCTCCGAAAGCCCGCCGTCTCCAAGCTGAATCCCGTTACCGGCAACCGTAGGGCGACAAACATTTAAAAAACAGAATAAACAAAATAACAAGACATGAGTAAGGAATACACAGAAGACATTGAAAATGATAATGACGAAATTATTGAAGATATTGCCCCATTTGAAACATCTTCAATAGTTGTCTATTCCCGTGACTGGACAATAGAAACAATGTTCAGTCAAATAATCTCCAAAAACATAGATTTAAATCCTAAATATCAAAGGAGAAATGCGTGGAATGATGACAAAAGAAGCAAGTTAATTGAGTCTATTATCATTGGTTATCCAATACCAGAGATTGTTCTAGCCGAAAATCCCTTACAAAAAAAGTCTTTTGCGGTTATTGATGGCAAACAACGCTTATTGACGATTGCTGGTTTCATCAATCCAGAAGAATTTGGCTATTGGGACAATGGTGGAAAATTAATTAAACTAACCGTACTCAAAAACCTAGTTGGTTACTCATACAATGACATCAAAAGCAATGAGAAACTATCCAATGAATTTCGAGAATTTTTAAATGCGGCTCTTAGGTGCACAATAATTACAAACTTTCAAGCCAATGATGTCCTATATGACATTTTTTATAGATTAAACTCAGGCTCGGTATCCCTCTCAACACAAGAACTTCGGCAAGTTTTAAATCGTGGTGAATTTGCAGACTTTTTAATTGAAACAACAAATTCTATTCAACCTCTTCATTTGGTTATGAACTTATCAGAGCCTGACAAAAGGCTTAGAGACATTGAAGTTTTACTAAGATGCTTATCTATGATTGAGTTTTCAAATACATACAGTGGAAACTTAAAACAATTTTTGGATGGCACAATGGCTATTATGACAAAGGAATGGGAGAGTTACAAAACCAAGGTTGCAACAATATATCACCTAATCAACGATTCTATTGAACTTTTAAAAGACATTTTTGGTGACTACAGATTTGTAGGACGTAAATTCACCAACGACAAGCCTGAATCAAGATTTAATAGAGTAATACTTGAAGCACAACTTTTCTTTTTTACCCGTTTACCTAAAGAATTGATAAATGAAAACACAATCGATAAATTTAAAATAGGCTTCATAAATCTATGTCAAAACGATTCAGAGTTTAGGTCATCGGTTGAATCATCAACAAAAAATATTGACAGTTACAGAGTGAGATTTCAAAAGCTCCAACATTTAATGAACGAATCTTTTGGCTCAAATCTAAACATCAATCCTTTCTAGTATGATTGCTCAAGACTTTGATAAAATTTATAAAGATACGGAAGCATATATCCAAAGTTTGGAGACTTCATTTATTAATCGTCACTTAACTAATACTACTTTACGGAGTTAAAAATTTTGGCCAATAAGGCAAA
>NZ_AQHR01000050.1 GCF_000390185.1 Lunatimonas lonarensis | reverse complement strand
TTTTTTTAACTTAACCTCTGGTACCATTTTAGGGGAGTATTATAGATGGTGATGGGATTGCCCCGTTTTAGGTCGCCTGATAGCCTGGTTTGCAAATGATAACGAGTTCCAGGTCGAAGGGCCTGCATATTCCGTAGCGCACTACCGCCAAACATAAAGCTTGACATTCCCCTTAGCGGCCAAACGTCCTTCAAACTACCGTTTAGTCAGTTTGATAATGTCAAAGGGTTCTTGATATAGAGTTGCAGTGAGGGCAAAGTCGAAGAATAATAAATGTAGAAGATAAATGATTAGTCCGGTTTTTTTAACAATAGATAAGAAACGTAGAAATAACATCAGATGAAGTCGAGTCTACCTACCGGACAAGTTCTGACCATTAAAAAACAATTATAAACACATGAATATAAGCACTAGGGAAAAAGCAACCACCTTAGGAGGTGCTACGTGCCAAAACAAACTCAACCGGTTGGGTTTGTTTTTTTATGCCAGGCCATTTCTTCCGAAAGATTAGCACAAAAGGGAAGCGATGTAGGTTTGTTAAGGATGACCTCAGTCTGTATGCATTCTGTTTCTTTTTGTGCGATGGTTAGGATATTTCCGTCCTCATCCCAAATGGCACTTTGGCCTATAAAGGAATCGAGGGTTTCGCCAATTATTTCGGTTCCGGTTCGGTTGCACATAGCCAGTGGTGTACAGAACTCCATTGACCGTGCTCGGGCAATGATAGGCGTTCGCTCGGAACCAAACGCACAGGGTGCGCAAATCAACCCGGCTTGCTGGGTTTTAGCCTGCCTAAATAGGTCTGCATCCCATAGGTCGAAACAGGATATAATTGCTATTATGCCCATGTCTGAATGAATGGCGCGGAGTCGCTTGGACTTGGGAGGTGAAAAAAAGGATCTTTCAAAATCCGTAACGTGGATTTTAGGTTGCATACCAACGATTCCGGTACCGTTGACTAGGTACCCCGCATTAAGGATTTTGTGATCATTGGCTACTGGGATGGTAAATACCAAATGTGTATCGAACTGATCCGCCATTTCAATCATCGCGTCCAATATATCGTCTACGTTCTTTTTTGCGGCGTATTGAATCCATTCCTCCTTAGCTAAAAAATACCCGGTGGTACAAAGCTCGGGAAGGACGACAATGTCCGCATTGGCCTCTTTTAGACCATTCTGAATTCTCGTCAGGTTGGTTGCGGGATCGTTTTGTGCTACCGGGAATTGAAAGGCCGAAACTGTTATTTTCCTATCCATCAGTTGCTCCTTTATAGGTGTCATGCAAAAGTATACATATAAGAAGAATTGATGGGTGAACTTGTAAAGACGAACGGTATTTTTCCTTCTGGGCTGCAAAAAAAACAGTCAATCGCTAAATTCAGGTTGACCCTCGCCATTCCACCAACCAAGTAAAACCGTTTCACTACCAAGCTTCGATTTCACGGAAACAGCTAATAAGGTACCTCTGTCTGTTGTAGAAGGGTTTTGCAACTATCTTGGTATCACCATCAGTAACTTTCTTTTTTGGATTTCAACACAAACAGTGTAAGGCAGTGATCTACCCATGAACGGTGTGTTGGATTTTGCTCCTAGAAGCCAATTGTTTTTGATGACATTTTTACCACGCTGCGATGTAGAGGTATAATGAACCTATGGGTCTAAATTGTTGACTTATGAACAATTCTGAATAACAGCTATTCATTGATGCGAATGTCCAAGGGTAAAAGTTGTCCACGAAAATTGGACTTAATCGTCGGGTATTGTATATTTCCGCTTTAAACTAAGTAATGCGGAAATATTCTTTTGATAAATACAGTCAGCGGGAAACATCAACGTCTATCAACAGGTCTTTGATGCCGGCGGAAGTTCGCGAGGCTCCCGATCGATCATAAGTGATTACACCTCAGGCCCGCAATTTCATCCAAGGGTTACAGCCATAGAAAACGGGTGGGTGGCCGTATGGCAATCCACGGGACAGGACGGGTCGGGGCATGGTGTGTTTATGAAAGTGTTCCAGCTCGACTAGCTACGCTGGCAGTCGTGGTAAACGTAGAAAAAGATCTGAAAATGCGCGGTACGCTACACCTGCAATACCACATTTCCTTTTTTGTGGCCAGTGTCCACGTATTGGTGTGCCGCTACAATTTCCTGCATGGGATAGGTCCGGTCGATGGTGGCGTCGTATCCGTGGTGTTCAAAAAGCTCCTTTAGCAGTTCCAGTTGCGCGATGTTTTCGGAGGCGTAGTCTAGGCCTGCCACAGATAGGTAGAGACCCTTGGGTTTCAGAAGATGCTCAACCGAATGTTTTTTGGTCTTGCCTACGGCGTCCAAGAACAGGTCAAACTGCTGGGGTAATTGGGTGAAATTCTGCGTATCGTACGTTACGACGCGGTCAGCACCCAATCGGGAAGCCAAATCCGCACCGCTTGAACTGCACACAGCGGTCACCTTGGCTCCATAGTACTTGGCGAGCTGCACGGCAGCTGTTCCCACGGATCCGGTTGCCCCGTAGATCAATACCTCGGGATGGGCTTTTGCCGGTAACTTGGCTTTTTCGAGAAAGTAGATGGCTGTTTGGCCGCCAAAGGGCAGGGCTGCAGCCTCTTCAAAAGTGGCATTTTGGGGTTTTGGCAGTACGTTGCCTTTCGCTTTAACCGCAATATACTCCGCATAGGTTCCGAACTGAAACCCCGTCATGCCGAATACCTCGTCGCAGGGGTTGAAGTTAGAAACGTCTTGTCCTATGCTTTCCACTATGCCCGAGAATACGGTTCCCAAGATGGGTTTTCGCGGCTTTCTGACGCCCAACACCAGCCGCATAATGACTTTCATCAAACCCTCTACTTGCAGTCCCCGTACGCGCACGTCGCCGGAATTGACCGCGGTTGCCCTGATTCTGACTAGGATTTCGTCTTTTTTTGCATGGGGTTTGGGTACATCTGCCAATTGCAATACTTCAGGTCCGCCATAGCGGGTACAGATTACGGCTTTCATGGTGCTCATGGGAATGGAAAAATCTTGGTGGACAGGTTTGTGGTTCTTGGCACAAGGTATTCAAAAGGTGCTGCTTATGCAAGAGGCCCTGAAAGGCAGCGGTGATGGCTGGTTTTTTTCTACATTTTTTGCTATCATGCCTTCTAAACCTTTGGATCAGTCAGCCATGAAAAATTCTACTAGCAGAATAGCGTATGCTACCTTGCGGGGCGTGTTTAAGTCCGTGTTGGAAAGTAGGGGATTCGATGCCGAAAAGGCCTCGCTGTGTGCGGGGTTGTTTGCAGATGCCAGTCTGGATGGGGTAGCTTCCCATGGACTCAACCGCTTTCCGGAGTTCGTGCGCTTGGTGGATGCGGGCATAGTCGATCCACGGGCGGAACCAAGCTTGGATTTTGCCTTACCCATTTTTGAGCGATGGAATGGCAATCTCGGGGCGGGGCCTTTGAATGCGCATTTTTCGATGGGCCGGGCCATAGCCATGGCAAAGGAACAAGGGATGGGTGCAGTAGCGCTCAGGCGAACCAACCACTGGAAGCGTGGAGGCAATTTTGGGTGGCAGGCCGGCCGAGAGGGCTGTGTGGCCATTTGCTTTACCAATACCCTTCCCAATATGCCCGCTTGGGGCGCAAAGGAACCTAGGCTGGGAAACAATCCGCTGGTTATTGCGATTCCCCGCGATCCCGAGCCCATCGTATTGGATATGGCCATGACGCAGTTTGCCTATGGTAAAATGCAGGCCTACCTTCGGGAGGGCAGGCAAATGCCTTTTGCTGCGGGTTTTACGGCAGGTGGAGAAGTAACGCAAGATCCCAAGGAAGTGCTTGCGAGTGGTTTGGCCATGCCCATGGGGATGTGGAAGGGGGCTGGTCTCGCCATGATGCTGGATTTGATCGCTTCGCTGCTTTCCGGGGGACTGGCTACGATGGATATTGGCAAGCTGGAGGAGGAACATGCCATTTCCCAGTTTTTTCTTTGTCTGTATCCACCCAAATTGGGGCTGAACCAGGAAACCATAAACGACCGGCTGATGGTCTGGGTTGAGGACCTGAAATCCGCGGATACCTTTTCCGGGGAATCCTCCCAATACCCCGGGGAGCAGTCCCTTAAAAATCGGGCAGATAACCAACGGCTAGGCGTTCCCGTGGACAGGGAAATCTGGAAGCGCGTATTGGGAATGATCTAATGAGTTTCAGCCTTGATGCCTTCAGGTTTTCCCCCCCCTAGGACGAGGATGGTAAAAGCGCCTTTCTATCCTAGGAATCGTTAGTGTCCTTTGGCGTGATGCACCACTACGGCTGTTTCCAGCACTTCGTAAATAAGCCGGTGTTCTTTGTTTATCCTACGAGACCACATGCCGGACAGGCTATGTTTTAGCGGTTCGGGCTTTCCGGTTCCTGAAAAAGGATGTTCGGTCAATTCTTCCAGAAGCACAGCTATTTTATTTAACAGGGGTTTATTGCCTGACTTTTTGTGAAAGGCAATATCTTCCTGTGCCCGTCTGGAAAAGTCTAAGCGGTAAGTCATTCCAGTCCTAGAAAACTTTTAATTTCCTTTTTCTCAATGCTTATAAACTCTCCCTTCTTGTACTGTTCTCTGCTTTCCTGGATTTTCGTTTCAAAATCAGGATCATATGACTTTTCTTTCGCCACCTCAAACCTGATTTTGAGGGCTTTGGCAAATGCCTTCAGGGCATCTTCCTGTTCTCTTGTTTCCGTATGGATTATTATCGTATTGCTCATGGTTGACTCAAATTAATAAGTGTATGTCTTTGTAGCTTCGCCAGTCCATGCAAAGGCTTTTACCAAAAGCATAAAAGGTTGCTGTTTGCTGGTGAACGTGTTTTGATAACGTGAATTTACACTAAAAACAGGCATGGTGAAAGAAAGAGCTTGAATTGATCTAATAGATAGGTATAATCCGTCGTTTAAAGGTACATCCTATTGTAAACGTAGTCCTTGTTTTAAACACCCCAGAACTCATTCCTGACCCTAATCAACCTGTTTGTAGTCCTAATCAGGTTTTACTAAAAAACTGGAAGCGTAATGATGATGGCTACCTATTCCGGCACGAGCGGTTCGGGAAAGTCGAAGACAGGCGGAAGGCCGAAGTGGTTGACGGTTTCGGGTGCGGCAGTGGTGAAAACCACCGTTTTAGTCTACCAGTACCACGAAATATTGGAGATTTATACTTTTGAGGATCTGCCTAGAAGTTAGCTCCATAAAAAAGGCTGCCCATTTCGGACAGCCTCTTTTCTAGCTTTAATCAGTCGAAATTAGTTTATGGCCGAAGTGCCTGAGCTGCTATTCCTTCTGAAACACCCGTACATAATCCACGGCCATCTGCTGTGGAAAGATGGTGGTGCTGTCCGGATTGCCGGGCCAGTTGCCTCCTACTGCCACATTCAGGATAAAGAAAAACGGAGCGCGGAACTCATCCATGGACGCGGGGCTTATGTCCTGTTCGTGGTAAACCACGTCGTCTAGTAGCCATGTTATCTTGGATTCATCCCAGATAACGCTGTACACATGGAAATTATCCGCCAACTTGGCCCCGCCTGCCAAGGTTTTTTTACCACCTCGGTAGGCATAGGAGCCATTGTTGTCCCAGTGCAAGGTTCCGTGCACCGTGTCATCCCTACCGGTGGCGTTTCCACCGATCATTTCCATGATGTCGATCTCCCCGCAGGCAGGCCAGCTGACCTCAGTGATGCTTTCACCAAGCATCCAGATCGCCGGCCAGATCCCTTGCCCCCTTGGCATGGCTGCTCGAATGTCCATTCTACCGAATTGGAAATTCCGGGTTGCCTGGGTTTTTAATCGGGAGGAAGTGAAATTTTTCCCCCCGAAGTTTTCCCGCCTGGCGGTGATAATCAGATAACCGTCTTTCAGTTGCGTATTCTCCCTACGATAAAACTGCAGCTCATTGTTTCCCCATCCACACAGGTTGGGACAGCCGTCACCCAGGTCAAATACCCAATCGGATGAGAGTGTGCTGGAATTAAACTCATCGTTCCAAACCAGTGAATAACCATCGTAGGACATGGGGGATTCAAAACCGGTGGTCGGAAGTCCAATGCCCAATAGCTGCTCTGTTATGGTCACCGCTTCCTCGCGTTTGATGAAATCGGCTTCGGTAGCATGTGCCTGCACCGTGATGGTATAGGTGCCGGGGACTGTGTACCGAAACGACGCCGAGCTGCCCGTGGCGAGTTCTGGCTCTTGGTTGCCGGCCCCGAAGCCAATTCGGAAGAAATTGGCCCGATCTGCGGAGAAATTCACGCGAACCATCCCATTTTCCAGTATTTCTACCGCCACATTTAGGTTGGAGGGCAGCAAAACCTGGTCTTCAACCGGATCCGAGTTGCACGCATTTGCAGCTGCAAGGAAGAAGAAGACGAATAGCGCTTGAATTGCTTTTGCCATGACAATCATAGGTTAATCGTTTGCGGGTACAAGCACGAACGTCCAGAATACGCCACCATTTCCTGAGATGTCGATCGTCAACGCCAGTTCCTGGGAGGTTCGATCATAGCTAATTACGTCATAAATGACCGTTTCGTTTGCCCGTGGAGGCCCTGCTTGGTATTCGCCGCCATTGTAAGCCTTGGGCAATGCAATAAAGGCCCCCGTTCCGGTTACAGACAGTTTGGCATTGTCTCCACCCGATGCCGGGGTAAAGGAAAACTGATGCGATCCGGCTCCCCAGGCTTCACCTACCGTGCCTACGAGAGCGTCCGCATCTTGGCAGCCATCCGGTATGCCCATGTAGGCTTCCCCAAATACATCACCCCGTGGATCGTAGGTATAGGTACCATCATCGTTGAAAATAAACCGGTCGTTGAAGAGGCAGGGTCGGTCACCACTTATGTCGTTACCACTCGGAAACCACTCGTCGCTCCCGGGAACGGGACCTACACCGAATGCACCGGCGGCAGGTTTAAGCTTCCAAGCCTTTTCACCGTCGCCGATCAGATCGTTCCGGGTCAATTCGGATAATCCAAGGGATTGGTCCGCAGCAGGTACCAACACAAAGTTCCAGAATACGGATCCATCGCCAGAGATATCAATGGAAAGCGTCATTTGGCCGGTCGTCGCATCGTAGGCAGTAATCTCATAGGTAACCGACTCGTTTTGCCGAGGTGGGCCGTTTTGGTATTCGCCGCCGTTATAGGCTTTCGGCAGGGCAATAAAGGCACCTGTGCCGGTCACCGTGATCTTCGGAAAGGTAGTTGGCGTGCCCGGTGTAAATGTGTAGCTATGCGATCCCGATGCCCAGGCTGCGCCCACAGTTCCTTCAAGCGAGCTTTCAGGCTGGCAGCCGTCCGAGATACCCATATAGCCCTCTCCAAAGACATCGCCTTGCGCATTGTATACATAGCTGCCGTTTGAAGAAAAGATGAACAGGTCATTGAACAGACAAGGTCGGTCTCCACTGATATCCTGGCCGTTCGGGAAAAACGCGTCACTGCCCCTGGATGGGCCCACTCCGAATGCCCCGGCTGCCGGATTGAGCATCCATACTTTTCTTCCGTTACCAACTAGGTCGTTTACTGTGAAGTTAACATCTGGATTGATGGGTTCTGGTTCCGGTTCGGGTAGTGGATCAGGTACAAAACCTTCCGGGATAAGCCGTATATACCAGGCCAAGTCGGTATTTGCCTGGTCGACAAATCGAAGGAACATTTCGTTTTCGGTAAGACGGACAATCTGATAGGTGCGGCCTCCGGCGAAGTATCCTAGGAATCCACCGGGAGAAATGGTAAGTTCTGGCAGTGCACCTTCTGCTTCGACGAGGGACCATCTCAGTCCATCCGGAGCTTCATAAGGCGCAGATAGGTCACCCACACCGGGATCAAAAGCACCTGGGAAATTACTTCCTTGCGCTGCGTTGATATACACAAATCCATTGGTCTCCATTACAAACCTAAATCCGTCCAGGAAGAAGGTATAGCGGTCTGTGTACATGCCGGAGCCTTCTTTCTCAAATGCAGCGGCTTGGTACCACTCGGGGAAGTTGCCCGCAGGAGAAGACGGATTCGGTCCTACACCGAAATGCCCCGGTCTACTGGCATCGATTTTCCATGTTTTACCTTCCGTGGCATCCACACCTCCTGTAAGCATATTGAAAATGGGACGATCCAGGAGAAGAGGATCCGTCTCAGCGATCACGACGTCCCGTGAGAAGGTGACACTGCCTCCCGAGTTGAAGATGGTAAGGGAAACCGTGTAGGTGCCTGCAAGGGGATAGGTTCCGGTAACGGTTTTTCCTTCGCCTGTTTGGCCATTACCTAGATCCCAGTTCATCATAAAGAAATCTCCGTCTGCCGTGAAGCGAAGGATATTGTCACTTTCGGGCGTGGACTGAAAGCTGAAGTTGGCATCCGCCTCGGTAGGAGGTGCCCCTTCCAGGCGGTATTCTTCCACGCAGCTCCAGACTGCCAACAGCGGCAGCAGAAGCCAAGTATATTTTAGTATCTTTTTCATGTGTCTATGTTTGTTTTTAAGCGGTCAAAACGTGCCTCTACCAAAGGGATGAGTCAACTATCGGGTTGGCCATCGTTCTAGGCAGATTTGTCGTATGCACGATTCTTCCTAAATCCGAATTAATACCCTGGGTTTTGGCTCCAGTTACCCCCGGCAAGGTCTATTTCCACCTGGGGAATCGGGAAAAGCTCGTGCCTGCCCGGTACAAAGCCACTGATTCGGCCGGCAGCTTGTCCGGTTCGTACTAGGTCCCAGAATCGGTACCCTTCGCCGGAAAGCTCAAGTCGTCTCTCGCGCAGGATCGCCTGATAGAGGGCGTCTCCGGTCGCATTGATCGCCGGCATCTGAACACGTGCCCGCACCTTGTTGAGTTCGGTTCTCGCGCGTGCATCGTTACCGGATCGCTGGAAAGCTTCTGCGGCCATTAAGAGCACATCGGCCCAACGGATCACCCGGTAATTAAGTGGGCTGGTCAAATCGTCATCCGGAAGGCCACGCTCATCGGCGCGTTTGATATACTTGTTATTGTAGAACCCGGTATGGCCGCCGCCCCCGATCGCATAGGAGATTTCAGATGGATTGGGTTGGGCGGCGATGAATGCCTCTATATCCAATACAGTGGCTTCCCTTCGGAGATCGCCCTCGTCAAATTCATCATACAGATCCTGCGTGGGCAGGTTGTAGCTGTTTCCGTCAGCATAGAAGGGGCCTTCATACTGGCGGATTCCGTGGAATCCCACGGCAGCATTTCCGTTCAGACAGATGAGGCATCCGTAGTCCCCGCCTTGAAGACCGGAAAACTGAATGGTGAATACGTCTTCATTTACATTTTGGTTGACCACCAAGAACATGGTAGAATAGTCCTGAAAAAGACCATATCCACCGGTATTATTGTCGATAAGTTCGCCCAAAACGGTGGCGGCATCTGAAAACTTGTTTTGGTAAAGGAGGACCTTTCCCAAAAGCGCTTTTGCGGCGCCGGAGGTCATTCTTCCGATTTCGCTAACGGTGGCCGGAAGAACTGGAATGGCAGCCCGCAGGTCCGACTCGATCTGTGCGTAGATCTCCGCTTTTGGCGTTCGGACGGTGCTTGAGATCTCGTTGATGGAAATCCGGCGGTCAATGATCAGGGGCATGTCCCCAAAATACATCACCAGGTTGAAATAGAAGTAGGCCCGAATCATCCGGGCTTCGGCTAAAATTAGGTCTTTTCCGGGGAAGTCGATCTTGTCTTGGTGTTCAAAGATGTAATTCGCCCTTGCGATGCCGGTGTAGTTGACCCGCATTACGGCCCTCAGTTCTTCGTTCACTCCACCATGGGTCATGTTTTGAATCTCGTGCAGTCCCTGTGTATCGTTCACGCTTTCTCCACCGGCGATGGAGTTGTCTGACGCGATCTCACCGATCCAGATGTTCAGGTAAGCAGGCTGCATCATGTCATATACACCGATGATAGCCCTGTTGAAATCTTCAGGCGTGTTGAAGAAGTTCTCGGCATCCTGTGTGTACTCAGGATCCACATTCAGTAGACTGTCGCATGCCGACAATATTCCAAATGGGATGATTAATAACCATTTATATATACGTGTCATGATATTAAAATTTAATGTTAAGACCGGCCATTAGGGTTCTTGCCTGCGGGTATATGCCGTTATCTACCCCGGCACCAAGCGGGTTACCTGAACCCACGTCCGGATCAAATCCTTGGTACTTGGTCAGCGTAATCAGGTTATTGGCGGCCAAGTAGAACCTGAAGTACTGCACACCGATCTTTTGGGTAACCTCCGAAGGCAGGGTATACCCAAGCTGTACATTTCGCAGGCGCACAAAAGAGCCGTCTTCCACATAAAAGTCAGAAAAAACCGTATTTCTGGTAGGTCCGGTGGTCAGTCTGGGGAATTCGTTGGTACTTCCAGGTCCGGTCCATCTGGCTAAGTTGTAGCTCAACTGGTTTGCCCAGGGCTGTTGCCGCTCATAGTTTCGGATAATGTCCTGACCCAGGGCGGCGAAAATGTTGGCACCAAAGTCAATACCTTTGTAATCAACCGAAAAATTGAAGCCCATTACCATGTCCGGGATGGGAGAACCGATCATGGTTCGGTCTGAATCGTCCCCAAAATTGATCGCACCATCTCCATTCTGATCCACGAATCTGAGGTCTCCGGGTCGGGCACCTGGTTGGGTCACCGAGCTTGAAGCAATTTCTTCCGCAGATTGGAAGATGCCGTTTGTTTGGTAGCCGACAAAGTAGCCGATCGGGAAACCTTTCTGAAATCGGGTAGCCACATTTCCACCTACGCTGAAGGGAGCTCCCGGAATAAACTCAAACCCCTCTGGTACCGCTGTTACTTCGTTTCTAAGGAACGTGACATTGTAGTCAAATTTGAAATTCACGCCCTGACTTCTTGAAGTTCCATAGCCTAACTCCAATTCCAGTCCTCGGTTCAACACATCACCTGCATTGATTACCGGCGGCGAACCTCCCGGCCCATAGGACCCCAGTAGGGCAGACACGTCGGGCTGAAACAGCAGGTCTTTTGTGTTTTTGATGAAATAGTTGGCCGTAACATCCAAATTTCGGAAAAATGAAAAATCAAGCCCAATGTTTGTTTGGTACGTGGTTTCCCATTTCAGGTCTGGGTTGCTGGTGTTGCCTATCGCGGCTCCGTTTACTATAAGGTCATTAAATACATAGGTGGCCGAACCATTGAGCAGGCCCCTGTATCTGAACAGGCCGATTTGGTCGTTTCCTGACACGCCAAAGCTTGTTCGAAGCTTCATGAAGTCAATGGCACTGGAACTGAAAAACGATTCGTCTGAGATCACCCAAGCACCAGAGATGGCAGGAAAGTAGCCGATCCGGTTGTTTGGTCCGAAGTTAGATGACCCGTCTCGACGCAGAATGGCGGAGAAAAGGTACCTTCTCTGAAAATCGTACTCGCCCCGCACAAAGGCAGATGTAAGCCGCTGACGGCTTTGAAAGGAGCCTACGTTGTTCAGAAATCCTCCGGGAGCCTGGTTGGCAGAAATATCTGCGAAGGCTATGTCGTTGTTGGGTATATTGAATCCCGTGCCGTTTAGGCCTTCACTTCTGTTGCCAACCAAGGAAACCCCGAACATGCCTTTGATCCGATGGTCTTCGGTCAGCGATTTTTCATAGTTCAGAAAAGACTCGAGGTTGTAATCAAAGAATGTGTTGCGGGATTCAAACACACTCGCTCCACGTTCTATTTGGATTCCGCCCACGTCTACCAAAACCGGGTCCAAATTTGCATTTCGCGCCGTATTGGCAAACTTGCCGGGGCCATACCATACCAGTGGGTTGAAGACCTTGGAGTCTACCATGGCAAAATTGTAGCCGGCACGGCCCGTTACAGTGAAATTGCTGTTTATCTTGTATTCGACTTCCTCTTTGCCCACCAGCTTGTTTACCCAGGCATCGTTGTGGGTATTTTCCATCTGGGCCAGTGGATTGATGATGTCATTTACATTATCCAAGTACGAGTACCTGCTTCCCACAAAAATCGGCTCCGTAGGATAGGCATTGATGGTGTTATATAAAACGGAACCTATACCGCCCTGAGGTAGTGTTTTGCTCTCTTCCCGGGTGTATAGAAGTACGTTCGTAAATTTCACCCGGGGGGCAATTTCAGTGATAAAGTTGATCCGGGCATTGAAGCGATCAAAGTTTGCCTTGGGGCCACCGACTATACCTTGCTGCGAAAAGTAGGACCCGCCGATGGAATAGGAGGTTTTTTCCGATCCACCTGTCACCGTCATATTGTATTCCTGAATAGGGGCTGTCTGGAATACGGCATTTTGCCAGTCGGTACCTTCTCCAAGTTCCACGTTGTTGAAGGGCATTGGCTGCCCACCGGCAGCAAACGCTTCGTTTTTCAGTATGGCAAATTCCCGGGCGTTTAGCAAATCAAGTTTTCGTGCGGTTTCCTGCACGCCATAAAAGGCGGTAAAATCCATTCGTGGCTTGGTCCCGAGGTTACCTTTCTTGGTCTCAATCAGGATAACCCCATTGGCTGCCCGCACACCATAGATACCGGCGGTACCATCTTTCAGTACGTTGACCGATTCGATATCGTTCGGGTTTAATGCGTTCAGTCCGGCCGCATCGTAAATGACACCATCAACCAAAATCAGCGGGTCGTTGTCCCCAAAGGTACCGATCCCCCGGATCCGGATGTTGGAAGTGCCTCCCGGGGCACCGGAGTTGGTAGAGATGCTTACACCGGCCAACTGTCCCTGCAGGGCTTGATCTACCCGCGGCATGTTCATCCGTTCGATGGCCTCACCTTTCAGTTGAGAGGTGGCGCCGGTCAGTTCCTTTTTGGTGGCCGTACCATAGCCGATTACGACTACCTCGTTCAGATTGGTTAGGTCTTCTCCCAGCACCACATTGATCTCCGTAGCGTTACCTACGGTAATGGTTTGGGTTTTGTATCCGATAAAGGAGAACTGGAGGCGGTCTCCAGCAGAAGCATTGATGGTGAAATTACCATCCAGATCAGTCACCGCACCTACGACCGATTCGAGCTTCAGAATGCTTACACCTGGTAGTGGAAAGCCTGTGTCATCCGTGACTTGCCCTCTCACTACGTTTCCTTGCGCCCACAGTCCATACTGGATAGAAAGCGCGAAACATAACAGTAATACTCTTTTCATTTTTTATTTGGATTTATGAAGCCACAAGTTGGCGTTTAATTTTAGTTGGGCGAAATATCCGGTTACATCAATACTACATCAAGGCCTAATTCAGTCTTTCACAATAATTCATCAAATGAACTAAAAATGCTTGATTTGGTTAATTTTGCAGCATTTTCACCAAGCTTGTTTGATTCATTTTTTTGGAGAAGCTACTACATCACCGATATATCCCTTATCTTGTATGTCCAAACACTTAAACCCGAAATTGAAAGTATTGCTGATTTTATTGTATAGCCTTGTTCATGGAACACTGGCAATAGGCCAGACCTTGGGCCTTCCTTTTTCGAGGTACTATCCCAGTCAGGAATACAGGGGAGGAATCCAAAATTACGCAATCACCCAAAGCCCTGACGGATTGGTTTATGTCGCAAATAATTTCGGACTGCTCGAATACGATGGCATCGCATGGCGGAGAAATACCCTGCCCAACGGCTCAAAGGTACGTCATGTACAGCTGAGCGAAAGCGGATTGATCTATGTGGCAGGCCAGGGCGATTTTGGCTATTTCGGACCTAATGAAACGGGGCGGTTTGCCTTTTATTCACTAAAAGAAAAACTTCCCGAAGCCTATCGCAATTTGGAGGAAGTATGGCATGTCTTTCTTTCTACTGATGCCCTCTTATTTTGTACCGATCGTCAAATTTTTGTTTTCGATGCCACGCAGACCTTCCGGCATGTGATCTCCACCAAGAGTGTTTTCGAAAGTTTTCACGTTCATGGGAATCGACTCTTTGCGAATGAAGTAGGTACGGGGCTGCATTATTACCAACGGGGAGAGCTGCTGCCTCTTTTGGGAGGCGCTTTCTTTGAGGATAAGCGTATTGCCTCGGTCATCCAGATATCTGAAGACAGCAGGCTGGTGTTTACCCGAAGTGAAGGAGTGTTTCACATGGAAGGAGAGTCCATACGCCCTTGGAATGGAGCGTTGAGTAGTACAGTCAACACCGCCCTGCAATTGGAAAACGGCCATATTGCCGTAGGTACCCAGACGGAGGGTTTATATATCGTTACAGACCGAGGGGAGACTGTGCTCCATCTGGACAATGGGCATGGATTGAATAACAACGTCGTACTATCATTGCGGGAGGATTTGTCCGGCAACCTATGGGTAGGCCATTCCAATGGCATTACCTTGGTAGAGCTAAGCAATCCATTTCGGAAGATCAATCGGTTTTCCGGTTTGACGGGAACCGGGTACCATGCTACGCTATTTGAGGGGCGTATTTATTTTGGCACAAACAATGGCGTATATGTACAGGATTCACCGGATCGGCCCAGTGGCGATGCCGTGTTAGTGGAAAACTCCAGTGGGCAGGTCTATCAACTAAAATCCATTCAGGGCCGCTTGCTTGTGGCACACAATGACGGTGCGTTTTGGATCCGGGGGAACCGGGCCAAGCGATTGGAAGGACCCTCAGGTATCTGGTGCTTTCAACCCTTAGCGGGACACCCAAACCTGCTTTTGGTGGGTGGATATAAAGGATTGTATCTGTTTGAAATATTGCCCGATGATATCCGTTTCCTGCGTCAACTTAGCGGATTTGATGAGTCTAGCCGGGTGATAGAGCAAGATGAGTCAGGCTATATCTGGGTCACGCACGGCTATAAAGGAGTATACCGGCTGCGAGTGGATGAAAAGCTGGAGCGGGTGTCTGTCGAGGAATTTGGACCGGAGACAGGACTCCCAACCCCCACGCTCAATAATGTTTGGCGAGTGGGCAACCGGTTGGTATTTACGACGCAGGCAGGTGTGTTCCGCTTTTTGGAGGATAAGAAGCAATTTGAGCGGGATTCCTTCTTTCTTGATTTTTTCGGTCCCGGCGTGTTGATCCATTACCTGCAAGAGGATCCCCAAGGGAATGTGCACTTTATCGCAGAGGATCAGGTGGGGGTGCTGGAAAAGCGAATGGACGGGAGTTTTTTGAAGCATCACGAGGTGTTCAACCAACTCATCCCCCTGCTGAATGACGACCTGCAAAATATCGCCGCTCTCCGCCGAAACGAAGTGCTCTTTGCGGCAAATGAGGGTTTTGTACACTTTCGTATGAGCGACCATAGGTATAGACCATATCCTTATGCTACCCTTATCCGAGGGGTGTATCTGACGGGCGTCGTTGATTCGCTGATTTATGGAGGCAATCTTCGCATGACCGGTGCAGGCCATTCCTCCATTCCGCCAAAAATCCCCTATGCAAAGGCCAACATTCGGTTTGAAAGCAGCAATCCCACACCCAACAACGAAAACGAGCTCGAGTTCCGCTATTGGCTGGAAGGCCTCGAACCCGGCTATGGCGAATGGGGCAAGCGCAGTGATAGGGCATATACCAACCTGAGGGAAGGCAGGTATACGTTTCATGTAAGCAGCAGAAACCAGTTTGGAGAGGAAGCCGCAGAGGCTGTCTACAGTTTTGAGGTGCTGGCACCCTGGTACAGAAGCCCTTTGGCCTATGGCGTTTATTTGGTGGTTTTTTGTGTGCTCATGGTGGCAGGTTACCGAGTGGTGGAAAAGAGATACCAAAAAAAGGCACAACGACTGAAGCAGGCTTCCCGCCGGGTGATCGAAGAGAAGGAGTCCGTGCTGAAAACCACGCGGGAGGAGGTAGAGAAGCTTCGTACCGAAAAACTCCGCCAGGAGATACAGTTGAAGGACAAGGAGCTTGCCACGGCTACCATGCACCTGATCACCAAAAATGGCTTTATCGACAATGTGAAAGGAAACCTGACCGGAATCATCAAGAAAAGCAAGAACCAGGAGGTGAAAAACGAGATCCAGAAGCTTATCAAGCACATCGAAAAGAATATCGCCGAGGATGAAGACTGGGAGCAATTCGAGATCCACTTTGATCAGGTTCACGGGGATTTTATGTCCAGGTTCAAAAAATCCTACCCAGAACTTAGCCCGCAGGAAATCAAGCTGAGTGCATATTTACGCATGAATCTGAGCACCAAGGAAATCGCTTACCTGATGAATATCTCGGTGCGTGGTGTGGAGATTGCGCGATACAGGCTGAGGAAAAAGCTGACCCTGCAGCGGGAGGATAATCTGCAGGAATATATCTTGAAATTCTAAACCTCTCATTGGGGCATGTAATGCCAGGATGGGAGGATTTGGGATTGATGGCTTTTATGTAGATCTTACCAAAATTAAAGAGAACCTGATGATTACCAATAATTGGATTAAAAGTCGGCTGGGACTGCTGGCAATCCTACTGCTTGGCGTTGTAAACCCCGGGATCACGCAGCAGACTCCCCACGTTGTTTTTGAAAGATGGAGTGTACAGGAACTGCTGCCCGGGGGTCGCTTTGATGCCATTGCGCATGTCGGTGGCCACACGGTGGTTATGGGATCAAGAGGAAAAAACCCGGGCCAATTGTTCATCAGCCGGGACCTGGGTCAGACATGGGAAAACACCGGCAAAATAACAGAAGATGAGATCACCTGTATAAGCCATGGAGGAGGGGATTTGGTCTATTTGCTTACAGGCAAATCCAATTTTTACCGATCCGAGGATGGTGGTCAATCGTGGAAATGGCTAGGCACTATTTCCAACAACAAAAACACCGAAGGATATACACTTTCCTACGGGATTTTTGTAACGAAATCAGGTACGGTACTGGTCAGTGATACTGAATCGTCCGGTGGGCATATTTACCGGTCGGAAGATAGAGGGGATTCCTGGCACGACGTGGGCGTTGTCTCTCCGAGAGCCTTGTACCGGTTTCAGGGAACAGATCAGGGGGTATTGGTAAATGGCTGGCATGGGAGTATATACCGGAGTACGGACGATGGGCTTACTTGGGAGGAAACGGGGCGGCTTGCCGATAGCCCCCTGTATGCAACGGAGTATCTGGGGGATAATATAGTCTTGCAGGGTTCCGAAGCCGGCCATGTATACAGAAGCACCGATGAAGGGGAATCTTGGCAGGATTTGGGTAAAATCTCCGAAGCCGCCGACGATATGGTCGACTTGGGGAATGGAGCGGTTTTGCTGACCACCTACCGACAGGCGAAGCACTTGTATTTGAGCCTGGATTTTGGGTTGACCTGGGAAAATTTAGGGCCATTGAATACCGGTGTAGAGGGGGACTGGTTTGATCACGTCATCCAGATAACTCAGGAGGATGGCGTAGTTATGGTGGGCGGATCACATGCAGGCTTTGCCGTCCGGGGAGAGGTAAGGCGATAAGTGGATCCTGCCAGCGGGCTTGGACAGAAATACTTTCCTTTACAGAAAGAATAAAGAGACCAAGTGTCTGCATTACACTTGATCCCGATCTGTGTTTAATTGGAAATGGGAAGGACCGCTATGCCTTCGCAAGCTCCTTACAGGCTTTTACGAGCACATCCAATTCATCCAGTGTGGTGTAGAGATTTGGGCTGATGCGGCAGCCGTGGACGTTTGACCCGTCAATGGCAACGGTGAAAATTTTGTATTTATCCATCAGGGCCTTTGCAAAATCCGCCGGTTTTATGCCCTCGATGCCTACGTTTCCGATTGCGCAATGGCGCGCAGGATCCGCCGGCGTATTGACGATCACGCCGGGAATATCCCGAACCTTGCTGGTCCAATAGGTCTGCAAATACCGCAGTCGTGCTTCTTTTCGCGCTCCACCGATGGCATTATGGTAGTCAATGGCGTCGTTGATGGCCAAGTCGGTATGTGCGGGGTGGGTACCCACATGGTTAAGCCCGTGAATATCGGTGTGTGCGCTGGAGCCCTCCGCAAGCAGGGGCCAGATCTTTTCCGCATTTCCTTTTTTGACGTACAGAAGCCCGGCACCCAGTGGTGTGCTTAGCCATTTGTGCAGGCTGGAACCGTAGTAGTCGCAATCCAGATCCGGTAGATTGAACTGAAAATGCCCAAAAGCATGCGCACCATCTACGAGTACGGACACCCCTTTGCTGTGGGCCATGTCGCAGATTTTACGTACTGGCAGGATCTGACCCGTGATGTTGATGATGTGGGAAACCATCAGGAGCCTGGTCTTTGGCGTAATAACTCGGGCATAGAGATCCACGATCTCTTCATCCGATTTGGGGTGGTTGGGAACAGAAACCATGTTGTTTACGACTCCGTATCTTCTTGCGGCGAGTTTGAATTGGTTTAACATGGCACCATAATCCTGCTCTGCCATCACGGCCTCATCCCCTTCTTTCCAGTCGATGCCCGTAATGATCATATCCAGTGATTCGGTAGCGTTGCGCGTGATGACGAGCTCCTCCGGGCTGCACCCGCCCAGTGCAGCGAGACGGCCTGCGGTTGCGTTCTTGTCATTCCTTCGATGGTTCCGCATGTACCAGGAACCCTGGTAGTTTACATCGCGAACGTGTTGGATAAAATTTTCCAGCGTTTCCTGGGGCACAAAGCAGTAAAAGCCGTTTTCCAAGTTGATGTAGTCAGGCTTGAGTTTGTATCCTGCCCGTATCCTTGCCCAAAAATCCTCATCCGAGGCAAGCTGCGTGGGGGGTATATGCTCCACACCGGACAGGAGTTGCCCAAAGGAACTGACGCCCGGACTGGCCGTGACACCCAATGCCACCAGGTTTTTGAGGAAGGTTCGTTTTTTCATCTGTTTGGGAAGTTTGGTTAAATGTAACGAAAAAATGGCTGGATTTGAAAGGGATATTTTGTGTTTGATGCCTGTTTGTGGGTTTTGTAGTTGTTTTTTGTTCAGGATTCAATGTTTGGGGTTAAGGGTTCGTGGTTTCAATCCTAATAGTGCTGGATTTGGAATTGGAGGAAGCCCGGGCGCCTAGCTTGACGTTGTGGGTAATGCGAGAAATGCGGCTAAAAAAAGGGGAAAGAGGTAGGGCTTTTGTTATATTTGTAGGTATGAAAGAATTATCAAAACATATAGACCAAATTAAAGAACTTTGTTCTCTATACAAAGTTAACGCTCTATTTGCTTTTGGTTCCGTGACAACAGACAAATTTCGACCTGACAGCGACATTGACCTTGTTGTCGACATTGAAGAAAAAGACCCTCTTTCCTACTCTGACAGCTATTTTAATTTTAAGTTTCAATTAGAACAGCTTCTGCAAAGACAAATTGACCTATTAGAACAAAAGGCAATTAAAAATCCACACCTAAAGGAACAAATTGAAAAAACCAAAGTCTTAATTTATGCAAGTTGAAATTAAGACTTGGTTTGCTGAAAAAATAAACACTGCCCACAACAGCGTACAGGCCAGCAGCCCTGTATTGCGCCTGCGGCAGGGCTAATCGCCTGCGCGCAAAGCGTTAGATGTAAGTCGTTTCAATACTTATTGTGCTGGATTCGAGGCCGGAGGATAGCGATAGTTATTAATAATATCTCTCCAACATATCCGTGCAGCCTGTAGGCATCACGGTATTATAATGGATCAGTCCATTTTACTTTCCTTTCTCTTTGGTCCATTGATCAAAACGAATTGCAGCCTGTTTATGAGAAATGGTATTGCCACTTAGATACGTTTGATATCCTTCCGTTACGGCTTGAATTTCATCGCTCTCGAAAGTTGTGTTGGATTCGGCATCCAAGTAAGCCTCTAACCAGTCGTAAATTTCCTTTAATGTCGCTTCGTCGTCAATCGCGCTGAGCTTGTGGAGTAATTTAGCCTTTAACTGCATGGGGTGAATTTAGAAAAGGAGTAGTTTCAAGATAGTCTATTTGCAGGCATTTTGAAAACCGCCTCAGAAATCCCTGTGGGGCTTCCGCTTGTCGGGAGTTTTGGGTTAATGGAGTTGAGTCCCTTTTTCTGTTTCAATGGCCTCCCTATTCTGTTTATCCGGCGTCCCTGTTTGGAAGGGAACGGTTTTATCCTTGCAAATCCGGCCAAAAACAAGCAACTTGATCGTTGAAATTTTTATTGATTCATGGTGCAAGTAAAATCCAAAAAGAGCGTATGAGGTTGCGGGAGATTACTTACCTATGAAAAGTAGCGTTAATGCCAAATTCAATGTAGCGTTTGATAAAAATGAAGATAGAAAAAATCAGGATAAAGAACTTCAAAGTGTATCGGGAGGCCGAAATCCGGGACCTGCCGAATATGTGCGTTTTTCTCGGAGCTAATGGTGCAGGTAAGTCCACCTTATTTGAAGTCTTTGGATTTCTGAGCGATGCCCTTAAAAACAATGTCAAGAATGCCTTAAACAAGCGGGGTGGTTTCAAAGAGGTGTACTCCAGAAACGGAGAAGGGGATATCGAATTTGAGATTAAATTCAGAAACCCGGAAGTAGACGGCAAAAGACAGCCCTTGATTACCTATGAGCTTTCCGTAGGGATGGATCCAAACAAGCAGCCGGTGATAACCAAGGAAATACTCAGCTATCGAAGGGGAAACAGGGGAAGACCTTATCGGTTTTTGGAATTTTCCCATGGAAAGGGGAATGCCATTATCAATGAAAGTGAGTTCGAAACTGCGAAGCAGGAATTTAAAGAGCAGCGGGAGGAACAAACGCTCGATAGTCCGGACATATTGGCCATCAAAGGGTTAGGGCAATTTCAGAGATTTCAAGCCATCAGTTCTTTTAGGCGGTTGTTGGAAAATTGGTATGTTTCCAATTTTCAGATTCATGCGGCTCAAAACATAGAAGATACCGGGTTAAGCGAACACCTTTCTACCACAGGAGATAACTTGGCACAGGTGACCAAGTTTATCTATGAAAACCATATCGACATATTTAAGACGATTCTGCAAAAAATGTCCGAAAGGGTTCCAGGAATCGAGAAAGTAGAAGCGACAGAAACAATTGATGGCCGGATTGTGCTTCAGTTTTCAGACGGCAGCTTTAAAGACCCCTTTATTTCGAGGTTTGTATCTGATGGAACCATTAAGATGTTTGCTTATCTGATACTTCTCTATGACCCTAAACCTCACCCATTATTATGTATCGAGGAGCCGGAGAATTTCCTTCATCCTGAATTACTAGTTGAATTGGCAGAGGAATTTAGGGAATATGCCAATCGGGGGGGGCAAGTGTTTATCTCGTCCCATTCCCCGGATTTTGTCAATGCGCTTGAAATTGACGAATTATTTTGGCTAACAAAGGAAGAAGGTTATACAAAGATCGCAAGGGCTACCGATGATTCGCTGGTAAGAACATTGGCGGCAGAAGGAGATAAGTTGGGCTATTTATGGAAACAGGGGTATTTTAAAGGGAGTGGACCAAAATCCTGACACTATGGCGAGGATAGAGATAATGGTTGAAGAACCGTCTATGAGGGAGTTTTTAACTATTTTTTTACCGGCGGTTATGGATAAATTTTGGGTGTTAAATCAAAATGTGTTTATCCGGAGCTTCGAAGGAAAATCCGATCTTCAGAAGAATATACCTTCCAAGCTTAAGGTATATAGTAACTGGCACGAACCCATTGGAGTAATAATTCTGCAAGATCAAGATAGTAACGACTGCGTTGAGTTAAAAAATAAGTTAGTGGAATTATGTGCCCGAAGCGGCAATTGTAGAACGCTAATCCGGATTGTATGTACCTGGATCTTTTAGTCTGTCGAAATTTAAATTGATGTGTTGAAATTATTCAAATAGTACCTTTTCAAATGTTCCCACATACCTTCCCAGTCACAATTCATTGGAATTTGCATTTTTGCGATGGCAGCATGGCTGTCATCATACTGTGGCACCAACTGGGAAGCTGCTTTTGTAATTGAGTTTATTATATTAGTTTCTATAAAAAGGTCTTCAACACCGTTTCTTCTCAATTCCAATATTTCAAAACACGCAAAGTTTATTACGATTTCCTCTAGGTCAGAGATGCCTACACGGCCTTTTGTGTTCTTTAAGGCAACTAATTGTTCTTGGAGATGCCCCATATATTCATTGCCATCTGTTTTGTAATTTGTCATATTTGTTAATTTTTATTGTGTTTCAATGTGAAAATATAATATAATATTTCTAATTATTCACCAAGAGGTTTAAAATGAGCGTTGATTTTTTGTAAAACAATTGAAATGTTTAAAACGCAGCTAAAAGGATTATGTCAGTTAATTTCTATTAAATTAACGAATAACTTCTTATTTCCTAACTACAGAAGCCTTTTGGTTTGTAAAACAACTAAGAGGGACACTAGTAGTCGAATTCAGTACTGTTGGAATCCCCGTTTCAGTCTTTCATGAATTACCTTTTTCAAATCTTCAGGTTGAAAGACTTTGACTGAATCCGCATAGGACAATATTAGTCTTTCCAGTTCATAATTTAGAGTTACTTCAAGTTTAATTTCTAAAGTGTTATAATTCAGCCATTTTGATTTCTGTGAGCCATGGATTGGCTTAGTCTCAACATACCTCCCGGTTTTTCCATAAAAATGTAGAATTACTTTTTGAACCTCTGAACCCTCAGATTTGGAAACTCCAATCATATCCTCGAAGTATTCGTCCCAATTGATCGTTGTATTTTCAATAAATGGAATTGAATGCTCCTCGATTGTTACTATTCTGTCAATTGCCAAGTTCCAATCTGATTTCCCTGTAAATGGATTAAAACCAAAAAGAAACCACCTTCCATTGTATTGCTTTAAAAAATAGGGGTGGATTTCCAAATCAAAGGGTGAATCTTTCTGATAGGGTTGATAACTGATTTTTAGCGGAGTCTTATACCTAAGGGCACTATAAATTATTCCTAGGTGATCTGTACCCTTCAAAAACGCATTTGACTCAAATTCCATTAATCGACTTTCCGAATTGGTGGCAGTGATTCCTTGTCTAAGCTTCGGAATCATTTCACTAATCCAATCAAAATGGGGCATTCCTTTAAACTGGGATAGGATATCTACAGCCTCTTCCAATTGGTTTATCTCCAGTTCATTTAAAGGCATGTTGTTGATGGAAAAAGACAGGTCTTGATACCTGTAAAATACTTTCTTCTTATCTCTGTGCCTATTAAGTTCAACGGACCATCCATCCGAACTTTCCATAAAACCAATATCATCAAAAATCTGTCTTCTCGATATACCTTTGGAATTAGGGTCGATTTCCAAGAGAACTTTGTTGCATTCATCTATCAGATCCTCAATGAAATAACGCCTCCCAGGATTTCTGAAGCAATTATCTAGCACTTTGTAACGAATAAAGGCATTTTTATTTGTTGACATCTTTGTTAATTTGGGCTAAACGAAACTTTGTACCAGCTGGGATAAAGTAAAATTAAACATTTATGCAGATAGGCTGCATAGAAAAGGCATTATTTTGTGAACCAATCCCGAACATCTTGAACACAAAGAAATATAGAATTGCCCGGCCTGCTTACACAGGTCCATATCTCAAACAACCAATAGATATGGGTTTTTCCCTATCCGAAGATCATTTTCTATTTAGATTAGGTGAACACTTTCATGAAGAGGGAGACATTGAAGAGGAGGAAAACAGGCGAAAAGAAAATCTCTCCATCAAAGAAAAAATCAAGGAAGGCTACCTAATTGAATCCGCGGTAGTGACTATTGTAAATGAGGAGCAAATAGTGGTAGACATATCAGATGCAGAGTGTAATTTGAGTGATGGATCTGCCCTAAAAATTCTCGAGCTAAAAAACGGAATTAAAGCAAAAGGAACCTTATTGTCTTCCGATGGTCAGTATTTGTCGGTTGAATCAATCGGGTGGAGGCCAAATATGGGGGATAAAGTAAGTCTAGTCAAGCACTTTACAGCGTTTGATTTTTTGATAATGAGGAGAACGGATGATTTTTACCGGTTACTTCGCACCAAGAAAAATGTCGACATAGTTGAACAAAAGCTCAACGGAACCCTTGGCACCATACAATTCTCGGTTCCAACGGTTATGAAATTGGGTAATCTGGACACCTCCCAAATTGATGCAATTAATCAATGTTTGGGGGATGACCCAGTATCATTGGTTCAGGGACCTCCAGGAACCGGCAAAACTTTTTTTGCTGCGCACTTATCCAAATATTTGTTGGATCGGGGGTATGAGATTTTAGTCACCGCATTTACCCATGACGCAATCAATAATATTCTGACAAAAACCCTAGAAATGGGTGCTCCTGTTTCGAAAATTGGCACAAAATCCAAATGTTCAGAAGTGTTATTAGCATCAAGGAAGGAAAAGATTTCTACTACCGTAAAAGGCAAAACCGTTGTAGGAATGACCATTCACGAATTCCTGAAAAATCACAAAAAGTTTGATTTTATCCTAGTTGATGAAGCAAGTCAGATGGACATGGTTTCGGGGATTCATTTCCTTGCATCTTCTACCAAAACTATTTTCATAGGTGATGACATGCAACTGCCGAACATTCCGAAAATTCCGAACACCGAGTTTTCCATATCCATATTTGATTTGCTTCTGAAAGTTTATAAAGCCTCACCGCTTTTGACCACCTATCGCTTTAATCAGAGGATTTGTGACTACATCTCACCGAATTTTTATTACGGCAAATTGACTTGTAGCGATTCTGTAAAGTCGAAACACTTGGAAATACCGATTGGGCTGGATTTCAGCCAGTTTAAAGTATTGACAAAGGAGATTCTGAAGGAGCCGCTGGTTTTTATTAATACGGAGGAGGAAGTAGAATTCCTGATCAACAAGGAACAGGCTGGTTTGATTGCAGATCTCGTAGAGGATTTCCTATCTTTAGGAATCGAGAAAGACGAGATTGGTGTGATTGCTCCCAATAACATGCAGCTGAACTTTATCCGGAAGGTACTGTCAGCACGAAAATTGGATTGGAAAGGAATCAAAATTGAAACCGTCAATAAGTTTCAGGGACTGCAGAAAGAGATCATTCTTTATTCTTCGGTCATTACCAAGATAGGAAGTGAGAAAGCCAAGTACGACTTCTTCTTCGACATTCGGAGATTTAACGTGGCCGTCTCCCGAGCCAAAAAAATGGCAATCGTTTTAGGAAATAAGAACCTGATCGCTCAGGCAGCCCGCCTCACACCGGAAGGTGAGAAAATTGCTGACTTTCTAAATTGGTCAATAATAGTAAATAACTTAAAGGTTAATTAAAGAAATGGATTCAATCAGTTTTAAAAATTTTAGGCAGTTCAAGGAGTTTCCTGAAATGGAATTCGGAGGGATTACTTTTTTGGTGGGTAAGAATAATTCCGGGAAGTCAACTATTGTTAAGGCCTTACTTTTAATGAATGACTTTATCTCCTCAGACCAATACCGGAAATTGTCATTTGGAAATAATGTTCTCGAAGATGCAAATATTGTGACTTTTGGCAGGGCTCTTAACAATAAGTGTCAGGAAGAAGATGAAATCCAATTTTCGGTAAAGCAAGGCGAATTTTTATATACTGTAAGTATTTCTGCCCCATCAGACAAAACTGATGGAAGAGTTGTGGATTTGTTAATAGAGGATAGTGAACTAGGGATCAATCTTCACCTTTATCCAGATTCTAATTCAGTTTTTTTGACTGGAATAAATAAAGACTGGGAGAGAGACCAAGAATCTTACCGCAAAATTGAGCTTCAAATTGCTGAATTAGAGGCTAAACTAGAAAGTTTGAACAATAGGGCTGAGAATGGGGAGTTAAAAAAATCCAGCAAGGAATATCTTACTATGGTAGATGAATTTAGATCTCAAATTGAAAAGCTTAGAGAAATTCACTACTTCACACAGCTTGAAAATGAACCTGATTTAACCCCTGGAAAAATTGATGGACGAATTACATGGGATGATAAAAGATTGAAAGAATCAGATTATCGGTTGGATGAAAGTTTGAAGGGACGATCTTCTCTTCTTTCAGAAATGTATTCTGACTTAGTTGAATTTTTTAATCAAAAACATCAAAATGAATTTTCATGGCGTACTAGTGGGGAGCTTTTAGAATCTGCTACTGACGAAATGATGGAAATGCTTGAAGATGCTGAAAAATTAAATGAAATCGGTAAACAAGAAAATGAATGGGAAAATCTTAGGGCATTCTATCACAATCTTCATAAACATGATGACTTTAGAAAGAAACTCATAAATCAAAAAAATAGAAGCCAAATTATCTACCTAGGTGCTAACCCATCCAAGCAAGCTGCACTTTTTAGTATTCGTGATAAAAACAACTCTCTAGCCCAAGCTATCCATCAATTTAAGGAGATGGGATTAGATAATTCACCCAAAGAATCATTTGCATTTTTCAAAAAGTGGTTTGGTAAGGAAGGCTTTAATGTTGGGGAAAAATTGGAAATAAATCCGATTGCAGGTGAAGCATATGAAGTCAAAGTGGACGGTATCAATCTCGCAGATAGAGGTATGGGATCACTTCAAATTTCCTTATTGTTATTTAGAATTGCGGTTATAATTGAAAAATCCATTCAAACAGGGATTAAGTTTAAGGTGGTAGTTGAAGAACCTGAATTAAATCTGCATCCAAGATTTCAAAGTATTCTTGCTACACTATTTTTTGAAGTAAAACAGAAATATGAGATAGATTTTATAGTTGAAACTCACTCAGAATATTTAATTAGAGAAAGCCAATTTATTGTAAAGGAATTTCAACTTGAAGGAGGGGTTAATAATAATCCTTTTAAAGTTTATTATTTAAGTGATGATCAAAATCGGTGGGAAATGAAATATAGGTTTGATGGTAAATTTATAAATGAATTCGGTCCAGGATTTTTTGATGAAACTAGAAGAATAATTAAAAAGATGTTGTAATGCGAGTATTTTTTGATAAAGAAAATTTCATTTCATTTTCTAAACTAATTGAATTTGATGCTAGGAAGACCAACATTCTAGATATGCTAAAGAAAAATCTTCCTATTCATTTTAATTTTGATTTAGATTCTCTTGATGATGATGAGTTTATTCTAGTTGAAGAATTTTGGGAAGGTGTGTCAGAAGATTGGGTCTATACCCATAAAGTTGATAAAGTTTCTCCCAGACCCGTAGAGGTTGATTCATTCCCAGAGAAATCTGGTGTTTATTTAATTTCATGTGATAATCTTCCTAAGATTAAAAGAAAGAAATTATTTCTTATCGGGGGTTTGGGGGAAGAATTGGATTGTTTAGGTAAAATTTTGATCGATCCGGATGAGTATGGTTTTCATGTTCCTTTTGGAGTTGGCGATTATCTTTTTAAGTCGTGGAGTGAAGTAAGAGATTTTGCTTTTCCATTTTCTTATATGTTCATCATTGATAGATATATTTTTAAGTCTAATAATTTGGTGCTATTTAATTTTAACCTTAAGGTAATTCTTAATGAATTTTATTTGGATAAAGAGGGACCTTCAAAGTTGGTTTTTATTTATCAAGTTAACCCCTTTGTAAGGAGAGAAGATCCAAAGTTTGATCTTGGACCAGATTTGGAAAATTTAAGAACCATGATAAGGAAAACAATTAAGGCAATAAATAGGAATTGTAAATCGCCAGATTTGTATTTTTTTGGGATCCCACACAAAGAAATTAAAGACGAACATGACCGTCATTTAATTACAAATTATGTTAGGATCCGACCTGGAGATAGCTTCACCTATTTTGATTCTCTAGGGAATATTGTGTCAGCTAGCAGTGAAGTTGATGTGTTTTCATTAGGAAAGAAGGTATACAGAGAAAAAAGCCACTTCATAGTGGAAAAAATGAGGTCTTTTGTAAAAGAGAGTTTTGAAAGATTCCCAAGATTCTGTCTTTTAGAACCTGGTAAATCTGTTGATGATGCCTTAGAAATCTAACGATGCACTTCCACTGCACAGATTCTCCTCATATTTGTTCCATCAATTTGAATTACTGAAATGTCCAATAGAAAAGTAGATGTAGGTTTTATTTTCCAGATCACTGATAAGGTGCTGTGGAATGTGTTCAAGAAGAACGAGATAGGTGATGTCCTCCTACCCTTTGTCGTCCTAAGACGCTTGGACTGCATTTTGGACCCAGTCAATCAAAAGGTGAGAGACGCCTATAACAACTTCAAGGACAAGGTCACCGAGGATAAATTGGACCCGATCCTGAGGAAAGCGGCTGGCGGACTTCAGTTCTACAATATCTCCCGTCATACCCTGGAATCCCTCCGGGAAAACCCCAAAACCATTGAGATCGATTTCAATAATTACCTCTATGGATTCAATAAGGAAGTTCGTGAAATCATCGAATGCTTTCAGTTTGACAAGGTTCTTGGTCGATTACTCAAGAATCGAATTCTGTACCAAATGATCGATGCCATCTGCAAGGTGGATCTGCATACCGATAAGGTGGATAATCATGACATGGGGTACGTTTTCGAGGAACTTATCCGGATTTCCAATGAACAAAGTAATGAAACCGCCGGGGAGCATTTTACCCCACGGGATGTGATTCAATTGATGATCGAGGTGATGTTCAGTACCGAAAAGGAGGTGTTTTCTCAACCGGGGATCATCCGAACGATCTATGACCCGGCTATGGGAACAGGTGGGATGATCAATATTGCCAAGAATTATGTGGTGGATGTCCTAAGTGCTAACCAGACGAATAAGCCAACCATCCGAACTTATGGTCAGGAGATCAATGAACAATCCTATGCTATCGCTAAGTCTGAAGCTCTGATTACCGGAGAGAATATCGACAATATCCGGCACGGAAATACCTTTACTAAAGATCGATTTACGGATAAAAAATTCCACTATATGCTGGCAAATCCTCCTTATGGAGTGACTTGGAGTAAGGATGCGGACTACATTATTAATGAGAGTGCAAATCCGGCTGGCCGATTCTATGCGGGACTCCCTGCCAAAAGTGATGGTCAGCTCCTTTTCCTTCAGCACATGATCAGCAAGATGGAATACGAAGGAAGCAAAATTGCCGTGGTGACCAATGGTTCTCCCCTGTTTTCCGGCGGGGCTGGAAGTGGTGAAAGCGATATTCGAAAGTGGATTATTTCCAGTGACTGGCTCGAGTGCATTGTGGCCCTTCCCAAGGATTTATTCTACAATACCGGAATCAATACCTTTATCTGGTTTTTGACTAACAATAAGCCCTCCCATCGTAGAGGGAAGGTTCAGTTGATCAATGCAGTGGAAGCGGAAGATAAAATCAACGAAAAGACAGGATTCTGTCGCCCTGAGAAACGAAGCTTGGGCAATAAGCGAAACAAGATCGAGGATTATCATATCCAAAGAATTGTAGATCTCTATACCCGATTCGAAGAAGGTCGTTATTCCAAGATATTCGACAACGAGTATTTTGGTTATTACCAAGTTACCATCGAGCAACCGGAATTGGATGAAAATGGTAAGCCCAAGGAAGGTAGGAATGGAGAGTGGAAAGCCGATTCCAAAAAGCGAGACAAAGAAAATATTCCGCTGAGCGAGGACATAGAAATCTATTTTGAAAAGGAAGTTTTACCGCATATCGGTAAAGGCTGGATTGACTATGATAAGACCCGAATTGGGTATGAAATCAATTTCTCCAAATACTTTGCAGAATTCAAACCTCTTAGACCAACTCAGGAGATCAAGGCTGAAATCCAAGAATTGGAGTTTGGGAATAAAAATGATAAGGGAATCATGGAATTATTAAAGGAACTATTGGGATGAAAAAATACGAATCCTATAAAGATTCCGGTTTAGATTGGATTGGAGAGATTCCAAGTGGATGGATAATCAGTAAGCTGAAATTCTATGCTAATATTTACACAGGAAATAGCTTAAATGATAGCCAAAAAATAGAGTTCGAATCAGAGGATTTTGAATCCTTATCTTATGTTGCGTCCAAAGATGTCGATGTAAATACCACAAAAGTAAACTATAATAACGGGACAAGAATACCAAGAGAAAATCCAAATTTCAAAATTGCTCCAGCAAATTCATCTCTCTTATGTATTGAGGGTGGCAGTGCAGGAAAGAAGATGACTTTTCTTAATCAAGATGTTTGCTTTGTAAATAAATTGGCTTGCATCGACTTAGAAAATAAATGGTTATCCAAGTTTGTTTTTTACTTTCTAAAATCCGAAACATTTCAAAAACAATTCACGGAATCACTGGCAGGGTTGATTGGTGGTGTTAGTATTACCAATCTCAGAAATTTTTTGGTACCAATCCCTCCCAACTTTGATGCATTGGAAATCTCCCGTTTCCTAGATCATCATACCAGTTTGATCGACGAATTGATCGATAAAAAGCAACGCTTGATTCAGAAATTGGAAGAAAAGCGGAAATCAGTCATCAACGAAGCTGTGACCAAAGGTCTAAATCCCTCTGTTCAGATGAAGGATAGTGGGATAGATTGGATTGGAGAGATTCCGGAGCATTGGAGTCTTGCAAAATTGAAATATTTGGTTTCCATGAAGAGTGGAAGTTCAATTACTTCTGAAAGTATTGAAGATGCCGGAACTTATCCCGTGTATGGAGGGAACGGACTTAGAGGATATACCGAGAGTTTCACCAATGAAGGAGAATATGTTTTGATCGGAAGGCAAGGAGCTCTTTGTGGAAATATTAATTATGCTTCTGGAAAATTTTGGGCTTCTGAACATGCGGTTGTAGTTTACCCAAATAGCGAGATGGATACGTTTTATTTAGGTGAATTACTCAGATTAATGGATTTGAATCAGTATAGTGAATCAGCTGCCCAACCAGGAATTTCTGTAGGAAAGATCCTTAATCTATCTGTTCCAAAGATTTCATTTTCGGAACAAGTAGAAATCTCACTATATCTCAAAGACAAGCTATCTAGAATCGAAATACTAAAAGATAAACTCAAGATTCAACTTGATAGAATTTTAAAATACCGTCAATCAATTATATCAGAAGCAGTCACCGGAAAAATAGACGTCCGGAATTGGGAACCATCAATTTGATTTAACATGGAATTTTTAATCTACATTTTTATTGGGGCTGCCGCTTTGGCAATCGGTTGGCTTTTAGGCAAAGCCTCAAGTAATCAATCTCATATAAAAACGCTTGAGGAGGCCCAACAGAAGTTTACCACCTTAGACCGGCAATTTGCAGAATACCAAGCCACGTCCAAGTCGGAATTCTCTCATTTGGAAAAGGATCATTCAGAATTAACTAAAGAAAAAGAAACCCTTGAATCTGAACGTGATTCTTGGAAAAATCAGTCGGATGAATTCCGGGTAAAACTGGAATTATCCATTGGTCAGTTAGAAGCGGAAAAAGAAAAAGTTAAAGAGAAAACCGATCTCTTAGGTAAGCTCCAATTGAAGCTGGATGCAACCCAAGAAAAGTTGAATGAGGCTCAAAAAGATCTGTCCAGTCAAACTGCAATCAATAATTCCCTGAAAGAAAAATTGGATACCCAAAAGCAGGAAATTCAGGACCTGAGTGAAAAAGCTAAGAAAGACTTTGAACTGATTGCCAATGAAATTCTGGAGGCTAAGACTGCCAAGTTTACTTCTCTAAATGAAGAAAAACTCAATGCAATCCTTAAGCCTCTTGGTGAGAATATTGGAGACTTTAAGAAAAAAGTAGAGGAGGTTTACGATACCGAATCCAAGGAGAGATTTTCTTTGGCCGAAAAAGTAAAGGAGCTTGCCGATCTAAATAAAGTTATCAGTGAGGAGGCTAAAAATCTGACAAAGGCCTTAAAAGGGGAGTCTAAAACCCAAGGGAATTGGGGAGAGATGATTCTTGAAAGTATCCTAGAAAAGTCCGGTCTCCGAAAAGGAGAGGAATATTTCATGGAAGAAACTCTTAAAGATGAGTTCGGAAATCCTCTAAAATCTGATTCAGAAAATAAGAGGATGCGTCCAGATGCGGTAATCAAATATCCGGATAACCGAAGTGTGATCATTGATTCCAAAGTTTCTTTAAATGCCTACACCCGCTTTGTAGAAGCAACCGAACCCCATCATCAGGAGAAGCATCTCAAAGAGCATATTGTTGCCATCAAATCTCATATTGTCCAACTCTCCACTAAGGGTTATGATGATTATGACAAGGCTTTGGATTTTGTCATGATGTTTATTCCAAATGAAGCTGCCTACATAGCAGCGATCAAGGGAGATCCGGATTTGTGGAATTTCGCCTATGAAAGACGTATCTTATTGCTCAATCCTACCAATTTGATTACATCACTTAAGCTGATTGTAGACCTGTGGAAGCGGGAATATCAAAATCAGAATGCTGTAGCCATTGCAGACGCAGGTGCGAAATTATACGATAAGTTTGTGGGATTTGTAGAAACCCTGCAAAAGGTAGGGAAGTCAATAGAAGGTGCACAGAGTCATTATAACACAGCCATGACCCAACTTTCCGAAGGAAGTGGTAATTTGATCAATCGTGCCAACACGTTAAAAAAACTAGGCATCAAGAATAAGAAAGAACTTCCTGCAGGATTGGAAGAAAAAACGGATAGTTTTGATTTAAACGATTTAATCTAATGGCAGAAGGAACCAAAGAATTTCATTTTGAGGATCATATTGCTAGATATCTTACTCGGGATATTACCCCGTTTTTCAAGGAATATGAACTTAAGCCAACCTCAGTATACGACAAGGAACTTTGCCTGATTCCGGAGGACGTGATTGGTTTTATCCAAGATACCCAACCCAAAAAATACGAGGCTCTAAAGGTTCAATATGGAGATCTGGTGGATGCAAAAATCATCTATCGAGTGGCAGACTCCCTCACCAAAAGAAAGACACTTTCCGTGTTTCGGGAAAAGATAAAAGATCGGGGACAAACGCTCGATTTGGTCTATTTCAAACCTAATCATGACAAAAGTCCCGAGCATCAGGAATGGTATAATAAAAATCGGTTGACCATAATCCGTCAGTTGAAATACTCTAAAAACAATGAGAATTCAATTGATTTGGTATTTTTTGTCAATGGGATTCCAGTCATTACGATGGAGCTGAAAAATGCCCTGACGGGACAAAATCACCTGCATTCGATCAAGCAATACATCGAAGATAGAGATCCTAATGAGAAATTGTTTGAGTTCAAGCGATGCTTGGTTCACTTCGCTGTAGGTACGGAAAAGGTATTTATGACCACCAGACTCGCTGGTAAAAGCACCTTTTTCTTGCCATTCAATAAAGCTCTGATCAATGAAAACCCGGATGGGTATCCTACCTCGTATTTATGGGAGGATGTACTGACCAAGGATTCATTGTTGGACTTGATTCAGAATTACATTAACCTCCAGGACAACAAGGAGAAATTCTACGACCCGAAAACGAGGACTCTTAGAGAAAAATCCAAGGAGATTCTTATCTTTCCCCGTTTCCATCAGAGAAGGGCAGTACAGAAACTTCTTAAGGATGTGACTGAAAAAGGTGTTGGCCAAAAATACCTGATTCAGCATTCTGCCGGTTCAGGGAAATCCAATACCATTTCATGGTTGGCCCACAGGTTATCCGATTTTTATCAAAGATCGGATGATGCCAAAGCCTTGTTCTCCGGAGTAATTGTGGTGACAGATCGTAAGGTTTTGGATCGACAAATTCAGGATAACATCAGACAGTTTGAGCAGACACCCGGAACAGTGGCCTACATTGATGATTCCAAAACATCCCAAGATTTAAAGGCAGCGATTGAGGATGGAAAGCGGGTTATTGTAACCACACTCCAGAAATTCCCTGTGATTTCGGAATTCATCAGCCAAAATAAGTCCAAAACTTATGCTGTGATCATCGATGAGGCCCACAGTTCTCAATCGGGTGAATCCGCCCGTCACCTTCGAAAAGCACTTTCTCTCGAAGAGTCCGAAGAAAAAGATGTGTTGGAGAAGAATATTGATGAAATCATAGAGGAGGAAATCAAGCGAAAGGGTGATCAGTCCAATATTTCTTTTTTTGCATTCACAGCCACTCCCAAGCCAAAAACCTTGGAGATTTTTGGTACAGAAAAGAACGGCCAACGGGTTCCTTTTGATGTCTATACCATGGAGCAGGCGATCAAGGAAGGGTTTATTCTTGATGTCCTGAAAAATTATGTCTCATGGAGGAGGTATTACAAGTTGGTTAGAAGGGAACATATTCCCGATAAGGAGTATGAAACTCGTAAGACAGTTAGGCTCCTCAGCAGTTATGTCGATCTTCAGGATCATGCGATTGAGCGAAAAACCCGGATCATGCTGGAGCATTTTGTGTCAAAAACCCAAAATGAAATTCAGGGAAAGGCACGTGCAATGTTGGTCACTCGTTCACGCCTTCATGCAGTTCGATATAAGCGGAAGTTTGATGAGATCATGAGGGAATTGAAACTTCCTTATGAAGCATTGGTAGCGTTCAGTGGAACTGTTACCGATGCCGAAACAGGAATGGATTACACTAAGGAAAACATGAACAATCTTGGGGGAAAGGTTCAAATCCCAGATGCTTTAAAACTCCCTCAATACCGCATATTGATTGTGGCAAACATGTATCAAACCGGGTTTGACGAACCTCTCCTGCATACCATGTTTGTGGACAAAAAATTGGGTGGAACCAGTACCGTTCAAACCATTAGCAGACTCAATCGGAAGACAAGTGGAAAGGATTCCACCATGGTCTTGGATTTTGTCAATGACCCGGAAAAAATCCGGCAGGATTTTCAGGATTACTACGGAGGAACCTACATGGAATTGATAGATCAGACAGATCCAAATTCATTGTATGATGTCCTCGGAAAAATCGAATCAGCGGCAATTTTTACTCAGAAAGAGCTTGATGATTATGCAGAGCTGTTTTTTAGAAAAGGAGATCATAAAGAAAAACTCCAACCCATTCTGGAACGAGTAGCTAACCTGATGGTAAAGCATAAACCGGAAGAAGAGATTGCTGAAATTAAATCCTATATTAAAGACTTCATTCGATTATACCGGTTTCTCTCCCAGATCATTTCTTTCACGGATGTCAATTTGGAAAAGAACTATGTGTTCTTAACTGATTTGTATAAAAAGCTTCCGGTTAGTCAAAATTCATTGCCCACGGAGGTATTGGAAGAAATTGATTTAGGTAGTTTCAAACTTCAACATCAATTTACCACCAGTTTGAAGTTGGAGAGTGCTGATAAAGGAATGACCGGAATGAAGCCGATGGGCCCGGTTGGACCAAGTGACGAGGACAAGGATTTCCTGAGTAACATCATCAAGACCTTGAATGAAACCTTCGGAATAGACCTAAAAGAAGAAGATCAGGTTGAATTTGAAAAAATGAAAAAGAACATCTACGCCAATGAGGAATTAATGAGCTTTTTCAACGATAAAAACAGTAAGGAAAATATCAAGGATAAATTCAATGAGGAGATCGATAATGAACTCCTAAATTTCATCAACGACAAATTGGATTTTTACAATAAGCTTACAGAGAATAAGATCAATTCTATGTTCAAAAAAATGTGGTTTGATGACATCTATGATAAGAGGGTAAGGGGGATTTAGCATTAAAAAAGTATACGATTATTCTTCAATAATAAGATTTAAATTGACACCATTACATCTTTTCTAGAATAATTGGAGGTAGTTTTTCAGTTAGGATTCATAATGCAAATTTCCTTCAAATGATGAATTTTAAATATCACCCCTCCTTCCATCCACTGACCACCTGCTGCATGTCCCTTACGGCCCGTACGAGCTTCTGTAGGTCGGTTTCGGGCTTGGGGATTTGGCGACTGGTGTAGGCGTGGAATTTTCCTTTCTCCAGCACCTCGCCCGCAGCCACCGCATAGGGCTCAAAGAGGGGGTTGAGGGACTTTAGCCATACCATGCCCTCCGCAGCCACTGTTGCTCTTCTATAAGTTTGGTACTACTTAATTCCTTCCCCCGCCTTATCCCTCAACAACTGCGTAATATCAATCGGGGGTAACAGATATCCACCCATAGGGCCCAAATTGGTGATTTGGTAAATGATATTCCGGAGATTGTTGATCATCATGTTGAGGGTGGAAAATTGGGTCAGGTTGTTTTTAAGATTCTCTTCGAGTGCTTCTGAATCTTGAATACGGAAAGTACCGCCTCCTTCTACCATAATTTTATACCCAGGAAGTGGCTTATCACCATCTTCATTGACCTCTACAGTGGTAAAAAGTAGGATTTCTTTGGTTTTATCATTCTCCCGGAGTCTAAAATCTATATCCACAACATAGGATTGAAACAATTCCTTGACATCAAGTTCTGACTCTTTTGGAATTACAAACTCTACATGCGATTCCAACAACTTGAAATCCAATAACTGTAACGGTGAGAATTTAGCTTTCATCCTGCCATAGCATAATCATCCTCCGCCATAGGGCTAACAGCCATTACGGTTTGAGGATTGGTGACTTGATTTTTTAATTTAAGGTACTCTTGGGTTTTGGACCAGCGCTTATGGTATTCCATCAATTCCTCAGTAACTCTTTCTTGAATCATCTCCTCAGTCATTACCTTAAACTCTATTCCCAGCTCTATGGACATTTTGGCCAGTATATTCCAGTTTGGTTTTCTATCGCCTCTGAACAGCTGAGTGATGAAGGACGCCGAAGTTCCAACTTTCTGGGCAAGCTCCTTCTTGCTGATATTATCTTGCTCCATTTTCTGGTCTACTAATCCCAAAAATTGCATGGCCAATACATCAGCCTTGGAAGAAACAAGGTCTTCTTGGGACATGGTGTTAAAAAGTGCGTCCCATTCTTTTTTGATTGAGTTCGTCATGATGTTTGGGTTAAATCGTATTCGTATTGCGCAACTCTTCTGATAATACTTTTTTCTGCTGCTGTAAGTTTTTGAGACTTCTTTCACATCAAAATTAAGCAATAGGTTAATTTTTCACAAACCGTTTAAATAATTTACTCGATTCCATATCCCTCTTTCCCCTCCGCCCCCATCAACCCCTCAATCTCCACCCCATACTCTTTAATCTCTTGACTTACCAACTCCCCCCGAAATGTTTTCGTTAGTATCGCTTGAGTCAATTGTTAACCTGTCCAGGCCATACGATTTCAATTTCGGAATTTTTTATTGAATTAGGATTCATAATGCAAATTTCCTTCGAATGATGAATTTCAAATAGACCCCTCCTTCCATCCACTGACCACCTGCTGCATGTCCCTTACGGCCTGTACGAGCTGCTGTGGGTCGGTTTCGGGGATTTGGCGACTGGTGTAGGCGTGGAATTTTCCTATCTCCAGCACCTCACCCGCAGCCACCGGATAGCACAAGTTGGTCCGGGACAGTGGTCTAAAAATCCCCTTGGATTTTTTACCTTAGAGTATTGATTTACAGTGCCTCTGCATGGAATCCTTCTGTGCTTACCGCAAACTTCCCCCTACTTTCTCCCAAAAAACCTTTTGCAATTCTGCCTAGTTTATGATATTATTATAGTCAGTAAAATGACATAAAACGTGTCAATAGAAAGGTTTTGGGTATGGCACAGGTATGTGAGAAAATAGAACGACTGCGGCAGTTGCGGCAGGAAGTCATGGCACTGGAGGGTTCCCTGCCCCGGGAAGCCCAGCGCGGGAATGCGGCCCTGGCGCTTGGTCCCATGCAGGCCGCCTTTCCGGGACATGTGTTTCCCCTTGCCGCCAACCACGAGTTTGTCAGTACCACTGCTCCCGAGGCGGCAGCCACCCAGGGATTTATCACCTCCCTGCTGGGCATGCTGCTCCGCAAAGGGGGCTTCTGCCTCTGGATAGGCAACCGACGGCGGGTGTTTCCACCCGGCATGCGGCTGTTTGGCCTGGATCCGGATCGGGTGGTGTTTGTGGATCTGTCCTCCGAAAAGGAGGTGCTCTGGACGCTGGAGCAGGCCCTGAAATGCGACGCACTGGCGGCGGTGGTGGGAGAACTCCGGGAGCTGAGCTTTGCCGATTCCCAACGCCTGCAACTGGCCGTGGAGCGCAGCCGGGTCACGGGCTTTCTGCACCGCCATCAGCCCCGAAGCCTGCACGCCACCGCCTGCACTACCCGCTGGAAGGTGGCTCCCCTTCCCAGTCAGGTGGAGGAGGGAATGCCCGGAGTGGGTTTCCCTACCTGGCGGGTAGACTTGCTGAAGGTACGGAATGGCAGGCCCGGGACTTGGGAGTTGGCGTGGAGGGGACCGGAGTTTCGTTCCTTGTCCAGGAAAGAAGTATTCCCGCAGCGCGCACAGGAGGGGCGCCGCTATGCCTAGGCGTTTTCTGTCCCTGTGGTTTTGCCACTTGACCACCGACCGGCTGGCGATACGCAGGCCCGAGCTGAAGGGAAAGGCCTTTGTGTTGGCAGCTCCCGAGCGGGGGAGGACGGTGGTGCGGGCGGCCAGTAGAGAAGCCTTGGCACTTGGTGTCCATCCCGGTACGGCCGTGGCAGACGCCCGTGCTATCTATCCCACCTTGGAGGTTTTGGCTGAGAAGCCTGGCTGGGGAGATAAGCTGCTGTATCGCTTGGCGGAATGGAGCCTGCGCTATACGCCTTATGCGGCTCCGGATCCCCCGTCCGGCTTGGTGCTGGATATTTCGGGTTGTCCGCACCTCTGGGGCGGGGAGCGGCCCTACCTGAAGGCGGTGCTGGCTGAGTTGGGGGCCAAGGGCTACCGCGTGCGTGCGGCCATAGCAGATACCATCGGTGCAGCCTGGGCACTGGCGCGCTACGGGGAGGAAGATGGGTGCATTGTCGGTGCCGGAGGGCAGCGGGAGGCCTTGCTGTCTTTGCCGCCCAGTGCGCTGCGTTTGGAAGCCCCTGTGCTGGAAGGGCTACAGAAGCTCGGGTTTCGCCAGATCCGACAGTTTATCGATATGCCCCTGCCTACCCTGCGGCGGCGTTTTGGGGAGGGCCTGTTGCGGCGGCTGGGGCAGGCGCTGGGCACGGAGCAGGAGCCCTTTACGCCGGTGCAGCCCCGGGTTCCGTATGAGGAGCAACTGCCCTGCCTGGAGCCCATCAGCACGCGAAAGGGGATAGAGATAGCTCTACAACATTTACTGGATAGGTTATGCCAGCGTCTTTCCCGGGAGGGAAGGGGCCTGCGCAAGGCGGTGTTCAGTGGGCTGCGAGTGGACGGGAAAACGGTGCAGATCAGCATAGGCACGGGTAGGGCTTCCCATAACCCGGAGCACCTGTTCCGCTTGTTTGTGCTGAAGATCCCCAGCTTTGAGCCGGCGATGGGCATAGAGCTTTTTACCCTGGAGGGGCTGTTGGTGGAAAAAGTGCACAGCCCGCAAGAGCAGCTGTGGCACCGCTCCGGAGATCCTGCTGCCGTGGCCGAGCTGCTGGACCGGGTGGAGGCCAAGGTGGGGGCTGGACACATACACCGTTACCTGCCCCAAGAGCACCACTGGCCCGAGCGTTCCATCCGTCCTGCGGAGTCATTGGACGAGCAGTCCGACACCGCTTGGCCCGACGCGCCCCGTCCCCTGCATGTGCTGCCTAAACCGGAGCCCATCGAGGTGATGGTGCCCCTGCCCGATTACCCTCCGGTGCATTTCAGGCATCAGGGCAAGATCATTCAGGTGGCCAAAGCCGACGGACCTGAGCGCATAGAGCAGGAATGGTGGCTGCAGACCGGCCCTCCCCGCGATTACTACTGTGTGGAGGATCCCTCGGGGGCCAGGTATTGGCTCTTTCGGCTGGGGCTGTATGGCAATGGGGAGCCTAGGTGGTTTTTGCACGGCTTTTTCCCATAGGTAGACGGCCGGTTTTGAACAAGACAGACCAACGGTAATGCGCGGACAAGATTATATAGAACTACAGGTAACGACAAACTTTTCCTTTTTGCGGGGAGGCTCCCATCCCGAGGAGATGGTGTGGCGGGCCAAGCAACTGGGGTATGGCGGGGTGGCGGTGACCGACCGCAATACGCTGGCGGGAATCGTCCGTGCCCATGCCGCAGCCAAGGAGTCCGGCCTGCGTTTTATCCCCGCCTGCAGGCTGGATCTGCTGGACGGCCCCAGCCTGTTGGCCTATCCTACGGATCAGGAGGCCTACGGTCGCCTTTCCTCACTGCTTACGGTGGGCAACCTGCGGGCAGAGAAGGGGGTGTGCCACCTGTACCGCGCGGATGTCTATGAATATGCGGAGGGGATCCTGTTTGTTGCCGTGCCGCCGGCAGAGCTGAATGCGGAGCTGGATTTTTCCCCGGATTTTTATGCCGCATTGGAAGCATACAAGGAGGCTTTGGGCAATCGGCTTTCCCTTGGCGCAGCTTTTTATTACGGGGGCAGAGACCACAAGCGCATGCATAGGCTGCTTCTTGCGGAGCAACGTTTGGGTATACCGCTGGTGGCCGTAAACGATGTGCATTACCATGCGCCGGGTAGGCGGGCCCTGCAGGATGTGCTTACCTGCATTCGGGAAAAGTGCACGATACAAAGTGCGGGCTTTCGCCTGCACCCCAATGCCGAACGCTACCTCAAGCCCGGGGAGGAGATGTTCCGGCTGTTTCGGGACTATCCGGCTGCCCTGCGGCGCACCCTGGAGATAGCCGAATCCTGTGTTTTTTCCCTGGATCAATTGAAATATCAGTATCCCGAGGAGATCACCAGCGAAGGGCGCAGTCCACAGGAGGAACTGGAGCTGCTGACCTGGGAAGGGGCCAAGAGGGCCTTTGGGGGACAGCTTCCGGAAAGTATCCGGGAGAACGTTGTCTATGAACTGGACTTTATCGCTCGGAAAGAATATGCGTCGTACTTTCTTACCGTGTACGATTTGGTGCGTTTTGCCCGGGATCGGGGTATACTCTGTCAGGGAAGGGGTTCGGCTGCCAATTCGGTGGTCTGCTATTGCCTGGGCATTACCTCGGTGGATCCTTCCAAATTTAAGCTGCTCTTTGCCCGGTTTATGTCCGATGCCCGCAACGAACCCCCGGACATCGATGTGGACTTTGAGCACGAGCGGCGGGAGGAGGTGATGCAATATATCTATGAAAAATACGGGCGTGACCGGGCGGGCATCGTGGCTACTGTCACCCAGGTGCACTGGAAGGGTGCCGTGCGGGATGTGGGCAAGGCCATGGGCATGTCGCTGGATACGGTGGATCGGCTCGCCAAGTCGGGGCATGAGCTTACGGAGGAGTGGCTGCAAGGCGAAAAAGTTTCCTCACAGGGGTTTGATCCCCGAGATACCCACTTGCGGAAGACGCTGGCGCTTACCCGGCAATACATGGGTTTTCCCCGTCAGTTGGGGCAGCATACGGGTGGGTTTGTGATCACGCGGGACAAGCTGGCCAGGCTGTGTCCGGTGCTCCATGCCCGTATGGCCAACCGTACCTGCATCGAATGGGACAAGGATGATATCGATGCGTTGGGCTTTTTGAAGGTGGACGTGCTGGCACTGGGGATGCTTACCTGCATCCGAAAGGCCTTTGACCTGGTGAGGGATCATTATGGGAGGGAGCTTACGCTGGCCAACATTCCCCAGGACGACCCCGAAGTCTACGAGATGATCAGCCATGCGGACACCCTGGGGGTGTTTCAGATAGAAAGCCGCGCCCAGATGTCCATGCTGCCAAGGCTACAGCCCCGAACCTTTTACGACTTGGTGATTGAGGTGGCGATCGTGCGGCCGGGCCCCATACAGGGGGATATGGTGCACCCCTATCTGAAGAGGAGGCGGGGTGAAGTACCGGTGGAGTATCCCTCCAAAGAGTTGGAAGAGATACTGGGCCGGACGCTTGGCGTGCCGCTGTTTCAGGAGCAGGCCATGGAGATTGCCATCGTGGCGGCGGGCTTTACCCCTGCCGAGGCAGACGGGCTGCGCCGTAGCATGGCGACGTTCAAGGCCCACGGGCTGGTGAGCCAATACGAGAAAAAGCTGGTGGGAGGCATGGTGGCCCGCGGGTACGAGGAGGAGTTTGCCAAGCGGGTGTTTCGGCAGTTGGAGGGGTTTGGCAGTTATGGTTTTCCCGAGAGCCATGCGGCCAGTTTTGCACTGCTGGTCTACATATCCTGTTGGCTCAAATACCATTACCCGGATGTGTTTGCGGCGGCCTTGCTCAACAGTCAGCCCATGGGGTTTTACCGGCCGGCCCAGATCGTGACGGATGCCCGCAAGCACGGGGTGGAGGTGCGGGCTGTGGACGTGAACCGCTCCCTGTGGGATAATGTGTTTGAGGAAAGGCAAGGAAAGTACTTTGCCATCAGGTTGGGTTTTCGGCATGTAAAGGGGTTGCAGCAGGAAGATATGGAGCGGTTGGTAGCCCATCGGACAAGGCCCTATGCCCACGTCACCGAGCTGATCCATGTGGGAGTGCCCAAGGGTGCCTTGGAGCGTTTGGCAGATGCGGATGCGTTCCGCTCTATGGGGCTGCACCGCAGGCAGGCGCTGTGGGATGTGCTGGCCCTGCAGGGCAGACCGGTGGGGGTGTTTGAGGGGCAGGTGCTGGAGACCCCGGAGGAAAGAATGATCGCCCTGCCAGAGGTGTCCCCCATGGAGCATGTGATGCGCGACTATGCGGCCACCACGCTTTCGCTCAAGGCGCATCCGGTCAGCTTTGTGCGTGAAAAGCTGGACCAGTTACGGGTGATTCCCACGGGCCTCTTGGGCAAGTTGAAGGATGGGGCTTTCGTGAAGGTCTGTGGGCTGATTACCGTGCGGCAACGCCCCGGGACGGCCAAAGGGGTGCTTTTTGTGACCATAGAGGATGAGACGGGCTTTGCCAATCTGGTGGTGTGGGCCAAGACCTTTGAGCAGTATCGCCCGGTGATCCTGCAGTCCAAGCTGCTGATGGTGGCGGGCAAGGTGCAGATAGAAGGGGAGGTGATCCACGTGGTGGTGCGCTCCTGCCACAACCTGAACAGCCTGTTGCGGGTAGATCCCGATGCACGCAATATCGGTTCGGTGGAAAAGCCGGTGCGTGCCGGCTCTGCTAAGGCGGGTGCCAAACCGCCGGCTACGCTGGGCAAACCCGTGCAGGGAGAACTTTTCCCTTCCAGGGATTTTAAGTGATATTAATTTGATTGAATTTTTCCCGTCGGACTAATGGCGTTAGAGATATTTGTTTTTTGAAAAATGTAAATTAATAAAATAGGTTGCTTGATTTAGTAGGAATACTTCATACATTTGTGTCTAAGTATTGTTTTTCAGGCTTTATAAAAAAATTGTTTTAGGTTTAATTTATCAAAAGAAATGAGAGGGGCATTAGTTTTTTTCCTTTTCTCTATGAGTAGAGTTTTTTTTGTTGATGCTTTCGCACAGACTGAAAGTGTGGGCAATGTTTATGCTATTTACCAAAATTATATCAGCGATATTCGGCCTACAAAGTGCCCAATGCATCCAAGTTGTTCTAATTACGCTATGTCTGCTTTTAAGAGCCATGGAGTTTTTAAGGCTTTGGCTTTGACCTCAGATAGGCTTTTAAGGTGTGGGCATGAGCATTCCTACTACCCTGGTGTGATGATGAATGGGGAGTTTAAATTGCTGGATTCCGTAGTCTCAGGATATGAAATGGAGGAGCTTTTGGTTAAGCCCGAGAGGCTTTTTTCTGTTAAGGACACTGTGCCCGATGTTTCGTTGATGCTTTTGGGGCAATTGATTGATGAGGGATATTTTCAGGAAGCCATTTACGAATACCATCGGATTCTTATAAGTGGGGATTTCAATAGCAGGAGGCTTCTGGAGATTAACCATTACAGAGCATTGTTCGGTTTGGCGGAATATGAGAAGGTTATTTTTCATCATGCCAATTATCTTCCCGGGGAGCTGAAGGGAGATCCGTTTTTGAATATTAAGGTGGCAGAGGCTTGGTTTAAGCTAGGCCAGTTTGAAAAGGCTGTCGATGTCATTTCAGCATGGCCAGATGGTGAATTTCAAAAGGCAGATGAGTTTAGCGGGCTTGCTCATGCATATGCCGATGATTATAATGCGGCGTTGAGATCGTATGGCAATATCACTGCTGATTACGCCTATGCTGATTATGTGCGTTATAATACTCAAATCATCAATGAATTGGCTGATTTGAGCTTTTTAAGGCCAGCAGTTGCCGGGTTATTAGGTGTTTTTCCAGGGGGAGGCTATTTGTATTCGGGACATACAGTGACAGGTTTTTCTGCGGCTATTCTTACTGGTTTGCTCGGCTACGCAGCCTATACAAGTTTTGATGTTGGCAATAAGGGGGTTGGAGTCCTGTCAGGTATATTCGCTCTCACTTTTTACAGTGGCTCCATTTCAGGTGGTGTAAAAGCAGCCAAAAGAAAAAATGAATTCAAGAAAAATAATTTAAAATCAAAAATGAAATATTCTTTTAATTAGTTACCATCTAAATTTTAAAACAAAATGATTAAAAATTTAAAAAACAATCAGGGAATTAAAGTTGTTTGCTTCTTCTTGGCATTTTCAATTCTGAATATGTCATTTATCCCCAGAAGTTATGAAACTGTCAAAATTCCGGCAGGAACAGTTGTTACCCTTGAAAATTCTAGCGGGATATCTTCAGCAAACCTGACAGTAGGTCAAACGATCGATTTTTTTGTCAGAGACGATGTGAAGGTTGGTGGGCAAACGGTAATTAGACGTGGTGCACCTGCCAGAGGGCAAGTAGTCCGGGTACAGAAAGCTAAGGGACTCGGGAAAGAGGGATCTGTGGAAGTAGAAGTGAAATCCGTTCAGGCGGTTGATGGTTCTGAAGTTAGGCTTACAAGCACTAGGATTTTTGAAGAGGGAGAAGACAGACAAACCGCAGCCATTTTGCTAGGTGTGTTGGTTTGTATTCTCTTCCTTACCAAGAAGGGGAAAAATGCAGAGATTGCCCCCGGTACGAGTATTGATGGCAGAGTGGCGCAGGAGACTAGTGTTGAGGTTTAGTCTTTTCGGGTTTTGTTTTTGAGTTAGAAGAAAAGCTGTTCATTTTCATGAGCAGCTTCTTTTTTTTGGTTGATATGTTACCGGTAAAAGTGATTAAAAGGGTTATTGAACTGTTTGAATCATAGTTTCAAATAAATTCAACCCGATTTTCATCTATAAAAAACGGGCCACTGAAATTTTTTTTCACCGGATCGGCCGTATTTTGGCGCAAGATACTGTATTACGAACGTTCGTTTGTCATGGTAAAATTTGACTTGATTCTACTGATAATCCTTGTGCTGCTCATCCTCACCACAATTTACGCTTACGTCGTGGATGAGATCTCCCTTAGGCTGTTTGCGCTGTTGCTTACATCCATGACTATCTCAGCAGTGATTCTGGGCAGACGATTGGCGACTGGTGCCTAATAAATGGAGGCTCTACTAACCGGTTGATCTCTAAAAGGAGTGTTGGGCTGCCCGTCCGATACTCTTTTTTGTGAGGTATTATCTCGACAGAGTGGCCAGAAAATGGGGGGATAATTTGTAAATTTATTTCAAATGATGTATGTTTGTTTATCAAATGAAATTAATTATGGCAAAGGTTAAGAAATACATGCCCCCGGCCCAAGAGGATGTTACCGCCCTTAATGATTTCCAAGGGGAGTATGGCTATGCCGATACATTTGTCGTCCGGAGGGGAGAAGATCGGGTTAGTTATGAGGTAAAGAGAGGCTATGGGTATTTTTTGGTTTCTCTCAGGGAGGTCCACAGTATGTTTGATGTGGCGGCACACCTAGAAAAGAACCTTACATTTGCCGAGATTTCTCCCATCGTTGATTTTTTGGAGCTGAAGATGGTGGATGTGGCCAAAGCAGCGGCCGTTTCGCCGAGCACGGTATCCAGGTGGTCTGCTGCGAGCCTGATAGGTACGCCGGGTTCTTACCAGTTCTTTAAGATCGATGAGGCCATCAGGAAGGGTATGGAGGTTTTTGGTCGGCAATCCCACTTCAAATCCTGGCTGCACACACCCAATTTATCCCTAGGTCAAGCTAAGCCAGTGGATCTGATGCTTTCCATGGCGGGCATAGAGCTGGTGCATGAGGCGGTAGATGCCCTCCACTACGGCAATTTCCTCTAGCGCATGTTGACGTATTACCGCATGATGTCGGAGAGGTACCACCAAGCGCCGTACAGCAGTTCCCTGTCTGGCGGAAGGTGGAATCCCAAAGGGTTGCCCATGATCTACGCGGCGAGTTCGGCAGCCTTGGCGGCGTTGGAGTACCTGTGTATCAAGGGAACTTCTGCTGGTACCGATCCGTGGTATGTAGTTGTGTATGAGATCCCGTCCGATAGCCTGATTGGTACACTGGAAAGGAGCAGCCTTCCGGAGGATTGGGACATATTGCCGCATGGCAGGGCCACCCAGGATTTTGGCAGGCAGTGGCTGATGCAAAATACCTTTCCCTTTCTCAAGGTTCCTTCTGCGCGGTTACATGAGTCCTTTTATCCGGAAGAGCATAACTTATTGATCAATCCCTCCTTTCCTGGTATACAGGAGCTGTTGCGGGTGGTGGATACCCGCAAGTTTGCGTACAAGCTTGGGGGCTGATGATCGCGCTTCTGTGGATTGGTGCCATTTGTCCTTATCAGATAAGGGTGTATTGGGGTGATGCTTTAGGCTACTGATTCCGCGCCTTTGGCGCTTGGGTGGCATCTTCGCATGCTACCTTGGGCGTTGCCCAAGGCTACTGATTTTGCACCGTTGGTGCTGATAATTAACTAAGCACCAACGGTGCGACGGGCACTTGCATAGCCTAACGTGCCATGGAATCATGCGGCCAGCTCCACCCAAGCACCAATGGCGCGATAATCATAGAAATAGCCTACCAGGGCTATGCAAACGTGTCATCCCAATTCCCGCGACAATCAATCCCACAAATATCGACCTGTTTTTTAGAGCCACTTCCGTAGAAACGCCAGGATATCGGCTCTCATTTCAGCGGTTTCCTCGTGTCCCACATCGTAGATTTTGAGTTTCCAGGCGTCGGGAGCCCCTTCCTTTTCGTAAGTTTCCTTCAAGTCTGCGTCGATGATTTCCAGCCCTTCCAGTGGGGTGAGGGGGTCGAATCTTCCGGCAAGCCCAAAATGGGGCCGTGGGGCAATCAGCGCGTTGATGGATGAGGTCGTAAAGTGTGTGAGGAGGTCGTGTACATAATAGTAGATGCCATGGCGGCGAAGCTCCCCTTTTTCCAAGAGCGTCTGAAAGTCCGTAAGGCAGTTGAGGTCTACCACCACCTTGATGCGCTCGTCCAAGGCCCCCAGCCACCAAGCCATGGTGCTGCCCATGGACATGCCCATGGTGGCGACCCGTTCAGCATCGAGGTCCTCCCTGGTCTGGAGATAGTCGAGTGCCCGAAGGTTGTCATATACCATCATTCCAAACATCACCTGGCCCTTCCACAGCATTTCCTTAAAAATGTCCAGCTCTGCCCTTCCGGATCGTTCTTCAAATCCCCAGGCATCCAAGCAAAATGCCGCATAGCCTTCATCCGCCAAGGCTTTGGCATAAGGTGGGGCTTGCATTTCCTTTCTGCCCATCACCAATTCATTCTTTCCGACCGCATACTGGCCAAAGTGGGAGTGGTTAAACAGTACCAGGGGGATTTTGCCGCTGGCGTTGGCAGGCTTGGTGAAGAAGGCAGGCACTTTCTCGATCCCGTTCAGGTCCATCAGCCATTTTTCGGTCACCATGCCGTCGGTTTCGGTGACCGAAACCACTTCTACCGAAAGGGGTCTTTCACGATCAGGCATTCTCCCCAATAATTCATAAAGTTTGGTTCTACGTGCTGTCTTTGAGCTCATTTCGTCGTTTGTGTTAGCTTCGGATTGGGTGGAAGGGGTACACGCTTCAATTATAAGCATGCCTAGAAGGAAAAAATAAATTAGTGGGTTTCTTAAGCGGTTCTTATGGGTGTGATTGCTCATAGGGAGGAGGCTTTTGGTTATCCAAGTTAGTGGATTTTGTGGAAATGGGAGGGTTCGGTTAGTGTATTTGCGTACTAGTTGGGGTTTTCCCTCAATGTCGGGTAAATGTCGGGTGAAATCCTCTTCTTTTTCGGGCTATATTTGGGTAAATCGTTCCAATTTGCCATGGTCAAACAAAATTTTACGCAGATGAAGCAACCCCAATTGGGCCATATGATCCAGGTGTGGAGAAAGGGCAAAGGAATGACTCAGGAAGAGTTGGTGGAGCGGTGTAATATCAACGTCCGCACAATCCAGCGAATAGAAGCGGGGGAGGTGACCCCACGTCCGTATACTGTAAAGGCCATTTTGGAGGCTTTGGAGGTGGATCCCTCCGAGGTCGGCAACCTCCATTCCGAAGATATGGAGGGTGAATTGCCCATCGAAACCTCTTGGCTGCGGTATGCCTATGCAGTGGGTATTGGTTACCTCATACTTGCCATCCTAGAGTCTGGGGTTGATATACGTCTCTTCATGGGAGAGAGTGGCTTTTGGGATGGGTTTGCGCTGTGGTACGCGTTGTTGAAAATGGGCGTCCTGATATTTTTCGCATTTTTTATGGCCGCCTTTTTCAAATTGGCGGATAGATGGAATGATCGACTGATGAAGGTGACAACATTTCTTCTGGTTTGTAGCACAGGTGTTTTTATGTTAGAGGATGCATTGACTTACTGGTTGGAGACAGAGGTGGTATCCGGACTTATTTTAAGGTCGTTGGTGACCGGCTTACTCTATCTGTTGTTTGCCATTAGCTTTATACAACGTGCCCGTCCAAACGATGTCCTTTGTGTAATCACTGGGTCGTTGGGGGTGTTGACGGGGATATCGTTTATGACGGTGGTGTTTGCTCTTCCGGGGTTGCTTTTTCTTACTCTGTTTGAAGTAGCGTTGATTGTCTTGGTATACCGGGAATTTGGAGGATCGGGGATAGTGCACTGGCACCGAAAAAATAAGATCGATCCCCAGGTCTCCTAATATCCCAAGCCTGTTTGTTTGGGGTGTTACCTGGAAGGATTTTTGCCCATACCGTCCAATAATTCCCTTCCCGTCCGCTTTTTTTTGGGTTGCAGACGCTAGTTTATACGCTATCTAGTAGATAAACGGTAAGCCTTTTTGGTGGTATGACCTGATAACCACCTCCGCCGGTGTGGAGTTGTGGGTCAGGCATTCTGAAATTTAGCGCCTACCTCTTCTCTCCTAGGATCAGAATAGCTATTTTTAACCTATGAATGAGGTTCATGAGCTGTTTGATTTTTTCAAAAACCACCTGCCGGTACGTGCCATCGCTGAGGAGTTGGTGGTTTTTAAGCCTGAGACCTACCTCTCCGAGATGGCAAACCACAACTTTCAGACTGCCGTAGTGGCTATTCCTGCCGGCCTGATGAAATTTGATGTGGGGGATGATCGGCTTGTGGAGATCCCTGTGGATGCGGTTTTTTCCCTTCAAGCTCCCCTTTTGCAGGTGTTTCCCCATATAGCAGCGAAACGGAGGGTGTTTTTGCGGAGTGGGGGAAGGGTTACGCATATTGCCACCCGTAGTGACTTGGACAAAATCCCCGTTCGATTGGCCCTGTTTGGGTTTGTGAGTGTGTTGGAGACGGTATTAAAGGAAATGGTGCGCAGTTTGGTGCCGGAGTGGGAGAAAAGTCTGTCCCGGGAACGATTGGCGGCTGCCCGTAAGCTTTACCGGATGAAGCGGTCCAGGTCGGAAGAGATAGATGTGGTTCATTGCCTTCATTTGGCGGATCTGGGATCTGTTTTTTCGAAGGAAAAAAGGTACAAATTGTTCGGGGATCAACTAAGCAGAAAGGTTTTTGACGATCGCATGCGGGATGTGGGCAAGCTGCGCGATGCACTCGCACACTCCCAGGATGTGTTGCCCTTTGACTGGGAGGAGATCCCGGCGTTACTGGCGTTTATCCTTTTGGTAATGGATACTGATTTCCGCTCACCTTGTTTGAAGTAACCGGTTGTTTTTGGGCAGGTTAAGTTCGCCTGGGTTTCCGATCATTCCCACCCGAAAGCTGCCATGTACATCCATCCGGGGCGTGGTCTCCGGTATTCTTCCACTCGGTATACGTGTGAAGAGTTTTCCGCGAAAGGAGCCTTCCATCAGGCGCTGTTCTTGGCTGGTTCGGGTTACTTCCACTTCAAAAAAAACATCCATCGCGGGGTCGTTTGTCCGTTGCTTGTTGAGGACATAGTTCCCTACCAAAAAGCTGACGATGCCTGTGTTTTGCTTGGTGCCTGCTTGGGGCGCGAAAATGAAGTTGGCAAAAAAACAGGCATTGGAACTGGGACTGATGGTGCAATGTCCATCCACATCCACCAAAAGCACATCCAATTGGTTGACGTAGACCAGGTAGTTTTGGGGATCGGCATCTGATTTTTTTTCCACAAATCCCATTCCTCCCTCTACACTCAGGTAATTTTCAGGTAGTCGGTATCTGTATTCAAAGCGTTCTTCCCCAACAAACAGCTGGAAAAAAACCTCCTCCTCCATACGGGTATCCGGTTCTTCCTGGCCTCTTTCACAGGCCGCTAGAAGCAAAAGAAATACGGGGAGAAAGAAATGTAAGCGAATCATGAACAGCGTAGCGGTGTATTATTCCGTTAATTTAGTCATATAACTCCAGTTTGGCTACTGATGTTCAGGGAATTATTTTTGGTCAAACCATAGGTTGCATTCATTTCCCATGATTCACGGTACGATGAAGGTTCTTTTTGCCGATACATCCGTTACTTTTCTATTTGGCAGGCGGGGGACTTGCCGGCATGCCAAAGTGGGCCATCATGAGGATGGCTCCGGCGGTTCCATCCATAGTGGGTTCGTTTGTGCTGTAGTCGCCAACGTCGTCGTGGTACACCACGTGGTCGTTTTGCACATGGGCAAATTCATCGGGATCGTTTAGCGTCAGGCCCAGGAGTTTGTCATGGATGCTGCGGTATATGGGGCCGTCCACCAAACCTCCAGGTACATCCAGCCCAAGCATCACGTAGACGCTGGTGTGCACGTCTTTGGGATATTCCCCTTCTGCGGGAATTCCAGTAAACATGGAGGTTCCCCACGGGTTTCGGCCAAATAGCCAGTCCCTTTGTGCAGTCAGAAAAGGTTCGTATTGCGTATCTCCGGTCATTTTTTCATATAGAATAACCTGGGTTATCAGGCTGGTAAGTAAATTATTGCTGCACCAGATGAAGGGGATTCCGATGTGGTAGGGATTGGTATTTGCCCGTTTCAGGGTATATTCTATCCCATCCCGATAGTATCCCTCTAATGTTTTTTTCAGGTCTTTATCCGCCACTTGGTGCAGTGCAAAGTGCCCCATGTTTATATACGGGTAGAGCTGATAATGCGAGGCGGTATCCCGTACTGTCCAGGAATCTGCGTTTGCGCTTTGCAGTGCATAGGTCGTGGACTGTTCCAGGTAGGTTTTTTCCCCGGTCAGGCGATAGAGTTCGGCTGCACCCCACTGCATGTCGTCAGCCCAGGTTTCTTCGTTGTACCTATAGGGTGCCCCGTAGCTGTTCCCCTGTTGGTAGCCTTCCTTTTCCCTACCTAGGGCGTACAGTGAAATCGCAGCCTTCCGGCATTTTTCCGAAAAGGCCTGATCATCCAACTTTTCTTTCCAGATCCGTGCGGCAATGGCCATGGCGGCGGCACTGCGTCCTGCCAAGTTGGCTAGGCCGGTGGCTTCACTTTGGTATTTGCCTAGGCCCTGTGGCTCGCCGGTGGCGATGTAGGCCGCTCTATATTCGTTTTCTCCCCACCCGTAGTCCGAGTTATCCTTGTTGGGAATCTTGAATCCCCGGTGGTCACGGTCGTCGGCAATTTGGTGAAATAGAATATCCTCCCGCGGGTGGAGCTTTAGAATCCAATCCAATCCCCACTTTGCCTCGTCCAAGATGTCGGGGATTCCATTGCTGCCGGGCTGACCTAGTGCGTTGTGGGTATCCCCAAAGCGGTCTGGATAAAGTTCATAGGCCATTAGCATGTGTGCGGTGGCATAACTTCCCGTGATCAGGTATTTGAGCTGGTCTCCGGCATCGTGCCAGCCCCCGCTGAGGTCGAAGTACGTACTGTCGGGTACAGGTCCGTAGAAGCTCCTTCCGTCTTTGGCATGGCATACCATATCGAGTGTCGGATTGTAGCCGCAGCGCTGCTGCCGCATAAATGCCAATAGGGTCTCCTGATAGTGGCCGTAAGCCTTAGCCCCTATTTGGAATTCAGCGGATCGGTGGTTTGATTTCTTAGCTTTGAGGTAATAGGCACCCTCTTCGGTAATATCGGTAAAGTCAAGCGCATAAAAATGGTCAAATACACCCCACGCAGACGGGATGGGTTTGGGGGATATTTCTTTCACTTCCCTACCGCTTACCTTTTCTATCAGTAAAATCCGCTCGCGGGTTTTTCTTTTCGAGAATGCCAAGGCTGTTTTAACGTCCTCCGGGAGGTATCCCAGTTGGTTGACCCGTATATAAAGAGAATCCTGGGCGCATAAATCGGTGCCCAGGATAATCATGATAAACAAACAAAGCTGTTTTTGCATGGTCATAATTTTTGGGTTATTGCTGCCAATTCCCATCCACGGTTCTCCATATCCGGAGAGGGTTGTTGTCCTTGAGCTCCTCGGGCAACAGCGCGGCGGGCATATCCTGGTAGGCCACCGGTCGTGCAAACCGTTTGATGGCATATACGCCCACCGACGTGGACCTACTGTCTGTGGTAGAGGGGTAGGGCCCCCCGTGCTGCATGGCGTAGCCAACTTCTACGCCGGTTGGCGCACCCTTGAACAGCAAACGGCCACATTTTTCTTCCAGTTGGCTGACCAACGCCTTGTGGGCAGCAATTTCGGACTCCTCAGCCCAGACGGTGCATGTCAGCTGTCCGTGCAAGGCTTCTATGGCCTCGGTCAGTTCGTCGAGATGTTCATAGGTAATCATGATACCAAACGGCCCAAATACTTCCTCTTGGAAATCGCTGTTTTTCATCCAGTCCCGAGCGGATACCCGGGCAAAAGCCGGGGCCGCCAGCAGCACATCTTCGCTGTCGAACACCGTAACCCAGGAGAGGTTCCCGTTATCGCTCAGCCGGCGTAATGCGGCATAATAGGTTTGGGCAATGCCTTCGTGCAGCATCGGTGCTTTGGCTATTTTCTCCATTTTTTTGCTTACTTCACTGGCAAAGCGGTCTGCAAGGGCATGGGGCACAAAGATCAGCCCCGGATTGGTACAGAACTGTCCCACTCCCAAGGTAAGAGATCCCACGTAGGTAGCTGCCAACTCTTCGAGGTTTGCGGAGAGTTTGGATTCAAATGCTACGATGGGGTTCACGCTTCCCATTTCCGCAAAAACAGGTATGGGGTTTTTGCGCGCATTGGCTGTGTCAAAAAGTGCCTTGCCGCCGCGGAAGGAACCTGTAAAGGCTATGGCCTTTGCCACCGGGTGCGCAGCCAGCTCCTGTCCCTCTTCCACGCCCCCTTCTATGTGTTGAAAGACCCCCTCGGGCATCCCGGTCTCCTTTGCAGCTGAGCGTATGGCATCAGCTACCATTTGGGATGTTTTCGGGTGTGCGGGGTGTGCTTTGTAAATCACTGTACACCCTGCTGCCAATGCCGATAGGGTGTCACCTCCTGCTGTCGAAAATGCCAACGGGAAGTTGCTTGCACCAAAGACCACGACAGGCCCCAGCGGACGCAGCATGCGTCGGATGTCCGGCTTTGGCAGAGGTGCTCGGTTCGGATCGGCCTGATCTATGGTTGCTTCTACCCAGCTTCCTTCTTTGACCAGACCCGCAAACAAGCGGATCTGTCCCAAGGTGCGTCCGGTTTCACCTGTGATACGTCCTTCGGGTAAGTTCGATTCAGCCGCCGCGATGGGAATAAGTTGCTCCTTTATAAGCTCGATTTGTTGGGCTATGGCCTCTAAAAATGCCCCCTTTTCGGCTCCGGTTGCATTTTTGAATGTTAAAAAGGCCTGTTGGGCTTTGCCCATGGTCTCATGTATCAATGACATAGTTCAGTTGGTTTTACGGTGATTCACACTAGGGATCAAGCGTGATTTTTTTGGTATTCATCTATTTGAAGGTTCAAGTTAGGCGATATCCCAGAATCAAGCAAAGGAACGGGCGATCATTTGCGAACCTTTCTCCGCCGTTCCGTTCTTGGGTCTGTTTATTGCCAGCTTTATCCGAATTGCGTAGCTTTGACGATCGGTAGGCAGACAGCCACCTCTACACATTATTATGTCCTCGTCTAGTTGCCTTTCTGATATTGGAATTCGCAGACATCTTCTTCCTGGAGACATCGGCGCGGTTGTACGGCTGCACGGAAAATTATACTATGAGGAGTTTGGGTTTGGGCTGGGATTTGAAAGATACGTAGCGGAGACCTTTTCCGATTTTGTCAAACATTTTAAACCGGGATTGGATCAAGTATGGCTTGCTGAGCAGGGTGGGGAGCTTGTGGGGTTCATCTCTCTTGTCCACCGATCTCCCGATCAGGCGCAGCTGCGGTATTTCGTGGTTGATCCATCTGTTAGAGGACTTGGGCTGGGCAACTTGTTGTTTTTTTCCTGTTTGGAGCATGGTCGGAGGGCTGGTTATAGGGCAGTTTACCTTTGGACCAGTGATAAGCTGACCCAGGCAGCCTCAATGTACCGAAAGGCAGGCTTTGAGTTGGTCTTGGAGGAGTCGTCCGATTCATTTGGAGTTCTTCTCAGAGAACAAAAATACGAGCTTATCTTATGATCTTGAGATACCAACAACTACATTTTATAAACCTATGAAGAGCATTAGAAGTATTGTGTGCCAAGTTACGGTGGGGTTGTTTTTTGTGGTTGCAACGACGGGCTTCGGTAGCTATGCACAGCAGCACAACTGGAATTGGGGCGGTCCCTTGGACAGCGTGCAGGCCACTTTTGAGGTGAACAAGATTTCGTTGGATCTGGAGATTTTACCGGAGGAGCAGGTACTATCGGGCAGTGCAACGCTTTCACTGGGCTATCTTCAGGAAACGGATCGGCTACGTCTGCAGTTGGTAGATGCCTACACGGTAACGAAGGTTGAGGCGGATGGCAACGAGCTTGCCTTCTCCCATGGAAAAGGCTTATTGGATATTCTTTTGGGAGGATCCAAGCCCACTTCCGTGACGGTGTATTATGGAGGGCGAACGCCCATCGCCGTCAGACCCCCTTGGATAGGTGGGTTTACCTGGGAAAAGGACGATCTGGGCTATCATTGGATGGGACTTTCATCCCAAAATGAAGGAGGGAAAGTCTTTATGCCCTGCCTGGATCACCCCGTGAGCAAACCCCGTGATGGCGTCCTGCTCCGAATTACGGTTCCGGATCCTTATATGGTTGCTGCAAATGGGCTGTTGAAGGAGGCGTTTCGGGAGGGTGAGAAGATCACTTATATCTGGGAGTCCCGTTATCCGATCATGAATTACAATGTCAATTTCACGATGGGGAAGTTTCACGAAGCGTCCAAGACCTTTCGTTCGGCTTCGGGAAAGGAGTTCCCACTGGTAGTGTATGTGCTGGAGGAAAATAAAGACAAGGCCCCTATGCTTCTGGACGTGTTGGAAAAGAGTGCGCAGACCCATGAGCTATTTTTCGGACCCTATCCTTTTCCAGAGGAAAAATTGGCAGTAGTGGAGACACCGTACCTGGGGATGGAACATCAAACCATCAACGCTTATGGCAACAATTACCAATTTGTACGCATGGGGGATGTATGGTATGATCATCTTCTTCACCATGAGCTGGGCCACGAGTGGTTTGGCAATAAGGTGTCCATTGCCGATTGGGCGGATTATTGGATTCACGAAGGGATCACCTCCTATGGTGACTGGTTGTTTTATTTGCATCACGGAGGTGAGTCGGCCTACCACGAGAAAGTAGCCGATACCAAGAAGCGGATCCGTAATGAGAAACCGGTGGTGGGTCCCAGGGAGAGCCTCTCCGATGATGCATACCACCCAGACGTCTATACCAAAGGTGCCTATATCATGCACAGCCTCCGGTTTATTTTGGGGGATGATCGTTTTTTCCCGCTATTGAAACGAATTGCCGAACATGATGAATTTACCTATGCCAACCAAGTGTCCACCGAGGAGCTCATTTCCTTCTTGGAGGCCGAATCGGGAGAGGAGCTCAGGGAGTTTCTGGAATACTATTTATATGGGGCTAAATTACCCAAAGTAAAGATAAACAGGAAGAGAAAGGGAGTTTACGAGGTTGTTTTTCAGGGGATTGGATTTTCGCTTCCTGTGGAAGTGGAGACGGATCGGGGTATAGAAATCTTAGTGCTTTCCGGTACCCCCACACAGGTAGTCAATAATTCAGCTCCAGTGGTTGACCCGAGAAACTGGTACTTGCTTCGCAAATAAATGTTTTTTTGAAAAGAAAGAAGTAAATTTGTAGAAAAACGAAAAACATGAAAAAATCCCCTGTTTTCTTGTTATTTATGGTCTTTGCTTTAGGCTTGGTAGTCGCTTGCGGGTCTCCGTCATCCGATCAGGTAGTTATCGAAGAGGAAGCATCCACTGCTGTCGAACCGTCACTTACCTTTTTGTGGGAGACTGCTGCTGATCTGATCACCAACGAGTCGGTACACTTTGAGCCCTCCAATGGAAAGATTTATGTAGCCAATATCGAGGGAGGTCCTGCGGAGAAGGATGGTGTTGGTTCCATTTCCATCATTTCCAGAGATGGTGAGATCGTCGAAAGGGAGTGGGTAAAAGGGTTGCATGCACCTAAGGGAATGACCGTAATGGACGGCAAGTTGTACGTTACGGACGTCGATGTCTTGGTGGAAGTTGATTTGGCTTCCGGAGAAATCCTAAACAGATACGAGGTTGAAAACGCCCAGTTTCTAAACGATGCAGATACAGACGGTAAGCGAGTTTATTTCTCGGATATGCGAGCCGGCCGGATTCTGTACTTCGAAAATGGCGCGATACGTGTTTTTACTGATAATCAGCCAAATATCAATGGTCTACGTGTGGGCCCGGATGGGGTTCTCTATGGACTGGATGCCGAGGGGTTGAAGATGTACCGGTCTGACGGAACCTTCGAGCTGCTGAACGATGTAGTGACTGGAGGCGACGGATTGATTCTGCTTGACGAAAACACCTTTTTGGCTACTCGATGGAAAGGCGAGATATACCTAATTCGGGATGGCAAGGAGACCCTTCTCTTAGACACAAGTGCAGAGGAATCCAACACAGCTGATGTCGGCTTTATTCCGGGAGAAAACATCGTTTTGGTGCCTACGTTTTTCAAGAATAAGGTAGTGGCTTATCGCCTTGACTATAGATTTTGATGGTTTTGTGCACCAAGGATGAGGCTTTACTGAATTATAACCAGCAACTGTTTGTTGTGGTATTATAGAGGAAAACGAAACATTTTAATTTTATCGCCAAAAATGCTTTATTTGTGGTACACTTTTTAGCCTACAGTCGATTCCGCAAAATAAAGTCGAAATAACATGTTGCTTATGAGTAAATCAGATAATATAAACTACGAGGTAGAAAAGAACGCCGAGGTAGTAAGTCAGCTAAATGAATTGGTAAGTGCCACGGTGGATTCCACTTTGATGGATCCCGACGATTGTTGGCAACCTACGGATTTTCTGCCGGATATGGCCCAGCCGGATGCACTGGATCAGGTAAAGCTGCTCAGGGAGCGGGCAGCAGGCATCCCCGATACGATCATCACTTCCCTCGTGGGAAACATGATCACGGAGGAGGCGTTGCCAAGCTATCAGACCTACTTTAACATGTTGGAGGGGGTGAATGAGGACGGCAACCTGACCAGCCCCAAGGGTTGGGTTAGGTGGACAAGGGCATGGACAGCAGAGGAGAACCGCCACGGAGATCTGTTGAATAAGTACCTGTATCTTTCGGGTAGGTGCGATATGCGCCAGGTAGAGCAGACCATACATAGATTGATCTATAATGGATTCGATCCACGCTCTGAAAAGGATCCCTATCAGGCAATCATCTATACGTCCTTTCAGGAGCGTGCAACGAAGATTTCCCATGTGAATACGGGCAAATTGGCCGACAAGGCCGGTGACTTGGTGCTTGGGAGAATATGCAAACAGATAGCTGGAGATGAAGCAAGGCATGAGAAGGCCTACAAATCCTTTATGACGCGGATTTTCGAAATTGATCCCAACGGGGCCATGTTGGCATTTGAAAAGATGATGCGCAAGCAGATTGTGATGCCGGCTGTTTTAATGGGCAAGGGAGGGCCTAACCCGAGTATTTTTGATCAATTCTCGGCGGTCACACAAAAAATCGGTGTATATACCGGATGGGATTATGCCCGGATCATCGACCACCTTGTTAAGCTCTGGAACGTGGAAACAGCCACGGGTTTGAATGACGTGGCGTCGAAAGCCCAGGAATACTTGGCGGGACTGTCTGCCCGTTATGAGAGGTTGGCGGAGCGGATGAAGGTTCCCGACGAGATTAATTTGGCATGGCTAAGTCAAATCAAGCCCATTTAATTGGCTAGATCCTATTTTAATTGCCTAGCGGGGGGATGGAATCCTCCCGCTTTTTTTTAGCTACCCATTTTTAGACCTGTCCGACGTTTAAAGCTTTTTGTGCCTTGTACCGCAACGTAGTGCGGTGAGTAAGTTTGTGTAAAAAATACATTAAGTGGGCTTCACTCGCTAAAAAATTTATCATTTAAAAAACATTATTCGTATCTTGTAGCGTAATTTAACCTAAATGCGATCTATGGATAACAATAGAAGGTCTTTTCTTAAGAAGTTGGGCTTGGCAAGCGCTGCTTCTGCGGTGGTCCCCTCTTCACTTGCGGCTGCCAATAGTTTAACTGAATTCCATATTTTACACCGTCAAGCTGCGCATCCAGCGAATCAGGTGATCCGATTGGGCCTGATAGGCGCGGGCATCATGGGTTCCGAAGATCTTTCAACTGCCCTATTGCATCAGCATGTGCAAGTGGTCGCGGTTTGCGACCTGTACCAGGGCAGGCTACATCGGGCTAAAGAAAAATGGGGCAACAGCTTATTTACAACAACCGATTATAAGGAGCTGCTCAAGCGAGGTGACGTGGATGCCGTCATCATTGGCACCCCGGACCACTGGCATAAGCAGATAAGCATCGACGCGCTAAATGCCGGCAAACATGTATACTGCGAGAAGCCCATGGTGCATTCGGTAAAAGAAGGGCATGAGGTGATCGATGCGTGGAGAAAGTCCGGCAAGATCTTCACGGTAGGTAGTCAGGGTATCTCATCACTGGGCAATGAGAAGGCCAAGGAACTGCTGGCACAAGGTGCGATCGGCGACATCAATTACGCAGAGGGTTTTTGGGCCCGTCACTCTCCTGAGGGGGCCTGGCAATATGCCATTCCGCCGGATGGGTCAGAGAAAACGGTAGATTGGAAACGATACATTTCAAATACCACGAATCGACCTTTTGATCCGCTTCGGTTTTTCCGCTGGCGAAATTACCTGGATTATGGTACTGGCATGTCGGGTGATCTTTTTGTCCATTTGTTTACCAGCCTGCACTTTATAACCAACTCCATGGGACCCACGAAAATATCTGCGATGGGAGGCCTTCGTTATTGGAAGGATGGCAGAGAGGTGCCGGACGTGTTGTTGGGGATGTTTGATTATCCGGACAGCCCTCAGCATCCCGGATTTAATCTATCTCTGCGTTGTAACTTTGTGGATGGCACCAGCGGATCCACCTATCTAAAAATCGTAGGAAGCAAAGGATCCATGGATGTGAAATGGGACGAGGTAGTGGTGAAAAACAATCAAAGTGCGGCGTCCAATGATCCCTTTCTGGAAGAACAGGCCCGCATGAATCAGGGGGCTGAGGTCAGGAAGAAAATGTTGCCCCCGAGGGAGATGGTTTATAAAGTAGAGTCGGGATACAAAGGGGCACACTACGACCATTTCGGGAAGTTTTTCACGGCGATCCGGGAAAACGGGGGGGTAGTGGAAGACCCTGTATTTGGTTTTAGGGCGGCAGCGCCTGCGTTGCTGTGCAACGACAGTTATTTCCAGGACAAGTTTATCGCTTGGGATCCGGTAAATATGAAATTAGTGTAAATTTAAGATCCAAATACATACCTTTAAGAAATAATCTAAAAGAAAAACAACCTGAGATGAAGAGAAATTTGTTTATGGCTTTCGCAGTGCTTATGATGATGGGCTGCGCGGCTTCGGATGAAATTGAGTTGTTCAATGGCAAAGACCTGTCCGGATGGCAGATCTATGGTACTGAAAAATGGTACGTCGAAAACGGCGTGTTGGTGTCGGAGAGTGGTCCTGACGCAGAGTACGGATATCTTGGCACAACGGAAAATTACAAGGATTTTGAACTTACAGCCGAATTCAAGCAGGATCAGGATGGCAATAGCGGGATTTTCTTTCGCTCCACCTTTGAAGGAACTAAGGTTTCGGGCTGGCAGGTGGAAGTAGCCCCTCCAGGCAACGATACCGGCGGGATCTACGAATCCTATGGAAGGGGATGGTTGATTAAGCCCGATCCTGAAAAAGACAAGCACCTGAAATTTGGCGAGTGGAACGACATCAAAGTACGGGTTCAGGGTGACCGGGTGACCACGTGGCTGAATGGCGTGGAAATGGTTGATTACTCTGACGAGAAAATCGGTCAGGGAGAAGGGCAGATTGCCCTTCAGATCCACAGCGGAGGAGGTTTGAAGATCTCCTGGAGGAATTTGAGGTTAAAGCAGCTTTAAAAAACTTGTTTTAAACGTATATAGGGCCGACCGTCAATTTGACGGTCGGCTTTCTTTTTAAATCGCCAAGCGAACTTCCACGCAATTATCACATCGCGCTTGACTAGTCCGTCCTCTTCCCTGTGTTTGACGGCTACCGCATAGCTGTCTAATATTGGCGTGCTCGAATAAAGTAGTCCGGTAGGGAATAGAAAGGGTGATTGGCCGTAAAAGTAGGACTATTCCGTACTTATTATTACAGCGGTACCAATTACCTGAATCATTTTTTGTAATTTGCGGCTTCGTAAAATGATACGTATGTCCAAATTTGAAGCAATAAGACCTTATTACGATAGTGAAGTAAACGACGCATTGGCGCAGTATGCGGATCATCCTATGATGAAGGCCATTATGCATTTCACTTTCCCAGATGTGCCCGATGAGGAATGGCGAAGCCAATTACTGCGAACGCACTCCATCCGGGATTTTCAGGTCAACTTCATTTATCAGGCGGTACTTCGCGTATTGGAAAGAAGTGCGAAAGGACTGACGACCTCGGGCTTTGACAAGCTGGAGAAGAACTCGGCTTACCTATTTGTTTCCAATCATAGGGATATTATCTTGGACACCTCCTTGCTAAACGCTGTTTTGTATGAACACGGATGCAAGATGACTACATCGGCGATAGGGGACAATTTGGTGAAAAAGCCATTTTTACGTGCCTTGGCCAAGTTGACCCGTAGCTTTATCGTTCACCGTGGCCTGAGTTCGAGGGCTATGCTCGAAAGTTCCAAATTGAATTCGGAGTATATACGTGATTCCATCTTTTATGAAAACCGTTCCGTTTGGATAGCACAGCGGGAGGGACGTACGAAGGATGGCAATGACCTTACCCAAAAAGGCGTATTAAAGATGCTTTCTATGGGATGTGAGGACGGCAATCTTTCGGATTATTTCAAACGCCTAAAGATTGTACCTGTATCAATTTCCTACGAAAACGATCCCACCGATTTGCAGAAGATGCCGGAATTGCTCGCCAAGGCCCGTTCTGAAGCCTACGTGAAAGACAAAAACGAGGATTTTCGCACCCTCCTAAGCGGCATTATGGGCCAAAAGAAACGTATCCATATTGCACTAGGGGAAGTGCTCCAAGGGGAATTTGACGTCATTTTCAGGGAAGAATCTTCGCTTAACCGACAAATGCAGCGTATAGCAGAAGAGATAGACCGTGTGATAATCTCCAATTTCCAACTTTGGCCCACCAACTACGTTGCCGTGGATCTCCTCAACAATTCGGATGAATACATCAGCCATTATACGCCGGAAGATAAGGCCGCTTTTGAGAGGAGGTTTCGAGCCGGTGTGGATAAGGAAAACCCGGTGGCAGTACAAAGTTTTTTGGCGATGTATGCAAACCCTGTTTTCAACAAGCAAAGAGTGCTAATCTCCTAAGGGGTGTGAAATTGCCCAAGGTCTGCCGATCGGATGGTAGGCCTTGCTGGTGGGTCAGGCTGGCAATATTCTAAAACGCTATGGCAACCCATAACCAGGTGCATCGAGTCGACCCAAAAGAGCCGGTAGACATGATACATTCCTTCGGCAAAGAAAAAATGTAAACCAAGCGGGAACCCTGTCCGACTGCATTGTTTCGGGTGGGCATTTACCGCTGAAAAATAATAGATACATGAAGAATAAATTGGTAAGGGTAGGGCTCCTGCAGTTGGCATGTAGTGCTGATCCTGCTCAAAATATGCAAAAGACCGTAGAGGGGGTTCGAAAGCTTGCCCAAGACGGTGCCCAAATTGTATGCCTTCAGGAATTGTTCCGATCCCTGTACTTTTGCGATGTGGAAGATTATGCCAATTTCAACTTGGCAGAGGCTATTCCCGGCCCATCTACGGAAGTCCTTTCCACTTTGGCCAAAGAGCTGGGGGTGGTAATTATTGCTTCCTTGTTTGAAAAAAGGGCCGAAGGGCTCTATCATAATACCACGGCGGTGTTGGATGCCGATGGAACTTATTTGGGGAAATACCGCAAAATGCACATCCCTGACGATCCCGGTTATTACGAGAAATTTTATTTTACACCTGGCGACTTGGGTTATAAAGTGTTCAAGACCAAGTTTGGGAATTTGGGCGTGCTTATCTGTTGGGATCAATGGTATCCCGAAGCGGCCCGGATAACTTCGCTAATGGGTGCTGATATTCTTTTTTATCCTACGGCCATCGGTTGGCACAAGGATCAGGATCCGCAGACAAATCAAGACCAATACCAGGCCTGGCAGACCATTCAACGGTCCCACTCGGTGGCCAATGGGGTTCCCGTGGTTTCCGTAAACCGCGTGGGCATTGAAGGTGATATGAGGTTTTGGGGAGGTTCCTTTGTAAGCAACGCGTTTGGGAGGGTGGAGTTTCAGGCCGACCATGAAGCGGAGACTGCTCAGGTGGTGGAGATTTCACTTGAAGGATCTGATCGATACCGAACCCACTGGCCATTTTTGCGCGACAGGCGCATAGACAGTTACAGCCCCCTATTAAATCGATATTTGGATGAATCCTAAGACGAATCAAACGGAAGGGGTAACCGGCGGCTTCCCGGCAGATCAAGGGTATTATTTCCCGGCGGAATATGCGTCGCATGAGGCAACGTGGCTGAGCTGGCCACACAAGGAAGCTTCGTGGCCAGGAAAAATACAAACCATCTACGCGCCCTACAGCAAGTTTATCGGTCATGTGGCAGCAGGGGAAACAGTCAGGATAATGGTCCGGGATCGATCCATGGAGGAGTTCGCAACGTCCTGCCTGGAGAAAGAAAGCGTAAATCTTCAAAATATCACTTTCCACCATTTTCCAACCAACGATGCCTGGTGCAGGGACCATGGGCCGGCGTTTTTGGTCAATCCAGCCGCTGATCAAAAAAAGGTAATAGTCAACTGGAATTACAACGCCTGGGGGGATAAATATCCACCCTATGATCTGGATAACCGAATTCCCGAGCAGATAGCCAATTACCTTGGGCTTCCCTACGTCAGCCCTGGCATTGTGATGGAGGGAGGCTCTGTGGATTTCAATGGCAAAGGCACGCTGCTGACCACAACGTCTTGCCTGTTGAACCCTAACCGAAACCCGCACCTAAGCCAATCGGAGATTGAGGATTATCTCCGAAAGTACTATGGTGTCAAGCAGATTCTATGGTTGGGGGACGGGATCATCGGGGATGATACCGATGGACACATCGACGATATTACCAGGTTTGTGAGTGACCAAACCGTGGTGACGGTGGTGGAGGAAAATAGGCGTGACGCGAATTATGAGCCTTTGCGCGAAAACCTAAAAATGCTCGAATCCTTTCGTCTGCTAGATGGAAGCCCTCTTTCGATCGTGGAACTGCCCATGCCATCTCCGGTGGTCTACGAAGGCACCCGTCTGCCTGCAAGTTACGCCAACTTCTATATAGCCAATTGTTGCGTCGTGGTACCCACATTCAGGGACAAAAACGACGACAGGGCATTGGAACTTTTACAGCGGTGTTTTCCAGATCGCAAGGTAGTGGGTGTAGATTCGCTGGATATCATCTGGGGGTTAGGATCCTTCCATTGCCTGAGTCAGCAGGAGCCCAAGGTGTAGCTACCGTTTCGAGATTTTGTTTTGCGTGATGCTGCGTTGACGCGAGCATTTAAAACGGTTTGATAGGGAGGAAAGCTCGTGTTTAGATTTTCTTCCCTGTACACGCCCCCTCCACCTTTCAAAAGAGCTTCGTTTCAGCTCCCGCCGCATAAGTGTAATCACAGCTGATTCATCAACCCCAAATTGCCGTTCTATCGCGTCGAATGGTGTGCGGTCTTCCCAGGCCATTTCCACGATTCGATCCTTGTCTTCCCGGCTTAGCTCGCCTAAAAGGTCTTCTTTCATTTGACGGTTGTTGTTTTTGGCATTTACAACTTTGCTAGCAGGGGTTTGGTTTTGGTTTTTTGCCCAGCAATGTCCCTTTTCATTGTTTTTGCTTTTGGGAATGTATTGCTACTTGGTTGTTTCCGAGCTATTGGGATGGTACAAAATCCCTCCAAATCCGTATTATTGCATACTAATCTTGTTATTATGCGCAGTTATTTTGCGGTTTTTTTCTTGGGATTACTTGCTTTGGAAGCGTGTTCGTTTCGATCCATCGTTATCCATCCGGACATACCCTATATGGAGGAGGGTTTTTTGGATGAATTGCCCGAGAAGCAACTGACCGTATACGCCCCCAAGAAAGTGAAGAGTGAGCCCTACCCGGTGCTTTTGTTTATTCATGGAGGTAGTTGGCGATCCGGAAACAAAGAAAAATACATTCCACTCGGTAGGCGGTTTGCCAGAAAGGGTTACGTCACTGTAATCATTGACTATCCGCTTAGTCCCACCTACAAGGTCCATTCGATGGGCAAAGCTTCTGCCAAGGCCGTAGACTGGACCCATCGTCATATAGGGGATTTCGGTGGGGATCCAAATAACCTTTTTGTATCGGGGCATTCTGCCGGAGGTCACCTGGCAGCGCTTATCAGCGTACGGGATGAATACTTTGACTCCATAGGGGTTGCCTCCAATCCCATTCGCGGAGCCGTTTTGATCGATCCTGCTGGATTGGATATGTTTACCTATTTAGTGGAGGCCAATAACGCACCCGGAACGTCCCATAACCGTACCTTTACCGATAGTCCGGAGGTGTGGAGGGACGCCTCGCCGATGTACCACTTGCATGATGCCATGCCGCCTATGATGATTATGGTGGGAGGACGTACGGAGCCAAGCATACTCCACGGTGCGGATCGCTTTATGGAAGCCCATGCGCCCTATACGCCTCAGCCCGGTTTTTACCTGCAAAAACGAAAAAAACACATCCCAATGATCGTACAATTCCTTTATACACCCTCCAAGACCTATCGCCGGGTAAGGGAATTTGTAGAAACAAACCGTAGCCATGAATTGTAAGTACAGACTGATTTTCTTTGGTATTTTCTGGACGGTATCAGTCCACATTTTGCAGGGATGTGTTTCCACACCAAGAAATGGACGGGAGCTGAAAGCGCCTGGAGGATTTTGGAACGAAACGGCCATGAAACTGGCCTATGGCGTAGGTGCTTTGAAACTTATCGACCGAAATCCCGAGATTCCCGAGGAGTTGGAGGTGTTTTCAAACAGGGTCTACAAGACCGTGGATACCCTGCAACTGGAGCTGGACGTTTACCGGCTACGTGACGCAGGAAATGAGCCAAAGCCCACGATGGTTTTTATACATGGCGGGGCATGGAAGACGGGTAAGCGCTCGGATTACCTGCCCTATCTGATCGATTATGCCCAAAAAGGGTATGTTACGGCCACGGTTTCCTACCGCCTTTCCCGAGTAGCCAAATTTCCGGCAGCCGTCCAAGATGTTAACTGTGCGGTTCGTTGGCTAAAGGTACACGCAGAGGAGTTTGGGATCGATCCGGAACGCATGGTGTTGATCGGGGGCTCAGCAGGTGGACACCTGTCCATGATGGTTGGCTATGCTGGGGAAGAGCCCCTCTTTGAACCGCAATGTGAGGCAGGGGCACTTAGCAGTGAGGTCAAGGCCATTGTAAACTTATATGGCCCCACGGATCTTACCACGGACGAAGCGAGGGGTAGAGGTGAACCTATCTCGTTTTTAGGGGCTACATACGACGAGCGTCCGGATTTGTACCGACAGGTTTCTCCCCGGTTTTATATTCGTCCGGGCTTGCCACCCACCTTGATATTCCACGGGACGATCGATTCCGTGGTCCCTGTCTCCCAGGCAGATTCGCTTGCGGTTTGGTTGGGAAATGCAGGTGTACCCTACGATTACCATCGCCTCCATGGCTGGCCCCACACGATGGATCTATCCAAAAAGGTAAACGCTTACTGTCAGTTCTATATAGACCGATTTTTGGGCGAATATCTTTGACGTTTATGGGGTGGCATTTGTATCTTTCAGAAAAAACAATACAACCCCCCGATCGGTTGCCCTAGCATGAAGTGTTCCCTTTTTCTGGTTTTGTTTGCCGGGACGGTTTTGCTTTCAGAGCAATCCCATGGGCAAAGTCTGGCGTATAGGGCTTTGCTGAAAGCATTTTATGATGCCGATTTTCCACTGGTATATCCGTCTGATCAGGAAATGTTGAATCAAGCAGTCCTGCTGGATACCCGTGAAATGGAGGAGTACAGGATAAGCCATCTACCGTCTGCCAAGTGGGTGGGGTATGATACCTTTGATCTCAGTGTAGTAGATTCCATTTCCAAGGACACGCCCGTAGTGGTTTATTGCTCCATTGGCGCAAGGAGCCAGGAGATAGGAAAACGTCTAATGGAAGCGGGCTTTGGAAAGGTATATAACCTGTACGGTGGTATTTTCCATTGGGTCAATGAAGGATATCCGGTATACAACGATCAGGGTGCCACCCGAAAGGTTCATGCATACAGCCGTTCCTGGGGTGTTTGGGTAAAGAATGCAGAAAAGGTCTATTAAAATGGCAGGGATTTCCGGGTAGATTGGTAATTTTGGCTATGGTGAAATTCTTTCTGCTGCTTTGGCTTCTTTGGATCCCACCATCCTGTGGAACTTCCTCCCTTGGGATGAAGGGGACCAATCCCCCCAGCCACCAGATATTTGATGGACTACTGAAAGAGCACGTGCGACAGGATGGCACGGTTGATTATCCGGGTTTTATTCGGAACAAGGATCTGCTGGTTTCCTATTTGGATCTGTTGAGTACACATCCTCCCGACCGGAGTTCCTGGTCCATAGACGAGCAGCTTGCCTACTGGATCAATGCCTATAACGCCTTTACGGTCAAACTGATCATCGATCACTACCCGGTCAAGACCATTCAGGATATAGGCCCAAAACTCAACATCCCGTTGATAAACACGGTGTGGCATTTGGAGTTTTTTTCGATAGGTGGTAAAAAAGCCTCGCTTGATGAGATCGAACACAAGATCCTTCGAAAGGAATTTGATGAGCCCCGCATCCATTTTGCAATCAACTGTGCCTCTTTTTCCTGTCCCCTGCTGGCCAATGAAGCCTATGTGGCGGATAAACTGGAAGCCCAGCTCGAACGGGCAGCGAGGCGGTTCATTAACGATCCCGAGCGAAATAGGATACAGAAAGAAAAAGCGGAGCTTTCGGAACTGTTCTCATGGTTTAAGGGGGATTTTACCAAATCAGGTAGTTTGGGGGCTTATTTGAATCGTTATTCACAGGTAAAGATGAGTGAACGTGCCAAGATTAATTACATACCCTATGATTGGCGTTTAAATGAGTGATGGACAAAAACACATCGTTATTTTGGGTAACGGCATTTCCGGCGTTACCTGCGCGCGGTATATCAGGAAGAATGATTCGAAGGCTTCCATTACGGTGGTGTCTGGAGAGTCCCTCTATTTTTTTTCCCGGACAGCCCTCATGTATATTTACATGGGGCATATGAAGTGGGAACATACAAAGCCCTACGAGGATTGGTTCTGGGATAAAAACCGGATCTCTTTGGTGAAAGAGTGGGTATATAGGGTGGAGTTCGGAACAAAGGAGCTGGTTTTCCAGGATGGCAGGCGTATGGGATACGATGTGCTGGTGCTGGCTACCGGATCCAAGCCAGCGGTGTATGGCTGGCAGGGAGAGGATCTGGATGGAGTACAGGGATTATACTCCCTTCAGGATTTGGCTCTTTTGGAAGAAAATACCCGAAATACGAAGCAGGCGGTAATCGTGGGGGGAGGTTTGATCGGAGTGGAACTGGCAGAAATGTTGCGTTCCCGAAAGATTCCGGTGACTATGCTGGTGCGCGAATCCCATTTTTGGGGAGATGTGCTTCCTCCCGAGGAGGGGAGTATGGTAGGGAATCACATTCGTGAACATGGCGTGGATCTCCGTCTTTCTACCTCCTTGGAGGCTGTTCTTCCCGGGATAGATGGGAGGGTTTCTGCCGTCAAAACGACCGCAGGGGAAGAGATTTCCTGTGACTTTGTGGGCCTGACGGTGGGCGTTGTGCCTAACATTGGGTTCCTGAAGAAGGATTCCAACGAAGGGTCCACCTTGGAAATAAACAAGGGAATTCTCGTAAACGATTGCTTTGAAACATCTATTCCAGATGTATATGCGGTAGGCGACTGTGCGGAATTTAAGAAGCCTGTTGGTCCTGACAGACGGCGGATCGAGCAGGTCTGGTATACGGGACGCATGCACGGAGAAGTCTTGGGACGAAATCTGGGGAGGTCTGAGAGAAATCCCTATAAGCCCGGCCCTTGGTTCAATTCGGCCAAGTTCTTTGATTTGGAGTATCAAGTTTACGGATCGGTTCCCTCTGGCCCCTTCGAAGAGGTGGATAGCTTTTACTGGCAACACGAAAAGGAGCCCGTGGCGATGCGTTTTGTGTACCGTTCAGACAGCAGGATCCTTATGGGTATACATGCTATCGGATGGAGGCTTGACCATGTGTTTTTTGATCAAGCGATCACCAATGCGTGGCGGGTAGAGCAAGTGTTGGAAAGTTTGGAGGAAGCCAGCTTCAATGCGGAGTTCTACCGGATTAGTTGTGGGTCGGTGCGTAGGGCGTTCATCAGCCAAACAGGAATTCAAGTAAAAAGAAGCCGGAAATCCTGGCTTCAGTGGGTTTTTGGAAAATGAGCACGAGTATGATACAAAAGACAGGGCTAGTGGTTTTTGTGACGGCGTTCGCGTTGTTCAGTGTTTTGCCCTTTCTGGGTTCTTATCGCTTGGAGAGGACAACGGTGGCCCAAGAGGTAAAAGCGGAGCATCACTCCGTCATGACCGAACTTTTGGAGCCCATGTATGACAGGGAATATCCGTCCAATATTGCCTTTATACGTGATTTTCAAAGGTATTTTTCAGGTTACAATGATCGTATGAAGACCGAACAACGCTGGGATGAGGTGATTTGGGACAACTATGCGTTTCCGTTGACGAAGGCAGCAGCCGTCGGGCCGGTTCAGAAGCGACCGATGGGTTATTTTTTAGCCTCTGTACTACTGGCCGTAATCGGTGCCTTGCTTTACATTATCCCATTGTATAGAAACCAGCCCCCCGGAGTCAAAAACGACGGTATTCAGTATTCTTCGATGACATCTAGGGGATTGTTGGGTATTGTGACGGGCTCTTGGCTAATCATATTCTACATCGCCTTGTATTGGTTTCCGGAGTACTTGACCAATCTCGTGATCATGGTGGATCCGATCAGCTTAGCTCTATCCGGAAATCCGGCAAGCCAGTGGTTTTTATATGGGTTGGTGTACACCTTGGCCATCCTGGTGATGGGGGTCAGGATGTTTCGTAAATACAAGGGAAACGCATACCAAACTATTCGAACCGCCTCGGTGATGTTTTTCCAGCTTTCCTTTGCCTTTCTTATCCCTGAACTGTTGGTTCTGTTGAATAAACCCTGGCATGATTTTAAGAATATCTGGCCCTTGGATTATTCGTTCTTTTTCGACTACCGACTGGACGGGATGCTGGCGTCGGGCACGCTGGGTTTATTTATGTTGTTTTGGGGTATTTTGCTGATCGTTATCGGCGTTCCCATTTTTACCTACTTCTATGGAAAGCGCTGGTATTGCTCATGGGTATGTGGATGTGGGGGGCTGGCCGAGACCTTGGGAGATCCCTACCGACAGCTTTCCGACAAATCCCTCATGGCTTGGAAAATTGAAAGGTATATGGTACATGGGGTGTTGGTATTTGCCGTGGTGATGACTGCTATCACGCTTGCCAATTATTTCACGCAATTTCAGTTGCTCCGGGACGCCACCGATCAAGTCCACTCGATATATGGATTCCTGATAGGTGCTGCCTTTGCAGGCGTGGTTGGTACGGGCTTCTATCCGCTGATGGGGAATCGGGTATGGTGTAGGTTCGGATGTCCGTTGGCGGCTTATTTGGGCATTGTGCAGCGGTTTAAGTCCCGGTTTCGCATCACCACCAACGGTGGGCAGTGTATATCCTGCGGCAATTGTTCTACCTATTGCGAGATGGGCATAGACGTCCGCTGGTATGCGCAACGGGGACAGGCCATTGTAAGGGCTTCCTGCGTAGGCTGTGGGGTTTGTGCATCGGTTTGCCCACGTGGCGTCCTTAAGTTGGAGAATAAATCTGAAAACGGGAGAACAGAGGAAGCTCCCATTATGATAGGTAACCATTCTGTTTCGATTAAGCCTTGATGCTGTTGGTTTACATATGTTTGGGGGTATACCTGGTGGCGATGTGTTTCGTGCTTTTTTACAGCCTCACCCAAGCCCATCTGCTGCTGGGGTACTTCAGGGGGCTAAACAACAAACCCGTAGAGGTTAATCCCGTCAGGGACGACGAGTTGCCCAACGTAACCCTTCAGCTTCCCATTTTCAATGAACAATACGTGGTGGAGCGTTTGCTAGCTGCCGCTGCCCGACTTAACTATCCCGCGGGAAAGCTGGAAATTCAGGTGCTCGATGACAGTACAGATGGCACGTCTGAAATGATTGCCGATGAAATCAAGAAATATCCGGGGACTCTTTTTTTCCATCTAAGGAGATCCAATCGGGAAGGTTTTAAGGCAGGAGCCCTTAAAGCTGGGTTGAAAAGCGCGACCGGGGAGTTTGTGGCGGTTTTTGATGCCGATTTTGTGCCCGATCCGGATTTTATTCGCAAGACGCTTCCCTATTTTCAAGATCCTCGGGTGGGAATGGTGCAAACCCGGTGGACCCATCTCAACCAGGATTTTTCCCTACTTACTCGGCTACAGGCCTTTGCGTTGGATACACATTTTAGCGTAGAGCAAATAGGCAGAAATGTGCTGGGAGCCTTTATCAATTTCAACGGTACAGGAGGGATCTGGCGAAAGTCCTGCATACTGGATGCAGGAAATTGGGAGTCGGATACGCTGACGGAAGACCTTGACCTGAGCTATAGGGCACAGCAGCGGGGATGGAAGTTTGTATACCGAGGGGACATTGCTTCGCCAGCAGAACTGCCACCGGTCATGTCTGCCATCAAGTCTCAACAGTTTAGGTGGACGAAGGGCGGTGCGGAATGTGCCGCCAAACATTTGGGCCGGGTTTGGGAAGCGCCACTCCCTTGGCGGGTTCGTCTGCATGCTACTGCCCATTTGCTTAATTCGGTCGTCTTTGTTGCGGTCTTTCTGGTTGCGCTTAGCAGTATTCCCCTTTGGTGGGCATTTCACCGAGAAATGCTATCATCGCGGATTTTTGAGGGAGCGGCTGTATTCTTGCTTGGGTTTGTGGTGATCGCCGCGGTTTACTTTGTGGGGAATGTCGGCGTTCAAAAGGACTCGAAGCAAAGCAGCCTGAGGTTTATTTGGGAGTTGCCATTGTTTCTTTCTGTCTCCATGGGGTTGTGTATTCATAATGGATTGGCTGTATGGGAAGGTCTGAGCGGTCGGAAATCTCCTTTTATCCGGACCCCCAAATACAATTTGAAGGAAAGGAAGCTAAATTGGAAGGATAATTTCTATCATTCACGAAGTGTCCCCTTGGGGACTTATTTCGAACTGCTGATGGCAGGCGTATTTTCGGCAATCGTTGGTGCCTCTCTTTATGTACAAGCCTATGAAATGTTACTTTTTCACAGTATGTTAGCAGTAGGTTTCTGGATAGTAGGCCTGACGTCCGTCTTCGGAAGTAGATGGTCGTCGACGGGACGATAGCAAGGGCCCCCTCCTCAATCGGGCCTGCCCTTTTGGTTGAGCTGCACCCGCCCCGAAAAGGAAATGGCCTGATTTGGGTGTCCGCTTTGAGGAACCTTGGGTTTCTGTTAGGTAGATCTTTTGGGGATAAATTCTGACCTACAACTTATAGATTGCAGACGTATGGAAAAAACCGTGTTTACCGCGTACGCCAGACTGTGGCTCTTTTCGGCAATTGTTTGTCTGGTCTTTTTATCATCGACCTCCTGTCGCCAGCAGACCGAGGCAGAGCGGATCTTAAATGCGGCAATAGAAGCACACGGTGGGAGGTTGTTTGAGCAAAGTATGATCTCTTTTGATTTTAGGGATCGATCATACGAGTTGTTCAAGTCACCCGATGCTTTTCGGTATGTAAGGGCATTCACAGACTCCACGGGATCTGTCAGGGACGTATTGGATAATCAGGGGTTTGTCAGAACAGTCAATGGAGAACCGGTTGACCTGCCGGATGAGCGCGTACAGGCTTTTTCCAATTCGGTTAATTCGGTGGCTTATTTCGCGTTTTTGCCCTACGGGCTAAATGATGAGGCGGTATTCAAGTCCTACCTAGGCGAAACGGAGCTGGAGGGAAATACCTATTATGTGGTGAAGGTGACTTTCTCCGAAGAGGGAGGAGGTGAAGATTTTGAGGATGAATTTCTCTATTGGGTAAATCAAGAAACCAACCGGATCGATTACTTGGCCTACCTGTATTTTACAGATGGAGGAGGGCTTAGGTTTCGGAAGGCCACAAAGCAGCATTTGGTCGGTGGGCTGATTCTTCAGGACTACGCAAACTATAAGCCCAAAGACAAGACTGCCCATTTAGAGGATTTGGAATCGCTCTACAAAGAACGAAAGCTGGAACTTCTTTCAGAGATTGAGTTGCAAAACATCCGCGTGGATTTGGTAAAGTAGATGTGAAATAGGGAAAGGAAACTGGTTCCCTTTCCCAAGCCTTGATCATACCTCTACGGGCAAACATAGGCAATCCGAAGATGCTTCCGAATTCGTTGCAATTGCCGAGACCCTTATCTTATTCGGAAGTTGACCCCTGCCCGAAACCACCTGCCCGGCATTTGTACCGTTCCTGCTTCTATATAGTCTGCATTGGTGATATTGGAGCACTCGGCAAAGTAGCCTAATTTTTTCAGGCGATGTACATCCAGGCGGGCGTCCAGCAAAAAATAGGGATCCAACATCATACGTTCTATGTACCTGGTTTTGAGGTTCAGTTCGATACCAGGGCCATAGGAGGTTCGAAGGCCGCCGATAAGCTGATGGCGAAGGGCGTTTAGGGCGTATCGTGTTTCCTGCCCTTCCCGCTCTACCAGGTTGGCATCAATGAAGTTATAAGACAGCGAAGCCTCCTCGATCCGTAGGCCCTCTCCTGAATTGGTAAAGCGATAAAGAAGCCCAGCCTCGAGGCCTTGAAAGGTTACCTCGTTAAAGTTTTGAGGTTGCCACGGATCGGCTGCATCTGCGCGGGCCCATTCTATCAAGTTGTTGGTATGTCGGTTGAAATAGACGATTTCGGCTCGAAGGTTTTGGGCACCTAATTTGATCCCTGCCTCATAATTGATGGCTTTTTCTGGTTCCAGGGCATCGTTGCCGATGTTGGTTGGGCCTACGTAGTATAGGTCGGTGTAGGTGGGAATCCGGAAGCTGACGCCATAGTTTCCGTACAGACGAACCAAGTCACTAAGTTCATAGCCGATTTCGGCACCGGGGAAATGCCGCCAACCATATTCGGAATAGTAATTGGAATAAACCCCCGCCCGGAGATCTCCCCTGGAGAGAAAGGCGATTTTATGCTCGGCAAATACCCCCATAAGCGTTCTCTCTCTATTGCCAAGGTTATTGCTATCGATCTGTTCGGATCTGCCTTCTAGTCCAAACCCGCTCGTGCCTGCCTTCGACTGGTAACGTCCGTTTATCTCAAGGGCAGTCACGTCAGTGGTGTGGATGTTTTGAAAAAAAGCAGGATTCTCGCGATAGAGGCGGAATTCATCTTCGTTTCGCCTCCAGTAGGCGCGGGTGTTGACCCAAAGCCTGCGGGCATCGTAGGTATGGCTAATGGCTCCCAAATAGGTTTGGATGCTCTCCCATTGATCGGGAAAGGCACTGGTATAAAAGCCGTTTGCACCAAATTCTCTGGAGGTGAACGCCAATAACGCCTTGATTTCATGGCTGTCGTTCAGGTCGATACCTCCTTCGTAGAAAAGGTTGTTCACCACAAAATCGGAGTTGTACCAGTGACCATTGGAGGCATCGTGGGATAGGGAGAAACTCTGCTTGAAGGATCCTACCGGCAGGGCCACTTGAAGGTTTCCTCCCCGCATGCCGAAATCACCTCCGTAGATTCCTCCCTGAAGCCCGATTTCGTCGGGCAGGGTTGTAATGATATTGATCGCGCCTGTATAGGCGTTTTGACCATAAATACGTGAAGCCGGACCCTTCAGGATGTCTACCCGCTCTATGCTGCCAAGGGGCACCGGTATGTTCATCATGTGGTGGCCGGTCTGGGGGTCGGTTAGTTTGATTCCATTCACCAGCATGAGCGTCTGCTCAAAAGAGCCCCCCCGTATACCCACGTCGGCTTGGACCCCACTAACCCCCCGTTGCCTAACGTCGACGCCAGGTGTAAACGCCAAAACTTCCTGCAGGCTACGGGCGGGAGCAGTTTCTATTTCTTTGCGGTGGATGACGGCAATGTTGCGGGAGCTTTTGGCAAATGGGATTTCTAGACGGTTTTCCTTGATCACCACCTCATCTAGGGCGATAGAAGTGGTGTCCACTTGGGCCTTCAATGCTCCTAGGAGAGACAAAAGGCAGACGGATAAGCAAAATTTTTTCATGGTGGTTAGGTCAATTTCGGGACAAAGAACTTTTGAATCCACCACATTAACAAGGCCGTTGTCAAAATAGTGGGTTATGGTTTGAAAGGATCGCTCACTATAAATCATTCCGCTGCCAGGTATTTTTTCGTTTGACCCAGTCTTGTTAGCTTTGTGCTAAACCAAATCAATCGATTTTATGAGAAAATTGTTGCTGGGAATATCCCTGTTGATCGTGGCATGCGTATCTCCGATTGGGGGCTATGCACAGAATCAGCCGGAGACGAATCAACCGTTGTTTGATGAATTTACCTATAGGCAAGGATCGGCCTATCGAACCGCTTCCGGAAAACCCGGGCCATCCTATTGGCAAAATGGGGCCGATTACATCATAGAAGCGGAGATCGACGAAAATACACACGTTCTCAAGGGAAAAGTTACCATTACTTACATCAACAACAGCCCGGAGGAGTTGCCGTTTATCTGGTTGCATTTGGAACAAAATCGCTTTACGCCAGACTCCAGAGGTACGTTGACCACACCTATACAGGGCAATAGATACAACGGGGACACCGATGGAGGCTATGAAATTTCCAACGTACGGGCGCAACTGACGAAGCGAAACAGCCGGGTGTCTACAACCTATCGAATTACGGACACACGTATGCAGGTGGTATTGGATGAACCTATTCCAGCAAAAGGTGGGCAGGCGATTATCTCCATGGATTTTGAGTTCAAAGTTCCCCAAAAGGGTATGGATCGTATGGGTAGACTTGGGGTAAAGGACGGGCAGATCTATGCATTGGCCCAATGGTATCCCAAGGTGGCGGTGTTTGATGATGTGGTAGGCTGGAATATAGAGCCCTATCTGGGAGCGGGAGAGTTTTATTTGGGTTATGGTGATTTTGAGTATAAGGTGACCGTTCCTTATGACCACATCGTAGTAGGTTCCGGGGAATTGTTGAATCCAAAGGAGGTGCTGACGCGGGTACAACAGGAGCGTATGAGTCTCGCCGCACGTAGTGACACCACCGTTTATATCGTGCGTCCCGACGAAGTGAACAAACCGGAGATTTCCCGGCCAAAACAGGAAGGCAAGCTTACTTGGCATTTCAGTATAAAAAATGCGCGGGACATTGCCTTCGCCAGCTCCAAGGCATTTATTTGGGATGCGGCCAAGATTGATCTCCCAAGCGGAAAAAGGGCGATGGCCCAATCGGCCTACCCCATTGAAAGCGACGGGAAGGATGCCTGGGGACGCTCCACCGAATATTCCAAAGCGTCGATCGAGCACTACTCTGCCCGATGGTATGAATATCCCTATCCTGTAGCGGTGAATGTTGCCTCCGATATCAACGGTATGGAGTATCCGGGGTTGAATTTCTGCAGTTACACAAGCAAGGGAGAGTCCTTATGGGGAGTAACCGATCATGAATTTGGTCATAACTGGTTTCCGATGATAGTGGGTACCAATGAAAGAAGGTATGCGTGGATGGACGAGGGATTCAATACCTTTATCAACCACTACAGTAGCCTGGAGTTTAACAACGGTGAGTATGGCTCCAATCTCAATCAAACCCGGAGGTACCTAAACTGGTTTTCCAACCCTGCACGGGAGGGAATTGACACCTATCCGGATGTAGCGAACACCTCCAATCTAGGCATGATTGCCTACATGAAGCCGGCTATCGGGCTGCTGATGTTGAGGGAGTATATTTTGGAGCCTGATCGATTTGACTATGCCTTTAAGTCCTATATAGAAACCTGGGCTTATAAGCATCCACAGCCAAATGATTTTTTTAACCTAATGGAAAATGTATCGGGTGAGAATTTAAGCTGGTTTTGGAAAAGTTGGTTCTTTGGGACAGAAAACATCGACCTTGCGATAGATAATGTCGTGCCTTATGGAGGCAACTTCGTGGTCATGCTCTCTAACAAAGGTGGGGTACCCATGCCTGTGCTGATGGAAATAACCTATGCAGATGGTAGCACCGATCGGGTGAAACTGCCTGTGGAAATATGGCAGCGCGGAAATCAATGGAATTATCTACACCGTACCACCAAGGAGGTGACCAAGGTGGTGCTGGATCCGGATAAAATTCTGCCCGATATCAACTTGGGCAATGATAGCTGGCCCAACCGGATCTATGAATAGTGTTCGGATTATCACCTAGGGTACTGCATACCAAAAGAGGAGGTGTCACACATGGAGGCATCTCCTTTTGTGTTTCCTAAAGATGGACGGTTTTTTTCAACGAAGCCGGAAATCGACCATATGCCAAAAAAAGAGGCCGCTCTTTTTGAACAGCCTCTTTTCCAAAAAACGTTCGCACCTCAATACTCATCGTTGATCTCTAACCAATAGCCACTGGGATCCTGAATGTAGATTTGGCGAATACCATCTGGTCGAATGTTCACTTTACCGGCATTCCCCCGGGCGTCTTCATACGGGATTTTGTTGTCCCTGAGCTTTTTGATGAATCCATCTAAATCTGCTACACTGAAACATAGGTGGTTGTCTTTTTCAATGCTTGGATTTGTCCAGGGGTGTTCCCTTGCGATCACATGGAGTGAAGTGCCCATGCCCATATCGTACCAAATATGAAGGCCGTCCTTAAAGGGCTCATCGATCTCTTTTAATCCAACGATGTTTTCATAAAATTCACCGCTTTTTTTGATGTCTTTGGCGTAGATCGCTACGTGGTTGATTTTGGTTTGCGTGTAAGCAGTCATCATAGAAATTAGCAAAACAAACGTAGTACAAGTGATTTTTAATTTCATTTCCGGTCTTTTTTGGGCGGTAATGGTTTGATTCAGCCATTAAAGGTACAAAAAAAGGCCGGAATAGCATGATCCCGGCCTATTGGTGCGATATCGGAGACAGAACCTCTTATTCGGCAAACGCGAGCTTAGTAGCTTCGTCAAATAATTTTAAGCCCTGTTGGTAAATCTCATTGATATCGTTGATGACTCGATAAAAGGCATTTTCGTCATACAGATTTCTTCCCATATGGGCTTTTATCAGGGTTTTGAGGTAAGGCTTGGACTTGTTGAAGTCCTTCTCTACGAATTTAACCTTGTTCTTTTCACCTACCTTGATCAACTCGTTCAACATGGCATCAGAGACTTCGTATTTATGGTAGTAGTCATCAAAACTCATGTTTGAGTATACTTTTTTGTTTCGATCGAGGTAGTCAAGAATAAATTCTCTCCATGCTTCAGAACTGAACAACCTGTTCACGTAGGGACTAGACATGGTGGTGTCCCAAGGCACAAAGTAATCGGGCATAATGCCTCCCCCGCCGTATACTGTCCTTCCTTTTACTGTTTCATATCGAAGGCTGTCGTTGAAGGATACGGAATCGGCACTGAAGAATTCGCCATGTTCCAGTCGGCGGAAGTAGTCCATGCTGTAATCTTCCTCGTCTTCACCATAGGGTTTTTGGATAGATCGACCGGATGGCGTGTAATACCTGGCAATGGTCAGCCGCAATTCCGCTCCGTCAGAGAGATCGATGGGCATTTGAACCAATCCTTTACCAAACGACCGACGTCCGACGATCAGGCCTCGGTCGTTGTCCTGAACGGCACCTGCCACAATTTCGGAAGCTGATGCACTACCCTCATTGATGAGCACAATGATTGATCCGTCTTCGAATGCGCCAGGCCGCATGGCACGTGCCTTTTGGTTGTATCGTTTGAGTTTACCCTCTTGGGATACGATTACTGCTTCATTGCTCAGAATCTCGTCTGCGATATTGATGGCTGCCCCCATGTATCCACCCGGGTTGCCCTGAAGGTCCAGCATCAACTTGGACATTCCTTGGGCTTTTAGGGTTGTGAGGGCTTTTCTGAACTCCTCGTGGGTATTGGCCGCAAATCGGGTAATTTTGATGTACCCAATCTCATCGTCGATCATGTAGGAGGCGTTCACGGAGTATTGGGGGATTTTGTCACGGGTAATGGAAAAATCCAGCATGTCGGCAGCATTTTTTCGTTTAATACCCACATCTACTACGCTTCCCTTCGGACCCCGCAACAGATCAAAAACATCCCGGTTGGTAACACCGATACCCGCAACGGTCTTTCCGTCAACCGTGATTATCTGGTCACCGGGCAACAGCCCTAATCGCTCGGATGGGCCTCCGGTAAGCGGGGAAACGACATAAATGGTGTCCCTAAGGATGCCAAACTCGATGCCAATACCGTCAAACTCTCCTTCAAGTTGGGATTTCGCCAGTTTGGCGTCCTTGGCAGAAATGTAGCTCGAATGCGGATCCAGCTTATTCAGCATTTTTTCGATTCCGTATTCTACCAGTTCGTTGGTATTTACACTGTCTACATAATCGCGGTTGATATAGGTGATGATTTCCTGGAGTTTGTATATTGCAGACTTCAGATCATTCCTGTCGTTTTTGGGTTCGGCGAAAGTGGCCCCAAACCAGATCCCTGCGGCTACACCGATCGAAAGTAGAATGGGGAGCCTTATTTGCGCTTTGGTGTTTTTTACTTCGCTCACGTTAGTTGTTTCGTTATAGTTACAATGGTGGATACTTCTGCGGTTGTTAATTTAAGCAGAAAATATTCATATTTATAATTAAACCGATATTTTCGGTGTTTCGTTTTATTTAACGCAACAAATTAATTTTCGGTCCCTGACTGCACTATTTTTGCGCAAGATTTTTTGTACTTTTGTATGAATGGCTTCATCCAGTGATATATATAAAAAGAGCATTGGGGATCTGGTAAGTGAAAATCATGTTTTTGCCGCTGTTCTCCACTACTTTGGAATCAGCTTTTTTCAGTTTGAGAGCGATTCCCTGGAAGATGTATGCCGAAAGTTCAAAGTCAGCCCCTCCCAAGTAGTTGCCGAATTGGAGAGCTGGGCGAAATCTCCCGACCCCTCCACAGAGGAACTGTACCTTCACCCCATCGAAGTGTTGGTGGGTTACCTGAAGAAGAAGCACAGGTATTTTATGCGGCAGGAGTTGCCCTTTCTCTCCACGATGGTAGCCGGTATTACCAGCAACCCTTCCTTCGATTCGCTCCTAGCAGATTTGCGCCTCCTGTTTCCATTGTTTGCCGACGACTTTATACACCACATCCATGAGGAGGAGGATACCCTGTTCGAGCGAATCCGATTTTTGCAGGAAATAGAGCGAAATAACCTTCCACTTCAGAAAGCGCTGATGGTATTCGAAATGGCGTCGATCATGGATCTTGCCGAGGAACACGAAGCCCATGATGATGAAATGGAAGGTATCCGAAAGCTTACCGCCAATTATTCTCTGAAAAAAGATGCACCGATTGCCATTCGGGTGCTCTACCATGAACTCCAAAAACTCGAACAGGAGCTCATCATCCATGCCAAGATCGAAAATGATCTGCTTTTTCCCAAAGCGGTGGAATTGGAAAAGGAAGTCAAGCGAAGTCTCCTTCAAAAAATTAAGTCCAACTAATGGGTAGAGTACTGGCGATTGACCTTGGGACCAAACGAACAGGTTTGGCAGTGACGGATCCATTGCAGTTAGTGGCAAACCCATTGGAAACGATTCCCACCCATACCTTGTTGACATTTTTGAAGGCCTATTGTGGCAGAGAAGAAGTAGAAACCTTGGTTCTTGGGTATCCAAAATCCATGGACGGTACCGATACCAATATGACGAAACAAGTGCTCACAATGCAGAAAAAGCTAGCCAACATCTTTGCTGACAAGAAGGTCGTATTGGTGGATGAGCGATTTACCTCCAAAATGGCCATGCAATCCATGATTGCCATGGGAAGCAAGAAGAAAGATAGAAGGGAAAAAGCCGGCAACCTTGACAAAATCAGTGCCACCATTATTTTACAGACCTACTTAGATAGAAAATGATATATCCGATTGTGGCATATGGCCATTCCATCCTGAAGAAAGAAGCGACGGAAATTGCCGAAGGAGAAGACGTGAAGCCGCTGATCAAAGATATGTTCGCGACGATGGAACATGCCAGTGGAGTGGGGCTTGCAGCTCCCCAGATAAACAAAGGTATCCGACTTTTTGTAATAGACAGTAACCTCATGCTTGATGACGAATCAGAAGAGAAGGGTGTGAGAAGGGCCTTTATAAACCCCATCATCCTGGACGAATATGGAGACGAATTTGGATTCGAGGAGGGCTGTTTGAGCATCCCTGAAGTTAGGGCGGAGATCTTTCGTCCCGAAAAACTGACGCTTGAATACTACGACGAAGACTGGAACCTTCGAGAAGAGGAGTTTTCCGGATTAACGGCACGGGTAATACAGCACGAATACGATCACCTGGAAGGGATCTTGTTTGTGGACTACCTGAAGGGGTTGAAGAGACGGATGGTGAAGAGTAAACTTCTTGAAATAAGCAAGGGGAGGGTTTCTACGGATTATCGGATGCTTTTCCCCCTGTAGCTTGTAAGGTTTCTTTTCAACACGAAAAAGTTGGTTTTCCTGACATGAAGGATTTAAAACTTGCGGCCATACAATCCGATCTGTATTGGCATAATAAAACGGCTAATTTGTCCATGTTTGAGGAGAAGATCTGGCAAATTGGAGAACAAGTAGACCTGATCGTCCTGCCTGAGATGTTCACGACCGGATTTACCATGGACGTGGCCAATATGTCGGAGCCAATGAACCTCGATGCCTGCAAGTGGCTCAAGGCCATGGCTTCTCAGACCAAGGCGGTCGTTACCGGCAGTGTCATTGTACGGGAAAAGGACTTGTTTTTTAATCGGCTTCTCTGGGCAACGCCGGAGGGAGAATTGACCTTTTATGACAAAAGACATCTCTTTCGTATGGCCGGTGAGGACAGTCATTTTTCGATGGGAACGGAAATGCCGGTTTTTCAGGTGAAGGGGTGGAACGTGTTGCCACAGATTTGTTATGATTTGCGGTTTCCGGTTTGGTCCCGCAACCGCGTTTCGCAACAGGGAGATTTCGGATATGATCTCTCGCTGTATATAGCCTCTTGGCCTGGATCCAGGGTACAGGCTTGGGACATACTGCTGAAAGCCAGGGCTGTTGAAAACTGGTGCTATACACTTGGAGTCAATAGGGTAGGCGTAGATGGTAACGGGATTGCTTACCTTGGACATTCTGCTGTTTACGATTTCAAAGGCAGTACCTTGGGGTTTGTGGGAACCCAGGAGCAGACCTTATTGGTAACCTTGGACGCATCCAGTTTATTGGATTACAGGGATAAATTCCCCGCCTGGAAAGATGCAGATGATTTTGAGTTGAAAGCGTAGTTCTCCTAATGATGGATCATGAGCTTGAAGTGGGAGGCTTCATTTCCGGCAAACACCCAGAGAACATACAATCCAGGGGCTAGTTGTTGAAGTTCCTGAAGATTTTCCCGGTTTGCCGATAGCGGTATTCCCGTCATTACCCTCCGTCCAGCTGAATCGATAATTTCCCCCGTTGCGTCACGGTTTACAAGAATGGATACCCGGGTGGTCGCAGGGTTGGGGTACACTCTTACCTGAAGGGCTTCGTTGGGAGAACCCAACCCTTCCGTGATATCTTTCAGGTACATTAGGCCGCCGGCACGCGTACCAAGGATCAGATCTACTCCCTTTGCAAAGGGATCGGTCAGTGCCGTAATCCACGTATTTCTTCCCAAACGTGATTCCCTAAGCTGGTCTTCACCGGTTAAAACCAGGACCTCCGTTTTGATTGGGGTGGTCATGAAATTCTCGATTTTGGTTAGAATGCCCCGTTGGTCCACCGCGAAAAGAAAGGGTGCTGGGCCCTGCACTACCGTGACCGAAAGTGCCCGATTTACGGGGTTGTCTGAAAAGCCCAGGAAGTTGCGTTCCAGTAGCTCAAACGTAAGGCTGGTTCCAAAAATAGCCCTGAAAAGCACTAATTCACCGGTTTGCCTTGCTAGCAAAAGGTAGTCGTTGCCCTGATGGCTGAAGAAATAGGGTTGGTCTACCCCCCGTATAACAAAAGACGGAAGGCTCGCTGTCCGAAAATTTTCCGGGTTGTCCGCTTCGGTCCAGAGAATTTTTTTCTCCGGGATGGCATTGACCATTTCGTCCCCACTTACCACTAGCCAGTCGGTACCGGAATGCGACCGAAAGTGTTGCACGGCCAATTCCCGTAGATTTAACCTGGAGAGGGAAAGGTAATCATCCGAAACCATTTCCCATTTGCGGTTTATTAGCTGAAGATGGAAGGCCTTTCCCGTTGTTCTTCCGTTTTGAACCTGGTTAGCGGTCACGATCAGGTTTCCCATCTGTTGGTTTCCCAGGAAAAAAGGGCGGGCATTTTCGCCAAAGTCTATCATCTGCTCTTGTAAGAAACGCTCGGTGAGTGGGTTTTCAGCATTTTCCTCAAAGGAAAACTGGTAAATACTTGCCGAAAAGTCGATCCCAAAGGGAAAGGAAGGTTCGGAACTGTGGGTACCGATCAACAGTTGGTCTTTTACGAAATAGGCAGCGTGGAACAGGGGGAATTGGGGCAACGGGCCAATTCCAGGCAATTCGGTTTGGAATTCGTCGAAAATTGGCTGCTGGTCAGTGCCTTTGTTGGGAAGGAAATAAAGGGTGTTGCATTCATCTTGCCCAATCAACAGGTCCCGGGCACCGTTACCGGTAAAATCATGAAATAACATAGAGTGCCCTCCGGCATGTTCTACGCGGGCAGATTCCAGTCCCGCAGGTGCCTGGGCGATCGGCTGACCCGTGCAGGTTCTGCCGAAAGAGATTACGCCACAGCTACAAAACTCAAAACCTCCCCAGCGCACTTGGGCACTGGCAAATCCGTCAATATCCGCTGTGCCTTTTCGCTCCATGCTGGTATTGCGGTAGTACTCCAAGTAGTCGCCCGTGGCGAAGTTAAAGGTCAGTATGTCCAGGTCTCCATCGCCATCCAAATCCAGCAATAACGGAATATCCAAGCTGTTGGCGGTAACATTGGAGCCATTGTCCAATCTAAGGAAGGGCTGGGCTTCCTCCCAACGCAGCTGGGTAGGAGTAGATGCGTTTTTATAGGCCTTTATGCCGAAGGGAGAACTGGTAAAGAGGTCTTTTTTCCCGTCTCCGTCATAATCAGCCAATACCATAAACCCGCTGATATCCCTCGGAAATCCATAGGAAAGCTCGGGAAGGTGGGTGAAATTTCCATTTTCCTCCTTGAACACAGAAACCATACGGGCATTGATATCCCATACGATGTATTCCTCTTTTCCGTCCCCGTCTGCGTCCATTGTTTGGATCTGTGCGGCGTTGATTCCACCGGCAAAAGGCATGGAAAGCTTAGATCCGGCAATTGTTACATCCCCGGGCGAAAGGATGCGGTAAATCTGCTGCGCTTGGACTAGGCCAACCCACAAAAAGGCAAAAGAGGCGAGGATGACGCGCATAGCTTTTAATTTTTAAAGTTAAACGATACTTTTTGAAAGGGGGATATATTACTTTTGTTTTTATTCCACACAAGGCAGCAAGGGTTTTTGGTGCCTCAAATTCCCCACTATCCCAACTTGGTTTAGGCCATGGATATACAGCAACTTTACGAAGTTTTCCTTGCCTCTACGGGCGTTTGTACAGATACACGAAAGATCACCGAAGGTAAGGTGTTTTTTTCCCTGAGGGGTCCGAATTTCAACGCAAATGCCTTTGCCCGTCAGGCAATTGACCAGGGTGCCTCGGCAGCAGTCATTGACGATCCGGTTTTTTTGGTGTCCAATGACCCCCGCTGTATACTGGTTGAGAATGCGTTGGTGGCCCTTCAGAAGCTGGCGAGGCATCATCGCGACCAATTTTCCATTCCGGTAGTTGGATTGACCGGGAGCAATGGGAAAACGACCACGAAGGAGTTGTTGAATGCCGTTTTGAGTTGCAAATACCGTACACTGGCGACGAAAGGAAATCTGAACAACCACATTGGGGTGCCCCTGACTCTGTTGGAGATGAGTGCAGATACTGAGCTCGCCATCATCGAGATGGGGGCCAATAAGCAGGGGGATATCCATGAACTATGTGAAATAGCAAATCCCACTCACGGCCTGATCACCAATATTGGCAAGGCGCATCTTGAAGGAATGGGAGGAATCGAGGGAGTGTTGAAAACCAAAACCGAGTTGTTTCAACATTTACGATCTACCGGCGGGCAGGTATTTGTCAATACGCGCCAAGACGTATTCTCCAACATGATTCGGAGGTTCCAGAGCCCCGTTCTTTTTCCGGAAGCGGATTCCTTTTGCGGAGTGACGCTAATTTCCGCTGATCCCTTTGTTCATTTTCGGGTGGAGGGCTTTGATAAAGTTTTTCATTCAAACCTGATCGGAAGTTACAATTTTGACAATATTGCTTCATCCATTGCGGTTGGTAAATTTTTCGGAATATCCCCCCAGGCGGCGGCCTTGGCGGCGGCTTCCTACCTTCCGTCCAATATGCGGTCCCAGCTTATGGAGAAGCGTTCCAATCTAATTTTGTTGGATGCCTACAATGCCAATCCATCCAGCATGGAAGCTGCCCTGACCGCGTTTGAAAAAATGCAAGGAAAGGCACGCAAAATGGTGATTTTAGGAGACATGTTGGAGCTCGGAGATGAAGCAGAAGTGGAGCATGCCAAATTAGGGGAAAAGCTGTCAGGGATGGCCATTGACAAGATCTGCCTCAGTGGTATACTGGTTCAGCATGCTATACCCATGGTGCCTAACGCGCTCTATTTCCCTGATCCCTTTTCTCTCCGAAATTGGCTTTTGGATTCCAAATTGGAAGATTACCTTATTTTGATCAAAGGAAGTAGGGGTATGAAATTGGAAACGCTTCTGGACTGTATCTAGGTGGATATTCTTTAGGTTTTTTGACTCCGGAGGGCTGTTAAATTCGAGAGGCAGTTTTTTAGAGACAAAAATTTAGTAAGTAATACTTCTAATAAAGAGTTTAAAACATTTTTTTAATAATTTTTGCATATCATGGTAACCTACAAGAACTCAATTCGTAAGTATCAGTGAACCAACATTATTCAGTTACCAAAATTTAGAAATCATGAAAACGTTATTGAAAAATTCCGCCGTATTGATTGTAGCATTGTTTTTAGGGGTTTCCTTTCAAGGGTTTGCCCATACACCAAATCCGGACAATCCCAAGAATCTGCTGAAGCCTGTAGAGAAGAGAGGGAAATATGCGAAACTTGACGTAAGCACGCTTCCTAAGGATACACCGGTGGTGGTAAGGGTTCGTGACGATGTAGACAACTTGGTTTACGAATTTAATGTGATCAATAGGGGCCAAAAGGAAGTGGTGGTTGATTTCAACCGATTGAAGACTGGTGTCTATTCGATGAATATACTCAGGGGAGAAAATGATGTCATCAGAAAAGTATTGAACATCCACTGGGATCAGGTCATCGTGAATGATGTGATGGCTTTAAGCCGGGACAGGGGAAATGAAAGATACTGGCCTTTCTTCATGATGAAATAAGCGATCTTTAACAGTCAGTTTACTGGGGACGTAGAGCGAATGCTTTGCGTCCTTTTTTTATATAAGTGGGCTGGTATTATCTGTTTTTTCGTAAATGTAATAACCTTACTACCTGATTATCGTAAGTTATAGTAGGCCAACATAAGTTAATTACCATAAAAATAGAACTATGAAAGTGTTAATAGTAAATTTTGCTACGTTGTTTTGTCTGCTTTTTATCGGAGCTAGTCAGGAGGGATTCGCAGGGGCAGCTGCGAATGAGGATCCGGATAACATCCTTACACCGGTAGACAAAGACGGTAGATACGCAAGACTAGATGTCACGACCCTACCTATGGATACGCCGGTGGCTGTCCGGGTGAGGGATTCCTCCCAGCGCCTTGTATACGAGTTTGACGTGGTCAATAAGGGTCAACGAGCGGTATTGGTAAATTTCAATCACTTGAAGCCGGGAATTTACTCCGTTACTATCATCAGGGAAGAGGATGATGTGGTTAGGAAGAACCTGACTTTATACTGGTATGAAATTACCGTAAACAGTGTGGTCGTTCTGGAAGAAGACCGCGGGCAAGAGGGCCATTGGCCTTTATTTGCCATTCCACAATAGCCCTGTACTTAAAGCTCGCAGGAACCCGGGCGGGGCATATGCCTCGCTTCTTTTTTAAGCATTGTTTTAGTTTGTATGCCAGGGAAAATGCGTCGTTCGCTCTTGCCGTTTCGGCGAGTTGTTTCTTGAACAAAGAAGTCGTAGAGAGGGTGATATGCAGACGTCTCTATGGTGAAAATTTAGTTTGTATTACATACATAAAGAAAACAATACATGTTTTTAATAATTTTTACATATCAATGTAACCTGCATACATCTTTATCGTAAGTATCAGTAAACCAACATTATTCAAACACCATAATTAAAAAAATCATGAAAACGTTATTGAAAAACTCCGCAGTTATGATCGTTGTGCTTTTCTTGGGAGCCGCTTTCCATGGCTTCGCCGGCACGAATATCGATGTAAATCCAGAGAATTTGTTGACCCCTGTTGATAAGAAAGGGAAGTATGCAAAGCTTGATGTTACCACCCTTCCTATGGACACTCCAGTAGTGGTACGGGTTAGGGACGATGCAGAGCGTCTCGTATATGAGTTTAAGGTGACCAATAAAGGCCAGAAAGAAGTATTGGTTGACTTCAACCGACTGAAGCCAGGTTTGTATTCACTCAATGTTCTTCGGGGCGAGAACGATGTTGTGAGAAAAATAATGAACATCTATTGGGATCAAGTCGTTGTTGACAACGTCGTAGTTCTAAATAGAGACCGTGGACAGGAGGGCAGATGGCCACTCTACATGGTTCGGTAGAAATTAGCCTAACTTAACCAACTAACGTCTGACGTGAGGTTTCCGCCTCACGTCTTTTTTTTTCGTTCAAAGTACCTGTGATTCTTCCGGCTAGCAGATTATTGACGGCCCAGTTTTCCCAAAACGGACTAGCCCAGGTGTTTATAGTATGCTTTAGGTTCCAGCCTTGATTTTTTAATCAGGGTTGAATAGGGCTCCCGTTTTCACATTATTTAGGGATTAACGCCAAAAATTATTTCCTTGAGTTCGTTGGTATTTAGGAATGGACGAACAAATCGGGTATTTTTCGGGTATTGTTTACCTACACTAATCTTTTGAATTATGGAATATCGTTTTCTCGGTGCATCGGGGCTCAAGGTGCCCGAATTGAGTTTTGGAACCGCTACCTTTGGCGGTGGAAATGCCTTTTTCAAAGCTTGGGGCGATACCCAAGTGGAAGAGGCGGGTAGACTGGTGGATATATGCCTGGACGCGGGCGTTAATTTTTTTGATACGGCGGACGTATATTCGGGGGGCTTGGCGGAAGAGCTGCTTGGTAAGGCCATTGCCGGAAAACGTAGGGATTCCCTGATTTTGTCCACCAAATCCACCTTTACATTTGGTGAGGGGCCAAACAATCAGGGCTCCTCGCGTTTTCACATCCTGCGTCAGGTTGAGGGAAGCCTCAAGCGTCTGGGCACCGACTATATCGACATCTACCATATGCATGGATTTGACGGTAACACGCCTGTGGAAGAAACCTTGCGTACACTCGATGATCTGGTCCAAAGCGGGAAGGTCAGGTATCTGGCAGCGTCAAATTTCTCGGGCTGGCATATGATGAAATCTCTGGCCATTTCAGACCGTTACGGTTGGAATCGGTACGTAGCACATCAGGTATATTATTCACTGGCGAATCGTGACTACGAGTGGGAACTTATGCCTCTGGGACTGGATCAAGGGGTAGATGCCATCGTTTGGTCTCCGTTATCTGCTGGTCGGTTAGGCGGGAGATATGGAAGGAACAAGCCAATCCCTGCGGAAGGCAGAATTGCACAGGGGGGCAGTCCTATTCCCGACATGGTCGTGCAAGAGGAAGTCTTTTACCGTACGGTAGAGGTATTGCAGGAAATAGCCGAGGAAGTTGATAAACACATCGCACAAGTTGCCATCAATTGGCTGCTACGGCGCCCAACGGTCGCTTCGGTGATCATAGGTGCCAGAAACGAGGAGCAATTGAAGCAAAACCTGGGCGCCGCAGGGTGGTCGCTCACAGCGGAACAAGTACAACGTCTGGACGCTGCCAGCGAGGTACCACCTCCCTATCCCTATTGGCATCAGTGGAAAAACAAATCCCTGAACCCGACTCCTACGTTTTACTGAACAGCAGTCGTGAATATAGGTGACAAAAAAAGCGGGAAACCATGCTGAGTGGTCTCCCGCTTTTTCTTGAAAAGGATTTTATGATTGGGATTTGACAGGGAGCGATTAGATTCTCGCGCACCCCGGTTCATTCGTCAATTCAGTTGGGCTCGTACCCCATCCTCGTCAATGTAGCCGTTGTGTTCCCAAATAACATCCTCGTTTTTATACAATTTCAATACGGGCAGAGCCGAAACCCCAAGTTCTTTGCAAAGATCCGGATTGTTATCGACGTCAATGCGGATAAGCGTTAACTTGTCAGCCATTTCTTCCGAGATCTTTTCCAAGTAGGGTTTCATTTTCTTACAGGGAGCACACCAGGTGGCATAAAAATCAACCAACGCCAGCTTATCTGTCTGCAACATGGTCCGGTATTCGGCAAGTGTCATCCCTCCGCTTTCCCTACTCTCCAAGATGGTTTCCGGCAGGTCTTTGCTTCTCCACTCCATTATACCGCCTGGCATTTCATATACATTCTCATAGCCATCATCGCGTAAAAAATTTGCAGCTGCTTTGCTTCTGGCACCGCTAAGACAATAAATATATACCGGCTTTGACTTGTCCAGCGCCCGTATCTGATCGCGAAACTGTTCGCCATTGATGTTTACATTGGCGGCATTTTCGATGTGCCCTTTCCTAAACTCCTCCGGGGTCCGAACATCAACCAATTGCACATCAGGAATTTTTGAAATCCGCTCGTTGAACTCCTCGGCGGAAAGCTCGATTTTTTCTTGATTCTGGTCTTTTCCTTCTTCTTGGCGCGTTGAGCAACTGAGGCTGGCGAAAATCAAAAGCCCCCATACAAATCGGTGCATATGTGTAACTATGTTTTATATCAGCGTTCCGGTCGGTACTCCGGGAAATGATCGTTTCTTTCCCCCTAAGGTAGTTGATTTTAGGGGGATTTAATAAGCATTTGGTAAGACACTATGATTTTACGCTATTCCAGACCCGAGATATTCAAGGTCACAGATAGGCACAAAATCAGGCTTTCTGTTTTTTGCAGGTGTTGATACCCAGTGGGCTGTAGAGGGGGCAAATGCCAACCAAAGAGGTAATAAGCATAGAAGCACCTATTACCCCCAATACGATGGCAACCGTTCCAGTGATAATGTTCAGTAAATAGAGCAGGCCGATAATCAGGGCAATTGAAAGCCTAATCACTTTGTCGAGTTTTCCAATGTTGGTGTTCATGGTGTTTGAGATTTTGGTTGATTTAGCCCACTTTTCTAGACATAGGGCTTTTCCTTTTACAAATGTTGGAACATCCTAATTGGTAATCAGTTACTTTTGTCACATAGCTAAGATTCTTGGCCCTTTTCGGATTGAAATCGGGGGGAGATGATTGAGCAGAGTGGGTGGAACTTGGACGAATAATTGGCGGATTCGTGTGGGTTGTTTGGGAAATTGATTAATTTTATTTTTGGTTCGGTTTTTGGAATTGCTTTTCCGGACTCTCTGCTTTTACAAAACACCCGTTCATGATCAAGGTTTTATTTATTTGTCTGGGGAACATATGCCGATCTCCGCTTGCAGAGGCGATATTCAATGCCAAAGTCACGGCAAAAGGATTAAACGGGCGTATTTGCTCGGATAGTTGTGGGACATCTGATTTCCATATAGGAGAGCTCCCCGACGAGCGTACGTTGGCGTGCGCGGACAGGCATGGGATTCCGATCAACCACAGGGGTCGTCAGCTACGAAGAAGTGATTTCAGGGATTTTGACTACCTGATTACCATGGATACCTCGAATTACCAAAATACCCTTAAGCTTGCCCATCGACATAAATTGAAGGTAAGTCATGTACACCTCCTCGGCGAGTTTTCTGCCGGTTCCTTTATAAAGGATGTTCCTGATCCCTATTATGGGGGAGAAGAAGGTTTCGAAAATGTGTACCAGATTTTGGATAGCTACATTGACCAGTTTTTGTCCGTGTTGGAAAACCATCCACGTGTCAATGGAAAACCCGAGTGAGGACTTCGAGTCTATTCTTTTTGAAGTGTTTGGGCAAGAGATCGATGTACCGGACTTCGCCTTGGTTGCCTCGGGTCATGCAAATCAAGCCATATTATTAGATACCTCCCGTGGGGCTTTTTTGTTGAAGGTAAGCACGGTTGTGGAAAGTCGCCAGTTTGGTGAGGAGGCACGTGGATTAAAGCTGATCGGTCGGCACACCTCACTAAAGGTGCCGGAGGTTTATGGGTACGGGAAGGTAGGTACAAGTCACTACATTCTGATGGAGTGGTTGGTGCAGGGGAAGCGGGTACCAACCTACTGGTCTGAGTTGGGGGAGGGGATAGCCGAGCTGCACATGGCCACCGTTAGCAATTTTGGTTTTGAGGTGTCCAATTACATTGCTGACCTTCCCCAAAGGAATACCTATCGCCCTGATTGGAACACTTTTTTTGTGGAGGAACGCCTGGAACCTATGTTGCACAGGGCATACCTGCACCAATTGATTTCGAAGGAAAACCTAATAAAAGTTCAGTCCATCTATCCTCGGTTTGCCGGTTTATTTCCGAACGAAAGGCCCTCCTTGCTGCATGGGGACCTATGGTCTGGTAATGTGCTGTCCACGGAAAAAGGGAACCCTGCTTTAATCGATCCTTCGGTTTATTACGGCCATAGAGAAATGGATCTTGCCTTTTCCAAACTTTTCGGGGGCTTTGATGCTGCTTTCTATGAGGCCTATAACCACGTATTTCCATTGGATCCGGGCTTTGATGACCGAATGGATGTATATAACCTTTATCCCTTATTGGTACACCTAAACCTCTTTGGGGCTGGTTATTTGCCCGGAGTTCTTAGGATTGTGGACCGTTTTTCGTGAGTGATCATTTAATCAGCATTTGCAGCGTATTGGGGCTTTTTTCGGTCAACAAAACTGCTTCGGAAGCATCCCGATAAATCTTTTCGTGGTCATCTCCGTAGTTTTTTACAGTGACCAATTTAAGGCCTTCCATTTTTTGGATGTGAAACGTAGCCATTAGCGAGGTTGGAAATGTTTCCGGAATCAGTTCAGATTGGTCTATCACCAAGTGAAGGGTTACCGCGGTACTTTGCAGCATATTCACCGTCCAGTTAAATGACTTGGCAGTTTTAAACATTTCCTCGTAATGAAACCCCCCCACTTTGGAAAGATCCCTGACACGGAAGCTTATCCAGACTTGGTCGGGTTTGATGACGGTAATGGGGATTTTGGGATGATCCTCGAAGCTGCCGATCACTGTTCCCGGTTGATCCGGATTCGCAAAAGACTTTACAAACAAGGGGATCTTTTGCTTGGCGAGCGGCTTGATGGTTTTGGGGTGTATCACCTTGGCACCAAAATAGGTCATTTCGGCGGCTTCTTCGAAATCCAAATAATCGAACTTGATGGCATCGGGAAAAATATCCGGGTCGCCGTTTAGTATTCCTGCTACGTCTTTCCAGATTGAAACAGACTTTGCACCGGTACTGACGGCAAGAATGGCCGCAGTGAAATCCGATCCTTCGCGGCCCAACGTGGTGGTGTTTCCCATCCAATCGCTGCCCATAAAACCTTGGGTGATCACCGGGCACTTTTCCAGTGCTGGAATAAGAAGTTTGCGGCACCGCTGCATGGTCGCTACCCAGTCCACTTTTGCCATTTTGAAGCTCGAATCGGTGGCGATCAGTTCACGGGCGTCCTGCCAAAGGCAGAAAAGACCTGATTGGCATAGGTACTCGTGTAGGATGCGGGTAGATAACAGTTCTCCGAACACAATAGTCTGATCGTAGAGGAATCCCTTTCCCTGCCCTTTGTGATCGCTAACCAGCTTTCGTTTCAATTGAACAAATAAGTTGTTAACCTGACTGAATACGCTGTGACCGGAGGGAAACAATCCCGTGCAAATCCCGATATGGTATTCCTCCAATTCAGCGATTTCCCGGTCGAAGTCTTGCTGGGAAAAGGCTTTCTCGATAATTTCTTCCAAGTAGTCTGTCGTATCCCCGGATGCAGATACCACCACCACGAGTCCGTTTTTCCAGTGGGTTTTGAGAATACTGGCGACATTTTGAAAAGAAACGGCATCTCGGACAGAAGCACCACCGAATTTGAAGATGAAAGGTTGGACCATGCAGACAAAAAGGGACTAGATCTTGGGATTTTTTTTGTAAATTCCGACAAAGTTATGAAGACCAAGCCTTACACACAAGACATCTCGCCGCTGGGTTATACAGTGGGAGTTACCCTGGACCGTTTCATCAAGGATAAACAGGCTGATTTCCCCTTCGCCACGGGTGAGCTCTCCCAGCTGCTACGTGACATTGCCCTTGCCTCAAAAATTGTTGCCAGAGAAATAGGCAGGGCTGGGCTGAGTCATGTGACAGGCGCTTTTGGGCATACCAATGTGCAGGGCGAAGAGCAACAAAAGCTGGATGTGGTGGCCAATATCCGTTTTACCCGAGCCTTGACAAAAGGGGGGGAGGTGTGTGCCGTGGTGTCGGAAGAGGAAAATGAGGTAATCGATCTACAGAACAAAACCGGAAAGTATGTGGTGGCCATTGATCCGCTGGATGGGTCTTCCAATATAGATGTCAATGTGTCCATCGGTACGATATTCTCCATTTATCGGCGGGTTACTCCCCAAGGGTCTCCCATTTCCGAGCAGGATGTCCTGCAAAAAGGCAGCCAACAGGTTGCGGCTGGTTACGTGTTGTATGGCTCTTCTACCATGCTGGTATATACTACGGGCATTGGGGTCAACGGCTTTACCTACGAGCGCTCACTTGGGGAATTTTTCCTTTCGCACCCCGCTATTCAGGCACCGGTAACGGGAGATATTTTCACTATCAACGACGGTCTGACTCCTTCGGTGGGTTTGGGGATTGTTGAGTTTTTGAACGCCTGCAAACGAAAAGGCCGTACTTCCCGGTATATTGGGAGCTTGGTGGCTGATTTTCACCGCAACCTGCTGAAAGGAGGTATTTATTTATACCCATCCTCTACTAAAAACCCAAGCGGAAAAATCCGTCTTCTTTACGAAGCGAATGCATTGGCTTTTTTGGCAGAGCAGGCAGGAGGAATGGCCACAGACGGTCGCAGACGCATCTTGGATATTCAGCCGGAATCCTTACACCAGCGGACTCCCCTGTTTATCGGTTCGAGGGAGTTGGTAGAAGAGTTGCATACCCACTTGTAGCGAGTGTCGAAGCCGGCTTTTTTTAAAAATCAAAAGGGTATGCCGTTGATTTGGCTATTCATTCCGGTACTTTGCCCTTAGTTGAAGTTTGAGCAGTTGCCTATCCACCAGTGCCAGACTTAGCTCCATGGCCATCGTCATCACTGGTGTGTGGTAGAGTATGTTTTTTAGTTTTTCCTCACCAAGGTCGATTTGATAGCAGAGTTGTAAAAGTCTTTCCATATCCCGATCCAGTAGCCGTTGGATGCGGGGACAAATCAGAGAGGCTAACTCCTCCCTGGTTCCGGATTTCGGTACCTCGGGAAGCGACAGCCTCTCTTGGAGGTCTACTGCACAGGCAGCTAGCAATGGTGCTAGGTCAGTTTCCACTGACCGCTTTACGATTCCACTGAACCATCGCCACTTTCCGAGGTTTCGTCGGTAGATTCCTGAAGTACCTCCGGAGCCTGTTGACGCACAATCGTATACCAGTTGATCAGTTTTTTGATGTCCGAAACGTACACCCGGCTCTCATCGTAGTCTGGCAGCACGTGTTTGAGGAAGGCCTTTAGCTCGTCGTTATCCGCAGCTTCCACGCCGGTATCTCCTGCAAATTCTTGTTCGATGGTTTTCATAACTTCGTGGAGGGGGGTGGAGCCTTCTTCGGTCGTGGTGTAGATGGAGATTTCGTTCAGTAGGGATACCCGCTGACTGGTGCCGACGACCAGTTTTGCCTTTTTATCGTCCAGCGATTCCAGTATCACCCCACTTCTGCTGGGTTTAAGTACTTTGTAAAGGCCTGGCTTTCCAGATACAGCCGCAATTTCTTTAAATTCCATAGGTCGATAGTAATTAGGTACAAATAAGTTGGTTGGTTTATCTTTTATCGTTTGTAAAATTCCGCAACGTTTTCTTCGATGTAGGCAACAAACTCTTCCTTTCCCATCGCATTTTCTGCCGATGTGACGAAATAATCCGGTACGTCACCAAAGAGGGTTTTCATCTCAGCAAGAAATTTGTTTACATTCTCCTTTATCCTGCTGGTGGACAGTTTGTCCGCTTTGGTAAATGCCAGCGCAAACGGGATGCCTCGTTCGGCGCACCACAGGGCAAAGTCGATATCAAGCTTTTGGGGGTCTAGTCTACTGTCTACCAGAATAAAAACAGCGACCAGATTTTCCCGCTCGGTAAGATATTCCCTGATCATTTTGTCCCACTCTGCTTTCAGTGATTTGCTCACTTTTGCAAATCCATATCCCGGAAGATCAACGAGGTACCAGTTTCCATCTACGATGAAATGATTGATCAATTGGGTTTTTCCCGGTGTACCGGAAGTTTTGGCCAGCCCTTTATTATTGGTAAGCATGTTAATGAGCGAGCTTTTGCCTACGTTTGATCTGCCGATAAAAGCAAACTCAGGCTTATCCGGAGAGGGACATTTCTTGTAGTCTGTGTTGCTGATTAAAAATTTGGCCTGCTTGATCATCTCACTGAAATTTTTCACAAAGGTAACCTTTTCTCGTTAATCCAAGACTACCAATAATTCTTTAACATTTTTCGGTAGCTAGGGTTTACTTAGTACCTTTGCAGACTAATTAGAAGATATGACAGTAGTTCCCTACAAAGATAAAGAAGGCGGAAAGAAGGAGCAGGTAGCTGATATGTTTAACAATATCAGTAAAAAGTACGACCTGCTTAATCATGTCCTAAGCCTTGGTATTGATATTGTTTGGAGGAAGAAAGCGGTTCGGTTGTTGAAAGATGACCAGCCGAAATTGATATTGGACATTGCTACCGGTACCGGTGATTTCGCGATAGAGGCCTTGGCATTGAATCCCGACAAGGTGATTGGCGTCGACATCTCTGAGGGGATGCTTGCGGAAGGAAGAAAAAAACTCACCAGACGGAAACTGGACGACCGCATCGAGCTTCAGCTCGGTGACTCCGAAAAGTTGCTTTTTGAGGAAAATAAATTTGACGCTGTCATCGTTTCATTTGGTGTCAGGAATTTTGAAAATCTGGAGAAGGGGTTAGCGGACATGTACCGGGTGCTGAAGCCTGGAGGCAAAACGGTCATCGTGGAATTTTCCAAACCCAAAAAATTCCCAATGAAACAGGCCTATAATTTTTATTTTAAATATATCTTGCCGAAAATTGGGAAGGTAGTATCTAAAGATAACGCAGCCTATACCTATCTCCCCGAATCGGTTCAGGTATTTCCAGACGGGAAGGCCTTTATGGATATCCTTGAGAAGGTAGGCTTTAAAAACACAAGATGCAAAGAACTCACATTTGGAATCAGCTCGATTTATGTAGGAGAAAAGCAATAGCCGCTTGCTTTATTTTTCTGATTTCCAATGGATTACTTGCTCAAGAACGCCATATAACCTTTCACCATTCCGGAAACGACGATCAGTTTCTTTCCTATGGGTTCTTTTTGGCCGCCCATAACAGCACACTTCGTGTGAAATATTCAGAGGCCTTTATGGATCCTTCCCATCCCCGCCTTTCGAATGTAAGGGCGGTCATGCCTTCTTATTCGCCAGGTTTCGCCTTAGGTTTTTTGGTCACTACCCGTATACACGATCAGCTGAATGTGCTGCTGACTCCCAAAGTAGCGTTTTACGAGTACAAGACGGACTTACAGGTCTTTACAGATGGAACCAATACCACCGGCGGCGCCGGGATCAACACGATTTCGTTGATGACGGAAGAAACACTGGTGGAATTACCCCTTCTCTTCAAGTACAAGTCTGAACGTTTTAACAATACCCGCATGTTTTTTATCGGCGGACTGAACGGGCAGCTCCGAACCAAAAACCAGGAGGAAGCCGATGAAGATCCTATAGTACTAAGAGGGAGGGATGTGGCCTTGGAAATGGGGATGGGTTTCGATTTGTATTTTAAGTTTTTTAAATTTTCTCCTGAGATTCGGTTCTCCCATGGCTTGACCAATCTGTACCGACCCGGATTTGGTGACGCCCGTGTGACGGAGGCAATTGACGATATTCGACGAAAAAGCATCACTTTATACCTCAACTTCCAGTAGATATGCCGTACATAATTTTTTAATGCCTTGGTTTTTTCCCGTTCCGGAAATTTTTACCTTCAAGGATGGAAAGAAAAATAGCATGTATCACCGGGGCTACTTCCGGCATAGGATGGGCTACGGCACTCCACCTGGCAAAAGAAGACTATGCGATTTTGGCATGTGGCAGAAGAAAGGATCGCCTCGAAGAATTATCCACGAAATTGTCTCCGGAGATTCCTTTCAGGTATTTGGTTTTTGATGTGCGTGATCAGGAACAGGTAATCAGTGCATTTGATTCGTTGCCAGTCGAATGGCAGCCCATAGAAGTCCTGGTAAACAATGCCGGCAACGCCCATGGGCTGGACACGATCGATCAGGGCGATGTGGAGGACTGGGATGCGATGGTGGACATCAATGTGAAGGGCTTACTCTATGTTTCCCGTAAGATCATTCCCGGAATGGTCGATCGAAAGAGCGGTCAGATCATCAACATTGGTTCCATCGCTGGTAAAGAAGTGTATGCCAAGGGCAGCGTCTACTGTGCATCGAAATATGCGGTAGATGCCCTGACCAAGGGAATGCGCATCGATCTGAATCCCCATGGGATTAAAGTCATGGGAATACACCCCGGTGCCGTGGAGACCGAGTTTTCCCTCGTCCGGTTTAAGGGAGATACCGAGCGGGCATCCGGTGTATATCAGGGTTTTGATCCTTTGACGGCCGATGATGTGGCGGAAATCATCGCCTTTGCCGTTACCCGCCCCAAGCACGTGGTTATGGCAGATGTCCTGCTATTGCCTCTTGCCCAAGGCAGTGCCACCGTTTTTAATAGGAATTCGGAGTGAGGTACGCTGGGATTTTTTTACTTGCATTGCTTGCGTGCAGTCAGCACAGGTCTGCTGATTCGGAGGCGGTCAGCAATGTTACTGGCTACGAGGTAAAGGAACTACCGGCGTTGGCCGTTGACGGCCCTGAGGAGGGTGCGGCCGGGCATCTTCCCGGAGAGTTGGAGCAGCGTTTGATAGCGGCGGGATTGGCAAATGTTCAGGAAGTGATTCCTGATGTATGGGTGGATCTGAAGTATTCGTCCACGGATAATTTCTTTGGGATGGATGTCTACGGGGAGCTCCAAACGGCCTACCTTCAACCCGAGGTGGCAGGAATGTTGAAAGTGGCACATGAACTGCTCCAACAACGCGATCCTACCCTTACCTTTCTGGTGTATGATGCTGTTCGTCCGAGGTCGGTGCAGTGGATTCTGTGGGATAGTTTGGATAAGCCGGACAGCATTAAGCCTCTTTACGTGGCGGATCCCCGTCGTGGCAGCCTGCATAATTATGGTGTGGCAGTAGACCTTACGCTCGCCTCCAAAGGATCCGGTGTTCCGTTGGATATGGGGACCCATTATGACTTTTTTGGGTACCCGGCCTACCCGGATAGGGAAGATCAGATGCTCCGGGAGGGGAAGATTACACAGACGCATATCCAAAACCGTCAGCTACTTAGGGAGGTGATGAACGGTGCCGGATTCAAGGGAATAGGCTCCGAATGGTGGCATTTTGATGCATTTTCCAGAAAAGTTGCAGCTGAAAAATTCGACATTGTAGAATAATAATTGTATTATCGACCCATCTTTCAAAATAACCCGATTTATGAGCACTAATTTTCGACTTAAGACATTATGCTTTGGCCTTCTGGCCTTGACATTGGTTTTTCTTCAATCCGTTGAGAGCCACGCGCAAAGCCAGTTTAGGGCATTGGTTTTTAGCAAGACCAAAGGTTTCCGACATCAATCCATTCCCGATGGGGTGATGGCAATCAAGCAATTGGCCTCCAAGCACCGTTTTCAGGTCTATACAACTGAGGATGAAGCGGAGTTTACCAAAGAAAAATTGGAGAAGTATGACGTAATTGTACTTATGAGTACTACGGGTACTATTTTCAACGAGGAGCAAAAGTCGGCCTTTCAGGAATTCGTACGTAGTGGCAAAGGCGTGGTGGGCATACACAGTGCTACCGATACAGAATACGATTGGAAGTGGTACAATGACCTGATCGGAGCGCAATTTGCCTATCATCCCCATCAACAAACAGCCAGGTTAAAGGTGGTTAATAGAAACCATCCTTCTACCTACCACTTGCAGGAAAACTGGCTGATGACAGATGAGTGGTACGCATTCAAGAATTTCAATAAAAACGTAAATGTCCTCGTGAAGTTGGATGAGACCTCGTACGATGTGGGTCAACGGAATGGGGAATCCATGGGGATGGTTGACCATCCGATTTCCTGGTATCATGTCTACGATGGTGGAAGGGTGTTCTATACCGGATTGGGACACACGGACGAAGCATTTAAGGATGAGTCTTTCCTGACGCACATATTGGGAGGCATTTGGTATGCCGCCTTGGGACGGCCATTCTAGGGCAAATAGACCTATCCTTTTTTATAGCCGCGTAGGTGACTTTTTTTCGGGTTGCCTACGCGGTTTTTTTGTCAACTACCGAGCTATATGACCCATACCTCGAAGACCACTCCTTATTTTCGACATCCGTCGATGTATCAAACTGGGACATCAAAGTGTTCGTTTTTGACCATATTTGGTTGTTAAGCAATTGTTAATTAGTGTCTTATGGGTAAATTATTTTCTAATATTTTTTTAATCGCATGCAACCTTAAGACGAGTTCTTCTCTTTGATTTTTGCGCGAATTGTGTACTGTTTGAAGAACAATTGATGACCATTGTGTTCGATTTTGGAACAGGATGTGGCCGGCGTCATGGCTTTTGTTATTTTGCCTTGTGGCTTCGCACTATCGAATTATTGACTAACAGTAATAGGCTTTTTAGGTGAAGAAATTTTGTGGAATGGCATTGGCATAAAGCCAATAAAAACAAACGGAACATTTCAACCTAAACACATCATCAAATGAAAACGCTCATCACATCATTGCTCGTTCTTGCATCGGTCTCCTTTTCATTTTCCCATCCATTGCCACCTGAAAAAAACCTCGAGGAAATAGTCTATGTAAAGTCAAAAGACCAGCGATTCAGTCTATTTGTTACTGAACCCGTCGGTAAGTTCGTTGTGAGCATCTTCAACGAAAAAGGCAAATTGATCGATCGGGTTTCTTTTCGCGCCAACGAGGCGGTTTCGGTACCCTTTAACCTAACGCAGGTACCAGAGGGTGAATATTCTGTCAAGGTACAAAGCAAAGACGTGTCCATTGCCTTTTCGATTTCTTCCAAGAAACCAATGGAAAAACAGTTGATTGCCTATGCAAAGGCTGTGGGTTCAAGGAAAATATCGCTGACGGTGGTAGGGATCGAACAACCTGGAACCCAGGTAACGTTTTACGATATCAACACGCAGCGAGAAATCAAAGGAGATTACGTAAAACAATATGCGGGTTTTCAACGAGACTATCGGTTAGCTGACACTACCGTAGACAAGGTATATATGAAGGTAAAGGATGTCCATGGCAACACAAAGACCTTTTATTTCTGACCAAAAAGGCCCCTCTCCCACATCCTTAAAACCGAGGTTGGGAGAGGGCAATAATTATTTAGTATCTAATTGGGGAAAAGGCTACGGTCCATGTTTGGGATGATCCGAAGGGCATTTTTGTAATACACTTTCTTCAGCACATCATCCGGCAGACCCAACCCATACATACGCCAAAAGGCGTGGTATTTTTTATAGTAGGGGAAGTATTCGTCTTCTGTTTCCAAAACCCGAAAATAGGTAAAGAACTCCTCCTTGTTATAAGAGTCTTTGCCAAAAAGCAACCGGTCTTGGTACTTGATAAAAAACTCCCTGGCCCTTTTCGGTTGCCGGCCAAACTCGGCGATCACGGCAGCGATACCGAAATTCACATTGGGATAGGTATCCAAGTGTTTGGAGGCTCGGTCCAGGTCGTTGGCCATCCAGCCCATATGGGCATTGATAAAGGTTGTTCTTGGATGTTTTCGGAACACGTTGTGCTGCTCGGCGATAATTTGCTCAAAGGGCGCTGGGTTATCGACACCTCGACGTCTGCCTGGATGTATTTTTAGTTCCAGCCATCGTTCGTTTTGCGAATCCATCGGTTCCCAGAACGGCGCCGGATCTGCCGAATGGATCAATACGGGGATTCCCAGTTCACCGCATTTTGCCCATATAGGATCCAAGTGAGGATGATCGACAGGTACACGCTTGCCGTTGATATCCCGAACCGAAAGCCCCAGATTTTTAAAGATTTTCAATCCTTTTGCCCCATTCCTGACGTCGGTCTCCAATTCGGCGACGGCCTTTTTTGTCCAGTCTGCACTGCCAAAATTTTCGAAAGAGAGATTGGTAAAGACCACAAAGCGGCCCGGTGCCACGCCGTTAAACCGCCTGATCATCGAGTTCATGTATTCTTGGGCGTCTATTTCGCTCCGACCTCGGGCAAATGACTTGCCGCTAAGGTTGACCATAACTGCCATATTAAGCTCTCCCATCTCTTTCAGCAGGAAGTTGATCCGCTCTTGGGTTACATTTGATTGGTGGCTATGGATATCGACAAATGGAAACTTGGCCCGGTATAGCGGATTCTCGGGAACCACCAAGGTGGATTTTGGATCATAGGTTTCAAAATCCATTTGCTGCCCGTAGACAGCCTCCTGAATCGCCGTTCCGAAAGAGAGAATAAGCGTAAGGCATATAGGGATAAAACGCATGATTAGATTGGAAATGTAAAGAACTGATTTTTACAAATTGGCTACTCAGGCTGCACGGGTTGGACCCAGGCCATTTCGTACACCATGTCTTCTACCGGGTTTTGCTGCTTTCGGCTAGAGGTTATTTTTGCACGCACAAAGAGATGGTCCGGGGCGACCTTAAAGGAGGCTTCGGCCCCTTCTGTACTGGCCAATACTTCCGTTTCACGTTCGCCCTTCTGACACCCGATAAACTCGATCGTGTAGGTTACTCCTGGTTCTTCTGTGGCTTTCACGTAGAGCACATTGTCCTTAAATTGGATTTTGTCCAAATTTACACCGGTTGTGGCATAAAAATCACCGTTTTCCAAGGCATCAATCAGGCTGCCCGGTTCAAGCGAATCGGCCAAAACCATGACCCAGCCCCGGCCTGAATTGCTGAATTCTCTTCCGAAGAGGTGATAATTGTGGCTGTCATCCGTTGCCAGACCAAAAAGGAGTGGCTGCTCTTTTTGGATGTAGGCAATATTGATGAAATCCCACATACGCTCGGTTCCCATGCGTAGTCCATCGCCCATGTTGTGCACTTGTGGATGGCCATTGTAGACTTCAAAAAAACGCTCACCCTTTAGTTTGACGATATCCTGGAGCGTAATGGCCCAACGGAAGTTGGGGTGGTTGATGTGGACAAGCATGGGTTGGCCGGTTTCTCTCCTCCGTTCCAGCACGGCGTTAATGTTGTTTTGAAGCACCTCGGCTACGCTTTCTCCGCCCGTGGGAAGGAATATTTTGTCCAGGTTGGTTACATTTAGGTGAAGAGGTTTGCCCTTGTATCCATCCGAGATTTCTTGGGCTGGAATCATTAAAAAGCGTTCCTTTTCCTCAAAAAGCGGCGCATATTCTTCGTATGTTTTAAGTTTCACCAGTGTCTTACCTTCTTCTTCTTTGTAGCTGACCCACTCGTCACCGTATTTTTTCAGGTATTTTTGAAAGGCTTGCTGGTAAACACTGTCCTCATTTAACGTGATCCATTTTTCTCCTTCTGCAAAAATATTGTGATCGGTAAGCGCTACGAAGTGGTATCCGTGGGATTTATACCAGTCCATGATGACCTCCGGAAACTCGTCCCCATCACTCCAGTAGGAATGGGTATGAAGGTTACCTTTGTACCATTTTCGGGTATCTTCATCCGGGGTGCTCCGACAGCCGACGAGTTGAAACCCCAGCAGGGCGAGCAGAAAAATCAACGATGGTGGTTTTTTGCGCATGTTTTTTACGAATATAAGTTAATTGGCTCTTCAAGGTAATAAGATTTTTCTATAACCGCCCAGCAGAGCCCATTGAATTTGGGCCAATTAGACACACCTATTAAAAATATCAGCTAGCACGTGGGGCATTAGCTCGTGCCCACCCTCATACTGTATGGTAGATGTATGCATTGGCTGTAGGTGTTTCCACAAGGCCTCCTGCTCTTGTATTTTTGAGGGTGTCAGGAAAGTGTCCTGACGGCCTACTACCAAAAAGATATTCGTGGCGGAAATCTTTTTCCGAAAGGTGTCCAGATCAAGGTCATGGGCCAAACCACCTCCCCATAACGTTAAGGAGGTGATTGGGTGGCTTGTATGGGCCACCCATCGACTGGCGGTTGCCGCTCCTTGGGAAAACCCCAGCAGATGAATGCGTGGAGCAGGTCCAATCTGTTCCAGACAATCGTTAACGACCCCATCCAAGTAGTGGTTGCAGTTTGCAATATCATTCTCCCGTTCATGGGAAGTCATCCAATTGGCGCCCACCCTTCCTGAATAGCCTTCCTGGTAAAACCGGTTTATGCCTTCCGGTGCTACAATCAGTCGGTCGGGTGCGACTAGGTGCCGGAATTTATGGAGAAAATAGGGAGCCAATTGCCCATATCCGTGGAGAACTAACCAAAGGTCTGATTCCTTACCGGTAGGCTTCGTTGCAGCAAGGTAGTTCTTTTCGAAGGAAAATCGGGTGGCGGCTCGGTGAAATCCATCCATAGATTCAGTGGTTGAGGTCCTCAAATTTAAAAGGCAGAAATTGTCTGATGCCATCAGCGACCAGTACGCGCTGGTTGGGAGTAAGAATCAGAATTTCGATTTCCTGCTTGAATTTGACCTCGTATTCGCTGATGCATTGCCGGCACATGCCGCAGGGAGTCACTGCTGCAAATCGGGTAGGTTCTTCCGCCCGTCGGGCCACGATAGCTAGTTTGACGGGCTTGGCGTCGGGTTCAAGGCCATGTGCATACCCTAGTGCAAGGCGTTCGGCACAGGTTCCTACGGGAAATGAAACATTTTCCTGATTGTTTGCCGCAAAAACTTTTCCGTTGTTCAGGAGAACGGCCGCCCCTACCAAAAATTGGGAATAGGGAGCATAGGCCCTTTCGGCGGCTTGCTTCGCCTCCGAAATCAGGCTTTGGGAGGTTGCATCCAGTTCCGAGAGGTCCAGTTCGGTCAGTTCACAGGTGATATAGGTTTTTTTAGGAGCCATAGCTTAGCATAGAGGGATTCTTGAAAAACGTCGATGTTGCCAATTTGTTTGTGAAAGGAGCAGCAAGCCTCTCGGGTGGGTTAAGAATCCAAAATTCGCTGAGTGATCAAACGGTAGATTTCAGCGAGGTGTTCGTCGTACTGAAGGAATTGATGGTGGCTTTCCAGTGTCTCCAGGTCCTCTCGGATTGCAGGGCCTGTCTGAGCTTTTTTCGCACCTATTTCCAAGGTTTTGCCGATTTGTTCGATTATTAAGGGTTTCATCATTTCGAAATCCAACCCCTGCCGTTCCATGATTTCTTCCGCAATGCCGATTAGGTGGTTCGTAAAGTTACTGGCAAATACGGCCGCCACGTGTACCGCTTTCCGATCCCTTGACTTTACGGTATAATGGGGGGACTTTAAGCTTGTCGCTATCTTTCGAAGTTTTTTAAGCGTTCCTGGATCATCTGCTTCCAACAAGATGGAGACATCCGAGAAATCAATCGCCTGGTATTTGTTAAAGGTCTGAAGGGGGTAGAATATACCGGTGTAGCTTGCGGAACTATAGGCCAGAATTTCCAACGGCATGCTGCCACTTGTGTGAACGAGTGTACTCCCTTCCGGCAGAATCACGGCATCTGCCAAGGGTGCAATTGCCTGGTCAGCCACAGCCAAGATGAATAACTCTGCCTCACTGCCGGAGAAATCAAGGTTGTCCGTAGGCTCGGAGGCATATAATCTTTCGGTTATTTTTTCCGCCTGTTGAAAGGAACGTCCGTAGACCTCCGTGATGGTATGTCCTGCACTTTCCAACGCAGCACTTAGGTGCCAGGCCACGTTTCCGGTGCCCAAAAGAGCTATTTTACACTCCATAGTCAAGAAAAGGTTTCAAACAAGAAAGCCCCAGTCATAAGCTGGGGCTTTCAAGATAGTGAATAAGAATTGAAATTTTACTCCAACCCTTTGTTTCTCATTTTCATAAATTCGTCGTATCGACGGAAGATTGCCACAGAAAAACCGATCAGCATGATGATGGTTCCCAACCAAAGCACATTGATGAACGGTTTGATGGAAGCTTTCATGACCACGTAATCCTTCTGATAGGTGTTGAATTTAAACATGAACTTATTTTCTTCCGGCAAAATATTGTCGATTTCAATCTTTATTCCTAAGTCGTGGTCAATGTGCGCAATTTTACCCACCTGGTTGCCCCGGATCAAAAAAATGGGCTCCAGCCTTTTTTCCACGTCATAATCGTTGATGATGAGGGTGGCCTTCACGGCGATGTCTCCTTCCATCAGTTCCATTCCATCCACTTCGTTTACGATGTCAGCACTTTTAAAAAAGGTGACGAAATCATTGACGAAAAACTGCTCTCCCGGAGCGGCACCTTCAAATTGGTCATCTTTCCACTCGGGATCCTCGTAATCGTTGATTGCGGATACGTGGGTATACAGGTCTTTGGATAAATACCGCTTCGAATCCGGGGATGAAATCAACCCCATCGTAGGATTGGGTTGGGACATGGGAAACAAGGTGAATTTCAAATCGCCGTCTTGGTAATACTCTACCTTGAAATAGCTGTTTTGCTCCAGTACCAAATCCACCTCATCGCCCTTTCGATGGTATAACCTGTCCTTTGCCCAAATATCATCCAGGGCGGTGGCCTTATTAATTCCGTCCGTAGACTCCAGCAAATCAGCTTTTACATAGCCCGGAACGCCTACCAGTTTTTTGTAGCGACCACGGTAGATCACTTCGTATTCTTTCATCTGCAATGGCTTGTTTATCCAGAGCAGTACGTTTTGTTTGTTCAGTTCATCCTCCCAGTCCTTTTTATAGGTTAATCCCGACATGTTTATGGAAATGGTATCCGAATACCCAGAGGAAAACATCACCCCGATGAGGATCATCCCGAGCCCGATATGGGCCAAAGACCCGCCCGTCAGCTTTAGCGATCGTGATTTGAACAGTTTGATCAATATCGAGCCGTTGGCCACGATCGTGAAGGCACCGGCCAACACAACCACTATGTAGGTGACGTCATAGACTTTGCCCAAGGTAATAATGATTGCCGATACGACCATGGAAATAATATAGGGGGTCACCAAGGCTTCCTTCAATGCCTTTTTGTCCATTTTGTTCCACCAGAAATATTGACCTATGCCGGTCAAAAGAGCTAGCGCAACGGCAAACCAGAGTTGGAATTTTGTGTAGAATCCGACCTGATCAGCAGGAGGCGCCATGTTGGAAATCCCGCCCAGTCCTTCGACAATTGCATTGTACACCGGAATGGAGGTCGGTACGATTACCTGAAAGGCCATTAACCCCAAGGTAGTAGCCCCTATGAAAATCCAAAACTCTCTGGAATAGACCGAGGCTTCCTTTTCCGAAGTGGGAATATGTTTCCATTCTTTTGCTGCGAAAAACACCGCTACGGCAAGAAAGAAAAGCATGTAGAGAAGCAGCTGCCCGGATAGACCCAGGTCGGTAAAAGAATGCACGGATGAATCGCCCAATACTCCGCTACGCACCAAGAAGGTGGCATACAGCACCAGTATAAACGAGCTGATGACCAAAACCATGGATGTTTTAAGGGCGGTACTGCTCTTCTTGTAGGTAATCATGGTGTGGATAGCCGCCACCATAACCAACCATGGCACATAGACTGCGTTTTCGACCGGGTCCCAGTTCCAGTAGCCGCCGAAATTCAAAGTGACATAGGCCCAATAGGCACCCATAATAATACCCATCCCCAGGATCATCGCGGAGAAAATGGCCCAAGGAAGTGCTGGTCTAACCCATTCGGAATACTTTTTCATGTAGAGCCCACCCATAAGGAAGGCAAAGGGCACAAGCGTGGAGGCATAACCCAAAAAAAGCGTTGGCGGATGGATGACCATCCAGATGTTTTGGAGCAATGGATTAAGACCGGTTCCATCGGCGGGGATAAAGTCCGGATTGATCTGGAAAATAGGCGCTTCAGAGACATCCCGTAACAGAATAAATGGCGAACTGCCTATTTTTAGATCTCCGATCACTACACCCATGATCATCGACACCAAAAACGCCTGAACCAACGCGAATACAAGCATCACAGGACCTTCCCAGAATTTATTGGTATGGATCAATATGAGACCCAGTGTGACATTCCAGAAAATCCACAAGATAAAAGCACCCTCTTGCCCCTCCCAAAAACTGGAAATCATGTAATGGACGGGAAGTGCCTTGGAAGAATGGGAATAGGCATAAAAATATTCGAAACGGTGGCTGTAAATTATTTCGAACAATGCAACCGCCATTCCCACACTGGCAACGGCATGAACATAAAAGGAGATTCTACTAAATCGCCTCCAGGAAGCTTTTTCAAGTTCGGAGGCATGTATATACTTAAGGTAAGAAAGGGCGGTGATGATGGCCGTCACAAAGGCGATCACAGTCATCAGGTGCCCCAAATTACCAACGAAGGTATTGATCATTTCCTGAGGGTTGATTGATTCCGATAGAATTTAGGCGATTACATGGAGGTAGCCTGCACGTCTGTTTCCTGGTATTTGGACGGGCACTTCATTAGGATCTTGTCGGCTACAAATAGCGACTCGGTTCTGTACGACCCAATCACGACCACCTGCTCAGACCGTTCAAAATCCGCGGGGACAGGCTCGTTGTAGTACACCTGCTGTTCTGTTCCGTCATTGTCGACCATCAAAAAGGTAAAGGAGGTTTTGTCTTCCCCAACTTCCAGGCCTACTACCTTTCCGTACTCGTTTTTCTTCAGTTGTCCAACCACATGGATGGCTTTGGCTTCCCCATTGCTGGCTAGCATCCGAGCGGTAGTAAAGCTCTCGTAGGTACTGGCATCGCCAATGGATGTAATGATGATCATAATTGCCACCCCAATGATGCCCAATCCGATTATATGCCCTTTCTTCATGATAACTCTTTATATTGTTGTTCCAGCCTCGTGATTTTCCGGTCGGTCTGTATCAAATAAACCAAAATTCCACCCAAAACAATTCCAATAATTCCAACCAAAACATAGATTTTGCCATTTGATCGCATGAGATCGGCCATTTCAACGCCCGTATTCTGGTAATCCTCTCCCGTGATTTCGATTTTATCCTGCGCCTTTAGGGTAAGGCACAACATCAACATAGGGATGAGCAGCAATTTCTTCATATGTCTTATTGATTGATCAATTTTTCTTCCAATTTCCTTTCAAGTTGTCGAAAGCGTACCCTCACTGTACTTATCCAGCATCCCAACAAGGTCCACCCTATGATGGCTGGATAGAAAACCATGCGGAGTTGGCTGTCCATGTCGTAAGCGTTGAATCCGGGGTTTCCCCCATTACCGGGGTGAAGACTGTCCGTCAGCCTAGGCAGGATAAAAATCAACGGGATAAACGCTGCATACGCAAAGATGCTGTATACAGCACTTATCTTCGCCCTTTGCTGCATGTCCGGTAGCGAGTTTCGTAGTACCAAGTAGGCAAAGTACATCAGCAATCCCACGGCTGCGGCGTTCAATTTGGGGTCGTTGGTCCAGAAGGCCCCCCAAGTAAACCGAGCCCAAAGGCTTCCAGTGACAATACCGATCACACCAAACAGAATGGCCGCATTGGTAAACTCAACTGCTATGTCATCGTCTTCCAGTCGCCCGTTTTTCAGGAATTTGACACTATACACGATCCCCACAGTCAGCATAATGATCATGCTAAACCACATGGTAACATGAAAATACAGAGCGCGGATCGTTTCGTTGAGAATCGGAAGTCTGGGGACATCAGCCAATATCCCTGCGACGACGGTGTAGGCCAACAGAACAATGGCCAGTATTTTCCACCAAGTTGCCTTCATCTTTTTATTATTGACGTTGAGCGATTATGAACTTCCCTGCGGCAGTAGCGTGACATTTGGGGTTGCACTAAGGACTCCCCTTGACAACCGTTCTTTCCACTGGATAGACGGAAATCCGCGCTTGACTCCTTTGGTTTTCAAATTGGACATTAGTCGCCCAAGGGAAGGTCACGTTCCGACAAAAGTACGGTATAAATCCCTATTTCCTTAGCGTTCTTGGGTTTATTTGATCAAGCGTAATGGGGCTAAGATAGGGGGTGAGATTTGCACTATGGTCGGAGCATTTTTTAACTTTTCCATAGATACGGAAAAAGAATGTAAGAGGATGCGCCGATCAATCCATTAATCGCCAACAGGGTGATTATCTTGTCTGTACTAACCGATCGATCCAAGCCATCAATGGCATTATGGGAGATCTGTATGGTCAGCAGCAAAATAGGTATCAGTACCGGAAAGCTAAGAATAGCCATCAATGTACCGTTGTTTCCCGCCTTCCCGGCAATCGAAGAAACCATCGTGAGGCTGGCGGAGAATCCAATGGATCCAAGCAGCAAATTGCAAAGAAACAAGGTTTGATCCTGCACGGGGTTTCCCATCACCACTGAGAAGACAAGGTAGCCTAACAGTGAGAGCACCCACGTTAGGGCTGTGTTGTAAAGGGTCTTGGAGAGGATAATGGATTCAGGGGATGCGATTATGTAGTAATAAAGTTGCCTTCCCTGGCTTTCTTGAATGAAGCTTTTGGCCACCGCATTTACGGAGGAGAAAAGGATGATTATCCAGTACAGCGCATTCCAGGTGGGAACCTGGAGGGTTCCGCTTTTTACCCCCACGCTTAGGTAGGTGATGTAAACGGCACTGATTACATATAGCAGGATTCCGTTGAGCGCGTATTTTTGGCGCCACTCCAAGGTAGCTTCTTTTTTTACTAGCGTGATGATCTCTTCCCACATGATGCGGTAAAGATACAAAGGATCGGCAAACAACCTCCCAAAGCACGGCAAAGAGATTCTATCGATTGCAAACGGCAGACATTGGCCTTTTTTGCGGCTTGGAAGTACTAATGAATGGAATTTACTTACGAAAAGTCAATAGACACCCGGTTTCCGGTGTGTGTAATAGAAACTTGAATCCATGTATGAAATCAGATGTTTTTATGCCCAGGAGGGTATTTTTGGCAAAGCTGGGACTTGGTTTTGGAACCTTAACCTTAGGTCTTGACGCAATGGCCCAGTCACCTCACCTAGCACTGCGCAACGAGCAGCGTAAAGATTCATTTACGCAGCGGTTTATTCCCGTTATGCTCACGGTGTATCGAAATGACGGTTCCATCGATTACGATGGGGTAAGCAGGCTGATGGATTATTACCTGAAGGCTGGAGCCAAGGGTTTTTTCGCCAATTGCCTGAGCAGTGAGATGTATCATCTTTCGGACGAGGAGCGCATCCGGCTGACCCATCATGTGGTGAAGCATACAGGAGGGAGTGTTCCTGTGGTTTCTACCGGGTCGTTTGGGGAAAGCATTCAGGCGAAGGCGGATTTTACCAAGCGCATTTACGACACGGGAGTGGACGCGGTGATTTTGATTTCCAGTCATTTTGCGGAACGGGAGGAGTCGGATGAGCGGCTTATCCAGCACCTCGGTCAGTTCATGCAGTATACCGAAGGCATTCCCGTGGGTACCTACGAGTGTCCGTCGCCGTATAAGCGTATTGTTTCACCGACGGTGCTAAACTTCTTGGTTGGTTCGGAAAGGTTTATTTACCACAAAGATACTACCGAAGATATAGTGCAGATTCGGACGAAAATTGACAGAGCGGAAGGTTCCGGCTTGGGTATTTATAACGCCCATATAGGGAGTGCCGCCGCATCGCTCCAGTATGGAGGGGCAGGACTCTCTCCTATCGCGGGTAACTTTTACCCCGAAATCATCGCTTGGCTTTGTGAGCACGCGTCTGACCCAAACAAACAGGAAGAGGTGGACTGGATACAGGAAAGGTTGCGTGTAGCCGAGCAGAAAATTGGGCGTCAGTATCAGTTGGGCGCGCGCTACTTTCTGAAAAAAAGAGGCTTGGAAATCTCCTTAAATTGTAGAAGTACCGAGGATCAGCTCGAAAGCACACAGGTCGAGGTCCTGGATGATCTAGCTGCCGAACTGAACATTTGGCAGGAACGGCTCGGAATTTAGGGCAGGTCGGTTAGAGGATCCGAGAGGTTATGCCCATATCAACAACGCCCTCATGGCTATTAGTGCGATGAGGGCGTTTTCCTATGTTCAAAAACGTACCGGTTTTATTGTATCCATTCAAATCCCAAATAAGGGATCAGCACAGATGGCATTTTAATTCCATCCGCATGCTGGTTGTTTTCCAGAATGGCGGCAACTATGCGCGGCAATGCGAGCGCGCTTCCGTTTAAGGTATGGGCAAGGTTTGTTTTCTTATTTTCGTCTCTAAAGCGCAGTTTGAGGCGATTTGCCTGATAGGTTTCAAAGTTGCTGACCGAGCTGACTTCCAGCCAACGTTCCTGCGCCGCAGAAAAGACCTCCATATCGTACGTCAGCGCTGAGGTAAAGCCCATGTCTCCACCGCAAAGCCGCAGGACCCGGTAGGGAAGTTCCAGTTTTTTTAACAAACTCTGTACATAAGTACTCATTTCTTCCAATGCCGCATAGGATTTGTCCGGACGGGAAATATGCACTATTTCAACCTTGTCGAATTGGTGCAACCGGTTGAGTCCACGCACATGCGCGCCCCAGCTACCGGCTTCCCGACGGAAGCAAGGTGTAAACCCAACATTCTTAATGGGAAGCTGATCTTCTTGAAGGATTTCGTTACGGTAAATATTTGTGATGGGGACTTCAGCTGTCGGAATCAGGTATAGGTTATCTTCGGTTGCAAAATACATCTGTCCCTCCTTGTCGGGGAGCTGTCCGGTACCGTATCCACTGTCTTCGTTTACCAAGATGGGAGGTTGGATTTCCATGTAGCCCGCTTTCTGTGCTTCATCCAAAAAGAAATTAACCAAGGCCCTTTGTAGTCTGGCTCCCTTTCCTTTGTAAACTGGAAAGCCCGCACCGGATATCTTGACACCGAGTTCAAAATCGATGATATCGTATTTTTTGATCAACTCCCAATGTGGCAACTTTTCGCTCTCGCTTAATTCGGGTAGGTTCCCATGCGTGAAAATGGTCTCGTTGTCCTCCGCAGATTTGCCCGTTGGTACAGACTCGTGCGGGATATTCGGAAGGGTATAGAGTAATTGGGTCAGTTCAAGTTCCTTTTCGCTATAAGCGGTTTCCAGCTCTTTTGTCTGCTGCTTTATCTCCGCAGTTCTGGATTTGACCTTTTCAGCTTCTGCGTGATTACCGCTTCGCATAAGCTGGCCGATGGATTTGGAAATGCTGTTTGCTTCTGCTTGGAGCTGATCCCGTTGTAGCTGAATACCTTTTCGCTCATCGTCGAGCTGAACGACCTGTCGGAGCAGCGATTGCGCTTCGCGGATGTTTCTTTTCTCGAGCCCTTGGGCAGCTTTTTCGAAATTTTCTCGGATAAACGTTACTTGCAGCATTTTATAATCTAAATTGGAAAGTCTTCTGATTTCGCCGCAAAGATAGGCAATTCCCCTTCAGGTACCTAAGATGGCCGATCAGCGTTACGCGCATAAATGCGTAAAATACTCGGATTTTAAAAAAATTAATCTATACCTTTGGAATTCTGCTTGAATCGTAACATTATCGCAAATGTTTGCGTTTTAAAAGATGTTACTGTAATATTGTAGCACCATTGTGTCGAAAATCCCTCTCCTGGCGATTTTCAGATATTCCGAATACCTTTTTACAGCAATCAAGAGATATACCTCACTCACTTACTTAATCATTGATATTACTTCCATACGTTTTTTATGTATAACATAGAAGAATTACGAATTAGGCTGTTGTCCGAGCTCAAGGAACTAGCCGAAGAACTTGGTGTGAAAAATTTTAAGTCGCTAAAGAAGGATGAGTTGATTTACGCCATCCTCGATCAGCAGGCTATTTTGCCCGAGAACGCCCTCCCTAAGAAAAAGCCTTCCAAAGTCGAAATCGAAGAACCCGTATCTGCTGAGGCCCCTGCTGAAAAGCAGGATGCAGGCAGTGAGAAAGCCGGCGAAAAAAGCGATGAAAAGCCGAAATTTAGGCGGCAGAATGTGACTGAAATACCAAAAGAGACTGAAGGGTCAGCGGAGCCTGTAGTGGCAAAGGATAAGGACCCCAAGCCGGCACCTCGAGAACCCCGCGAAAACCGTCCCCGTAAGCGGGAAGATCGCGTTGCAGCAAAATCAGAAGAAAAAGTGGAGGTCGTTTCGGCAAAGGAGTCGGAGACAGGTACCCCTTCCATAGCTGAAAACAAAAAGCCCGTTGCAACTACCTCAGGAGACGATCAACGAGCCAGGACTTTTAGACCTAGGCGGCCGGCAGTAGTTGGGCTGGAAGCAGAAAAGACCCCTCATGAGCCTGCATCTGCGCATTCAGCAGAGCCTGAGCTGCCAAGAAGAAAAAATATGAGGGATTTTGAGGAGCAACCCCCTATCCCCGCGTCAGAATCCCCGGCACCTTTCATGTCAAAGCGAAAGATAGCGGTCACCATCAAGGATTTTGACGGAATCATCGAAAATGTGGGTGTGCTTGAGATTATGTCCGACGGATATGGTTTTTTACGTTCCCTAGACTACAACTACCTGGCGTCGCCCGACGATATATACGTATCTCCCTCCCAAATAAAGCTTTTTGGCCTGAAGACTGGAGACAATATCAAGGGGCAGATTCGTCCACCGAAAGAGGGGGAAAAATATTTTGCATTAATAAAAGTGATCTCTGTCAATGGAAAGACAACCGATGAGATCCGCGATAGGATTCCTTTTGAATACCTGACTCCGTTGTTTCCCGAAGAGCGTTTGCGGTTAACGACCACGCATGATAATTATTCTACCCGGATCGTGGATCTGTTTGCGCCCATAGGCAAGGGCCAGCGAGGAATGATCGTAGCGCAACCCAAGACGGGTAAAACAGTTCTATTACAAAAAATAGCCAATGCCATTGCTGAAAATCATCCGGAAGTACACTTGATGATTCTTCTGATCGATGAGCGTCCGGAGGAAGTTACGGATATGGCGCGTTCTGTAAAGGCGGAAGTGATTTCATCCACCTTTGACGAGCAGGCCGAGCGCCACGTGAAGGTTGCCTCTCTGGTTTTGGAAAAAGCGAAACGAATGGTGGAGTGTGGACACGATGTAGTCATACTCTTGGATTCCATCACCAGGTTGGCTCGTGCGCACAATACCGTGGTGCCGTCTTCTGGCAAGATCCTTTCCGGAGGTGTGGACGCAAATGCCCTTCACAAACCGAAGCGATTCTTTGGGGCAGCGCGTAACGTAGAAAATGGCGGATCGCTGACCATCATCGCGACCGCATTGGTCGAGACGGGCTCTAAAATGGATGAGGTTATTTTTGAGGAATTCAAAGGTACCGGCAACATGGAGCTCTCGCTTGACCGGAAATTATCGAACAGGAGGATTTATCCGGCGATCGATGTACCTGGTTCAGGAACCCGTCGGGAAGACTTGTTGATGGACAAGGAGGAAATGCAGCGTGTTTGGATATTGAGGAAACTTATGTCCGACATGACGTCTCAGGAGGCGATGGAATTCTTGTTGCAACGTATGCGGGGTACCCGGGATAACGCCGAGTTTTTGATAAGTATGAACGGGTAGGATTTCGAAAAATAGATTCAAATCAAAACGGCTCTGCTTCTTCGAACGAAGCAGGGCTTTTTATTGTGAAGCGCTAGTGATTCGGTTATAGTATGTCTGGATCGATGAACTGTTCATTCATTAAAAAATGCATTTTGTAGCAACAAAAACCCTTTTTGGTATTTTTTAAACGCTTTTTTAAGGGAGTTCACCCGCTGTTTTTGCGTGTCTAACGATTAACACCCATTGGAGATCAGATCTGCTGTATGTTTGCTTAGGTTAACCCATAAGAACAGCGTAAGATATGAGACAGCAGCATCCATATACCAACAGATTCACTCTCTTTTTTTCCGGCATTTTTTTGCTAATGCTTTTGGGTTCTAGCGGGGCGTTGCAGGCGCAGGTCTTTACCTCCGTAAAAGATGGCAGTTGGCAAGATGCATCTGTCTGGTCGGTTGGTAACAATTGCGATCGAAATAATTCCACAGGTTTCCCTCCAACATCTAAAAACAATGGATGTGCTGTGTCCGTGCTTGTTCAGCACCATGTTGTCTTCAACGCCAATGTTAACAATTTCGGCTCGGGCGTATTTGCGGGGGTGGATATTGCCGGCGGCGGAAGATTGGATTTTTCGGGCGATGTGACCGTGAGCGGAGGCGGAACAGTCCCTTACATCCGCATGGAATCCGGCGCTGAGCTTCGTATAGGCGGCACACTGAGTTTGGACCGGGCCGTATCCCTGACTATTCCGAAAGGTGCCAAGTGGATAGTAGACGATCTGTTTATCGGAAACAGCAATCCGGTTGTCACGGTGGAAGAAGGAGCAGAGTTGATCGTTAAAGGGGAAACCACTTTGAGAACCAATGCTACGCTGAACGTGCAGGGTAAATTCCAAACAGGGACCTTGGCCTTTTCATCCGGAGGTAAAGTAACGGCTACAGGGTCGCAGGCCTCCATCGAGGTAGCCAACGACCTAACGCTCGCCGGAGGATTACTTGATTTGGGTGGAAACACGAAGTTGATAGTGGGAGGCAAGACCAATGTTCGACAAAACGGCAATGTCCTCATGAAGGATACCTCATCGGCCATTATGGGTCAGCAGGTCAGCTTTTCGAATGGGTCTAGATTCCGCTTGGAGAACACAGCAAGTTTTCGCCTCGACGAGGGATTGGATATGAGTGGTGGGGCTAGGTTAACCCTGTCCCAAAACAGCACGGGAATCGTGGTAAGGAACGTTAGCCTGCCAGACGGAGAGATCCAAACGGGGCAATTTTCCGAGCTAAATGTGGGAGGAACGCTAATAGCTACCAATGGCGGCGGGGTTACCACCAGCAACCTATCTGCCGTATTTATTTGCGACTATCCCAATTCTACCCAATTGGCAAGTTCAAACATATCCAGGCAGGGGGATAGTTTCTACGGAGAGGGGTGTGTTCGCCTGCCGGTGGTTTGGGAATCGGTAACTGCCGTTTTCATGGCCGCGCAAAAGCAAGTAAAGGTGTCTTAGACCACTGCTTCGGAGAAAAGCAACAGCCATTTTATACTAGAAAGATCCATAGGAGGCATTCAGGAATTCATCGAATTGGAAGTTGTACAGGCTGTAGGGTGGTCAGATATGGCGTCAAGCTACCATTTTTCGGACACAGGACTGTCCGCGATGAAGGGGATGGTTTACTATCGTATCAAGCAAGTAGACTACGACGGAAAGTATGTGTATTCGGACGTGGTAGGTGCGCAGGTGGATAATGCCTCTGCTACTGCTGCGAAGCTCATCGCATTTCCCAATCCGACCAATGGGGAAAAATTTCAGATTCGTTTTGAGCAGCCTTCCGCTGTACCCGCTACTATTACGGCAACCTTCAAATCCTGGGGTGGCAGTAAGGTGCTAAAGGCCGAAAGCCTGGAGGTCCTGTCGCTTATGGTGGCGGAGGAGATTCGGATGGCTCCCAAAGGCATATGCCTGATCGAGGTGGCAACAGACAGCCAGGTTCACCACCTAAAGGTTATGAGGCATTGAGGGAAAAGGCTTGATTAAATTAAAGCAACGGAGCAGTAAGTAGTAAGGGAATGGTCATTTTTTCCCGGTCCTAGCAGGTGCTCCAAGACGACTAATCCACAACGAGGATACCCCCTCGCTCAATCACTACCTCTCCATGCCCCTTGATCCCGTAGCGGATCTGAACAGAGTAGGAGCCGTTGATGACCCGCTGCCCATGGATAGTTCCGTCCCAAATACAGGAGGACACTTTGCCGGAGATGGGGTTTTTATCCTGGCAAAAGTAAATCAATTCACCCCATCGGTTTTGGATGGCCACTTCCAGCCACTCGACCAAGTTGTCAGGATATAACATAAACGCTTTTTCAGGATTACCTGGCACGATGGCATTGGGATAGCGCAGGGTGGATTTGCACTTGTCTTCCACTTCGAAATCAACGCGGTGTTCGCAGCCTGCTTGATCCGTAGCAACCAGCGTATACGCGCCTTCCAATTCGATGGAGAAAAGCGGGGCGGTGCTTACCAACGCACCTTCTCTATACCATTCCGCTTGGACAAACTCCCTGCCTGCTTGTAGTGTTGTCCCTACCTTTTTAGCGGAACAAATGCTGTATAGCTGTTCCAGTGCCGGAGCCTGCACATTTGCCCTTTTGACAGAAGCCTGTCCTTCTGCGACTCGGCAGCCTTCAGGGTCGGTAAGGGTAGCCAAATAGTCTCCTTCGGTTTCCACAAATAATAATTCGTAGCCTTCGGCCCAGGGGAGAGGAACTTCCTTCCCTTCCTCCAATAGAAACCAATGCACCAGTAGCCCTTGGGCATCCAATTGGATGGTGGTAAAAGCCTGGTCCCCGCAGAATGGCGTGATGTCCAGATTCAGATTGGCCGGCTGGCTGATGGTGGCCTGAAAGGTTTTTGACGTTTGGCACTTGTTACCGGTAGGGTCTGATCCCCATAGGGTGTAGGTGCCACTTTGAACCAGTTCATAGCCGTTTGTCTGGCTGGGACGAATGAGGACGCCGTCGGGTCCTTGGAGAGTGTAGGCCAGTTTTAGGGAAGCATCCGGGCGGAAGGTGTAAGCGAGGCAAGCATCGATGGGTTCTGGGACCCCAAACTCAACAGACTCTTTTTGTTTGACTTCAAAGGACTCGTTTATGCGGTGCTCATAGCCGTCCGGGTGGGTGAGGGTCATACGGTACGAGCCTACAGGAACGTTGACGCTAAGCAAGTTTTGTTGCTCAAAACCTCCGCTGTATTCACTGCCGTCCTGCTCGTTTACGATCAGGTAACTCCCGCTTTGGCGGGTGGAAAGGAATTTCAGCTCAATCTTCCCGGTGGGACTGCCCTGGTCGGGGCAGTTTTCGTCAAAGGGCGTGACCTGGAAATCCAGAAATCCCTTGGGCAATACGTATATAATAGAATAATCCTCTTTGTTTACATCGCCATATCCATTCGCATGTCCGGTGGTATATACGTAGTTGTACAGACTTCCCATGGTTAAATCGTCAGGAGTAATGGTATAGGCAACCGTGAAAATCATCCGTTCCCCCACCTCCAAAAGCGGAATGTCCCACACGCTATTCGTTTGGCTTTCCATCAAGTACACATCCGAGAGCATTATTTTGCCGGTATTGGTCAGTTCTATCGTATAGACAACCACCTCCCCTGCAGCACTAAATGCCTGGATGTCCGGCTGAATTTTGACGTTGATCTCACCGAACAAACTACAATCCCGGACCTCTATCTTTACCTCGCGCCGCAGACTCTCGCACTCACCCTCTTTTAGTTGACTTACCCAGACTGTGTATGTTCCGGGCATTGTCAAATCCACGGACTGGGCACCTGAGATTGGATTGCTCTCGGGCTTGTTGTCTGGGTAGTAAAGCAATTCATAGGTTCCGTTGTGTTGGATCCCATAGCCCAAAAAGGATTCTTCGCTGCATACTAGTTGATTGAATACGTTGGGTGATGGCGATCTGGGCCGCACATTCAATCTTACGGGCACTCGTAAGCCCGTGCAGGTAATCGATGGACCCTCTGCTACCCATACCGTATCGGTACCGATCAAACTCGTATTTACCGTGTATTCGTAAAAAGGGCTTTCACTTTGTTCATCTGAAAAATAAAAGATGGAAAATTCAGCACGGGTGGGCTTGATAAAGGTACTCAGATCAACAGGCGAGTCTCCCCGGCAAAAATCGGGAAGTTCAATGGGGCCCAAGCCTGGGGCCAGTTCCATATCTCCACATTGTGCCTGCACAAATTCCAATACATCTGTCAGCGCTAGCTCCAAGGGGTCGATTATCTCTTTGCCCGCACAGGCATTTTCCTCAATGCCTTGGATAAAGGGTATATTGGCGAAGGTACTTTGGGTTGTTTTTCCGGTACCATAGATACCTCCTCGGACGGCTATGGTCGCTTCACATTGGTTATTGGCCAGCAACGCGCAATCCTCGGTAACTCTGAGTGTGTACTGCATCGAGGCGACCGGCACCTCGGAGTTGGTAACCACCGGAACCGGTCCGATTTCCCAAATCAACGAACCTGCTACCCCCAGATCCGGATCAAACCGGATTGACCCGTGATCCGCCGGACTCGTTTGGGCATCCACATACGTGGCATTGTAAGGAAGTGGTATGACGACGTGGGTTTCCGAAGTCTCTTCATTGCCCCTGTTTCGGATTTCCAAGCTAAAGGTCATCTCCTCCCCGGGCCTTACCGAAGGGTTGTCCGGGGGAGGAATGCCGTTTATGGCGGTTAGCTGATTCAAGGCCTGGATTTCCGGTAGATAACTGCGTACCGAAAATGCCATAGCGTAAATATTATAGATGTCCTGCTTGGTTCCAAAACGAAAGCGGGTGGATGTCTGACTATTGCCTATGATCGAGTTGTTTGGGTTGGGAATTTCCCATTGAACAATGTCTATGCCCGTATTGTTCAACAATTCCGGGTACCTGGGATTTTGTACCAAGATACCGTCCCGGTTGGTAACGGGGGTGTAGATCGAGGAATTGAAAAAATTGTCGACGGAATTGAGGGGATGGCTTAAGCGCGTCCATTCACCCTGTTGGTTGATGATTTCCAAAAAATCCCCTTCAATCGTCCGGTCTCCTTCTCCGGCCATTACACCGAGTTTTAAGTTTACCGGCCCCTGTTTGATGGTTTCGAATCCTTCTATGGCGATCTCGCCAGTGTGTTCTGCAAAGTTAAGTGCCTGTACAAATGCATACCCATCAAATACGGTTACATCCCTCCAGTGCATCGCGGGGTTTTGGTACACCACGACCAAGCCCCAGTGGCCGTAGTTTCCGGTAGCATCTCCCATACCACCCGTTAAGGCCAAATCCGCAACCGTATAGATTCCTGTACCATTGTTTTTTACGTACTGGGTTATATCCGCGTATCCGACATACATATCCCGAAGTTCCCCCGCAGGAAATAGGATTTGGTTTCCTGAGGCGGTGATTTCGGTGTAATCGGAGGTGGACGGCCCCTTTATTTTAACTTTACGCTTGTCAAACCGCTTAATCTGGGGTACTTGTGGAATAAAGGTACCAGAAATGGTGACTTCTACGCTGTTGTGCTCATTTATGAACGATTCATAGTCCGTGCCGACTGAGCGGGTCATCTTGTCCACGTAGAAAAGCATGCCGTTTTCCGAAAAGGTGATCTGGTCAAACGTGGCGATGATGGTCGTATCCGTTTGGCTGATTTCAAGTCCGGTTACAGGTTGCATGTTATCGAACCCGCCATAACCAACGCGTACCCTATCGGGGCCCTCATTTCTGAATTCAAACACGATGTCCTCGAGGCCTGTCTTTGAAGTAAGGATAAAATATGGAAAAAGCTTTCGGATGTCGTCTTCCATAGAGAAGGAATAGGAGGAAAAATTGGAATAATGAAGGCTATCGTACGGATACAGCTGCTGAACAGCCTTGTCGATATGCTGGGGTTCGCCAGGAAGGTATCCCTGAAGTACGTCAAAAGTCAATCCCAGTCCCTCCTTGGCCCGGCCCGACCAGTAGAGGCCGGCGTATAAAATGTCAGAACAGGTAGGGTCGGCACCATTTTCCTGTGAAAACACCAGCGTTGCCGAAGAGGAGTTTGCCGTGGATTCATCTTGGTCGATGTCCACAAAGACCATTTCCTTCAATGAATTCTCCTTGTTGTCATCGTATTCGGCCAGGGTCAGGTTGGTGTTTCCAATGATCGTAAAATCACCCTTAATCCGAAAAAGGTTGTTTTCCGGAGCAGGGTTTCCAACTCGCTGTCGAAAGGGTAGCCTATTGTCGACCTGTGCTTGGGACATGATAACCGGCAAAAGCGACCATAGAGCCGTCGCTACAAAGAACCAGCAAAAACCTTTTTTAAAAATCATCGGAGTCCCGGTGCTAGCGGGGTAAACTAACTACTAAATCTCTTCTATGGAAAAATACAGGCACCCGTAAAAATCCGGCAGAAAGATATCAATAAATTTTAGTATTTTTGTGAATAGATAAGGGCGTGAAGCAGTTATTTTTTTGTCAACTGCTCGGGTAGGCTGTTGGTGTATGGACGTGTTAGCGTGGGGGCTGGGAATGAGCTTGAATTAATGCGTTGGGTTGGTTATTTGTATAGCGGTAATTTCGTTGAAAGAGAGCGCTATGATCAGAATACAAGCAGCTTTTTTAGGCAGGATCCGCCTGAGCGCGAAAAAAATGCGGGTTGTTTGAGCATCCATCCGTAGCTGGTTTTTGGTGTTTTTGTAATTTTTATAATAATTGATAATGTTTATTTATTGGCTGGTAGATATTGTTAGACTAATTCATTTAGCGATTTGCCAAAAGATGTATTTTTTAGTTTCGTGATTTCTCGCTAATTTCGTTTTTTATGATTTGAAATGCATAAAAAATGATCCGAAGCGCAAAAAACATCATTTATTTTTACCTGATCCCGCTGTTCCTATTTTTCGGGTTGGATCTCGCTGCGCAAACCTATACGACCAACGGGAATTGCTCTGATTGGACGAACGGTGCTTGCTGGACTAAAGTGGATCCTGGAAACTGCAATCCCAACGGAAGCGGTTTCCCACCATTGTTAGCGGGTAATAATGGAAATGGCAATAACGGAAATGGCAATAACGGAGGTGGCAATCCGGGTGGAAACAATGGCGGCGGCAACGCAGGTGGCAACAGCGGTGGAGGAAATAATGCAGGCGGCAACGCAGGTGGCAACAGCGGTGGAGGAAATAATGCAGGTGGCGGTGGAAATAACAACAATCCCTGTGAGATTAGGGTGGTCATTGCCCATGACATGAATATGCCGGAAAATGCTTCGTTTACGCCAAACTACGTAGAAGTGGTCGTGAAGGACAATTCAAAACTTGCGTTTGGGGGTAATTTATCGATAGCAGGAAGTACCAATTTTCAGTTTACCATTGAAGATGAAAGCGAAGTTGAAATCAACGGTACGCTACTGGTTAATCAAGGAAGCCCCAGTCAGACCACAGTACTTAATGTGGGAGGCGGTGGCAGTTTGCTTGTAGGGGGACTTGATGTAAATAACCGGGTAGAAGTCAACGTACTTGCGGGGACTACGCTTGTCTCCGACTCAAAGTTGGATTACAGAGGTAATTCCTTCGCGATGAATGTGTACGGAAACTTTCAGGTGCCTGAAGTTGTGCTTCGAGGTGGTCCAAATACGCAGCTGAATACATTTGCGAATTCCAACGTCTCGATAAGCGGAAACCTGGATATTAACGGCGCAGTGAGGGTATTGATTCGTGATTCGAGTACGGTATCTATATCTCAAGATATCCGTGTAAGTGCAAATAGCCTTACAGATATTCCTGATGAGGCCGAAAGAGATTGGGATGTAAGCGATCTAAATGGAGTCGTAGCTACAAATTCGTCGATGGTTATTGTCTGCGGTGATTTTCCCCAACCAAATACAGGAGCAGGAACTACCGAGTTTCAACCGGCTGGATTTTTTGATTGTATTGCTCTCCCCGTCGATTTTCTTTCCTTTGCCGCATCCCTTTCAGACGATCAAAAATCGGTGCTGGCGGAATGGGCTACTGCCAGCGAGTCCTCGTCCAGCCACTTTGAGGTGGAGTACTCCCTTTCGGGATTGGATGGCTTCGGCACCTTGGGCAGGGTGGAGGCGGCGGGATACACCACCGAAACACAGCATTACCGCTTCTCCGCTCCCGTACCGGCGGGCGCAGGAGGAATGATCTACCTTCGCATCCGGCAGGTAGACCTGAACGGTTCCTATTCGTATACAGAGCTGTTGTCTCTTCGTTTTCCCGCCACGTCGGTGGGCGAAGATCGCTGGCAGGTTTTTCCCAATCCCACTTCGGGAGATGGACTGCGGATCAGGTACAACGGCAGGCTGAATGAAGCAGAAGGGATCAGTGCCCGTATTTTGTCCTTTTCCCATGCGTCCACGATTCTGGCCTCCGATATTCAGAGCCTGAACGGCCTCTTGGCAGATGCGTTTAAGCAAGCCCCCAAGGGCATGTATGTGCTTGAACTGACCGTTGGCACCGAGGTATCCCGGCTGAAGGTGATCAAGCAATAATACCCCTGCAAAACCTGCTCCCATTGCCGCGGATGGTTCCGCGTTGGGTGAAATTTTGTACCTTGTCGGTTTAATCCACCAACTAACTGTTTCTGGCATGACTCCACAGCAAGTCCTCACGGATTTTTTTGGCTACAGCAAGTTTCGAGGCAACCAAGCGGAGGTTATTGCCGCCATCTTAGGGGGCAAGGATACCATTGCGCTGATGCCTACGGGCGCAGGCAAGTCGGTCTGCTTTCAGGTGCCGGCGATGGTTTTGCCCGGGTTGACCTTGGTGATCTCACCCCTGATAGCCTTGATGAAAGATCAGGTGGATGCATTGAACGGGTTGGGTATCCCCGCGGCCTTTATCAATTCCACCCAGTCGGTCAGCGAACAGCGCTTTGTTTCCGAGCAGGTGCTTCAGGGAAAGGTAAAGCTACTGTACGTGTCTCCCGAAAGGCTTTTTTCGGGATCCAACGGATGGAATGGCTTTTTGGAGAAGGCGAAGCTTTCACTCGTGGCGGTGGACGAGGCGCACTGCGTATCCCAGTGGGGCCATGATTTCCGTCCGGAATACCTGAAGATCGGCATGTTACGGGAAGCGTTTTCCGATGTGCCGTTTTTGGCACTTACTGCCACGGCCGACCCCCAAACCCGTAGGGACATTGCCGAAAAACTAGCGCTCAAGGATCCTTTATGGTTTATTTCCTCCTTTGACAGGCCCAATATCTCCTACCAGGTAGCACTCCGCAGTGACTCCTTCCAAAAGCTCACCGATTTTCTTGCCAACCGTTCCAGCGATTCCGGCATCATCTATTGCCTTTCGCGCAAAAGTGTGGAGGAGACGGCAGGAAAGTTGGCGGGCCTGGGATACAGTGCGCTTCCCTATCACGCAGGTTTGGACAAGGAGGTACGTGATAGGCATCAGGACCTATTTATCAAAGATGAGGTGAAGATCATGGTGGCCACCATCGCCTTTGGGATGGGGATAGACAAGTCAAACGTACGGTTTGTAGTCCACATGAACATGCCCCAGAGCATCGAATCCTACTACCAGGAAACCGGGCGCGCGGGAAGGGATGGACTTCCCAGCGAGGCCTTGCTTTTTTACAGCTACGGAGATAGTGTCACGCTTTCCCGAATGGTCGAAAACTCCGATAACCCGGCCTATATCGAGATTGCCAAGACCAAGCTGGCAAAGATGGTGCAATTCTGCCAGTTGAACTCGTGCAGGCGCCGTTTTTTGCTTTCGTATTTTGGTGAGAAACCCAGGGAGGACTGCGGCAACTGTGATGTGTGTTTTCGGGAAGGCAAGCGCATCGATGCGACCCTACCGGCGCAAATGTTTCTTTCGGCCGTTGTACGTCTGGGGGAAGGATTCGGGATGGGTCATGTGATATTGGTATTGAGGGGATCTGAGTCGGCCAAGGTACAGGAAGCCCATAAGTCATTAAGTGTATATGGAATAGGCAAAAGCCAATCCGAAGCCTATTGGAAAAACCTTGGCAGCACATTGATACGGGAAGGGTACATGGAGAGCGCGGGAGAGCCCTATCCGGTGTTGACGTTGACTTCCCTTGCCCGGCAAAAGCTCAAAAGCAAAGAAAAGATTTTTCTGGCGTTGGAAATGGAGGGCTTTAAAACCTCTGCTTCCGGAGAGGAGCGATACGACAAGGGGCTCTTTGAAAAATTGAAAAATTTGCGTTTTGCACTTGCCCGAAAACTGGGGGTACCTCCCTACCTGGTCTTTTCCGATGCGACTTTGGCTGAAATGGCCACCCACTTTCCGGAGGATCTACCATCCTTTCGACGGATTCATGGGGTGGGTCAGCTAAAAGCGGAGCGGTATGGAGCGGAGTTTATCCGGGTCGTAAAAAATTATCGGGTCGAAAACAACATAAAGCCAAAGCGAAAGGCGGCATCGACTCCTGCCAAGCTAAGGGCGGGTACGGATGCAGGAACCCTGGTCGAAACCTTGCGTCTTTTTGAAAAGGGGTTGGGGCCGCAAGAAATCGCTTCTGAACGGGGGCTTAGTCCCCGGACGGTGGAAGGTCATTTGGTGGATCTGGTGGAACAGAAAAAGATTTCCGTGCAGGCATTCCTAGCGTTGGACGAAGTAGAGGAAATACTCGAGGCCTACCGCAAGCAAGACGATGGCCTGCTGCGTACGCTGAAGGAATTCTTTGGAGAGAAGTTCAGTTACTTTGAACTTAGGCTGGCATTGGCGCACGATGCATCCAAGAAACGGAATGGGGCATAGAAGAATGCGATGCAAGGCAACCGGCAAACCTTGCCCGATTGGCTTTATACTTTTTTGCTTTGATTGATAAGACAAGGCAATATTTTGTATATTTGTACCTAGTATAAATCTATTCACTCTCTGCTTGCACAGATGCCCCCATTCCCTAGGTTTGGGGGTTTTTTGTAGCCGACGAAGAACCATTCATACACCTTCTGCCATGAATGCCAACCAGCCTATTGGGATTTTTGACTCCGGTATAGGAGGACTTACTGTTGCAAAAGCAGTCAGAGACCTGCTTCCTGCCGAGCAATTGATATATTTTGGCGATACGGCCCACCTGCCCTACGGCGACAAGAGTACGGCGGCGATTCAGGCATATTCCGTAAAAATCGTCGATGTACTGCTAAAGGCCGGATGTAAACTTATTTTGATTGCCTGTAACTCTGCTTCAGCGGCAGCCTTTGAGTTGGTAAAGGAATACGCCGCTTCTCGGGCGCACGTATTTAATGTGATAGATCCCGTTGTGGAATACCTAGGTCTGCATCATAGCGGTCAACATGTGGGACTGATTGGTACCAAGCAGACGGTACATTCGGGAGTATATGCCAAGAAAATTGATTCGCTGCAAGCGGGGATTGCCTTCAGTGCGTTGGCAACGCCCCTGTTGGCACCGATGATCGAAGAGGGGTTTCAGCGGGACGAGGTCAGTGATGCGATCATCCATTCCTATTTGGGATATGAGCCTTTTCGGGAGATCCGGGCATTGGTGCTGGGCTGTACGCACTATCCCTTGATCAAAAAGCAAATTGCTGATTATTTTGCCCATCAGGTGCATGTAATAGACAGCTCGGAAATAGTGGCACAGGCTGTTAAGGCCTTTCTGCATTCCAAGGGGCTGTTGAATGAGCTGCCCCCGCGACCGGATCGTTTTTTGGTATCTGACTTCACTTCCTCCTTTCAGCATGCGACTTCCTTGTTTTTCGGGAGTTCTGTGCGCCTGGAGCGGTATCCGCTTTGGGAATAGCTGTTTTTAGGTCGTTGCATTCCTCCCCGATACCTAAAAAAGATTAGTTGAATTTTTTTAATTCCTTTTGCGGCAGTTGATTTTTTTTTTGAGAAAGCAGCTTGTGCTTTTCTAGAATTTAATTCTAAAAAAATACGTTAACTTTGTACCCATATTACTTCACGCCAGACCTATGAGTGATCAGATCAAACACGAGTGCGGTATAGCCATGATCAGGCTTAGGAAACCCCTTCAATACTACATTGATAAGTACAAGACTCCCCTCTATGCCGCGAATCGCCTATATATATTGATGCAAAAACAGCTCAATAGAGGTCAGGACGGGGCCGGTGTGGCAAATATCAAGATCAATACCTGTCCGGGTACCCGCTATATCAGCCGATACCGCTCGATTGAGTCGGACGCAGTCACCAACATTTTTGAGAAAATCTCCAAGAAATTCAAAAAAGCCAAGAAAATTGGTAAAGACGAAGACTTGGAAAACGCAGAGTGGATCAAAGAAAACGTTGCCTTCAGCGGGGAGGTTTGGCTGGGCCACCTGCGATATGGGACCCACGGGGAAAACAGTATTGAGACCTGCCACCCATTTTTGAGGCAGAACAACTGGCGTAGCCGAAACTTGGTCATGGCGGGAAATTTTAATATGACCAATGTGGAGGAGCTCTTCGGCAACTTGGTGAAACTAGGTCAGCACCCTAAGGAGAAAACCGATACAGTCACGGTCATGGAGAAAATCGGCCACTTCCTGGACGAGGAAAACCAGCGGATTTTCGATAAGTACCGAGGTATTCCCAATAAGGACATCACCGAGTACATAGAACAGGAGTTGGATGTAGCACGTATCCTCCGCAGAAGCTGCCGTGATTTTGACGGGGGCTATGCGATGGCCGGCCTGATTGGAAACGGAGCGAGCTTTGTAGTGCGTGATCCCATCGGCATACGTCCGGCTTATTATTATGCCGACGATGAGATCGTGGTCATCGCCTCGGAAAAGCCTCCAATTAAAACAGCCTTTAACATAGAGTACAGCGAGATCAAGGAGATCAAACCGGGTCATGCCCTGATAGTGAACAAAGACGGGTCTTACGGTGAGTACGAGATTTTGCCTCCCAAGGAAAAGAAATCCTGCAGCTTTGAGCGAATCTACTTTTCGAGGGGTACGGATCCGGATATTTATCAGGAGCGAAAGAAACTCGGCAGGGCACTGGTTCCCCAGATCCTGAAAGCCATTGACTTTGATGTCAAAAACACCGTCTTTTCCTATATCCCCAACACCGCGGAGACGTCTTTTTACGGGATGATCGAAGGCTTGGAAGATTACCTTTGTGCCAAGCGGAAGGAAGTCTTGCTGGAGGGGAAGCCTCATCTGGATGATTTGGCCGATTTGTTGAGCTTTCGCCCTAGGGTAGAAAAGCTGGTGGCCAAGGACGTAAAGCTGCGAACCTTTATCACCAACGACAACGACCGTGACGTGATGGTTGCCAACGTGTATGACACCACTTATGAAGTGATTCGTCCAGGATTGGATACGATCGTTGTCATTGATGATAGCATCGTAAGGGGTACTACGCTGGAAAAGAGTATTTTGACCACCTTGGATAAGTTAAAGCCAAAGCGGATTATCATTGTTTCCTCGGCGCCTCAGATCCGTTTCCCGGATTGTTACGGCATTGACATGTCCAAGATGAAGGAGTTTATTGCCTTCCGGGGCGCTGTGGCACTGCTTCGGGAGCGGGGTTTGTCGTATGTACTGGAGCAGGTTTATGAAAAGTGCGTGGCGAATCCAAATGCAGAAGAGAACTTTGTTAAAGAGATCTACGCCAATTTCACTGATCAGGAAATTTCCGATAAAATTGCCCAAATCATTACCTCTGATGAGATACAGGCGGAGGTCAATGTCATCTACCAAACCGTGGCCAACCTTAATGTTTCCTGCCCAGACCATTTGGGCGACTGGTATTTCACGGGAAATTTCCCTACCCATGGAGGTATGAAGGTGGTCAACAGGGCCTTTGTGAATTACATGGAAGGAAAGGGAGTGAGGGCTTATTTATAAGCGGCGAGTTGTTCGCCCAAAGAGTAGTTGGCTTGACTGGCATATTGTGCTTTCCCAAAACATAACCCCACACACAGCATGAGTATTAACGTAGGCTTATTGAAGAAGATATGTGAATTGCCCGGTGCTCCCGGTTTTGAAAAGCAGATCAGGGACTTCATTTTGGCTGAGGTAAGCCCGTTGGTGGACACGGTTGAGGTCGATAATATGGGCAATGTCATCGCCGTAAAAGAAGGAAAGCGTAATCCCGAAAAAAAGCGCGTCATGGTAGCCGCGCACATGGATGAAATCGGCTTCATCGTGACCCATATCGATCAGGACGGATTTCTCCGTTTTCATACCTTGGGAGGTTTTGACCCCAAAACACTGACCGCCCAGCGGGTTATTGTTCATGGAAAGCAGGATCTGATAGGGGTGATGGGCAGTAAGCCCATCCATGTTATGACTCAGGAAGAACGCCAAAAGCTGCCAAAGACCACTGATTTTTTCATCGACTTGGGTATGGGCAAGGAAGAAGTGGAAAAATACGTATCCATCGGGGATCCTATCACCCGGGAGCGGGCCTTGATAGAGATGGGGGACTGTGTTAACTGCAAGTCAATAGATAACCGGGTAGCCGTTTTTATTTTGTTGGAGGCATTGAGATCGCTCGATAATCCAGCCTACGATGTTTACGCCACCTTTACGGTACAGGAAGAGGTAGGGCTTCGCGGAGCCAATGTATCTGCCCATCTGATCAACCCGGATTTTGGCATAGGCTTGGATACGACCATCGCCTATGATGTACCTGGATCCGCTGCTCATGAAAAAATCACCGAGCTGGGCAAAGGAACGGCGATAAAAATCATGGATGCCTCAGCTATATGCGATTACCGGATGGTATCCTTTATGAAAGAGACGGCGACCGCGCGTGGGATAAAATGGCAACCTGAAATCCTAACTGCGGGAGGAACAGACACCGCGGGGGTGCAACGAATGGGGAAACAAGGGGCGATAGCCGGGGCTATTTCCATCCCTACCCGCCATCTGCACCAGGTTATCGAAATGGCCCATAAAGAGGACATACACGCCAGTATCGAGTTGCTGCGGGCATGTTTGGAAGAAGTCGACCGATTCGACTGGAGCCACTGAAGAAGGAGCATTCTGATCAGGTTTTGATCCGTTTTTTCGGGACTTTCTTCTGGAGGTATTTTGCCAGTTCCTCGTACTTCTCGTGTTCGTGGTTGCTGATGGAAAAAGAGTTGTTGCGGTCGAGCAAGATATTCAGGTGTTTGAATTCCCGTTTATTTGCCTTTATCACTTCCTCTTGCCAACCAAGTATGGCAGAGATGGGATAGCTGGCCCGCAGCGATTTCAGCGGAATACGAACAACCAGTTCGTTGTTTCCCGCCGAGATGAATTTGAATCCGGCCATCATTTTTACCAGGAGCAGGAGCAACACGACGGTCAACAGTGGGCAGGCAATCAGATAAAACCAGAGGCCGTAGGTTTGATGGCGCGAAAAATCAAACAGAAGATAGACCAATCCAGCAATCAAAACCAATACGATCAGGATCAAAGAAATATAGGTTTTCGTCTTGGGCCTGCAATGGATCATAGTAGTTGGGTTTTAAGTTCTTTCAATTTGTTTTCAGAAAAGATAGTCAATTCCGGAAAAAAGGCATTGAAATAACCTTCAAACTCACTGTGGTGTTTTTCGAGGTAGTAGGGGGCTTTTTCCAAATTGGATTTGAAGGTAGTGCGGTAGGAAATCCCGGTCAGGGCCCGCTTTATGCCTGCCGCGGTACCATAGGCAACGAGCCAGTTCTCTTTTTGCATGTACTTGAATGCTTCGCTGAATTTTTTTGGCAAGATGTTTCTGTGAGCTTCCATGAGCCTATAGGTGTTTTCGGCAAACTCTTCCAACGGCACCGTATGGTGTTGATGCCAATTTTTGGCGAGGAAATAGTCAAAAAACATGTCGGTGATCACAGACGAGTACCTGGCAAAAACCGGTTTTAGCAAAAGCTGTGATTCCTTTACCAACGGATGCAGGTCGGTGAAACGGTCAATTTCCCGGTGCAGTTTGATTCCCATTACTATTTCCGGTACAAACTGCGCATATAGATCCCCTTTGACAAAATCACCTATAAAATTGCCAACCAGTACTTCTGGATGATCAAAAGACAAATATGCATGCGCCAGAAAATTCACAAAGAATAAAACAATTAACTTTGGATACAGCTAGTACTGAAAGGATGGGTAATCAAACAACATGGCAAATATACAGGAAGAATTACTAAACACTAAAAATCTTTTAAAAGCAGAGTGGAAGGAGGATCTGGAGCAATACAAAAGCAAAACGCGTGGTAAATCGATTGCCGAGCGGATAGACGCGGGCACCTGTCTCTATCCGCTTCAAATACAGCGGGTTCGTACGGGATTGGCGGATAAGATCATGGTGGAGGTCAGGCAGTTGGGTAGCCGACATGGGCATGGTTTTCAATCTGGCAAATCAGTGTGTTTTTTTTGTAACTCTGGCGAGGGTGATTCGGCAAAGAATAGCATAAATGGTGTGGTAAACTTTGTGAAAGGCGATACCATGATGATGACGCTCCATGTCGAGGAAATGCCGGCTTGGCTTTACGAGGGCAAGCTGGGAGTAGATTTGCTGTTTGACGAAAGTACATATAGGCAGATGGAATCCGCGTTGAATAGGATTTCCAGGGCGGAGTCGGGACGTTTGGCGGAATTGAAACAGGTGTTGCTGGGTGCTCAGCCCGGGAAATTTGAGCAAGAGAGCCCTATGGAACCATACCCCTCTGACTTGAATGAGGGGCAATTGGAAGCCATACGTCTCGTGGTTCAGGCAAGGGATGTGGCGGTTATTCATGGCCCTCCTGGAACCGGAAAAACCACCACGTTGGTAGCCGCTGTGAAGGAAGTGCTCAAACGTCACGTACAGGTATTGGTTTGCGCTCCCAGCAATGCAGCAGTTGACCTATTGGTGGAAAAATTGTCGACAACCGGCATAGAGACAGTCCGGATCGGTCACCCGGCCAGGGTGGATGATCAAATTATCGATCAGACGATGGATGCGAAAGTCGGTCAGCACCCTGCCTATCGAGACCTGAAGCGGCTTAAAAAGTCCCACGCGGACCTTAAACGGCAGGCAGGTAAATACAAGCGCAACTACGGAGTGCGTGAGCGAAGCCAAAAACAACAGCTTTTCGATGAAGCCCGCAGGGTATGGGATGAAATAGGTCTTTTGGAAGATTATATCCGCTTTGGTGTGTTGCAGCAGGCAAGGGTCATTGCCACTACCCTGACAGGTGCGTCATCGGCTGTACTCAAGGGGATGCACTTTCCAGTGGTGTTTATAGACGAAGCAGCACAGGGGCTGGAACCTGCCACTTGGATTCCGGTGCTGGTAAGCGATAAGGTGGTGATGGCTGGTGATCATTGCCAGCTTCCACCCACGATCAAGTCTTCAGAGGCGGCAAAAAGGGGACTGCGTGAAACGCTTTTTGAAAAGGTGATTCTGCGCCAGCCCAAGGTATCCCAGATGCTTTGGATGCAATACCGTATGCCGGAAGTAATCATGGGTTTTTCCAGCAGGTATTTCTATGAAGACAGGCTGCTTGCCGCACCGAATACAGCATTTCACCGGTTAGGAGAAGAGCCAATCCTTACCTTTATTGACACCGCAGGAAGCGGCTATACGGAATTTACCGATAAGGAGACCTTGAGCACACGGAACAACGAAGAGGCGAGATTTATTCTTCAGTTGCTGACAGACCTGGTCAAGCGATTGGGCACCAAGGTATTTGTTCAGGAAGGGCGGGATATTGGGTTGATTTCTCCCTACCGTGCCCAGGTAGAGTACCTAAAGGAGTTGGTTGCGGGAGATGATGCGTTTTTGGTGCTGCGTTCTTTGCAGTCCCAGCTGACCATCGATACGATAGACGGGTTTCAGGGGCAGGAGCGGGATCTCGTGTTGATAAGTTTGGTGAGGAGCAACGCCGGAGGGGAAATCGGATTTCTATCGGATGTTCGCCGGATGAATGTGGCCCTAACCCGTGCAAAGCGCCAGTTGATTGTGGTGGGGGACAGTTCAACCCTTGCAAGCCACCCCTTCTACGAACGCTTTTTCGACTATATCGACGAAAAAGAATGCTACAGTAGCGTATACGAATGGATCGAAAGCTGAGTGGCGTTTTGCCCTTCGTAAATCGCCTCACTGATTCCACGGTCGAGGTTTCGGAGATAACTCTTCGCGAGCCAAAAGAAAAAGAAGAGGTTTGTTCGCATTTGACTAGAGTCTCGACGTAGACATTTCAAAGATAGGTCAAATTGCAAGGCCACCTAATTAGCCCTTACCGTTATTCGCCAATAAAACTTTCACCTGATATATGCCTTATCTAGGTATTGAAGGACTTTTCCAAAATGCGTAGAGCCTTCTAAAATAGATTCGGGCACTTCCTTGCCATACAGTCGGCTCAGCAACAGGCCGTAAAGCGCATGGACGCACACTTGGATCTCGTGTCCTGGGTCGGCTGTACCGGCTTCCAATACCAGGCTGACCACGTGGGGTTTGGCATCCTGATAGAGTGCGAAGTATTCCCTGTCTGTTTTTAGTAGCTGCCAATGAAGTTCGGCAAGTTGGTCTACATGCTTTTGTACGTATGCCAAATGCCCGGTCCTTTCGATGTTTTCCGCTATCATTTGGGAACACAAATCCCCAAACCACTCCATGGTTTTCGCCTTTTCTTCTTCCGAAACGGGGTATTGGGATACCACATACTGTCGGATATCCTCTAGATTAAAATGATACGACCGGATGAGATCCTCCATCTGGTACATGTAAAGCAGGTATTCGCCGATTCTCTCGGTGTATTTTTGATGTGCAATAGATTCCACGGAACAGGCGGTTTATCGGATGGCTGATTTCAGCTTTTCCAGTTCTTTTTTAAAATAGTCATCCCACTTTTTCTGCATGGACGGATTCCTGGGCTTGGTAGTCTCCAAGTCATAGAGTTGATCCATCTGTTTCCATGACCGAAAATGACGGTTTATGATTTGGTTGAGCTGCGATTTGTAATTGGTGGGGTGAAACTGGTAGTCCTGGGCTTCTTTGACGATGCGGTACCCGATGATCTGGGCAATCAGAAAATGGCCGTTTTCGTGGTGCAATACCTGAGATTTTGTATCACTGTCATTGGAAGACAAGAAGGATTCGGTTACTAGTGATAGGTCGTTTTGGTGTTTTACAATGGCCTTGACGTCCAGCATCACGTGGTTTCCCTTTGGGATTACCTTAAGGATCTCTATATCGCAGGTACTAAGACAGAGGGCATTGATACTGGTTTTGCCCTGTATTACCTTTACGGTCTTAAAATCCTTCCATTCCAGGGTTCGTTTGGGTGTAATAGCCACCTTTTCGTCGTCGTTGTCAAGTGGTTCGGCTCCTACAGCGAGGAAGCAACAGACCCACATACACAAAAAGATCGCATAGCTCAACTTACTGAAACGCATGGGTCAAATTTAGGGTAATTTTGCCTTTTCTGTAAACAGAATAAAAGGATTTTAGGTTTGCCACTCAAGGGATGCGATAAGAATATAATTCTTACTAGCATTCTAAAACCCTAACTATTTACTATTTTTGCACCCGCTATGGATATGCAAAAAATTCGAAATTTCTGTATCATTGCCCATATTGATCACGGGAAGAGTACACTGGCAGATCGTCTGTTACAGTTTACCAACACGGTCTCAGACCGGGAGATGCAGGATCAGCTATTGGATAATATGGACTTGGAGCGGGAACGTGGAATCACCATAAAATCCCACGCCATCCAAATGAAATATACCTACAAGGGGGAGGAGTACACCCTCAACTTGATCGATACGCCGGGCCATGTGGATTTTTCTTATGAAGTGTCCCGTTCTATTGCCGCTTGCGAGGGAGCCTTGTTGATAGTAGATGCCTCACAGGGAGTGGAAGCGCAGACCATTTCAAACCTTTATCTGGCTATTGGGCATGATTTGGAGATTATACCCGTATTGAACAAGATCGATCTGCCCGGGGCAGACCCGGAAGTGGTTGCCGATGAAGTAATGGACCTGATAGGCTGCGACCGGGAAGATATTATTTTGGCTTCCGGCAAGGAAGGCCTCGGGATAGAAGATATCCTCAATGCCGTCGTGGATCGCATTCCGGCTCCCAAAGGAGATGAGGAGGAGCCTTTGCAGGCAATGATCTTTGATTCGGTCTATAACCCTTTCAGGGGGGTAGAGGTAATTTTTCGTATTTTCAATGGCACCATTAACAAGGGAGATCGCATCAAGTTTGTTAATACAGGAAGGGAATATGAGGCCGACGAAATAGGTATTTTGGGGATACAGCAGAAGCCGCAACAGACCATGAAGGCAGGTAACGTGGGTTACCTTATTTCCGGTATTAAGGTGGCCAAAGAAGTAAAGGTCGGGGATACCATCACCCATGTAAAGCGACCTTGTTCTTCCAGTATCCAAGGCTTTGAAAACGTTAAGCCCATGGTCTTCGCTGGTATTTATCCAGTGGATACGACCGATTTCGAAGAGCTGAGGGCTTCGATGGAGAAGCTTCAGCTTAACGATGCATCCCTCGTTTGGGAACCCGAGACCTCTGCGGCACTTGGATTTGGCTTCCGATGTGGCTTTCTGGGAATGCTCCACATGGAGATCATTCAGGAGCGGTTGGAGCGTGAGTTTGACATGACGGTGATTACTACCGTGCCGTCTGTGCAATTTCGGGCTTTGATGAACAACGATCAGTACAAGATCGTAAACGCACCCTCCGATATGCCTGAGCCCAACCTGTTTAAGCATATCGAAGAGCCTTTTGTGAAGGTTTCCATCATTACCGCAGCAGACTATGTAGGGCCCGTCATCCAGTTGTGTATGGAAAAGCGTGGCCAGATAAAAAACCAGGTATACTTAACGGCGGAACGGGTGGAACTCGCGTTTGAAATGCCATTGGTGGAAATTGTATTTGACTTTTTTGACAAGTTAAAAACGATATCCCGAGGATATGCCTCCCTGGATTACGAGCTGATCGGTTTCAAGCAATCCCACATGGTTCGCCTGGACGTGATGTTGAACGGTGAACCCGTTGATGCTCTCTCGGCGATCGTTCACAGGGATAAAGCGTATGAATGGGGAAAGCGGCTTTGTGAGAAGCTAAAGGAGTTGGTGCCTAGGCAAATGTTTGAAATAGCGATTCAGGCAGCGATCGGTTCCAAGATTATCGCCCGTGAAACGGTGAAGGCAATGCGCAAAAACGTGTTGGCGAAATGTTATGGCGGCGATATTTCCCGTAAGCGGAAGCTTTTGGAAAAACAGAAGAAAGGGAAAAAACGCATGCGGCAGGTTGGAAACGTAGAAGTGCCACAGGAGGCCTTCATGGCGGTTCTGAAACTGGATTAAGCATCATTCACTAAGGTTTCGAGCTTATTTGGTAATACTTGGGAAATCATCGTTGTCCGATCTTCCGCCGAAGCTTTTTTTTGAATCATTTGACAAAAAACAAACAAGATGGCCATTTTAATAGACGGAAAAAAAACCGCTGAGGAAATAAAATCTGAGATAGCCGCCAGGGTGACAGAGATCAAGGAAGCGAAGGGCAAAACCCCTCATTTGGCAGCCGTGCTGGTAGGGGATGATGGAGCAAGCCAAACGTATGTGGGCGCCAAGGTGAAGGCCTGTGAACAGGTTGGTTTCCAGTCCACGCTGGTTCGATTGGATGCAACGATTTCCGAAGAGGAGCTGCTCCGTGAGGTGCAGCGTATCAACGAAGACCCTGCTATTGATGGACTTATCGTTCAGTTGCCGCTACCAAAGCATATTTCGGTGGAAAAGGTGACCTCCAAAATCAAGCCGGAGAAAGATGTGGATGGTTTTACCCCGGCAAACGTCGGGAGGATGGCGTTGAATTGGCCCACCTATGTTTCCGCGACTCCCTATGGTATTTTGGAACTGCTAAAGCGGTATGGTATTGAGACTGCCGGCAAACACTGCGTGGTTATTGGAAGAAGCCATATAGTAGGTTCTCCTATGAGTATTTTGATGGCCAGAAACGATAATCCGGGCAACTGTACCGTTACCCTGACTCATAGTCGCACACAAAACCTTCCTGAAATTGCCAGATCGGCGGATATTCTGATTGTTGCGCTGGGCAAGCCGGAATTTGTTACCGGAGATATGGTCAAGGAGGGTGCCGTGGTCATCGATGTAGGCATACACCGAATCGCGGATGAAAGCAAAAAGAGTGGCTTTCGATTGATTGGAGATGTGAAGTTTGACGAGGTGGCGCCCAAGGCGGCGGCTATTACACCGGTGCCAGGCGGTGTGGGTCCTATGACGATTGCTTCGTTGCTGTATAACACCTTGTTAGCTGCGGAGAATAAAATTTATTCCTAGTCCGTCCGTTTAGAAAATAAGTATCCACAGCGGTTCGATCACCCGCTTTACCAAAAATTTGATGCAGGAATCAGAATTATTGAAGCAAGGGCTTGCACTGCCTTTGATGGAAGCATTTTACACCATTCAGGGCGAGGGCAGGTATACCGGACATTCGGCTTACTTCATACGGTTGGGCGGTTGTGACGTGGGCTGTGTGTGGTGCGATGTTAAGGATTCTTGGGATGTTTCCCGTTGGCCGTTGGTTCGTATTGAGGACATGGTCGAGGAAGCACTTCAGTACCCGGGAAGGCTCGTAGTTATCACGGGTGGGGAGCCGTTGATGCATGAGTTGGGCCCCTTGACCAAGTTGCTTAGAGCAAAGGGATTCCAGGTTAATTTGGAAACATCGGGTGCCCATCCATTTTCGGGAGAGTTTGATTGGGTGTGTTTATCACCCAAGAAATTCAAAGCCCCGCACCCTGATATCTACCAAAGAGCCAATGAGCTCAAGGTGGTGGTGTATCATCGAAGTGATTTTGCTTTTGCCGAGCAGCACGCGGCGAGGGTTTCGGAAAATTGTGTAAAGCTACTCCAACCTGAATGGTCAAAATCTAGCGAAATACTGGAAAAAATAATAACTTATGCGAAAAATCACCCCGTTTGGCAGATTTCGCTACAGACGCATAAATTTATGAATATTCCCTAAGGTATGCTACGCCGCCTATTGCTTTGTGTTACGGTATTTGTTTGTCCGTTGATACTTATCGGCCAGCAGGAGTATTCCATCATAGACAAGCGGGCGATACGTTTCTACGAAGAGGGAGAGCGGTTTTTGGGTCAGCGGCAATGGGACGAGGCGGCGCACAATTATCGGGCAGCCTATGAGAGGAGCAGCGATTTTTTTGAAGCTTACCTTAGGCACGCGCAGGTTTTACTCAGAAAAGGCAGCCCGGATGCCGCGCTGGAAATCGCCGAAAAGGGAGAGCGCAGGATAAAGGGTCAGCAGCGTTTCAAGGGTCAGTTCGGTTTTTTGATTTCGGAGATCTATTTTCAAAAGGGTGATTTTCAGCCTGCCATTGAGAGGATGGAGCAGAGCTTACCGTTTTTGGATGAGACGATCACCAGCTCCGAGCATTTTAAGCTACGGAGCAAGCAAATGGATTTTATAGGAGAGCAGCTGTTGAGGCCAAAAGACATTACAAAAGAGCGGCTTCCCGACCCATTAAATCGGTTTCGGCTGCAGTACTTTCCGGTTTTGACTGCGGACAGCAAGAAAATATTGTTTACGAAGCGGGACGGGATACTGAATCACGAGCATGAAGACATTTTTGTGTCCTATTTGGAGGAGGATGCGTCTTGGGCCGAGCCAGAGCCGATATCCCAAGTCATCAATTCCCGATTTAACGAGGGTACCTGCACGATTTCGGCCGATGGGAATATGCTGATTTTTACCTCTTGCGATACGCCGGATTCCTTTGGCAGCTGCGATCTGTATATATCGCAGAAGGAAAAAGGGGTTTGGCAGCGGCCCGTGAATATGGGCAAAAACGTCAATTCCCGTTTTTGGGATTCGCAGCCCTCGTTGTCTGCCGATGGCCGGGTTCTTTTCTTCTCTTCCAATCGCAGGGATGGATTTGGTGGAAACGATATTTGGTTTTCCCGAAGGAAGGAAGATGGCTCCTGGGGAGTGGCTGAAAACCTTGGCCCCACCATAAATACAGAAAGAGACGAAGTATCTCCTTTCATTTTTTTCAACAACGAAGTGCTGTTTTTTGCTTCGGATGGGCATTTGGGCTTTGGGGGAAAGGATTTGTTTCTGTCGAGATTTGAGGGAGGCGCGTTTGGTGAGCCAGAAAATCTGGGGTATCCGATCAATGATCAAAATGATCAATTGGCCCTTTTTATCACGGCCCAAATGGACTACGCTTATTACACCCAAAATTTGTTTCAGTCGGGACGGCTGGACAGCAGCTTCCTGTATAGGTTTAATTTTCCCAGAGAGATTTACCTAGGGGAGATGATTTTGGTCACTGAGGGGCTGGTCAGGGATGGCAAGACAGGACTACCTATTGATGCTCGACTGTCCTTGGTTCGCCTGGATAACGACAGTACTCTGTACGAATTTCGGTCCGACGGAAAAACGGGAGAGTTTGTGATGTTATATCCGGATAAGGCACAGACGGGCTTATATGTCGAGCGGGATGGCTTTATTCCCAAGATCTTTAACGTGGAGAAGGATAGCTTAAAAAACCGGGATAACCTGGTGATTTCACTCGATCCGATCGAAAGTGGCAATTACTTTATTTTTGAAAATGTTTTTTTTGAATTCGATAAGTCGGACTTTCAGGGCAGCTCGGTTTCCTCTCTCAACCGATTGGTCAATTTTTTGGAAAGAAACGCAGAGATACGTATTCGCATAGAAGGGCATACCGATAATGTGGGAAATCCGGGCTACAATGAGCGGCTCAGTTTGCAAAGAGCCCAAAGTGTGAAGGATTTTTTGGTACAAAAGGGCATCCTCTCCGATCGGGTGATCGTCGTTGGCAAAGGCGATAAGTCCCCGATGGTTCCCAACGATTCGGATGAAAACAGGGCACTAAACCGAAGAATTGAAGTGGTAATTCAATAGTGGCTTTGAACAGTCTCGCTATTCTTTTGTTTTGCCGATTACATTCTTTTATCTTTTTTTTAAACCCAATTTGCCTTCCTGAGTTTTATCTAAAGTTATCTCGTAAATAAAGTGTTGAAACACTTTAATTAATGCGGTTAATTTTGATATATTGGTAGGATTCTTACTCCTTAAAAAACACACTATGAGGATAGCTTTACTGGCGTTGCTCTTTCTCTTTTCAGCTTCTACGGTTGTGTTCTCTCAAACCAGGACGGTTCGTGGGGTGGTGGTTTCTTCCGAAGACGGAGAGCCCATACCTGGGGTTACCGTGGTAATCAGAGGCACAACCCAGGGAACCATTACCGACCTGGATGGGAATTTTGAGCTTTCCATACCGGAGGATCGAAATGTGCTGGTATTCAGGTTTGTGGGCTTGCAGACCCAAGAGGTGGCGATCGGCAACCGTGCCAATTTGAATATCACGATGCAGCCGGAGCTTACCTCTCTAAGTGAAGTGGTAGTAACTGCCTATGGAGATCAGACAAGAAGGGAAGTGACCGGGGCTATCGCCTCAGTCAAGGGAGAAGTTTTTCAAGACCTCCCCATGCAGTCATTCGATAGGGCCATGCAGGGGCGTGTTGCCGGAGTACAGGTAACCGCTGCGTCGGGACAGCCTGGAGGCACCCTAAACGTTCGTATCCGCGGAGTGGGTTCCATCAACGCGGGTACCCAGCCTCTTTACATCGTAGACGGCGTTCAGTTAGCTCCCGGGGGACTATCCGGGCAGGGGTCGCAAAATGCCTTGGCCTCCATCAATCCCAATGACATTGAGTCCATTGAAGTATTCAAAGACGCAGCAGCGGCGTCGATCTATGGGGCACAGGCATCCAATGGGGTCGTTTTGATTACCACTAAGAGAGGCAAGCAGGGCAAGACAAATGTCCGGATAAGTGCACAGGAAGGGATTGTACAGCCCATTGCTTTTTATGATATGATGAACGCCAATCAGTTGGCATCCATCAAACGGCAAGCATACATCAATGCGGGATTGAATCCTGCAGAAGCGGAACAGATCTTTGGCAGTCCGGGTGACCGTCAGTTGCAGACCACCGACTGGCTCGGCGCGCTTTACCGCGACGGTCGGCTGCAGATTTACGATATGTCCATGTCAGGAGGGGATGATCGGACCCAGTTTTTTATTTCGGGATCCCATACCTTTCAGCAGGGACAGATCATCCGATCGGATTATTCCAGGACTACAGGAAGGTTAAACCTTACCCACCGCGCAAACGAACGATTCACCATCAATGCCAACCTTTCCCTCTCCAGACAAATCACAAACGGTACTATCGACCGGGGGAACTTTGTCAATAGCCCTTTTATTTCCGGGTTTGTATCCAGGCCAAATGTACCGATCTACAATGAGGACGGCACGTTTGCGGAGTATCCAAGCGAACATTTATTTGGATACAACATTGTGCAGGGAGTAAACCAGGAGCTCCGTAGGGCTACGACCTACCAATCGGTATCAAATCTGCAGATGACCTATCAGATCCTGCCCTGGCTTGGTTTTACGGCTTTTGGAGGTATAGACTTTTCAGACAACAGAGACGAAAACAACCGACCATCTACCATACCTGTCTTTTCAGCGTATGGGGGTTCCTCTACCTACACAGACCGGAGGGTCGTGAACTCGAATGCCAACGGTAACTTCAATGTGAACAAACGATTCAACGGCGTCCATTCCATTTCGGGGATTTTGGGCTATGAATACAAAGGGGAAACATCGGAGGCAACTTCTGCCACCGGGCGGGGATTCCCGAACCCTGTTCTCCGGTATTTACAGAACGCGGCACAGCCATTTGACGTAGGGGGATTTTTTACGGAATACAAGCGCGCAGGATTTTTCTCACAGGCGAAATACGACTACGCAGACAAATATACCTTTGATATCACCGCCCGTAGGGATGGGTCATCCAGATTTGGTGCCAATACCCGCTGGGGCAATTTTGGCGCCGTATCTGCCGGTTGGCGGCTCTCGGAGGAGGCATTCCTGCAAAACAAGGTTTGGTTGGATAACCTTAGGTTACGGGCTTCCTATGGGATCACGGGCAACTCGGATATTGGCAACTTTGCCGCCAGAACATTGGTCGGCACCTCGGGTCAATACCTGGGCTTGGGAGCCCTGCGCTTTTCCCAGCTTGGAAACGATTTGTTGACCTGGGAAGAAGCGGCCTCTACAAATATTGGCGTAGATGGTACCTTTTTTAACGGTAGGGTAATTGCCACGGTAGATGTTTGGCGCAAGGATTCCAGACGGCTATTGTTTGAAACCCAGCTCCCTATAGACTCCGGTTTCGGGGCCATTACCCGCAATACCGGAAAGCTTCGAAATCAAGGGGTTGACTTTGACCTACAAACCACAAATGTGGTTTGGGGCAAGTTCAAATGGAACACCGCGTTTAACATTTCCATTTTCTCCAATGAACTCCTTGAACTGTACGAGGGGCTCGATCGGATCGGCAACGACCTGATTGTGGGGAAGCCCGTTGATTTTTATTATGCCTATGAGTTTGCAGGTGTCAACCCGGCAAATGGTTCTCCGATGTACTTCGATCAATTTGGAGAGTATACTTACCTCCTTTCAGACGACGATCAAAAGTACATAGGAAGCGCCCTGCCATGGAACTTTGGCGGACTATCGAATACCCTAAGCTACGGCCCCGTTTCTTTGGAAGTATTTTTCCAATACCAATACGGTAACCTGGCATTTAACCAAGACCTATATAATATCGCCCAGGCAGGATCCATCGGGCAGGATAATCAGTCGGTGGATCAGACCTTTTTCTGGCGCAGACCCGGAGATATTACCAATGTTCCCAGGCCCTACGAAGGAGGCAGGATTCCTGGACATTCGGGGTATCAGCAGTTTTCCACCAAGCAGATTTCCGATGGAAGTTATATACGTCTGAAGCAGGTGACGTTGGATTATACGCTGCCTCTGCGAATTACCCAAAAAGCGAAGATCGAATCGGCCAAGTTTTTTGTGCAGGCCATCAATCTATGGACCTTGACCAAGTACAACGGATTGGATCCGGAGGTCAATTCGCTGGGAAATACCTATGGTACGTATCCCAACTCAAGACAGATAACAGCAGGCGTTAATTTGAATTTCTGATAGGTATGAAGATGAAAGCGAGCGCATTATTATTTTCCATCATTTGTACGGCATCTACGCTTTCCTGTACAGATTTGGAGACCACCCCCCGCCAAAGCTTGACACCTGAAGTGGCACTCAGTGACGTAGCGGGTTATCAGGCCGTGGCCAATTCCATGTATAGCCTGGCTAATACATTTACTTATTATGGCCAGCAGATGATGATCGCCCCGGAGATCTTGGCTGATAACCTGCGGCTGGTGGCGAATACAGGACGCTACCAAGGCGAGGAGGCCAATGGCGACAGAGACCATATTGGGCTATGGAACGGTATCGTTTACGGCGGAATCAATGATGCCAATATCATACTGGCCGGAATCGACGACGAGAACGTACGGGGAGAACAAGCCGATAAGGACATAATCAAAGGCGAAGCCTTTTTTATGCGGGCATTGTTTTACTTCGATTTGTGCCGGGTGTATGGATACGAGCCGGGGAAGGAGGTCAACGGATTTGATTTGGGGCCTATTTTGAGGACCACGCCGACCCTAGCGGCCTCTGATGCAGATTTCCGGGCCCGCTCTACCGTACTCCAGGTTTACGAACAAATCGAGTCGGATCTGTTGGAATCGATCTCACTGTTACCGCTTGTGCCGGTAGGATCCGAGGGCGTATACTATGCAAATGCCGGTGCGGCATTGACGCTGTTGGCACGACTATACCTGTATTGGGGCAGGATGCAGGATGCGGAGGCAGCGGCCACCACGATCATGAATGCGTTGGGGCTCAGGTCGAACGGTGATGGGCTATTGGAGGCGGGACAATACGTACAGGGTTTTTCCAGAGCTCCCCATCCCGAGTCTGTTTTTGAGCTCGAGCTTCGGGTGGTGGACTGGAGTAGTGTGGATGGAGTGAATAACTCGTTGAACTCGCTTACTTCCAATACAGATCCGAGTGCGCAATTTATCATCGCAGCTTCCAATGAATTGATGGCTGCTTACGAACCACAGGATGTCCGTAGGAACTGCTGGGCGGAAACGACCAGGGATGGGATCGAGGGGCCGGTTTTCGCCAGCAGAAAGTGGACCGGCTTCAAAGGGGATTTCCTAGAGAATATCCCGGTCATTCGGGCTGCCGAGCTTTATTTGATCCGTGCAGAAGCCAGGTATCAATCCAATCCGGCAGGTGCCCGTGCCGATATCAACGCGCTGCGATCCAAGCGGGGGCTAGGTCCTATTGATAATTTACTTTCTGGACAGGCTCTTTTTAACCGGATCCTGCTGGAGAGAAGGCTTGAATTTGCGCTTGAGGGACACCGGTTTTTTGATCTCAAGCGAAATGGCTTGAATATCACAAAGCACGCAAATTTCGAAGAAGTGCCCTATACGGACTACCGGATACTGTCCAATATCCCCTTGGCACAGGTTCAGTTAAACGATCGATTGGTTCAAAATCCCGGATATTAGCTATGAAACAGGTATTAAAAGGCATAACGAAGGGAGGGATACTGCTCCTCATCGGGCTGATTGGGTTTTCCTGTATGGAGGAATCCGGGTTTACCATTATCTGGACCGGATTAGAGGTGGAGTTTGAGGAGGCATCCAGGCCAAATGGTTCCGTCCGAAGAGTGGTTACCCAAAATTCGGCCAATCAGGTGGATCAAACTACTGTTAGGGTCAATCTGGTAGGGGCCCACATAGACCAACAGGTTCAGGTAACCATTGGGGTGGATCCAAGTTCCACTGCGGTGCGCAACGTACATTTCCGTCTGCCCCAAAATCAGGTGACCATCGCGCCCAACACCAGCTTTGTGGAGGTGCCCATTGAGATCCTGACCGGCAACTTGGCTTCTGGCGAGGAGCCAAACCTGGTGCTTCAGATACTGGATGCGGGAAATACAAAGATCAGTGCAAACTACAATAAGGTTACGGTGGAAATTCGCCTATCCTGTCCCTCTGCTTTGGCTGGAAGATACAGTACAGTGAATGTCGGCACAGGAGGGACAACCAATTCCCAAGTTACGATTACCGAAATCGAGCCATTCACGTACCGTATCTCCGACATTACAGGGGGCGTATACGCCCAAGTATTCGGTGCGAGTGATAATCCGGCGATATTCACCGAGTTGTGCGGTGTGATTACCATTACCGATCAGCCCGACGTGGTGTTTGGGGGTGGCGTATTCAATGGTACCGGTAGGGTAAATGCTGACGGAACCCTTCGCATCAATTGGAGGAATGACGCGGAGGAAAGTGGTGTCACCACCCTTACCAGAATACCATAAGAGGTGGCTTAGGCGAAGAAGGATAACCAGCCTGCATGATATAGTTGCCGGCGGAATGACATAAGACAGTTATGAGAATAGGAATTTTAGGTGGGGTATTGCTGATGATCTCCCTGCAGGTCTTTGCCCAAGACCCGAACGCACAGCGTTCCGAGCTGCTGGAAGTGCGCCGGGAGGTGGTGGAAGGACTACGCCGCCAAGCGCGCCAGTATAATTTGACTGTTGAGGAGAAAACAGCGATAACCCGGCGGTTGGGTATTCCCATGGTCATCGATTTGGATTCTGAACGACAGGCCCGTTTTCAATACCTGGACGACAATGCCCACCCCGTCTATTTTACCACCCACAATGTCGCAGCGGCCATAACGAACGGCGCGCGTGCCCTGCAGGCTGGGGGAAGCTTGAATCTTGGCTTGGCAGGTCAGGGTATGGTGATAGGAATATACGATCAGACCCGCCCAAGGGCAAACCACAATGAATTTGGCAATCGGGTAACGCAGATTGACGGCTCTACCGAAACACTGAGTAACCATGCAACCCACGTAACGGGTACTATCCTCGCACGAGGTAATAATCCCAATGCAAGAGGCATGGCCAATGAAGCTACCGGTTGGGCATTCAACTGGGATGCGGATATCTCCAAGATGCTGCAAAATGGCTACGATCCGGATATGCTGCCGACAGGTCATTTGGTATCCAACCACTCCTACGGGATACTAGTGGGTTGGTTTAGAGATAACAATGGCAATTGGGCCTGGTCCGGCAATGAAAGCGTAAGTCCTAGGGAAGACTACCGTTTCGGTTTTTATACGAACCGAACGAGACAGATTGATGAGGTAACGTTTGCAAAACCTTTCTATACCGTGGTGTGGGCGGCCGGTAACGATCGAAACGACGTGGGGGATGGAACCCGTGACTCGGATGGCCCGGGAGACTCCATTGGTCCGGAGGGCGTGGCAAAAAACAACATTGTGGTCGGGGCTGTCAATTCGGTGACCAACTATACCGGGCCTCAGTCAGTAGTTATGAGTCCGTTTTCAAGTTGGGGGCCCGTGGACGATGGTAGAATCAAGCCGGACTTGGTGTCCATGGGGGTGAATGTATTTAGTTCTTCTATCATCAACGACGGAGCAGGAGACGGGTATGCCTCCTTAAGTGGGACGTCCATGGCAGCTCCCAATGTCTCTGGAGCCTTTTTATTGTTGCAAGAGCTTTACCGAAACCGAAATGCGGGACGTTTCATGCGGTCGGCTACCGTCAAGGCATTGGCAATTCATACCGCAAGGGAGGCAGGTATGAACGATGGGCCTGATTACATGTTTGGCTGGGGTCTTCTGGATGCGGAAGCCGCTGCCAGAATGATCATCGATGAAAACGGTACCTCTCGGGTAATCAGGGAAGTGACCTTGGAGAATGGCCAATCCTATGAGTTCGATTTTATTTCAGACGGAGTGGAACCTATCGTAGCAACTCTTGCCTGGACGGATCCGCCTGGCACTCCTCCCGCACCGTCCCTTAACCCCCGTACGCCCATGTTGGTCAACGACTTGGATATGCGTATTATCAGTGAGGATGGCACGGTTTTTTTTCCTTGGTCATTAAATCCCGCCAATGGAGTGAGTGCTGTGGCGGCAAGAAACGTGGACAATGCCCGTGACAACGTAGAGAAGATTGAAATTCGAGCACCCTTGCCACAGCGGTTTACCGTGCGGATTACGCATAAACGAACCTTGCAGCATGCTCGGCAGCCGTTCAGCTTGGTCTTGTCCGCAGGCGTTGTTGATGGCCAGGTCAATACCCTCTACTGGATCGGCCAGAATTCGACATGGAATAGCCCTACCAATTGGTCGCTTACCAGCAATGGTCCCCCGGCGGGATTAGTGCCGGGCGCAGGAACCCGCGTCGTGATCGATCGTCCCGTACCGGGCAACCGCATTGTATTGAATGCAAATACCCGGGTCTTTAGCCTTAATGTATTTGGTACCAATCCCCTGGAGTTGGATTTGGCAGGTAATGAACTGGTACTTGAAAGCGGCTTTCGTTCAAGTAACCCACAGACTCGGGTAAGAGGTGGCAGCGTGGTGCTGGCCAATACAGGAACCAATGAAAACGTACTTGATTTTGGGCAGGTAACTTTTGAGCAGTTGGGTGTTCGTATCCAAAGTGGAAGCTGGAGGGTGATCTCTTCGCCAACCCTACAGGATCTGGAAATTAGGGATGCCACGGTTAACTTTGACCTAACGGCGATATCATTACAGAATTTATCGGTGCAGCAAAATGCTTCCGTACGGGGGAGATTAGATCGGATCAATTTCGCCGGCAACGTGGATATTGCCTCGGGGGCTGAGATAGATGGCCAGTTTACGTTTAGGTTTACCGGGTCTTCGGGATCCTTCAGCGACCTGTCTAGGAAATCCCTCGGTGGATTTATTGCAGAGGGAGGAAGCTTGGTGTTGGAGTCCATCGGTACCATCGGGGATTTTCAAATTCGATCCGGAGCGGTGAGGATGGATCAGCAAGAAACCGAGGTGCAGACCCTTTCGCTGTCCCGAGGCATTGAGTTGGTGCTGGCAGATGGGGCGATCTTGAGGGTGGCCACCAATCTGCTACATGACGAGGTCGGCACTGGGGTTACCCGTATCCGGTCTGACGGTAAGGCAACCCTATCCCATCCCGTTTACAGAAAGTACTGTTTCAGACAGGTGAGCGTAACCAACGTTGACTTAGCGGGGGATGCGATTGTTAACTTGGGGCCGGGTGCCACCATTACGAACAGCCAAAATTGGCTCAATATAGTATGCGATAATGTGCTCTTTCCCAACTTCGAAGCCAGGTTTACCTGTGTGGGTGGACTTACTGAGTTTGTCAACCTCACCGAAGGAAATGTGACTTCCTACAGTTGGAATTTCGGCAACTTTGGTTCCTCTACGGCTGAAAATCCTACGTTTATGTTCAATACCGCTCGTACTTACAGCGTTACCTTGGTGGTGCGTGGTCCGGGAGGACAGCGAAGTTTTCAGCGAAATATTACCGTCACACCCAATTCCCTCCGCCAGCCAGAGATTGTGGTGAACGGATCGCAACTCACCTCTCTGGTGCCGGCAGCTAGGTACCAATGGTACAGAAATGGGGTTCGCTTGCCCAATGCCACGTCCCGCACGTTGATGGCAGCCGACGGAGGTTCGTACCAAGTAGCCGTGATAGACGATCAGTGCAACCGCCTCTCCAGTGCGGTGGTGATTTCCAGTCTGGAACCAGCCCCCGAACCGGAACTGGCCAGACAGGGGTATTCGATAGGCCCCAATCCATTTGATAAGCAAGTCACCGTCACGATCAATAACGGTCACCGGGGAATGGTGCATTACGGGCTTTACTCCAGTTCAGGGGTCTTGGTCAGCAGCTTCGAGCTCATGAAAAACCAGCAGCAGGTTACACATGAGCTCGAGATGCCAGAGGCAAAAGGGCTTTATTTGATGATCATTCGGGCTGGTTCGGAAGTCGTGCAGCATAAGTTGGTAAAACAGTAGAGCTGATCGGTTTTTGGAGTTGGAGGGAAATGAAGCCAGCCAAAAGTAAAAAGGCACTTTCCTGGCTACAAGGAATGTGAGTATGGCGGATCGATCTGCTTAGCGAGGAAAGGAAATGCCTACCTGATGTGAAGTATTCGTTTTTAATTAAAGAAGTTTGCCATTTACCACGTCGATTGGATATTCAAAGATTCAAGATACTAAGTAATATAAAGTCTAATAATTAATTTCACAAAACCTTTTCAGTTCCTCGTTTGGCTTCTGAAAATGGGAGAACATTTTCCAGAATGCCACCAACCTCTCTTCCATGGTATGGACATACCTGTTGTGCGTAATTTTCTTTCTCATATACCACCATGCCCTCTGGATCGGGTTTAGCTCCGGGGAATAGGGCGGCAGGTAGACTAGCTCCATCTTAGTGTTCTTCAGCATCCATTTTTTCAGCAGCTTGACATGGCGGTACCTGACATTGTCCAAGACGATTGTTATCCGTGATTGATCACTGTATGTGTCCCTCACCTTCTTGAGGTGCTTCTTGAAGCTTTTGTAGTTGCCTTTTTTGTGAAACGACACCGTTATCTGTCCGGTGTCGAAGTTGTAGCTGCCCATGGCGCTCAGCCTTTCCGTACCCCTCTGTTTGGCAATGATCTTTGGCCGGCTGCCCACCATGCCCCATTTGTAGCCTACGGTCGCGGTATTTGAAAGGGAGAACTCATCCTCATAACCTGAGTTCGATTAATAAATCCTTGCCAATCCGTCGTTCTGAGGGGATCTTAAAGGTGTGTGAAAGTAGTGAATAATTTAATTTGAATAATATCTACAATTGGTAAATTCAAATATATTAACCATATATTTTCTTTGTTAGATTTAAAATAAATCCGTCCAAAATTAGAAAAAGCCATGTTTTTTTGTTTATTTAAGGTTCTGAAAAACAACTCCTTAACTACTCAAGCATGGCTTTAACTGACGACAAAATTACCGAAATTTTCTATCTTATCGACGAATTCCACATCCAATTTCAAAAACCCGTCGGAAACCACCTGCTGGGAAACAAACCCAAGAGAACCCCTAGGATGAGCCACAGCGAGGTCATCACCATCATGGTAATGTTCCATTCCGGCGGTTTCAGGAACATGAAGCATTTCTATCTCTATTATATTAAAGTCCACATGCCGCACCTGTTTCCCGACACTGTCTCCTACAACCGGTTTGTTGAACTCATGCAGGCGGCTTCCCTGCCCATGGCCATATTCCTGAAAACCTGTTGCCTGGGAGAGGGGACCGGTATATCCTTTGCCGATTCAACCCCGATCAGGGTATGCAAGAACAAGAGGATCAAGAGAAACAGGGTCTTCAAGGGCATTGCCCAGGTGGGCAAGTCGACGATGGGCTATTTCTTTGGCTTTAAACTCCACCTGGTAATCAACGACAAAGGTGAGCTGCTCAACTTTGTCATAACCCAGGGAAATGTAGACGACAGGGAACCATTGAAGAGCAAAAAGTTCGTGAACCAGCTTAAGGGAAAACTTTACGCTGACAAAGGGGATATTTCAAAAGAATTGACCGAATTGTTGTTCATGGATGGCCTTCACCTGATAACCAACATCAGAAACAACATGAAAAACACGCTGATGGAACTAAAGGACAAGATTATGCTCCGCAAAAGGTCTGTCATAGAAACGGTCAACGACGAACTCAAAAACATGTGCCAGATCGAACATTCCAGACACAGGTGCTTCGGCAATTTCATCACCAACTTGATATCCAGACTGATCGCATACTGCTTCTTCCCCAAAAAACCGGCAATCAAGTATGACGCCGTCCAAACAACCCAAATTGCCCTATTTTAAAATCGAACTCAGGTTAATACAGCAAAACCGTGTCAGCCGGGCTTTCCAGGAGTTTTTTTTAGACTGTCCTTGAAATCCTCCTGGGCCTCTTGGTCCGCCTCAGGATAGAACCCCTTTGCCTTCTGGTAGCTGAACCCAAGCTTTTTGATTATATTGTATATCTGGGCCTTCTTGAATCTGACCCCGAAGTTCTTGTCAACCCAGTCTATGAGAACAGGGCCCGTCCAGGTCTCCGTGTTATAGCCATGGCCGACAGGAGACTCGCCCAACAAAAGATCCGATAAAGCCCCCATCTGCTCGGGGGACAGAGATGGTCTCCTCCCCCTTCCCGGTTTGTCCCTCAACCCGTCTGTGCCCTCAAGCTCGAACCGGTGGACGCAGTTGGTGATCTGCTTGAAGCTTGTCTGATACAGCTCCTCAAGTTTCCGGCTCGGTTGACCGAGGGCGACCTAGTAAACGGCATAAAGCCTCAAACCAATGGTGTAGCGTTCATCTTTTTTGATCAGGGCTTTTATCTCCTCCGGATAATACCCCTTGACTTTAAGCACTGGTCTTCCCATGATTTTTTGTCTTTTCGGGAAGATAATGATAATTTGTGTAATTTATAAATAGGCTTTATATAGGTAAAAATATTAGAAAAAAAGACAAGGGTTTTTGCACGTTTTAAGCGTAAAAGCTATATTTGAGATGATCATGGTTTTACCTAGGATGATAGCGGTTTTTTTAGGTATTGAGGGGATGGTAGGTTTGACGGCCCAGAGTAAATTGTTTTCTATTGTGGCTTTCAGAAATAGTGAGCCGTGCGTATCTGTCACAAAAGCTATTAAATCATTTGTTAGTTAATATATTTTCGCGTCAATCTTTAACTTTTCTCTATGGGTAGCACGTCAAAATTTAAATCGAGATTAGAGATGGCCCTAGCCTATGGCATGGACCGCAAAACGTTTCGGAAGAAGCTTGAGTATCACGAAATTTTTTTACCCAATGGATTAATTTCCCCTGCGGATCAGCGTCGGATATATGATAAGCTGGGCATGCCTGATAAAAAGATACCGGGTTAAAAATCAAGCTACAATGCGGACCAACTCAAAATCTGTTTTGTTATTTTTATCTATGAGTATCCCTGTCGCTTCCCGTAGATTGAAAGAGAGATCTCGGGCCGAGGCTATATTTGTTGGCACGGATCTGGAAAAGTACTGTCCCAAACTATTCCGGACATGTTGTCATGGCAGAAGGTAGACATCTATCCGATCGAAACCCGTATTCCCGAAGATAGCGCCGGGTTGGTGAATATGTCCGATGTAATAGATGGTGTCTGGTACGTAAAGCTTGGGGATACACCGCCCGACCTCATGTCAGATTTTTAACAAAATATGGAGATTCATGACGGCAGGATCTTTATGAGGGATGCGACGCAAAAGCAGGTCTATGTCATTTAGACCAATGGAAATTTTTTGTACGCCAAATATCCTTTGGGAGATGCCACAGTGAATTTGGAAGGGCGGGTAGTATCGCCGTAGACCGATATAAAAATAGGTTGGTCATTCACGATGATGGCTTGTCAAAAGTCCTTTACTATACCCTGGATGGGGAGTT
>NZ_AQHR01000049.1 GCF_000390185.1 Lunatimonas lonarensis | reverse complement strand
TCAATATGCCCGGAACGGGGGTCAGTATTGTCCGGAATATCCATCCCTTCAAAGAGTACTTTTACCTGGATGCCAGCTTTGGGTATAGCTTTAACCTATCAGGTACCGAAATCCGCACCTTGGGCAATGCCAATTACAATGCTGCAAGCGGAGGATTAATCTATTTCCTGCAAGTCGGGGCCAGGTTTAAGTTTTGTAAAAACTGAAGATTAATAACTTAACTGAAGAGAAATCAGGATGAAAAGCGGTTGATTTTATAAGGAGAAGTTTCAAGCATAATTGAAACTTTTCGTCTATTGGTAAATCCTTCAAATATAACTGGAACAAATTGATTCAGTCCAAGCTGTAAAAATCCCTGAAAGGCTTTAATCATTAAAATACTGCATTAAACAAAATGTAGAAATAAAACATGAGGTTTCTTTTATACCTTAACAACCTGAAAAAACACCAGCTTTTAAAGACTAATGATTAGCAATGCTTGATTTGAAAGAAATATTTTTGAAAAAAGGGTTTACAAACGAACAAGCAGAAATCCTGAAAGAAGCTTTTTTGAATACACGGCAGTATGAAGAAGGCGATAATTTTCAGCAAGAAGGGCAGGTCTGTCAGCATATAGCCCTGATCGTAAAGGGGCAGTTTCGGTATTTTTACCATACCGAAGAGGGTGAAGTGACCCGTTGGATATCCCTTGAAGGTGATTTTATGACTTCTTTATCAAGCTTTATTCAACAGAAGCCCGCAGTAGAAAATATCCAAGCTACCAAAGACTGCACCTTGGCTTTGCTCTCCAAAACCAGCTGGACCAAACTATATGCTGAATATGAGTTTATCCGTGAATTTTGGCTCAGGACGATTTCTTACAACTACATTGGAATGGAGGAGCGGGTCTTCCACCAAATCGCCCTCAGTGCAGAGCAACGCTACCAATGGATGCTGGAAAACTACCCCCGCTTTAACCAAGAAGTGCCTGATAAGTACATTGCTTCTATGCTGGGCATCACACCACGGCATCTGAGCCGGATCAGGGCTAAAAGAATTTAAACCATATAAGACATATAAGATCATAGAAGAAAAGGTGCAAAACTTATATGTTCTTATATCCCTTATATGGTTCCTCAACGAAATGGACAAATGTCATTTCCGCCCTCCTCAATAGCCATTTCCTTTGTATCAAACAAAATACAAAAGGAACATGAAAAATTTAATCACTCTCGCAATCGCTTTCAGTCTGGTACAATTTAGCTGGGCGCAGGAAAGCAAGAAAGTCAGAACATCTGAATGGAGCTTGGTATTTGGTGTAAACCAACCGCTCTTTACCAATGGTTTCAATTTTGAAATTGACTACTGGGCCGACAAATGGATGGTGGATTATTCGCACGGTATTGGTCTGGAATTTACCGGTGACTTTGTAACTGCCGAGGCACAAAATCAGCAACTGGCTTTCAACATCACCCACTCTGTTGGTTTTGGTTTTGGCTATCGCATTACCAAAGGTTTGAATCTCCGCCTCGAACCCAAATGGCATGTATGGGAAGTACATTATGCTGACGCCTTCAAAAGCAGTGAGGGACTGGTCGACACCTACACCACCTATACGCTTGGCCTCGGGCTATACTATCGCTGGACGCCCTTTGAGAAGCAAAACAATGCCCTCAGAGGCCTGACCATCGCACCCAATGCCCGTTGGTGGCCAAATATCGCCACTACTCTGGACAACAATGAATTGGCTTACTTCAATAGCCGCACGGGACAAAATGAAGTGCACCAAGCCAACAACATTGGCATGGGCAACACACCCTTCTTTGTTAATGTGAGCATTGGGTATACATTTGGTATGAAGTAATTTAATTTAAATCATATAAGCTGACTGCGGTAGGCAGTGAAATATAAGAGCGTATAAGAAAAATCAAAAACTTATATGTTCTTATATTCTTTATATGGTTCCACATTTTTATTGAATCCTATAAGAAAATCTTAAAATTCACTCATTTACTTTAACTTTAAGATGATAAAAATTTATTTATGCCTTCATTAGACCATTACATCCAAGAATATTTCGGTGTCCTAAAGCAGGAGGAATTAAAGTCAGTGACGGAAAGATTTCATGAGGGAAAACTTCAAAAAGGGGAGTACTTTTTAAAGCAAGGCCAGGAATCAAATAAAATGAGCTTTATCAAAACAGGCTTGATACGCATCTTCACCCATGATGATGGCAAAGAAATCACCCAAGGGATTTCCAGTCCAGGTTATTTTGTGACAGAGATCAGTAGTTTTATGTTTGGGGGTAGCTCCCGTTGGAATATGCAGGCATTGACCGAGGTAGAGCTATTTACCATCAGCAAAACGGATTGTCAAAATATCGTAAAAATAGTTCCTCAATGGCATGAGTTGGAGAAGCTGTTTATTGTCAAATGCTTTGCTATCTTGGAAAACCGCATTTACAATCATCTCTCCAAATCAGCTTTTATTATTCTATTTTATATGAAGTTTACAAAAAAAAGTTTGTATTCTGGTTCTCCTGTTTCTTTGCTTTTTGGGTACACTGTTGCCGTTGACAAGTGGTTTTCCTGAAGAAACAGGCTATCGGGTATTTTTTATCAGTTCACTGGTCATTGGTTATTCGATACTACTATCCAAAATCAAATTCTACCGTTCTAGACACTAGCAGCATATCGATACTATTAGCATGCGGATTTGGAGGCATGCAAAGGAAGCCATCAACGAATTTTCCCCCGAAAATTCAGTAAATTGAATTGTGTACAAAGAGGGATTCGGCTTTTCCAAAAAGGAGAAAGCAGGACTTCCAACTCGGGTGAATCTGTTGCATTTTTTGCAAAAAATAATTGGGCAATGCCCATTGTTTTCATGGAGTGAATTCGATAGATTTAGAAGAATTTGACGGATATCTCCATGTGTTTCTTTCATAGGTTCTCTTGTTTTCTTTACGTTTGTTTTGTTTGTTTTTCATGCAGCACCCGACCGTTGGTTCGGGAGATTAATACTGTAGATAGGTTTGCGGATTTAAATCCGGGAAACCGGTATCTAAAAGTCCACAAAAAGGATGGGACCTTATATGTACTGGAGAATTGGCACGGGGATACCGAAGGAAACATAGTTGGGTCAGGTGTATTGATGGGGGTAAATAGAAAGGTGGTTGAGCGTCGGTCGTTTCCGGAGGACGCACTGAGGCCCTTTGTAATCAATCCTGAGGAGGTAGCGTTGCTTGAAACCAACGACAAAGGCAATTCACTGATGCCGGCATTGGCAATTGTCACCGGGGTTACAGCCTTGGTAACGATTATTTGTATTACCAACCCGAAGGCTTGTTTTGGATCCTGCCCTACGTTTTATGCTTATACTGGGGATTCCCTGCGCATGGTAGCAGAGGCCTTTTCCACAAGTGTGCTTCCTTCGCTGGAAAAGCGTGATATTGATATGCTGTATAGTGCCAAATATACGCCGGATTTTTCCCTAAAACTTACCAACGAAGCGTTGGAGACCCATTCAATCAACTACGCCAATCTCTTGGTTTTTCCAAAGAACAATCATGAGCGAGTTTTTGCGGATCCGGATGGGAGATTTTTTCGGACAAAGGATATACGGACACCTTCGAACTGCTTTTCAGAAGCGGGTGATTGCCGGTCGCAGGTGTTCGCTGTGGATGGCGTGGAGTATTTTTCGCCCAGTGATGCCAAGGGGCTGGATTCTAAAGAGGAAATCCGGTTGACCTTTGCGGCAGGTAAAGGAAATAAGCATGGGCTAATTATTGGCAAGCGCCAGACGATGATGACCACCTATCTGCTTTACCAAGGACTCGCTTACATGGGAAAAGGAGCAGGTTATCTATTGGCGCATCAGGAAAGGAGAGAGAACGAGTTGAGTCCAGCGGTTTTTGATCGGTTGGGAAAGATAAAAGTTTATGCCGAATCCCCTTCCGGTGATTGGGTTTTTATTGATGAAATAGGTGAAACCGGACCGATTGCCGTTGACCTGAACATTATCGAAATCCCCGAATCCTTTTTGCAGCAGGAACAGGTTAACCTGAAATTGATCCTGAACAAAGGGCTTTGGCGTCTGGATTATGCCGCCTTTGCAAACGTAGAAGAAGAGGTTTTTCCTGAAGTGGTGGCACCTCATCAGGTCATTTCGACCAGAACGAAGGAGCCGGATCCTTTGGGAAGGTTGCAGACAGATGGAGAATACCTGGTGACATTGCCGGGGGATGAACTTTGGCTTCACTATCGTATTCCCCATGAGCATGCCGAGCTATTCTTGGATGCAAAGGGGTATTATTTGGAATGGATGCGGGCGGACTGGATGAAAGAGCAGAATTTCCGCCGTTTGGCACAGATGGTGAATTCACCGGAGCGTTATTTGAAGCGGGTAGCCAAGGCTTACAAGGAAGCCGAGCCTACTATGGAGGAAACCTTTTGGAAAAGCAGGTATGTGGAAAACTAGCTGGTTGCCGGGGTCAATGTTTTTGGTTTGCTTCTTGATGATGGCCTGCACGGCTGTTCAAGCCCCCAAGAGCAAAGTGCCAAGACTAAAGGACATAGAACAAGATGGGCGTGGGGGCTGGATTATCATGCACTTGGCAGAAGAAAGCCTGGAGGTGACGGGGGAACTTCTATCGGTTTCTGATGATGAGATTGTCCTATTGACAGGTGGTGGCCTATTTCGCTACGAGCAACATACGATTGATCGTGCTAGGGTAGTGATCTACAACACCGAGACCGCCAAATTTGGTTTATGGACTGCCCTTTCGTCTCTCGCAACGGTAACCAACGGGTATTTTTTATTGATCACCGCACCCCTCAATCTTATTACCGGAGCGGTAGTAACCGGAACGGAGTCCAAACGGGACAATTATGTGGATTTTCCCGAAGATGGTTGGCCTGTCTTTCGGAAATTTGCCCGGTTTCCACAGGGAATGCCAGAAGAGCTGCAAGCCCGAGACCTCAAGTGAAAAATAAATCCAGATAGCCCCAACCCTGATTGCTGTTTTGCAGTTTAAATGTGCAACTTTGCAACTATGTATAAAGAAGCACCTTTGGATATCAAAACCCAATTGCGTAACCATGCATTGGCGCAACTCACGGATACCCTTAATGATATTTTGAAACAATTGGGTGAACTGAGGGAAGCCTCCGATGGGGAGGAAAAAAACCCTGCGGGCGACAAATACGAGTCCGGTAGGGAGTCCATTCACCAAAGCCAGACACTATTGGACAAGCAGTACGCCAGCCTTACCCAGATGCAGCGCCAGCTAAAAGAAGTACCAGTGCAACCGGTTGCCACTGTGCAGGACGGAGCTTTGCTCAAATTGCCCATAGGCAATATATGGGTTTCGGTGCCAGTGGGCAAAGTCGAATTTGGTGGCGATGTTTACCAGTTGGTCTCCAAAGATTCTCCTTTGGTGGAAGCACTTTGGGGGATGAAAGCAGGAGACAGCGTTGATTTCCGGGGCCGTAAGGTGACCTTGCAGGAAGTCAAATAAACGATTCCCTCTTTCCCGTCCTATGCCCGTCTCCGTTTTATCAGGCGGAAAATCAGTCCTTTTCAGCAGCTAGGTACGTTACTTCTTGATGGTAACCTCATCGATCAAAAAGACACCCAATGCTTCTTTGTCGTCGGCACCTGGTAGGGGCGGTTCCGGATCCTCGTTGGGTGTTTTTCGGTTGGGAAGATCCCTGTACGGTCCTGTTCGGAAAGAAAGCCGCTCGACAGACTTAACACCCTCGGCCAATTGAGCGTTTTCTACCACCATCTCACCGTCTATTTCCAGGCTGTAGCTGCCAAAGAAGCCTGCATTTACGCTAATTCGAACGTCATTCCATTTTCCTTTTTGGTAGTTTTTCAGGGTCTTCTCGGAGGACCCGTCCACAGCGGTCCATTTACCCGCTTCACTCATGCCTATTCTCACCGGTCGGTTGCCAAATTGATCTACCACGTCTATCTCCAGCATGCCCTGGTTTTCTACCGGGGCGAACACCTGAAACCGAATTTCGGCGGTGGTGCTTTCTTCGAAGATGCGTATGGCTCTTGCATAGTCATAGGGGTCTTCATCCCTCAGTTCCAGGGAAAGGCCGTTTTTTAAAGGGCTTTGGACCAAATTTACCGGTGCCCACAGGGGTGCATAGATGTTCCATTCCGGTACAGCACCTCCTAGGACATGCTGGTCAAAATTGTCCGAAACACTGCCCTCCACGGTATGCCGGATCGGCACCGGTACCCGGCTTACCCACATGTCCTCTTTATTCATGGAGTAGGTCAGCCACATGTCGTCACCGGGAGGGTTTCCGTTGCCCGGCACGATGCCCCGCACGTAGCAGGGGCCAAAATCCTTCCATCTGCCAAAATAGCGCCTGGGAGGTACCTCTCCCTGCACAAGCACCATGTCATCAAAGACGATCCCGTCGTCTGATGAAATGGTGATAAGTGGATACCTGTATTCATCCAGATCGATTGGATTATAGACCATTGCGTAGCGGCTATCGGCTGTTTTTTGTCCCCATACCTTACCGCCTGCCATGGTAAGGGTCGGTACTTTTATCGATTTGGAAAATGTTTTTCCCCCGTCAAAGGAAAGAGCGGTATGCGACCGCTTCCAGAGCCCAACGATATTTCCGTCTTTTCGCTCAAAAAAGGAAAACGCCGATCCACCGTACTCGTCTCCATCGTAGAAACCATCCAGCCCCCTGTCTTCATCCCGCCATTGCAGGGTGATCAGGCGGTCATTTAGCAGTGCCTCGCATGCTTCTATAAAGCCCTTGTCCGTAGAACGGGTATAAAACGGATAGCTGGTATTGCTTTCGTTCCACGGGGTATGGGTGCTGTAGCGGATGAAATAGATGGGGCCTAAGCTCCCGTCTTTGTGTATTTCCCGGACCACCCTTCCTATGCCCCCTTCCAGAAAGGGGTCTTCGGCATGGGCGTAAAATGCCAATGTTAGAAGTCTGCCATTAGGCGCAACGTAAAAACCCATTCGTTGATGCATCATGTAGCCTTCATACCCATCGGGTACTTCCACACCGTCCGGTGCTTTGTAGGGAGGGAAAATCACCTTTGGCTTATTCCAGTTCCTGCCGTCGGGAGAACTGACCAGTAGGGTTTGTCCCGGAGCGATGTGTTCATCCACAGGGTTGCTGAGGTACTGCTGGAAAAATGTGCCATTCCAATACGCCAAACTGGAGGCGTGGTTGTAGGTCCAGCCATAGTCATCTGCCAACTCGGGTTTTGTACGGTTTACCCGTAGCGTCTGCCTGCTTTCCACACCCACTGCATACCGTAACCTGCCTTCGTGCACGGCAGGATCGATGGTGACACCACCGACGTACCGTACGGGTTCGTGGATGCTTCCCGTCTGCGAAAAGACCAAGAGTGGCGTTCCAAAAATGAGAGCGAACAGCACGGTTTTTAGGATAGCGTGGAAGGAGTTGGTCATGGTATGGTAGGTTACAGCTTAATGAAGATGTTTCGTTTGAACAGCAGGTAGGCGGGGATGAAGTTGATGCTTACATAGAAGATAGCGTACAGCATACTGGCCAGATTAATGGACAGGCCTATTCCCGTCGCGGCCAGTAGGAATTGGTTGTTCAGGCCACCCAGAATTTGGTCGTTGTAAAAAATAAGGGAAAGCACATCTGCCAACACATATACGGTGATGGCGTTGGCACCAAAAATAATTCCCACGGACGTACCGCGTTTTTTGCCTAGTATATCAACTAGAAAGTAGGTGGCTCCTAGGACGATGAAGGCCGCTCCGCCTGTCACCAGGGTAAAGGGACTGGTCCAAAGGTGTTTGTTGATGGGGAATACCTGCGCCCAAAGCAGACCAAGCAAGACAATGGGCACTCCGATAGCCATGAGGTAGTTCGCTTTTTCCTGAGGAGTTTTGGAGCTTAGCAATAAGTGACCAGCGAGCATTCCGAGAATTCCCGTCACGAGGGCCGGTAGGGTACTGAAGAAGCCCTCCGGATCCCAGGTCCCCTCCCACATTTTGCCGGGTAGGATATAGGTATCCATCCAAGCAGCGAGGTTTATGCCAGGCTCCAACATGGCTTTATCAAATCCAGGTGTGGGTATCAGCGTCATGGCCAGCCAATAGAAAACCAGGATTCCTGCTCCCAGATAGGCCTGGGTTTTCCAACCCGTATTTAGAAACAATAATGCACAGGCTAGGAACACGACGGCAATCCGTTGCAGTACGCCCGCAACCCGTATGTCTGAAAAATCGAAGTATGGGATTAGGTTTAAAAATAATCCCACCACGAAGATCTTGATGGCTCGGATGACAATTTTGCGATACAGATCTCCCTTGGGAGCGCCTGAGCGCACCCGCTTTGTGTAGGCAAACGCTATGGAGACTCCGACAATAAAGAGGAAAAAGGGAAAAATAAAATCAGTCACGGTGATGCCATTCCACGAAGCATGAAGCAAGGGGCCATACACGTGATCCCAGGTGCCTGGGTAGTTGACCAAAATCATTGCCGCTATGGTGAATCCCCTCATGGCATCGAGGGAAATCAGGCGGGCATGTGGTGTTGTCATAGGATAATTTCTTGAGTTTGGGTAGTCGTTTTAATACTAGGTATCGTATTATTAAGGCTATTTAAACATACCGATTTATGCATAAATTTCACAGCCTTTTCCTTTTATTACTAGTCTTGGTTATTTCGTACGCTTGCGGGGGAAACCCATCCTGGGAGGAGGATTTGCAGGATATTCGGATCGAATGGGAGCTGGTGAGCAATTTTTTGGATGAAAGTGGGCAATTTGAGGCGAAATTCGTCTTTCACAACGAAGGTACGCGGGATTTGGGGAGTACCGGATGGAAGCTGTTCTTTAATATGTCCCCCCGCATGATACTACCTTACGCCGATGAGGGTATAGCCAAAATCACCCATATCAATGGAGACTGGTACGAGATCAGCCCGGGGCGGGAGTTTACACTTCCTGCGGGAGGTAGTGTCTCGTTTACCTACCGGGGCGTGGAAGGAGTGATCAAGGAGTCAGATGCTCCCATGGGGTTGTATTTTGTGTTTTATGACAAAGACGGCGACGAAACGGAAGTCCTTCTCTTTGATAATTTGACTGTTGTTAGTTTTGAGCGTACGGAACAGTTGCTACGGGGAGATATGGATAGAGAGCTGCCATCCTCTCCCGAGCGTAGGTATGCGGAGAACGAATCCCTTTCCGTGGTGGATGAGGGATTGTTGCATCCGATTGTTCCGACTCCGTTTCTTCTTTCAAAACGGAACGGTGTATTTTCCTTATCGACGGAAACGCCCATTTTTTTTGATGCCGGGCTGGAGTCCGAGGCAAAATATCTAAGGAGTAAGTTGGCCGAGTTGACTGGGGTCACATTGGAAATTCGGCATGGGAATGGTTCAGGCGGTCATATTCAAATTGGACTTGGCAATATTTCCGTCGACGGTCGAAGGGAGGAGGCCTATGAGTTGGACATTTCAGCCGGGCAGGTGAAGATTGTTGGTTCAGACCCAGCGGGAGCTTTTTACGGCATACAGAGTTTATTGGCATGGTTGGGTCCGGAAGTGTTTTTGGGTGCAAAGCTGCCCCTCGACGTGGGCTTGGTGCATATAGAGGACGCCCCCAGGTTTCATTTTAGAAGCCTTCACATGGATGTGAGCCGAAATTTTCAGACCAAAGAGACCGTTATGCGGATGTTGGATCTGATGGCGCACTATAAGCTGAATCATTTTCTCTTTTACACTACCGAGGACGAGGGATGGCGATTGGAGATCGATGGGCTACCTGAGTTGACGGAGGTAGGTGCCCAACGGCAACACGTGTCCAGCAAGGACGATCCCGCCCTACATCCTGCGTACGGTTCAGGACCATTTGCCTACTCGGAAGGCAAGCATGGCAGTGGATATTATTCAAAGGCGGATTTTATAGAAATCCTGAAGTATGCCAAAGAAAGGCATATCACCATCATTCCCGAATTGAATTTTCCCGGGCATGCGAGGGCGGCTATCAAATCCATGGAGGCGAGGTATCACAAGTACATGGCACAAGGGGATGAGGCAGCTGCCAATGAGTATCGGTTGATTGACCCAGAGGATCGTTCGGTATACCTATCCGCACAAGCCTTTAAAGATAATACGGTGTCGGTAGCCCGTGAGTCCACCTATCGTTTTTACGAAAAGGTGATGGATGAAATTGCCCGCATGTACGATCAGGCCGGCCTTAAACTGACCAAGATCCATGCAGGCGGGGATGAGGTGCCCGAAGGTGCTTGGACGCAGTCGCCGCTGGCAGCCGAATTGCTCAACCAGCTTCCGGATATTGACGATCCGAAAAACCTTCAGGGGTACTTCTTTAGGGAGTTGCTAAAGCGCCTGGAGAAATTGGATGTGGAGGTACACGTATGGGAGGAAATGGCACTGAAGAAAATGCCCGATGGCAACTATGTCCCCAATCCGGAGTTTGTAGGCAAGCGGGTGATACCTTATATATGGAACAATATGTTTGACTATCCCGACATGGGCTATCAGCTGGCGAATGCAGGCTATGAGGTGGTTTTGTGCAACGTGTCGAATTTCTATTTTGACCTGGCCTATTCCAACGATCCCAAAGAACCCGGACTTTATTGGGCCGGATTTGTAAATACCAGAAATGCGTGGACCTTTGCCCCCTTCGATTGGTTCAAAACGACCATGCAGACCTCGTTTGGAGAAAAACTGGACATGGAGAAAGCCTCACAAGGTATGGTCAAAATTAAATCCGAAGCACGGAAGAATATTATTGGCGTGGAAGCCCAGCTGTGGAGTGAGACCATCAAGGGGAGGGATATGATAGAGTATTATACGGTGCCTAAGATTATAGGCTATGCAGAGAGTGCCTGGGCGAAAGAACGGACTTGGGAAACCATAGAGACGGTCGGCGTCCGAAATGCGTCGATTGCTTCCGGATGGAACGTTTTTGCCAATACCATTGCCCGGAGGGAGTACCCCAAGTTGGCGGCATGGAACAAGGGCTATAATTATCGGATCGCCCCTCCAGGTGCAAAGCTTGAAAACGGGATGTTGTTTGCCAATGTGGAATTTCCCGGTCTTGACATCCGCTACACTACAAACGGGACAGATCCCACGGTGGATTCGCCTAGGTACGATGGGCCGATAGCCTTAGCCAATGAGGTTAGGCTGAAAGCCTTTGATAAATCAGGCAAGTCGAGTCCGTTGGTAATAATGGTTGCCGATGAAGTGTCATTGAATCCACCCAAGTAGCAAGTGAAAAACAAAAAACCGAAGCATCCCGATCTTCGGTTTTTTTTATGGGATACATAAATACTTTTTATTTGGTTTTGGGATACCTGCAATCGGTTGCTCAGAATATCTTTGGTTTATTTCAAAAAATATTTCGGAATTCATTTGAAATATGAATTTTTTTAACGTGAAACCTTAAAATGGTTGGCTTTTAGCTGTTAACAAAAAAACAACACAAACGTTTATTTTTGTTTTTTGTCAAAAATAGGTGGCTTTTATTAACAATAATGTAAAGATGTGTTTATTTTTTGCACGTATATTTAAGAAATCATGAAGTTTTCGGATCAATATTTTGTAAGCTATTCATTTTCAATACATAGTATTTGGTACTGTTTCGCGAAATGAAGATTAATATTCGTGATTTGCGCAGATTCTTTTTGCGGAAAATGGGATATTCATGCAATAATTAAGCAAAAAACCTTTTGAGGGGAAGGCTGATGAGATCTTGTAAGTGGGTATTCGAGTAAATATTTAGCGTATGGAACAACCTGACAAAGCATTATTGGAGGATTTTCGAATGGGCAGCAATTCTGCGTTCGAAAAGATATATCAATACTACCGGATCCCTGTGATACGGTTTAGTATCTCCATTATTAAGGATGAACAGGAGGCGGAAAATATCTACCACGAGGTATTTATGAAGATCCTCAAGCGGAGAAAGAACATTAATCCGGAACTGAATTTCAACTCCTACATATTTACGGCGGTCAAAAACGAGATTTTTGATTACCTAAAAGCGTTGAACCGAAACAATTGCCTAAAGGAGCGATTCTGGGAGCGATTGCAGCAGGAACAGCACGAATGTGAACAGACGAAGGAGGATAACCTGACCAAACTCGAAGGCATCATCAAGAACCTGTCTCCAAAGCGAAGACAAATATTGGAGATGAATTATTTCGAAAAGAAGTCCTATAATGAGATTGCCGATATTCTGATGATCTCGAAAAATACCGTCAAGAATCAATTGGTGAAGGCAAAATTTATCCTTCGTAAGGAAATGGAGTAAAGGTGGCGTCACTCACTTTTTTTGAATGAGCTATATTTCTACACTAAACCGGCTAGTCCGGTTTTTTTTGTTTTTGGTAGGATGAGCAGGTTCGGATGGCATACTGATCTATGCGGTAAGATTGTATTGGTAAAATAAAATAAAGTAGAAGCCTTTGGGGCTGTGCTGCAATATCTTTGATAGGATAAATGAAAAGTCCAAATAAAATCATTTTCCTATGAAAAAATCTGTACACTTTCCAAAGTTTTTGGAGAAATGCATACTGCTGATAGGCTGGGTTTTGCTCCTCCAGGTGGGGTATGCTCAGACAGGAAGCATTGTCCGAGGTACCGTCACCGATGGTGGAGGGGAGTCAGTTCCCGGCGTGAATGTTTTGGTAAAAGGCACCTCGGTTGGTACGATCACGGACATTGACGGAAGCTATTCGATCAATGTACCCCAAGGGGGAGGCACGTTGGTTTTTTCGTTTATTGGTTATCGTACTGTAGAGGAAGCCATCGGTGGTCGCAGCCTAATAAATGTTCGCCTGGAGTCCGTTCTATCGGAAATGGAGGAAGTGGTGGTAATCGGGTTTGGTGAGCAGTCAAGAGAGGTGTTGACGACGGCAATCACGAAAGTTGACAGCAAGGTATTGGAATCGGTTCCCTTTGCAAATGCCGCTTCTGCACTGCAGGGAACCGTGTCCGGAGTGCGGGTGCAAAGTGTTTCAGGGCAGCCTGGAGCGGCTCCTAGGGTGATCGTAAGAGGAGGTACGTCCATTAACAATCCAAATGGCGCTGCGCCGCTTTTTATCATTGATGGGGTTATCCGACCGGATATGAACGATATATCGGCAGATGACATAGAAAACATGCAGGTGCTAAAGGATGCTGCCGCTACTTCTATCTATGGAGCAAGGGCATCTAATGGTGTGGTGATTATTACTACTAAATCAGGTAAGGCCGGTGTGACACGTGTAAACTATAGGTACGATCTGACTTTCTCTGAGCCGGGCAAGCTGTATGAAATGGCCAATGCAAGGCAGTACTTGACGGCATTTCGCCTCGGGCATATTCGTCCGGATAAATTTCCTGATGAGACAGTCCGATTGACACTTCCGAATGGTTTTGGTACAGGAAATGATTTGACCAATAATACGGCATTTACCACTCAGTACCTCACTCTGGAAAATCAACATAAGCTAAATGAAGGTTGGGAAAGTATGCCAGATCCGGTGGATCCTAGTCGAACGCTTATTTTTCAGGATAATGATATCCAATCCTTAATATACCAAACGGGAGTCTCTCAAAATCATCATGTGACTGTGCAGGGTGGAACTGAGAAGGCAACGTTTAATGCGGGCCTTGGTTACATGAGTAATGAAGGAACGGTTATCACGACCCAATACGATCGATTGACGTTTAATCTCAATGGCGATATAAAAGTCAAAGATAACCTGAGTGTATATGGAAGGGTATTGTATACGTACAATACTACCAACACAACCGGTCAGTCGACCGCGGTAACGTTCTATAGATCAGCGGCATTAGCGCCTACCACAAAAATATTTTTTGAGGATGGTACGCTTGCGCCGGGAACTTCTTCCAGCATTGGTAATCCGATGTATTTCCTTAACAATCGGGTGGCAGAGAGTACCGGAGAGAAATCCACCTACACCGTAGGCGCAAAATGGGATATTCTACCAGGTCTATCCTTTGACCCTCAAATCTCAATGTACAATATCAATAACAATTCCTACAGTTTCCAGCCGGGTTTTTTAAATGGACCGTTAAATTTCGTAGATACCCGAGTGGCCAATGCGTCGAACTATCAATGGCGTCAGCGGCAGGCAGATCTGATATTGTCGTACGGTAAAACCTTTGGGCAATCCCATAACCTGGATGCCAAGTTGGGCTTTGCCTATTTTGACCGAAATATAAATTCCATGAGTGCGTCTGGAAGGGGAGCATCTACAGATTTGATACCCACTCTCAATGCTTCCAGTGAGCCTACCTCGGTAAACAGCTCCATTACGGATCAAGTTATTTTAGGATATTTTGGAAGGGTAAATTATGATTTTGATCAGAAGTACCTGTTTTCACTTAACATGCGCTATGATGGCGCGTCCAATTTAGGGGCAGCAAATAAATGGGGTTTTTTTCCGGGAATTTCAGCCGGTTGGAACCTTCACAGAGAGGAGTTTTGGCAAAATGTTTTTCCGGAAAACCTGCTTCGGATGAAGGTGCGTGCCAGTTACGGCGAAAACGGAAACATTGGGGGATTGGGTGATTTTGCTGCACAGGGGGCATATGGTGTAGGAGCTAGGTATGCGGGATTACCTGCGATACAGAATACGATTATTCCCAACCCGGATTTACAGTGGGAGCAATCTAGGACCGTAAACTTGGGAACGGATTTTAGCCTCTTCGACAATAGGCTTAGTTTCATTGTAGATGTTTACCGTAGAGTGACCGATAATCTCATTACCAGTTTGCCATTACCCCAATCCACGGGCTTTGCGAGCGTACAGACCAACCTGGGAAGCTTGGAGAATCGTGGATTTGAACTCGAGGTTTCTGCACAGGTCTTGCCCAGAAACTCTCTTGTTCAATGGACTCTGGGGTTCAACACTTCGAAAGTAAGGAATAAAATTCTTCGTCTTCCTCCCAATGGAGTAGAGCGAAATCGTGTTGGAGGGGTATTGGTATGGGACGCTGCTGTACAGGACTATGTATGGAAAGGAGGGCTCCAAGAGGGCGGCCAGTTGGGTGAGATGTATAGTAGAAAGCAAATTGGCATCTACCCGACTGACGAAGCCGCAGCTAACGCTCCGACGGATATGTGGATCGTTTCCTCAGATCGGACAAAATATGGAGGGGATACAGAATGGCTGGATTTAGATGGTAACGGGATCATAGACAGCCGTGATCAGGTGTACATGGGGCAGCAGTTTCCAGTTTGGACCGGTGGCATTTCCAATAGTATCTCGTTCAAAAACTTCAACTTATATGTGCGTATGGACTATACCACAGGCCATACTATTTTTAACTGGGCGAAAATGTTTGTGGACACCAACTTATTTGGAGATAACAACATGACCTTGGATAAATACGAGAATTCATGGAAGGAGCAGGGTGACATAGCGCAGTATTCGCGGTTTTATTGGGGAGGGGAAAGGGTTCAGCGAAACAATTTCAATGGAACCACCACTTCTGGAAACTCAGTATACTTTGAATCAGGGGATTTCCTTTGTGTACGGGAATTGACTTTAAGTTACTCCGTTCCTGCGTCCATTGTCAGCAAGCTCCGGTTGAATGGAATCCGGTTGAATTTCACGGGAAATAATCTTCACTATTTTACTGCTTATAAAGGGTTGAATCCCGAAGATGGTGGTGTAGATGACGGAAGGTATCCGATTCCCAAAAACTACAATTTTGGGGTAAATGTGACATTCTAATTTCTAACGAAACGAAGCCATGAAGACTATAAAAATATTAGCCATTTCAACTTTGCTTTGGGTTATATGCGCTTGTACCGAGACGCTGAACGTAGATCCCACAAGCGTCATAACAACGAATAATTTTTGGCGCACGGAAAACGATGCCAATGGTGCACTTATGGGCATGTACGTGGAGCTGCGAAATTTATCACAGGGACTACACCAGCTCGGAGAGCACCGTAGCGAGGTGATGACTCCGGGATTGTTTGGCGAAGGGGTTTTTATCCTCCACCGTAACGAAATGAATGCCGACACGCCCGGCCACCCTGACTGGAGTGGCTTTTACCGTGCGATCAACACCGCCAATCTGATTCTCAAAAACGCTCCCAATATTTCATTTGCGTCTGAAGCCAGAAAGAACAGTGTATTGGCACAGGCCTATGCAATGCGTGCCTACCTTTATTTTACGATGGCCAAGACCTGGGGTGATCTGATCATACGGACCGAACCAACCGAGGGCTTCGGAGCGAATGTAACCTTGAGGGAACGTGAACCGCAGAGTGCCGTATTTTCCCTTATAAAGCAGGATATAGATAGGGCACTTCAACTTTTTCCTGACAATCGCTTTTCCAATGGAAGAGCTGTATGGTCAAAAGCAGCCACCAATGCCCTAAAAGGCGATGTATATTTATGGACTGCGAAACGTTTTGGAGGAGGTAATGCCGACTTAAATACGGCACTGGCTGCATTGAACGAAGTAGATCAAGCAGATGTGGGCCTTTTAGATCACTTTGCGGACGTTTTCAAATTTGAAAATAAAGGTAACCGGGAAATTCTCATGGCTATTCGACACCAAGATTTGGAGCCAGGTAATTACCTCTGGTTCATGTGGATCATTGGTGCTGCGGCACCCAGTAATATCGATCAGCAAACCAGAGACAGGATTTTTCCTATTGGTGGTGGCCAGGGTTTAATGGTAATGCACGAAAGAGTGAGGAGTCAGTTTGCAGCAGATGACACAAGGAGGGATGCCACTTTTTTCAATATCGAAACAATAGACAACGAGGGTAAAAGAACCTATCTAACGAACATACAACAAAAGTTTCCTGGCACCATTATAGGGGGCAACCGGGTCTTTTTAAGCGATCCGATTTTGTACCGCTACGCTGATGTACTCCTGATGAAAGCAGAAGCGAAGAATGCGCTTGGGCAAGATCCATCCGTGGAAATCAACCTTGTCCGTCAACGAGCTTTTAGACATAACTTCGATGCGTATAGATTTGTCAGAGGAAGCCAAGAGCAAAACGATTCAGCTATACTCCGGGAGAGGTTGTTAGAGCTTGTCCTTGAAGGAAAGAGGTGGTGGGATTTAGTTAGATTTGACAAAGCGTTTGAGATGGTGCCGGCTCTACAAAATCGGATGGGGCAAAACCACCTACTGCTCTTTCCCATTGCCAATACCGTTCTTAGCCAAGAGCCATTGGTGAGCCAAAACCCTGGTTATTAATTAGATAATAGTATTGAAAAATCAATTATAGCGATGAACCTAAAGATAATGTTTTTAATGGCAGGGGCGGTTGGCATGGTGCTTTTGCAGGTGCCAGCCGTCGCTGCCACGCATCCCCCGGATTCGGTGGCTGTTGAAAGAGTGCCCCTAGAATTGCCATCAAAACGGGTACAGGTGCTAGAGCGATTTATTTCGGTGGATAATGTGTGCGCATGGCCCAATTTAACCGCGTTGGGGGATGGTACATACGTAGCCACAATCTTCAACCATCCCAGCCATGCCCGAATGGAAGGGCAAGTCGCGTGCTATGCTTCTTCCGATAATGGTAGGTTTTGGGAGTTGAGGGGGAAACCAACACCAAACGATCCACAGACCAACCGCATGAACGTAGCCGCAGGCACAAATACGTCAGGAAATTTGGTGGTAGTTGCCTCAGGGTGGTCATTGACACCGTCCGCTTCGCAGTCCGGTCAGATGGATCTGGTTGCGGTACTTCGTCCATGGGTATCGATTTCCAAAGATGGTGGCGAGACTTGGGATATCAATAAAACGGGATTCCCTACGGCACAGGAAGGGATGACTGAGTTTATACCTTTCGGCGATGTACTTTCAGGTAGTGATGGCTCGCTTAGGGTGCTGGCTTATGCCCAGTCTTTGGACAAGACCGTCAATAAGGTCTCTATGTTTAAAAGTACGGACGATGGAAAGTCTTGGCAATGGCTGTCATTTATCAGTGATGCGTCAGGTTCCACAGCTTTTGCCGGTGGGCATAATGAGACTGCGTTTTACCATACAGGAAATGGGCATTGGATCGCCGCTGCCCGCCGATGGAGGTCCGGTCAGGCCATGGACCTGTTCGAAAGCAATGACGACGGCAAAAGCTGGGAAATGATCGGCAACCTGACCGATGACAATCAACATCCCGGACACATGACCGCGCTAAAGGACGGCAGGCTTCTCTTAACCTATGGCAACCGAAAGGTAGGCGAAAAGGGGGTAGCTGTAAAAACCAGCCTAGATAATGGACAAACATGGAGTGACGAAATGATTGTCATTGACGACTTGGATTTTGGCCAGGATTGCGGTTATCCGGCAAGCGTTCAGCTGGATGATGGAAGTATTATGACGCTCTACTATTCCAGAGGCATTGAAACCCATCGGCGATACCATATGGGGACGGTGATCTGGAAACTTCCACTGGGGCAAATTCGATGAGGCCTTTGTCAGCCGATCAAATTCGGGGCGTATGGGCAACTCTGTTATTGCCGATTTCGGCAAATGGCGACATAGACTATTCTCTTTTTGAGGACCAACTCAACTATTTGGCCAGCTCGGGCGTAGATGGTGTCTACACCAACGGTACAGCCGGTGAGTTCTATAATCAGACCGAAAGCGAGTTTGACCGTATCAGCCATCTTACTGCCGAAACATGCGAGCGTCATTCCCTGCCGTTCCAGTTGGGATGCAGCCAAATGAGCCCGGTTATTTCCTTAGAGCGACTCCAAAGAGTAGTTTCATTGAAGCCCTCGGCTATTCAGGTAATACTGCCTGACTGGATGTCGCTGACATTTGCAGAGATGTGCAGTTATTTGGAGAAAATGGCCGCTGCGGCTGCCCCCATCGGGTTGGTGTTGTATAATCCACCCCATGCCAAACAAGTGCTGACTCCCAAGCAGTGGCAGGAGCTCCTTGCTACCGGGATACCGTTGGTTGGCAGCAAGGTGGCTGGGGGCGACACCCTATGGTATGAGGATATGCAACCGGTGCTGGAACGAATGTCGGTATTTGTGCCGGGGCATCGTTTGGCAACAGGCATCTTCCAGGGAGCTCATGGTTCCTATTCCAATGTTGCGTGTCTGAATCCCCGTGCTGCGGTAGACTGGTATCAATTGATGCAGAAAGATATACAGAAAGCCATTGCCATTGAAAAACGGGTGCAGGGTTTCTTTGAGGAGGCGATATTGCCATTTATCAACATTCACGGGTATTCTAACACCGCGGTGGATAAATTGCTGACTGCGGTGGGAGGCTGGGCTGCCATCGGTACTCGGGTTCGATGGCCGTACCATAGTATTCCCATAAATGAGATACCCAGAATTCGGGATCTTGGGGCAAAATGGATTCCTGAATTTATTACAACGGACAATTAACTAAGATACAATGTATTTAAAAACGAAAAGGCTAATGGTTCTTTTGGTGTTGATGGCTGGTATAGTCGAATCGGCCTGGAGCCAAGAGAATGCAACCAAAATCCATACTGTATGGGACAAGGCTCCCCACAATGCTTTCCCGGATTTGATCCGCTTTAAAAACCATTTTTATGCCGCCATCCGTGAGGGAAATAATCACATGCCCGACAAGAGTGGTCAAGTAAGGCTGTTGCGGTCAAAGGACGGTGAGGATTGGGAAGACGTAGGCCTACTGGACCTGGCGAATTATGATGTGCGGGAGGCTAGGCTTTCGGTCACTCCCGAAGGAAGGATTATGGTTTTGACCGCAGTAGGCGTTTATGACAAAGGGTATCAAGAGTTGTTCCCGATGGTTTCCTTCTCCGACAAATCGGGGTTGAACTTTTCCGATTTGACGCGAACTACCATGGATCTATCTTCTTCCTTGGATTGGATCTGGAGTTTGACCTGGCATAAAAATGTTGGGTATGGAGTTATCTATCAAATCAAAGAGGGAGGCTGGGAAACCCACTTACTGAAAACGGTGGATGGCAAGCACTTTGAATGGGTGTCACAAATCGATACCGGTGGAAACCCCAATGAAGCCACCATACGATTTGATAGGAAGGGGAAGATGTACGTGTTGGTACGGCGTGAAGCCGACGACCAAATGGGAATGATTGCCTCCGCAGAATTTCCTTACAAAGACTGGGAATTCAGCCGGTTGAACATTCGGCTGGGCGGTCCAAACTTTTTGTTTTTAAACAAAGACCAATTGGTGATAGGCTCCAGGTATCATCAGCCGGGAGGTCCAAAGACAGCTATTTTCACCTCGGATCTGGATGGAAATTTTCTATCACCTATGGTGTTGCCTAGTGGAGGTGATACCAGCTATCCCGGAATGATATTTCATAAGAGACATCTTTGGGTGATGTATTATTCCTCACATGAAGGAAAATCAAACATATACCTCACTCAAATTCCCATTAAGCAACTAAAACCCTAAACGCTATGAGATTATTCAGTATGTATAGTTCGGTAGTTATTTTCGCCTTTTTTTTGATCTCGATGGCGGAGGCAGAAGTATTGGTATATCCCCCCGACAGCATGCTTCAGGTGGCCGAAAAGGTTAAGGATATTGTGATTTATCACGATGAGCGGTATTATGCTGCCTTTCCTTCCATTGTTCGCAAGCCGGATGGGGAGTTTTTGCTTTCCTTTCGGCGTTCGCCCGACAGACGGAATTTCGGCTCCAAAGGCTATAGTCACACCGATCCAAACAGCTACTTGGTGCAAATGACCTCTAGGGATGGGATCAATTGGTCCGGAGAGCCCGAGCTGCTGTATGCCCATGATTTTGGAGGATCCCAAGATCCCTGTTTGCTACAGTTGTCCGACGGTACCCTGCTATGTACAAGCTATGGCTGGACACAGATCAGTGAAGCAGACCGCAAAAACCTTCCAACACCCCATGTAGTTGCAGGGGCCGGTTATGTTTTTTTGGGAGGATACGTAGTCAGGTCTTCGGATGGAGGCAAGTCTTGGAAAGGGCCCTTTTACCCGCCTCATATAAAGCCGGAGATCAATGTGACTCCCACAGGGGATCCGGTTCCCGCTTATAATCGGGGAGCCTTGTATGAAGGAAAAGATGGTCGGGTTTTTTGGGTAGTTGCTTCCCACGACCAGCAGTCTCCCAGCAAAACCTCCAATCATTTATTGATCTCGCAGGACAAGGGGCTCACTTGGCAGTATTCGGCTCCGGTGGCAGTGGACGATGAGGTGGTGTTTAACGAGGCCTCGGTCTATGAAACACCCAAGGGGGATGTGGTGGCCTTTATCCGCACCGGAAAATACGACGATCAGGCGGTGATTGCCCGATCCACCGATGGAGGCAAGAGTTTTGGCCCCTGGAAATCCATGGGGTTTAAAGGCCATCCCTTGCAGGCACTGCGCCTGCCCGACAATCGGGTGCTGCTTGTGTACGGTTATAGGCATCAGCCTTACGGGATCAGGGCCAGGATTTTGAATGCGGAATGCACCGATTTCGAAACCGCCCAGGAGATCGTTCTGCGCGAGGACGGAGGCAGTACCGACATAGGCTATCCTTGGGCAGTTGTATTGGACGAAAAGCATGCGTTGGTAACCTATTACTTTAACAAGGAAAATCAAACCAGGCATATTGCTGGCAGTATCATCCGATTCTGATAGCTGTCATCTTAGCGACATCAGCCCCGCGGTAATGGCAAATGGTGCTTTTTCCGTGGGGTTTTGTCGTATATTTAGGGATCATCCCGTCTTACCATTCCAATTATGATTAACCGGTTTTCGTTTTCATACTTTGTCCTAAGTTTCCTTACCGGAATTACCACCGTTTTAGCCCAAGCTCCCCTTACCATCGGATCGGATAGGGAGCTATTTGTGGATCGGAAGCTGATTGAATCCTTAGATGGTGCGCAGGTTATATTGCACGAGCCGGTGGACCAAGGCAAAGTTTTAGCCTTCGATGAGCCTTGGGAGGGAGCTTTCTCGGCTTACGTGACCATTCTGAAGGATGGAGATCTGTACCGGGCCTATTACCGGGGAGTGCCTACTGCCGGCAAAGACGGCAACGACTCGGAGGTCACCTGCTATGCGGAATCTCTCGATGGGGTTCGTTGGGAAAAACCGAACCTCGGAATTCACGAAATGGCCGGAAGTAGGGCTAATAATGTGATATTGGCCAATGCGGCTCCAGTGACCCACAACTTCAGCCCGTTTATTGATACCAATCCAGATGCGCCAAGACAGCAACGGTATAAGGCCTTGGGGGGTACTTCGTCCAGCGGATTGGTAGCCTTTGTGTCCGAGGACGGTATCCACTGGCAGCGCCTACAGGGAGATCCTGTTTTTACAGAAGGGGTATTTGACTCTCAGAATGTCGCCTTCTGGTCTGAATCCGAAAGGCAGTATGTTTGCTATTTTCGAACCTGGACCGGAGGTGGGTATAGCGGCTACCGATCAGTCAGCAGGACCACCTCCCCCGATTTCATCCACTGGAGTGAGCCTGAAGCGATGGTTTTTGGCGATACACCCTATGAACACCTCTATACCCAGCAGACCAGTCCGTACTTCCGGGCGCCGCACATATACCTGGCAATCGGTGCCCGGTTTATGCCAAACAGAAAGGTAATCGGAGACGAAGAGGCCAAACTACTGGGCGTGGATCCCAAGTATTACAACGACTGCTCTGATGTGGTGCTGATGAGCTCTCGTGGAAGCAATGCCTATGAGCGGCAGTTTATGGAATCGTTTATCCGACCTGGAATTGGATTGCAGAATTGGGTCTCACGATCCAATTATCCCGCATTGAATGTGGTTCAGACCGGTGCGGAGGAAATGTCCCTTTATGTGAACCAGGATTATGCCCAGCCCAGTGCCCACCTGCGTCGCTATTCCATGCGGTTGGATGGCTTTGCCTCCCTCTCTGCAGGGTATGCGGGGGGTGAAATGCTCACCAAACCCTTTGTTTTTTCAGGTGAAAAGTTGGAGGTCAATTATTCTACGTCGGCGGCAGGGGAGATACGGATAGAATTATTGGATGCAGAGGGAAATAGTTTGCCTGGTTTTTCCATGAAGGAGACTCAACCACTGATCGGAAACGAGATTTCCAGGCTGGTGTATTGGAATAAAAGTACGGATATTACACCGTTGGCAGGAAAACCAGTCAGAATGCGGGTATATTTAAAGGATGCAAATCTTTATTCCTTCCGTTTTCACTGATCCCCTCCTTTGGGAGTAGTCTTTTTCTGGTGTTATCGGTAAGCGATGTAATTTAAATTGCTATTTAATCAGCTTGCATATGATCAATAGACAACAAACCCCAAAAAATAGTGAACGCTTGTTGGTACTTTTCTGGGCTCACCCGCCGGCGAAAAAGATTGCTGTATTCATTGCCGTCCTTTTTTGGGTTCATATGCACGCCCTTGCGCAGCAATCTCCCGCCGAGCCAAGGGTAAAGGTATTCCGTGCCGGTGCGGCAACGAGCGTGATCACGCCCAAGATAGGGACTTCCATCAATGGCAACATGCAGGATGTCCAGGTGAAGCATGTACACGACGATACCCATGCAAGGAGCCTGGTGCTGGATGATGGTGCCACCAAGTTGGCGATTGTTACCCTCGATCTGTGCATGGCCTATCGGGAAACCCTCGACAAGGCCAAGCAACGTGCCCATGCGTTTACGGCAATCCCGGTGGAGAATATGCTGATTTCCTCCACCCATACCCATTCAGGTGGAACGGCCTGCTCGGTATTTCAAAGTGATCCCGATCCGGCATACCTGGATTTTTTGGTGGAGCGTGCCGCAGACGCCATCATACGCGCAAACAATAACCTGGAGCCCGCAAAAATAGGCTGGGGTGTAGGGCATGAACCCGGTCAGGTGTTTAACCGCAGGTGGAAGATGAGGCCCGGTGCTGTTTTGACCAATCCCTTTGGCGGTGTGGACCGGGTAAAAATGAACCCGGGAATTGGCAACCCGCACTTGCTGGAGCCCGCTGGTCCCACCGATCCGGAGATTCCGATCGTAGCCGTGAAATCAAGGGATGGCAAACCCATCGCCCTGATGGCAAATTATTCCCTGCACTACGTCGGAGGAACGGGCAGCGGAGAGGTTTCTGCCGATTATTTTGGCATGTTTGCGAACAAATTTGCCCAGCTCATCGGGGCCGACCAGCAGTCCCCGGCTTTTGTGGCCATGATGTCCAATGGCAGCAGCGGAGATATCAACAATATCAATTTTGCGGGACCTGCGCCCGAGCGGCTGCCGGCCTATGCCAAGATGGAAACTGTAGCCAACACGGTGGCAGCGGAAGCCTTTAAGGCCTACCAACATATTGAATACCAAGAATGGGTGCCCTTGGCGGTGGTTCAGAAGGAAATTGTCCTGGATGTCAGAAAGCCCAATACCCAAGAGCTTGTAAGGGCTGAGGCAATCCTCTCCAAGGCTAAGGGCCCCAACATGGTTTCCATGGAGGAAATCTACGCTAGGGAAACGGTATTGATGAAAGACTTTCCAAACAGCGAGCGCATTCTGTTGCAGGCCATGAGATTGGGGAGCTTGGCGATCACGGCCATACCCTGTGAAGTTTTTGTAGAGATAGGCCTGGAAATCAAAGCCAAGAGTCCTTTTGATCAGACGTTTACGGTTTCTCTGGCCAATGGCTATCACGGATACTTGCCTACGCCCGAACAACACGAGCTGGGAGGGTATGAGACTTGGCGCGCCAGGTCCAGCTACTTGGAAGTCAATGCTTCGCGAAAGATCACCGATCAGGTGTTTACGCTTTTGGACGAGTTGAAAGCAATGCCCGCCACTTCCCGATATACCGATCCCCTGAATGCCAATAACCGGAAGCTTGGCGACAAGATCGCCTTATTTGACGGCAAAAGCCTGGCGGGTTGGTATACCTTTTTGAAAGACAGGGGGAAGAACAATGACCCCAAGGAAGTATTCACCGTCAAAGAGGGCATGATTCATATCTCCGGAGAAGAGTGGGGCTGCATCACCACCGAGGAGCCCTACGATAACTACAAGCTGGTGGTGGAATTTAAATGGGGAGGCGGCACCCACGAACCACGGCTGGACAAATCCCGGGATAGTGGAATCCTGTTGCATTCCCAAGGGATGGATGGGGGTTATTCCGGTACCTGGATGCACTCCATAGAGGTGCAGATCATCGAGGGAGGCACCGGGGATTTCATTGTGGTCGGGAACGGGACGGATCAGTTTGCCGTTACCAGCCCGGTAGCATCCCAAAAAGTGGGAGGTGCCCATGTTTACCAGCCGGACGGGGATCCCGTGACCCTACATGGTGGAAGGGTTAACTGGTTTGGTCGGGATCCGGAATGGAAGGATGTGTTGGATTTCCGAGGAACCCAGGACGTGGAAAAACCGGTAGGGGAATGGAACACCCTTGAGTGCCATGTGTTGGATGGAGAAATTACAGTGTACCTGAACGGGGTGTTGGTGAACAGGGCCTTGGATTCAAAGCCAAAAAGCGGAAGGATCCAAATACAGTCCGAAGCTGCCGAAATGTTGGTGCGAAAGGTAGATCTTTATCCCATTTTGTGATGGTTGGTATGCGGTATCAGGGGCACCGGAGTAGTTTTTTTCTTTTGTTGATCGTTTGGATCGTTGGATTATGGGGCTGCGACAACGAACGCGCCGATACAGGTGGTAGCGATGAAGTCATTTTCGAATTGCAGGATTCACCGGTCAATTCTCCCCTGTACAGCTACGCCGATTCGCTTTCACTGAAAGCTGCCTTGGCCAGTTTCCAGTTGGAGCCGGGGCTGCGGATTGAGTTGATTGCTGCAGAACCTCTGGTAATCGACCCGGTGGCATTTGCCTTTGACGAAAACCGCGTGCTGTATGTGGCTGAAAACAGGGGTTATCCGGATCCGGCAGAAGGGGGTACGCCCACCCGGCTCGGAAGGATAGCCCGGCTGGAAGATAGAGACGGGGACGGTAAGTACGACCACCGAACCGAGTTTGTTACCGGGCTTACCTACCCCAATGGGATCATGCTTTGGCGAGGCGGCGTGTTTGTGACCTGTGCCCCGGACATCTATTACTTTAAAGATACCAATGGGGACGGTGTGGCGGATGTCAAAAAAGTGGTACTGACCGGCTTCAATGCGGATAAGACCGCGCAAATCAGAGCTAGCCACCCTACGCTGGGCCTCGACGGGTGGGTTTATCTGACAGGGGGGTTAAACGGAGGTTCAGTGACGTCTCCGGAGCATCCAACCCGTGCAGCAGTTCCCTTTTCTTCTTCGGATGGCCGTTTTCATCCAGATACTTTTGAGTTTCAGACAACCGGTGGTAGAAGCCAGTTTGGCCTGGCCTTCGACCCGTTTGGTCGGCGCTTTGGTACTTCCAACCGGCATCCGTTGCAGCATGTGGTGATGGAGCCATGGCATCTGGCCCGAAACCTAAATCTGGTATTCAACCAATCCGTTCACAATGTAGCCAAGCCGGAGGCAGAGGCTACGGTCTACCCAATCAGCAACGCGGTCACTACGGCGGATTTTATCCCCAAGCTGATCGGTTTATCCCATAAAGGAACTTTTACCTCAGCATGTGGGCCGGTCCTTTACTACGGGACGGCCATGAAGTCGGAGCATATGGGCAATGCATTTATCTGCGAGCCCGCCCAGAACCTGGTGCAGCGGCAAATTTTGACGCAAGAGGAAGTTTCTTTTCGTGCACAGCGGGCTTATGAAAACCGTGAGTTTTTGGCTTCAACTGATAGTTGGTTCAACCCAGTTTTTTTGGCGCATGGGCCGGAAGGAGCGCTTTACTTGGCAGACATGTACCGAAAAGTGATCGATCACCCTTCCTACGTTCCTGAATCGGCAAGGGGAGGCTTGGATTTTGAAAGCGGAAAGGATCGGGGGCGTATGTACCGTATCGTAAGCAAGGATTTCAGCCAGGCTAAGCTAGCCGGTGATCAGCACCGGATTTTGGAGTCGCCAATATGGGATCCGGTGTCCTTACTTGGGTCTTCGGAGGAGTGGGAACGGTCTATAGCCCATCGCTTACTACTGGAGACCTCGGATTCGCGGCTTTCTTCGCGGATAAGCGACCTTTTTTATTACAGCGAACAGCCCGAAAGCAGGGCAAGGGCACTATGGGTTCTACAGTCCTTGGGGGCTTTGGACGTAGACCTTTTGAAAGCAGCCTTTGGCGATACGAATTCGGGCGTAAGGGAGCAAGCGGTAATCTTGGCGGGGCCTCTGCTTGATAAGCATCCGGAATTAAAACAAGCGGTGACCGCAGCTGTCGAAGACAAGGAGATGCGGGTGAGGTACCTGGCATCGTTGGAGTTGGGGGCGAAGAAGGATGAGGAGGTCATTGGCGTACTTGCCCGGTTGGCAGCGGTTGACGGGGAGAATCTCTGGGTGCGAAATGCGGTGCTAAGCGGGATAGATGGTCAAGTGTCTGAGTTTTTGCAGGCTTTCCGAACGTATGAATCGCCCGACCGTCCTGCCTTTCCACCCATGATGCAAGAAATAGGTGCCTTGGTAGGCCGATCGGCGTCTCTGCGGGATTGCCGTGAGCTACTACAGGATATGTTGGATTCTGAGGGGAATATCCGCTGGCGGATGGCTACTGTGCTGGGATTGCTTGGGGGGTTGGAAGGAAGAAAGATTGCCCCGTCAGATCTTGGCTTGGCTCATGCATTGGATAATGCGTCGCTTTCTGAACCGGAGTTGGCTTTAAGGAAAAGATTTGTCGCACAGGTGGCCCAGCTTGGATTGGATGAGTCGGAGGCCTTGTCGGCGCGAACTGCTGCCGCATCCCTGTTGGGTTATGTTCCTTTTGATTGGGTGGAAAGGGAACTCGGCCAATTACTGAAGCCTATTAACCCGGCAGAGGTACAGCTCGCAGCCGTAAAATCGACTGCCAGGACAGGCGATCCGCGTGGTGCTGCCTTGTTGCTCACCGCTGACGCTTGGGTTGCTTTTACGCCCCGGGTCAAGTCTGCGGTGATTTCCGAGTTGGTCTCCAGAAGCGGCAGCGTGCAGCAGTTGCTACGTGCCATAGCGGATCAGGTGGTGGCACCGGCCGAGATACCCTCGATGGTGCGGCAGCGATTGATGGGAGACGCGCTACCTACCATCCGGGAACAGGCCGCCGCCCTTTTTCATGACCTGGAAGGCGGTGGACGCATGGCAGTTTACGAGGCATATCTGCATGTATTAGAACATCCTGCTGATCCCGTTTTGGGAAAGGAAGTGTTTGAAAAAAGCTGCTCCTCCTGCCATACCTACGCCGGACAAGGCGGGCAGGTGGGGCCGGATCTGACAGGCGTCCGAAACCAGCCGGGAGACGCTCTGCTGCTGCATACCCTTGTTCCAAACTACGAAGTATTGCCTGCTTATCAGGCGGTTTCGGTGCAGACCAGGGATGGCAGAACGTTGGCGGGATGGGTAGCTGCGGAAACAGACCAAAGTATAACGCTTCGGACAGCCTATGGAACCGACGAAGCCGTGTTGAGATCTACGATTGTTTCGGTGCAACATTCAGGGCTATCCCTTATGCCGGATGGACTGGAGCAAACCATGACCAAGGACGAGGTGGCCCACCTCATTGCTTATTTGAAGTCGGGGGGTGTTGGTTCCTAGGAATACTTTCGTGGAATTTCGTCCGCGGAGCCATCAGTATCAAGCAAAGTCAACGCTACGCGACATCCTGCATATTGACCACTTTCCTAAACTCGGAGGGGGTCATTTTCTTGTGCTTCTTAAATTGGCGGTTGAAATTAGCCAGGTTGTTGAAGCCGCATCCAAAGGCCACTTCCACGATATTCATATCGGTTTCAGAGAGCAGCTTGCATGCATGGCCTATGCGGACCGTGTTGAGGTATTCGACAAAAGTGATGCGATACTGTTCTTTGAAAAAATTGCAAAACGTGGTAACGGCCATGTTGGCGAGTGCTGCTACTTCTGGTAGCGTGATTTCTTGGTCAAAATTTTTGAAGATGTATTCCTTGATTTTGGAGAGGCGGTCAGATCCTTGAGGATCCACTTGGTCCAAATAGCCTGGACTGGCTAGGAGTTCATATTCGCGGGTTTTAGACAGAATGTCGAAGATGGAAAGCAGGCTGGAAAGTCGTTGGATGCCATTCATATGGACCATACCTGTCATCAGTGCCCTCACCTGCTCCTTGGTATTGCCGCTTAGTGCCAGGCCCCTTTTGGTCAGTTTCAGGAAATTCTTTAGGGGCTCCATCTCAGGTATATTTAGGAAATCCTCGCCGAGAAAGTGTTCCTGAAAGTGGATTACGATGGCTTCTGCCGGGCCTTCTGCCTGACCGTTCATATAGGCCGAGTCATTGACCCATACGTGTGGCAAATAGGGCCCCATGCATACGAGATCCCCTTGCTGGAAGTAGCCGATATGGTCGCCCACCATGCGGCGTCCGGTACTTTTCAGCACCAAAACCAATTCATATTCGGGATGATAGTGCCAGGGGCAAGGGAAGTAGAGCCCCTCCTCTTTGAACACGATAAAGGACTTATCAAAATCCTGCGGTAGTCTGACTTCTATCGATTTCATTTTTTATACTAAGTTTTTTCAATGGTCAGAACATTTCCCGGTTTGTCGGGAGACACGCCCCGTTGACTCCAGCAGGAGCGAGGCTCCGTGCTTGCCGCAGACAGGCCTCGTAGATGATGATCATGCCGGTGTGTTTGACCACTACGCCATACCTATCCCTCTTTGGTAGGCTAAATTTCATAATGTATTGGTTTTGTTAGCTTAATATAGGTTAAATCTCTGTAATGTAAAAGCTTTTTGGGATTACCTGAAAAATAGTATCATAAATGTAAATAATAATAACAGAAGAGGACGGGAGAAAACAGCTTCTCTGATGAGCGGTATTTTTTGCTGAAATCGAGCATGACGCAAGCGACACACACTGGGATGACTATCCGCCATGCGAGATTCCATGTGACCTTTGAAAAACAATTATAGACACATGAAAAATAGTATCACTATTGTAAAGAATATGAATAGTATCTCTGAGGGTTAGCAGATACTTTTGGTATTGGTAAAACTTATCCGTTGGCTCCATACTGTGTCGACAGCCGATTTTTATAGAACTGGGAATGGTAAAACCGAATGAGCTTGCAGAAATTGAACTGGGAGTAGTTGGCCTTGGATTGATGGGGAGTAGTATTGTGGTGGCGTTATTGATTGCAGGGCATCCCGTGCGCGGCGTGGCACCTATTTCTTCGGACATGGTCGATGCGGAACTCCGGATCATTAAGCAATTGAAGCACGCCGAGGAAAGCGGCTTGTTAAATCAACCTATTGCCCATTATGTTTCTCGTTTGATGCTGTCCGAGGACTTTGGTATATTGAGGGACTGTAAGCTGGTTCAGGAGTGTGTAGTCGAACGGGCGGAAATAAAAGGGCTTATGTACCGGAAAATTGCGGAAGCCTCGGAGGGCAAGGCGATTATTTCCAGTAATACTTCGGCCATTCCGATCAGCGTGCTTCAGGAACGTGCGCCCGATCCGGCACGATTCCTGGGCATACACTGGGCCGAGCCAGCCTACCTGACCCGCTTTTTGGAAATTACCAAAGGAGCGAAGACGGCGGAGGAGCCCGCGCAGTGGGTGTTTGAATTGGCCCATTTCTGGGACAAGGAGCCCACTTTCCTGCAAAAGGACATCAGGGGGTTTGTGACAAACCGGCTTATGTATGCGGTGTATCGGGAGGCGTTTCACCTGATCGAGACAAAGGAGGCAACGGTAGAGGACGTGGATAAATCCTTCCGCTACGATGCCGGGTCTTGGATCACAGCTATGGGACTGATGAAACGCATGGATTTATTGGGATTGGCGGATTTCCGGGTAGCGCTAAACCGCCTATTTCCAGCACTCAGCAATTCTGCCGAAGTTCCGGAACTCATGCGGCAAATGGTGGAGCGAGAGGCCCGCGGTATTCAAAATGCCCGCGGCTTGTACACGTATACAAAGCAAGAGGCGGAAGAATGGGAAAAAGCTTTCGCTGCTTTCAATAAGGAAATATATAAACTGGCTGCAGAGCATCTTTCTGCGGGCACCAAATAGTTAGGTTTATGATAAATAATCGGTACAAGGAATCCGGAAGTTGGCTGGATCGGGCCAAGAAGGTCCTAGCCTCCGGAGTTTCATCGGAATTTCGAAAATACAACCATCCCCACGCCTTGTTCTACACGCATGGGAAAGGCGTTTACCTCTGGGATGTGGACGACAACGAATACTTGGATTTTACCCTTAGCCAAGGGCCCCTTATTTTAGGCCATTCCAATCAGGAGGTATTGGATGCCGTGAATGACTATTCCGCCCGCGGACAGCTATTTGCCGGTCAGCATCAGCAGGAGATCGAGCTTGCCGAGTGGATGCATCGGGTCATCCCTTCCGCCGAGTTGATGCGGTTTTGTCTGGATGGATCTGAAGCGGTGCAAACAGCGATCCGGGTAGCACGTGCCAAAACCGGTAAGGTCAAGTTTATCCGATTTGAAGGTCACTATCATGGTTGGCTAGATAACGTTGCCTGGGGCATATCGGCACCTTCGCCTGATGCGTTGGGCGAAAGGGGCCATCCTGCGGTCTATCCTTGGAGTAAGGGGTTGCCTCCGCATGCCCAAGACGAGTTTTTGACGCTTCCTTGGAATGACCTAGAACTGGTGAAAGCCACCTTAAAGGATCGCCATCAGGAGGTGGCGGCCATTATCACCGAGCCCATGATGTGCAATAGCGGTTGTATTCCGCCCAAGCCTGGATTTCTGCAAGGGTTAAGATCCCTTTGCGATCAATATGGCATTGCATTGATTTTTGACGAGGTCATTACCGGCTTTCGTTTGGGCTTGTCTGGAGCCCAAGGACTATTTCAGGTGACGCCGGATATGGCGATTTTTGCCAAAGCACTCGGTAGTGGCTACCCTATCAGCGCGATTGTAGGTAAACAGGTCTGGATGGAGGAGATCGCATCCGGCCGGGTAATCCATGCCGGTACCATGAATTCCTGCAACCCTACGGTTGCTGCCGCGCTGGCAACGGTTCGCATTTTGGAAAGAGACAATCCTTATCCAAAAATGTTTGCGTTAGGGGAAAAGTTGCGGGCAGGGCTCAGGCAACTGGCTGAGGAAATGGGGATCAATCTGCTGGTCCAGGGCCTCGGACCAGTGATCCATACCGGCTTTATTGACCGGGATAATGTGTCGGAATTCCGGGAGGTACTACAGTATGATGGGGCTAAATTAAAGCTGTTTGTTTCCGGCCTGCACGATGCGGGAATACGGGTGATAGGGAGGGGGCTTTGGTACATAAGCAGTGCACATGAACCTGAACACATTGATGAAGCACTTGCTAAATCTAGGGAAGTTTTGCTTCGGTTAACGCAAGGAAATTTATGAAGCTGCCCTATCACTCCGTGGCTGTCATCGGAACTGGCCGCTTGGTTCATGAAATCGTATGTTGCCTCCTACAGGCCGGGCATCAGGTACGAGTTTTGGGATCCTCCAAGATCGATCTGGCTGAATTACTAGGCCCTACAGATGCTGTGGAGGCAGTAGATGAGCTTCTCGGTCATCTGGTAGTATCCGAAGACCTAGGAGAACTCGCTCCGGTAGATCTTGTTATTTTGGTCACCCCGGAAGACTTGCAAGCCAAACGGGAGTCTTTACAGACAATCAGCCAAATAGTGGCGGAAGATGCTGTTTTGGCGGTGAACACTGAGAGTTTTGCACTGGAAGAGCTGCGGGCTGACTGCACCGGCCCTGCCCGGATTATTGGATTGAATTGGGTAAGGCCGGCCCATGTAACCCTGTTTGCGGAAATAATCGCTACTTCGGACACACCGGCCTATCTATTGGGGCCATTGATGTATTTGTTGGAAAACCATTGGCAAAAGGATCCCTATGTGGTTTATGGTGGGAGGAGCATTCGATCCAGGTTATTGGCAGCGATGATTAGGGAGGCGTTTTTCTTAGTCGAGCAGGGCTATGTAGGTGCGGAAGATATCGACCGCGCCTGCCGAAACGATGCTGGGTATTACATGCCCTTCGCAGGAAACCTGCGCTATATGGATCTCATGGCTACGAACGTATACGGGCTTGTCATGGAGGATCTCAACAAGGAATTGGCCACTGGAAAATCACTTCCTCCCTTCTTTCAGGAGATTTTCCATGGGAACCCTAATCCTGGCATGGAATCCGGTAAAGGCTTTTACAGCTATCAGGAGGGATCTGGGGAGATAGAGGAAAAGAATCTGCTGGTATTTGCACACAAAATAAGGGCATTGATGGATAGGTTTCCCTTTCCGAGAGGCAAGCAGTCCGAGGAGACACCGACCGTGAAAGATAGTATGCCATTCACGCATAAAAATAGAAGCCTCTGATCTGGCTAGTCCCGAAATTTAGATTCGAATAGCTTATTTAACGACATGGATACAAAAGCCTTAAAATCCACATTTGATCGGGATGGATTTGTCTACCTGCCGGGCTTCCTGAGTGCAGCCCAGGTTACTGAAGTCAGCGAGCGATTGAAACGGTTTATCGCTGAGAGGTCTGCATCCCTTCCTCCCGAACACATCAAATTTGAAGTGAAGGGGGACGGCACTACCCTCAAGATGCTACAGGATCTTCACGTATACGATCCGTTTTTTGCCGATGTGCTGTTCAACAGTACCTTTTCCAAATTAGCGGAGGATCTCTTGGAGGAGGAGGTCATAGGCAAGACGGTGGAGTATTTCAACAAGCCCCCCAAGGTGGGCAAAGCCACCCCTCCCCACCAAGATGGCTACTATTTTATGCTGAAGCCAATGAGTGCCGTCACCATGTGGATGGCCTTGGAGGACGTAGATGCGGAGAATGGCTGGGTAAGTTACGTAAAAGGCTCGCACAAGCTGGGAATGCGGCATCACGCCTTTACCAACACCCTGGGGTTTTCCCAAGGAATTCCGGATTTTGGCATTCCTGCCGATACGGAGAAGGAAGTGTTTTTCAAGACTAAGCCAGGGGACTTGTTGGTACATCATGCGCTGACCATACACCGTGCGAGTCCAAACACCAGTGAAGAGCGAACCCGAAAGGCCCTCGGTCTCATCTATTTTGGAGCCTCTGCTGCCGAAGACGTGGCTGCAAAGGAGGCTTATGTGAAGGCGTTGAACCAGACCGGACCATGAGCTATTTCCCTGCATCCGGCACATGGCTTGGTTTGGTGTTGATCGTTTTGCTGGGGGCATGTGGCTCTCACCACGACCCTATCGTATCTGAGGCCTTGCGGCAGGAGGCCGTTCAACTGCTGGACAACGTGATGCAGGAACAGGAATCATGGGTAAAGGTACATGCAGCCGAGTACAAGATATGGTCAGGCTACAGGGAAGGTGTTCGGGAGACCTATTTGGCTGAAAAGGATCGCTACGAGGAATTGTCCCAATACCGGGTGGGCATCTGGCGTGTATTGGCTCAGGCTATTCCCGAGCAACGGGATTTTTACTCCCAAAAGATCGTAGAGGCCTTTCGGGATCCTTCTGGGGACGATCGCATTCACGCAGCGGAAACAGCCGCCAAGTTAGGCCTTTCCTTAGGTGACCTCGCTCCGGTGGAAACAGAACAAGTGTTGGCAGGATCCATCAATTCCCTCTACGTATATACCTTGTGGAGTACCTTCCAAGGATCCGGGCAACCCGTCGACAAGCCGTCTTTATTGGATCTTGTACTGGATAGGACCGTAGAAGACTTGCCGAGGATGCAGGCTGCCTTTGCACTGAGAAATGAGCGAAATATCCCCCCAGACCAATGGGAGTCATTGGCTTCCTCGGCAGTGGAAGCGCGGAATGGGGAGCTTTCCCGGGTGTACCTCCTTTCAGCGGCCTATGTCAATGCACCCGATTCGTACCGGGAAGCCCCGCTTTTCTCCCAAATCAAAAAATCCCTATTGGAGCTTGAGCATTCACCTCGAAAAGGGGAGCGGATGGAATTATTGATGGCGTTGTCCATGGCCGGCAGTGAGGAGGATCTTCCCCTCATGAAGCGTCTGTTTGATGGAGAAAACCCAATTTTGATACCAGGCGAAACCAAGGAGGCGTCGGTGAATTCTTCGGATAACATGGATGTACGTGCCACGGCAGCTTATGCCATCCTTCAGCTAGATAGGAGGCAGTCCTACGCCCTTGCAGTTGGCGATTGGATGGTGATCGTCTTTTACCTATCGGGTATGCTTGGTATAGGTTATTTTTTTTCCCGCCGAAACAAAAACGCCAAAGACTATTACTTGGGCGGTGGGAAGATGAACCCGATAGCCGTCGGCCTTTCGTTGTTTGCCACCCTGCTCAGTTCACTTAGTTATCTGTCCTATCCCGGAGAGATGATCAAATACGGCCCCGTCATTTTTTCCGGTGTGCTGGTTTTCCCTTTGGTGTATTATGTGGTGGGCTGGTTTCTGATCCCTAAGTTTATGAGGCTGCGTGTTACCAGTGCGTACGAGATTTTGGAAATAAATCTAGGCGTGAGCATACGGCTTTTGGCGACTTTCTTTTTTTTGTCCCTCAGGTTTTTGTGGATGGGGACGATCATCTTTATCACCGTCAATACGGCAATTTTGTCGATTTTTGGGTTTGATCCATCTTATACTCTGGTAATCAGTGTGTTGTTGATGGGTGTAACGGTCGGATATACGACGATGGGCGGCCTAAAGGCGGTGGTATTTACAGATGTTATTCAGTCAGGCGTATTGGTCGGAGGAGCCTTGCTTACGCTGGCAGTGGTAAGCTGGCATTTTGGTTCCATTAGCGCTTGGATTCCAACGGAATGGCTTCCCTATTGGGGTGAGTTCAAATGGGGCTTTGATGCCCGGGAGCGGCTCACCATTGGAAATGCCCTGTTGACGACCTTCGTTTGGTACCTCGCTTCCTCGGGCTCTGATCAGATGTCCATACAGCGGTTTTTGGCCACGGCAAATATTCATACCGCTAGGCGTACCTTCGGGGTGTCATTGGTGACCACGTTCGTGGTTCAGATGCTGCTGGGTTTGGTTGGGTTGGCGGTTATGGCCTATTTCACGGCTTTTCCCAGGTACCTGGCTCCTGGAGAGACACTGACCTCCCATGCAGATCAGCTGTTTCCCAAGTTTATTCTGGTAGGCTTACCGGTAGGTATTTCCGGACTGGTTGCTGCCGGGATACTCGCCGCGGCCATGTCCAGCTTGTCTTCGGGGCTCAATTCCACCTCCTCGGTCATATCGGAGGATCTATTGAAGCGTTTTTCCAAGAGGTACACGGCGCCCAAAAATCAACTCAAGTCCATACAAAAGCTCTCCCTCTTTGTAGGTGTGTTGGCTTTGGGGTTGAGTTTGGGTATCAGCCGGGTGGAGGGCAACCTGTATGATGTGATTGTCAAGGTGGTCAACCTCTTTGTGTCACCCCTGTTTGTATTGTTTTTTATGGCCCTATTTGTTCCCTTTGCCACTGCTAAAGGTACGTTTTGGGGTGGGATAGCCAGTGTTGCAATCGCCATAGCCGTTGCTTTCTACAAGGTATTTGGCATTGAAGTTTTGTATATCATGCCGGTTTCGCTTTTCGTGGGCATCCTGGTAGGCACCCTGCTCAGCTGGGTGGATCACCGTGTACTGGGCAATCCGGAAACGATGAAAAAAAGGGTGCGCGCTGCCGCCATTTTAAAGGAAAAGGTCACCTAAACAAGCCGCCATGAAGATCATCAGCAAAGGAACCGTAGGCGGTATTCCACTAGGGGATGTCTTGAACAGCAAAACCTTTCCAGCCTTTGAAATCTTACCCTCAGGGCGTTGGCTGGCTGGTTTCAAAGCCTCGGAGAAAAAGGCCGATGCCCGCCATAAGTCGGTATGGATGACCTGGTCGGATGATCAGGGGGCTTCTTGGGTACCGGCGTTTGTACCCGTGGAGTTGCCCGAGGTGTCCGGCAGGGTAGGACAGGCAATTTCGCTTTACTTCTTGGCACTTGGAGGTTCCCGGGTGCTATTGGTAATCAATTGGGTCGATGAATCCGACCCTGAGGCCCCGTTTTATGACCCAGCAGATGAAAGCCTGAAGGATACACGGATTTTTTGCAGCATGAGCCAGGATTCAGGAGCGCATTGGTCCGAGCCCAAATTGATAAATACAGATACAATGGGCGGTCCCGTACCGTTGACTGGGCCACCCATTCGATTGGGCGATGGCAGCCTGCTTTGCCAGTTGGAGATCAATAAGTACAAGGGGGATCCAAGGAAATGGGTTCACCGCTCCGCCCTGCTGCGTTCGGTAGATGAAGGATCTACTTGGCCGGAAGTACGAATCGTAACGAATTATCCAGACTGGTACTTTTGGGATCAACGACCCAACGTGTTGCAGGATGGCCGCACGCTGATCAATTATTTTTGGACCCTGGATGGAAAGAGAAATGAATACCTGAACCTGCACGAGGCCGTCAGCAGCGATAGTGGGGCGAGTTGGAACTTCCCAACGGATACAGGCATCTATGGGCAGCCGGGGAGGCCCGTTCAGCTGGATGACGGGCGCATCGTACTTATTTGCATAGACCGGTCGGTAGTGCCCGTGATCAGCCTCTGGATAAAGGATCACCTAGCGAGCCCTTTTACAAAAGTGGGGGATGTTTTTCAGGCTGATTTGGCCAGACAGGATTCCCGGTACGTCACCATGAATGAAGCTTGGGCCGAAATGGCCAGGTTCTCTATAGGGCATCCCCAGTTACTGCATTTGGGAGGTTTGGAAGTACTGGCTTATTTCTATGCCGGTACCAAAACCGACCACACCGAAATCGACTATGTACATGTTTCGTTGAAATGACGAGTGATGAACGGAGAAATGCATAAAAGCAACAACCCCTACCAATGGGAATATTCGGATCTTGATAAACGGACGATTGCCGGTCTGTTGGATTTTCTTCCTCCTAGGGTGTTTGACGCTCATGCGCATATTTACCGCGTAGCGGATTTGGGCTTGTCGGACGCCGATGCCAATTTATGGACAGGAGGTGGCCAAGAGGCGTCGATTCTTTCTTGGCACGAGCAGGTTTCTCCTTTGTTTCCAAACGCAACGCTGGAAGGAGGACTGTTTTTTCCCGCTCCCCTGCCTCGTGCCGAAATTTTGTCTTCCAATCGGTATTTGATGCGGGAGTTGGATCAACACCCCGCTTCCCGTGGACTCGCACTGGTCACGCCTGACCTCACTCCGGAAGACTTGGAAGACGTGCTTGCCCATCCGCAGGTGGTTGGCTTAAAGCCTTACCATGTTTACAGCAGGGAGAAGCCGACCCTTCAGAGTTCCATTTCCGGGTTTTTTCCGGAGCATTGGTGGAGTTGGGCGCACGAACACCAAGGGGTGGTCATGATGCATATCGTAAAGGACGATGCCCTAATGGATCAGGGAAACGTCGATGAGATCCGCCGTAGGTGTACCGAATATCCCGGTATGAGGCTGGTGTTGGCCCACACCGGCCGTTCCTTCCACGCCCCGCATGCTGCTGGGATGAAGGCGATCCGTGATCTGGAAAACGTCTGGTTTGATATGTCCGGCGTGTGCGAGCCAGCATCAATGGAGGCCGTGATAGAACATTTTAGTTCCCAAAGGCTCTTTTGGGGAAGCGATTTTCCGGTATCTTCCCTGCGGGGAAGGGCGGTAACCATAGGCGATGGGTTTTTCTGGATGGATGTCCATTCCTGTGATTGGATCCGATCCCATGGCAGCCCCGTGTTGGTGGGAATTGAATCGTTGAGGGCACTTCGGCAGGCATGCCGCCGTATGTCGTTGAATGCCGCCGATATTTCGGATATTTTTTATGGTAATGTGCTGCGGATGTTAACGCTTGCGCCCAAGGGGACAAATGCGGGGCAAGACCTGTACGTAAAGGCCAAGCAGCGTATCCCCGGAGGCGTACAGCTTCTTTCGAAGCGTCCCGAAAACATGGCCCCGGGCCATTGGCCTCCCTACTTTAGTCGCGCCAAGGGCTGTACCGTTTGGGATCTGGACGGGAATAGGTACGAGGATTTTTCCACAAACGCCGTAGGATCCTGCCTGTTGGGCTATGCCCACGAGGCTATCAATCAGGCGGTCATGCGCAGGGTGCAATGGGGCAATATGTGTTCCCTAAACCCACCCGAGGAAGTCGCTTTGGCGGAGGAATTATGCGATATTCATCCTTGGGCAGAGCAGGTGCGCTTTGTCAGAGGAGGTGGAGAGGCCTGTGCCGTGGCCGTGCGCATTGCCCGCGCCACTACCGGCCGCTCCAAAGTGGCGGTGTGTGGGTATCATGGATGGCAGGATTGGTATCTTGCGGCGAATCTAGGCGGTCAAGATGCTTTGAAGGGCCACCTTCTTCCCGGCTTGGAACCTGCGGGCGTGCCAGATGAACTCCGAGACACCGCCTTTACTTTCCGGTACAATGATTTGGAAGGCTTTCGAAAAGTGATGAATCAGCATGGGGACGAGTTGGCCGCGATAGTCATGGAACCCTGTAGGGGAGTGGAGCCAAGTCCAGGATTTTTGGAGGAGATCCGTCGGGAGACTCGCCGTAGAGGCTGTCTGTTGGTGTTCGATGAGATTACAGTAGGCTGGCGCCTGGGTTTTGGTGGTGCTCACCTGCGGTATGCTGTGGAGCCGGATATGGCGGTGTTTGCCAAAGCCTTGGGCAATGGATATCCCATAGGAGCCATCATTGGAAGCCGAGCGACGATCGATGGAGCCCACGGATCCTTTATCAGCAGCACCTATTGGACCGAGAGTCTGGGGCCGGTAGCTGCGTTGGCGGTATTGCAGGCCATGCGGGAAACCGATATCCCAGGCCATGTACGCCGGGTCGGGATGCAGGTGCAGCAGGCTTGGCAAAGCCATGCCGAGCAATTGGGCTTGCGAGTTAAGGTGGGCGGCTTCCCGAGTTTGGCCACCCTGAGCTTCGACTACCCGGAAGGGGAGATGCTTCGGACCATTTTCACCCAGCAAATGCTGCAGCGGGGGTTTTTGGCTGGTGCGGCATTTTACCCCACCTTGGCACATACAGACCGTGTAGTAAATAGCTATACGGTAGCCTTGGGTGAGGTGTTCGGGAAAATGGCCATGGCAATAGAGGCCGGAAATGTCCGGCAATTGTTACAGGGAGAGATTGCCAAGAGCGGATTTGCCAGGCTTATTTGAAAGCGGTTGATGAGTAATGCCTTTGCCTTCCGGAGCTTAGATGTCGTTTTGCTTTTTGCTTAGCCGATTATTTTATACATTAAAAGCATGTTACCATAAGCCCCTATGAACAAGTTCTCCGATTCCCACCGCCGCTCATTTTTGAAAAATTCCCTGATAGGAAGTGTTGGTTTGCTGGCCCTTTCTCCTGTTGCACTTACATCGTGCAGTAAAGGGGGACTTTTTGGAAAAAGGAGAGAACTTGATTATACGATCCAACGGGAGGTACCCACCCGTCTTTTCGATGGAGAACGGTGTTGGGTTCACCCGCGCGCAGGACTGGTGCCCAGAGCGGGAAAGGGAGGCCAGCCGCGAATTGTCATGACATTAAACACCCTGGAGCTCAGTGGCAGCGATGTCTTCAAAGGGATGTATGGTATGTACAGCGATGATTTGGGGGAGACTTGGTCCGAGCCGAAGCTCTCCGAACATTTGGCACCCCGCATGGAGCACATCGCCGGAGAGCAGAGGCCTGTCGCAGCCAGTGACTTTTGGCCTACCTGGCATGCAAAATCAGGCAAGCTGTTGGGTACCGGGCACACCATTGTCTATACAACTGACTGGAAGGTGAGTTCCCCTCGGCCCAGGCATACGGCCTATTCGGTATATGACCCCTTGACTGATAGCTGGACGGTTTGGGATAAGCTCGTGATGCCGGATACGCCGTCCTTTTCGAATGCAGGGGCAGGCTGCGTTCAGCGCTATGACCTGCCCGATGGATCTATCCTATTGCCGATCTATTTTTCCCCGCCCGGTGAAAATTCCCGGGTGACGGTAGCCAAGTGCCGTTTTGACGGTTCCGAACTTACTTACTTGACACATGGCAACGAGCTGTCCGTGCCGGATCAAAGCCGCGGTCTACACGAACCCTCATTAACGTACTTTGGGGGGATGTACTACCTTACCATCCGAAACGATGTACAGGGGTATGTGAGCAGGAGTGCAAACGGGTTGGATTTTGAACCCATACAGCCCTGGCGTTTTAACGATGGGCAGGAGTTGGGAAATTACAACACCCAGCAGCATTGGGTGACCCACAGCGAAGGTCTCTTTCTTGTCTATACCCGTCGGGGTGCGGACAACGATCATGTGTTTCGCCATCGGGCACCCCTTTTCATCGCGCAAGTAGATCCGGATCGCATGGTTGTCATTCGGGAAACGGAGCGGATACTGGTTCCGGAGCGTGGTGCCCGGTTGGGTAACTTTGGGGTGACTGCCGTGAGTCCCGAAGAAACCTGGGTGACGGTGTCCGAGTGGATGCAGCCCGAGGGCGTGGAGCAATATGGCAGCGACGGCAGCGTATTTGTGGCCCGCATTCGTTGGAATCTCCCTAATAAAAATGATATATGCTGCGGGAAATTGGTGTGATATATGCCTGCGGCGAAATATTGGGTTGGGTTTATGAGGTTAGGATCGCTTCGAGTTTTGGGTTATTTTGGAATTTGGGGCAATAAGTACCCACCTGCCTAGCGTGATTTTCTCGAAAAATGGTAAATTCGTTTGAATCGGATTTGTGTATGAGGAGGAATTTTAAATCTAAAAAGTATTCTGAATAGATTCACCGCAGAGGGCACAGGGTATGGAATTGAATGAATTGTCATACAAAATAATCGGATGCGTATATAAGGTGCATACCGAATTGGGGCCGGGTCTATTGGAGTCTACCTATGAGGTTTGTTTGGAGTATGAATTACTGAAAGCGGGATTGGCTGTAGAACGGCAAAAGCCACTTCCGGTAACTTACGATAACATCAGACTTGAAGCAGGCTATAGAATAGACCTTTTGGTCAATAGTCAGATTATTTTGGAATTAAAGTCTGTGGACGAAATCGCTCCCATTCACAAAGCACAACTAATGACGTATTTGAAATTAACAGGGCTAAAATTAGGGCTATTGATTAATTTCAATGTACTTCAAATGAAGACAGGGATTAAAAGAATAATTATGTAGGAATTCACCACAGAGAGCACGGAGGCGCACAAAGAAAATAAGGAATAACTCTGTGGTACTCTGAGTACTCTGTGGTAAAAAAAGAAAAGTAAGAATAACTCGGTGTTAGTCCGCGTGCTCTGTGGTAAAACAAAGAAAATTATCACCACAGAGATCACAGAGGTACACAGAGAAAGGAAGGAATAACTCTGTGAAACTCTGAGTACTCTGTGGTAAACAAAGAAAGTTATCACCACAGAGATCACGGATGGGACTGGTTTGTTCCAAAAAACCCTTGGCTTAGCCGCCGTAAAAAAGTATTAGGATTCTATCAGAAAGTAATAGCCATAACATACCGGTTCCGGTATCTTTGGTAATCGGGTGATTTAAAGACCTGCATACCATGGAAATGAGAAAGAGCCTTGTGCTGAAAAAATTACGGGCCGGTGAAAGGGTCACCTGCTTTAAGATTAACCTGGCCGATGCCCGATCGGTTGAGATCGCCGCTATCGCCGGTTTTGATTGCCTCTGGGTAGATCAGGAGCATATTGGACAGGATTGGTCCATATTGGCTTCCCAGATATGGGCGGCAAAGGCCCATGGCAAAGACGTCGTCGTAAGGGTTCCAAGAGGGAGCTACAGCGACTACGTGAAGCCGTTGGAATTGGATGCGGCAGGTATCATGGTGCCCCATGTAATGGATGTAAGCGAGGGTGCTGCGGTGGTTCGCCAAGTTCGTTTTCACCCGGTGGGCTTACGAGCCATCGATGGGGGAAATGCCGACGGTGCCTATACTGCCTTGGACTTTAAGCAGTACCTCCGTGAAGCCAATTCCGAGCGATTTGTGATTTTTCAGATCGAAGACCCCGAGGCCTTGGAGGTAATTGAGGAAATTGCGGCGCTGGATGGCTTTGATATGTTGTTTTTTGGGCCCGGAGATTTCAGTCAGGGCATAGGTGCTCCTGGCGAGTGGGGCCATCCCAAGATTCAGGAAGCCAGAAAGCGTGTGGCCCAGGTTGCGGCTAAGTATGGGAAGTTTGCCGGTACCACGGGTGGTGTTGCCCAGTTACATGACTTATATGCCATGGGGTACCAGTTTGTCAGCATCGGTGCGGATGTGGTGGGCCTGTCCCAATACTGCCAGAAACTCCTCAGCGATCTCCCTTCTGCCCCCTCTAGCCCCGAAGGAAACTCGTATTACCATCCCAAGGATACGTGATGAGGTACGTTGATTTAGGAAAAACAGGTTTGCGTGTATCGGAAATCGCATTTGGCGGGGTGGAGATCGGCATGCCCTATGGGATAGGTATTCGCTCTGAAGCGGATATGTTGCAGGAGAAAGAGGCCGTCCATCTTTTGAATCGCTCATTGGATGAGGGGATCAATTTCTTTGACACCGCAAGGATGTATGGTGACTCGGAGCGCCTGATGGGGATCGCCTTTGCCTCAAAAAGGGAGCAGGTCCTAATCAGCTCCAAATGCCGACATTTCCGTGATCAGCAGGGAAATCTGCCGGCGTGTGGGCAGGTAGCCCAAATAATTAATCAGTCGGTGGAGGAAAGTCTGCGGGCTTTGCGGACAGATTACCTAGATCTGTATATGTTGCATCAGGCGGACCTGGAGATTCTAAAGCATGAAGAAGTAGTCGATGCTTTTTTGGCACTGAAGTTTGCGGGCAAGGTTCGCAGCATAGGGGCCTCTACCTACACCCTGGCCGAGTCTACCGAAGCGGTTGAAAGTGGTGTTTGGGAAGTAGTCCAGTTGCCCTTCAACCTGTTGGATCAACGACAGGCTGCGGTTTTTGACGGGGCTGTCGAGCGTGGGGTGGGGTTGGTCATCCGCTCGGTGTTGCTGAAGGGTTTACTGAGTGAGCGTGGTAAATGTCTGCCAGAACCCTTGGAACAGATCGAGCGCCACATTGAAAAGTTGGCAGACCTGGCAGGCAGCCTTGGCCTGGATCTGCCCACCTTGGCCATTCGGTTTGCGCTATCTTTTGATGCGGTGTCCTCAGTGTTGGTGGGGATCGATCAGGACAGCTATTTGCTTCATGCGGCAGAAGCGGCACGAAAATCCCAATTGGAAGAGGAGGTTTTCAATACCGCCAAGCGTCTGGTTTACCCCGATCCGGCATTTATAAACCTCCCCCACTGGGATAAGATGGGGTGGTTAACCTAATCGAATGTGGAAGATATGATATGTATTGGAATAGTGGGCATGAGTCCCGGAAATGCACATCCTTATTCTTGGTCTGCGATTATCAATGGATCTTTTGATGGAAAGGAGATCGCAGAGATCGGCTATCCGGCCGTGTCAGCCTACCTTCGGGCAAACCGCGACACGTTGGGGATTCCCGGTGCAAAGGTGACCCACGTTTGGACGCAGGACTTGGCGATCAGCGAAAGTATTGCCAAATCTTCTAAAATACCCCATTTGGCCGAGAAACTGGAAGACATGGTGGGCGAAGTCGATGCCGTGATTTTGGCCAGGGATGATCCGGAATATCACGTGGCTATGGCCAAGCCATTCTTGGATGCCCGAATTCCGGTATTTATAGATAAGCCACTGGCATTTAATCAGGATGATTTGGATTATTTTGCCGGTGAAGTGGCAGCGGGGAAATTTCTCATGTCCTGTTCGTCCATGCGCTACTCCCAGGAGTGCCGTACGGTGAAAACCGAATTGGGAGCCTTGGGAAAGATTCACTTGGTGACCGCGGTGGGTAAAAAGGATTGGAAAAAATATGGCGTACATTTGCTCGAGGCACTTTTCAGCACCTTGGACGATCCTGTTCCGCTTTGGGTGCAGCACGTCGGGGAGACCAATAAAGATACGGTGGTGATGGAGTTTGAAGGAGGCATCAAAGCGAGCATTCACCTGTTTTCGGATATTTGCGGAACCTTTCAGCTTTCTTTTTTCGGAAGTGATGGCTGGCGAATGGCCGACATCCGCAACTCCTATAGTATGTTCCGCGATAATATGATCGAGTTTGTCCGATCAGTGGAAGAGGGGGCAAGCCGTCTAGATTTTGGTAAGACCTATCGCATCATTCAAACTGTGATAGGCGCTCAAACTAGTTTGGAAAACGGAGGAATAGTGGTTCCATTGAAGAAATAACTATGCATGTAAACGAATTATTGAGCCTAAAAGGAAAAGTTATCGTAGTCACCGGGGGCTCGGGACAATACGGGAAATGCCTGGTAGAAGGCCTGGCCGAGGCGGGCGGAACAGTCATTACCACTTCCAGGGATCTGGCGTCGGCCGAAAGGACCGCTGCTGCATTTCAATCACAGGGTTTGCAGGTGTTTCCCATGGCGTTGGACCAAGGGATTCCAGAGTCCGTGGTTGCTTTTCGGGAACGGATCGTGGCTGAATTTGGCCACTTGCATGTATTTGTAAACAACGCCGTCTCCCGGCCCATGAAAGGGTACCGCGGGGCCCTGAGTCAATTTGCCGAATCCATGGAGGTAAACGCCACGGGGATGATGGATCTGCTTCGGCAGCTAACATACCTGATCATTGACTCCGGAGGAGGTTCGGTGATCAACATCGCCTCCATGATGGGGATGAAAGGGCCGGATTTATCCAATTACGAAGGAACTACGATGGGAGACCTGCCCCCCGACTACTTTTTTCACAACGCCGGGCTGATCAACATTACCCGATTTATGGCCAAGATGCATGCGGGAAAAAACATTCGGTTTAACTGCATAAGTCCGGGAGGGCTTTTTAACCACCAACCCCAGGCTTTTTTGGATAACTATTGCCGTAAAGTGCCCATGCGTCGTATGGCCAATACCGATGACATCAAAGGGTTGGCGGTATTGTTGGCTTCGGATGCAGGAGCCTATATAAATGGTGAAAACATCCTAATGGACGGGGGGCTAAATGCGTGATTTGGTAGGGAATAGGGAGGAGGATTTCGAGAGCACCTTTGGACTCCATGGAAAGCTAATCTGGGTGGTAGGTGGTGCCGGCTATTTGGGGCAATCAGTAGTAAAGATGTTGGCCTCTGCCGGGGCACGGGTGATCTGTGCCGATTTGGGAAGCAAGAGCAAAGATTTTGTGGGTCAGGCAGGGTTATTTCCAAAAGTGATCCCCGTGTCCTTGGATATTGCCGAAGAGGAACAGGTGGAGGCTTTTGCCTCCCTGCTTTCGTCGGAGTTTGGAGTACCCGATGGGGTGGTAAACTTGACCTATGCGGCTTCCGGGAAGGCGTTTGCCGACCTTACAGGGGCGGACTTCGACCGAGTAAATCAAGTAGGGCTCACCGCTGGCTTTGTTTTTGGCAGAAAGGTCTGCGATCTTATGGCCCAGGCCGGTGGAGGTAGTTACGTGACCTTTGGCAGCATGTATGGGATGGTTTCTCCAGACCCCGCTGTGTACGAAGCACCGATGAACCCCAATCCAATAGAGTATGGGGTAGGGAAGGCGGGTATTGTTCAGTTGACCAAATATTTTGCCATGCAGTATGGAAGGCAGCATGTGCGATGCAATTGCTTATCTCCGGGGCCTTTTCCGAACCCCGAAGTACAGGATTCCTACCCGGAATTTGTACAAAGGCTGGCGGATAAAACCCTTTTGAAACGCGTCGGGAAAGCCCATGAAGTGGCAGGAGCCGTTTGTTTTTTGCTGTCATCGGCATCATCTTTCATGACAGGGCATAATATGGTAGTTGACGGCGGGTGGACCACTTGTTAATAGTATTTATATAAACACGATCGATATGAAAAAAATAATCCATCCAAAAAGAAAGGAAAATTTCGTAACCGGAGCCTACTCCGACGCAGTTTTGATAGACGGATTTCTGTTTGTTTCCGGACAGGCGGCCGTTGATTTCGAGACTTCCAGTTTTGTCTTGGGCACGATCGAGGAGGAAACCGTCAGAACACTGGAAAACATAAAAGCGATCGTGGAAGCCGCCGGGGCGACTATGAATGACGTCGTCAAATGTACCGTACATTTGGCCGACATCCGGGAGTTTGATCGGTACAACGAGGTATATGCCTCCTATTTTACGGGCGTAAAACCCGCCCGCACGACGGTGCAGTCTGTGCTGGCAGAGGGTTTAAAGGTGGAAATCGATTGTATTGTGCGAATTCCTAGCGCCTGATTGAAATGGGAAGAAGGCTGATCATCGATGGGCATTTGGATTTGGCTATGAATGCCATTGAGTGGAACAGGGACCTGCGTCTTGAGCTTAGCCAGGTACGGCAGATGGAAATGCACATGAAGGACAAGCCGGACAGGGGCAAAGGGACGGTTACGCTTCCAGAGCTTCGGAAAGGCAAGGTAGGAATTGTCGTGGCGACGCAATTGGCACGGTATTCCCCCCCTGATTCGGCACTTCCAGGCTGGAATTCCCCCCAACAGGCCTGGGCTATGACCCAAGCCCAACTGGCTTGGTACCGGGAAATGGAATCGGCAGGGGAAATGAGACAGATTCTTACCCGTGGGGATTTGGACGAAATGGTAGCCCTTTGGGAAGACCAAACAGTTCCAGATGCGGATAAGCCCATAGGCTATATTCTCAGTTTGGAAGGTGCAGATTCCTTGGTGGAAATTTCATATCTGGATAAGGCCTATGCGTATGGCGTTCGGGCATTGGGGTTGTCGCATTTCGGGCCGGGGAGGTATGCTCCCGGTACAAAAATGGAAGGCCCGATTACCCCCTTGGGAAAGCAGCTGTTGGAGGAGATGGGTCGGTTGAATATGATATTGGACGTCACCCATCTTACCGATCAGGGATTTGACCAAGCCTTGGATAGGTACAATGGCCCCGTATGGGCAAGCCACCACAATGTGCGAAAGCTGGTACCCCATCAGCGACAACTGACAGATCCTCAGATCAAACGCCTCGTGGAACGAGGTGCCGTAATAGGGGGCATGCTGGACTGTTGGGCGATGGATATTCGGTTCATCGACACCGTGTCAGACCCTTGGCAACTGGATATTCGACTTGAGCAGCTGATCGATCACTGGGACCACATCTGTCAGCTGGCCGGAAACACCTACCACATAGCCATAGGCAGTGATTTGGATGGGATCTTTGGTACCGAGCAATCTCCTTGGGATCTAAATTCCGTAGCAGATCTCCAGAAATTCGAAGATTCGTTGGATAAAAGGGGGTACAGTTCAGAGGATATAGATCGGATATTTCATGGCAATTGGCTGCGCTGCCTGCGAGCAAGCTTACCGGTCTAAAAGGTTCTGATGATAGCTATGTGGAGCTTTCAGAAAGCGGTTAGAATGATAGCTTGCTACTAACAAATAACGGTGAACAGATGAACAGTAATACAGGATTGCATGCCGCTGCGGCTCAGGTGGAGACTACTCCCCGATTGGGAACCGTGATCAACGGCGACTTTGTCCCACATTACGCTACCTCCATCCATGACCCACTGTTTGCGAAAGCCCTGGTGCTTCGGCGTGCGGGTATTAGCTTGGTATTTGTGGTGGTGGACATTTGTGTCATGGGGCAGGGGCTTCTGGATGAAGTAAAATACCTGATACAGAAAAAAGCCGGCATAAGCGCAGCAAACATACTGATCAGCAGCACACATACGCATGCAGCAGGAGCAGTGGAGGAGGTACATTTCGTGCAGGCAGACTTGGCCTATCGAAAGTGGCTTCCGGGCCGCATTCTTCAGGCTGTTGAAACGGCCATAGCACGCTTGGAGCCAGCTCATATGGGCTATGGTAAGGTCTTGGCTCCTGAGCACCTTCGTTGTAGACGGTATCAGATGGAGGAAGACTATCAGCCACTTAATCCGGTAACCGACTCGGTGGATTTGATCAAGACCAATCCTTTTGGCGTAGAGGATAAAATCATCCATCCCGTAGGCAAGCCTGATCCCGAACTTTATTTTGTAGCGTTGCAGGGAATTTCGGGGAGATGGATCAGTGTCTTGGCAAATTACGGCCTACATTATGTGGGTGACTGGCAAAACGGAACCATATCGGCCGACTATTTCGGATATTTTGCCCGTGCGTTACAAGTTGAGCTGGGTGCCGGTGAGGATTTTGTGAGTATAATGAGCAATGGCACCAGCGGGGATGTAAACATTTGGGATTTTCACAACCCTAACCTTTATCCCACCGGTGACTTCGAGAAAAGTACACTGATCGGTGCCGATTTGGCAGCCAGGGTTGCGAAGGCGATGGTTGATATTCAATGGGATGCTGATCCTGATTTGCGGGCGAATACCGAAGTGTTGTCAGTTGCGCGTCGCATGCCTTCTGATGAGGAACTGGATGCAGCTAAGCGCCTTATAGCGGAGGGGGGCTTCGAGACCCTACAGGCCGATTACGCCGGTTGGCGGAAGCTGTATGCCCGGGAACAGCACCTACTTGCGGATTACCCTACGGAGGCAAGGGTTCCACTTCAGTGTTTCCGTTTGGGATCCCTTTGTATTGGTGCCCTTCCGGGGGAGATTTTCGCTTCCACGGGTATAGCGTTGAAAGAGGCAATTAAGGGTCCCTATTTTTCCATTACCCTTGCCAATGGCAACTTAGGTTATATTCCCCCGGCCAGGGAACTGGAAAAGGGGGGATACGAAACCTGGAGGTGCCGCATTAGCAATCTGGAAAGTGGTGCGGAGCGTCGGATACGTGAAGAGATGATCCGATTGGCGGATTCTGTGTGATTAATTGGATCGTGGAACCTTTTTGGCGGTGAATTGCGTCCGAGTATTGGGACTAAGACCATCGTAAACAGTTGGTGTTCAAAAACGGTTATATTCTAGCTAATGCCCAGCGATACAAAAAAATCTTAGCCGTATGCCTATTGTCCTTCAAAAAACGCTCCCCATTCTGTTGTTTCTCTTCCTTTGGCATATTCCGTCTTTTGCCCAAGATGAAACGAACGCGCTAAAGCGATATAACCTAGAACGCATCCAATACAACAAGCATGGCATGCTGATATTGGGGTCATGGGCCGTGGGGAATATGCTTTGGGGTGGTTTGATGGCTGGAAGAACCAGCGGAGAATTGCAGGGTTTTCATCAAATGAACGCCTACTGGAACGGCGTCAACCTGTTGATTGCCGGTTTTGGATACTACTCCGCGATGACGGAAGTTCCCAGTTCGGAGTTTTGGGAGACCATCCAACAGCAACAAAGCATCGAAAAAATCCTTCTGGTAAATGCGGGCTTAGATGTGGCCTACATGGCCACCGGACTCTACATGCTGGAACGGGGCAAGCGGACAGACAATGCCCGGATACGGGGTTTTGGCAAGTCAGTTATCCTACAGGGTGCCTTCTTGATGTCCTTCGATGTCATCAAGTTTCTATATCACAATGCCCACGCCAAAGACCTACCCAAGATAGTAGAAAACCTCTCCCTAGGTCCCAACGGGATTGGTTTTAAGGTAATGCTTTAACGTGGTGGACGGTGGGTTTTGAGGAACTTGAATATTAGAGTCTGGCCTTTAACACCTTTCTTTTTTAGCTATATTTGCGTTAACCAACTGCCTAGAGGCCTTGATTAAACCGGAAGAGTGGACAGCATTTCTGTCAGGCCGTGTGCCAGACCAAGCCATTCCTTATTGCTACGAGCTCTGGAAGGAAAATCCCTTTCATTTTGTTGTCACCAAGTCGCGATCTTCCAAGCTGGGGGATTTCACGTATCGGAAAAATCGGTCGGTACAGAAAATTACGGTCAATCACGATTTGAATTCCTATCAATTTCTGATTACCTATATCCACGAAGTAGCACATCACCGGGTATATGCTAAATACGGAAGTTCCCGTATGCCGCACGGCATGGAATGGAAACGGGAGTTTCAGCGTCTAATGGAACCCATGCTGGTAAGGGAGGTTTTTCCGATGGATGTCCTCGTTCCGCTGCGCAGGCATATGTCTAATCCCAAAGCCAGCGCCGGAGCAGATCTGTTTTTGATGAAAGAGCTTCGAAAATACGATCCCGCGGCAAAGGGAGAATCGGAAATCTTGCTGAGTGACCTGATGCTGGGGCAGCAGTTTATGTTTAAAAACCGCATGTTCGAAAAACTGGAAAGCCGACGAACCAGAGTTCTCTGTGAGGAGGTAGGTACGGGCAGACGTTTCCTGATTTCAGGGCACGCATCGGTAGAGAAACGCTAGTTTTTTCTACTTCTTGCCAGCTTCAAATGCATTCACAGCAGCCCTTACGGATCCGTGCTCGAGGAGCATTTCTTTGGCTTTTTCCGCAGGCAAGCCGGTGGCATCCATGATCATCCGTGTACCCCTGTTTACCAGTTTTTCGTTGGAAAGCTGCATGTCCACCATCTTGTTTCCCTTCACCTTTCCCAGTTTGATCATTACACTGGTGGAAATCATATTAAGCACCAGCTTTTGTGCGGTACCGGATTTCATTCGCGTGCTGCCGGTAACAAACTCAGGGCCTACCACCACCTCTACCGGCAGCTGAGCGACAGCAGCTAGCGGACTGCCGGCGTTGCAGGTGATGCATCCGGAAAGTAATCCGGCCTCGTTGGCGGCCTTTAGTCCCCCTATGACGTAGGGTGTAGTGCCTGATGCTGCTATTCCAATCACGGAATCGTTTTCGTTGAATCCGAATTTTTGGATATCTTCCCAGGCTTGTGCCGGATCATCCTCGGCATTCTCTACTGCCTTCCGTATAGCGGTATCACCACCGGCTATAATCCCGATTACCAAATCGTGTGGCACTCCGTAGGTAGGAGGACACTCGGAGGCATCCAATATGCCCAACCGTCCACTGGTTCCTGCTCCGATGTAAAATAGCCGGCCACCCTGCTCCATCTTCGGAACGATGGCTGCGACTAACCTTTCGATTTGGGGAAGGGATTTGGCCACAGCCAACGGAACCGTTTGATCTTCTTTGTTCATGTTGGCAAGCAGCTCCGAAATGGACATCTGCTCCAAATTGTCATAGAATGAACTGCTTTCGGTTGTTGTGCTCATATTTTATTTTGGTGATAGAGGGTGAGACCAGCAATTGGAGCCTCTAGAATAACATCAATATGGATACCGAGATCAGTACCGACTTTTCGTAATATTTCACCGTTGTGAAATGCAATGGAGCCCACGAAGTTCACCGGTTTGTGTTGGAAATCGGTGTAGCGCATCACATGCCGTTTGAAAAAATCATGGAATCCATTGTAAAACAGCTGATAACAGTACGGATGTTTTTTGTGCTCGTGTATAAACTTGCAAAAGCCCGCCATGTATCTGTTGGGGAAAGGTTTTTGGTACACATTTTCCTGGATTTCCAAATTTGTCAATGGGGTCTCCTCCAACAGCATTTCACGGATTTCCGTAGGCATGTCGTCGTAGATAAAATCCTGAAGAAAACGACGCCCTATATAAGAGCCGCCTCCCTCATCTCCCAACAGGTATCCAGGAGAAGGGCGGTTGGCAATTATGGATTCACCATCATAATCACCGCTATTTGATCCAGTCCCCAAAATGCACGCAATGCCCGCTTTGTGGCCGCAGGTAGCCTTCGCTGCAGCGGTAAGGTCATGGTCAACATAAACCTGTACGTCGCCCAATACCGTTCGAATAAGATGGGAAACCGTTTTTTTGTTTTTTTCTCCGGTGCATCCGGCCCCGTAAAAATATACCTCTTGGATTTCGCCCCTGAGTGAAAGGATTGATTCTGTCTGCAAATCACGGAGCATGGCGTCCGGGTTTTGGTAATACGGATTAAAGCCAACCGTCCGAAACTGTGTTATTTCACCACCTTTACCGATTGCTCTCCAATCTGTTTTGCTGGAACCACTGTCAGCTATTAAAATCATATTTATTTGAGGTATGCGATGGGTTCAAATTTATCAAACACATGCGCTGTGTGTGGGGCATCTGTCAGTTCATTGGTCAAATCCTGACCTGCCCAGTGTTCGTAGTGTTTCCCGTTTCTCCAAAGCCTGGACTTGCTTACATCGTATACCAGCCCATTGAACGCAACATAAATCTCAGGCTTATCCTGTCCGTTATAAAGAGATAGTTGGCTTTTCGTTAGGATTTTCATAGGCAGATGATCCCTCAAAGATAGATAATTTACAAAAAGATTAGGAGGTTTTCAGAAATTTCACCCTCAAGGGAGCTTCAGTTGGGCATTTACCCATCGCTCGGGGATTTCGCCACGCAATGCCACCTGGTAATCCTCGTAGCTACAGGGTATGATCGTATGATCTCCAAATTTTCCCATATCGGCCACCGGTACTTCCATCCACCATTTTCCGCTTCGGTTGCTTTTGTAGAAGTGCAGCATGGAAGGCGAAGCATCCATGGAGACAGTGTACATGGTATAGTCGCTGCTTTTGAATGAAAGGCTGTCCTTACGTTGATAAAATCCCTCGATGAAATACCATACCATCGTAGCTAATACGGATGCTGTGCTGTAGCGTGCGTCGTCAAGGCTGCTATGATACCCATAGAAGCCTACCGAGCTTAGTTTCTCATTGGTGCCTGCAAACCAGCTTACTTGGCAGGCTTCTTCAGAAGTCATGCCAAAGGGCTGGCCGTCTATAGCTCCCGGAGCGTCTGTTGATTTTACTGCACATAAATCAAAACTCACCATGTCTGCATTCCGAATCAACGGCTCGACTTCCTGGAAGTTGTCCCGAAGCTTGCCGAGTCTAACGTGATCAAAATACAGTTTTTCGAGGGTGGCTACCAAATCGGTGTCGGTAAGGAAGCTTTGGTAGGCAAGATGGCAGTAGTTAAAGATAAAGTTGGGACGGTGAAGTACGATTTGTTGGGAATGGGTTTGCGCTGCGGTACCGTTGTCCTCCATGTCCATTTTGGCATCTACGGTTAGTACACTTATCATCTTTCGCATTTTTTCATAGGCGAGGTATTGGCCAAAATCCAGGTCGTGCGAGCCTCCTATAAAGATGGGCAATATCTCTTGGTTGATGAGAAACTCGCCGATGGAACGGATAAGTTGGCAGGTTTCCTTTTGGGTTTCTCCCGATCTGAGCGTACCCAGGTCCGCTATTTTATAGAGTCCTTGCCCTTTTTTCAGGCGATACAGTTTTTCTCGTACCGCGTAGGCTGATTCGGGGCCGTTAGGCAGTCCTTCTGAGCCTCTGTATTCCTCCAGTCCGATTATCGCCAGTTGGATTCCTTGTAGACTTGGGAAATGTTCTCCGTGGCAATTTATCCCCTCGAAAAAGGCATTATGTGATCTAGGTTGAAGGTACAAAGCTTCAGGAAGTGGTTCGAAAAATATCTTTAGATCCATTCTGTTGGGGTTGTTGCCTGTGTTATTAATCAAAAATAGGGAAAATCAACCGATATAACGAAAAAAGTCCCGCTACCTGCGGGACTTTTTGTATTATCCTCCAAAGTCGTCGAAGCGAATATTTTCATTCGGTACACCCAGATCATCCAACAGCTTGAGCACTGCGGCATTCATCAATGGAGGACCGCAAAGATAAAACTCGATTTCGTCTGGCTCATCCTTGAATTTGAGGTAGTTGTCATACAATACCTGATGGATAAATCCAACGTAACCATCGCCATTTTTATCGTCCAAGGATTCCTTTACTTTCCAGTTGTCTTCGGGGAGAGGCTCTGAGAGTCCAATATGGAAGTTGAAGTTCGGGAAGTCCTTTTCAATCTCACGGAAATGCTCTACGTAGAAGAGCTCTTTCTTTGACCTACCACCGTACCAATAAGATACTTTTCGGTTGGATTTTTCAGTGTGGAAAAGGTGGAACAAATGAGACCTTAATGGGGCCATGCCCGCACCTCCACCTATGTATACCATCTCCCGTTGAGTTGGATTTATGTGGAATTCACCATATGGGCCTGATATCGTTACTTTGTCACCTGGTTTTCTGCCAAACACATAGGAAGAACAAACGCCTGGGTTAACATCCATCCATCTGTTGTTGGCCCTATCCCATGGTGGCGTTGCAATACGGATGGTCAGCATGACGATATTTCCCTCAGCTGGGTGATTGGCCATTGAGTAAGCCCTGAACAACGGCTCATCATTTTTCATCACCAAATCCCAAAGACCGAATTTATCCCAATCGCTCTTGTACACTTCCTGTGGGTGACCAAGATCTGGGTGAGGCGTAATATCAATATCCTTGTAATTAACTGTGATTGCCGGTACGTCAATTTGTATGTATCCTCCCGGTTCAAACTCAAGAATTTCACCCTCGGGTAATTTTACTACAAACTCTTTGATGAAAGTGGAAACGTTGTAGTTGGATACCACTTCGCACTCCCATTTTTTGATTCCAAAGATTTCTTCTGGAATACGGATGCGCATGTCGTTCTTAACTTTCACTTGGCATGAAAGCCTAACTTTACTTTGCTGCTCGGCTCTACTAAGATGACCGACCTCCGTAGGAAGCACCTCTCCTCCGCCATCTTCTATTGTACATTTACACATGGCGCAGGTTCCGCCGCCGCCACAGGCTGAAGGGAGAAATATTTTCTTGTTTCCCAAGGTATTCAGCAGCGTGGATCCTGCCGAGGCTATGATTGGGTTTTTTTCGTCTCCGTTGATGATGATTTTCACATCTCCAGAGGCGACTAGCTTGGACTGGGCAAAAAGAAGGATGAACACAAGTAGCAAAATAATCAACGTAAATGCTACGATCGAGGTAATGATTACTGAACTCATTTAACGATGTTTTTTTCTTTTCAGTACGACAAATCCGGATTAAACGATTGCAAATATATTCAATAATCGCTTAACACCTTTACTTTATTCCAAATTTTAGGACGCTTTATCCCTACCGATTTAAACTGTTAATTTTTCAATAGGTTTAGCAAAGTGCTCAATCTGTTTTTCAACTGTCGTCGGTCGATGATAAAGTCAAGGAAACCATGTTCCAATACAAACTCGGAACTTTGGAAACCTTTGGGCAGGTCTTTTCCTATCGTCTCCCGGATCACACGGGGCCCTGCAAAGCCAATCAAAGCCCCCGGTTCTGCAATGTTGAAGTCACCCAACATCGCATAGGAGGCTGTTACCCCTCCTGTGGTTGGGTCAGTGAGGAGTGAAATATAGGGTATGCCTGCGTCATCGAGCTGAGCCAACTTGGCAGAGGTCTTTGCCATTTGCATAAGGCTAAACCCCGCCTCCATCATCCGTGCACCACCCGACTTGGAGATCATCAAAAAAGGCACCTTGTGCTTTAATGCATAGTCTATTGCCCTGGCGATCTTTTCCCCAACCACTGAACCCATCGATCCACCGATGAAATTGAAATCCATACAGGTGATTACGATTTCAGTGCCGTTAAGTTTTCCCACAGCGGAACGTGCCGCATCTTTAAGGTCTGTTTTAGCGATTGTTTCCTTTATTCGGGTAGTGTAGGCCTTGGTATCGACAAAGCGAAGGGGATCTCCGGAGGTCATCCCCGCATCGAGCTCTGTGTACTTGTTTTCATCAAAAAGTATCTCAAAATATTCTTTTGAGCCGATTTTTACATGGTATTCGTCATCGGGGCACACATAGGAGTTGTTTTTTAGCTCTCTGGTGTGGATGATGTTACCCTTTGGGGTTTTATACCAAAGCCCATCAGGGGTATCTTTTTTTTCCTCAGTGGAAGTTTTGATGCCAGCGTCTTTTCTTTTAAACCAAGCCATTAGTAGGGTGTTTAGGGACGAAGTCTCTTTTTAGCGAACACAAATTTATGCGTAATATCGGTTAAATAAAATTCTCACAAAGGAAACCATTTTTCTAGGGTTGTGCCAGTTGTCCGGAGACGGTTTGCTCCTTTTCCAATGAGATTCTTGTTTTTGGAAGGGATTCTGGATAGTTCCTCTGGATGAAATCAAGCATTTTTTCCCTCACGAAGCACCTCAGATCAAAGGCACCAGGGCTATCGCGGGCACTCATAAGGCAGCGGAGCTCGACTGTTCGCTCCCGTATGTCTGTTACTTGAAGTACCTGCACCTTCCCATCCCAAAGGGGGCTTGAGTCCAGCAGTTCCTTTAGATGTTGTTTCAATGGCTCGATCGGAATGGTATGGTCTACGTATAAAAAGACAGTCCCCCATATATCTGCCGTTGTCCTTGTCCAGTTTTGAAATGGCTTTTCCAAAAAATAAGTGATGGGGAGCACCAATCTCCGCTGATCCCAAATCTTGACCACTACGTAGGTGAGGTTGATTTCTTCGATCTTGCCCCACTCGCCCTCCAGCACGACCACATCATCCAGGCGAATAGGTTGGGTAAAGGCAATCTGAAATCCTGCCAGTAAATTTGCGATGGATTTTTGCGCTGCAAAACCTACGATGATACCGAGTATTCCCGCTGATGTCAGCAACCCGGCACCGATGTTCCGTGCGGATTCAAATTGCATCAGTATGCTCGCAGAGGCAATGACCACCACCACGATCACAAAGACCTTGCGGATAAAATCCAATTGGGTGATCATTCGGCGTTCTTTCAGGTTGTCGCTTTTGCCAAAATCAAAACTTTCCAATATCCGATGCCTGACTACATTGGACAGCTCCACGAGAATCCACGTCAGGTTTACGACAAAGAGCACGGAAAACAACGGATGATGCCTAAGGTAATCCATGTCGTCGGGGGAGAAATAACGCTCTGCCAAGGGAAAGATCACAAAGAACAATCCCCATTTCAACGAAAACCCAAGTTTTCTCAGGGCTCTTTTTCCTTTGTCGGTGGTCGGCTTATAGAAAAACGAGGCAAGCCGTCTAAAGAACAAATACAGTAACAGGTGGCTGGCCAGTAAAGAGGCCAAGATGGTTAGCATGAAGATTAGTTTTTCCTGCGTCATATCAAATGGTTGGTTGGACGGGGTAAAAGAATGGAAAGAAATTTTTTCTCGACAGGCCTACGAACGGTATTTCTGCCTATCTTTAGTCGTGTTTTCTACATGACCGTGTTCAAATCGCCTTATGGCGACCTAACTTCTACCAAAAACCATGCAATTAACCTATCTTTTTGTATTATCGGCTGTAATTCTGACCGGTGCCTACTTTACCTATGGTAAGTATGTGTTCAAAAAGTTTAAAATAACCAATGACAATATCACTCCGTCACATCGTCTTAATGATGGGGTAGATTATATTCCGAGTAAGCCTATCGTCGTTTTGGGGCATCATTTCGCCTCGATAGCAGGTGCCGGGCCGATTGTAGGACCCATTATCGCCATTACCTTTGGATGGATTCCCGCGGTAATTTGGATTCTGCTTGGGGGTATATTTTTTGGTGCCGTGCATGATTTGGGCAGCATGGTGGCGTCGCTGAGGAATGATGGCAAATCAATCGGTGTAATCATTCAGAACAACATAGGAAAGAGCGGGAAGCGGCTTTTTATCCTATTTAGCTTTTCAACGCTGATTTTGATCATTGCCGTCTTTGCGGATATCATTGCCAAGACCTTTATCAACAACCCGGGCGTGGCTTCCGCTTCGATCTTGTTTATCCTCTTGGCGGTGGCGTTCGGATTTGTGAATAAGCGAAGTGCACACAAAAAATCCGCCTTTGCAATCATCACCGTGATGGGTGTGATCCTGATGTATTTTTTTGTGTATGTTGGGATGCAGATTCCCTTTGCCTTGGAGTATCAGTCTTGGATCTATGTGCTGTTGGCCTACGCATTCATTGCCTCTGTTGCCCCGGTGTCCATGCTGTTACAGCCTAGGGACTACCTCAATAGCTTTTTGTTATATGGGTTGATCTTAGCTGCTGTGATAGGAGTGTTTGTCGCAAATCCTACCATTGTGATGGATACGGAAATCCACGTGTCCAGCGAAACCTTGGGCTTTATATTTCCAGTCTTGTTTGTCACCATTGCTTGTGGGGCGATTTCTGGATTCCATTCCCTCGTTGCTTCCGGTACTACGTCAAAGCAGATAGATCGAGAGGAAGATGTCAAGCTTGTAGGCTATGGGGGGATGCTTATAGAGTCTTTCTTGGCGATTATTTCGGTGGGTGCAGTAATCGTCCTCTCCCGTTCGGATTATATGACCAGGCTGGCCGATCAAGGGCCTGTTCCCTTGTTTGCCGACGGTCTGGGTGCAATTATATCTGCCATGGGCGTAAATCAAACCTTTGCGGTAGGTTTTGTGGCACTTACGGTTTCAGCCTTTGCGCTCACAACCTTGGATACGTGTACCCGTTTGGCGAGGTTTACATTGCAGGAGTATTTCGAAGACGTGACACACCCAGTTGGGAAAAAAATTTCCCAAAATAGGTATCTATCTACCTTCGTGGTAGTAGTACTTTCCGTGGTGCTTCTCCAAAGCGGAGGATTCTCTACGCTGTGGCCTATTTTCGGATCGGCCAATCAGCTTTTGGCGGCTCTCGCATTGCTGACCATTTCGGTATGGCTGATCCGGAAAAAAGTGAATCCGACTTTTGTCACGATTCCCATGTTCTTTATGTTCACTGTAACGCTAAGTTCACTGGGTCTATTTGCTTGGAACAACTTCAGACAGGAATCCTATACGCTGTCGGTGATAGCGGCAATTTTGTTCGTGTTATCCTTTGCCCTGATATTTTTGGCCAAAAAAAGCTTGACAAAGGAACTAAAACCCACGGAAATGGCAAAGAGTTGACGTCAGGCACTTTCAATGTCCGGCAATTGGCATAGCATACCTTCCTGTAGCGATCTGCTCTCTCAAATCAGATGCTCAGTGCTCGTTAAAAAGGCTAGAACAGCCTGAAACCGAGTGAGAGAATTAGTTGATTTTGACGCTGGTCAGTTTGGAGTTGCGATATGCTTGCGACAGATCTGGTTACACCTCCCTCGTATTTTAAATCCATAAGGAAGTTTCCTATATCGAAGCCGATCCCAGCCTGGAATCCGAACGTGAAATCCTCTGCTTTTGGAGCGAGGGTTGCTTGGGCAGGATCGCTTTGCACGTTGCTGTTCAGAAGGTGGGAGGCCACCGGGCCGGCCTGGATGCGGAATACGGAACCCATTCTTATGCCGACCATCAACGGTATATCCAATCGGTCGAAGCTTACATCGTAGTTGAATGTGTTGTCGCTAAAAGATCCTCCGGTGTTGGTATATAGTATTTCCGGTTGCAGGTAGATAACAGGTAGATTTATCCGCGCATAGGCACCCAAGTGATAGCCCATTTTTGAATCATCTCCCTGAAATCCATTCGAAACCCGTACATCTCCCTGGGAAACTCCAAACTTGGGGCCAACCGAAAATACCTGCGCCTGAGACGCTAGGGAAAGAAGCGAAAAGGTCAATACAAAGAAATAGTTTTTCATATTTTTCGTGGGTTAATCGATGTTACGTAACGATCATGAAAGACCCCGTCGTCCCGTCTGTATTTGAAATGGATTGGAAATTCGGTTGACGGCCTGACCATTTGGTGCAAGATGACCTTTCAAACGATAAATTAACGTTTTTTTTAGCTATTATTGTCCATCGGGCAGGGTTGATTGAGAGGAGTTTTTTGCTGACAGGGGATTTTAAGGCGATTGCCAAAATTTTGTTTATGGGATGTTTAATTTTTTTAAGTACTTATGCGTTATGGATCATAAACAAAACGTAGCAGATGGGGAGAATACGATTACTTGCTTGGTGGGTTCAGATGGGGTCGGTGCTTTTATTTGCTGTCTCCTGTATGGTGGACAGGGATCGGATTACGGAGGATCCATTTTTGGGGGAGCCTGCGGCCAGGAGGGCGGTCGGGCAACTCGCCAACCAGCTACTTTCCGCCGATCGTTTCACCCGTTTGGAGATAGAGGTGGTATACATGGAGGGTTTTCGCCCTACCAATCAAATGCTGGGCGAGATGGTTTCGTTTTTGGAGACATACACGCACAAGCCGGACGGGGTTATTTTTCGTGAACGCGAGATTCCGGCGCTTGGTCAGCAAAGTTATACTGTCCAAGAGCTGTTGGCCCTGGAACGCGAGCATAGGCAGCGGTACAACGAACGAAATATATTAACGGTTTTTCTTCTGGTCGTAGACGGTTACTTCTCCCGGGATGACGAGGATACCTTTGCGTTGGGAGCGGCTTACCAGAGTACGAGTATGGTTTTATTTGGGAGAAGGATTGTGGAAAATTCGGGTATTATCAGGCGGCCGGGGAGAGCACTGTTAGAGAGCACGATTGTTTTGCATGAGTTGGGCCATCTTATGGGATTGGTCAATAACGGTACAGATATGGTTGAAGACCATGAAGATGAGGAAAACCACTTTCATTGCGACAATTCTTCTTGTCTTATGTTTTGGGCCGTCGAAACCCATCGGGTACTGGGCATGGTCAACGCAACCATACCTCCATTGGACGTAAAATGCCGGAACGATTTAAGAGCAAATGGGGGGCGTTGAATTCACCGGTTTTCATAATCAGAAAACCGGTGAAATTGTGTTGTTTATCGGATATCAAATAACGAGGGCTCCTTTTTGTTTATCCGCCATGCAACGCCCACATTGATCAGGTAGTCTGCGAAGGCAGCATCCCCATGCCGCATATTGCTTGAGGTAGAAGCGGCAATATCCGTGACGCTACGTGTTCGGTTTCTGATAAGCGCCACAGGGACATTAAGGCTAAGGGTTAGGTCTTTGACCATATAGCTGGCTCCCGGTTCAACCGAAACTACATATCCCGGACGTCTGAAGCCCTCGTTGCCACCGATCAAGTCACGTACCGGCACACCCTCCACTCTGCCTCCGAGCGAAACCCCAAGAGAGTGCGCGACGACAGACTTGAAAACGCCTGCCCTGAATGCATATTGGTCGGGTACTGCCATGATGGCTTCGTTGGCCAGTATTGGGTTGAGGGTCTCGCGGAAGGTTCTAGTCCTATTCATTTCTCTCGGATTGATGAGGTAGAACCCATCATAGTATACGATAAAGCCATTATTGAGAAAACGAAGCCCCTGTGTATCCAAAATCAACCCAACGCCTCCATCACCAGGTTGTATGGATTGGTCAACCGGACGTACCTCCGGCCTTCCTTCCGGCCCCACGTTGTAGAAAGTGCTACTTGCCCGATAGTTTCCGGTAGGCAGCTTGATACTTGCTCCTACAGCCATGTTTCCATTTTTGGCTTTTTCGCCTTCAAAAAGCCAGTACCCAACACCCAATCGTACATCGGCAATACCGCCCGAATAACTCATGTGTCTGGAGTTTCGCCCATGCTCATAGAGTGAGCTGCGTTCATTGTAAACAAATGGTAGGGATCCGGAAAGGTAAAACCGGTCAGTTAGTGCATAGCTAAGATTGATATCTACAGAATGGGACCAGTTGATGACTTCGGTATTGTTGGCTATGCGGTCGGGCTCTTCGTGGGTGCCACGAAAATGCCGAAATGACCTGAAATACCGGTAGTTTAAAGCGACATTGAAGTCTCCCCTTTGTAGGATCTCTCCTTGGTTTAACGAGTTGCCCACGCCGGAAAATTGCCGGATGGCAACGCAGCCCTGAGCAGACAGCTCAATGGCATACAGGCATATGCTCGCTACGAGCACGAGGATATAAGTATAGGTTTTCACAATGGATGAAATTAGTTGTAGAGGAATAGATTGGATGCATATTGCCGCGGATCCTAATAGGAGAATTGTCGGCAACAGCGGGTTTTGCTGCCGGCCATGCTTGGCACAAATGCATTAATAACAAGCTATTGGATGTTCAACAGCTAGGGCTCTTTTTCGTATATAGAAAAAGGAATCACGCTAAATCTAAGACTTGGGAGGAGGGGATGTCACTTCTAGATCTATGTACTTGAAAGAAGTCAAAAAAAGGGAATTATCGATAGTATCGCCTACGGGTAACCTGTCAAAAGAGAAGGGTGGCTGTGGTGGCAGGTAGTCTTTTATAAAAGAGGATGTTATCATCACCTCTTTGGAAGGGTCTTGCGCTTCGTTCGGTACCAACGACATCACCCAGCTTCTTAGGGTTAAATCCAACTTGATTTTTGCGTGGTCAGGGACGTAGACCAGTTGAAATGCATCGTTCACAAACCTTTTTTTAATACCTCGATAGGCAACACCTTCCAACACAAAAGGAATATTGGTCTCGTGAAAATCCTTGTTATCGATTAGGTAAGGAATCCGCATCGGAATCTCCAGAACGGAATGGTTATCGGTTTCTTCCAAAGTGATATTTTGTCTCCACTGAGCTTCTAGGTAGTGCTGGTAGGCAAAATAGAATACGTAGTACCCAAAGTGGTACAAAAAAAAACAAAAAAGCAACAGTATGGAGACCCCCCGTTTCATTTATGGGATAAATCTAACCAAAAAATCAAAAAGGACAAACAGGTGTCGATTTAATCTTTAACTTCTTCGTAATCAATATACTCGCCTCCTTGGCCCTTGCCTCCTGAGGAGTTACGTCCTTTAGGAACGTAATCGACGTTCACGTTGCCATCCTTTGGCCTTGTTCTTCTGCTGGCTTCGGCACGTTGGGTTTCATTTACTTGGTCTACGAACTGTTTCAGCTTACTTCTTAGAAAGAACTTTACCAAACTGGAAAGAACCCATCCAATGGCAATAAAGAATATGATTAGTTTGAGAATCATGCGTTTGTATTTAATCCGATATGTCCGGGGTCAATGGGAACCTGTATAAAGACGTCCGGGCATAAAGACTATTTTAGGTATCAAGTTAACCAAAATTGAGGCCTTTCGAAATAAATAACACGTGAAAGCTCCAAAAACGTTTCCCAGCGGTGGGTATTTATTGATGGTAAACAGGGAGCAGTGAAAAAATCCCCACTGCTCCCTGTTAGGTTACTTACTAAGGTAAATGTTTCTTTCCGAGTAGATTTTAAGGAAATAATCGTCCATAAGATCATCTATAAAGTAGATGCCCTCACCGGTAGACTTCATCTCCGGCCCTAATTCCTTGTTTACGTTCGGGAACTTGTGGAAGGAGAATACCGGTTCCTTGATTGCATACCCTTTTTTGGTCGGGTTAAACTGAAAATCTGTTACCTTATTCACGCCCAACATCACCTTGGTAGCATAGTTTACATAAGGCTCGCCGTACGCTTTACAGATAAATGGTACGGTACGTGAAGCCCTTGGGTTAGCCTCGATCACATACACGATATCGTTTTTGATGGCGAATTGTATATTTATCAATCCTTTTGTTCTCAGCGCAAGGGCGATTTTTTCGGTGTAGGTCTGTATCTGCCTCATGACATAATCTCCCAGATTATAGGGAGGGAGTACGGCATAAGAGTCACCGGAATGTATTCCCGCCGGCTCAATATGCTGCATAATGCCGATGATGTACACATTTTCTCCGTCGCAGATTGCATCGGCTTCTGCTTCAATGGCGCCTTCCAGAAAGTGATCCAGCAAGATCTCATTGTTCGGGATATCACGCAGTACATTGACCACATGTTCCTCCAGTTCCTTTTCGTTAATGACGATCTTCATGCCCTGCCCACCCAACACGTAGGATGGCCTTACGAGAAGGGGAAAGCCTATCCGCTTGCAGAGTTCGAGTGCCTCGTCGGTATTGTGGATGGTGCCAAACTCGGGATAGGGTACCTCGTTTTCTTTGAGTAAGGTCGAAAACCTTCCTCGGTCTTCGGCCAAATCAAGTGCCTCAAAACTGGTGCCTATGATAGGAATACCATATTTATCGAGCTTTTCGGCGAGCTTGAGTGCCGTCTGACCTCCCAATTGGACGATTACACCAATCGGATTCTCGTGCAGGATGATTTCGTAGATGTGTTCCCAAAAGACCGGTTCGAAGTACAGTTTGTCAGCAATGTCGAAGTCTGTTGATACCGTCTCGGGATTGCAGTTGATCATAATGGTTTCGAAACCGCTCTCTTTTGCAGCCAATACCCCATGTACGCAGGAATAGTCGAATTCGATCCCCTGTCCCACACGATTCGGGCCGGATCCAAGGACCACTACCTTCTTTCTGTCAGAGGGCAGGGATTCGTTTTCCTCTCCAAAACTCGAATAGTAATAGGGTGTCTGGGCTTCAAACTCGGCCGCACAGGTGTCGACCAATTTATAGACCCGCTTGATACCCATTTCTTCCCGTCGTTTGTGGAACACCTCACTTTCGAGACATCCCACCAAGTGGGCAATCTGACGGTCCGCATATCCCTTATGCTTTGCGAGTTTCATCAGCTCGAAGGGTAAGGTGGCTAGGGTATGTTCGGCTATCTTTATGTCCAAATGGACGAGTTCTTCGATTTGCTTCAGGAACCACTTGTCGATTTTGGTCAGGTCTTGGATCGTACGAAAAGAGATCCCCAGCTTGAACGCATCGTAGACGTGAAATAGACGGTTCCAGCTTGGATTGGCGAGGCTGTAAAGAATTTCTTCCTGGTTGCGAAGTTCTTTGCCATCAGCACCCAGTCCACTTCTTTTTATTTCCAGTGATTGACAGGCTTTTTGAAGTGCTTCCTGAAAGTTTCTACCTATCCCCATCACCTCTCCTACGGCTTTCATGGAGAGCCCCAGCCTACGGTCAGCACCTTTAAATTTGTCAAAGTTCCAACGGGGGATTTTTACGATCACATAGTCAATGGCGGGTTCAAAAAAGGCCGAGGTGCTCCCGGTAATTGAATTTTTGAGCTCATCGAGGTTGTAACCGATGGCGAGTTTTGCGGCCACCTTAGCGATCGGGTATCCGGTAGCTTTGGACGCGAGTGCAGAGGAGCGGGAAACCCGAGGATTGATCTCGATTCCAATAATGGTTTCGTTGTCTGGGCTAACGGCAAACTGAACGTTGCAACCACCTGCGAAATTACCGATGCCGTTCATCATCTTGATGGCGAGTGTCCTCATTCGCTGGTACACCGGATCCGGCAGCGTCATGGCGGGTGCCACCGTGATGGAGTCGCCTGTATGCACGCCCATGGGGTCAAAATTCTCGATCGAACAGATGACCACCATATTTCCTATAGAGTCCCGAAGTACCTCCAGTTCATATTCTTTCCAGCCAAGAATGCTTTGCTCCACCAACACCTCGTGGGTAGGGGATGCCTGTAGCCCGGCCATCAACGCCTTTTCGAAGTTTTCCGGTTTGTCCACAAAACCACCCCCCGTTCCGCCAAGCGTGTAGGATGGGCGGATGACCAATGGAAAGCCGATCTCCTGGGCAATTTCCTTGCCTTGGAGGAAGGAAGTGGCAGTTCGCCCTACGCAGACGTCTACATTGAGACGTTCCATGAGGGCCTTGAATTTTTCCCTGTTTTCGGCAGTCTCGATAGCATCTATGTCTACGCCGATCATTCTGACATTGAATTTGCTCCAGATTCCTGCCTTATCGCAGTCGATGGCTAGATTGAGGGCAGTTTGGCCTCCCATGGTGGGGAGCACGCAATCGATATCGGGGTGATCTTTGAGGATCTTGACGATCGATTTTTTTTCCAAAGGAAGGAGATAAACATTGTCGGCTGTTACCGGATCGGTCATGATCGTAGCCGGGTTGGAGTTGATTAGGGTAACGATAATCCCCTCTTCCCTCAACGATCTTGCGGCTTGGGAGCCCGAATAGTCAAACTCACAGGCTTGTCCAATAATGATGGGCCCACTTCCGATAATCAGTACATGTTTGATGCTGCTGTCTTTAGGCATGCTAAAATTAGGTTTTGAGTAGAAGTTACTTCTGGCTAAATTGGTGCAAAATTAACCAAAATATTGAAACATTCACGGTACAGCCGTCAAATCCCTGACATTAAGTGGTGCTAGGGTCAAGTCGTGCCAACCGGAGATATACCATGGTTGACAAGGAAAAGAATCTGTTCATTATAGGAGACGTACACGGTTGTTGGCACACCTATTCGGCCTTGCTTGGACACTGGGAACCTGATACAGAGCTACTGATTCAGGTGGGAGACTTGGTAGACCGGGGGCGATATAGCCATAAATGCTTAGAAACTTCCCGAAATTTGGAGTTGACCCATCCCGATGGAGTGGTCTTTTTGAAGGGGAATCATGAACTCATGATGATCAAATTCCTCCAAGGCAAAGACCCACGGGATCATTGGATTGTAAATGGCGGCAGGGAAACCTTGCTGGGGTTTGCAGAGGCAGTGTTGGATATTCTTTCCTGGCGAGGCTGGTTGGAGGAGAGGGGACTTGTCTGGGAGAACCAACATGTGTTGGTGTCCCATGCCGGTGTTTCTTTCACTGAGAATCCGTTTGATGAAGAGAACCGGCAGGGAGTTTTGTGGAACCGGGGTACTCTTCGCGATGTAGGAAAAATCCAGGTGATTGGTCATACACCCCAGATCGGTGGCAAGGCGGCGTTTACGGAAAGCCCACCTTCATGGAATGTGGATACGGGGGCATTTCGGGGGATTTGCCTTACAGGGATCAAGATGGACGCTTCTGGAGTAGTATTGGAGGAAATAAATATACCAACCGATCCCAGGGACATATATGAAAAGCGCGTAGACCATTTGGCCTACGCACTTTTTACAAAATAAGTGAAATTAATATCCGGGATTCTGCACCAAATTTCGATTTAGATCAAGTTCTAGCTGAGGTATGGGGAAAACAAACCGTTGTTGTGAAGGAACCCCCAATATCTCCGTCGCAAGCCCTGTTCTGGTAAGGTCAAACCAGGTTTCAAACTCGAACATCATTTCCCTCCGTTTTTCCAGTTGAACCTCTCTGGTGAAGGCATCCACCGAACCAGGGTTGGCAACGGGGCTGATACCTGCTCGCTGCCGTATGGCATTTAGGCTCGCCAAGGCTCCTGCACTTACGTTTCCGTCTGCTTTTGCACGAGCTTCTGCGTGGATCAAGTAAACTTCACCTAGCCTTAAAATCGGCACGTTTTGGGTTGGGGGGTTGAAATTCCGGTACTTTCCTACGTAGAATTGCTCGTTGCCAGCCACGTCCAATGCCCTTCTGACCGTGAACGATCTACGAAGATCTGTTGCCTCAAAAACATCTTCGGCGGCACCTCTGGCGAAGAACTCCTGCCTCGATAAGGGATTGGCGTTTGTCACAAAGGTATTGGGTGTTTGTTGATCAAATTGAAGCTCAAACAGGGATTCGGATGAATTTTCCGTAGTCCAAATAGTTGCAAAATTTTCCACTAGGCCATAAGCACCATTTGCCAGGACTTCTTCCGCCAGTTGGGCGGCCTGAGCAAAGTTGCCCGCATACAATTGCACTTTCGCCAGAAGAGCTCTGGCAGCCATGCCATTTGCTCGTCCTTTTGCGGTTCCGCTGGCATTTAGTGGCAAGTCAAGTGCCTGGGTAAGGTCTGCGATAATGGCGGCATATACGTCCGATGCGGCATTCCTGGATACCCTCAGATCTGCACTTGTGGTCTGCTGGGTAGTGGGCTCCAAAATCAGTGGTACATCTCCCCAGCTCCTTACCAGGTTGAAGTAAGAAAGTGCCCGGATAAACCTGGCTTCCCGTACTAGGTTCTGCAGTGCTGTGTTGTTGCTAAAACCCGCTATGCGTGGCGCAAATGCAATGATATTGTTCACCGCATTGATGGTGTTGTACGAGGCTGTCCAAATGTTCAATGTCCATGGATTGTCGATTCGGATGTTGAAATTCTGGAATTCTACATACTCCGGGAAGCTGGAGATATGGGCCATGTTTCCAGCAGCGAACTCAGGAATGACAATAAAGGCTTGCCCATAGCTTGCACTGGTGGTCATACTTCTGTACGCACCTATGATCGCTGTCCGGGTGGTAGCCTCGTCAGCGAAAAACGTAGCCTGGCTAAGTTGGTCGATTGGCTGCTTTTCGATGAATTCGTCGCAGGAAGAAAACCCTGCCGCCAATAAGAATCCTACTATTGCTAATTTTATATTCTTCATGTCAGTTGGGTCTTAGAATGTGATGTTGATACCTCCGGTAAAAATTCGTGGTTGTGGGTAATTGCTGTGGTCGGTACCATAGGCAATACCATCACTGGACATTGCGTTTACTTCCGGGTCATATCCGGTATAGGAAGTAAAGACAAAGGCATTCTGTACGGTGGTATATATCCGCATATTGTTGATCTTCAACCTGTCGGTAATCGTATTGGGGAGCGTGTAACCCAAGGTAATGTTTCTAAGCCGGAAGAAAGAGCCGTCTTCAACCCATCTGGTAGATACCGCCGCGTTATCCAAGCTGCCTGGTGATGGACGAGGTACGTCGGTAATATCACCTGGCTGACGCCATCTCCGGGTCCAAGCCCTGTCGCCGTTTCCACTAAGGTTGAAGCCTGAAAACCGGTAGAAGGCGGTGTAGTTATACAACTCGACCCCGCCCACAAATTGACCCATTACGCTGAAGTCGAAATTTTTGTAGAAAAAGTCGTTGGTGATCCCTCCAAAGAGACGGGGGTTGGGATTACCGATTATTTGCCTGTCCTGTTGTCTTGTTGGAGGCCCTAAGGTTCCATCGATCCGCTCGAAGTCGATCAAACCGTTTTCTGGGTTGACGCCATGCATTACCCAGCCAAAAAAGGAACCTAGCGGCAAGCCCTCTCTAGCAATGTTGAAGTTGCCTATACCTCCAAGGATATCTCCCTCCGGAAGGGACATCACTTCGTTTCGGTTGAAGGTCATGTTCAACGAGGTGTTCCAAATAAACTCTCCCGTCATGTTTCTTGATTTGAGTTCAAACTCAAAGCCCCGGTTTTGGATTTCACCCAAGTTGGTGAAGGTATTCATGTAGCCGGAGGTTCGGGGGATTTGAACCCGAATCAGCAAATCACGGGTGTTTTTTACGTAATAATCAGCCAATACACTGATGCGGTTGTTGAAAAGAGAGAAGTCAACGCCCAAGTTTATTTGCTCTGTCGTCTCCCAGCCCAATTCACCGCTTCCATACACATTGGGGAGAAATCCCGGCTGTTGGTTATATACCTGCCCACCGGAGAACAGAATCTGATTCACGTAGTTCGGGATCTCTTGGTTTCCGGACAAGCCCCAACTGGTTCTAAATTTCAGGTTTTCAACCACACCGTTGCCCCGAAGGAAATCTTCATCCCCCATTCTCCACGCGAAGGCGACAGATGGGAAATGTCCGTACCGGTTAAGAGCTCCAAATCGAGACGATCCGTCGATTCGATAGTTTGCCGTAAACAAGTATTTGTCCTGGATGCTATAATTCACACGGGAGAAATACGACAGGATACTCCATTCCTGTACAGTCGCGTTCGCGCCGGTAATGATACCTCCGGCACTGATGATGGGGATCTCATTAAAGGGGAAATTCGATCGTCGGGCATCCGTAAACGAAAACTGGGATTCCTGCACAGACATACCTAAGATCGCATCGATTCGGTTGTTTTCGTTTAGCTCTTTCTGGAACTGGAAATAATTTTCGTTCAGCCACAATTGGTCTTTGGTGATCCGGCTACCGCCTAGTCCTATGCCTTGATTGAAAACTACGCCGTTCGGGGGCAAGAAGAAGTTTTCTTCAATCGTGCTCAAGTCTACCCCGAAATTGGTCTTAAACACCAAGTCTTTCGTGATTTTGTAGGTCAAGCCTGCATTGGTCAAAATCCGAAGGTTTTCCGCAGTGTTGGTTGGAAGCGTAAGCCAAGCGACCGGGTTTTCACGGGAAGTTACCTGCGGATCAAAAGCCCAGTTTCCGGCAGCATCTCTGACGGGTATTGTAGGGGGAGTCACCAATCCGTTTCTGATCGGCGCGGATCGGGAGTTCTCCTCTTGAATCCGACGGTTGAATGAGTTGGTCAGGTTTACATTGGCATTGAACTGCACCCGGTCACTGTGTTGGTGATCCAGGTTAAGCCGGAAGCTGTACCGATGGAATCCCGAGTTTTTGATCGTCCCCTCTTGGTTGTAATAGCCAAATGAGGTGTAATATTGGGTTTTGTCGCTACCGCCTGTTGCCGATACTTCGTAGTTTTGGATGGCGGCTGTTCGGAACGTTTCACGCTGCCAATCGGTATCGATAGACGTGTCCAGTAAGGCAGGAAGCGGAGATCCTCCCTGTGGTCTGAAACTCCACAGGTCGGTGATGTAATCTACGTATTCCTCTGAATTCATAAACTGCAGCCACCGTTCCCTAGGAACCTCGGAAAACCCTGCATAAGCATTGACGCTCACCCGGCTTTCATTCGCACGGCCCCTCTTGGTCGTAACAAGTACCACTCCATTGGACGCCCTTGCACCGTAGATTGCTGTGGCTGCTGCGTCTTTTAGGATTTCAATGGAAGCGATATCGCTTGGGTTGATAGAAGCTAGGATGTTGATACCCTGATCGGCACCACCAAAGTTGAAATCCTGGCCTCCAATGAAGTTTGTGCTACTGTTTACAGGTACCCCGTCTATCACGTACAGCGGCTCGGAACTAGCGTTTATCGACGTCGTTCCCCGAACCCGGATACTGATCCCACCGCCAGGTGTTCCGGAGTTTTGTGTGACCTGAACTCCACCCGCTTTTCCCTGAATAGCTTGGGTCAGCGATGGGAGCGGATCCTTCTCAATCTGGTCGCTGCTTATAGAGCTGACCGCACTGGTTAGGCGTTTTCGGTCCATGGTACCGTACCCGACCACGACCACTTCATCAAGACTTTTTTGTTCTTCCCGCAAAGAAATTTCGAATCGGGTTTGATTTCCGATCGTCACCTCTTGCGTAGCCATCCCTATAAACGAAAAAACCAACGTTCTGCCGGCCGCAGGTACGTTGATCCTAAAGTTTCCGTCTACATCAGTCACCACCCCGGTGCCTGTCTCTTTTACCATGATACTCACCCCGGGCAGGGGCTGCCGGTCCTCGTTGGATAGAACCTTTCCCGTAACTTCTGATTGCCCATAGCTCCACCCTTGCGTAAAGACTATTAGGGCAAATAGTAGAATGATTTGCTTCATAGAGATGATAGTTAAATTGGTTTATATAATTTGTGTGTCCGAAAGTATTCAAAAAAAAATTAATATGAAAATATCTGATTTAATTATTGATATAAAGGTCTATTTATTGATTAAGTGCACCTTCTTTTTGAGGATAAACGGCAAAAAAAGAGGGCTTCTCCCACAGGAAAAGCCCTCTTTTTGGTCAGGGGAAAAAACTGGTTACTCCGAATCTGCGTAGGCTTCTACCGGTACACAGCTACAAATCAGGTTTCGGTCGCCGTAGGCCGAATCGATCCGACGTACCGACGGCCAAAATTTGCTTTCCCTTACATAATCTAACGGGAAGGCTGCTTTTTCCCTTGAATAGGGCAGGTCCCAGTTTTCAGCTATGACCATGGTTGCGGTATGGGGTGCGTTCTTAAGTACATTGGAGTCTTTGGGGAAGATTCCGGATTCTATTTCCCTGATCTCGTCGCGGATAGCGATCATGGCATCACAGAACCGGTCCAGTTCAGCGAGGGATTCCGATTCGGTGGGTTCTACCATTAAGGTTCCAGCCACGGGAAAGGAAACGGTCGGTGCATGGAATCCATAATCCATCAGTCGCTTGGCTATATCCTCCACCTCGATCCCAAAATCCTTAAAACTCCGGCAGTCTAGGATCATTTCATGCGCCGCACGATTTTGTTTGCCTGTATAAAGGATAGGATAATGGCTTTCCAGTCTGGACTTGATATAGTTTGCGTTTAGTATCGCAATCTTGGTGGCCATGGTCAGCCCTTCTCCACCCATCATGGCAATGTAAGCATAAGAAATAGGAAGGATGCTCGCACTTCCGAAGGGAGCAGCCGAAATAGCTGAAATGGCATGGTCCCCACCAGTACTTACAAAGGTGTTTCCCGGTAGGAATGGCTTTAGGTGTTCTGCTACGCAGATAGGCCCCATACCGGGGCCCCCACCGCCATGGGGTATACAGAAGGTCTTGTGAAGGTTCAGGTGGCAAACATCGGCACCGATACGCCCAGGGCTGGTCAGGCCTACCTGCGCGTTCATATTGGCCCCATCCATGTAGACCAAGCCCCCAAAGTCGTGGATCGTCTGGCATATCTCTTGGATGGCTTCCTCAAAAACACCATGGGTAGATGGATAGGTCACCATGAGTCCCGCCAGGTTGTCTTTATGGGCCTCTGCTTTCTCCTGAAGGGATGCCAGGTCAATGTTTCCTTTGTCGTCGCAGGGCACAAGGACTACTTTCATGCCGGCCATCACAGCCGAAGCCGGGTTTGTACCATGGGCTGATGTGGGAATCAACACAATGTCACGGTGGCTTTCGTTTCGGTGGTGGTGATAAGCCCGAATGACCATCAATCCGGCATACTCGCCTTGGGCACCCGAGTTGGGCTGGAGTGATGTGTCGGCAAATCCAGTTATCTCATTTAGCCAATTACGAAGGTCGTGAAAAAGCTCATAGTACCCGGCTGCCTGATCTTGGGGGGCGTAGGGGTGCAGTTGTCCAAATTCCGGCCAGGTTACGGGGATCATTTCGGCTGTGGCATTCAGTTTCATGGTGCAGGAGCCCAACGAAATCATGGAATGTACCAACGAGAGGTCTTTTGATTCAAGCCGTTTTATGTACCTGAGCATTTCGTGCTCTGCATGGTACCGATTAAATACCTCGTGCGTCAAGTAGGCACTTTGCCGTATAAGTTGATCGGGAAGAGGCGACATCAGTTCAGCATCCGTATCAAGCGCTACCAAGGAGGAGCCTTGGATGCTTTTTGCAAAAACGTCCAAAATATCTCGCACGTCTTGTATGCCCTTGGTTTCGTCAAAAGCAATGACGATGGACTCTTCGTCGTATCGGAAGTTCATCTTTTGGGAAAGGGCAAAGGCACGCACCTTCTCCATAAGCGAGGGCTTCACGGGAATCTTGATGGTGTCGAAAAATGCGTCGTTTGCCACATTCAGCCCCAGACCCTTCAGCCCGCTAGCAGTTAACACGGCCAGCCCATGTATTTTGGAGGCAATTTCTTTCAGACCTTTTGGGCCGTGATATACGGCATACATGCCTGCCATGACCGCCAGCAGCACCTGGGCGGTACAAATGTTTGAAGTGGCTTTTTCCCTTTTGATATGTTGCTCTCTGGTCTGAAGGGCCATTCGGTAGGCTCGTTTTCCGGCCTTATCCACAGATACACCGATGATTCTGCCCGGAATTTGGCGTTTGAACGCGTCTTTTGTTGCAAAAAATGCTGCATGGGGCCCGCCGAATCCCATTGGGATCCCAAACCGCTGGGTGGTTCCTACCACGACATCCGCCCCCATCTCTCCAGGAGATTTCAATAGCGTAAGGCTTAGCAAGTCCGCCGCAAAGGCAGTCATAACCTCTTGTTCTTTTGCGCTGGCCACGAGAGAAGTATAGTCGATCACTTCGCCGTCGGCATTTGGATATTGTATCATGACCCCATAAAGCCCTGGATCGGTAAGATCCAACTCGGACAATGGGCCAATTTTCAGTTCAATCCCCAGAGGCAGCGCTCGGGTCCAGAGAAGGTCACGTGTATGGGCAAAAACCTTTTCGTCAACAAAGTAGGTATTGGCCTGTTTTTTGGACCGGGGCCGGGAGGCAAACAGCATGGTCATGGCCTCGGCTGCGGCGGTTCCTTCGTCCAAAAGGGAGGCATTCGCAAGTTCCATTCCAGTAAGGTCCACGACAACCGTCTGGAAGTTGATCAGTGCCTCCAGTCGTCCTTGGGCGATCTCTGCCTGATAGGGAGTGTAAGCGGTGTACCAGCCTGGATTCTCCATGATATTACGGAGAATGACACCCGGCACGATCGTGTCATGATAGCCCAGACCGATGAAGGATCTAAAAACTTTGTTCTTCTTGGCCAATTTGTGAAATTTCTTCAAGAAGTCATCTTCTGACAGCGCATCCGGTAGGCGTAAGGGTTTTTCCAGTTGGATATGCTTGGGGATCGTTTGATCGATAAGCTCGTCCAGGGATGAAGAACCGATCCGGTCCAACATTTTTTGAACGTCTTCCGTAGAAGGAGCTATGTGTCTGTGGAGGAATTTAGTGGATGGGTGTAGATTAATTTTCATAGAAGCGGAAAATATGATTAATTTTGACGGCTGTCATCTTGGTTCCCAAATTGAAGGCACAAAGTTAGAAAATAAATAATCGGAAAGATTGTTTCCACATGCAAATCGCAAGTGTTTTGGTTTCACCAATTTTGGCATCTTGCATCCTGAAAAAGTAAGTGATTAACCTCGAAATAGGTTCCAATTAAACCCCCAAATTAGTAATGGTAAAAAATAAGTATGTATTAGGGTGTGTGATCGCCCTGTTTATGTCATTTAGTGCAAGCGCACAGCTGGCCGATCCGGTAAAGTATGCGTCCACGATTTTGGTGGAGGACCTGGAGAGGCACCTGACGTATTTGGCTTCGGATGAGTTGGAAGGCCGGGATACAGGAGAAAAAGGGCAGAAACTTGCGGCGGAGTACCTTAGGGATTTTTATCGGTCACTGGATCTTAAAGGGCCGGTTGACGGGGACTATTTTCAGAAGTTTAAGCTTTCGAGTGTGCTTTGGACCAACGTATCCCTTCAGGTAGGAAGAAAAAAACTGGTTGAAAACGAAGATTTTGTATTCATCGGCGATGGAGATATGAGAAGGCCCTCCAAGGTGGACCTGGTGTTCTTGGGCTTGGCTACTGATGAGAATCTCGCAAAGGTTGACGTAAACGGAAAGTTGGTGGGACTTTGGGCGATCGGTGAGCGAACCGCCTCCTTTGCAGACAAGATAATGGAAAAAGGAGCCGCCGGCATCGTCGTCGTCACCATGGAGGGGCAGGCAAATTTCGATCGCTTGGCCAATAGGTATAAATCATTGTCAGGCCGGGGCAGGTTAGGGTTCGATAAGCCAACAGATCAGCGTCCCATTTTTATGGTGAGTTCAGATAAAATGTCCGAGCTTTTTCAGACGCCCGTGGAGGAGTTGAAAGAAGCGGCAAAAGGCAGTCCCGAATCCGTGAAAATGCAGCAGGCTACCTTTCAGGTGACAAAAAAGAAAAACTGGGTAGACACGGAAAATGTGATGGCCTACATAGAAGGTACCGACAAAAAAGAGGAGGTGCTGGTGATTTCATCCCACTATGACCACGTTGGCGTAAACAGTAAGGGAGAGATCAACAATGGTGCGGATGACGATGGATCCGGTACGGTGAGCGTAATGGAAATAGCGGAGGCCTTTGCACTGGCCGCGAAGGATGGCTTTAGGCCCAGAAGATCAGTGTTGTTTTTGAATGTAACGGGAGAGGAAAAGGGACTGCTTGGCTCGGAGTATTATACGGACAACCCGATTTTCCCCCTCGAAAACACCATCAACAACCTGAACATAGACATGGTGGGACGTATCGATTACGAGTACGAGAATCAGGAGAACCAGGACTATATCTATGTGATCGGATCTGAGATGCTGTCTTCCCAGCTTAAAATAATAAGCGAATACAACAACATCACCTATTCAAACCTGATCCTGGACTACCGATACGATGCAGAAGACGATCCCAACCGTTTTTACTACCGCTCGGATCATTATAATTTCGCCAAGCACAACATCCCTGTGATTTTTTATTTCAATGGCGTGCATGACGACTACCATCAGCCTACCGATACGGTGGACAAGATTGAGTTTGAATTGATGGAAAAAAGGGCAAGATTGATCTTTCATACGGCATGGGATCTGGCAAACCGTGAGCATAGAACACCGGTGGACCGTGTAAATACCCGTACAGATCGCTAAAGATCGAATTCTTACCAGAAAGCCCCGACCGACTCAGTATCCCTGACGGTCGGGGCTTTTTGTTTTTGGGGAATGGTTTTTTCGCTATATTTATCCATTGATAAACCGATACCCTGCATTGATTATGAACAACGACCTCTTTCCATCTTTCGTATTCCGCGTATTTATAGCCCTGTTTACCGTTTTTGGCGTTCATTCGGCCTGTGCCCAGACGGTACAGGATAGGGCAGTGCAGATCAAAACGGCCGTTATGGCGGCACCCGAGGGTACCCGTGAGGGAGCCAAGGTGTATGGGTACGATGCGAATGGCAAATTCGTAACGCTTAGGAACGGCTCAAATGAAATGATCTGCATCGCGGATGATCCCTCCGCCAATGGCTTTAGCGTTTCCTGTTACCACCGGGATTTGGAGCCTTTTATGGCAAGGGGCAGGGAGTTGAAAGATCAGGGAAAGAGTTTTAAGGAGATTTTTGACATCCGGGAGGAGGAGGTGAAGTCCGGCAAACTGAAAATGCCGAAGGACGGAGCCACGCTCTATGTGCTTACAGCCTCTGCGGAGGATTTTGACCCTGCCTCTGGAGAGGTGAAAAATCCCTACCTAAGGTATGTCGTTTATATCCCTTGGGCCACGCAGGAGAGCACTGGCCTACCGCTCAGCCCGGAGTCTCCGGGTATGCCTTGGATCATGGATCCCGGCACGCACCGGGCACACATCATGATCAACCCCCCGAAGAATTAGGGACGGACTTCAAGTTTCGGTAAAAAAAGTGTTCCAAGTGGCGGGCATTTGTTTTCCAGTAGGTTATTTCGTAGGCCATTGCAAATGGCATAAAAACAATAATGTCTATAAAGGAGATTAGAAATAGTAGGGTATAGACGGTTCTATGCCTAGATGGGGAATTGGATCATTCTCCATGATACGGTTAAAGTTGATTTGGTCTGAAAAGAAGACAAGTGGCTATGGACCTTTTATTTTTCGAATTTCATCAGCTAAAACAGGAATGTTCTTTTGAATTATTCCCCACAACATCTCAGGTTCAACTGTGTCGTAAGCGTGCGAAATAATATTTCTTAACCCAATGATGTTTTTAGAAGCTGTAATTTGAAGGGCCGGGTTGATCTCCGTCATTTTCCGTGTCGCCTCTCCGATGATCTCTAAATCCCGCTCAACTGCCCGCTGCAAAATGATATCATCAGAAAAATTTTGGAAGTCATTTTGGGTTTTTTGCTTAATAGATTCAATCTCCTCAATAACGCTTTCAATATCCAATACATATTTGAGTAGTTTAAGCTGCATACAAATTCACTTTTGACTTATAAATCTGTTCTTTTAAAACGGGGTTCTTAAGTGATTTGCTGGACAAGAGATCTACTTTTCTATTCAGAATTTTTTGGAGCTGATCTAACAACGAAAAGTAGTTGTCGGCATATTCCAGGACATCAATTTCATCAGAAAATTCAACCAGTAAATCTATATCGCTGTCTTCATGCATGGCATTTTTTGCAGCTGATCCAAATAGAGAAATTGCCTCAACGTGATGTTGCTTACACGCTGCAATTATTTCATCTAGTTTATTTTGAATCAGTTCAGGCATAATTCAAAGATAGTTGAAATTTAAAATAATACCTACGGCCTCTTTTACAGGTACTGCAATCAATATGCCGATCTGGGGTCTCGCCAAAACCGAAAAGGATGGGTTTTTTGAGCCGATCCAATTCTTATGGCGGAATTCCATCGTTTTTGGAAAAGGTAGCGTAGAGGCGAATTCGACCCCGTCGGGGTCGTGCCGTGGATTTGATGTGCGTATGCTATACACATACGATCCCTTTGGGATCGTGGGGTGATTGGGCATTATGGATGGACGTTCCTCAACAGATTTGACCTGGGCAATGCATGTGGCGTTAGACTGGATGAATGTTTGACAAGGTAAGACCTCGGAGAGGTCACATGTTTATAGCCTGGATTTGATACAAAAATACCACGACCCCGGTGGGGTCGTACTAGTTGCGACCATAATGGTTTTGGAGCATCATCAAGTCTCGGACGAAAAGTGTTCCAAATGGCGGGTATTTGTTTGACAATAGGTTCTTTCGTAGGCCATTGCAAATGGCATAAAGAGGATTACGATGGCAAGGGAGGTAGGAGATAGTAGGGTGTAGGGGATTCTATGCCCAGGTGGGGGAAATAGTAGCGTTTAGAGGACTCTATGCCCATCTGGGATCCAGAAGATGGTCAGATAGCGTTATCTTTGAGTTTTTCGGAAATAAAGACCTTGATCAGGCTTTGCCGTGTGATCCCCAGTTTTTGGGCAGCCCGATCAAGTTCTACGACCATCCACTCCGGGAAGTCAACACTTACCCTACGGGCCTTTAACCCTGGCTTGGTTCGTTTATCTGTCTTTAGGTAAGGAACTATATCCTCCCCGTTTTCAAATTTCTCGTCAAATTCAACTGCTGAAATAGATTTCTTTTTCATTTTCCCTTGATTTTCTGACCGATATAATTCGTATCTTATTATTCCTAATGGTATAAACGGCTGACCATATATTATCATCTAATTTTGCAATAAGTAAAAATCGCTTTTCATCTATTGTTCGTGTTCAAATGATGAATCTAAAACTACACGGAGCTAGAGGAGCTTACTAATTGGGGTTTTGGAGCCATTTTCAAATCTCGGCCAAAAAGTGTTCCAAATGGCGGGTGTTTGTTTGACAATAGGTTCTTTCGTTAGTCATTGCAAATGGCATAAATAGGATTACGAGCGCAAAAGAGCTAGGAGATAGGAGGGTGTATTGGATTTTACACCTAGGTGGGACTTACCGAGGAAGCAAAGGCTGATTTAGTTCGAATTCACAAGGACTGCGTTTAACGATTTGGTGAAGCCTAAGCTGAAAAATGCTTTTTTTGAATTTTTTGATGAACGTAAATTCGCCGCTTCGACCATAGCAATTCACTACATCTCCTAAGTAGATCTGATTTGCCTACTGTTGGTGTAGAAAATTACAGAAAACGTTATATTTGTAGCCATGAAGCTGGATGAATCAAAAATAGCAAGCATCAAAGCGTACTTAAAAACCCGACCGGTTTTGAAAGCATACCTGTTTGGTTCATATGCCCGAGGGGAGGCAGATATGCAAAGTGATATAGATATATTAGTTGATTTGGATTACACGAAAAAGATCGGTTTGGAATTTATTCAGATGCAAATTGATCTCGAAAAGATATTGGATAAAAAGGTCGATTTGGTTTCTTCAAACGGCTTGTCCAAATATATCAAACCGCTGGTAGATCTTGAAAAAGAACTGATTTATGCGAAGTAGGCTTGGAGACCGTGCTCGTTTGAATCACATCCTTGATGCCATTTCTGAAATAGAAGCCTATTTACAAAATGGGGATTATGAAACGTTCTTGAAATATTCGATTTCAAAACGATTACCTATTGTAACTGGATCCATTGGCTGAGGCTTTGTCAGTTTCTAAATGAAGTCATAAAGAAATTGATTTGTCTTTCGTAACTTTAGGATAGCGATAAATAACATTAAAAAATGGAAATAAAGCTTAATATTCGATTTGAGGAATTGGCTAAATTGGCGAATCAATTGTCATTACCAGAAAAGCAGCACCTTATTGCCATACTGCAGAAAACCACCCAAAAAAGCAAAACCCAAAAGGGGGAGCGGGAATTGGGTAAATACAAAGGTAAAATTAAAATGGAGGATGATTTTAATGCACCCTTGGACGAGTTTAAGGATTATATGTAATGAGGTATTTATTGGACACACAGATTTTGTTGTGGATTTTTGGTGAGTCAGATAAATTAACCGCTACAGCTACCGATATAATTAAAAATAAAGAAAACGATTTGTTTGTAAGCAAAGTCAGCTTTTGGGAAGTGGCAATTAAAGTCAATATCGGTAAATTGAAGTTACCTTTTTCATTTGAAGAATTAGTGAGAGAGACGCTGTCTAACGACATTGAAATGCTGGATATAGAAATGAACCATATTAATAAAAATGTCCATATCCCACTTTATCACCGTGACCCTTTTGACAGATTGATTATTAGTCAGGCGATGGTTGAAGAACTGCCCATTATTTCTAGTGATGCCCAGTTCTCAAATTACAATATAACGATAATTTGGTAACTTAATTAATTTATTCGGAATTCTAGCTTTACCACCCATGGCATTTTAACCATATAGAAGAAAAGAATTTCTTTATGGGAGCGGGGTTTTCCAAGAGAGAGACCTTTTTGCGCTTCAGGGCAAAGACCATCCGTTTGGACCACAACCACGTTTTAGGAGAATTCGACCCCGTCGGGATCGTGTCGTGGGTTTGATGTGTGTATGCTATAAACATTCGATCCCTTCGGGATCGCGGGATGATTTGGCCTTGTGGATGAGCCTAAGTCTACAACAGGTTTGCCATAGGCGATATTTGTGGCATTTGGCTGGATGAATGTTGTTGTACAAGGAAAGACCTCGGAGAGGTCACATGTTTATAGCCTGGATTTGATGCGAGAAGACCACGACACCGGCGGGGTCGTATTATTTGCGACTACAATTGTTTTGGGGCCATCTTTAAATCTCAGCCAAAAAGTGTTCAAAATAGGTGGAGTCTTTTTGCTAATAGGTTATTTCTTAAGCCATTGCATATGGCTCTAAGAGGATTACGAGCGCAATGGTGGTAGGAGATAGTAGGGCGTAGAGAATCCTACACCCAGGTGGGTGAATTCCTAGGATGCCGATTATAAGTGACGTTGAAAGTCTTGTTGCTGTCCTAAAATACGCACAATCATAATCTTCGATTCGGAGTGCAAATAGAAAATGCTGTGGGATTTATAGTTGTATCGTTTAAGGTGTGGGGAAAAATGTGATGCGTCTCGCCCGATATCAGGACTAGTAGCGATTTTTTCCAGGCAGTTGATCAACTCCTCAAAATAAACGAGGGTTTGTTTTTCCCCCCATTTGCCTAAAGAGTAATCAGCAATAGCGTCCACATCTTCATCTGCCTTGACAGATAAAACGTAATTAGCCATGCTTTTGTCTACCGGTTTTTCCCAGCGCTCTTTTCTTGGCGAGCGTTACGATTTCTTCTGCGGTCCTGATTTTAGGACTTAGACCACTCTCGAGTCCTTCTTGAATAGCCGCTTTGGTAAGTAAAAACTCCCTGTTTTGCTCTTCATCTTTCCGAACCAAATACCGCAGGTATTCAGCTTCGGTTTTATACCCGCCCTGCTTTACTGCAAAATCAATATATCGCCCTAAGGTTTCGCCGAAATCGATTGTTTTTTTACCCATAGTTGCTTTAAATTTAACATCTTTTTAGTGTAATCCCAATTTTGCTGAAAATATGGATTTGTCGGAAGGGTTACAAACTAGTCGGTATCTGTTTTATAATATATTCTTTCGTAAGCCATTGCAGATGGCATAAATGGGATTACGGCTGCAAAGGAGATTAGAAATAGTAGGGTGTAGAGGGCTCTATGCCCATCTAGGACCCAGAAGTTAGTTTGACAGCGTTTTCTTTGAGTTTTTCGGAAATAAAAACCTTGATCAGGCTTTGTCGCGTGATCCCCAGTTTTTGGGCAGCCCGATCAAGTTCTACGCCCATCCACTCCGGGAAGTCAACACTTACCCAACGAGTGAAGGAGCATTCGACCCCGTCGGGGTCGTGCCGAGGATTTGACGTGCGTATGCTATAAACATACGATCCCTTTGGGATCGCGTGGTGATTAGGCCTGGTGGATGAGCCTAAGTCTACAACAGGTTTGCCATAGGCTATATTTGTGGCAATTGGCTGGATGAATGTTGGACAAGGTAAGACCTCGGAGAGGTCACATGTTTATAGCCTGGATTTGATACAAGAATACCACGACCCCGGCGGGGTCGTATTTTTCGTGACCATAATGGTTATGAAGCATCACCAAATCTTGGACGAAAAGTGTTCCAAATGGCGGGTATTTGTTTGACAATAGGTTCTTTCGTTAGCCATTGCAAATGGCATAAAGAGGACTACGATGGCAAAGGAGGTAGAAGATAGTAGGGTGTAGCCGATTCTACACCCAGGTGGGATGAAAAATGTGGCAGCACAGAAAAAACGAAAACCCCGGCTCTGCCAGGGTTTTTCAATCCAGTCTTTTAAAGAGTTCTTGTAGTTTTTAGCAAAGGTAATATCTTGGAAAGCTTAAATTCACTTCCTTCAACAAGTTAAGTTTAGAAAACCCTCCCAGTTGGGGAAGATTGAAATAGTTGCTAGGCGTATTTTTGAACAACAACTTTCCATCTAAATAAACTTGAAATTCAAATAAATACGTTATTTTTTAATCAATCTGGGCAGGTTCCCCAAACTGGTTTGTAATTTATAATTAAGGGGCTATCAACAGAAAATTCAACTGGCTCATTTATAATGTTTTTTACACACCAATTGGATATATCTTGATTAAAACTTGAACGTTGAAACATGTTATCCATATTTTCAACTTGGCGAACATTCCAATTACCTATCGGCTGATTAAATTGCGCACCAGAAAACATGCCTAACATATCTGTAACATTGCTCACATCCCAATCTCCAATAGGTTGATTAAATTGTGTGTTTTGGTCAAACATAAATCTCATATTTGTAACATTACTTACATCCCAACTTTCGATTGGTTGGTTGAATGGTGATCTATTAAACATAGCTCGCATTCCTGTGACATTACTTACTTCCCAATCTGAGATATCTTTGTTAAATGGAGAGCCACTAAACATGCTAGACATCTCTATAACATTGCTAACGTCCCAGTTTCCAATTTCTTGATTGAATTGAGAGTTAAGGAACATACCAGTCATATCTGTAACGTTACTCACATCCCAGTTTCCTATTGGTAGGTTAAATTGAGAGTTACTGAACATACTTGGCATATCTGTGACATTACTCACATCCCAAGTTTCTAAGGATTGATTAAATGAAGAGGCATTGAACATCGATCTCATATTAGAAACACTACTCACATTCCAAGCCTCTATTGGGTGATTAAATGGAGATCTATCAAACATAAAACTCATATTTTTAACATTCTTGACGTCCCAATTTCCTATTGGTTTATTAAAGGGGGAATTGCTGAACATAAAATTCATATCTGTAACATTACTTACATTCCAATTACCAATAGGTTGATCAAATACTGAACTAGAAAACAAATTCGACATGTCAATCACCTTACTAACATCCCAGTTCCCGATAGGCTGGTTAAATGAGGAGCCGTTAAACATAGCTCTCATATCTGTAACATTACTTACATCCCAATCTCCTATATCTTGATTAAATGGAGAGTCAGCGAACATCAAATTCATATCTGTAACATTGCTCACATCCCAATCTCCGATTGGTTTATTAAATTGAGAGTTTATAAAAAACATACCAGACATATTTACAACGTTACTAACGTCCCAATTTCCTATTGGCTGATTAAATTCATTAAATATAATATTGCTACCTTCGATAGTTCCAGCGAATAAGTCACTCATATCGGTGACCAATGAGGTACATAACCTAGTCATGTCAGCCCCTTCATTCCTGCGCTGCCTCACTAGTTCATTGTCCACAGATTCATATTCGACACCATCAATGATGCCCTTATCACCAGGGTTTGTTTCAGGGCACATGCATGTTATTCCGTTTTCGTGAAGAAAGAAACTTGTTACCTCTTTGAATCTTACTACAATATTTTTTTCACTATCTACGGTGACGGTTTGAGGAATACTATTTCCGCTTATATCACCTCCCCAACTTTCAAATTCCCAACCAGAAGCAGGTACGGGCGTTAATTCCACAGTAGTTCCGTGGGGGTACTCCCTACCAGATGGATTGGTTATGATTTCTTCAATAACGCTTCCTTCTCCTTCGATAACTAAATTCAAAGGGTATTCCCTTTTTACAAATACCGCAACAACTGACTTGTTTGAATCCATTGTAAGTGTCAGGGGCGAATTTGCGCCACTTGCATCTCCATCCCAATGTTGAAATATCCAATGATCATTAGCTATCGGATTCAAGTTGACAACTTGACCATTTTCATATCTATCCAATTGCGGATTGATATTAATGTCTCCAGCTTCTATTGGTGAAACGGATGTGTTTAAGGAGAAGGTAATACTAGGCTCTTCCTCATTACATGAACACAAAGCTATAAAAAAAAGACCGAGTAAATGAATGAATCTTTTCATGATTACTTATAATTTATTTTTTTATATTTATTTGTTGTTACGATTTGAATACTGGATTTGAAAATTGAATTAGGTGTTTAATAAATACCTTGTAGGGGTAGGGCACCTGTGCCAGGATCCTCACAACCAGATTCTCGAATACCACTTCATTCATCAATTGCCGGTTAAGCCGGTAGGTGTATTCGTTGATATAGGGTTGCAGGGCCACTACTGAATGGTGGGTTCCCCTAACCCAGGCCTTGAACATCCTAATCACACGGTGCATGGCACCAAAATTCTCTCCCTTTTTGCCCGACTTTTCACGCACCGGGTTGGGAAACTCATTCTCCATCCCTTTGTAACCGGTCCAGCAGTCCGTCTTCACCAGTGGATCTGCTGCTATATGGTCCCGCATGAAGCTGCCCAGATTGGCCTTGGATGCCGATTCGATCACCCTGCCATACCAGCGAGACACGCCTCCCCGCACCTTTTCGATCCCGACTACCACGATCCTCTTTTTCCCTTCCTTTCTGCAAAATATTTAACTCAACAATTTTTTATACAGACCAATTTTATTACCTTTTAAAACTATACATAACAGAGACGCCAAACTTTCTTAATGGGTCGTAGTTTGCGGAGAATAGGATATGCTTATTGTAAATAAAATATACCCTGCTAAGGAAGGAAAGGCTGGTTTGGTTAGGTCTGATTGCACCGAACTCTACTCCGACGATTTCGGCAATATACCCCCCAGCGGTAGCGGAAACACCCAGCTCTTCGGTAAAATTGTAAAAATAGGTCGTGGCAAAGGTAAAGGATGGCCGTAACAGTTCTTTTGACCTCGATTTCCCGATAACCAAGCTAGACGGCATGGTCTTAAACTGGAAGAAGTCGACCGACTGTAACTCCTGAGCACCTGTAAAGCCTAATCCAAAAAATGTTGTATGGTTACTTTCTAGGTAATCTTGTATGGAATTTACTTTTTCAGTTATGTTGGTTGTTGAGGTGTGAACTTGTTGGGTCAATACTTCAATGTTCTTAATGTAATTCAGATTCTGAAGTAAATTTGCATTTACTAGTCGCAATGAGAAATCCATTCGTAGGGTAGATTTCTTGATAAAATCGACTTTATCTATAAGTATAGCGGAAATTTTGTTGTGAAAGTTATTGTCTTTTATTAGATCAACCTTTCGTATAAACCTATTTATTTCGGTTATAAGAAGAGCATACTTGTTGTTTCTTTTCTCTGAAATATTTTTAGTTATTATTCCTTCGGGCTCAGACAATTTCCCACTTAGTCGTTCAAGGTTCGGAATAATTTTGTTCCATCTTGACAATCTGCACCTAGAAATATCAGTTTCAGTAGGTTGAATCAAATTGCTTAATTGCAGAATTTTTGCTTTGCAGGTATTAAAATACGACTCTTGAAATATTCTGTCATCAAGTTGATTTCTATCCCTAAAAGAAAATTCGTAAATTTTAAATGCTGAAACCATTTCTACCAATTTATCTATTTCATTTTCGATATGGCTATCTCTCGAAATTTCAAAATATTGTTGACCTTCTATTTTGAGAGTGAAGCAGGTAAAAACTAACATCAAAGGAAATAGCTTATTCATTTTTTTTCTTACTTTTGCAGATAATTTTCCTTATTTTTTTGTTATCACTTGTTTTTCTATCTGGAGGCGGTGTTCCCATTATTATAGGTAATCCTATTTTCGTTTCGTATTCAGATAGATTTCTCCATCTTACCACGTTTTCATTTTTATTAGGATTATAAAATCGGTGTTGAAAATACTGCTGCTCTGACCAAATTGCTTCCAAATATTTTTCAATATTATCATTTTGAGGTAAAGTAATATTAATATCCATAATTTTGGGTTTATCCTTTTTAATATTTAAGAAAGGACTATCAACAATGTCTTTATCAAAATTTGTAGAGTAATAGGCAGGAACGATTAAAATTGTAAATAGGATAATTAACTCCTTTAATGAATTTAAGTACTTTGTGAACTTATGTTTGTTATTTATAATTTTATATTCAATATTTATTATTTCTATTTGTTCGTATTCTGTCCACTTGTATAACAATATATAATATGATAATGTTAAGCATAACAAGCCTAATAACAATATATTGACGCCATTAAAAATTACATATTTTATATACTTATTCCATTCTACATTGTGGTTTTTAGTTTTATTTAAAAATGTTTCACTGTATTCTAACGTTTGATATATTTTATTATTATAAATCTTGTTGCTATCGGATAAAATCAAAATAGCTTCTCTTAGGTAAATCGTATCGTTATCTTTTTGAATATAATTATAAATATCATCTGATTCTTTAAATATATCCTCTTTTAAGCCTGGCGGATTTTCGTTAAAATCATTTATTAGATCATTATTAAAATATATATATATTCCAGAAATGACTATTATTAATATTGTGATAAAAATTGCTTCAGATTTTATATTTAACAAATAATAATTACTTTTATTGATATTTTTTATTTTATGGAGATCAGTATTAAAATTTTTATTATATTTATAGTTAATTACTAATAATATTGCAATTAGAGTTAATATTATTATTAATGCAAAAATTATTAAAATACCGTAAGGTATAAACAAGAAGATTATAGGAGGAATTAATAAAAATGTATATAATGGCATTAAATAGAAATTTAATTTATATATAATTAAATCCTTAAACTCCCTATTTAGCAGTGATAATAATCCAAAAATCACTAATATAAGAAATGGAAGTATAAAATATATGAACACAAATATTAAAAATGAAATTTTTGTATTAGTATCAAATATATTTCTTATATTTTCTATTATATAATCTTCAAATAATAAAAATGGTATTAGCGTCACTAAAAATATCCCAATAGTTTTTTTTATTTCATCTTGAAATAGCATCGTTTTTATTTTATTTAATACCCTGAATTTAACCAAATTTAAATTTGGATTCTAAAATTATATGTTACTATTTATTTAATTTAATTATCAATATTGAAATACTGGATATAAATATATTAATTTTATATATATTTTATTTTTATTATATTAATAATTCAATGATAGGATATGTGAATTCGCATTTTTTAAATATTTTACTACAAATTCAATTGTTTTCAATTATATATTTATTGATTATTTATTTTTAAATTGTTATTATTTAAAAACTTTTTTTCCTCAATTATAAATAATAATTTAATTATTTATTTTATATTATCCACCCCCATCCCAAACAGCTACTGCGACATTACTTTCGTTGCCTGCTCGATCTACTATCGTTACTTCCCAAACTTGGTTTTTACAATTTGAGACATTATTAGGCCCTCCTCCTACTGAACATCTAGATAAGCCAAAGGAACCACTGTAATCATCTCCATTATGGAAGTTAACCACACCTCTTGGATCGTCAATTGGTATAGTTCCACCACTCCATCTAACCCTTCCTTGGAAGTTGTCCTCACAACCGCTAGTACAATATACATTATAATTGAGTCTTTTAACCCCAAGATGATCTGTAGATAATAGATCGCCATCCTTATCTTCGTAAAAGAATGAAAATATTATACTAGTTGCCGTTCCCGGAGTAATACTTGGGACTAGTTCACTAGTGTCTACAATACTAACTTCGTAAAAGCTTATTTCTGGCGCAATATATTCCCTTTCCAAATTAAAAATCACCTCTTGTTCTTCAAATGTGGCCTTGATTGTGTGAATTCTGGCTTCTCCCATAATATACTGAGCATTAGCCACGCCAAATGAATTTGTTAATTCTGTGAAAGAAACTAGTTCTCCATTACCACGGAGTATTTCCCAAACAATTGGTTCGTTTGGCAATCCCCTACCATCTTCATCCTCCAATTTTACTTCTAAACGATTATTTATCTTCTCGCCAATAACTGCTGTTTGATTGTTGCCACTTAATATTACTAAATTTTTCTGTAATCGTTTGATGATCATTTCTATCTGCACGTTTGTGCCGGGTACGGTTACTGATACGATATGTTCTTGGTCTGTTCCTACGATAAAGTTGGCTGTTACCTTTCCATCTTCATCCGTGGTGCTGGTTATGATTTCCAATGACCCATTGCCTACTTTTCTTTCCCACCTTAAATCTTCGTCTGGTATGGGGTTATTTTCACCATCCAATAGCCGAACCACTAAATCATTTCTAAGCTTTTGCCCCACATCTGCAGTTTGGTTGTTTCCGCTTACTATCACCAATTTCAATTCATTTCTGGTAATGGTAAAATCCGAAGTGGTGTTCCCGTAGGAGGCCCTTATGACCTGAGTCTCTTGGGTACCCATGATAAAACTGGTCGTGGATTTACCTTCTTCATTGGTGGTAGACTGGGTGTTTGTAACAGTACCATCCCCTGCGACCCGACGCCATTCAATCTCTTCACCCTCAAGTGGATTGTCGTCTTGGTCGATAAGCCTAACCACCAAAGGTTCTGGTATTTCCCTGTTGGGAATGGCTTTTTGATTGTTCCCGGATATAATTTCTAATTTGATGGAGCCTTTGCTTATCTCGAAATCCACTTCTTGGTCACCATAAGAAGCCCTGATAATCTGGGTGGCATCACTGCCCATAACCAATGAGGCGCTGGCAAGCCCGGTTTCATCGGTAGTCCTTTTCATATCTACCAAAACCCCATCACCTCTCACCATGCTCCAGGATATGGAGGCCCCCTCTATACCTTCCTCTTGCTGATTAGCCACTTTCACTACCATTGGCTGAAACAGTTTTCTTCCCTCAATGGCTCTCTGACTATTTCCGGATACAATGGAAAGTACGTTTGCCGCCGCGGTCAAGGTAAAATCCACCGTTTGGTCTTCATAGCTAGCCCTAATGATGCTTTCCCCTTCGTCCCCAAATACGTAGTGGGTTTTTGCCAATCCTTCTTCGTCAGTTGTGGTGGTTTCTTCCGTCAAGGCACCATCTCCCTGAACGATTGACCAGGTAATACTTTCTCCAGGAAAGGGATTGTTATCCTCGGTTAGTTCGATGACCAATGGTTCCGCGGACTGACTTTTTACACTGCCTGTTTGTTCGTCACCCGAGTGTAATTTCATGACCCCTTGTTTTCTCCTTATGTCGAAGGTCACTACCTGATCTTGGTAGGTGGCGGTAACTGTCTGCTTATCTCCAGCACCCACAATAATGGAGGCAGTAGATATGCCGTCAGAAGAGGTGAAATTCTGAATATCCTCCAATTCGCCGCCACCTTCGGTTACTGCCCACTCAATTTTTTTGCCCCCTATAGGTTCTCCTTCCTCTGTCAGCTTTACCACCAGGGCACTGTTCAGTTTTTCACCCTCTTTACCAGCCAAACCGGATTCAGAAGCTGATTCCAGGGTAAAATTAAGTTCCGCTGGGGCTTTACCGCATTCGTCCAGCATACAGGGAGATGGGTCTATGTAAATTGGTTCCTGCCCCCCACTGCCACTGAAAGGGTTACCGGTTTTTATGTATTCAAAGTGAAGGTGTGGTTCATTGCCGGATCCCCGGGAACCCGATCTTCCTATTAACTCCCCGCTTCTTACGGTTTCTCCCCTGGACACCAAGATTTCAGAAAGAAAGGCATATACAGAGGTGGTTCCGTTACTATGCCTGATGGCGATGGTGTTTTGATATCCGGGCACCTCTCCGGCCTGGATGACGATGCCATCATTGACCGCTACGATGGGATGCCCTTCCGGTACGGCATAGTCTATACCTGTATGCACCCTGGGAACACCATTCTCTATGGTTGGGCTTAGAAAATCACTGATGACCCTGCTGCTTGCACAAAGGTCTCCACCCAGTGGGCAGCAGATAGGGTCTGATTCACATTGACTTGAGCCTATTCTCGCAGATGCATTGTTATCCTGGCTTAAAGATGATTCGTCCAGTATTTTGACCAGCAAGCGAGCCTCAAAGTTGGATGATGGCCCCCGCTTGTTGGTGAAAATCCAGCGGGGGAGCGTACTTGTAAGTGTCCCACTTCCAGGGTTATATTGGCTGGATATGGGCATAAAGAAATCCAAAATTTCATTTCCAGCATCTTGGTAAACCTGGGCAAACAAAACAACCCTTTTGTCGGCATCTATTTGATCAATAAATGAACTGGGTAAGTCTATTTCAAATTCGGTTCGGTCATTTTCGGGCATTTTTTGCTGTAACTGTATCCTCAAGCCCTGATGGAAAATTTCGGATATGCCAAACAGCCTCTCGGTGAAAGATAGGTTGTTGTGCTGGGCAATTTGCGTATCCGTTGAAAAGGAAGGGTTTTGATCAGTGGTGGAGTTGAAAATTTTCAACGAGGCCAATCCCTGTATCTCCAAGGTTCTCTCCGGCACTTGCACCGAAGGAGGGGTTAAAGATGCGTCATCTTCGTTGACACAAGCAAACCAAGCCAATACTAAAGCTAATGTTAAAAAGAAACTCTTGTAGTTCATAACACATTAATGTTATTGAATATGTAATCATTCAATTTACTAAAGAAGTAGATGAAAAGAAGGATAGATCGATAGGTTTCTAAACTAAACTTAATTTGATGAATATCTAAATTTAGTTTATCTATCAACAACGAAGTGTTTCCTAGCGAATCTAGTCCTTCAGGAATAGTTGGCAAATAGCTTAAAACTAGTTAAACATAAAAAGTAATTTTTTGAAATGCAAATAATATGGTCTGAAAATCAAATACATGTGTAAATTTTGTATTCAATTAAACAATACGGTATAAATTGAATTCGCCTATTTATGATGCTAAATTAGAATTATTTTTAGCTATTATAAATGGTATCCTTCATTTGCTTTTAGTTTTATATATGGAAAATATCGGGTAGATATACGGAAGCTATCGGTTAATAAATTATAATTTTATAACAAAAAATAATGAAAAATAAGGATTTCTGCAATTGTATATTTCCCCGATAAATTGCCTAATCCGACGATCGAGGCCTATTTTGGATTTTTTAAAAAACGATCGGTTTTCGGTCGAAAAAAAAATTAAGTTTTTCAAAAAAATCTTGGTTTTATTCTTGCTTCCCCCCTACAAACAACTGATTTCGACTCGGCTATTTAACTACCAGCTCTACTCTTCGGTTTTTCTGTTTTTCGGCATCCGTACGGTTGTGGCTGATGGGAGAGACGGGGCCTACGCCAATGGCCTCCAGTTGGTGGGTGGGTATTCCTGCTTTTTTGGTTAAATGTTCGACTACGGCAGTCGCGCGTTTTTTGGAAAGGTCCAGATTATGGGCGTAGTTTCCTGTATTATCTGTGTGCCCCACCACATACACATTTACCGAGGGGTTTGCCAGTAGAAAGCGGGCAATTTCCTCCAGCGTTTCGGATGATTCCGGTTTTATTTCCGCTTTATCGGTGTCAAATAGAATGCCATAGAAGATGGCCCGGCCGGCGTCTAGCAATTCCTGTTTGATTTCTTCTGCGGATAGGATTATGGACTGCTTCATGGCTTCTTCCCGCACGGATTCTACCCGGTAGGTGCCGCTATTGTCTGTAGATACGCGAATCCACCAAGTCTGTCCGGATACCTTTACGGACAGGTAGGCTTCACCTCTACTCTCATACTTGACCGATCCACCTTTTGAAATCACGGCGTTTTTATAATTTTCAATTATCTCTGCAGCAGAGGGCCTTTTTTCAAACTCCCCCTGAAACTCAAACCAACTGTCAATAAAATACCCACTTTTTGTCACGTCTTCCAGCGATCCGTCGGAAGATGTCATTTTGATTTTTAGCCGATTAAAGGCATTTTCTTCGCAGAAACTGACCTTGTGGTTGGGCAGGTGGTTGAACAGCGGATGCCGATCACAGGCATATGTCCGTTCAATCAGACCGAGGGACATAAAAAATAGCAGGTAGGAAATAAATATAGTCTTCATAGGATAACCTTTTGTCCGTTGATGGCAAAAATAGTGCAACTTTATGGTATTCTGATGACTTTTCGTTCGTCCGATTGTACGTTTTTTGCACATCATTCAACTGTCTATTTAACGGTATTGCCGGGTTCAGTAGGTAAATTGATTTATCTTTGTTTCCAAGTCCCAGTGTCTTTAATCATGTCCAAAGAGCTTCTGCTTATCACCCCTCCCTTTACCCAGCTCAATACACCCTACCCGGCTACGGCCTACATCAAAGGGTTTTTGGGTACCAGAGGTATATCCTCCTATCAGATGGATTTGGGGATAGAGGTGATATTGGAGGTCTTTACTGCCAGATCCTTCGCCCGGATATTTGAGAAAGCGGGGGATTTGAAGGAGCTAAGTGCCAACTCCCGTCGGATGTTGGCGATGAAAGAAGATTACTTGGGGCCGTTGGATCAGGTAGTCGGTTTTTTGCAGGGCAAGAACCTGCCCTTTGCCAGGCAGCTTTGCAGCGAGGACTTTCTGCCCAGGGCGTCTAGGTTTGACCAACTGGACGACTTGGATTGGGCCTTTGGCCATATGGGCCTGGTCGATAAGGCCAAGCATTTGGCCACCCTGTACCTGGAGGACCTTTCCGATTTTATCGTGGAGTGCGTGGATCCTCATTTTGGCTTTAGTAGGTATGCGGAGTCACTGGGACAGAGTGCCAGCCGATTCGACGACTTGTACGATGCGCTACGGCAGCCTGCTACCTTTATAGACGACATTACGCTGGGTATTCTGGAAAAGCGCGTTGCGGAGGTCGACCCAAAGATGGTGTGTTTTTCCGTGCCTTTTCCCGGTAACCTATACAGTGCCTTCCGTTGCGCGGGCTGGATAAAGGAGCGTTTCCCTCATTTGGTCACCTGTATGGGTGGGGGGTTTCCCAATACCGAGCTTCGCTCGCTAAAGGATCCGAGGGTTTTTTTGTTCTTTGATTTTATCACCTTGGATGATGGGGAGCGTCCCCTTGAGTTGCTGGTTGATCACGTACGGACTAGGGAAGCTTCCAAAGACTTGCTGCCTGCGCTCAAACGCACCTATATGCTTAAGGAGGGGCAGGTTTTTTACAACAATACCTCCAAGCTTCCGGACTATCGGTTTGCTGAAGTGGGCACCCCGGATTATAGCGACCTAAGGCTGGACGCATATATTTCCGTGATTGAGATGGCCAATCCCATGCACAGTCTCTGGAGCGATGGTAGGTGGAACAAGCTGACCATGGCCCACGGGTGCTATTGGGGGAAGTGCACGTTTTGCGATGTGTCACTGGACTATATCAAGGTTTATGAACCGGTAGCGGCCCAGCTAATCGTGGACCGGATGGAAGTGCTCATGGAACAGACGGGAGAGCATGGGTTCCACTTTGTGGACGAGGCCGCTCCCCCTGCATTGATGCGGGAGGTGGCGTTGGAAATACTTCGCCGACAACTAACCGTTACCTGGTGGACCAACATCCGTTTCGAAAAGCGTTTCACGGCTGACCTGTGCCGGCTTTTGCGGCAGTCCGGCTGCATAGCGGTGTCAGGGGGATTGGAGGTGGCCTCAGACCGTTTGCTTGCCCTGATAGACAAGGGAGTGACCGTGACGCAGGTGGCCCAGGTAACGAGGAACTTCACCGAGGCGGGCGTCATGGTGCACGCGTACCTGATGTACGGCTACCCCACGCAAACCGTGCAGGAAACTGTAGACAGCTTGGAAATGGTACGCCAGCTATTCGAACAGGGTGTCCTACAATCGGGATTTTGGCACCGCTTTGCGCTGACCGCCCATAGCCCAATCGGACAAAACCCCGAGGCCTATAACCTTATTCCGGAAAAGCCGGAGATAAGCTTTGCCGACAATGAAGTTCCTTACCGAGACAAGACTGGTGTGGATCATGCCAAATTTAGCTTTGGCCTAAAAAAATCCCTCTATAATTTTATGCATGGGGTTGGTTTTGAAATGCCGCTACAGGAGTGGTTTGACTTTAAGATTCCCCGGACAAAGGTATCACCAAATTTTATTGCCACCTGTTTGGACCATTATGACCATCAGCCTCTCCCCAACGGGAAGCTGGTATGGCTGGCCTCTCTGCCGATGGTGAATGAACTTACAAAGGCTGGAAAAGGCAAGCCCGCCGCAAGGCTGGAAATGGTGGTTCATACCAAGACGGCCCAGCATAGGTTTACCGTGGATAGGGAGGCCGGCCTGTGGCTAATGGACTTGCTGCCCACCCTTCATCCCCGAAACCGGAAGACGGTTACCTGGAAGCAGGCCAAGGAATCGTTTGAGCGTCTTGGACTTGGCGATTTTGAACCCTTTTGGATGAGTAAGCCCATGGGGAAACTTAGGCAGGCCGGTCTGCTACTCGTATAAGATAAATGCACTCACCCCAAGGAACCGGGCTTTGTCACCTCTTTTTGTATTTCGACTGTGTTTTAGCCTGGTTTCGGTTTTTCTTGGCTTTGGAGTTTTTGTTCCCCTTTTTCTTTTCGCTGGGGGCAAAGGGGTTTGGGGAGGGTTTCGCCTTTTTCTCGTGAAATGCGCCCTTAAATTCCGGGTTTTCCCTTCGTTTTTGTAGGTCGATCTCCCGTTCATAGGCTTGCTTTTCCTCAAATGGCGTCGGTGCAATGACCACCTCATCCGGAATGGCCTGTTCAGGAACCACCATTCGTATGATGCTTTCAATGCGCTCAAAGTGGTAAACTTCGGCGGGATTGATGAAAGTCACTGCCTCGCCGTCTTTGTCGGCGCGTCCCGTACGTCCGATGCGGTGCACATAATCCTCGTAAATCAGCGGGACGTCAAAGTTGACCACGTGGGATACTTCGGAGATATCCAAGCCTCGGGAAGCCACATCCGTCGCCACTAAGATACGTACTCCTCCCGCTTTGAACATATCCATGGAGTTGATACGGGTGTTTTGGCCCTTGTTCGCATGGATTACCTTCACCTCCCCGGTCACTTTCCGATCCAGGAAATTGAATACGGCTTCGGCGGTTTTTCGGGATTTCGTAAAAACAATGACCCGCTGCATCTTCTCGTGGTTCAGCAGATATTCCAGCAGGCTGATTTTTGTTTTTAGGTTCGGAACGAAGTATTTCCATTGGGTGATGCTCTCTGCAGTGGTCGCCTGGGGTGCAATCTCTATGCGCTCCGGAAATTCCAGAAACTCTTCGGATAGTTTTTCAACGCGGGCATTAAAGGTTGCTGATAGCAGCAGATTTTGTCGTTTGACGGGGATAACCTCCAAAATGGACCGGATCTGAGGCATGAACCCCATGTCCAGCATTTTGTCCGCTTCGTCCATCACCATGGTTTTGAGGTCTCTTGTGAACACCTCTCCCTTTGCATAGATGTCCAGGAACCGTCCCGGGGTAGATACAATCAGGTCTACACCTGCTTGCAGGGCTTCGATTTGGCTTTTTGGGCCGATTCCGCCGTATAGACTTACGCTTCGAAGGCCGGTGTATTTACCAAATCGGGTTACTTCTTCCGAGATCTGCATCACCAACTCCCGGGTAGGAGCCAGGATCAGTGCCCGGGGATGGACGCCTTGAGAGTATTTGAGCTTGAAGAGAATGGGAAGGAGGTAAGCGGCGGTTTTTCCCGTACCTGTTTGGGCGATGCCGAGCAGGTCATGGCCGGAGAGGGCCAAAGGGATGGCCTGTTCCTGTATGGGGGTGGGTTTGGTATACCCGGCCTCCGCAATGGCTGTCAAAAGTTGTTTGTTGAGTTTAAAATTCTCAAAACTTTGCAGAGTATCGGGCATGATTTTTATAATTTTAGATCGGAAAAGGAACGAGTACCTAACAGCAATACCATGAAGACGATATTGATCCGAAATGCAAATATAGTGAATGAGGGCAAGATAAACAGAGGAGACGTGTTTATAAAGGAGGGGATGATCTTTGCGATCGGTTCTGGATTGCCTGATTATGAAGCAGATAGTGTTATAGATGCCGATGGCAAGTACCTGTTTCCCGGCCTTATAGACGATCAGGTCCATTTTAGGGAGCCGGGGCTGACCCATAAAGCGGACATTTATACGGAGAGCAAAGCGGCAGTGGCTGGCGGGATTACTTCCTACATGGAGATGCCCAACACCCAGCCCCAAACGGTGACCTTGGAACTGTTGGAAGAAAAATACCAAATAGCCGCCGATAAATCCCTGGCCAATTATTCGTTTTTCATGGGTGCGACAAACGACAACTTGGCCGAGCTACTGAAGGTTGACCCCAAGACAGTATGCGGTATCAAGGTTTTTCAGGGTTCCTCCACCGGCAATATGCTCGTAGACAATCCGGAGACACTGGAAGGAATATTTAGAGAATGCCGGCTGCTGATAGCGACCCACAGCGAAAATGACAATATGATCAAAGAGAACCTGGAGCGGTATCAGCAGGAGTTTGGCGATGACATACCCGTGGCCTACCACCCAAAAATACGCTCTGCGGAGGCATGTTACGATGCGTCAAAGCGGGTGGTGGATTTGGCCAGAAAACATGGGACGAAACTGCATGTATTACATATCAGTACCGGCAAGGAGGTGGGACTTTTTGACGAAAGTCTCCCATTGGAGAGCAAACGCATTACAGCCGAGGCTTGTATTCACCACCTTTGGTTTTCGGACGAAGACTATGCGAGCAAAGGGAATCTTATAAAATGGAATCCGGCGGTAAAGACCAAATCAGACCGCCAACAGATATTGGAAGGAGTAATCAATGGCAACATAGACGTGATTGCTACGGACCATGCACCGCATACCAAGGATGAAAAGGCCCAATCTTACCTCAAGGCTCCTTCCGGTGGACCGTTGGTGCAGCACAGCCTGGTGGCTTTGCTTGAGATGTACCACGAGGGAAAACTCAGCCTGGAAATGATCGCCCAAAAAACCAGTCATAATGTGGCTATTCTCTTCGAGATAGAAAAGAGGGGATTTGTTCGTCCCGGTTTCTACGCCGATCTGGTTTTGGTTGATTTGGATTCCCCGTGGACTGTCTCTACTGACAACATCCATTACAAATGTGGCTGGTCTCCCTTTGAGGGACAGGCCTTTCGAAGTCGGGTGACCCACACGATCGTTTCTGGACACTTGGCGTACGAAAATGGGACGTTCCACGAGGAGCGCAAAGGGATGCGGCTGAATTTTGAAAGAAAATAATGAAACCTATTGCCTTAATTCGAAAACCATATTACCTTTGCACTCTGTTACAACAACAGGGTTGTAACCTTGAAAATGGTGATTGTAGCTCAGCTGGTTAGAGCGCTGGTTTGTGGCACCAGAGGTCGCCGGTTCGAACCCGGTCTTTCACCCAAACGTCCTTTCCATGGTTCATGGGAAGGGCTTTTTTTTAGCATTACCGATTAATAGTCGCTGGCATATTATTTGATAATGTTCTTTTGGATTAAAACGACCAGACTATGTTTACTTTATTGAGTCCTAGTAAGGTATTTCCCAGTATAAAAACAGTGGATATCAAGGACATACATCTCTACATGAAAAAATTTGAGGAATCGCTGCGTAATTTTGAGGAGTTACAAAAGGAATCTAGCCTCAACGAGAATCGATGAACTGCAAACAGGCTTCCCCGAGGGAAGCCTTTATTTTTTTTTGGATTAATTTTTCTTTCGGATGCTTTCCCCTATTTTTATAAAAACCAACAAACTTTGAATTTAGATGAGCTACATACATTTTGATAAAACACAGCTGATAAATCTGAATTACTCCCTTGAAAAAGAAATAATACGATCCAATCGCTCAGGATGCTATACAAGTACGACGATAATTGGTTGCAACACCCGGAAATACCATGGTTTGTTGGTTGCGCCTCAGCCCCAAATCGACACGCAGTTACACGTGCTGCTTTCGAATGTGCACGAAACGGTGATCCAAAAGGGAAGTAGTTTCAATCTAGGGATCAATAAATACCCGGGGAATTATTCTCCGCGTGGCCACAAATACCTCGAGGATTACGATTCCGAGCCCAATCCCAAATTGACGTATCGGGTAGGCGGTGTGGTTCTGGAAAAGGAGATCATTCTGGATACCCATGCGGATAGGGTTATGATAAAATATACCTTGGTCAGTTCCCACTCTCCTGTAACTCTTCGGCTGAGCCCCTTTTTGGCATTTAGGGGATACCATGGATTGTGCAAGGCCAACACCTACGTGAACAAGGGGTTTCAGCGGATAGACGGTGGTATCAGAGTAAAGCCCTACGAGGCCTACAGTGAGCTGTCCATGCAATTGTCCAAGGGCAACGAATTTGTAGCTGCTCCCGATTGGTATTATAATATAGAGTATATACGCGAGATTGAACGGGGGTACGACTATCAGGAGGATTTGTACGTGCCCGGTTTTTTTGAGTTTGGTATAGAAAATGGCGAAAGTGTCGTTTTTTCGGCGGGGTTGGAAGATGTTCAGCCCGACACCTTGCTAAAAGCCTTTGCCGATGAAGTGAGTAGGCGGATTCCGAGGGATAACTTCGAAAATTGCCTAAAAAATTCAGCCACCCAGTTCATAAGCAGAAGGGGCGGGGAGACCCGCGTGATAGCCGGTTACCCCTGGTTCGGCTGGTGGGGTAGGGATACCTTTATTGCATTGCCGGGTCTTACCTTGACGATAGAAGACAAAGAGACATTTTTAGAGGTCATGGACACCATGTCCAAGGATTTGATCGGTGCTCTGTTTCCCAATGTGGGGAGTGGTGTCATGACAAACATGAACTCAATTGATGCGCCACTTTGGTATTTCTGGGCATTGCAGCAATATGTGATCTTCACGGGAGATGTCCAGACTGTGAAGGAACGTTACCTACCGAAGTGTAAGGGAATCATCGAAAGTTTGATGGAAGGTACCGAATTTAACATCCATGTGCAAGAGGATGGACTGCTTTATGGGGGGCAGGACGGAATTGCCCTGACTTGGATGGATGCTGTAACAGTAGATGGGCCTGTCACCCAGCGAAAAGGCTGCCCCGTTGAGATTAATGCGTTGTGGTACAATGCTTTGTGTTTCTACTATGAACTTAGCGGAGACGAAAGCAAGGCGGAGTTGGCCGAGGCAGTCAAAATGTCGTTTTTGAAACAGTTTTGGAATGAAAAAAAGGGTTATCTGGCAGATGTAGTGGATGACGGTAAAAAAGATTGGTCGATCAGACCCAATATGGTATTTGCTACCTCTCTTCCCTATACTATGCTGACGGAAGACCAAAAAGATAGTGTCCTAGAGGTAATCAAGGCAAATTTGTTTACTGAGCGCGGATTGAGGACCCTAGCACCCAGTGACCCTCGTTACCAGGGATATTACCAGGGAAATCAATATGAGCGGGATAATGCGTATCACCAAGGAACGGTATGGCCCTGGCTTATGGGCCATTTTGCGGAGGGCTATCTCACACTACACGGTAAATCAGGGAAACGATTTATTGAAAATATCGTGAAAAGTTTTGACAAAGTGATGACACAGTATGGGATCGGGACTGTGGCCGAAATATACGACGGCGATCCCCCGCACCGGCCAAAGGGATCGATTTCCCAAGCGTGGAGCGTGGGTGAATTGTTGCGCATGCAGTATCTAATAAACAAATATTAACCAGTATTTCATGAAAGTATTAATGTTCGGCTGGGAGTTTCCTCCTCATATATCTGGGGGGTTGGGTACAGCTTGCTATGGCTTGGTAAAAGGTCTGGCACACCATAACCAGGATATGATTTTTGTCGTGCCCAAGCTATGGGGGGATGAGGATCCGCTGGCCGAATTTGTGAACGCAAGTGACGTGGAAATCGATTATCGCGAAAAGCGTTTTCGATCCGTGTGGAAGAACCTTACCTACCTGGAAGTGGGGTCATTCTTGATCCCCTACCTAAGTCCCGAGCAGTATGCCTCGTTCACCCAAGGCATAAAGGAGGGTAAGGAGAACCTTGAGGACAGTGTTTTTTCGACCAAGTTTTCGTTTAGCGGCAAGTACGGAAAAGACCTGATTCAAGAGGTTTCCAGGTATGCCTTAGTTGCGGCCCAGATTGCCAAAGACAAACACCACGATATTATCCATGCCCATGACTGGCTGGCATTTCCCGCGGGAATCGCGGCCAAGAGCATCAGTGGCAAACCACTCGTTGCCCACGTTCACGCCACGGAGTTTGACCGTTCGGGTCAGACTGTAAACCAGCAGGTATATGAAATCGAACGGGCCGGAATGGAGGCTGCCGACAAGATCATAGCGGTAAGCCAGCTCACCAAAAACACCATTGTGGCCAATTATGGGATCCCCGAGGATAAAGTAGTGGTGGTCCACAATGCGGTACTGGATACCAGTGCCATCAAGTCAAAAGAGGTAAAGAAAGTGCCGGAAAAAATCGTTACCTTTTTGGGGCGGATCACCTTTCAGAAGGGACCGGAATACTTTGTGGAGGCCGCCGCAAAGGTTCTCCGTAAGGACGACAACGTTCGGTTTGTAATGGCCGGATCGGGAGACTTGCTGAACAGGATGATACAGCGGGTGGCAGAGCTTCGCATTGGGACGAAGTTTCATTTCACGGGATTCCTCAGGGGCAAGGATGTGGATCACATGTTTGCCATCAGCGATGTCTATGTGATGCCCTCGGTTTCCGAGCCATTTGGGATATCGCCGCTGGAGGCAGTGAGGCACAATACCCCTGTGATCATCTCCAAGCAGTCTGGGGTGGCAGAGGTGTTGCAAAATGCGGTGAAGGTAGATTTCTGGGACATTGACGCGATGGCGGATGCCATTTTTGCCTTGTTGCATTATGATGGCATTTCGAGAATGTTCAAAGAGCTGGGAAGGGAAGAACTGAAACGATTGAAATGGGAGCATGTAGCATTGAAGGTAATAAAAGTATATAAGGAAACCGTTAATCAGTAAACTATGAGATCTATCTGTTTTTATTTCCAGGTGCACCAGCCCTATAGGCTGAAGCCATATAGATTTTTTGAAATAGGGGAAGATCACCAATATTGGGACGATTTTTCGAACAGAAGCATCATGAGAAAGGTGGCTGAAAAATGTTACCTGCCCATGAATGCCCTCCTTTTGGAGCTTATTGAAAAGCACCAAGGCCGATTTAAGGTGTGCTTTTCCCTATCGGGGACGATACTGGATCAAATGGAGGCGTATGCACCGGAGGTGTTGGCCAGTTTTCAGAGACTCGTGGCTACCGGAAAGGTGGAGCTGCTCAGCGAGACCTACGCACACGCTTTATGTGCGCTGAAAAGTGAATCCGAGTTTAGGGATATGGTAGGCAAGCATCAGCAGCGTATAAAGGAGCTTTTCAACGGATATACACCAAAGGTCTTTCGTAACACCGAGCTTATCTACTCAGATAAGATTGGGAAGATGGTTTATGACCTGGGGTTCGAGGGAGTCTTGACCGAAGGTGCGAAGCATATTCTGGGCTGGAAGAGCCCCAATTACCTTTATGCAAATGCCATCGAGCCTAAGCTTAAGGTGCTTTTGAAGAATTTTAGGCTGAGCGATGATATAGCATTTAGGTTTGGCGAACCGAAATGGTCCGACTATCCGCTGACAACGGAGAAATTTGTCAGTTGGATCAATCAGATCCCCGCCAACGAGGACGTGTTGAACCTGTTCATGGATTATGAAACCTTTGGCGAGCATCAGTGGGCCGAAACGGGTATTTTTGAATTTATGAGGCATTTGCCGGAAGCCGTGTTCGCTTCCTCGGATTTTGGTTTTGCGACCCCATCGGAAGTCATTGGCCAAGTAGCACCTGTCGGAATGATCCATGTCCCCACCCCCATCTCGTGGGCAGATGAGGAACGCGATCTGACGGCCTGGTTAGGGAACGATCTACAGGATGAGGCATTTGACAAGCTGTATCAGCTCGAAGCGCGGGTGAAGAGATCAAAGGATCCCGAGATACACCGAGACTGGAACTACCTGCAGACAAGTGACCACTTCTATTACATGTGTACCAAGTTTTTCTCAGATGGAGATATCCACGCGTATTTTAGTCCCTACGAGAGCCCCTACGAAGCCTTTATCAACTACATGAATGTGCTTAGTGACTTTATTCTTAGGCTGAAGCAGGAAGAGGAGGCTGCGGTGGGCATGTTGGTATAGCAACTAATGACCTCACGGTACTGGATGATAATCAATAGGCTGTCCGAAAAGTTGGGCAGCCTTTTCTTTTTTCGCTAGAACTGGCGTTTGCAGATAGACGGAAAAAGTACTAGGTCTGAGTTGGTGAACCCCTATAAAAAGACAATGACAAACGATACTAGAAGTCGGAAATTGGATAAAGCATTACTGCTATTTGCAATAGCATATTCAGCTATCACTATGTACTTTATTTCTGGAATGCTACGAGATCAAAGTGCTTCTTTGGGATATGTAATTCTATTTCCCGTTTTTTGGGCAATTGCGGGGTTACTACTCGGTCTGTTATTTTGGCTAAAGACAGCATTTGGACGTATTACAAGAGGGATGGACAAATTGAAAGGGCGGAAGACTATAGAAGTAATAAATAGCGTAGTTTGCCGGGAAATCAAAGCCTGATCAATGTTTAGCCTATCCCTCCAGACTTTCGGGTTTTGAACTATCCTCTCTTCGGTACGTCAGTTTAAGCCCTTTGATAAAGTTACGTAGGACCTGATCCTTGCAGGGCCGATACTGGCTTTGGGTAGGTTTTCGGAAAAACGCACTCAGTTCGTGCTTGCTGAGGTGTTGGCCGGCCCGCGAAAGGATCTCCAGCATGTCCTCGTCCTGTAGGCTTAACGCGATGCGCAGCTTGCGGAGGACGTCGTTGTTGCTAAGTTTTTTTTCAACCAAAGGAGTCTTGCCTTCCTGTTTGCCCCGGTTTTTTATGATGAGGCCAGTCAAAAAATAGGCTAGTTCTTTGTCATAGATGCTTTTAAAGTCCGGATCATCCTCTTTTTTCAGCCAGTTGCTTACCTCTTCCCGCGATACGGTTTTTCCGGCGAGTGCGAATAAGGATATCATCTTGTCGTCACCAAGCTCAAAAATATAACGGAGGTTTCGAAGAATGTAGTTGTTTTCCATGGTGGGTTTTGGGATGGGGTTGTTAAGGCCTTTTCGGATTAGTGCCAAATCGACGCAAAGGTACGGATTTTTAGGATATGGGGTATGGCCGAAATGGGTGTGGTGGGGGCGGTGGATGAAGACTGAACATCAGTTGGAGACCGAGTTCTGTCCCGTGCCGTTGCCCTAACCAAAAAAAGCCTTCCTTTCGGCTAAAACACCGAAAGGAAGGCTGGTTGACCCTAAACTCTTTACGTTCTCGGGGGCTATCAAAAAAAGCGAAACAGCCTGCCCAATCATAGGGTTTCTAGTCTGCGATCGGCACTTCGTCGATGTTTTTGAAGTACACCTGCTTATCCGCATCCAGATCTACCAATACCGCGCTGTCGTTTTTGATATAGCCACTTAGAATCTGTTTGGACAGTTCATTCAGTATCAATCGCTGCATGGTACGCTTTAGAGGCCTTGCACCAAACTGTGGATCAAACCCCACTTCACCCAGGTAGTCCAATACCTCGGAGGTTGCTTCCAGTTCGATTCCCGATTCAGACAGCCTTCCTTGGATTTCCTTCCACTGTATGTCGACAATTTTACGAATGATGGCCCTACTTAGGGGTTCGAACATAATCACCTCATCAATTCGGTTTAGGAACTCAGGTCGTACCGATTTTTTCAGAAGTGAGAACACCTCATTTTTGGTGTTTTCCATCACCTGCTCCTTATTCCATTCATCCATGCTGTCAAACCGCTCTTGGATCAGCGTTGACCCGATATTGGTAGTCATGATGATGATGGTGTTTTTGAAGTTGGCCAGCCGCCCTTTGTTGTCGGTCAGCCTACCGTCGTCGAGTACCTGTAGAAGAATATTGAACACGTCTGGATGCGCTTTTTCTATTTCGTCTAGAAGTACCACCGAGTAGGGCTTTCTTCGCACCGCCTCGGTTAGTTGGCCGCCCTCGTCGTAGCCCACATAGCCGGGAGGGGCACCTACCAACCTGCTCACGGCATGGCGCTCCTGGTATTCGGACATATCGATCCGAACCATCGCGTTTTCGTCGTTAAAGAGGTATTCCGCAAGGGCCTTGGCAAGCTCAGTTTTTCCCACACCGGTGGTTCCCAGGAAGATAAAGGATCCAATGGGGCGTTTTGGGTCTTGGAGCCCTGCCCTGCTTCTTCTCACGGCATCAGACAGGGCGGTGATGGCCTCCTTTTGACCGGCTACCCGCTTGCCAAGTTCATCCTCTAGGTGAAGTAGTTTTTCACGTTCACTTTGGATCATCTTGGAAACAGGAATTCCTGTCCATTTGGAGACCACCGCGGCGATGTCTTCGTTGTCCACTTCTTCCTTGAGCAGTGAAGATCCTTCTTGGATTTTCTTAAGCTCCTGCTGGAAGGAACTGAGTTTGGCTTCACTTTCCAGAATCTTTCCGTAGCGTATTTCGGCTACTTTGCCAAAATCTCCCGCCCGTTCGGCTTGCTCGGCCTCGATTCGTAGTTTTTCGATGTTTTCTTTCTCCCGTTGTATCCCCTGGATTACGGCCTTTTCGCTTTCCCATTTGACTCGGATCACCTGGCGTTTTTCGGAAAGCTCGGCGATTTCCTTGCTTAGGATGGCCTCTTTGTCCTTGTCTTTTTCGCGTCGGATCGCTTCCCGCTCAATTTCGAGCTGCATGATCCGGCGGTTTAACTCATCAAGTTCCTGAGGAAGAGAGTCAATTTCCATTCGGAGTTTAGCCGCCGCCTCGTCCATCAGGTCAATGGCCTTATCGGGCAAATACCTGTCTGATATATAGCGTTGGGATAGCTCCACCGCGGCAATGACGGCGTCATCCTTGATCCGCACACCGTGGTGCAGCTCGTATTTGTCTTTGATCCCCCGCAGGATGGAGATAGCGTCTGCGGCATCCGGCTCGTCTACGATTACCTGCTGAAACCTTCTTTCGAGTGCCTTATCCTTCTCTATATACTTTTGATACTCCTTCAGTGTAGTCGCACCGATTGCGTGCAATTCTCCCCGTGCCAGGGCTGGCTTGAGCAGGTTGGCTGCGTCCATGGCTCCCTCTCCACCTCCGCCGGCACCTATCAGCGTATGGATCTCGTCAATGAAAAGAATGATCTGCCCGTCGGAGTCGGTTACTTCTTTGATCACCGCCTTCAGCCGTTCCTCAAACTCTCCCTTGTACTTGGCCCCTGCGACCAATAGGCCCATATCCAACGAAATAATCGTTTTGGATTTGAGGTTTTCGGGTACATCCCCACTTTCAATTCGCTGGGCCAGGCCTTCGACAATCGCCGTTTTTCCGACGCCGGGCTCTCCCAATAGAATGGGGTTGTTTTTTGTTCGCCGCGCAAGTATCTGTAGTACTCTGCGGATTTCTTCGTCCCGGCCAATTACCGGGTCTATCTTACCCTTTTTGGCGAGCTCGTTCAGGTTTTTGGAGTATTTCTCCAACGACCTGTAAGTTGATTCTGCGTTTTGATCAGTCACTTTATTTCCTTTTCTTAGTTCCTTGATTGCGCTTATTAGGCGTTCTTCCGTTATACCGAGTTCTTTCAGTAGTTTGGCGGTGGGATCATTTCCTGCTAATATCCCTAACAGCAAGTGTTCCACAGCGATAAATTCATCGCCAAAAGGTTTCATGTAGTCCTTTGCCTTCTGAAAGACTTGCCCCAATGCTTGGGATACATAGGGCTGCTGCTGTCCGCTTACTTTTGGTAAACGCTGTATGCCCTCATCCAATTTCTGTATCAACAGCTTGGGATTAATCCCAAGCCGCTGGAGTAGGAAGTCAGACACATTTCCGTCTTCCAGTAAAATGGCTTTTAACAAGTGGGCAGGTTCGATCACTTGCTGTTGTTGCGCCGTACATAGCTCCAGTGCTTTTTGGATTGACTCCTGAGATTTTATGGTATATTGTTTAAAGTCCATTGCTTCCTCTGTTTATTGTTTCTTGATGCGTTAGTAGCCTCGTTCAAATTTTCAACCAATCTGCTTTTTACGAAATTATCGGAAAGTTTGGCTGATTTTCTTGTTTTGAATTCTCTAAATCAGACATTTTGACATATTCTGTCAATCCTTTGTCTACAGGAAATTTTCCTTTGGATTGACAGCGTTGGCGTAGATATCCAGATTGGTTCCTTATTTTTGCTTATTCCCAACTAGGGGATTGGCTTGTTATCTATTTTCTACCTAATTATGAAAAGTATTATCTGTCTTTTACTGGCGGGATTGATCCTCGTTTCCTGCCATACCGTACCTGAAAAGAGGCCGAATTTTGTGTTTATTCTGGTGGATGATTTAGGCTGGGCGGATATAGGGGCAAACTGGCCTGAGACATTTTACGATACACCGAACTTGGATGCTCTGGCGCGAAGGGGGGTGCGGTTTAGCCAAGCCTATGCTGCCCATCCGGTGTGCAGTCCTACCCGGGCAGCACTCATGACCGGGCAGCATCCCAACCGTTTGAATATTACCGATTGGATTCCCGGATTTGATAGGGATGCGGCCATTAGACCTATCATCACTCCGCAGATAAGCCATGAGTTGGCACTAGAGGAGGAGACCTTGGGCGAGAAGTTTAAAGAAGGGGGGTACCACACGTATTTTGTCGGTAAGTGGCATTTGGGTGAAGAAGAGAAGTACTGGCCCGAAAACCAGGGGTTTGATATCAATATTGGGGGTTGGAGCGTAGGTGCTCCCCAGTTGAAGGAGGGGGTGGCCAATGGTTATTTTTCTCCCTATGGAAATCCCCGACTTGAGGACGGGCCGGAAGGGGAATATCTGACAGATCGACTCACACAGGAAAGCATCCGGCTGATGAAAGAAAGCGGGGATAAGCCATTTTTGCTTTACCTTTCCTATTACACCGTTCATACACCGATTCAAGCCGTGCCCCGCCATCACGAGCGATATCTCCAGAAAAAGGAAATGGCAAACCTATCGGCGTTGGAAGGCTATCGTAAGGAGGGTGTCGATGGTGTGACCAAGCTGATACAGGACAATACGGGGTATGCTTCCATGGTAGCTGCGATGGATGAGAACGTTGGACGAATAATGGAAGCGCTGGTTGAGCTTGGTTTGGACGAGAATACTTGGGTCATTTTCACCTCTGACAATGGAGGGCTTTCTACGCTTTTTCAGGAAGGTGCCCCCACGGCAAACGGGCCGTTGCGGGCAGGGAAGGGGTGGTGCTACGAAGGTGGGATTCGGGTGCCCCTGTTGATCTCAGGGCCAGGCGTTGCCCGGCCTGGCAGGGTGATAGACTATCCCGTAGTTAGCATGGATTATTTCACCACCATGCTTTCCCTTGCCGAGATTTCCCATCAGCCACATGACGGCGTTAGCCTGGTTCCTCTGTTGACTGATCCATCCCGGGAAATTGGGGATCGGGAGGAGTTGTTTTGGCACTATCCGCACTACCACGGGAGTGCCTGGAGGCCCGGTTCGGCGCTTCGAGTGGGTAAGTGGAAGCTTATCTACTATTATGAAACGGAGACAAGGGAGCTATTTGACTTAGAAGGGGATCCGGAAGAAGTGAATAACCTTTCCGACATCATGCCGGAACTAGCGGATGAATTCCAGCAACGGCTTTTTGACAGGTTGACGGAAACAGGTGCGAGGTTTCCTGTACGAAAAGAGGTGCCCGGAAACTTGGGGACTGCACTTTAGAAGATTATTGCAAGCAGTCTTGGCTGAACTTATGGAGCGTCGAGATGGTTAAATGGCAAATGATGGCCCGCATTCGATGCGAGGTAGCATGAGTTTTTTTACAATGGAACAAGAGCAAAAAAGGGACATTAGGAAATTGAGCTTGGCGGAGCTCGAAGTGTTTTTTCTTTCGATAGGAGAGAAGAAATTTCGGGCCAAGCAGGTTTACGATTGGCTTTGGAACAAACGGTTGAAGAATTTTGCAGAAATGACCAACCTGTCCAAAGCTACGAGAGAACGTATCGAGCAGCACTTCGTGATCAACCACATTCGGGTGGATCAGATGAAGCGCAGTGTGGACGGCACAATAAAAAATGCGGTGAAGCTGTACGATGGCAAGATTGTGGAGTCGGTGCTTATCCCAACGCCCAAGCGGATCACGGCCTGTGTGTCTTCCCAAGTAGGCTGCAGCTTGGATTGTAATTTTTGTGCCACTGCGCGATTGAAGCGCATGCGTAACCTGCACCCGGACGAGATTTTTGATCAGGTGGCGGCAATCATGGAGGAGGCCAAGGTTTATTTTGACCGGCCACTGACCAATATTGTTTTTATGGGAATGGGAGAGCCCTTGTTGAATTACGCCAATCTGTTGGAGGCGATCGAAAAGATCACCTCTCCGGAGGGGCTTGGTATTTCTCCGAAGCGCATTACCGTCTCTACGGTGGGCGTATGTAAGATGATACGCAAGCTGGCCGACGATGAAGTGAAGTTTAACCTCGCGGTTTCCCTGCATTCGGCTATTAATGAGACCAGGAGTAGGCTGATGCCCATTAACGATTCCAATCCGCTGGAGGACCTAGCGGATGCGTTGCGGTACTGGTACCGCAAAACAAAGCGAAAGGTCACCTATGAATACGTGGTCTGGAAGGGGATAAACGATGATGAAGCCCATGCCTTGGCACTGGCGAAATTCTGTCAAATCATTCCCTCAAAGGTGAATCTCATCCAATACAATCCCATCGATGATGGGGAATTCCAACAGGCAGACCCGGACAAGCTGGATCTTTACGTGCAGGTGTTGGAGAGGTTTGATATCGTCGCCAAAGTTAGGAAATCGAGGGGTCAGGATATTGACGCCGCCTGTGGACAATTGGCCAATAAGAATGATCTCGTGACCCTCGGGTAAGCCAGTTTTTTGGTAAAGCAAATAAGGTCAGCTATTTGTTACTGAAGTCAAAAAGCTTTCGTTTTTCCTCTTTGCTAAGGTTGTCATACCCTTTCTCCGCAATTTTGTCCAGGATTCGGTCTATCTCCTCTTGGGTAGTTACATCGGTTTTTGAGGAACTGCTTTTGGGGGCAGGTGGTGTTTGCGAAAACGTTGAACGAGGTTCCTCTGAAGACCTTCTATAGGTAACTTTTACTTTGGTTTTTTTGGAGAAAAGCTTTTCGAAGAAGGTTCCAACCACCTGTATAAAAATGCCGATATCTTTCCCCTTGTTTAATTGCAGGATATAATAGTAGCCCATGAAAGCCCCTCCCAGGTGGGCAATCTCCCCGCCAGCATTGCTGCCTGCAGAATTGGCAAATGCAATCAACACGTAGAAAATGGCAATGTATTTAATTTTTACCGGGCCGAGTAATAATAGGTGAAACTCTGTGTTGGGACGTAGCGTGGCCGCTGCCACAACGATCGCATAGACACCTGCACTGGCACCCAGCATAAGTGATCCCTCTACCTGATTGCTGAAATAGGGAGCGATGTTGTAGATCAGCATGTAAAATACACCGCCGGCGAGACCCCCCAGTACGTATAGGTTGACTAGTTTTCGGCTTCCCAGGAAATCATGAACCAGTAGGCCAAACCAGTACATGAACAGCATATTGAACAAAATGTGAAGGAACCCCTCATGCAAAAACATGTAGGTAAACAGCGTCCAGGGTTTGGAAAGGAAAGCGGGCACGGATGCCGGCATCATAAAAAATGAAATCAACGAACGGTATCCTTCCCCTGCACCACTTAGTGTGAGGAATACGCGCAAAACCATAAATACAACAAAGAGCAAAATATTGATGGCCAATAATTTGTATAGCCCGTTGTTTTTTTGGCTGAAGGCGTTTTTTATGTTATACCAAAATCCTCCGTACATGTCAGTAGAAATTTCGTCTATCCCGTTTCCAATTCGTCACCAAGATTGCGCCGATAACCAGCCCGGACAGGTGGGCAAAATGAGCGACATTGTCTTCGGGATTACTTACAAATATATGATATACCGTGTATAGTCCATAAAACAGCACGAGGTATTTTGCTTTCACCGGCATGGGGGGGAAGAGCAGGAAAAGCTGGGTGTTTGGAAACAGCATCCCAAAGGCGATCAATACCCCAAATAGTGCGCCAGATGCACCCACCATGGGGATATTTACCTGCCGGTCTCTGACTGCCAGCATTCTACTTTTCGCGCGATCTATCAATTCCGGGTTGTCCGGATTTCGGCTGTATGAATCCACCAAGTCGTAGATACTTGGATTGAAGAGGTGCCTGTTTGACGACACAAAGCGGTTGAAAACCTCTGGATCTGGGTTTTCCGAAAAGGTTTCGATCTGGTGGTTGAGTTGGTTGATCCGATAGACATTGTATCCGGAATACAGAACGCCTGATCCGATACCGCATACCATCCAGAGAATAATGATTTTTTTCGGACCCATGAACTGTTCCAAAAGAGGGCCGAAGATAAACAAACCGAACATGTTGCTGAACAGATGCCAAAAGTCGGCATGCATAAACATGTAGGTGACAAATTGGAACGGGAGAAAAAACCGAGATTCTATGTGGTACAATGCAAACCATCCCTTCAGCTGCGGCATGAAAAACACGGTAATGATATGCATACCTACGGTGATCAACAAGATGTTTTTCACAGTAGGGGTTAACGGTCGAAACATAAATTCGGAGGAGTTATTGGTTGAAAAAACTGTCTATTTTAGATAAATCCAATTTCACAAAGGTTTTGTTCCCTGTGGGACTATAATTTGGGTTTTCGCACACGAATAGCTGCCCTACGAGGTTTTCCATTTCCTGGGAGCTTAGCTTTTGGCCCGACTTCAGCGAGGAACGCCTGGCCAGCGATCGGGCTAAGTTTTCCCGTTTGTCCAACGAAAGCTCGGATTTAAAGTGCTTGAACTGTTCCAGTAGGGATTCAAACAGTGCTTTTTCGTTGGTGATGGCAACGTCTGCGGGAACACCATTGATGATGATCGTGGTGTTTCCGAAAGAGCTTACGATAAAGCCGAGGTTTGCCAATTCTTCCTGAAGTTCCATGACCAATATGAAATCCGCCTGACTCAGGTTTAGGGTTTGAGGGAAAAGGCACTGTTGGGAGGCCCCTTTAGCGTGGTTAAGTTGCCTAACAAACCGTTCATAGAGAATTCGTTCGTGACAGGCCTGCTGATCAAATACCAGCAAGCCGGATGATACCTGGGCCACAATGTATTTGGAAGCGACCTGGAATGTGTTGCCCGTGATTTTTTGGTCTTGGATCGCCCTATCGGGCTCATCCTGTTGATTGGCACGGCTGGCGAATGTGACGGTCTCAGTGGCCGTTTGACGTTGATGCAAAAGCAAATCCTCCTCCTTTTGGCTTGGAATGGAGGGGTTGTCGAAGAGCTTCTCCCAGCCACTGACGTGTTGCTTTCGGAAGCCCGGCGACTGAAAGTTTCTATAGGAGTTTTCAGACTGCACGGTCTCATTTTGAGGGCGGTTGTTTTGCCAGGAGTCCGTGAAGTTGGCATCAACCGAAAAATCAATAGTGGGCACCACCAAATGGGCTCCCAAGGCCTGCTTGATCGCTGCTTTTAGCACGCCGTACACCGTGCGCTCATCGTCAAATTTGATTTCGGTTTTGGTAGGATGTACGTTGATGTCTATATGGCTCGGGTCGATTTCCAAAAACAGCACATAAAAGGGATGCTGATCTGCAGCCATCAGCCCTTCGAATGCATTTACGACGGCATGGTGTAAGTAGCTGCTTTTTATGTAGCGATTGTTTACAAAGAAGTATTGATCTCCCCGGGTTTTTTTGGCGCTGCCTGGCTTTCCGATATATCCCTTGATACGAAGAAGGGACGTTTCCTCCTGGCAGACGACGAGTTGATCTTGGTATCCTTGACCAAGTACACCGACTATTCGCTTGCTGAGTTTTCCGGGTGACAGGCTGAAAAGCTGCATATCATTCTGAAAAAAGCTAAAGGAGACTTCCGGATACGAAAGCGCGATGCGTTGAAATTCCTCCACCAGATGTTTGGTTTCCACGGCATTGGATTTAAGGAAATTACGCCGTGCAGGTACGTTGAAGAACAGGTTTTTGACGGCGATGGAGGTGCCGTTGGCACACTGAACGGGTTCCTGCTTCCTTACCTCAGATCCTTCTACACAGAGCAAGGTGCCAAGCTCATCCTGTCCGCGTTTGGTTTTCATTTCTACCTGTGCCACCGCTGCAATGGAGGCAAGTGCCTCCCCCCTGAAACCAAAGGTACGGATGCAGAACAGGTCCTCCGATTTTCGGATCTTGGAGGTGGCATGGCGCTCGAACGACATCCGGGCATCCGTAATGGACATACCGCCTCCATCATCGATTACCTGAATAAGCTGCTTTCCTCCGTCCTTTACGATCACCTTTATGTGCTTGGCACCGGCATCCAACGAGTTTTCGAGCAGTTCTTTTAAGGCGGACGCAGGCCGCTGCACTACCTCACCGGCCGCGATTTGATTGGCGATGGCATCGGGAAGAAGTTGGATGAGGTCACTCATTTTTTGGTGACGGATTTTAGTCTAAACAATGCGAAGAAAGCCACTACGGTCACCCCCAAATAAAGCATATAGTATAAGAAATCCGGCCCCACGTAGATATACCCTCCAAACCCTCCGATTAACAATACCATGATGATCAACCTGATCATTCCGGTACTTTCGAATAGGCTGCTCGGTTTTCTTTTTATGGGGCTTCCCTGGGTAAACGCCCCACGGATGGGTGAACCTCCATGGTATCTGATACCTGTTTCGGCGTCCTCTTCGTCAGGATGAATGAGACCTTCTTGTTGAAGCTCTCGTTTGATTCGCTCGGTCCGCTGCTGTATTTCTTCCTTTACGGGATCATAGTGCCTTGGTGTAATCTGGAACCGATGGGGTTGGTTTACTCTGAATATTGATGGAAACTTCATGTCTTAGCTAGGTTGAATGATCTGCCCGCCGAAGCAACTTGGCCATCCAAGAACTAATCGGAAAACTCAAGGGCTCTATAATATATATAAATGGTGGCAATTCCCGTCTCTTACCATGCTGGACGGGTTTTCTGAGTTTCTGTCCGAAACGGTACTTAGGGGCTTTATTTGACATAAAATTTCAACGGTTTATCAACTTTTGATAGGTTGATAGGTTGAAAATATGTACGTTTGATCAAAGCCTTCGTGCTTACAAAGCTAACCTTAAATTCAGTACGGATAAAATTTAAACGGTTCCATGTGTCAAAAAGTTTGTGCGGTTTTGTGTGTTCTGAGTTGCTGGGTACAGGTTGTATTCGGTGGAGGCAGCTGGGATAAGGTGCCACGGGATCCGCTGGTAAGTGCGAACCCCAGAGATCAGGCCAGGTGGGTGGACAGCGTGTTCAACAGCATGTCCTTTGAAGATAGACTGGGCCAACTTTTTATGGTAGCTGCCTATTCCAACAAGGACCAACGACACAAAGATGAGCTCACAAGACTTATCCGGGAACAAAAGCTTGGAGGACTGATTTTTTTTCAGGGCGGTCCTGCACGCCAAGCCCAGCTGACCAATCATTTTCAGTCGGTATCAGGCGTGCCCCTTTTTATTGCGATGGATGCAGAGTGGGGCCCTGGTATGCGGCTAGACAGCGTGCTGCAATTTCCCAAACAGATGACACTGGGTGCCAGTCCAAACGACCAACTGATCTATCAGATGGGCGGCGAGATAGCCCGACAATTTAAGGAAATGGGCATGCATATCAATTTTGCGCCAGTGGTAGATGTGAATTCCAACCCGGACAATCCGGTAATTGGCTACCGGTCATTTGGTGAGGAGAAGCACTTGGTAAGTAGAAAATCCGTTGCCTACATGAAGGGCATGCAGGAAAACGGCATATTGGCTAACGCCAAGCACTTTCCCGGGCACGGGGATACCAGTTCAGATTCCCATTACACGACCCCGGTCATCTACAATTCTCGGGATCAGATTATGGATGTGGACTTGTTTCCATACAGGGAGCTTTTTAATGAGGGGTTGATGAGTGTAATGGTGGCCCATTTGCATGTGCCCAGTTTGGGAAGCAGTCCGAAGCAGCCCACTACGCTGTCGAGCCAGGTGGTGACCCGGTTGTTAAAGGAAGAGATGGGGTTTGAGGGGCTTATTTTTACCGATGCGCTGAATATGAAGGGGGTTAGTAACCTATATCCTCCCGGTGAAGTGGATCTGATGGCATTGAAGGCCGGAAACGATGTTCTTTTATACTCCGAAAACGTTCCTAGGTCAAAAGCCTTGATCTTGGAGGCTGTACGTAAGGGAGAACTTAATCAGGATGACATAGACCGAAGGATACGAAAGATCCTAAATGCGAAGTATGTGGCGGGATTGAACAAACCACAGCAGATTAACCCCAACCGGCTGGTTGAAAGGATAAGTACGTTTGGGACGAAAGCATTGATAGAGCAATTGTATGCATCATCCATTACGGTTGCCAAAAACGATCAGGTAGATATCCCTATCAAACATGTAGACACGCAAAAAATGGCCTCATTGACCATAGGTGCCAGAGGGGATGTGTTTAAAGAGTATCTAAGTAAATACGGTAAGTTTACCCACTACACATTGAGGTCAAACAGCAATCTGGATAATTTCCGTGCGCTGGAAGAAAACCTTAAACAGTATACGACCATTGTGGTGGGTGTGATGGGGGTGACCAATAACCCTGGGCGGAATTTTGGCATACAGCCAGCAGACGTGGCATTTTTGCAACGTCTTAGCCAAAGCCATACCGTGATTCCCGTTGTCTTCGGTAACGCCTATGCGGCTAGGAATTTTGAGTCGTTCCCCAATTTGGTGTTGGCCTATGAAGGAAATGACATGACGGAACGGCTGGTGCCACAGGTCTTGTTTGGTGCAAGGCCTGCCACGGGTACCCTTCCGGTGAGTTTGAGCAACACCTTGCTTCAAGGGATGGGATGCGAGACCGTGGCTATACCTAGGCTAGCTTATACCGAACCGGAGGCAGTAGGTATGGATAGCCGTGTGCTGTTGGGAATTGACGGGGTGATGGATGCGGCTATTCGGAAGCGGGCTTTTCCAGGAGGGGTAGTGTTGGTGGCCAAAAATGGCAAAGTAGTCTTTGAGAAGGCCTATGGCCATTTTGACTACGAGCAATCCAAAGAAGTGACGGTTGGTACAGTGTATGATTTGGCCTCGGTTACCAAGGTGATGGCCACTACGCAGGTCATGATGTTTTTGTACAGTCGGGGGTTGATCCGGATGGATGATCCCATTGGTACTTATTTGACAGATCTTCGCGGCACAAATAAAGAAAAGTTGCGAATCCGGGATATTATGACCCATGAGGCAGGTTTGCCGGGGTGGATCCCTTATCATGAGCAAACCATCCAAGGGGGGGATTGGAAGGAAGGATACTATAGCACCTTCCCATCGGAGGATTTTGTCTTACCGGTATCCCAGAATATGTTTGCCCACCGTTCGCTTCCCGATTCAGTCTGGAAATGGACCTTAGAATCGAACCTGAAGCGGTCAGGGGCCCGGGACAATTACCGGTATTCCTACACCTATTCAGACGTGGGTATGTTTTTATTGCATCGAATGATCGAAGGGCTCACGCGGCAGCCAATGGATGACTTTCTGAGGCAGAATTTCTTTGACCCCCTCGGCTTGCATCGTTTGGGATACCATCCGCACCGATTGATGGATCCGTCGAACGTAGCTCCCACGGAGGAGGACAAGTCATTTAGAAAAGGGTTAGTGCAGGGCTATGTACACGATCCGGGGGCGGCCATCTTCGGAGGAGTGGCAGGTCACGCAGGCCTGTTTGGCACGGCAAATGATTTGGCGGTGATGATGCAGATGACACTTCAGGGAGGACAATACGGGCATCTTTCCTTCTATGATCCAGAGACGGTCCGGACTTTTACCGACAAGCAGTCCCCTTACATACGCAGAGGCTGGGGTTGGGATCGTCCGGAACCAGATCCGACGAAGCGGGCAGCTGTAGGAAAGCTGGCCCCCAAGTCGTCCTTTGGACACACCGGTTTTACTGGGACGGCCGTTTGGGCAGATCCCGAAAATGAGTTGGTTTTCGTTTTTCTTTCAAACAGAGTATACCCAAGTGCGGGCAATAATCTGATAAATAAAGATAAGATCCGCGCTGAAGTTCACGATATTATCTACAAATCCTTTTCCAGACCGTTTCTTTTGGCCGGTATTTGAACAAAAGCCAAGGCTTTTGATGTTAAGCCCCTGAGTTAATGCAGAGCACTATGAAGATTGGGATTGTTTGTTACCCCACATTTGGTGGCAGTGGTGTCGTTGCTACCGAATTGGGTAAAGCACTGTCAAAAGAAGGCCATAAGATACACTTTATAACCTATAGCCAACCTACCCGGTTGGATTTTTTTAACGAGAATCTTTTTTACCACGAGGTGGACATAAAGAGCTATCCGCTATTCGACCACGCACCTTATGAACTTGCGCTTGCGAGTAAGATGGTGAATGTAGTTAAATATGAAAAGCTCGATCTTCTGCACGTGCATTATGCGATTCCCCATGCGTCAGCGGCGTACATGGCTAAGCAAATCCTCAAAGAACAGGGGATTCATATCCCCGTGGTGACCACGCTACATGGGACAGATATCACCTTGGTAGGTAAAGATCCAAGTTACGAGCCCGTGGTTACCTTTAGCATCAACAAGTCGGATGGCGTTACCGCGGTCTCTGAAGATCTACGAAAGGCGACCCTTGAGCATTTTGATGTAAAGCGACACATAGAGGTTATTCCCAATTTCATCGATTTAGGGCGGTTTAAAAGGCAGAAAAAGGAACATTTCAAACGAGCCATCTGCCCCAACGGGGAAAAGCTTCTTGTCCACACCTCCAATTTCCGGAAGGTAAAGCGCGTGGAGGATGTCTTGAAAGTGTTCAGAAAGGTCAGGAAGGTGCTTCCCGTAAAATTATTGTTAGTGGGAGATGGTCCCGAGCGGGACAAAATGGAACGCCTGTCCCGGCAATACGAAACATGGGAAGATGTGCGGTTTTTGGGTAAGTTGGAGGCAGTGGAAGAAGTTCTTTCATTGGCGGATTTGTTTTTGATGCCTTCCGAAAAGGAAAGTTTTGGATTGGCGGCCCTAGAGGCGATGGCGTGTGAGGTTCCGGTGCTTTCGTCCAATGCAGGGGGGATACCCGAATTGAATCTGGATGGGATTACCGGGTATGTATGTGAGGTGGGTGACATCGAAACAATGACCGAACGGGCCTTGGACATCCTTTCGGACGAAAATCTGCCTCGTTTTAAGGAAAATGCTCTTAACAGGGCAATAGACTTTGATGTCTCCAAAATACTTCCACTTTATGAAGCGTTTTATCGTAAGACGGTGGAAGATGCGGCGGTGGCCTTTGCCAAATGACAAATATCATTTTTATTTTAATGGAAAAATGAAACCTCAAGTGGTGCCAAATACGTTACATTTGCATCCTTGTGAAAGGAAGGATTGAAGGTAGAGGGGGAAGTATTTTGTCAGTGCGTTGGTTATCAGTTTAAACTTAGATTAACGATCAGAAGGATGAAGAAAATAGGGAGATTAGACAGGCCGGATAACAGTGGTACAGCACGTATGTTTGCCAATCCTGTGCTTGAAAAAATCAGTAGAACACACATTAGTGTGCCCATTGCCATGTTTTTGGGTTTTGGTGCTTATTCCCTCTATTGGGGTATTTCAACTACTGACATTGGTGTTTTGGGGGCGGTCCTATTGATTATTGGTGGATTTTTGGCCTTTACATTGGTAGAGTACATCATGCATCGCTACCTGTATCACATGGAGCCCGATTCCAAATTTAAAGACAAGCTACAATATTCGGTTCACGGGGTTCACCACGATTATCCGAAGGATAAGGATCGATTGGCCATGCCTCCCTTTATTTCGGCAATGTATGCAGTGATCCTTTACTTTGTTTTCAATTTCATCATGGGCGAATATACCTTTTATTTTCTGCCCGGATTTTTGATGGGTTACGCGGCATACCTAGGGGTTCACTATATCGTTCATGCCTTTCAGCCGCCAAAAAACTTCCTGAAGGTTTTGTGGGTCAACCATGCCATTCACCACTATAAAGACCCCGATGTGGCGTTTGGAGTGAGTACGCCGATTTGGGACTTTGTATTCGGAACAATGCCTAAAAGGCAATAACGAAAGGGCTGATTTTTTCAGCCCTTTTTTATGGCACTACGTTCTATTCGCTACGGTTTTGGAGTCAAGTTATGAAGGTAAGCATTTTGGGATTGGGATGGATAGGTGAACCACTGGGACACCTGCTCGTTGAAAATAGTTATCAGGTCATTGGTTCGACCACCAAGCCTGAAAAAAGGTCAATCCTACAGGGAAATGGGATTGATGCAAGGCTTCTTTCCCTTGGTCCGGAACCTTCAGGGGAGGATTTTGAGGAGCTTTTCACTGCAGATGTTTTGTACGTAAACATACCTCCCGCCAGGCGAACCAGGTCGGATGATTTCCACATAGATCAGCTGGGGTATTTGCTTGAAATGGTAAACAAGGGGAGCGTGAAGCGGGCTATTTATGTGAGTTCTACCTCGGTTTATCCCGATTTGAATCGAGAGGTAGAGGAGGGCTTGCTGCTTAACCCTGAAAATACGGGTAACCCGGTGCTGCACAAAGGTGAAAAGATAATGCAGTCCTTTTTTGGCGACCGTCTGACGATTATTCGTTTTGGAGGCTTGCTTGGAGACAACCGGGTTCCGGGTCGTTATTTTTCAGGAAGATTGGATGTGGTAGGCCATGCTCCGGCCAATTATGTGTATAGATCCGATGCGGTAAGATCCGTTCATTGGATCATCAGAAACGACCTCTGGGGTGAGGTCTATAACATTACCGCTCCGTTACATCCTGCCAAGAGGGAGGTGTACGAGGCAAATGCAAAGCAACTTGGTTTTGCACCACCAGTCTCCTATGGGAATGAAAACGCCACGTGGAAGTTGGTTTCTTCTGCCAAGTTTTTGGCAACCGGTTTTGTGTTTGATTATCCTGACCCATGCACTTTTCCGTATAAACTGTAAAATATTCGCGTTTATTTTATTGAAAAAAGTGGATTTGTAGACCGTGTTTCCAAACCAACTATTTTCTAATCGGGCATACCTAACAAAAACAGGTGAAAATTCTATTTTCACAAAATAACCGTCTGAATTCTAAAATTAACTTACCTGATAATCAGATGTATTTGTGTATGCGTATAAGCGGTTTTCAAAAAAAATCAAATTTATATAGCTTTGTATTTCTGAAACAAACAAACGATGGATAAATATTCGTACATCTCCAATGCACACGTCGCATACATAGACGAGCTCTATGATGACTACAAGCGGAATCCAGAATCGGTTGATCCGAGTTGGAAGGCCTTTTTTGACGGCTTTGATTTTGCCATCACCAAATTTGGCGAAGACGGGGATCCCGCCGTTGAAGCGTCCGTACAGGGTTCCAACGTAGCTGAGAATGGGAATTTGGCCACCAAGGGTTCTATCATGGACATGGAGGAGCTGCCAAAGGAAATCAAGGTGCGTGCCTTTATCCATGCCTATCGATCCCGCGGTCACCTCAGGTCTAAGACCAATCCCGTTAGGGAACGGCGCGACCGGCGAGCACTTTTGGATTTGGCTGACTTTGGGCTGGATAAATCCGATCTGGAAAAGGAGTTTCAGGCGGGCAACGAAATAGGGATAGGCAACGCCAAGCTGAGTAAGATCATCGAATCCCTAAAGACGATCTATGAAGGCAGTATGGGGTTTGAGTATATGTACATCCGTGATCCGGAGATTTTGGATTGGTTCCGAATCAAGATCGAAAAGGAGGCGTTGGAATTCAACCCGCCGATAGTCGAGAAAAAGCGAATCTTGGCCAAGCTGAATGAAGCGGTGGTTTTTGAAAATTTTCTTCATACAAAATACCTGGGGCAGAAACGGTTTTCGCTGGAGGGTGGAGAAAGCACCATCCCCTTTCTTGATGCGCTGATAAACAAAGGGGCAGAGCTCGGCGTCGATGAAGTAATGATCGGTATGGCCCATAGAGGTCGCCTGAATGTCTTGGCCAATATCATGGGGAAAACTTATGAGCAGATTTTTTCGGAGTTTGAAGGTACAGCTAAGCCTGACTTGACCATGGGGGATGGCGACGTTAAGTACCACATGGGCTTTTCAAGTGAGGTGCCGACGCCAAGCGATAGGCTGATGATTTTGAAGCTTGCGCCGAATCCGTCCCACCTTGAGGCGGTTAATCCGGTCGTGGAGGGCTTTGTTCGGGCAAAGATTGATCATCAGTACGATGGGAATGCCGGAAAAATGATTCCCGTCCTGATACATGGAGATGCCGCGGTGGCGGGGCAGGGAATTGTATATGAGGTGACTCAGATGGCAAATCTGAAGGGCTACTACACCGGTGGCACGATCCATTTTGTGATCAACAATCAGGTTGGTTTTACAACCGATTTTGACGATGCCAGGAGTTCAATTTATTGTACGGATGTCGCAAAAATCATCGATGCGCCTGTCATCCACGTAAATGGAGATGATCCGGAAGCAGTAGTTTTTGCGGCCAAGTTGGCTGTTGAGTTTCGACAAAAGTACAATAGGGATATTTTTGTGGACATGGTTTGCTATCGCCGGCATGGCCATAACGAATCCGATGAGCCCAAATTTACCCAGCCGGAGTTGTATAATGTCATTTCCAAGCATCCAAACCCGCGTGAGATCTACAACAAGAAACTCATGGAAAAAGGTGCGGTAGATGCGCAGTTGGCCAAGCAGATGGACCAGGAGTTTCGTCAGCTGTTGCAGGATCGCTTAAACATGGTAAAGGAGAAGCCACTTCCCTATACCTATTCGGCTTTTGAAAAAGCATGGCTTGAACTGCGGCGTGCGAAGACGGAGGATTTTGAGCTGTCTCCAGAAACGGGGATCACAGAGGATTTTATTGCTAAAGTAGCCGAAGCGTTGACCTTCATCCCGAAAGGATTCAAACCAATCAAACAGATAGAGGCGCAGGTGAAGCAACGCAAGGACATGTTTTTTAAGTCCAAGTCCCTTAACTGGGCGGCAGCCGAGCTGTTGGCCTATGGGTCACTGCTATTGGAAGGGAGAACGGTACGCATTACCGGTCAGGATTGTCAGCGGGGTACCTTCTCTCACAGGCATGCCGTAATCCACGATGCGGTTACCAATAAGCCCTACAATTCGCTGAAAGAACTTAAAGACAATAAGGGCAAGTTTTATATCTACAACTCGCTGCTTTCGGAATATGCGGTGTTGGGCTTTGAGTATGGGTATGCGATGGCAAATCCCAACGCACTTACTATCTGGGAGGCGCAGTTTGGGGATTTTGCCAACGGTGCCCAGACCATGATTGATCAGTTCATCACCTCGGGCGAGTCGAAATGGCAAAAAATGAACGGTTTGGTAATGCTGCTTCCCCACGGATACGAAGGCCAGGGACCGGAACATTCTAATGCCCGTCCGGAGCGTTTCCTTCAGCTGGCGGCTGAAAATAACGTAGTGGTTGCCAACGTGACCGAACCTTCCAACTTCTTCCACCTGCTGCGAAGGCAGATGGCCTGGGAGTTTAGGAAACCCTGCATTGTTATGTCCCCTAAATCGCTGTTGAGACACCCCAAGGTGTTTTCTCCTGTGGAGGAATTTACCGCTGGTAGATTCAGAGAGACGATCTTGGACAACACGGTGGATCCAAAGAAGGTAAAAAGAGTTATCTTGTGCTCCGGCAAAATCTATTATGAACTGGACGAACTGAGAGAAAAGGAGAAAATCAAAGATGTAGCTATCATCCGAGTGGAACAGTTACATCCACTTCCCAAAAACCAATTGCTCCAGGCACTAAGTGGCTATGAAGGATCAGAGGTGCTCTGGGTTCAGGAAGAACCTGAGAACATGGGATATTGGTCGTTTATGGTTCGCAACCTGTTCAAAGATATTCCGTCCATGAATGTGGTTGCCCGAAAGCCAAGTGCATCGCCGGCCACTGGCTTTAATAAGGTGCACGTGGAGGAACAAAGGCAGATTCTGGAAAGGGCCTTGTACATCAAATAGGTTCAAGTTATTTCAGTGTGATTTTAATCAGTTAAAGAATACGTTTTTGGGCGATGGATCGCTCGGAGATTAAGCAAAGACCACATGAGTATAGCAATTAAAGTCCCCGCCGTAGGGGAATCCATTACCGAAGTAACCATAGGCCAATGGTTTAAAAATGATGGCGACCATGTAGAAATGGATGAGGTGATTTGTGAACTGGAGTCTGATAAGGCAACTTTTGAACTGGCAGCTGAAGCATCTGGCATATTGCGTATCAATGCGCAAGAAGGGGAGACGCTGGAAATTGGTGCAGTTATCTGTGAGATCGATGCCGAAGGCAAGTCGAGCAAGCCAGAATCTTCAGGTGGATTGGTTTCCAATGAGCAAAGCCCCGATCCCGTGGAGCAGAAATCAGCAGGTTCGGTGAAGGACATGGTGGTACCTACTGTCGGAGAATCCATTACGGAGGTTACGCTGGCCACGTGGTTGAAGGCCGACGGCGAGTACGTAGACTTGGATGAGATCATTGCTGAGGTCGATTCCGATAAGGCTACGTTTGAACTTCCTGCCGAAGCCTCGGGAATCCTACGCCATGTGGCCAAGGAAGGGGATACGTTGGAGATCGGTGGATTGATCTGTCAAATTGAGGAGGCGTCGGCACCAAAATCCTCCGATACAACCAAAGCAAGCGGTGAAGCACCTGTTGTGTATTCTGAATCAGCTTCTTCGAAGGGAAGCTACGCTACGGGTCATGCCTCCCCTGCGGCGGCGAAGATATTGGCAGAGAAGGGGATCGATACGTCGGCTGTAAATGGCACCGGAAAAGACGGACGGATCACGAAAGAGGATGCGGAAAATGCAAAGCCACCTGCAAAGCCAGTTTCTGCAAAGCCAGCTACTCCTACAGCACCGCAAGTTGAAAAGGTGGCAGCAGCAGAAAGTCGTGCGGCAAGACGCGAGAAGATGTCCTCTCTACGGCGTACGATTTCCAGACGTTTGGTGGCAGCGAAAAACGAAACAGCCATGCTTACCACATTTAACGAGGTAAACATGAAGCCAATCATGGATCTGAGAAAACAATACAAGGATCAATTCAAAGATAAACATCAGGTAAACTTGGGCTTTATGTCCTTTTTTACAAAGGCTGCCTGTGTTGCCCTTCAGGAATGGCCGGCAGTAAATGCACAAATTGACGGGAATGAGATCATCTATCATGATTTCTGTGATATCTCTATTGCTGTCTCTTCACCGAAGGGATTGGTAGTACCCGTAATTCGAAATGCGGAGAAAATGTCCTTTGCTGAGGTAGAGAAGGAGGTAGTTCGGCTGGCCGTAAAAGCCAGAGATGGAAAACTTACCATAGAGGAAATGACAGGAGGTACATTCACGCTTACAAATGGGGGTATTTTCGGGTCAATGATGTCAACGCCTATTATCAATGCTCCCCAGTCTGCGATATTAGGGATGCATAATATCGTTGAACGTCCCATGGCGGTAAATGGAGAAGTGAAGATACTTCCGATGATGTACCTGGCACTTTCTTATGATCACCGAATTATCGATGGAAGGGAGTCGGTTAGTTTCTTGGTTCGGGTGAAGCAGTTGTTGGAAGACCCAACCCGCCTGTTGATAGGAGTTTAATTTAACCCGTTAGGTGTTCCTCTTGAAGTGACGAGCTTCAAGAGGTTTTTTCATTCAATCACACCCCTGCTCATTGATGAAAACGTAGGGGATAAATAGATCAACTATGTATGACTTAATAGTAATAGGCTCCGGGCCTGGAGGATATGTGGCCGCTATTCGTGCTGCCCAGCTTGGGTTGAAAACGGCTATCGTAGAGAAATACCCAACCCTTGGTGGCACCTGTTTGAATGTGGGATGTATCCCTTCCAAAGCCTTACTTGATTCTTCCGAGCATTACCATAATGCTGCCCATGCCTTCAAATCCCATGGAATTGACCTCAAAGGGCTTTCGGTGAATATGCCACAGATGATCAGCCGGAAAGCAGAGGTAGTAAAGCAAAATGTGGATGGTATACAATACCTAATGAAGAAAAACAAAATCGACGTCCATCATGGAATGGGGTCTTTTTTGGATAAAAACACGGTAAAGGTAACCAAGGAAGATGGTGCTTCTGAAGAAATAAAAGGGAAGTATATTATCGTTGCCACAGGTTCCAAGCCGGCAAGTCTTCCCTTTATAAAACTGGATAAGGAGCGAATCATTACATCCACTGAAATTTTGAATCTTACCCAAATCCCTAAGCATCTGATTGTAATCGGAGGTGGGGTTATTGGTCTCGAATTAGGATCCGTGTTTGCGCGGGTAGGTGCAAAGGTTTCTGTGGTTGAGTTCATGGACTCTCTGATTCCTACGATGGATAGAGCCATGGGAAAAGAGCTTCAGAAGTCCCTTAAAAAGTTGGGTGTTGAGTTCTATTTGAAGCATAAGGTCACTGCTGTCGAGCGAAATGGTGAGGAAGTAACTGTTACAGCGGATAGTCCTAAAGGGGAGCAAGTGCAGCTTACCGGAGATTATGTATTGGTATCAATTGGCAGAAGGCCCTATACGGATGGCCTACATGCCGAAGCTGCTGGTATAAAAATATCCGAAAGAGGACAGGTTGAGGTGGATGACCACTTGAGGACATCCGCAGAGAACATCTATGCGATTGGAGACGTGGTGAAAGGAGCTATGTTGGCACACAAAGCGGAGGAAGAGGGTGTTTTTGTCGTTGAGCAACTAGTCGGCCAAAAGCCCCATATCAATTATTTGCTGATTCCGAATGTAGTATATACTTGGCCGGAAGTGGCAGGAGTTGGGTATACCGAGGAGCAGTTGAAAGAAAAGGGTGTTTCTTTTAAGTCAGGAAAGTTTCCATTTATGGCATCGGGAAGGGCACGTGCTTCCGGAGATTTGGACGGGCTTGTAAAGGTATTGGCAGATGCGAAGACAGATGAGATCTTGGGTGTGCACATGATCGGGCCTAGGGTCGCGGATATGATAGCCGAGGCGGTCGTTGCCATGGAGTTTAGGGCATCCGCTGAGGATATCGCTCGCATGTCACATGCCCACCCTACTTATACAGAGGTATTTAGGGAGGCATGTCTAGCGGCAACTGACAACCGCGCTTTGCATATTTAGCAATTTATTAGCCACATAAACCAAGAAAGGTTCCTAGGATCAGGAAACCTTTCTTGGTTTATACATTTACATGCCGTTCTGCGTGGTAGGAAGACCGAACCAACGGCCCGGACTCCACATATTTCAGGCCTCGTTTTAGTCCTTCGTCCCGATAGGAGTCAAATTGTTCTGGATGGATAAATTCAGCTACCTCAATATGCATTTTTGTTGGTTGAAGGTACTGGCCCAAGGTAAGAATATCGCAGCCATGTGCAACCAAATCATCCATAGCCTTATGGACTTCGTCAACAGTCTCACCTAGACCAAGCATGATGCCTGTCTTAGTTCGCTTTCCAAACTCTTTTGTACGCTTGATCTGCTCCAATGAACGTACATACTTGGCCTGGGGACGTACCCTTTTGTATAGTCGTTCCACAGTTTCCATGTTGTGGGATACCACTTCCTGCCCCCCTTCTATCATACGAATCAGGGCGTCCCAGTTTGACTTTACGTCCGGGATGAGGGTTTCAATCGTTGTCTCTGGGGAAAGTCTTTTTGTCTCTACGACTGTTTGATACCAGATTTCGGCACCTCTGTCCTTTAGTTCGTCCCGGTTTACGGAAGTGATCACCGCATGCTTTACTTTCATCAATCGAATGGCTTCGGCTACCCGCCGAGGTTCATCTGTGTCGTATTCGGGTGGCCTACCCGTTGCCACCGCGCAAAACGAACAGGATCTGGTGCATACATTGCCCAAAATCATAAAGGTAGCGGTGCCCGCACCCCAACATTCGCCCATGTTGGGACAATTTCCACTTTCACAGATAGTATGGAGTTTATGTTCGTCAACCAACTTGCGGACAGCTGCATATTCTTTTCCTACAGGGAGTTTAACCCGCAACCAGTCAGGTTTTTTTCTTTTAGTCTGTTCTACTGAAATAACCGGCAATTCTATCATAATCCGTGTTGAGTCAAGTGGTACGATTACTGTATTCGGACTTTTCTTAAGAGGGTCACCTCCTGAATCCGTAAAACAGCGTAAAATACACCGATTGAAAAATCTGACGATTTTCAGTGGTCGGCATGAGTACGATTTCCTTACCAAAACCCTCTAACAGGTAACCGAGTTCCAGACCGGTAACATTTGATTTAAAAAAGCCAAATTCAAATGAAAGTGCCGCCTTGGCATGGGCACCAAAGGCTAACTCTGATTCCCCGATGCCTTCAAAAAGCCTTCCTGGGCCCAATACATCGAACCTGCTTTGATGCAGATTCGGATCATATTGCTGCCTGATGGTTTCGGTTCTGCTTAGGTAGACTTCTATATAATAGGGGGCGATCAGTCCAAGGGTGGGACCAACGGCTGCCAGGGCAGAAACCTGCACGCCCTGATGGGGTGCCTTTTTGAACATGATGATTTCACGTCCGTACTGAGGGCGGATGGAATATAGGTAATTTGATTTGCCAAAAATAAAACTATTTCCCAGTGCGGTGTTGTAACGCACTTCTTTTGGGTTCTTTACGTTTGCCAATTCCAATTGGAAGAATTGAAACAGGTTGTCATCGATGCTGCTGCCGATCTTAAAACTTATGCCACCGATAAGACCACCGTTCGTGTTTTTATTTATGCCAAACAGTACTTCCCTATCGTATTCGTAGTTGCCGGCATCCTCCCGCTGTCCATGGGCAGGGAGACTACCCAAACAAATAAAGCAGAAAATAATCAGGTATCTCATGGTAGTTCCCATATACTCGCAGAAAGGTAACGTCGGAATCCCGTACAATGTTCTTGTTTGGAATCCTAAAAATAGCAGATAATCGGAAGTATAAAAACATACACTCCCGAATATTGTCCCATACCCTCGGCTGGCACAGAAAAACTTTTAAAAAAAACTTCATTAGTTTTGTAGCGTTTTCGGGCCTACCGACGTCTACGCAATAAGAACGCCATAAAATCATCGAATCTTTTGGAGAAAGATCTCATACAGGAAGCTAGAAAAGGAGATCCAAGGTCACTCGAGAGGCTTTATAAGCACTTTTATGGCTATGCTATGAGTGTGGCACTACGCTATTCGGGAAATCGCGAAGAAGCCTGTGAGATCGTCAACGACAGCTTCATGAAGGTTTTCGACAAGTTGGGACAGTACAGCGAGGGCAGTTCCTTCAAGGGATGGCTACGAAGAATATTGATAAACACATCCGTGGACTATTACCGGAGGAACCTAAAACATTCAGGGATGATGGATGTGGAGCTGTTGGAAGTCGAAGCATCGCATTTCAATGTTTTGGATGAACTGTCGCGCGAAGATATCTTGGCATTGTTGCGGGAGTTGCCCGATACACTTCGAATTATCTTCAATATGTTTGAAGTAGAAGGCTATAAGCATAACGAGATAGCTGCCCACCTTAATATTCCCTCCAGCACCTGTCGTACCTATTTGGCCAGAGCTAAAGATATGCTCAGAGAGAAAATAATTGCTTTAAACCATGTCAGGAATGAAAGAGCAGTTTGATAAAAAATTGACGGAGAAAATCCGGGACACCTTCGATCGGTTCGAAGAGCCCTATGATCCTGCTCAATGGAAAAAGCTATCCGAGGCCTATTTTCAGGTGCCGGCTAAACCAAAGCGTTTTGCCTTTATCTGGCCACTAGTGACGGCAGGGATCGCTGCTAGCTTATTGTTGGGTGTGGTCTTCTGGCCAAGGGAACTTGATATTGATAATGACTTAGAAAAATTGGCAACAAGGGATGAGTCAGCTGTTGGCGTGGAGGAATCAGGTACCGTAACGTTAGCAGAGCCTGGTGAAAGTGTTGTGTTGGAAACGAAAGAAAGCGACCAGCAAATTTCGGTGGGTTCACCGCAGAAGTCATCGGCCTCGGAATCAGATAGGCCTGAATCCTTATCCCCGAATTCATCCCTTGATAAAGTGACGGTCGCGCAGGCTGGTGTCGAAAAGTCCAATGATGCGACCCTAGGTTCCTTGCAAGCAGGGCAAGTTACAGAAGATCTAGGGGTTGATAGGGGAAGTAGTCCTGAATTGCCAACCCCGTACAAATCGGTGGATCCGGCTTTGGACTTGGCAGAGCAAGTGCCTGTCCGTATAGAAGTAGACCAGGCCCAGGAAACCATCGATCGATGGCTATCCGCAGCGGATAAGGCTGCTGATAGTCCTGTCTTGCCTAAGCAAGCTGCACCGGTCAAATTGGGTGTGCTATTGGCTCCTCAGGCAAGTTCCGATGCGATAAACGGTATGAATCTGGGTGCCGGTATCATGTCTGAGTTTTCGCTGTCTCGACGGATGAAGTTGGATATTGGGATGACCTATGCCCGGCAGAACCTGAGCCCTGATATGCCGCCCAGTGTGGTGATGGCTTCCTCCTATCCCAGTAGGCAGTCGTACCAGGTAGCGATGGTAGATAATATTCGGGCAAGTACCAACTACCTAGGATCTTCTTCCCAATTAAGCCTTGCCAGCTTGGATTTCCCCGTCAACTTGAAATACATGGTATTGGAAAGAAAGAATGCTGGAATATTTTTGATAACCGGTTTGTCGAGTATGGTGTATTTGGACCAGGCGGCTACGGAGACCTTCGAAACTACCTCTTTCTTCACATCGACCGCTGAGGGGTTGAGCTTTGTTCCTTCTGTCGAGCAGTTCACTTCGGTATTTCGGCCCGAAGGAAGCGGTGGGGCAGATTTGGGAGGTATGTTGAATTTATCCGTTGGGTACGAATATAATCTGAAAAACGGGATGTTTATTTCTTTGGAGCCCTTCTATAAGCTTCCGCTGGGAGATCTTACCTTTGTCAATCAGCAATTCTCCGTAACAGGTCTGAATCTGCGGATGAACTTCCATTTGAAAAAATAACTTCTTTGATAAGGGCTACGTTTCTATTTGTTGAATTGTTAAGTTAATCACCATATATTATTCATTATGAGTCACCTATATAAATTTCTTACTATTTCCTTAATTGCCATGTTGTTTTCTTCCTGTTTGAGGGAGTCAGAATCTGAATTGGAGCGGATAATAGCGAGAGACGACGCAATTCTAGAGCGTTACATAGAAAACAACCAAATAAACGCCACCAGAACACAATCTGGCTTTTTCTACGAAAAAACAACCCAAAATCCTGACGGGGCCGAGATACAGAACGATGACTATGTGGGCGTATATTTCGAAATCAGATCCCTGGACGGTCAGCTTGTCAAATCCTATATGGACGAGAGCAAAGAACCGATTATTTTTAAACAGTCCATGGATGGAATTTGGCCGGTAGTTTTTGCCTATGCTGCGGGCTTGTCCAGAGTTGGCGAAGAGTTGATGGTTTATGCTCCTTCGTACTTGGCCTTTGGAAGTTATGGCTATCAGCAGCTTATTCTTTCAAATTCAAACTTAGTAATTCGATTGAAAATTGCGCGTAAGTATACCTTGGACGAGATGAAGGCAAGGGAAAAGGAAATGATTTTGGATTACATAGAAGCCAATGATTTGGAAGGTTTTGAAGAAATTGCTGAAGGGATTTTCCGTAGAATATTGGATGCCGGAGATACCGAAAAGAATCCCTCTGTAAATAGCAGTGTCGTCGTATTCGATTTCGAGCTTTTTCAGTTAGGGGATTCCCAAGTCACTTTCGACTCTAATCCAGCGTCCCGACCGTCCATTACGATTGGTTCTACCGGTGGACTGCAGTTTCTTGACAGAGGCCTGTTGGGCGTAAGGCAGGATGCAGAGATCGAGGTCATTGCGTATTCATTTGCTGCATACGACCGTTCGATACAGATCATACCCTCTGAGATTAGGGAAGATTTGTTTTTGAAAGGAGAGCAGATTGACCTCGTGCGGCCTTTTACCCCTGTTTTACTGAAGGCTACTATTTGGAGTGTTTTGTAAGTATCGGATTTTGAAAGACCAATAAAAAAGCGAAAGTGTGGGATGGTTTCCACACTTTCATTTTTTAAAAGTCGAAAAGGTTTTGAAAAAATGGGATGTGTAGTATTTCATGAATAGAAATCCCAAAAACAAACGCCCAAATTGAACCGCTTACCAGCATGCTGAGCAAGATTTTCCTTTTGGGGATGCCAAATGAAGTTAAGATCACTGTTCCCCCAATGGGTGTCAGTAAGATTGGTGTTAGCGCCGCAATTCCCCATACGCCAAATTTTTGCCATATTCGGATGATATTTCTAGTCCGTTTGGAGAATTTCTTTGGATTCTGCCGCACTTTGATGGTCCATGTTCTTTTGATCCATTCACCCAGGAAAGTAAAGGCAACTACTGAGGTCATCATCCCCGAGACTGTCACCAGTTCGATCTCCAATACGCTATACCCGGCAGCATAACCCAAAACCGGCCCGGCAATAAACTTGAAAAGGCAGAGGAAATAGATTCCCAAGAAGGTAACGGTGTATTCTACCATAGAAGGAAAAAGATGTATACCGCATAGCCAACCAAAAGAATGCCTCCATCTATTCTGGAAATAGCGTATCTAATACGCATTAAGGGAAAAAGAATTGCCGTAAAGGCAATCATCCAGATAAAATCGTTGTAGATGAAGTCTGCAGAAATAGGGATGGGACGTACCAGCGCAGTGATTCCTATGATGGAAAGAATGTTCATCATATTGCTTCCCAATACGTTGCCAATGGCTATATCGGTTTCTTTTTTGATAGCGGCAATGACCGATGTGATAAGTTCAGGAAGGCTAGTGCCTACTGCAATCACCGTGATGCCGATGATCCGCTCACTCACTCCTAAGGAGGTTGCGATTATCACGCCGTTTTCCACAAATAATTCAGAACCGAGGTAAAGTCCACCCACACCCAGTAGCACGTATCCAATTGATATCCAAACCGATTTTTTTTTCAGTTGCACGGTTTCTTCGTCGGAAATCTCCACCCGTCCGATTTTTTTGAAAAAATACATATTGACAAGGACAAACAGAGTAACCAGAACCAGCCCTTCTACAAATGAAATGACACCGTTGAGTGCCAGTAGAAAAAATAGGACTGTCGTGATCATCGTAAATGTATAATCCATCCGAAGGATAGACGGTGTGATTACTACAGGGAATACCAATCCCGTAATTCCCAATACAAGGGTAATGTTGGCGATATTGGATCCTACGACATTTCCGACAGCGATATCGCTATTACCCTTTAAAGCAGCGGTGACACATACCAAGAGTTCAGGAGCCGATGTGCCAAATGCAACAATGGTAAGCCCAATAAGCCCGGCACTTAGGCCAAGGCGGGCCGCAATGGCTGAGGCTCCGTCTACCAGCGTTTTTCCGCCTACTAGCAGCAGAGACAGACCCAAAACCAATAAGATATATGGAATCATGAAGATTTAGCGGGAAAGTTTACTACCAAAGGACAAGTCTCCTGCATCCCCGAGACCGGGTACAATGTAGGAATGGGAATCAAGTTTTTCGTCCAATGCACAAGTCCAGATTTTGAAGGGCAGTCTCAAATTTTTTTCGATAAAATCGACACCTTCGGGAGAGGCTATCACAGAAAGCAGATGAAAAGTATCCGGTCGCCCGTATTTTAGGAGGGCGGTTGCACTTTCTACAAATGATTTTCCTGTGGCCAACATAGGGTCTACGATGATCACTTGACGCTTATCCAACGATGGGGCAGCGCTGTATCCCAATTCAATTTCCACCGGTTCATTGTCTGTTTGTTCTTTCCGAAATGCCCCAATAAATCCGCTTTCAGCTTTGTCGAAGAAGTTTAATACCCCATTAAAATAGGGTATGGCAGCCCTTAGCACTGCAATAACTACAGGTGGGTCAATTTGTATTGGGATGGTAGTCTTTCCCAGTGGTGTATCGATTTGCTTGTCAGAATACGTTAACTCCTTCGAAATTTCATACGCCATTATCTCCCCCAATCTTTCCAGGTTTTTTCGGAATACCAATCTATTCTGCTGGAGCGTTGTACTTCTCATTTCTGCCAAGAAATTATTGGCGATGGAAGGGTGGCGATTCAATACAAACATGGACGAAAATTAAATAAAAAAACCCGATCTAAAAAGATCGGGTTCTTGCAATTTCTGTCAGCTGACCTTATTTGACTTCGAAGCTAACTCTTCTGGCCAATTGACGTGCATCAGCAGACCTCTTGTCTACGCTGGTATCTTCGCCGTAGCCTTTGTAAGAGATTCTAGAAGCATCGATTCCAGCAGCGATCAGGATATCGTATACTGATTTAGCTCTTCGCTCAGACAACTTCATGTTGTAGTCTTCAGGACCAAGTTCGTCAGCAAAACCTTTCAATTCTACCTTGACGCCTGGGTTACGTTTCATGAAGTTTGCTACGTAATTGATTGCAGACGACGAGTAGCCAAGTGGCTTAGCGCTGTCAAATGCGTAGTACACGTTCACATAACCGTCGTTGATCGCTTTTTTCAACCAATCAACTTCTTCAACTGTATCAGGTGGAGGACATCCATCCAAAGAAGCTGGACCAGGAACGAAAGGACACTTGTCTAGGTGATCAGGAATACCATCTCCGTCGGAGTCGAGTGTTCTACCGTGAGAATCTACGCGAGCACCTGCTGGGGTATTAGGCTCTTTGTCAAGGTAGTCAGGAACGCCATCGCCGTCCGAATCCTTCAGCATATCCCTAATTTGACCAATCTGGTCAGCAAGTTCTTGCTTTGTGGCATACTGGCTATCTCTGATGTACCAGTCAGCATGCGTACTGCCGCTGCCAAGGTAGAAAGAAAGGCCGAGTGTACCAGTCCAATAAACTCCGTTTACACCGTAGTGGCCGGGAGTAGTTCGGATGATTCGTGAGTTGCCGTCAAACGAGAGATCCTGCCTGCCCGCTAATATGGTGCTGACATCTCCGTTCAATGCCACTCGCTCGCCTAATTTTATCTGTCCGGTCAATCCAACGATGAAGTTGTATTGATCGTCCGCTTCGTTTGCGAAAGTACCTTCTTGAGGCGTTAATCGTCCGATACCTGCGCCGAAGTGACCCAAGAGGTTCACTCGACGAGTAAAGGTTTCCCAACTCATGATGCGGCCTAAGTTAGCGACACCCTGAAGGTTAACCCGGTAGTAGTTGGATGAAAACGAAGGGGTGTTAGCTTCATTGCTGAAAGATCCGAAACCGTAATCCAACTTCGCTCCAAACTTCTCATTGAACATGTACCTAACGCCTATATCCGCCGACCCAATATTAAGCGGGTTGGGGCTATAATAGCCAGGTGTCATAGGAGCCATTGCATTATTGAACCCTGCGTTCACATCAATAGACCACTTGTTGAAGTCATTCTGCGCTTGGGCTCCAAACCCTAATGCGCCAGCTATTAGTGTTGATAATAGTATTTTTTTCATGGTAAAAAATTTTTTTTCAACTTTCAGTTTTTAAATTGTTTTGAATTTAGATTTGTTTCGAAGTAGCAATTCCAATTACAAATGTAGAATTTTTTATGAGAACTCTAAACTATTCTGCGTTTTGTTTTACGAATTTACATTAATAATTCTTTTCTTGACCATAAATTTTGCTTTCTCATGTCATCGGACGAATTTCTAGTTGAATTATTAGCCATACCTGGTGTTTCCGGTGATGAAGGCAGGCTTACCAGCTTCCTTCTGGAATACGTGTTACAACGTGGAAGCAGTTGGAAGGTTACGCCAGAAATTCATTTTGGTAAAAATCTTCAAGATAATTTCATTTTGGCCTTTGGTGAGCCCAAAACCGCTGTTTTTGCGCATTTGGACACCGTCGGATTTATGGCTAGATATGAGAATCAACTTGTGCCTGTGGGTGGGCCCGAAGTAGTAGATGGGGATGTTTTGGTGGGCTCGGATAGCTATGGTGAAATTGAATGTAGCGTGAGGATAGAGGATGGAAACCTTTTCCATGATTTTGGCAGGCAGATAATGCCAGGTACGATTTTAACCTACCGACAACATGTGGAGATTACCGAAGAGTATATTCAGGCGGCCTATCTGGACAACAGGTTGGGCGTATACAATGCACTTCGCCTCTGCGAGAGTCTTTCCAATGGTTTGGTGGTATTCACGACCTTTGAGGAGCATGGGGGCGGGGCCATTCCGCTTTTGATGAGGTATATTTACGAGCGATGGCGTATTGAGCAAGCATTGATCTCGGATATGACCTGGGCATCAGAGGGAGTGCGGCCTGGCGGCGGAGTCGTCATTTCTCTCCGGGATCGGTTCATTCCCAGAAGGGTTTTTGTGGAAAGGATCATCAAACTCGCGGAGAGAAGTGGGATTCCATATCAGTTGGAGGTGGAGGCATACGGCAGCAGTGACGGCAGAGAGGTGCATCATTCTCCCTTCCCGGTGGATTGGTGTTTCATTGGAGCACCCGAGGAAAATGTGCACACTTCTGCTGAACGGGTCATGGTTTCGGATTTACAGGCTATGCAGGATATGTACAGATTTCTCTTGGAAGCATTGTAGTCTGAGGATTTTTTTTGTTTACCTTATATAATGGCTATATTTGTCAAGGGCGGGGAATCCGCAGCGCCAAAAGACTTATGATTCAAGTTTTAGACAGGAATTTTGTGCCTCTCATCAGTGCTTCGGAAATCCAACTTCGTGTGGATGAAATCGCCGATAAGATAAACCTTGAGTACATTTCGGAACCGCCGGTGCTTTTGGGCGTGTTAAACGGAGCGTTTATGTTTTTCTCAGACCTAGTAAAGCGACTCCAAATTCCAGTTCAGGTAGCGTTTATCCGGATATCTTCGTATGAGGGGCTGAATTCCTCGGGCAATGTTGCTACGGAGATAGAACTCCGTGATGACCTAACTGGAAGAAGGGTAATTGTAATAGAAGATATTGTCGACACGGGGAGAAGTATGGAATACTTGGTCAAGGTACTCGAATCCAAGGGTGTAAAAGACATAGCTCTGGTAGCGCTTCTCCATAAGCCAGATGCACTTCAAGTACCTACTGTCAAATTAGACCATATAGGTTTTTCTATCAAAAATAAATTTGTGGTTGGATATGGGCTTGATTATGCTGGTTTTGGTCGAAATTTGCCTGAAATTTATGTGTTAGAGGAATAGATGTTGTTAACCGTTAAAATTTAGAAATAAAAATGCTTAATATCGTTTTATTTGGACCTCCTGGTGCGGGGAAGGGTACTCAGAGTGAAAAGCTGATCGAAAAGTACAAGATTGACCACATCTCCACAGGGGACCTTTTTAGGAAGCACCTAGGAGAAGGAACCGATCTGGGGAAGCTTGCCCAAAAATACATGGATGAGGGCAATCTGGTTCCGGATGAGGTGGTAATAGGTATGGTAGATGACAAGATCAACCAAACCAAGGATCCTACCGGTTTTATCTTTGATGGCTTTCCGCGTACCGTTGCGCAGGCGAAGGCACTTGATGAGCTTCTGACGGCAAAGGGTACGGGTATTTCGGGTATGGTTTCGCTGGAGGTTCCAGAGGAGGAGCTAAGGACACGAATCAAAGAAAGAGGCAAAACATCGGGTCGCGTTGATGACCAGGACGAGGCAAAGATTAGTAATCGAATTAAGGTGTATTTGGAGGAAACGCTGCCCGTTGCAGATTACTATGACAAGCAGGGCAAGCTTAGCCGTATAGAAGGCGTTGGCACGATAGAAGGGATTTTTTCCTCAATCTGCAAGGTAATTGATAACTATTGATAACCGGAAAAATCCGGTACCTTTGTGTTTAAATTGGCTAGGTGAATCCGCTTAGCCAATTTTTATTTAATTTCCGGTGTATCAGTTTTGTGCAGCGGTATCCATTAGGCTCGTTTAGAGAAGCGGGTGATTAAAAAAGACTAACTGAAGTGGCAGATTCCAATTTTATTGATTACGTGAAGTTTTGTTCCCGCTCAGGTGCAGGTGGTGCGGGTTCGGTTCATTTTCGGAGGGAAAAACACGTACCCAAGGGCGGGCCGGATGGCGGCGACGGGGGGCGTGGTGGCCACGTTATCCTAAGAGGCAATGCCCAGCTTTGGACCCTGCTACATCTAAAGTATAAAAAGCATGTGATAGCCGAACCGGGCAGGGGAGGTGAAGGAGGACGGAGAAAGGGAGCCGAGGGCCAGGATGTGATATTGGAAGTGCCCCTGGGCACAGTGGCAAGGGTGGCCGAAACAGGGGAGCAACGCTGCGAGATAACGGATGATGGTCAGGAGTTTGTCCTTACGCGAGGAGGTAGAGGTGGTATGGGAAACGATCATTTCAAAACAGCTACCAACCAAGCCCCCCACTTTGCGCAGCCCGGAGAGCCTGGCGTGGAGGAGTGGATTATTCTTGAATTGAAATTATTGGCAGATGTAGGCCTAGTAGGGTTTCCAAACGCCGGGAAGTCAACCCTTTTGGCGAGCATATCCGCAGCCAAGCCCGAAATCGGAGACTATCCTTTTACCACCCTGGTTCCAAACCTGGGCGTGGTGGGTTACCGGAACGACCGATCCTTTGTGATGGCAGATATACCGGGGATCATTGAGGGAGCCTCGGAGGGCAGAGGGTTGGGCTTGCGGTTCCTGCGGCATATAGAGCGCAACTCCATTTTGCTTTTCGTGATTCCTGCTGATGCGGATAACATCTCAACCCAATTTGGGATACTTACCGAAGAATTGAGGAAATTCAACCCGGAACTTTTGGACAAACAGCGGCTGTTGGCTATTTCGAAGTCAGATTTATTGGATGAGGAATTGACGACAGCTTTGACCAAGGAATTGCCCGAGGGAATTCCATACGTATTTATCTCGGCTATCACCGGAAAGAATTTGGATCGGCTGAAGGACATGATCTGGCAAAGGTTGCATGAATAGTGCCAGATTGTCAGTTTTTTCGCTATGGCAGGTTAATTGTTATAGCGTAGGAAACTTTTAACGGAATTAGTTAGTATGAAGGAAAAAGATAATTTGGAACAGGAGGAGATTTTGAAGGATGCTGTTCATCAGGAAGATAGGTCTACAACTGATATGGAATCTGAAACGAATGCCGATTCGTCGGAAGGTAGCCTCCAAACCGATAATGGGGAAGAAAAGCTTAAAGCGGAAAATCAGGATCTAAAGGAAAAGTATCTAAGGTTATATTCGGAGTTTGAAAATTATCGCAGGAGAACATCGAAGGAGAGACTTGAGCTGATAAAGACAGCCTCTGAGGATGTAATCAAGGAACTCCTGCCCATACTGGACGATTTTGAGCGGGCAATAAAAGCTGATGAAAAAGAGACTTCTGATACTCCTGACGAAGGTAAGAGACTGATATACAACAAGCTGGTAAAGACCCTGACATCGAAAGGCCTACGGCCTATGGAAGAGTTGGTAGGCAAGGCTTTTGATGCAGACATGCACGAGGCGATCACGCAGATTCCTGCGCCAAGCGAGGATCTGAAGGGGAAAATAGTAGACGTAGTGGAGCGTGGCTATCTCTTGGGAGACAAGGTAGTAAGGTATGCAAAGGTAGTTATAGGACAATAAAACCATGGCGAAAAGAGACTATTACGAGGTTCTGGGGGTAACCAAAGGAGCGACAGCGGAGGAAATAAAAAAGGCTTATCGGAAAATGGCCATCAAGTACCACCCCGATAAAAATCCGGACAACCCAGAAGCAGAGGATAAATTCAAGGAAGCCGCTGAGGCCTACGAGGTGCTGAGCAATCCCGAAAAACGTCAGCGATACGATCAGTTTGGCCATCAAGGCGTTGGAGGATCTGCCGGTTATGGTGGAGGCGGAATGAACATGGAGGATATTTTCTCCCAGTTTGGTGATATTTTTGGTGGAGGTGGATTCGATTCCTTTTTTGGTGGAGGCGGATCACGACGTACCAAGAAGGGCACTAATCTACGAGTAAAGCTTAAACTTAGTCTTAGTGAGGTTGCAAATGGTGTAGAAAAGAAGATAAAGGTCAAGCGGCAAAAGGTCGCCGAAGGCGTTACGTTCAAGAATTGCGTTTCTTGCCAGGGTTCGGGCCAGATCAAAAAAGTAGTCAATACCATGCTTGGCCAAATGGTGTCAGCGAGCACCTGTCCGACTTGTCAGGGAAGTGGTAAAATTGTTGATAAGAAGCCTGCCAACGCAGACTACCAAGGACTGGTGGTGTCAGAGGAAGTTATTCCCATAAACATTCCGGCCGGAGTGGGAGAAGGAATGCAGCTTAGTCTTTCTGGAAAGGGGAACGAGATTCCGGGAGGGATTCCTGGGGACTTGCTGATCGTAGTCGAGGAAATAGCAGATGAAGTGCTCATCCGAGATGGCAATAATGTGGTGTATGACCTCTACATCAGCTTTATAGACGCAGTTTTGGGGGCTTCTGTTGAAGTGCCTACGATAGAAGGCAAGGTGAAGATTAAGTTGGAGCCGGGTACCCAAAGCGGTAAGATTTTACGACTGAAGGGTAAAGGGATCAAGGAGCTTAACGGATACGGAAAGGGAGATCAGCTTATCCACGTAAACGTGTGGACTCCCAAGGAGCTGAACAAAGAGGAGCGACAGTTACTGGAGACCTTGAGGAATTCAGAGAACTTTAGGCCAAATCCGGGAAAATCAGAAAAGAGTATATTCGATAAGGTAAAAGAGTTTTTTTGATAACATTTGGTATGTTGATTCCGTTTTAGGACTGTGTTTTTTCAAAACCTTTTTCTAAACCGAACGTACTAATTGCGTATGCTTAAAAACTTACTTCTCCTTCATTGCTTATTTATGGTTGCCGGCTTTGAATCAGAATCGCTGGCCCAGATTTCGAAGCAGTTTGTGGTTGAAGAGAGGGAGGGGTTTGATCTAGTAGAATTTGATTTTTCCTGTTATAAAGGCGTTTCGAGTTTCAAGAGAGGTTATTATGGTAAACCAGTATTTGCTACAGCCGAGCTGGGGAAGGTAAATATCCTACCATCCTTTACCCATGAAGTGACCGACGGGGTGCTGATCGCAAAGCTGGAGCATAAAAATATCGAATCCGAGAGTTTGGGGCGTAGTCTTTCCTATCGATTCTTTTCCAATACGGATTCGGACTTTGACCACCTTTGGAACATTGGGTTGGATCCCAATTTCTTATACAATCTCAATCTTAATTTTGGTATCGGTAAGGCCCATATCGATTTCTCCAATTTACCAGTTTCCAATTGCCGTATCAAAACGGCGTCTGCGGATGTATTCCTCGGGTATGCGAGTCAGGTTCCAAATTCCATTGCGATGGATACGCTTAGCGTGATTATCAATATGGGAGCACTCTATGGAGAGGACATGCACCTATCCAATGCAAAGCAGATGATCTTCGATGTGAATTATGGTTCCGTGAACCTGAATTTTGCGGATCTGATGGCACAGAGAAGTGAGGTGTTCGCCAAGGTTGGCGCGGGTTCCGTAAATATCAGCTTGCCCGATCGCGACCTACCCTATTTGGTGAAAATCAAATCTACGGCCATGTGCCGTACCAAAGTTCCCTCCCATCTCAAAGAAATTGGAGAAAAAACCTACGTCAGTCGAGGTTATAAGCAGGATGCCAAAAATCTAATGACCTTTTTGATAGATGTTTCGGTAGGTTCAGTATCTTTGAAATAGTGTGATTAGGCACTCGACGCATCAAGTTCTTTTTTAACCGACAGGGAGTTGTATATACTAGAAATCAGCGGACTGAATAAAGCGTATGGTAGCCATGTGGCCTTGAGAGACATAGATCTTTTGGTGGCGGAAGGGTCTGTTTTTGGACTGCTGGGTCCTAACGGTGCCGGGAAAACAACGCTTATTCGAATCGTCAACCAAATTATCGATAAGGATTCAGGCGTCATTCGTATCAATGGAGAGCCCCTTCGGAAGGTACACGTACACAGTATCGGCTATCTACCGGAAGAAAGAGGCCTATACAAGGGCATGGCTGTTGATGAGCAGCTGCTTTATTTTGCCCAGTTAAAGGGGCTGACCCGTAAAGAAGCCAAGTACAGAATCGGCAGCTGGTTAACCCGGTTAAACCTCGATTCATGGAGAAATAAGAAGGTACAGGAACTATCAAAGGGGATGGCCCAAAAGGTGCAGTTCATCGCCACGGTTATACACGAGCCAAAGTTGCTGATTCTCGACGAGCCATTTTCGGGCTTTGATCCGGTAAACGCCGAAATCATCAAAAATGAAATTCTGGCGCTTAGGAATAACGGAACCACGATCATACTCTCCACCCACCGTATGGAGTCAGTAGAGCTCCTGTGTGACCATATCGCGATGATCAACAAATCTCGAAAGATACTGGACGGGTCGGTTAGGCAGATTAGAAAGGAGTCCCGATCGAATCAGTATCGTGTCCGGATTAAGCCCTACGATGAAAATGTCCTGCCGGAATTTCCCACGCCTGTGTGGGAGGACGATACGATTCTATATTCCGTGGATTTGGGTGAGGGCAATGTAAATCAACTGATCCAACATTTTATGGCTTTTGGAGAGGTGTATCATTTTGAAGAACTGGTTCCCAGTATAGGCGAGATATTTATTCAAAAAATAAAAGACGGGCATGGGGAATAAGATCTTGTTGGTGATCAAACGGGAGTATTTGGCCCGTGTAAAAAAGAGGTCTTTTATCGTGGCGACCATCTTGACGCCACTTATTTTTCCGTCGATCTTGGGCGTGTTCCTTTGGTTGGGATTGAGTGACTCCCCAGGGGAACAGGCGAGGATTATAGAAGTGGTGGATGAAAATGGTACGTTTTACCTCGAGAGCAACGAGATGTTTGTTTTCTCCTACATCGGCAAAGGAATAGAAGAAGCAAAAGCCTCCATGAGGGCCAATAGCCGATTTGGTGTCCTTTATATCCCCAAGATCTCGGTGGATCGACCGGTTCAAGTATCGTTTTTCGCTGAAGAAACCCCCAGTCTTTCGATCCTTAAAAGCCTGGAATCATTGATTAAGAGCAAGGTCGAGGAGAAAAAGCTACAGGACTCGGGTATTGACCCCCTTGTTTTGGAACGATTAAAGACTTCCGTTTCGGTCACCTCCATCCGGTTGGAGCAGTCAGGTAGTGAAAAAATTTCCAATTCGATGGTAAACTACGGAATTGGCTTTATCACCGGTATTCTGATCTACACCTTTATCTTTGTGTATGGCAATCAAATCATGCAAGGGGTAATTGAAGAGAAATCCAGTAGGATCATTGAGATTTTGGTGTCATCGCTGAAGCCCTTTCAATTGATGCTGGGGAAAATTGTTGGTATAGGTGCCGTTGGTTTGACACAGTTCATGATTTGGATTGTGCTAATTACCGTAGTATCATCCTTGGTTATGGGATATTTTGGCATGCGTATGCCCCAGCAACAGCTGATGGAGCTTTCCAATCCGGAAGCAACTGAGTGGATCAACGATAATGCGGAGATTGTAAGTATGTTGGGGGTATTGCAGGACATCAATTTTACGTTGTTGGTCGTTACCTTCATCATTTATTTTGTCGGCGGATACTTACTCTATGGTGCTTTTTTTGCAGCTATTGGTGCTGCCGTGGATAGCCCATCCGATGCGCAGCAGTTTATGTTCCCGGTGACCATCCCGCTACTGATCGCTTACATGGGGTTGTTTATTTTTGTGTTGGATGATCCCAATAGCAAGATTTCCTACTGGCTTTCGATCATTCCGTTTACCTCCCCGGTAGCGATGATGGGGCGGGTGAGTTTTGGGGTTCCGTTCATTCAATTGGCCATTTCGATTTCCCTGTTGGTTGTTGGGTTTCTGACAACGACCTGGGCTGCGGGTAAAATCTACCGAATAGGCATTCTTATCCATGGGTCAAAAGTGAGTTACAAGACGCTTTGGAGATGGATCCGTGAGAATTGATTCCTTCTGTTTTTATTTGTTGTCCAAAAGACAATATTTCCGTATCCTTACAGTTAATTGAGTGTTTGCAAAGGAAGCCGATCATCCAACTCAAATTGTGTAAAACCGGTCAGCTGCTGAGGGTTTTCAGGTTACTTGAGAAAAACCGTTTTCAATCATTTCGATTGGCATTTGATTTAATGTGCCCTACCGCAGCAGATCAATAAAAGCCAAGTGAAATCGAGCATGACGTAGCCGTCACACACTGGGATGACTATCAGCCATGCGAGATTCCATGTGACCTTTGAAAAACAATTATAGACACATGAAAAGTACGTTTCAAGATCTCACCACCTTGGATTTTTACAATAATAAAGGAAATGTCAAGTGGATTATTTTTGGGTTTTCCTTAGTGATCAGTTTTGGCTCCATTTACTATACCAATACGTTGGTGGAGGAATTGAAGGAGAGGGAGAGAAGGCAGGTCGATCTGTATGCATCGGCACTGGAGTACGCGTCTGTCAACACCGATAACCTGACGTTTATCTTTCAGGACATTATCCAGGAAAACCGCTCCATTCCGGTGATTACCACCGACGCAAACGGCAACCCACTCGAATATAAGAATATCAAATTTAAGAAGAACAGCTCGGAGGATGAGATCGAAAGACAGTTGAGAGCTGAGTTGGCTGAGATGAAAGCGCTTTATGAGCCTATCAAGTTATTGGATGATTATTTTATCTACTATCGGAATTCCGAACTACTGACACGGCTGAAGTACTATCCCTATGTTCAGTTATCGGTTATTCTGGTATTTGGGCTACTTGCTTACGCACTTTTCAACCAATCCAAGGTAGCGGAGCAAAACAGGTTATGGGCTGGTTTGACCAAGGAAACAGCCCATCAGCTGGGCACGCCTCTCGCCTCCTTGATGGCTTGGATAGATTACTTCAAAAACTCCCCCGTTTGGGAAGAGAACAAGGAGGTGATCATGGAGCTGGACAAGGATGTAAAAAAGCTTCAGGTAGTAACCGAGCGGTTTAGCAATATCGGCAGCACGCCGATCATCAAGGCTGAGAATGTATTCAAGGCAGTAGAGGAGACCATAAGCTACCTTAGGCCCCGCATTTCCAGCAAGGTTGAGATCCACCTAAATTCCCACGCCGAACACATTGAGGCATTACTTAACAAGCCATTGTTTGAATGGGTAGTGGAAAACATCTGCAAAAATGCCGTGGATGCGATGAAGGGACAGGGTACCATACACATTGACATTGTCAAAGAAAGTGAGCGTTTTGTTTTCATCGACATTGCGGACACCGGCAAAGGAATGGAGAAAGGGATGTTTAAAAAGGTGTTCAATCCGGGATTTACCACCCGAAAGCGCGGCTGGGGATTGGGACTGACACTGGCCAAGCGAATCATTGAGGGGTATCACCAGGGTAGGGTTTTCGTTAATAGCTCGGAACTGGGAAAAGGAACTACTTTTCGGATTGTCCTTCGGGGTGTTTCGGAACCCGTTCAGTTCAAAGAGGAAACGATTTGGTAGGCTAACCCAAAGGGCCCATATACAGCAGTTTTTCGGTGCCTGTATTCCTCATGCACAAGTACTTACTGGGGTAGCCTGTTTTTATGGTCATTTTCCGTACCTTTGCAGCCTTAAAATACCCCTGTTGAAAAATGAGTTTAATTCAAGAGATCCACAAGCGTAAGACTTTTGGCATAATTGCCCACCCAGATGCCGGTAAAACCACCTTGACGGAGAAGATGTTGCTTTTTGGAGGGGCTATCAAGACCGCCGGTGCGGTGAAGTCCAATAAGATCGATACCGCCACAAAATCCGACTGGATGGAAATCGAAAAGCAGCGGGGGATTTCCGTGGCTACCTCCGTTATGGGGTTTGAGTATAAGGGGATGAAAATCAATCTGCTCGATACACCTGGTCACCAGGATTTCGCAGAAGATACCTACCGAACCCTGACCGCCGTTGACTCTGTGATCATGGTAATCGACTGCGTTAAGGGCGTAGAGATACAGACTGAAAAACTAATGGAAGTATGTAGGATGCGGAATACCCCTGTGATCTGTTTCATCAATAAATTGGACAGAGAAGGACGCGATCCCTACGAACTCTTGGATGAGGTGGAGAACAAACTGAACATCAGCGTGAGGCCGCTATCCTGGCCAATCTCGATGGGGAAATCCTTCAAGGGCGTCTATAATCTGTACGATAAGCAGCTAAACCTGTTTTCTCCGAGCCAGCGTAAGGTTTCCGATGATCGAATCACGATAGAAGATTTATCCGATCCCCGATTGGACAACTATATTGGTACTACATTATCTAACCAATTGCGGGATGATGTAGAGTTGATCGAGGGGGTGTATCCGGAATTTGAAGTAAGCGAGTATCTGCAAGGAAAAGTCGCGCCTGTGTTTTTTGGATCGGCTGTCAATAACTTCGGAATCCAGGAGATGTTGGATACGTTTATAAAAATCGCACCGACTCCCAAGACCAGGTCCACAGATCAACGTGAGGTGAATCCCGAGGAGAGCCAGTTTTCTGGGTTTATTTTTAAAATCCACGCAAATATGGATCCAAAGCATCGAAATAGAATTGCGTTTTTGAGGGTGTGTTCGGGTAAGTTTGAGCGTAACAAACCCTACAACCACGTAAGGGGTACAAAGGCATTGCGGTTTTCCAATGTTACCTCGTTCATGGCCCAGGATAAGGAAATTGTCGACGAGGCATTTCCTGGAGATATTGTCGGGTTATACGATACCGGTAACCTTAAGATTGGGGATACACTCACAGAGGGAGAGAACCTTCACTTTAAGGGGATTCCAAGCTTTTCACCGGAGATTTTCAGGGAGGTGGTCAACAAAGACGCCATGAAAACCAAACAGCTGGAAAAAGGTCTTCAGCAACTCATGGAAGAAGGGGTGGCCCAGCTGTTTACCTTTGAGATTGGATCCCGTAAAGTAGTCGGTACCGTGGGACAGCTGCAATTTGAGGTGATTCAGTTTCGCTTGAAAAACGAGTACAACGCCACCGTTGATTTTGTTCCCATGAACCTCTACAAGGCATGTTGGATCTACAGCAAGGATAGGAAGAAGCTGGATGAGTTCATCCGGTCAAAGCAACGCCACATTGCGAAGGACAAAGATGGTAAATGGGTCTTTATGGCCGAGAGCAAAGCTTGGCTTCAGATGGTTCAGGATAATTTCCCGGATATATCGTTTCATTTTACTTCCGAATATTAACAGGAGTTGTTTCTGTATTTCAGTACCTTTGCTTATCAAGCTACCAACCCATGACGAAGCCTTTCAATATCATATACGAAGACAACCACCTGTTAGTAGTCAATAAGCGGTCTGGGATACTTGTTCAGGGTGATAAGACCGGTGACAAGACGCTAACAGATTATTGTAAGGACTATATTGCCCAGAAATACCAGAAGCCGGGAGCGGTTTTTCTGCATCCTGTGCATCGGCTGGATCGCCCGGTTAGCGGGATCGTCGTTTTTGCCCGTACTTCCAAAGCATTGGAACGGATGACGGCCCTTTTTAGGAAAAGGGACATTCACAAGATTTACTGGGCGGTCGTAAAACAAAAGCCAAAGGAAGAAAAAGGGAAACTAACCCATTGGCTGGTAAAAGATGAACAGCGAAATGTGGTAATGGCTCATAAATCCGAAGTTTCGGGTTCAAAAAAAGCTGAATTGAATTTTAAACGCCTCGGAAAGCTGAATGATCATTGGCTGCTGGAGGTTAGGCCCATCAGTGGAAGACCCCATCAGATACGTGTACAGTTGGCATCCATGGGTTGTCCTATTCGCGGTGATGTTAAATATGGTTTTTCAAGACCGAACCAAGATGCTTCAATCAATCTGCATGCTTTTCACCTGATATTTGACCATCCTATCAAGAAAGAGCGATTATACCTGCGGGCAGCATTGCCCGGAGAACCTTTTTGGGAGCAATTTTTGGAGTTTGAAGAGGTTAAGGCGAAGGATCAGCACCTTGATCGAACGTTTAGTGGCTGAGTTTTTGAGGGCTTGTATTAATAAAGAGGTATGGCAGTTGTGTTGGTCAGGGTTGTGTTGGTGTTTTCGTTCTTGGTTCCATTTTTTGCGGGAGCGCAAGGCGTTTTCTGGGAAATATCCGGACAAGGCCTTTCAAGGCCTTCCTACCTTTTAGGTACAGTACATCTACTTTGCGACTCAGAATTTCAGATGGGTGCCAATGTAGTGGAGAAGCTTGCCGACTCGAATGCCCTGGTGCTTGAGGTAGATTTGGATGACCCAGCATTGGCACTTTCCATGATGTCCAAGATGCATAATGAAGGGGGAGAATCCATCACCGATTTTTTGTCTGCAGATGAGTACGCAAAGATTCGGTCGCTTCTTATGGAGCGTACCGGTGTGGATATAGGGATGCTGAAAAAGCTACGACCTTTCATGCTGATGTCGCTGATTTATCCAAGCCTTTTGGAATGCGAGACGAAATCCTACGAGGGCGAGCTAATCAAACTTGCCAAGTCTGCCAAGAAAGAAATTTATGGATTGGAGTCTGTCGAAGATCAACTGTCGGTTTTTGACCAGATCCCACTAGATGAACAGTACCGAAGTTTTTATGAATATGCGTCGGATTTGGACAAAGGTCGGGTGGAGTTCAGGAAACTAATCAAAGCTTACCGAGAGGAAGATATTGAGGTATTGGTTAAGATGGTTTCGGAGAGTCCTGAATACCGTGACTACCAAGATGTATTGTTGAACGACCGCAATCACAATTGGGTGGATCCCATGGGGGAATGGATGCGGAACGGGTCGGTTTTTTTCGCAGTAGGTGCGGGGCACCTTGGAGGAGAAAACGGATTGATCCAATTGCTGAGGAACGAAGGGTACAGGCTCAAAAGACTTGATAGAGAGTAAAAAAGCCGCATAGTAGGACGAGGGAGCATCCTTAACTCTTGCTTCGAAAGAAGTGCCAAATTCCAAGGATACCGATCAATAGAAAAGTGAATAGCAGCAGCAGGTCCATCGTCGAATCCATGCCCCTGTTTTTGATGGCGTTATAGAGGCTTTCTGCAAATACCCCCGATGAGAAAGCCAGGGTAGTTCGGGGAAGCATGCCCCAAAGGCCAAACCAGATGACTTTTTGCAATCCGGTAGAAAGCAATGCGAATAGGATGTTTGAAAAAGCAAATGGAATAGCAGGGCTGATACGGATAAAAAATATCAGGTTGCCCATCCGGTTTTGTTTCTCAGCGACTACTTTTTGGGCTTTTGGATACTGCCCCAGCAAGGTTTCCAAAAGATCCGCACTTATCGTTTTACCCAAAAGGTATCCAAGAACTGAGGCCAGGGTGTAGGCTGCCACCAGGTAGGGAAAGGCCTGCCACCCCCAAATTGACCCCGTCAATACGGCAAGCAGGGTGGTTGGAATCAACGCAAATCCCATAAAGATGGCGGCCAGCAGGGTAAAGGTAAAAATGAAGAAGGGAGAATCTACCCAAGGGTAGGACCAGTCTTCGTAGTTGGAAAGCAAATACCGAATGCTTATCAAGGAACCGACACTTGGCATGAGAGCTACCCACGCCACCGACCAAAAGAAATCCGGTTTAGTGTGGTAAATGTCTTGGATACGTTTGAAAAAAGTCGGTTTTTTCTTCATCTTTGGGCAAAACTACGAAAGTTTTACCAGATGAATTGCCTTAATGGCCCCCTTGTCTGGCTTAGTTCAAATCGTCTTAACCGTAATTCGCAACTCATGAAGTTCGCCACTAAAGCCATACATGCAGGGATATCCCCAGACCCATCCACAGGTTCTATCATGACGCCGATTTTTCAGACGTCTACCTATGTGCAGCAGGCTCCGGGAGACCATAAGGGATACGAATATTCGAGGACCCATAACCCCACGCGGACGGTTTTGCAGGATAATCTGGCGGCCTTGGAAAACGGAAAGATCGGACTTTGTTTCGCATCGGGGATGGCCGCGATAGATGCGATCGTCAAGCTACTGAAGCCCGGTGACGAAGTGGTAAGCACGAACGATCTGTATGGGGGAACCTACCGGATTTTCACGAAGGTTTTTGGCCGGTATGGTATAAAATTTCGATTTGTTTCCATGGAGAATGTCGGGGATTTGCATCAGCACTTGACCGATAGTACCAAATTGGTGTGGGTAGAGACCCCTACCAACCCCATGATGAATATCGTAGACATAGCCGGCATAGCTGCTATCACCCGGGAGCGAGGGATACTGCTGGCCGTAGACAATACCTTCGCGACCCCCTTTTTGCAGACTCCTTTGGAGTTGGGTGCGGATATCGTGATGCATTCTGTCACCAAATACCTAGCGGGCCATTCGGACGTGGTAATGGGGGCCATTGTGGTAAACGACGAGCGGTTGGGACAGGAATTGGCATTTCTTCAAAATGCCTGTGGGGCAGTACCCGGACCACAGGATTGTTTTTTGGTGCTCAGAGGTATCAAAACCCTCCATGTAAGAATGGAACGCCACTGCCAAAACGGTAAAACGATCGCTGCTTTTCTGATTAATCACCCCAAGGTTAACAAGGTGTATTGGCCAGGATTTGAGATACACCCAAATCATCGGATTGCCTTGAAACAAATGAAAGATTTTGGAGGGATGATATCCTTTACGTTAAAGGATAACCGTACCGAGTCCGCATTTACCGTCATGAAGAACCTCCGCTTGTTTTCTCTCGCGGAATCACTGGGTGGCGTGGAATCGCTATGCGGGCACCCGGCCACTATGACCCATGCCAGCATTCCCAAGGAAGAGCGGGAAAAGGTGGGGTTGGTTGATTCGCTGATCCGACTGAGCGTTGGCATAGAAGATGCCGAAGACCTCAAAAAGGATCTGTCAGCAGCATTGGATGCGTTATGAACCGGTTGTCTGATTAGAGAATATGGGTAAATAGTTCCGTACTCAGCTTCAACGCCTGTTCGGTAAGTGCTTTATGTTCCTTTTTGACCTTTTTTGCCAGAAGGAGGTGTTTCTTCTCCATGTATTGCGTGTCGGAGAGAAAATGGATGAAATGTTGAAAAAACAGATGGTTTTGATACCAGGCATAGTTTGATTCGGTGAGAATACGGATTTTTTCGTGGACTAGGTCCGTAAACACAGGGTTTAACCTGCCCTGTTGTCGCAAGTTCTCCAACTGGGTGATTTTCTGAAGTGTCTCGTAGACATTCTTGAGGGCGGTAGGGGTAGACCCCTGCAACAGGTCAAATTTGGCAAATTCGGTTTCCTCGTTGATAATCTGTGTACTTGCGGTGTTCAGCTGAAGAGGCGTTAGGCCTTTTGAATAGCTAAACACGGTCACATAAAGATCCTCCCAAATTTTGAGTGGGGCTGCTACGAGGGTATCGAATACATCTGTATAAATTGCCTTTTTCTGTTGCCCGATTTCGTGCCCGTAAGCTGGATAATGTTCCCCGGTTGTAGATTGTAAATCAGTCAGTTTTTGCTCGATCAACTTGATATGGTGAATTCGCTTTAGACTGCGGAAAATCAGGTCAAATGGGCTAAAATGAGTCAGACGCAACGTTTTTTCCTTGAAATGGATTTTACCCAAGAGTTCCAGGTAGACTTGAAAGAAAAATAGTTTGCTTTCAAGATTTATCGCCTTTTTCGAGCGTATTTTGCGTGTGAGATCCTCAAAAAGTGATTTGCCCTCCTCCAGGTGCATTTCAAAATAGGCAAGGGTTTTGACCTGATGGTTTTCCATGGCTACTCGTGGATTTTGACTAGGGTGGCACCATAGCCAAAGTTGCTTTTATGGGTGTCTTTGAAGTAGCTGATATGGGTTAGCTGACTGAGGTAGCGGTGTATTTCTTTTCTCAAAACCCCATTTCCGATCCCGTGAATAAAAGTTATCTCATCCATTCCCGTTGCGATGGCGTAATTCAGGTTTTTTTCAAAGGTTTCCATTTGTAACCTAAGCTTTTCCGAATTGCTAAGAAATTCATGCCCTGTGCTTAGCTTTTCGATGTGCAGGTCGATTTCTTTTTCGGGACGGGTAAATTGCCTGCCAATAGGTTTTTCACCGGAATCCGTTGGGTTGAGATCCCGGTTCAACTGTTGTACATCCAGATCGGACATGGTCTGATCCAAGCGAAAGACATATCCATCTTTGTTCAGGATCGGGGATTTGCCTTTGCTTTTAAAAAAGGCGGAAGCCTTAAACTTGACCCGGCGTTCAAATGGTTTTTCGGTTTTCTCGATCCTACTGTTTATGGGGATAAGTAGGATCAACAATGTCGGCCAGCTTTCAAAATCCTTGATGGATTTCTCGTCTACCCGATTCGAGGAGTTTGTCTTTGCCACACCGGCAGCTAGGGTTTTGCTGCTATCTCCATGGATTTCCGATACCGAAAAAAGGAAGTCTTTCTTTCGGTTATTTACAAGGTAAACGCCGTGATTTTGATCATTGTAGGGAATATAGGCAAGGAAAAGACCGGCCTCGTTGTCCGCTGGGATCCGATCTGCGGTTTTGCTGAGGTTGGAGGTAGGTTGGGCTTTTTCTTTCTTGAAATAGCTATCCTCAACTTCGCTGATCACGACGACCTCTGATTTCAACGCGGGAATGCGGAAGCCTTCTTCAATTTCAATTTCCACCTCTCCGCCCAGTAAAATCTTTGAAACAATGCCCTCTTCTTTTCCGTGAAGCAGTCGTACTCTATCGCCTATATTCATTTCTTTCGGTTCAGTAACCAGCAAGTTGATTTCTTCTCGTAAAGAACAGAAAAAATCACGAAAAATATACGGTTTTTCCCGACGACAACTGAGAAGCTTGCCGGTGCAAGCGGCTAAAGCGCACCTTTATAGGTTTCCAGCGCGCGTGCGCGTGCGAATTTGTGGTCAACAATTGGTTTGGGATAGCTTTCTGATCCCCATTCCGGTACCCATTTCTTTATATAAGCCCCGTCCTTGTCAAATTTTTCTTGTTGGGAACTGGGGTTAAATATCCTGAAGTAAGGTTGGGCGTCTGTTCCAGTTCCGGCGGCCCATTGCCATCCACCGTTATTGGACGCCAGCTCGAAATCCAGTAATTTTTTGGCAAAATAAGCCTCCCCCCAACGCCAGTCGATCAACAGGTGTTTGGTAAGGAAGCTGGCCGTAATCATACGTACCCGATTGTGCATGTACCCAGTAGCGTTAAGTTCACGCATACCGGCGTCTACAATTGGGTAGCCTGTTTTGCCATTACACCAGGCGGTAAACTCCGCTTCGTTGTTTCTCCAAGGGATTGCGTCGTAGGCTTTTTTGAATGATTGGGTGACCACTTCTGGGTTGTGGTAGAGGATCATCATATAAAATTCCCGCCAAATCAGCTCATTGAGATAGGTCTCATTAAGTGAAGTGGCCTCAGACACCAGCTTTCGAATGCTGATAGTGCCAAATCTAAGATGAATGCCTAGGCGAGTTGTGCCTGCTGTCGCCGGATAGTTCCTGGTCTTGTCGTATTGTCGAATGAGCGGCTTATTGATTTCGATCGGGGGGATTTGTATAGGTGAGGGTTCGAAACCAATATCCATCAAGCTCGGAATGGCAAAGGGCTTGGTCTGGTAAAAACCCTTCCGGTTGGCGTCCAAGTGGAGGGGGGTCAGCTTGGTCGACTGTAGCTTTGCTTTCCAGTTTCTGCTGTAGGGCGTATACACTTTGTAGTGTTGGCCCGAATCTGTCAAGATCTCGTTCTGCTCAAAAATCACTTGATCCTTAAAGTCATAAAACGGAATTTGGCGGGATTTCAAAAGTTCGCCCACGGCTTTGTCTCGTTCTCTGGCGTAGGGTTCGTAGTCGCGGTTGGTGTACACACATTGAATGTCGTATTCTTTCATAAGACGTTCGTATACAGACAACGGACTTCCAAGCTTTACCAAAAGGGTACTGCCAAAAGCAGCCAATTCCTGGTTTAGTCTTTGAAGCTGGGCATGGATAAAACCGACCCGGGCATCGCATTTGTCCTCCAGTTTATTCAGGATCTCGGTATCAAAAATAAATAAAGGCAGTACGTTGCGTTCTTGGCTAAACGCATAGTACAACCCTACGTTATCCTCCAGCCTTAGGTCTCTTCTGAACCAGAATAAAGTGATTTTTTCCATCCAATATAAATCATTGTTCTGCCGAAATGTTTCAATTATTTAGAAATCTGCCGGACGGTCCAGAATCTGTATTGGTGGGCGTTCTGTCTCTACATCCGGCTTAAATAGCTCGGGTGCCAACTCGTCCAAGTCGATTTCGATGCGGTCTCTCAGGATATTGTCGTCGTCTATAAATAAGGGGGACATTCGATTTTTCCTGGCTATGTTTTGAAAGAGTTCTTTGAATGAACTGAACAGAAGATTTTGCGATATCGACACGCCATACGTGTTGGGTGCCCGGTTGTTGATGCTCAGGGCCGTCAGCGTATTGAAGTTGTTTCGGTTATAGACCCTCACGCGGTAGCGGCCATCTTCGGTCAGCAGGTATTCTGCCTGCCAATCTCCGGCAATGGTGTTGAAATCGGCATTTCCCTGAAGATCTGTAAAACCACCGTCCCGTGTTACCCGAAGCCGTCCGTCAAGAAAAGTATAGGCCACGCGAAGCTGGAAAGTCTCCAGTGCACTTTCGTCCAGTGCCGTCAGGTCAAAATCGATTTCCAGATTTTGGTCCACCTGTGAAATTAGACTGTTTAACTGGGAAGACACCAATTGGCTTAGGTTTGAAAAGCCGATGCCTGCTCCACTAAACTGCCCCGGAGGTGAAAACCTTCGCAGCATGATTAGGGAGAACACTTGGCGGTTTTTTTCCTGCTCGTCATTTGCTAGCCGGTTTTGGAAAGCGGAAATGGTGGTTTGCAGCTCACTGCCCTCGGGAAAGGCCGAAAAGTCAAAAGCAAAAGAAATATCCGGAGACAGCAGTTGCCCTTCCAGCGTCATGAGGACTTTTACCGGGTACCGTCTTTTTAATTCGGCGGTTTCAAATTCGGACGCGTTCGGGTTGTTTTGTAGTCCGATCATAGAAACGTTTTCTTCGTAGCTTGCCCGTATGTTCATAGTTCCCTGATAGGGATCGCCGAACCAGGTGATTCGCCCACCCGGCTCAATGACAAAACGCTTGTTGATAATGTTGTATAGGGAAAAATTATACAATGCATCCACGATTTCATAGTTGCCTGTCATGTTGAAGTTCCCCTGCGTATCTACGTTCAGGTTAAGGACACCCCTTCCCCGTCCCTGAATGGTTTCACCTGTCCTCGGATCGATTTGAATCTCAATATAGGCGTTGGGGTTTATATCCAGATTTAGGTTTAGCGTGAGATTGCTAATGGCTGAATTGTCGGCTTGCCGTGCAGCGGACACCATACCTACTGTATCGTGTACATTGATGAAGGTGATGAAGTCTTCCTGGGTCTGGCCTTCACTACTTGTAAGGGGGATGTAGATCCGGGTATTGGGTTGGGAGGTGGCGTTTGCCGTAATTTCGAGGTTGTTAAAGGCACCAAAAACGGATACAGTCCCCGATGCAAATGCGGTTCCATAGAATAGTTCGTTGTTTGCCAGGGACGTATTGAGCACCTGCATGTTGGACAGGGATGCATTGAGGTTCACGATAAAGTTTGAGAAATTGTCATGTGTCAGCCCTCCGGATAGTGATGCACGGTTGTTGTTGACGTCGCGGAGGGTAACAGCGCGGAAGCTGATCTCGTTTGGATCAAACAATACATCGCCGTCCACTAAGTAGTAAGTGTTTAGGTAATCGAACTTGAACCGCCCTTCGTTGATCGCTCCCTGACCGATGATTTCAGGCTTGCCAAGTGTGCCTGAGATTTGTAATCTTCCGCTAGCAGTACCATCCAAATCGGAGACCAAGCCGGTCAGGAAGGGTTCGGAAATGGCGAGGTTTGTTTCTTCAAAGATGGCGGTTAGATTGAGTGTGTTTTCGAGATCGTCCATGGTACCTCGGATTTCAATGGACTTTTTTCCTTCTCTAAAATTGTCTATCCGGATGAAGATGGACTCGTTTTCAAAAAATGCCGAAGCATCGATGTCACCAATCAAAAAATCATTTATGTGGATGTCCCGAATGGTTAGGTATCCTTCTGACCCCTCTTTGCGCTGGTATTCGGTGAGAATGATCTCTCCATTTGCAATTCCCTGGTACTGAAGTTTGCCGAAAGAATTCAAAAAATCCAAGCTGACATCCTTGACGATGATGTCCAATGATTCGGCGGGATTGGAGTTGATCTTTCCATTGGCGGATATAAACTGGTTTTCGTTGAAAAGCTTTACATTATCAAAGACTACCTCGTCTTTTTTTAGCAGAATGCCGTTGTTCGGTTCAAACTCCCAAAAGTTTTCCAACAGTTTGATTTCAGAAGGTTCCAGCGTAATCACAGTGTTTCCGGGTTCCAAAAGAATTTCACTGTTGATTCGGACGTAACTATCCGTAGCAAGCTGGTCAAGTCCGAGGCGCAAGTCGACTTTCGATTCGTTCCAAATAGCCTCGGACGCAAAATTGTGGAAGGTAAGGCCCGACCGCAATTGTTGTTGCTTCGAATACAGGTAAAACGAAGCCAACACATCGTCCGAACGCTTTGTTTTGGATGTGTTGAAGTCAATGTTGTTGTCCAGGAAATAATTGCCGTTGAAGTATATCGTGTCGATGGCCGCAAAGAAATTGAATACGGTGTTGTCAGTGGTTTGGTAGAAAGCCCCCTCCAGGATTGTCTGATTGGAAATGTATAGCGTTGGTTCCAGCAAATTGATAATGGGATTTGGATCTCTAAGGTCCACGTACAGGTCAATGTAGTATTCTTCGTCACCTTTGGAGATCCGTGTCTTTCTCTCGTCATTCGTAAGAATGGCAAGGTAGTCTCCCCAAAGCTCTTGGACATCACTGATTAGTTGGGCAACCTTGAATTTGCCGGTGATACCAGCCACCAACAGGTCTGAATTGAACGAAATTACGCGGGAGTCGTCAGTGAAGAGAGATTGGAAAAGAAAGTAGTCTAGGAACAAATCCCTGCCCTCATAACTCACAAGCACATCCCTAAACCGCGTCACCCCCTCTATGTTGTCCAGGTCTATTCCTTTGGTATCGAGTTCGAAGCTTCCGCTTAGGAACAGGTTGTTTTCGGTAAGCTTTAGCTCCTGTAAAAAGGCAGTGTCCAATTTTAGGATCAGGTTGGCGGAATCTTTCTGGTTTCGAAGATCCAGCGTGCCATCAAGCTCCATGACCAAATTTGGGTCTTTGACATTCAATCGACCGGTAAACAGCTCTTTTCCGACCGTCGCGTTTGTGCTGATTCCCGTGTAGTTGTAATCGTTGATGCCGAGGTTTCTGAAAGTTGCGTCCAGTTCAATCAGAGCAGTTTCCGCAGTTAATCCAGACCCTTTGAAATTGCCCCTGAAACTGGCTTTTTGGAAAAGCTTCCTGTCTTCCAGTAAAATACCGATATCCAAATTGACCGCTTCCATATTCCCATGGTAGTAAGGGGTGTTGTTGTCTGAATACCTAACGTTAACCCGCCCCCGCAAGGTCCCTATGCGGGTACGGAATTCACCACTCGCCGAAAACTGCGACAGGTAACCCGAAAAATCCGAGTTGAAACGAATATCCCGGAATTTATCCAATTCTTTTTGGGCCTCCGCACTTACGTAGGGGCTCAGATCGGTGTGAATGAGGGTGGAATTAACCAGGGAAAGGTTAAAGTAGGTGTCCGAGATATCGGGCAATCCCCGGATGTTGAATTTTCCAAACAAGGCACTACGTTCACCAAAACGTAGCAACAGCTCATCGGAATGCAGCTCCTTGATGCTGCCCTCTACGTCACCACTCAAATACAGCACATCATCGATATCCGGAAAATTGGAAGAGAAATAGGAAAGATCTGGCAAATGCAACGCCGCCGCGTCCAAACTTGCATAAAGCTGCACTTCTTCCGTGAAGTTTCGAAGGCTCAATGCGCTTTCATAGGAAAAGCGGAGGTAGTCTTTGATCACCGTCTCGTTGGACTTGAGGTAAAGCTTGGCCAATTCCATTCCTGTAGAACTGTAGGTGAAAGACGTACGCAATTGCTCAATCGGAATCCCAGAGGTGGCTTCGGTTCCCTCTAGGAAACTTAGATCAAAGGACAGGGTATCGGCGTATACGCGGAAATCCCTCGCTTTGGCAACAAGCTTCCGAAACCTCAGCCTACTGTAATCAAAAGTATTCGCTTGCGAAACGACATTGTAGTCCAAAATATCCAGAGAGGTATTTTCCAAATTGATGGCGTCAATCAGGAAACGGGTAGATTTCCTTTCCGCTTTGTTCCGCTTTACCAATTGGCCTAAGCGTTCGAGGAATACGTTGATGTTAAGTTGGATATCGCCGGGGTGGGTAATAAGGCGGACATTCCCTTTTTTGAGGGAAATTTCGTCCAGTCCGGGATTCTGGGCATCCAACAGGCCTTTGATCGAAAAATCGATATAGACCTCGTCCAGTTCCGCCATCAAGCTGTCCTTTAGGTCATAAACCGTCACATCCCGAAGACTGACCGCATCCCACCAGCGGATATTCACAGATTGGATGGTTGATTTATAGCCTGTTTTTTCGGAGATCAATGAAGTGATGTATCCGGCGATAGCGGTTTGTATATAGGGGATTTGGAGCAGACCGACAATCAAAAGAAACAGCAGCAAAAAGAACAGGGTCACCCTGGAAAGCAGCCTAAGTGCTTTACGCAAAATTTCCGTAACTTTCGCCTTCTTTTCCAATCGCAAAACCAAATGACGGTAAATATCTTAGCTATCGAGTCCTCATGTGATGAAACGTCTGCATCGGTGATTTCTGATGGCAAAGTACTCAATAATATAATAGCCACACAATCTGTCCATGAGAAATATGGAGGGGTGGTTCCCGAGTTGGCGTCAAGGGCTCATCAGCAACACGTGGTACCCGTCGTCCATGAAGCATTGACCGATTCGGGTATCAGCAAAGGGGAGTTGAGTGCCGTCGCGTTCACCCGGGGACCTGGATTGATGGGCTCGCTGCTGGTGGGTGGTTCCTTTGCCAAGTCCTTTGCATTTGCCCTAGACCTTCCCTTGATCGAGGTAAACCACATGGAAGCCCATATTTTGGCCCATTTTATAGAGGATCCCAAACCTTCCTTTCCGTTTATTTGTCTAACAGTGAGTGGAGGGCATACCCAGTTGGTGCTCGTCCGGGACTATCTGGATATGGAAGTGATTGGGGAAACACTGGATGATGCAGTAGGGGAGGCCTTTGACAAGACGGCAAAGTTGCTTGGATTACCCTATCCGGGAGGCCCTCACCTAGACAAGCTTGCGGCAACGGGAAACCCAGGCGCTTTTGTATTTCCCATCACCAGTATGAGAGGACTGAATTATTCATTTAGTGGTATCAAGACGGCGGTGCTGTATTTTCTCAGAGACAGGGTTCAGGGTGATCCCGGTTTTATTGAAAAGCGGCTTCCGGATATTTGTGCCTCGATTCAATATACGCTTATCAAAATGCTGCTGTTAAAACTGATGAAGGCATCCACAACGTATGGGATCGATCAAATTGCAATCGCCGGCGGTGTTTCCGCCAATCAGGGCTTGAGAAAAGCGTTGGCTGGGCTGTCGGAGAAACTGGGATGGCAGGTGTTTATTCCCCGCCTGGAGTATTGTACAGATAACGCAGCCATGATCGCCATGGCTGGGCATTTTAAGTATCAAAAAGGAATATTTTGTGATTTGGACGTTAGTCCTTCTGCAAAAATGAAAATTGGAGACCATGGCAAAAACAAATAGGTTTGAAAAAACCATCAACATAAAAAACAAGAAGGCAAGTTTCGAATACGAGTTTATAGACAAGTATGTCGCGGGTATTACCCTGCGCGGAACCGAGATCAAATCACTGAGGGAAGGGAAGGCCTCACTCACGGAGGCGTACTGTTACTTTCGAAAGGGAGAGCTCTTTATCAAGCAGATGCACATCGCACCCTACAGCCTTACCGTCTACTATAACCACGATCCGGTCAGGGAAAGAAAACTGTTGCTAAACCGCCAAGAGTTGAATAAATTGGAGAGCAAATTTTCAGAGAAAGGCCTTTCGATTGTTCCTGTGAGAGTGTTTATAAATGACCGTGGCCTGGCGAAAGTTGAAATAGCCTTGGCAAAGGGTAAAAAGACCCACGATAAGCGCCAATCCATCAAGGAGAAGGATGCCAAGCGGGATCTTCAGCGGATGGTGCTATAACCTGCTGTGGAGAAAAATGAGGTCATTTGGTTGAAAATCAATCCGGGATGCTGCACTGCTGAATACGGATTACCTGTTTGGTGTAGTCCCATTAACAACGAAACATTTGTCCTAAAAATCGGGTTCAACAAGTCGTCAAGCGATTGTCTGTATGATAGAGCGAATGGAAAAGAAAGTATTGGTACTGAATCTAGACCATACACCCGTAGCCGTGGTAAATGTTCAAAAAGCAATCATATTGACTCTTCTTGAAAAGGCCGTTCCCATCGCCACGTTTGACTACCTGAAGATTCGGACGGTGGACAGGGATTTTCATTATCCAGCGGTGATCCGATTGTATGAATACAAAAACATTCCCTACCGGGGTGTCATGCTCAATCGAATCAATATTTTTAAGCGGGACCACATGCGGTGCCAATATTGTGGGTCGTCCAAAAACCTGACCATTGACCACGTCGTGCCCAAATCAAAAGGTGGTAAAACCAGTTGGAACAACCTGGTGACTGCCTGCCATCGATGCAATACGGTGAAGGGTGACAAAACACCGGAACAGGCTGGCATGCACCTTCGGCAGCAGCCCTTTAGGCCCACACTTTCCTACTTTTTGGCGGAATATGCCGAGCGACATGCCGAAGAATGGCTTCCCTTTCTCCATAGCAAGCTGGTATAATGGTGAAAAACTCCGCAGATCTTTACCGGGCCGGCGTACATGCGATCATCTTGTACCGTTACTGCGTAATCTGCAAATCAGAAAAGGCTACGTCAAATCCCTCCCCATCAGGAGAGGCAGCCATCAATCCCGCGAAAATCGATTCAGATGGCGTCATATAGGCGATGCGCAGCAGGTCGTACCGGATATTATCGGGCGAGTAGTGAATCTCCACAAAGTCGCCTTCGCGGGTCAGCCTCAGCCAAAGGTGGGGGGGATTGCCAGCATACGGACTGACCGACCAGTCGGAATAGTTTCGGGTCACTACAGCACTCACCTGCTGCTGTCCGTGTACGTATTCTATCCCGGTCTTTAGCCAGTTGGCTTCGTCCTGGCGCAGCATCAGCCCGGCTTGGTCATAGAGATCCCGGTAGCTACCGGTGATTTTTACCTTCATTTCAAAACTGCCAAAGAGTTCGGTATACAAAAAGTGTCCGTTGTCCCGAACAAACCCGTAGTGGGTCTTCCGCCAAAAATCTGTTTTTGGATCGGTGCTCATATGGCATGTGCCTTCGGTGATTTCCCAGTGTTTGGGTTCGTTGATCCAAGTAAATTGTTCGAGCATATAGGATTTTTTTGTATAAACTAGTAGGTGTATACCACCGGATCAGGCCATCCCTCCAAGATGATTTGCATACTGTTAAAATCAGCCGCCTGCACCTGTGAGAGATCCACTCGCAAGATGTTGGAATGGGATTGTGCACAGTCGCCTGCTTCCTCCATAAATAGTCTGGCCCAGCGCGTTGGAGGGGAACTATAGCCCACACGGTCATCAAATACCAACGCGGCTGCCCTGTTTTCCTCACAGCCCTGGTACGCATACCGGATTTCCAGGCATCCAGACAGGATGGACACTTGGGATATCTGGACGTCGTGAACCAGTTGCACGTAGAGTGCGTTGTCAACGGTCGGGAACGCATTGCAGGCAATGATATCGTCCTCCTCGCCGCAGGACAACTATATCCCTACCAAAAATAACCAAGCGACTATTCGGTATACGTTCATCGACTAAACGTTATTTTCTTCTTAGGTAGAGTTCACCGTCTCCCATTAACGTACTTCTATCTTGGCGAATGATAAATTCGGTTGCACTTTTGAAAATGACCTCCATTTCCAGTGCGTATTCGTTGTCACAGCAATCTTTCGTTTTTTTGGTTTCCAAAATCTGGAAACTTCCATCCGATCCATATGCGAATTTGCCTGTCAACACATTGGCGTCCAGCTTGAGCAGAAAGGTGGAGTCGCTCAAAAAGGCCAATTTATATCGAATGGGACTGCTATGCATGGCTGAAGCGGATGCTGTCAAATAACCGGTCACCTCCCATTCGGTATGCGCAAGTGACTGGATCTGCGGTGGGTCTTGGTCCGGTTGGCAGGCATAGGCCAATAGGCCAAGCGCCAGCAGCGCAACGGTAATCTTTTTCGTCATGATTGTGTATAGTTGGTTTAGCTTTCTAAAGCTATGACGCAAAAATCTTACCCAACGCTACATTGGTAGCCATTTTTTTCCATTAATCAGTCATCCAGCTCAAACGAAAAGGGAGCAAAGGCGTCCGAACCCCAAGCAAGGTGCTGCGTACTGGGAGAAATACCAAACAGGGGTGAGTAGGTACGTACGGATACCCGATTTCCCTGAAACTCCAACAGCCGCAACCAACCATCGCCGCCGTTTCCGTGCCACCCACCGCCCAGCGCCTGGGCATTGAAGGTCATTTGATGTACTTTCTTCCCTCCGGCATTGGTGTCGGTACGGAATCCTACATGTCCGGCTTTATCATCCGGGGCACCAATATGCCCCGAAAAAACCAGTTGGATGTTTTTGGAGGGCTTGACGAGTTTTTCCCAAATGGCCTTGCCGTAGTTTCGGTCTGTGATGGGGTATCCTTCTGTCTCTATATGGTCGCTGTTTCTGTCCAAGTAGGAGTGTGCCAGCAAGATGACGGTATGGTTTTTATAGGCGTCTCTGTTTATGGTTTCGATTGCCCACTGCAGCATCGCTTCCCTTGGCGCAAACTCAAGTACCAAAACCAGGAATTTTCTCCCTTCCGGCGACGTGAATTCGTAGGTGGCATTGGTCAGGGTAGGCATCCCGTTTTCATCCAGTGCGACATCCCGTATCATGCGGTGGTTATGGTGGTTTTTTTCGAGGGGAAAGTACTTGTTGTAGGATGTCTGCCTATTTTCGATGTTCACGATACCGAAATCATGGTTTCCCGTGGTAGCTATCATGGGGACTTTGTGGTCAATGGTAGCAAAGGACCTGGCAACGGCCTCCCATTGCTGCGTACCGGTTTGATTGGCGGCCGTACCGTCCGGGTTCATCAGACCGTTTTGTTCCACCAAATCCCCGACTTGCAGTACCAATTTCACATTTAGTGGGTCAATATGCTCATCCACCCAATTGACCATCAGGTCCAATAGGGGTTGATTCCGTTTGAATTTGACGTAAGATTGTGTGTCCGGGATCAATACCATCGTCCAGGCGCCTTCCTTTTCAAGCCCGGGAGCCTGGTAGGATTGGGTCTGGGCGGAAGCGGAAAGCCCCAGCCACAAAAACACCAACCAATAGGCCAGCATGCTACGGTAGTTCATGTTTTTTTTGTTTTAGGTAATTGTTAAAGATAGTAATTTGCCCTTAGAACCAATCTTTGTTTTTTTCGATAGGGAAATTTTCTATTTTGGAAAGGTAAATTTACGTCTTTGATTGTTTTGTTATGCCAGAAAATGCTGAAAATTCTCCTATCACGGCGGCCGGCCGGCGATCTTTTCTTCAGAAGATAACCGCTTTGGGCTCGCTGAGTGTACTATCTCCCTCGGCTCTCCCGGCTAGGGAGGATCGCGACCCCTTGCATGTGCAGGCGGGCCCTTACCTCCAAAATGTCCTGCACGACGAGGCCACCATTATGTGGATTACCGATCGGAACTGTTTCAGTTGGGTGGAGTATGGCGATGGGAATCACCTTCACAGGAAGTTTTTCGAGGTTCATAATGGCTTGATTCAGGGCAACAACCGAATAAATAAAATCCGACTGAAGGGGATCAAATCCGGGAGGTTCCACAAGTACCGGATTGTTTCTACCGAGATCGTGCGGGTAAGTGGTTCGCAGTTTTACTTTGGCGAGACCTATACAAGTCCGATTTATACCTTTCAAACGCCAGAGCTGCGGGAGGATCGTTTTAGGATGTTGGTGTTTAACGATCACCACGAGCGATCACAGACGATCCCGGAGATGCTGTATAGGTTCGGATACCACGGAAACGAACGGGATTTTGATCTGGTGGTATTCAATGGAGACGTGTTTGACAATACGGAGTCGGAAGAGCAGGTAATCCGTCAGTTTTTACGTCCCTGTGTGGAGGTGTTTGCCAAGGAAGTCCCCTTTTTGTTCGTGCAGGGTAACCACGAAGTACGTGGCGCGTTTGCCCGTCATATACCCCAGTACTTCTCTTTTGTGGATGAAAAGTACTACCACGCGTTTAGCCGAGGCCCACTGAGAGTTGTTGTGTTGGATGGGGGTGAGGATAAGTCGGATGATAACTGGGAGTACAAGGGGATGGTGGCTTTTGATCCATACCGGGAAGAACAGCGGGAATGGCTGAAAAAGGAAATCAGGTCGGAGGAGTTCCGAAATTCATCCTTTCGGTTGGTGCTGATTCATATTCCTCTATGGCATTCCGGCGATTGGCACGGACCTACCCACTGCCGGGAGATGTTTGGGGATTTGCTGAATCAAGGAGAGGTAGATTTAATGCTGTCCGGACATACCCACCGATATGGCATACATCCTTCCGATGGGGATCATCGCTTTCCGGTGATGATAGGGGGAGGGCCCATCTCAGGTAACCGGACGATTATCAAACTGGATTGTACGAAGGATGATCTGCGAGCCAAAATGATCCGGGACGACGGCGAACTGATTGGTGAGATAAACCTAACCCCCAAAAAAAAGCGCTGAAGGAGTCCCTCAGCGCTTCATATTACTGTTATTAAAGCCTCATTATTTTTTGTTGGCTTCTTCGTCCATCTTCTCTTTCAGGGCGGACAGTGCATCCAAATCTCCCAAGGTTGACTTTTCCGCAGCTGGAGTAGCTGTTTCGGTCGCGGCAGGTTTTTTCTTGCCGGCGGCTTTCTTGCCTTTCAACGAAGCATCTTCTTTGAAAGTGGCGGTATGGGAAAGCACGATACGTTTGTCGTCTTTCGAGAATTCGATCACTTTGAAGTCCAGTGCTTCTCCAGCTTCTGCCTGTGTTCCATCTTCCTTTTCCAGGTTTTTGGTGGTAGCAAAGCCTTCCAGTCCGTAAGGAAGCTCCAAGATCGCACCTTTGTCGTTTTTGGAGATGATGGTACACTTATGGTCGGATCCTACAGGGAATACGCTTTCGAAGGTATCCCAAGGGTTTTCCTCCAATTGCTTATGGCCTAGGGCCAGCCTTCTGTTGTCCAGATCCAGTTCCAACACCACTACATCTAGTTCCTCGCTGACTTTTACAAACTCGGAAGGATGCTTGATTTTCTTGGTCCAGGACAGGTCAGATACGTGAACCAATCCATCGATTCCTTCCTCCAGTTCGAGGAACAGGCCGAAATTGGTCAGGTTTCTTACGATGCCTTTGTGCTTGGTGCCTACAGCATACTTGCTTCCCATTTCCGCTTTGGTCCATGGATCTTCGGTAAGCTGCTTGATGCCCAGCGACATTTTGCGGTCATCTTTGTCCAGGGTCAATACAACCGCTACGATCTCGTCACCCACTTTCACAAAGTCGGCTGGGTTGCGCAGGTGCTGCGACCAGGACATTTCCGATACGTGTATCAATCCTTCTACGCCGGGGGCAAGTTCCAGGAACGCACCGTAGTCCGCAACATTGACAATCTTGCCTTCCACTTTGGAACCAACTTCCAGGGTGGCAGATAGGGAATCCCATGGATGAGGCGTAAGCTGCTTCATGCCGAGGGAGATACGCTTCTTGTCATCGTCGAAGTCAAGTACCACGATCTGAACTTTGTCGTCCAGGTTAAGCACTTCTTCTGGATGGTTGATACGTCCCCAGGAGATGTCGGTGATGTGCAATAGGCCGTCTACACCTCCCAAGTCGATGAATACACCGAAGTTGGTCATGTTTTTGATCACACCTTCCAACACTTGGCCTTTCTCCAGGTTGTTGAGGATTTCCGCTTTTTGTTTTTCCAGATCTTTTTCGATCAGGACTTTGTGAGAAACGACTACGTTATCGTTGGCGTGGTTGATTTTCACCACTTTCACTTCCATTTTCTTGCCCACATAGATGTCAAAGTCACGGATTGGCTTCACGTCTATCTGGGATCCCGGCAAGAAGGCTTCCACACCGTAGATGTCTACGATCAGACCACCTTTGGTTCTTCTTTTCACCAATCCTTCGATCACATTGTCAAACTCCAATGCGTCTTCGATCAGCTGCCAGGCTTTCACCATTTTGGCTTTTTTACGGGAGAGGACAAGTTGTCCGAGGGCGTTTTCCTGCTCTTCGATAAAGAGGTCTACTTCATCCCCGATTTTGAGGTTTTCCAGGTCCCGGAATTCGCTCAGGGGAACCAGGCCATCAGACTTGAAGCCGATGTTGATGATGACGTCCTTGTCGTTGATGCCTACCACCGTACCCGTGATCACTTCTTTTTCGGTGATCTCATTGAGGGTTTTGTCGTAGAGCTTTTCCATTTCGGCGCGCTCTGCTTTGGTGTAGCCTTCTCCAAAACCTTTGGTTTCGTACTTGTCCCAGTTAAAATCTTCGTTATTTGGCATAATAATCTATGGCCCTGAATATCAACAACCCTTGGGCCTTGGGGTTGAGGTTTTTAGTTGTTTTGAATTCCCCACAAAGGGCCGTTCACCCGAACGGAGTGCAAATTTACAACTTTTTTCAGGAATCGAAACAGCTTAGAGACAAAAAGTTAGGGGGTTATTGGTTTGGGAGGGGGCGGGGCAATGGGCTCAGTGGGCGTGGCTCCTTCCTGATAAAAAGCTTCTACCAGAAGAACGCCTTTGTCAGGCAATTCACGTTCGGCAAAATTGCCTTTCCGTAGGGTTAATATCGATACCAACGGCGGGATTTATGCCGCAATTTGGTTAGATTTGTTCGAAAAGGAATTTTTGAGATTAGAGGCTTTTGTTTTATGCTGCTTGACAATAAATCCACCAATAAGAACCATCCAACTAAGGTTTTTGAATTCTTTAAAAAATATCTCAGGGGAAATGGCAAAATGAATGTGGTGACTGGGTACTTTTCACCATCTGGACTGGCGCGCTTTCATGAACATTTTGATGAGTTTGTGACCGAGTATAATTTGGTGATAGGTGACTTGGCTACCACAGAAAGTACCAAAGAAAAAGTCTATCAATTACTATCAGATAACCTCAGCCTGAAAAGCGGGGTCAATTCTCTAAGGGACTCTGATTTGGCAATCCAATTTTTGAAACAGGACAAGGTAAAAGTGAAAACACTTAAACCGAATTTCTGCCATGCCAAGGCTTATTTATTTGAAGAAGAAAAAAATGATCCGCAAAAAAATTTCTTGGTTGTGGGAAGCTCCAATATGACAGAGGCGGGTTTGGGGCTTAAATTCTCGTCGAATATTGAATTGAACACGGCTGATTTTGGCGGCAATAATGATTACAGGGAATTACAGGATTGGTTCAAAGACCTCTGGAACCATAGCTATGCCAAAGAAGAGGTCGTGATTGAAGGAAAGAAAATTCCCTTTAAAGAATACCTGATCTCCCTGATCAGAGATTATCATAAAAAATACACACCTGAGCAACTTTACTATAAAGTTCTGTACGAACTGTTTAAAAACGATTTTTTGAAGTTTGATCATGATCCAGAGTTTAGGGCTCAGATAGGAAGTCTGGAGAATACTGTCATATTCAAGACGCTCTACCCTTTCCAGCAAAAAGGTGTACTCAGCCTGATCAAAATGCTCAAATCCTACAATGGAGCAATATTGGCAGATGCGGTAGGTTTGGGTAAAACCTGGCAGGCATTGGCTGTGATGAAGTTTTTCCAGATGCGGAATTATGAAATCATCATGATCTGTCCCAAAAAACTACATCAAAACTGGACCAAATATCAACGAAAGAAAAACTCAAGGTTTGAAGTTGATAAGTTGGATTATGTGATTCGTTGGCATTCTGATCTTCAGGATGACCGATTGGAAAGAAAACCAGATGGTTACAAGATTGAGGATTATTTCCAAAGTGACCGGCCAAAACTGATTGTCATAGATGAATCACACAACCTGAGAAATGACAGTTCTTCCAGGTATCAGTTTTTCATGGATGAAATCCTGAAAAAAAATCAGGATGTGAAAGTATTACTCTTGTCAGCCACACCCATCAATACCAAGCTCAAGGACATCAAAAACCAATTTAAGTTCTTTGTAAAAGGCAAGAATAATGGATTCAGGGAAACACTCGGTGTGCCGAGTTTGGACAAATTATTCAAAGATGCGGACAAGCAATTTATAGAGTGGGTCAATAAAGCCGATGAGAATGTTGACCACCTGATCAGTAGATTGGGAGATAGCTTTATGCGAATGACAGATGCCATGGTTGTGTCCAGGACAAGGGAACTGATCAAAATTGACGGACTGGAATTCCCTCAAAATAATGGTTCCATCAATAAATACTGCTCCCCCAGGAATATTGGAGATATCAATAGCTTTGAATCACTGGAAGCTGCTCTTCCGGATGTATTGGCAGGTTATAAACCAAGTATCTATGCTATTTCCTCCTCGGTCAAGGTCAGTGCCGTAGAGGATGCCAGAATTCAGGATAGATTTTTGGTCAAGATGATGTATATCCTGATGATCAAGCGTTTTGAATCTTCCTGGAAGTCTTTCCAAGTGACTGTGGGAAGAATCCTCGCCCATCACGAGAATGCCTTGGACATCGCAGTTCAGTATAAAAATAAGAAGACGGCAACCAATCAGGTTACCTTGGATATCGAATCCATGCTAGATGAAGAGGAAAAAGAAGAAGAGGAAGAATATACGCTGGGCAAAAGAGAAATCAAGCTTTCAGATATTGAGGCCTTGGGCAATCTTGATTTCTTTATCGAAGACTTGGAATTGGATGTGGCCAAATTGAAAACTTTAAAAGAAAACCTGGAAACCTTCGAAAACGAAGTAAAAGCTGAAACTGGTGACCAAAGTAAGGACATCAAACTGGAGGCTTTGATCAAAATCATTCGAGAAAAGCAGCAGTCCCAAAAGAACAACAGCAACAAAAAACTGATCATATTTACCTCTTTCAAAGATACTGCCATGTATCTGTATGAAGAACTCCAAAAGAGAGGCTTTGGTAAAATGGCCGTAGTTACCGGGTCCAAATCCTATGTAGCAGGCGAAGAACTTCCTTTTGGAGACTTCGAGCCCATTTTGGAAAGATTTGCCCCATACACCAAGCTCTTTATGGAAAAAGAATGGCCGGATTTCCACCCCAATGAAGCCATTTCTTCTTGGGATAATTTTTTGGCCTGGAAAGATTACATAGACAGCCATAAGTCCTCGGTGAATGAAAAACTTAAAAACCCAATCGATATCCTGATTACCACAGACTGCCTCTCAGAAGGACAAAACTTGCAGGATGCAGACTTGGTGGTAAACTATGATGTGCATTGGAATCCGGTGAGGATCGTGCAGCGATTTGGTAGGATAGACCGTATCGGTTCGCCGAATATGCAAGATGGAGTTTCTGCTGTGAACTTTTGGCCAACGGAGGATATCAATACCTACCTCAATCTACAGCATAGAGTGGAAGTACGGGTTGCTGCGATGAAACTGGCAGGTGCGGAGGTGCCCAAAGGTTTCAATGAGCGGATTGGGGAAAAGGCCAAAAGTGAGCAGGCTCAGGAAATCCAGAAAGCCAAAATGCTCCGTCAGATGACGGAGAAGATCGAAGAAGTGGAAGGTGATATCAAAAATTTCTCTTTTGCGGACCTGTCCATGGAGAATTTCAGACAGGAACTCTTCCAATTGCTTCAAAGTAAGAAAAAGGAACTGGAAGCCATACCCAATGGCGTTTTCACGGGCTTCAAAGCCAATCCGGACTTGTTTAACCAGTCCATTCCCGAGGGAATGATTGCCTTGATGGGATATCCTGCCAAAGCTGCAGGGGTGATGGATCACGAGTATAAAGAACTGCATTTGATGTACTTGGATAAGGGAAAGAAAATGGTGTTCAAAAACCCCAAAGAAATACTCGCTGTGCTTCAATCCCAAAAGGCTCAAAACAGATCTTTGCCAAGAGGCCTTGATGCCGGGGAGGAAAAAGTATTGAAGCATTATTCAGAGACGCTCTTAAGCTGGCTGGATATTCAGGCAGGTCGGGAGGTCGAAAATGCCATAGATAATATTTTTGCAGGAGACTTGAATTTTGACAAAAAAGACGATCAGGATGATGAAGAGCAGGCTTTCTTGGATCAAAAGTACCAAGCAGAAAATTTTGACCTGATCTGCTGGTTTGCTGTTCAATAATTACACTATGAAGACATGGATTTAAAAATATATTTTCAAGACGAAGCCAATTTAGGGAAAGGCATCCGCCGTTTTTTTGAGGAACAGTTGTCCTTAAATCTCAAAACCCAAACAGAAAGAGCCCTTCCTGTTTCTGCAGTATTGAAGGATCTTTCACCCGACAAGCTCAGCGATATAGAGGCCATCTATTTTGGAGGGAAATTATCCGATCAGACTTTCCATGCAGAAGGAGATGAAAGTACCCTGGAGGAGGCCGAACAGGAACTGGATAGAGGGAAATACGAATCCATCCTGGTATTTGGCGTGGAACTGAGCGCTCAAACACCAACCCGAAGCCGCTTGGCCGAAATTACCCGTTGGCTTAACCGAAAAAGTTTGGGAGCTCCGGTAGCGGTGATTTTTAGATACAATGGAAAGATCACCTTCGCCAATGCTGAGCGGACTGCCTATGTGTATAAAAACCGAGAAGGGGAAAAGGCTGGCAAGGTTTCTTTATTAAAAGATATTGACGTAAATAAACCCCATGCGGCCCATCGGAAAATTATTGTGGGAGATAAGAATACTTCTGGTCTTCGTATCGACCCTACAAAAATAAAAAGCTTCCAAGCGTTGCACGACTACTGGAGAAAGGTGTTAAATACCAAGGAGCTTAATAAAGATTTCTATAATGAACTTTTCAAATGGTATTTGTGGGCAAAGCAAAATGTCACATTCCCTAATTCCAAAAACATTGATGCTGATAAACACAGCTCTGAATCTTTAATTCGCTTTATTTCACGGATACTTTTCGTTTGGTTTATGAAGGAAAAGGGCTTGGTAAGCCAAAAATTATTTGATCCGGCTGAACTCAAATCTATTCTTAAGCAATTTAAGGCTGATGATAATGAGTCGAACCAATACTATACCGCCGTTCTGCAAAACTTGTTTTTTGCTACGCTAAACATGCCTGTAGAGCAGCGTAGCTGGATAAGTAAAAACAAAAAGAATCCTAAACAAGATGGAAATCCTTTATATTATCGATATGAAGACCAGTTTTTGGATGCCGAAGAAACAATAGAAAATCTGTTCAATAAAGTCCCATTTCTGAATGGCGGATTATTTGATTGCCTGGATGACAAGAAAAAAGGAATAGTAGAAGATGGGTTTACAAGACATAAAAAAAACCAGCCTGTTTTCCCCAATCAGCTTTTTTTCGGAGACGAAGAGCAGGCTGACATTAGCGAATATTTTAAAGATGCCTCAGATAAAAATAAGTGGAAAGCTGTAAAGACAAAAGGTATCATCTCGCTTTTTGATGTGTACAAATTTACCATAGAAGAAAATACACCCCTTGAAGAGGACATCGCACTGGACCCCGAACTATTGGGAAAAGTATTTGAAAACCTACTGGCCAGTTATAATCCCGAAACGGGAGAAACAGCCAGAAAGCAAACGGGCTCTTTTTATACCCCAAGAGAGATCGTCAATTACATGGTAGATGAAAGTCTAAAGGCCTATTTGAAAAACGGACTCTTAAAAGAGGAGAATTATACAGAAGAAATTATCTATGATTTTACCGGCAAGGAATCAAGGAGGGAACGAAAACAAATAGAAGGTACAAGTGAGTCCCCTTGGCTGGGAAAAGAAGAAGAACTAAACGAAAAATTAAACGCCCTATTTGATGTGCATCGAGATGTCAATCCTTTTGATCAGGAAAGTACCAAAGAAATTGTGGAATTGATCGATCATTGCAAAATATTAGATCCTGCCTGCGGATCAGGGGCATTCCCTATGGGTATATTGCTCAAGCTGGTGGATGTGCTGCACAAACTTGATCCTGAAAATGAACTTTGGAAAGAAACCCAAATAGAACGGGTAAACCGACTGATAGCAGAGGCAGAGGGCTTTAGTGACCCAGGTGTAAGAAAACAGGTGATACGAAGCTTAAAGGAAAGCAAAAACAAAATAGAGGAAGCCTTCCGCAATAATGAGTTGAACTACGGGCGCAAGCTTTACCTGATCCAAAACTGTATTTATGGTGTAGATATACAGCCCATCGCCATTCAGATCAGTAAACTGCGTTTTTTCATTTCGCTATTGGTGGACCAAACAGAAAAGGAAAGTGAACCCAATAGAGGATTTGAGCCACTACCCAATATGGACTTTAAACTGATAGCGGCCAATACCTTGATAGGTGCGCCAAATAATGAAGTGGCAGAAACCTATATGGTAGAACGGAATTTATTGCCACGCTTTCAGCAGCTTACCAAAGAGTATTTTAGCATCAGTGACCCGGAAGAAAAAAACAATCAAAAGGAGCAGATAGCCGGGGTAATACATGAAATAGTGGAAGTCAATAAGAACATTGTTAGGCAATTTCAGAATAGGCTGGAAAAAGAAAAAAATACCTCAACTGCCGCCAAACAGAAAAAATATGTAGAGCAGATTCAGAATTATGAGAGGGATATTCAAAATTGGGAGAGCTTTGAAAATATCTTCAACAATGAAAGCGTAAGTTTTTTTGAACCAACCATTTTTTATCCTGAGATTAAAGATGGTTTTGATGTGGTAATTGGAAATCCGCCTTATGTCAGCGCCAATAATATGTCTATCCATGACAGGAATTATTTCAATAAAGACACATCCTATAAGACTCTTCAAGGTAAGTGGGATTTATATATAGCCTTTGCTGAGAAATCACTTAATATTTTAAATCAAAATGGGATTTTCACATTCATTATTCCGTTTGGGTTTTTGAATCAGCCCTTTGCCGAAGGAATTAGAACATTAATATTAAATGAATTTCATTTGCTGAGTATTGTTGATTTACATAATGAAAAAATTTTTGAGAATGCTACAGTTCCATCTTGCATACCAATAATTCAAAAAACAAATAAAATGTCTTATAGTGTTTCTATAAGGGATTTTATTGACAACAACTTTCTTGAGAAATACCAAATTGATGTTGATAAATATAGAAAAACTAGTCAACATATGTTTAGAACTGAAAATTTGGATTCAATCGCTGAGATTTTAGATGAAATAAGAGTAAATACATTCCCATTAGATGAATTATTTTATATATCAACAGGAGCTGAAATTCACGGGAAGGAAAGTAGAGGAGAAAACGGTCTTACAATATCAGGAAGGAGTAAATTTGAAGTTCTTTCTAACACTTTTACTCAAGGATTGAAACCATATATTGAGGGGTCTGCAATTAAGAAATCAAAAGAAGGTAGATACTCTTTTCCAAAAATAGATACTTGGTTAGATTATAGTGCACCACAGTTAATGCGATCACCAAAATTCCCCGAATTATTTGATAGTGAAAAAATTATAATTAGAAGAAGCTCAGGTCTTTTAAGAATACTTGCAATTCTTGATAATTTGGGAATACATACTTCTGAGAAGTGTTTGATAATAATAAAAAGAAGTACATTACCTTTAAGACATTCAAATTACAACAATGATTCACGTTTAAGTTTGAAATATTTAATTTCGATATTGAATAGTAAACTAATTGATTTTTATTATGAGTCCGTATATGGTGGTTTTATTGATGTTTATCCAAATAATTTAAAAAGGTTGCCAATAAAGGTTAATGATCAATTTATTCCAGCATTAACTCAGTTAGTAGATTTTATGCTTATTGAAAAATCAAAACAAATTTCAAGCATACAAATCTCGCTACTTGATAGTATTATTGATTCACTAATTCTAAACCTCTACTTCCCAGACCACATGAAAGAGCGTGGTATAGATGTGTTGGAATTTGTGGAGCGGGATATAGAAGCAGTGATGCAGGGTAGGGACTTTGAAGTCTTGTCTGATCCAGAAAAAGAAGCCATAATCGAGCAGCTGCATGCCCTATGGTCTGATCCTGAAAATGAGGTCGTGAAGCGCATGGGTATGTTCAAGGAAAGGAGTCCGGAGATATTGAAGGTGATATTGGAGAGTTGATTTCCCCTGAAGTAATTTATAGAACAATGACCAAAGAATCCCAACATATAGAATGGAAAGAAACCTGGCGGGAGGAATATCTGAAATGGATTTGTGGTTTTGCAAACGCCAAAGGCGGCACTATTTATATTGGCAAGGACGATGACGGCAATGTAATTGGTTTGGAAGATGCCCAACAGCTTTTAGAAACACTCCCCAATAGAATAAAAGATGGTTTAGGGATTATTTGTGATATAAATTTACAAACCGAAAATGACTTGGAGTTCATAGAAATCATTACCAAACCCTATTCTGTGCCCGTTTCACTTCGTGGACGGTATTATTACCGATCGGGAAGTAGCAAGTTAGAATTAACCGGTAATCAACTCAATGACTTTCTTCTTAAAAAAGCCGGGAAAACCTGGGATGACGTTGTGGAAGAAGGAGCGTCTATTGATGATATAGACGAAAGCAGTTTCAAGAGATTTTTAGAGGACGCAGTAATTAGTGGCCGCATGCCGGAAGTGTCAGGTCTGGGTACTTTTGAAATTTTAGAAAAGCTTCGTTTAGTAAAGGATGGAAAGTTAAAGAGAGGTGCTATCATATTATTCGGGAAAGATCCAAATAAATTCTATCCCAATATTTTAGTGAAAATTGGTCGATTTACAGGAGCTGATGAAGATTTAATTTTTCACGAGGTTGAAGAAGGAAACCTAATACAGCTTTTATCAGGAGTTACAGAGCAACTCAATAGGAAATTTCTCACCAAACGAATAGACTTCAAAGGACTACAACGGATTGAAAAAGGGGAATACCCTGTAGCAGCAATCCGCGAAATGCTACTCAATGCGCTGGTGCACAGAAATTATATGGGTAGTTCTGTCCAAATGCGGGTGTATGATGACAAACTCACAATTTGGAATGAAGGTAGCCTTCCAGAGGGGCTGGATTATGAAGCATTAAAAAGGAACCATAGCTCAAGACCGCGTAATCCAATCATTGCAGATGCCTGTTTTAAAGCAGGATATATTGATTCTTGGGGTAGAGGAACTTTGAAGATTTATAAATCTTGCTTAGATGCTGAGCTGCCTGAACCAGAAATTAAGCCTCTTGATGGAGGTGTACTCGTCACCCTTTTCAAAGATTATTTGAGCGAAGATCAGCTTAGAAAATTAGGATTGAATGACAGACAGATTAAGGCCGTCACTTTCGCTAAAGCACATGCATCCATTTCGAATACTGATTACCAAAAGCTAAATGACGTTAGGAAAACTACAGCAACTGAAGAGTTGAGTAAATTGGTAGAATTAGGAATTTTTACTGCTCCAACTGCCAAAGGACGAGGAGCAAAATATACCCTGAATTAATTGGCCGCTAATGGGCCGAATGGGCCGGTGATTGGCCGCTAATTGACCAAAAGACGAATCGTATGAGTAAACTATGGAATAAAATAGAAGCGCACGACCGCACCAATATAGAAGTGTTGGATGATAAAAAGTTTCACTCTTAGATTACTTTCAACGGAAGTTGGAAAATAGTTCATTTATCCCATTGTTGGAAAAAACAGCCGAAGACGGCAAAAACTATGAAACTAACTTCTATTGTTTAGAACAGAAAACTTAAACTAATGCCCAAAACCCGAATACTTATCAGCAGGGTTCAAACCCGAGCAAGGGAATAAACCGTAAAGCCACCTAAACGAAGAAATGGATAAAAGAGAATTAGAGCGAGTTTTAGTACAAGGTGAAGGACTCCGTATTGAGGTTAAAGAGGCTCAACATGGAATCCCTGACACCTTGTATGATACCGTTTCCGCTTTTCTTAATCGGAGGAGATTTACGGGGCCTTTAGACCTGGAGACTTTTGACGCAGAACCAAAGAATCCAAATATCCGGGCCTTTTTCAATATTCTAACTTGGCCAGAAAAAAGTGGGGAGTTGACAAATATTAGGTTCCTGATAAACAATAACCTAGCGGTTGATGAACTCCAAAAAGAGGGGAGTTGGACTGAAAAAAGTGGGAAGCTCTTAAAAAAACGTGCAAGGATCTTATTGAGCGTTTTATTGCTGACACTTATTTCCATGTCTTTAGAAGAATTAGCAGGTAAGTTAGGTTTTAGAAGCAAGGAACGCTTTCGGAACGATTATATTAAAAGCCACTAAGGGAAAAAAGATTGTTGGACTACACAATGGAACAAGCAAACGATCCTAATCAACAGTATGTAATTACAAGTCGCGGAAAACTGTTTGTAGGAGGCAGTTCATTGTGAAAATGAGGGCGCCGTTCATTTAAAAGTAATCAATGAGATTAAGTCAAACAGTCTGATCCTGAAGTGAATGGGGATGTTTAAGGAGCTGAGTCCTGAGATATTGAAGTTTATATTGGAGAGTTAAAATCGATCGAGTCGCAAGCGATATAAACTTGGACTATCAACCATGCGAGATTCCATCCCGATAAACCGGGACAGGTTGTGACCATTGAAAAACAATTAAAGACATATGAAAATTAAAAACTGATGCAGGTACGAAATTTACTCTTATACCAAGTAGCCGAAAAAAAGGTACAGGTTTCTGTCTATTTTGAGAAAGGTACTTTTTGGCTGTCCCAAAAAGCTATTGCGTCTTTGTTTGGAGTGGACAGGACTGTGGTTACGAAGCATGTGAAAAATATTTCCGTAACCAAAGAGCTGGAAGCAGATTCAGTATGTGCAATTTTTGCACATACTGCCGAAGATGGTAAGAAACTATGAAAGTGATTTTGACGAAATGATCAAAAAGCTTAATCAATAGTCTTTTAAGAGACCAAATTATAGTGCCTATATCTGGAAGGAGTTGGATCAGCATTACAAGAAAAAGTGATAGCAAAACCGAGAAAAAGGAAAATATTAAACATAGACACATAGACAGGTTGACTGTCTATGTTGAAAAGATGTTTGCTTACAATGAAAGTAACATAGACAATTAAACAATAAAATTGTCTATGTTCAAACGCTAAAAAATGAAACTATATAATACTCCCCTAAAATGGTACCAGAGGTTAAGTTAAAAAA
>NZ_AQHR01000048.1 GCF_000390185.1 Lunatimonas lonarensis | reverse complement strand
CTAAGTGATCAGAATTCATTCTCCGATTTTCTCGGACACCACTATAAAATAATAAACATTTTCATAGTGACTTCTCCAATAAGATAAATGTGCCGCTTGGCTCTATCCAGTTTGTGTTTTCCTTTTTTTCATTCAGGCTTACTGTTTAACATAATTACTGCAAACAAATTACCTAAAAAGTGCGCCCTAAAAAAGAGAAAATCCAACTATTTCGATCCGCATAATCATTGGCGCTACGGCACTCGCAAACGAATTGATCTTTGCTACGGACAACATGAAAGATTTCCGGCACCTCGAAAACCTGAAACTGGTAAACTGGGCGGCGAAAAAATAGCGTCCCCGTGATCGAGGTTGGTCCTTATGTGCCATTATGTCTAGAATGAAGCACTCCTATCGGATCAGATGCAGGCATTTTCACCGGGTGGCGACAATAAACCGGTCAGAAAACCGATTAACCTTCCCTGAGCGATCAAATCTGAAAAGGAATATGAAACTGTTCTGGTAAGAATAGAAGAACTGCTCGCAAACCCGGAGAATATCGAGAACTCTGAAGCGAAAGGTTTTGTAGAACGTAACCTTCTCCCAGATCTCCTCGCAGATTAGGAAGAGGCACATTTTCCAATCTCTCCACCTACCCTGCTAACCATCACTCTATTACAAAACGAAACCTATCCTTTTTTTTGGGGGATTTAACCTCGAAATTCACCCGATAGATCGTATCGCCCCAGTGGCTAATGATCCCGCGGTCCTCAGGTGCCTCCAGCGGAACCTTCTCCACGGTAGCCTCCATCTGACCGGCATCGTAGGTCAGGGTAAAATCCCGCGCCACTCCATCTTTCCCCACAAAGGGAAGGACAAGCACTCCAGGCCGGGAAATCCGTGGCGGATAAATGGTCATAAAGTGATGGGTGATCTTACTTGCCTCCTTAAGGAATATGACGTCCTCCAGGCGTACCTGCCTGCCCCGCTGTAAAATCAGCGTGCGGTCCCAGCTTTCTATACCTGCGGCATCCGGGTAGGCACCGCCGATATCCAGTTTTAGTTGGGAAAACTGGGGACGTGCCTGATGCGTTACCCTCGTTGCCTTAAACTGAACGCCGGGAAGCTGTACCTGCCCGTTCACTGTGGGCAGGTTATGGTGATCGGACCGGTTATACCAGATCGTGTAACGGTCTTCGCTGAATGTCTTGCGCGTGTAGGTGCCCCTTCCCACATCGATCAGCAGCGGCTGCCCATCGTAGTACACCACGAAATTTCCGATATCGTTGTGGTTATGGCTTTCGGCATTGTGCCCTCCCTTGGCGGCAAGCAGGAATCCGTCGGTAGTCCCTCCTTGATCTCTCGCTACCATTACCTCTATATCCGGTAGCCACACGTCCTTGGGCAGCGGCAATCCCTTCTCTGCCAGGCTGATCTCATCCTGTACAAACAGCTCAAAGAAATTGCGGAAGTAGTGAAAATTCGGCAGCGTGCCGGAAAAAGGCTGCCAATAATAGGCACCAAACCGCATCATATCCGGATCTTGGATGGCCTCACCGTAGCGGTAAATCATGGCAGCCGACATTTTGGGCTGCGGATCGGCGTCCGCAAAATTCAGAAAGTAGTCTTCGCTGAGTTGGGCGCGGTAAATAAACTTGCCCATGTTGCGTACCTTTTCATCGCTGTATACATAGTCGAACGCATCACCGCTCGCCAAGTTCAGCAGGGAGAGGCAATCAAACAGGGAGGCAGCAGCGGCACCCCAATAACTGGGTCCTTCGTCACAGCCACCGTCCTGCGGATAGGGGTCGAGAAAGTTGTCGAGCACCGTTATGGCCTTGTGTACCATTTCGGTGCGTTTCTTCTGGTCAGCTTCGAGCAAAAGGGCTGCATTGATCCAGTTGGATACAATCCATGGATTCCAATTGTTGGGTGGCCGGCCGTTCGAATTGGCTGTCATCCATCCGTGATGTTGGTTCATCAGCGGCTGAAAGATCCGTGTTTGGGTCTCGTGCCTGATACGCTTTCGGATCTGTGGGGAAATGCGGTCAAACTGCTCCCCGAAAAAATAATCGGCCCAGGCCAGGTAGGTGGCCGTCTCGGCAGCAAATAAATCCACAAATGGCCTGGTCACGTCGATCAGCCCGGATATTTCCTTCGTCTTTGGCAAATGGGCGGGTACCCCCCAAAAGGATTCCTCGCAGATGGACCAGATACCGTTTACGATGGGGTCAATAAACCGCCCTTTGTTTTCGTATATCTCGGCAAGCATCATGGTTCCCAGCATCCGGCGCTTTTGAAAGGTCACCGCCTGGTATTCATCCCGGTCGCCGGTACGCTCGATCAACAGGGATTTGGTGGCAGGAATGTAAGGCCACTCGTAATCGATGTTTTCGTTGGCGGTCTCCAGGTAGACGTCCAACGTTGCCTTGTCCAGCGAGTTCCATGCCGACCGATCCGATACCGCTGGAAATGGCTTCCACTGTTCGATGGGAATTAATCGAGCTTCCAGTTCTGCAGGAGCGTATTTTCCGCTGACCAGCCTTTGCGCAGCTGCATCGGGTAGGCTAACAAACGAAAACAGCAAAAGGGTAATGAACGCACTCAGCTTCATGGTATTTTGGGCTTGGTATGATTCAAAAGAAGGAATAATTCCGGACAATAAACGCTTGCCCTAGGAATATTACGCATTTTTCCAATGTCTAGCAACTAAATCGGTAATACACCGCGAATTTTATGCGCACTGGTATGGATTCCTAACTAATCGGAATCGTTTGGACGGACTAGCTGGCAAATGATATGCCCACAATCGCCGAGTACGAAAACTGCATCAAACAGGGACGCCATGGCCATGGTATCGTATGCCCGCTCCGCCTGATATTCCACGCCAGGCTGGTATTCCGCCAATCCTGCTTCGGCCCGCTGCTTATCCAATGCCACCGTGGTCTGGCTCCATTGGGCATAAACCGCTTCTTTTTTGGCATAGGGCAGCACATATTGCAAGGACCGATATAGACTACCACCGGTTTCTCCCGTATAACCGAACAGTTGCGATCCCTTACCGGGATATAAGGCCTCAACATAGCCCAGGTATTGACAAAGGGGTTTCAACGCGCTCACGTGGTAACTCAGGGCATCCCGCTGCCGGATATCCGAACTGCTGCCATCGGCATACAAGCTCTGATCCACGTAGTTTTTGAACCGCTCTTCCGCCCATGCTGTGAAATCCGGCCGTTCCAATACCAAGCCGATCACCCCCAACAGATGAATGCGTTTGGTCTCCCAGTTGTTCATCGGAGCTTTGGGAAAATCACGGACCCCCAGTGCCAGCTGCACCAAAAAATTCCGGTAAGCTTCCCGCTCCTGACTGCTTAGATGGAGCCGTACCAAAGGATAAACATAGACCAACGGAACCAATTTGTTTTCGTTGATCGGATTGCCATCAGGTACATAGGTGTAAACCCATGACAACGCAAGCTCCATCATTAGGGGCAAGGCGTCTTGGGTATCTTGGAGGATATGAAACCAGTACAGCAGGGAAAGCCGATCCATATCCCGCAGGTGTTCCTCTGTCTTCACCCGGCGGGGATCGTTGTTTAGGAGTCCCTCGTAAAAGATCGTTGGCGTTGGATTCGGAGCTGTGCCTTTGATGGCCTCAAAATCCCGTCGGAGCACCGCCAGCGTTTCTTCGGAAATATCCGCCCTTTTCACCTGCTGCGAATCGACATAAAAAAGGGTAGTCCAGGCATCGGTCGACACGGAGGAAAGGTCAAAGCCCCCCAATAGGCTGGCAATCAACAGTGCCCACATGGCCTAAAAGAGCGGAATAAGGGTAATCTGCTTCAAATCCAAGAGAGCTCCCACCGATCCGAAATCCTCTTCAGGCCGAAACACCAGCTTATTGTATCCACCCTGCAATTTCAACTTACCAATGGACAGGGTTTTAAAGGTTTCCCAGGATCCGGAGCGCTCCACACGTCCCTTTATCCCGTCCGTAGAAGACTCAAAGACAAATCCCTTGCCGGACTCCTCATCGGAAACAGACCATTCCATGACAGCCTGATACGTGCCGCTGTGGGGAGCATCGACCTCCCACTCTACCTGATCCTTCCCGGTAAACCAGCCAAACGCCCGCCAATCGGGCATGTATTCAATGCGAGGCCCTACACCACGTCCATTTTCCGCAGTAAGGTGAAGCGTCCCATCCGCTGCGGCCCGTACCAGTTGGGGCATATTCACGGTGTCGGCCATGGCCTTTCGCGTGGCCTGCACATAGTCGGCAATTTCTCCGATGGGAGCGACCCAAATGCCATTCTCGGGATTGTTCACATAGGCTGCCAACTGACGCAACGTCTCCAGGTAGGTGGTCTGCCTGCCCGAATCGTTGGTTTCGTGTCCGGCCAAAACCAACCATTGTCCGTTTGCTGCCGCCTGATCGATATACGCCTTGATTTGGTCAAAGGACTTGTTGTCCATTTCTATGCCGGTAAGCTGGGCCATGTCGGTGTACAGGGGATCCACAGGCGCTTCCGCAAGCCATCCCCTACCTGCCACAAAAAGCTCCGAAATCAACGGAACCAGGCTTTGGGCGTACGGGCCCCTGCCCACATACATTTGTCCACAGGGATAGGCGTAGACCGTTGGTTTTACGCCAAGCAGGTTTTCGATTTCAAAATTGGCCTGCAGGAGTTCCGTGCGCATCTTGTCCAGCGTGTAGTTTTCGAGTGCCTTGTTTCTGGACCAAACAAAATTGCCGCTGCATGGATGGACGATGGAATGGTTGGCCATTTCGTGGCCGCTTGCCACTGCCTTTCGCCACCCTTCGAGATTATTTTGCACACTTTGGGGAACCACAAAAAAGGTGGCCCGAATACCGTATTGATCCAAAAGCGGAATGCCGTGGGTGGGATTGCTGGCCCGTGCATCATCGAAGCTAAGGCTAAGTGCCATTTTCTTCCCTTCAGGCCAGGGAAATTTAACTTCTTGACCCAAAACCGGGTTAGATACGTATAAGAGAATGAAAAAACAGCTTAACAGGATTTTTGATGGTTTCATGGCCGGTCATTAAAGGGTTGTCTCGTATGATGCCGTCTAAAATAGCGGAAATCTACAAAAATCCAGCACTGTTTTTGAAAAGATATTTGCTAACTTAGACCTAAAACCCTAAAATACCTGAATATGGAACCCACCGTTGCGACTGCGAATAAGCTGGTTTTTTATCCCCTACTCTACGTGATATGGTCGGATGCCGTCTTACGCGAACAGGACTGGAAGACGTTGCAATCTTTCATCGGTCGGGCAGCTTGGCTGGACAAGGAATCCAAGTCAGATTTGCTAAAAAGAGTGAACCCCACCCATGCCCCTGACCGGCAGGAAGTGGCCCATTGGTTTCGGACGGTAAAACACCTCGTGGATGCCGGCGGTGAATACAAAAGCCTAACGGATCTGGCGCTTGCGCTGGCCGAAAAACAATCCCCCCCCGAACCCACTTCAGACACCGGTTCAGAAATCGCCAAAGATCTACAAAAACTGGAGGAGGACCTGGGTATAGTAGGGATAAGTGCCATCTACCGCTTCAAAGAAGATCACCCGACGCAAACGACCGCTTATGGTACGGAAACGGCATTTTCTGTACAGGGATTGGCCCGGTTCCTGGATGGAGACCAAGCGGAGATCATCCGTCAGGTAAAAGACCTGATCCGTACCACGGACTTTGACTACGTGGATCCGGGAGACCTGACCCGCTATCGGGAACAGGTACTGACTTGGTGCAAGATCGTGGCGGATGCTGGATTTGGCAAGATCGGGTATCCCGTGGCACAAGGAGGGAAAGATGACATGGAAGCTTATTTTTCCGTCATGGAGACGCTCAGCTACCGTGATTTGAGCATGGTGATCAAGTTTGGTGTGCAGTTCGGATTATGGGGCATGAGCATTCTTTCGCTGGGCACCCAAAAACACCACGCCAAATACCTCCCCCAAATAGGTACCCTGGAGCTGCCGGGTTGCTTCGCCATGACCGAAACCAACCATGGTTCCAACGTACGGGGAATAGAAACCACGGCCACCTACAACCACGCCGAAAAAACGTTTACCATCCACACCCCTCATCGGTTGGCGAGAAAGGAATACATCGGAAATGCCGCCCTACATGGGCGGATGGCAACCGTGTTTGCGAAGCTGATCATCGATGGCACCGACTACGGTGTCAGCGCCTTTGTGGTGCCACTAAGGGATGCGGAGGGAGCTACCCTTCCCGGTATCCACATCGAGGACTGTGGCAGAAAAATGGGCCTCAATGGCGTGGACAACGGATTGATTGAGTTTGACCAAGTAGTCATCCCGAGAGAAAACATGCTGGATCGCTTTGCCAGCGTAAATGAGCAGGGTGAATTTGAAACCCCCATTGCCAGTGACAACAAACGGTTCTTCACCATGCTCGGCACGCTGGTTGGTGGGCGAATTGGCATCCCCCGATCGGCCATCGCAGCCTCCAAAAGTGGCTTGGCCATAGCTATCCGCTATGGGGATCAGCGTAGGCAGTTTGGCCCGGAGGGCGGAGAGGAAGTACCCATCCTCAATTACCGCATGCATCAACGTAGGCTGATGCCCCTTTTGGCCAAAACCTACGCAGGACATTTTGCCATGCAGTATATGACCAGACATTTTATGAACCGCAAAGAATCCGAAATGCAGGAATTGGAGGCCCTGGCAGCCGGTCTGAAATCCTACATTACCTGGAATACGACTGCTACGCTACAGGAATGCCGGGAAGCCTGCGGAGGAAAAGGCTACCTTTCGGAAAACCGAATCGATGCCCTAAAAAACGATACGGATATCTATACGACCTTTGAAGGAGACAATACGGTATTGATGCAGCTCGTGGCCAAAAGCCGGCTAAGCGCCTACCGGGAGCAGTTTGAAAACATGAACTTCTTCACCATCGTCAACTACGTGGCATCAAAAACCAAAACATCCCTTACTGAAAAAAATCCGCTGATCGTCCGCAATACCGACGAATCGCACCTCACAGATCCCGATTTTCAGCTAAATGCCTTTGAATACCGGGCAAATGGATTGGTGGATTCTGCGGCAAGACGCATGCGAAGACTGATAAGTGAAGGCATGGATCCCTTCGATGCGTTCAACGTGTGCCAGCATCACTTCGTAAATGTGGGAAAGGCCTTTATCGAAAAAGTGGTACTGGAACAATTCATCGAAGCGGCAAAAACTGCCCAAAAAGAATCGTATGGTGAGGTACTCAAAAAACTCTGTGACCTCTATGCGCTGCATACCATGGAAGAAAACAAGGGCTGGTACCTGGAACAGGGCTACATGGAGGGAGTAAAAACTAAGGCCATCCGGAAACTGATCAATCAACTTTGTTGGGAAATACGAAGGGATGCCGTGCCTTTGGTAAATGCCTTTGATATCCCTGAGTCCTGTCTGGCCGCTCCCATCCTTACAAACCCTACGCAAGCCTAGATGGAGGAGTACCTCGTCTTTGGGACCTTGGTCGTAGCCTTAGTTCTCTTTATTTGGGGCAGACCCAGGTACGACATCGTGGCGTTGCTGGCATTGGTTTTTTTGACCCTTTGCGGTGTCATACCCAAGGAAGATGCCTTCCTTGGGTTTGGCCATACCGCTGTGATCACCGTAGCCGCCGTTTTGGTGGTTAGCAAGGCCGTGGAAAATTCCGGGCTGGTCAATATCATTGTGCAACTCATGGATAAGGTGGGGGCTTCCGTCCCACTTCAGGTCGGTATCCTGTGTACAGTCGTGGCCATTGCTTCCGGGTTTATGAACAACATTGGCGCGTTGGCCATCCTGATGCCGGTCGCCATCCAACTCGCCCGAAAAAACAACTACTCACCCTCTTCGATCCTCATGCCCATTGCCTTTGCCTCTTTGCTGGGTGGTATGAACACGCTGATCGGTACGCCGCCAAACATCATCATTTCAGCATTTAGGGCAGATGCATTGGACGCTCCCTATCGTATGTTCGACTTTAGCCCGGTGGGCGCATCGGTTACTGTGGTGGGGCTGCTTTTTATTTCCCTGATTGGATGGCGGCTACTACCCAAAAGGCAGTCTGCCAGCGACGAGGAAAGCCTGTTTGAAATCAATAACTACATCACCGAAGTGATGGTAGTCCCCGGATGTACCTTGATCGGAGAAAGGGTACGGCACATTGAAATACGGGACGAAAACGAAATCAGTGTGCTTGGCTTGGTTCGGGATGGGCAACGCATCCACGCACCCAACACCTGGCTTAAGCTCCGTGAGGGCGACATACTCTTGTTGGAAAGCGATACGGAGGTGCTGACCAAGTTTCTGGAGGATACCAAGGCAGAGTTGGTTGGGGATGAGAAGGTCTTCTTGAAAGCAGAAGGAAGCAATGAGATTCAGGTTGCCGAAGGAATTATCCGCGAAAACTCCCCGCTTATCGGAGAAACAGCCGCCAGCTTGCATATGCGAAGCCGCTATGGAGTAAACCTATTGGCCCTCGCACGAAGCAACCGTACGTTAAGGCAACGCATTGATCATGTGCGGTTTCAGTCCGGAGACGTGCTGCTTCTACAGGGGCTGGCATCCGAAATGTCCGGTATTTTCCAAAACATAGGTTGCTATCCCCTTGCCAAGCGCGGCCTGGAAATAGGCAAACCCCGAAGGACGATTTTTGCATTGGCTGTATTTGTGATTACCATTGCTGCCATCGTCAGCGAATTGATTCCCGTGGAAATCGCCTTTATCCTGGCGGCATTTCTACTGATTACAGGTAAGATCCTTCCCATTCGCGATCTGTACCTGGCGATTGACTGGCCGATCATTGTACTGCTGGGAGCCATGATTCCGGTTGGAATCGCCTTCGAAACCAGCGGAGCCGCAGCCTCCATCACCAGCCAGTTGATGAAGCTGGGAACCGATTTCCCCGTATGGGGCCTGCTGACAATCCTCCTGTTTGTAACCATGCTGCTTTCGGCAGTAATCAACAATGCTGCTACGGTATTGCTAATGGCACCCATAGGCTTAAAGATCGCACTGGCCATCGATGCGTCACCGGATCCCTTTCTGATGGCCATAGCCATCGGTGGATCGGCAGCATTCCTTACCCCCATCGGTCACCAATCCAATACCTTGGTGATGAGTCCCGGCGGATATCGATTTGGCGACTACTGGAAACTGGGTCTACCACTGACGATATTGATCATCGCGGTTGCTATTCCGATGATTCTCCTAATATGGCCGCCTTTTGGCAGCTGAATTAGTCAAGGGTAAGGGGCTGGCTTCCCCACCAATCCGGATTTGGTTGCCAATTGGGATCCAGAAAATCAAGCCGTTGCTTTTCCAGGTTGGGCAAAACCCTATCCCTCATATCCGCCAGCCTATTGTTGTACTTTTCTTCATCAAACAACGGATCCGGCTCCGGAAGGCTGGCGTTGGTCTGCTCCAAATAATGGGAAAGCTCTGTTTGCAGCATAACCCGAATGTCGTTGTGCGCTAGGGCAACGTCTTCCTCCTCCCATGGGTCGTCCGGAAGAAAATACAGTGACTGCTTATTGGATTCCCAGTGATGAATCAGCTTCCAAGGTCCCTTACGGATCACACTGGAGGGCACACCGCCCTGATTACCATAGTGAGGGTAATGCCAAACCAGTGCGCGATCGGGCAACTCATACCCTTCCATCAAGGGCTTCAAACTCACTCCATCCATATGTTGCATAGGCAACAGCGGCAGTCCGGCCAAATCCAGCAAGGTTGGAAAAAAATCCGCACCGGTTACCGGGTAGCTGATCCTTTCAGTTGGCTTGAGATGTGGGACACGAATCAGATAGGGAACCCGAAAGCCTCCCTCCCAATGCTGCCCTTTTCCGCCCTTAACAAGCAGATTGCTGGTCGCAAAGGCATCCCCGGCCACCACTCCGCCGTTATCGGAGGTAAACACAATGATGGTCCTTTCATAGAGGCCGAGTGCCTTCAATTGGTCTACTACGATACCGACCGCATCATCCATCGTCTCCACCAGACCCGCATAGACGGGATTGTCCTGTACTATTCGGAAAGGAAGCTTCTCGCCCATTTCAAACCCCTTCTCCGCGATACCCATTTTATGGGCCTTCTCCCGGTACTTAGCCCATTTCTCTTCCGTAGTCTGAATGGGAGCATGCACGGCATAAAAAGACAGCATCGCGAAAAACGGACTGTCTCCTTCTTCCTTCATAAACGCGGCTACTTCGCTTGCCAGACGGGTCGTCAGATTTTCACCCGGAGGACCATCCGTGATCTTGGGGTTTTGATAAGGCGAAAAAAAACCACCCATAGGTGATCCTTTTTCCCAACCTCCTACATTTCGGTCAAATCCATGATCCTCAGGATAGGATCCCTCATCGCCCAAATGCCACTTCCCTGCGTAAAACGTTCGAAATCCTTTCGCTTTGAAAGCCTCCGCCAACGTAGTATGGGCCGAATCCAAGCCGTGACGGTAATAGGCGGGCAGCATGGGATCAAAGCGGTTTTGGTCCCTCCATTCCTCCCCTTCCTTGGCCCCAATCCAATCGGTGATACCATGCCTTGCGGTGAATTGACCGGTCATGATCGTTGCGCGGGCGGGGCTACAAACCCTGCTGCCGGAGTATCCATGGGTAAATATCCAGCTATCCTCTGAAAGCTTGTCGAGGTTGGGGGTCTCGTAGTAAGAACTTCCCATAAACCCTAGATCGGCATATCCCAGATCGTCGACCAAGATAAACAGCACATTAAGAGGTTCCTGCTCTCTTTGCCCGCAGGAAAAAACCGAAGCAATAACCCCTAGAAAGGTAAAAACGATAGCATATTTCATTAGTTGCCTTGGTTTATTTCCGATAAATAGAGCTTAAAAACCGGATTGGCGATCCGGCTAGTGCGCATTAGCTCCTTCATTTGCGCAACCATATCTGGATGATCGACGGCGATATCCTGGGTTTCACCCAGATCGTCGGCCAGATTATACAATTCGATGGGCGGATCGTCGTCCCGATTAAGGTTCAACCGGACGGCTTTCCAATCGCCCATCCGAATGGCCTGTTTGCCTCCCTGCTCTATAAACTCCCAATACAGGTATGGATGCTGTTCCTGCCGCTCATTTTCACCCAGCAGCGTAGGGACAAAGGAAATGCCATCCATATTATGGTCTACCGGACGCCCTATGAGTTCAGCTACGGTGGGGTATACATCCCAGAAAGCCGAAATATGATCGGTAGACCCAGGGGTGATCCTGCCCGGCCAGTTGGCAACCATAGGCACCCGTATGCCTCCCTCGTACAAATCCCGCTTAAATCCACGCAGAGGTCCGTTGCTGTTGAAAAACACCGGATCGGCACCTCCCTCCCGATGGGGCCCATTGTCGGAAGTGAAAATAATCAGCGTGTTTTCCCGTAAACCCAACTCCTCCAGTTTGGCGACTATCTCGCCCACCTGTTCGTCGAGCATCTCTACCATGGCGACAAAGGCAGCCCTCGGATTTTCCTGCGACATGTATCCCCCTATTTTATAGGTCGGACCCTCATCCACTCCCTTCCAAGGTGTTTCCTCAAACCTTCCCAGGTGCTTCTCCATGTAGGCATCCGGTGCGATCAGCTCCGCATGGGGAATGATGGTGGGCACATACAGAAAGAAAGGCCGATCCTGGTGATCCTCTATAAATTTCAGCGTCTCCCTATGTATTACCTCCGGGCCATACACCCCCAGATTGGTGCCGGCATTTTCGGCAAATACTATCGAATCTTGGTTATGCCACAGGTGGAAGGGATAGTAGTTATGGCCAATTCGCTGGCAATTATACCCATAAAAGACGTCCACTCCTTGGTTGTTGGGATCTCCCTCGGAGCGCGGATACCCCAATCCCCACTTTCCAAATGCCCCCGTGGCGTATCCCGCCTCCTTCACATGCTCAAAGATGGTCTTGACCGAATCCGGTAGGGGATACTGTCCCTCCGGTTGGATTTCGTAGTTGCCTCGCACGGGTGCCCTGCCCGTGTGCAGCCCAGACACCAGGGTGCTTCGCGAGGGCGCACAAACCGTGGAACCGGAATAATGTTGGGTAAATACCAAGCCCTCTTTGGCGAGCCGGTCAATGTTTGGTGTTTTTATGATCTCCTGGCCCTGGAAACCCACGTCACCATAACCAAGGTCATCCGCAAGGATGTAGATAATGTTCGGCGGTTTTACGGCCTGTTCTTCAGCTTTTTCGCCACAGGCAATAACAGATAGTATGAGAAAGATTACAGCTAGATTAAAGAAAGACTTCATTTGTTAGGTAGGTTTTGAAATTAGGCACTCACTAAGGTGTGTTTTTTTACATAGTCCGGATCAATCTCAACGCCCAACCCGGACCCCGAGGGAACCTGAACCACCCCGTCCTCACTACTGAGGGAGGAGGTGGCACACTCCAGTGGTATCTCTTTGTTGAATCCTTTGAACTCGTGGTAGGGACCTGCGTTGGGCACGGCCGACACAAAATGCATCATATACAAGTAACCCAATCCCGACCCGGAGATGTGGGGAGTACATTCCATGCCCCGCGCCGCTGCCATGCGGGCGACTTTCATCGAGCGGATCATACCTCCGAAATAAAAAATATCAGGCTGTACAATCTGAAGCGCATTATGGCCGATCAGCCAGCGGAAATTGCGCATACTCGGTTCCTGCTCCCCTCCGGCGATGGGAATGCTTAGTGCTCGGGCCACCTCCAAGGTTTCAGGGTACCAGTCAAAGGGCACGGGCTCCTCGTAAAAGTCGTATCGGTAGGTCTCCATCAATTTACCGATACGTATAGCTTCTTCTGCTGTGTAAGATCCATTCGAATCGGCGTATATGACCATCTCGTCACCAAAACGCTCCCGCACCAGGGGAATCAGCTTTTCGGTTCGCCCCGGAGGAAAATCACGGTTATTGCTCATTCGTCCTCCTACCTTGAATTTCAAGGCTTTGGCATGGGTTTCTCTGACATTTCGTTCGATCAAGTCGATGGATTCCTCGGCAGACCTGCCCCGGTAATTATTTGCTTGGTACACCGCAATCCGTGGGTGGTGGACCTCTCCGAGCAGCTGTCCCATCGAAAGTCCCGACATCCTGCCCATCAGATCCAATACCGCAAACTCCAACGTCGCCAAGGGAACCCAAAATGCCAAATTTTGCATCTTGTAGTTGGAATCATGGACATACACCTCCTCCAATAGGTTTTCCCAATCCCGCAAGTCCTTTCCTATGAAAAAGGGCTGAATCCTGCGGACAAAAATCGGATATAGGTGGGTCATGACCATGTTGTTGCTTACGGAAATACCCTCTGCCCCATCCGTAGACCTAACTCTGCACAGAAAGTTGTCACCAAACCGTAGGAGTTCAATGCTTTTGACAATGATGGGTCGGTCAAAGCGACCGGTGTTCAGCACCGGCGTGGACAGGATTTCATCCAAATCAGACAGGTCGGGATCTCTTTGGTCAGATGCTGCCCATGCCGCATTTCCGACCAATGCCGCCCCACCCAATCCTGCCAAGGATGCCTTTTGGATAAATGTTCTTCTTCCTTTGTTCATGGTGCTTACCGAAGTCCTTCTATCTTAACCTCCACCGCGTACAGACCAGTCCTTGCCGTTACAAACAGCGTTTTCCCATCTTTCCCTCCAAAGGCCAAATTGGCGGGTACCTCCGGAAAAACGATGGTGCCAAGATGCTTACCTTGTGGGTTGATGACCAATACTCCTCCCGGCCCCGTGGCGTATACATTTCCTTCTACATCCACTTTGATCCCATCCGGGGATCCGGCCCCCTGCAAAGAAGTAGCATCAAAAAACAGCTGTCCTTGCCCTACCTTGCCATTTTTGGCTACCGGGTATTTCATGTATTTTTTGGGGCGATCTGAGTTTGCCAAATACAGGGTCTTCCCATCCGGGGACAGGGCAAGGCCGTTGGGTCGGAAAAGATCATCCGCAATCAACGTGAGTTTGCCCTTGTGGAAGCGATAGATTCCATTGAAGCCCAAGGTATCCGTCGCAGCCTTGTCCAGCCCGTAGGGCGGATCGGTAAAGTACACCGCTCCCTTTCGGTCAACGATCACGTCGTTCGGACTATTGAACCGAATACCTTGATACCGATCCACGAGGGTCGAATAGGTGCCATCCGGTCGTAGCATGCCGATTTTTCTACCGCTATGCTCGGCCAATAACAGGTTGCCGACCCGGTCGTAGGTCAGTCCATTCGAGTTGTTGCTCGGCTGGCGAAAGGGGGTTACCTTCCCATCTGGTGTCCACTTGTTGACGGTATTCGCGGGGATATCGCTGAAGAGCAGGTAATTTTCGGAGGAATTCCATACCGGGCCTTCCGTGAAGGCAAAACCGGAGGCCAGCTTTTCTATTTTCGCATTTTTATCGACGATTCGCTCCATGCCGTCATCCAAGGCCACCACGGTTTGTCCATGGGTTGGTGCAATGAAAAGAAGTACGTGGAGCAACCCTGCCGCAAGCAGCGCAAAACATATTCTTGGGTTTAATGTTCGATTCTTCATCAGTAGGTTTGGGATCATGGAAAGCCTAAAATAGCACAAATTTTATCAAAAAATCAGCAGACGTTAGAGGAAATCAACGTTTACTTGCCCTTTTTAGCTGTACATATCAATGCATTCCGCCTCCATTTCCCTGACATTTTGGTGCATGTGCTTCCAAAAACGCTATTCAAGAAGTTACGAGTGGGAACGTTGAAAAATAAAAAACAAGGCTCTATCTTTAGGGCGTATCTTTTAATCGTATCAGAACAGTATACCCTATGGAAAAAATTAAGGTAGCCGTAGTAGGTACCGGCTTTATCGGACCTGCCCACATTGAAGCCCTCCGCAGAATTCCCAACATCGAAGTAAGCACCCTATGTGAAGTGACGCAGGAACTCGCGGAACAAAAGGCCGCCCTGTTGGGGATAGAGAAAGCCCAGCTATTCGACGACATGCTGAAAGACCAAGAGATCAAGGCCGTGCATATCTGCACTCCCAACTTTCTGCACTATGCCCAGTCCAAGGCTGTACTCGAAGCAGGCAAGCATGTAATCTGTGAAAAACCCCTGGCCACCAAAATTGAGGAAGCGGAAGAACTCGTCGCTCTGGCAAAAAAATCCGGCTTGGTGAATGCCGTCCATTTCAACCTACGGTATTATCCAATGGTTCGCCAAATGAAGACCATGCGCGAATCCGGAGAACTCGGAGAGATATATTCTATCATGGGATCCTATCTTCAGGACTGGCTTTTCCTGCAGACCGATTACAACTGGAGACTGGAACCCGACAAATCAGGTGACTCCCGCGCAATTGCCGATATCGGTTCTCACCTCCTCGACCTGACCGAGTACGTGACCGGACTTAAAGTGACCGAGGTAATGGCAGACTTTTCGACCGTCCATAAAACCCGCTTAAAGCCACTCAAGGCCATAGAAACCTACAGCGGAAAGATGCTGCAAGCCTCGGACTACGAAGAAGTACCCATCAATACCGAAGACCACGCCACCGTCATGCTGCGCTTTGACAATGGCAACAAAGGCTCGGTAACGGTAAGCCAGGTAAATGCAGGACGCAAAAACAGGCTCAACATCGAGATCGCCGGATCCAAGGCAAACTTTGAGTTTTGCTCCGAACGACCCAATGAACTGTGGATCGGCAAACGGGAAACCGCCAACCAGCATCTGATGAAGGATCCGTCCCTTTTCACCCCCGAGGCGGCCAAACTGATCAGCTTCCCCGGGGGACACAATGAAGGATTCCCGGATACTTCCAAGCAGATGTTTAGGGAGGTGTATGCGGCGATCGAAGCTGGCAAGCAACCCGAAAACCCAACCTTCCCTACCTTCGAAGACGGTTACCGGGAATTGTTGATCTGTGAGCGGATTATCGAAAGTCACCGGAAACAAGCGTGGATAAAAATCTAAGTAGTTAAACCTATCTACCCTTTATTCCGTTTGATTATAACATTCGCATAAAAATCCTTTCTGACAAATTTTTAAAACATCAGGCAAGCCGAAAGGCGTCTAATGAAGCACATTATTCGCTTGCCTGGTGTTTTTACATCACTTAAACCAATTAAAAACCCATGAAAACAATTACGCTAAAATCTCTCGGGCTATCCTCCCTTCTCATGATTACGGTAGTATTCATGTCCTTCTGCCAAGAGCGCACCAGTCCTCCAAAGAAGGCCGAAGGAACGATCAACGGAGCCAACATTACCGTTAATTACGGCAGTCCCGCGGTGAAAGGAAGAACCATTTTTGGTGAATTGGTACCGCTGGGCAAGGTATGGCGGGCAGGTGCCAACGAGGCGACCATTTTTGAAACCTCAAAGGCGATCAAAGTTCAGGGACAGGAGTTGCCAGCTGGAAAATACAGCTTCTTTATCATCCCGAACGAAAGCACCAGCACCTTTATCTTCAACAAGCAAACCGGACAATGGGGCACCCAATACGACCAAAGCCAGGATGCACTGCGGGTAAATGTAGCCTCAGGTCAGACGTCTACATTGACGGAAAACCTCACCTACGAGATCCATCCGGATGGAATGGAAGTGAAATGGGAATACGGCCGAGCTAAAGTGAAGATTGAATAAACACTTCCAGTTTCAAAAAGAACAAAAGCTGCTCCTGAATATGGGGTGGCTTTTTTTGTTGCCTCCTCTTTCTCAATGGCGGGTGATGCCTAAGGAAGCCGAATGAATAGACCATGCCAACCCTTGGATTTACCTACCCAAAACAGTACTTTCGCCCCCTATGCCATTGGAACGATATTATCGAGAGCTACCGATCGGTGAGGCTATTCCCGACGTAAAAGATGCTCTTGCCCAACACAATACGCTTATCGTGCATGCACCCCCGGGAGCAGGAAAAAGCACCCTCCTGCCGTTGGCACTGCTGGATGAACCTTGGCTGGAGGGAAAGAAAATTCTCCTGTTGGAACCGAGGAGGTTAGCAGCCAGCAGCATCGCACACCGTATGGCAGCCATGTTGGATGAACCTATCGGCAACCGGATCGGCTACAGGATCCGCTTCGAAAGCCGCGTTACGGCCAAAACCCAACTGGAGGTAATCACGGAGGGTATCCTAACCCGTATGATGCAGGGCGACAATGCGCTTGAAGGTGTAGGATTGGTTATTTTCGATGAGTTCCACGAGCGCAACCTTCATTCAGATTTGGGGTTGGCCCTGTGCCGGGAAATCCAGCAGATTTTGCGCCCAGATCTAAAGATATTGATCATGTCCGCAACGCTGGATACAGATCCACTGGCCCGTCTGCTGGCCGCCCCAGTAGTAAAAAGCGAGGGCAGATTATTCCCCATCACAATCCACTACCTAGGTGATGTGGATGTGCGGGTTATTCCGGAGAGCTGTGCACAGGCTGTACGTAGGGCACTTAAGGAGACGCAGGGAGATATTCTCGTGTTCCTTCCCGGGCAGGGAGAAATCAAAAAAACCGCCGAGTTATTGGGTTCGGTACGTCCGGATGTTTCGGTGCATCTGCTCTATGGAAACCTACCCCACCATCGCCAACAGGCCGCTATAGTACCTGACAGGTCAGGCCGACGGAAAGTGGTCTTAGCTACCTCCATCGCGGAAACGAGTCTTACCATCGAAGGCATACAGGTGGTAATTGATGCCGGGTTCTCCCGTAGCGCTAAATTCGACCCAAAATCCGGCATGACCAAGCTGGTAACCCTCCCTGTTACCTTGGATGCCGCTGATCAGCGTGCCGGACGAGCAGGGCGGCTTTCTGAAGGTGTTTGCTACCGGCTTTGGAGCAAAGCCTCCCACCTGGCACGTCCCTCTTTCCGAACGCCGGAAATACTGGAAGCGGATTTGTGTCCCCTCGTATTAGAACTTGCCAAGTGGGGAGATAGCGATGTAAACCAGTTGACTTGGATCAGTCCTCCTCCTACCGGTGCCCGTGCACAAGCAGAGGAACTTCTGGAAAGCCTCGGAGCCCTTGATAATGGCAGGCTTACGGCCCATGGCGAACACATGTACCGGCTCCCCTGCCATCCCCGCATTGCGCACATGCTTCTGATGGGAAAAGAGTGTGGATCGGGTGTATTAGCCGCTGATCTGGCTGCCATTTTAGAGGAAAAAGATCCCCTAGACGAACAGGCCGGAGTGGATATCAACCTACGCGTGGAGCTTTTGGCCCGATATAGGGCTGGATCCTCCAGCCACAAATCTGCCGCCAAAATCGAAAAGGTGGCCGATGTATACCGAAAAATGCTGGGTATTCCGCCCGCCTCCGAGCGGACCGATCCCTTTGCCAGTGGGTTGCTGCTTGCTTATGCCTATCCCGAGCGTATAGCCGCCGCCCGGCCCGGAAATGGTGCCCAATTTCAACTTGCCAATGGCAAGTTGGCCTCCATCAGCCACCGCGACGACCTGGCCCATACTGCCTGGCTGGCCATCGCCCACCTAGATGACAGGGAAAAGATGGGAAAGGTCTTTCTGGCTGCGGCCTTGGATCCAACCGACCTGAAACCTCTGGTGAAAAAGACCGAAAAAATCGCTTGGGATACGGAAAAAGGTGGGCTCATCTGCCAAGAAGAATGGCGGATTGGGCAAATTGTGCTCCAAACCCTTCCCTTGCAAAACCCCGATCCAGAACGGATGAAACAAGCAATTCTACAGGCCATTAGGCGGGAAGGATTGGATCTGCTGGATTATACGCCGGAGGTTAGGCAATGGCAGCATCGGATCATGAGTTTGAAAACATGGAACCCTGACGCTGACTTTCCGGATGTAAGTACCGCGGCGCTTCTCAACAGCTGCCCCATTTGGCTGACCCCTTACCTGGAGGGTGCAAAATCGAAATCCGATCTGAAAAAAATCAACCTACTTGAGGTACTAAAGCACAGTCTTTCCTTTGAAAAGGCACAGCTCGCCGAAACGCTGGCACCCTCCTATATCGAAGTACCCAGCGGATCGAAAATCCAGCTTGAGTACAGATCAGACGGGGAATCTCCCATACTCTCTGTCCGACTGCAAGAGCTGTTTGGTTTGACCCAATCCCCAACCGTAAATGCCGGAAGAAACCCGGTAGTCGTTCACCTGTTATCTCCGGGCTACAAACCGGTACAGGTTACAACTGACCTGACCAGCTTCTGGAAAACGGCCTATTTCGAAGTTCGTAAGGAACTACGTAGAAGATATCCCAAACATTACTGGCCGGAAGATCCATTTACCGCCGAAGCTGTCAGAGGAGTCAAACGAAAAACCTAGACCTCCATTTGGATTATATAGGTTAGGAGCGAAGTTCCTTTCTTTTGGCTTTTTCCCAAGCACCTTTTTGGCCTCCTCTCAGGAAGCGAATCAGTCCAGCGATCACCGCATAGTTCATGACACAAAAATAATAGGGAACAAAAAGTATTTTGAACCTAATCTGCTTGTTTTCGAGAATATAACCCAGCATTGCCGCACAATAGAAGGCCAGTTGGGCTACAAAAAGGGCTTGGTATACCCAGCCGTTGTCCAAAAGTGCAAAATTCATAAAAAAGACGAGAATCAATAAAAAAGGTGTAATCGTCCATCGAAGCACCCGGTGGGAGAGGTACTGAAAAAACAACACCGGTTGTTTAAAAGGGGTGATCTTGTCAAGGAGTCTATGCATCGATTGCCAACCACCTGCACTAATGCGGATCTTTCGCTTTAATTCCTCCTCTACCGATGCCGATCCCGTTTCCATGGCGTACGCATCCGGCTCATATACAATACGATAGCCTTTGGAAGCGATAAGGAGAGACTGCATAAAATCATCCAGAATGGTATCCTCCGGCAACACCTCGTACAAATCGGATCGAAAAGCCACCAACTCCCCTGCCGCTCCTACCGCGCTGTAAAGCTCTGAATCCAGCTTTTTCAGAAAGGATTCGTACTTCCAATAAAACCCTTCTCCCGCCCCGCTGGCATTGTCTGTTTCAGCGGTATAGACGCGCTTCTCCCCCGATACGCACCCTACGGATTCGTCACCGAAATGCCGTACGATGTTTGTGATGGCGTCCGTATTGAGCAAGGTATTGGCATCAGAAAAGACCACAATGGGAGTACGAATCATGGTCATGGCCCTGTTTTCAGCTGCGGTCTTGCCGGCCCGGCGATCCTCATGGAGAAGGGTGATCTGAGGAAATTCCTTGAGGACCTCCCTAAATCCGTCGGTGGAACCGTCAGTGATGAAAAACACTTTGAGCCTATCGGCATTATAATCCAGCGCCAAGCAGTTGATCGCCTTTTCACGGATGATGTCCGCTTCGTTATAACAGGGTATTACCAAACTCACTTCAGGTTGGTAAGAAACCTTCGTGTTGTTGGCATCCTCATTCTTGGATACCATGCGCTTGAGCTTTATCAATGGCAATAAAACCATTCCATATCCGACAAATGCATAAAAAATAATTGCAAGACTAATCCAAAACACAACTTCCATAAAACAAGCTATTTCTACTTACTCCCCTATCCGTTTACAAAATGTTGGCGACAACTACTGCCGGTAAAAATATAAATTATTTCCATGTTGGATTTTGTTTCACCAAAAAATGATTTCAGAAACGAGTGGAAAACACAATTTTCCTTTTATTTTTATCGCTGTTAAACATTCGTCATTTTTGTAGTGGAAGATTAGTAACTTTGATAGATGAACGATTTTGGTCATAGTCTGGGAGGGAAGAGTGAGTTGAGAGGCTCCAGAAACTATTATTTGGGAAGGGGCGTAAAAAATGCCACACTTGACAGAATATTAAAAATAGGCTGCACGACCGCTGACTGCAGTTACGGATACATTGCGTTTTTGGAAAAATCCGAATGGTGGTTTAAATCGGTGTTTGGCATCGAGGCCTCTGACATTCAGCTGGGACCGGAAGCGGGTGTTTTGCACCGCGAGCTAAAAGACTTAACGCTATATGAATCGGCGTTCCCAGTGTCTGATTTTTTGATACAAGGGCAACCTCCAGTTTTCTGGCTTGGTGTTCCGATCTTACAGGAAGAAGGTGAAATTTTGGGTGTAATGGCGTTTGTTCACCCTACCTCCATTGGGTTGAATCCCACCCAGAAAAAGACCCTGAAGTTGTTGGGAGAACAGGTATTTGACGCAATATTGGAAAAAAACCGGGCTTTTGACGAAAAACTACTGAGTAAGGCGCTGGAGCTGTCGCAGGACCTAATCTGCGTCCTACGTTTTGACGGCAGGTTTTCACGGGTAAACAACGCCTTTAGCCGCGTGTTGGGCTACAGTGAGTCGGAGCTGTTTGAGATTTCTATGGAGGACATGGTCCACCCGGATGATATGCTCGAAACCGAAACGCACATAAAATCGCTAATAGCCGGAAATCCTTCCACCCAGTTTAGCCATAGGCTGAAAACAAAAAATGGTGTATATCGCAGTTTTTCATGGACAGGAGCAGTAGATAAAGTCAATAAGTGGCTATTCGCAATCGGAAGGGACATAACCGATGAGCGGGCAAAGGAGGAACAGCTGAAGCAAAGCGAAAACAAGTTCAGGTCATTTTTTGAGAATAGCCAAGGCCTGATGCTTACCCATGACATGGATGGTAAATTCCTTAGCATCAACAACCTGGGAGCTAGGCTTTTGGGCTACAGTGTGGAAGAAATTTTGGAAAAATCCCTATGGGACATCATACCGAACAAGTACCACAACGAAATAGACCGCTACTTTAAAGACATCAAAGAACAGGGAATAGCCAAAGGGCTTATGACCACAAGAGGGTCTAGCGGGACCTACAAAGTTTGGCTTTATAGCAATACCAGGGAGGAAGATATTTCGGGTCAGCCGTACGTGATAGGCAACTCCATTGACGTGACCGAACGTCTGAGACTGGAAAAAAGCATCCAAAACGCCAAAGAACTCCTTACCCAAACCCACATGATGGCGCGGGTCGGGGGTTGGAAGTATGACCTGACAAAAAACGAAATCCACTGGACGGAAATCACCAAAAGCATACATGGTGTAGGCGAGGAATATATCCCTCAATTGGAGCCGGCAATAGCATTCTTCAAAGAAGGAAAGGACCGGGAAAGAATGAGGGAGATCATCGAATTGGCGACCGAATATGGCAAGCCATGGGATGAAAAGCTCAAGTTGATTACCGCGCAGGGCAAAGAGATTTGGGTACGTATCATCGGGGAGGCCAATGTTGAGGAGGGAGTAATCACGCATCTATACGGCACTATTCAGGACATAGACGATCAGGTAAAAAGCGTGGAAATAATCCAGCAAAAGGAACAGATGTTGCAGGCTATTTCCATTGCGACCGACGAGTTGCTTTCCAACTCCAACCTATTTGAGGCCATCGCCAACTCGTTGGAAATCATTGGTAAAGCGGTAAATGTAGATAGAACCTATTTCTTCGAAAACGGTACGGACGAGGAGGGCAACAACAGTACGTCGCAGCGCTTTGAGTGGAGCTCCGAGGAGGCTGTGCCCATGCTCAACAACCCTGATCTTCAGCATATTCCCATCGAATTTTTCAGTGATTTTTATAAACCTATGGAAAAGGGGCAGCCATTTTCCGCCATTATTTCATCTCTTCCGGAGGAAAACGAGACCCGAAAGTTTTTGGAATCACAGATGATCCGCTCAATTCTTACGATTCCCATTTTCAACAGCGGAGAGTTTTGGGGATTCATCGGCTACGACGAGTGCAAATTTGACCGGATCTGGTCGGAAGCTGAATTATCTCTATTGAAGAGCTTCGCAAACTCCATCGGGAATGCCATCGATCGGAAAAACCTCGAGGAAAGACTGAGAAGTTCAAAGGAAATGGCTGAAAAAGCCAGTGTTGCAAAGTCCGAATTCCTGGCGAATATGAGCCATGAGATCCGCACTCCTCTCAACGGCATCATTGGATTTACCGACCTACTGGCCAAAACCGAGATGAACGACTCCCAGCTTCAGTATGTCAACATCGTCAACCAATCCGCCAATACACTTTTGAATATCATCAATGATATCCTTGATTTTTCGAAAATCGAAGCCGGCAAACTTGAACTAGACGTAAGCAAAGCCGATATCTATGATCTGGCAGGACAGGCCACCGACGTGATTTCCTTCCAGGCCCAAAACAAAGGAGTGGAAATGCTCCTTAATCTTTCCCTTAACTTACCTCGATACATTTATATCGACGAGATTCGCCTAAAACAAATTCTTATCAATCTACTGGGGAACGCAGTTAAGTTTACCGAAAAAGGCGAAATAGAACTAAAAATCTATATGGTTAGCCAAACCGGCCCCAAGTCCCACGTTCTTCGATTTGAGGTTCGAGATACTGGTATAGGAATTAGCAAAGACAAGCAACTGAAAATTTTTGATGCTTTTTCCCAAGAGGACAATTCCACCACAAAGAAATACGGTGGCACAGGGCTAGGCCTGACGATCTCGAACAAACTACTCCGCATGATGGGAACCGAACTTCATCTACTTAGTGAGCTGGGAAAAGGGAGCACCTTCTTTTTTGATTTGAATCTAGAAACCGAGGAAGGCGAGAAATTGGATTTGGAGGACCTTTCTTTCCTGGAAAACGTCCTTGTCGTCGATGATAACGTAAACAACCGTTTGATCCTACGGGAGTTTCTCATCAGCAAGAACATTCAGGTAATAGAGGCCCAAAACGGGTATGAGGCACTCGAAAAGCTGGAAAGCTTTCCTGCGTTTGACCTCGTACTGATGGACTACAACATGCCTTACATGGATGGCCTGGAAACCATCAAAAAAATAAGGGAGAGTTTTCCTACCCACGTGTCAGAAATCCCTGTCTTACTGCTACATAGCTCCGCAGACGATGAGTTCATTCACGATGCCTGCAGAAAGTTGCGCGTTGCCGGAAAGCTTGCCAAACCCATCAAGCTGACCGATTTACTGAAAACATTGGGCAAAGTAAACCCGAAAAACCAGACCAATCCACATGTTCAGTTAGTGGAACGCGACCCGGCCATGGTCCGATCCTTCAAAGTATTGATCGCCGAGGACAATACGATCAACATGTTTTTGGCAAAAACAATCGTCAAGAAGATTTCCCCTAATGCAGAGATAATTGAGGCCCGAAATGGAAAGGAAGCAGTAGAGCTTGCCAAAAAGGAGATACCAGACATCATCTTGATGGACATTCAGATGCCGGAAATGAGTGGGCATGAAGCGACTCAGGCCATTCGGAAACATGCAGACCTGATCAAGATACCCATCGTGGCCGTTACAGCAGGTAATATCAAAGGAGAGCGGGAACACTGCCTGGAAATTGGGATGGTGGATTTTGTCCCTAAACCGATCGTAGAAGCCAGTATACGGGGGGTATTCGAAAAATGGCTTCCGGCAGAGAATGGGTTGGCGCGTAATGAAGGAAATGTAAAGGCGGAGGCTTTCCCAACAGCAGACGAAAAGAACAAAAAACACTTTAACATAGATAAGCTCGTGGAATACATGGGAGATAACCATGTACTTATTCGGGAAGTTCTACGTCTCACCATTCAGGAAATAAACCTGTCAGAATCCAAACTTAGCGATGCAATCGCCCGGAAAGACTACCTTCAAGTGAGAGCCGAAGGACATAAGCTCAAGGGATCGGCACTGACAGCCGGATTAGATACTATGCTTGATTTCGCCTTGGTATTTGAGAATTCGGACCAATCGCTTTCGGATGCCGAGAAAGCCCTAAACGGGTTTAAAGAAGAATTAAAAACAGTTCAGGAATTAATTCAGGATTACCTTCAGAAAACCGCCTAGGCCACAGAAGTCGGTTTATAGAAACTTAACACTGTTTTTTAGCTGATCTCGGTATTTGGCACCTATAGGCACGATCTTTCCGGAGACAACTGCCGTATCGTTATCAAAATCTGTCAAAAACTTCAAATTGATCACCCAAGATCGATGTACTTGGATAAATTCCGAGTGGCCGATTAACTTGTCGAGGAAATTGGAAATGGTGGATTTGATCACGAATGATTGATTGGAACACTTTATGTTGATATAATCACCTTTCCCTTCACAGTAGTGAATATCTGAAAACAATACCTTTTTGAATATCCGATCGTCCTTTACAAAAATAAAATCACCAGAAAAGGAGTCGGGATCTACTCTCATGGATGTTTCCTTGCATTTCTCAATGCCTTTTAGAAAATGATCGTAGCTGAATGGCTTAGGCAAATAAAAGCATGCGTTGGTTTCGAAAGCAGAAATCGCGTTTTGGTGATTTGCTGAAATGATGATCAGGGACCCCGTGTACTGACTGTGCTTCAGCAATTCAAATCCATTCATCTCGGGAAGTTCTATGTCCAGAAAGATCAAATCTATCCCCGATTTGTTTTCGATCAAGTAGTTTAATCCCTCAATGGCATCTGTAAACGAGGCCTTTAATTCGGTTCCTTTGGTTTTGGAAAGATAGAAAGACAACACCTCAATGGAGGCCGGATCATCGTCAATTACAACACAATTCAGCATTCAGATAGTTATTATTCGTGAAAAATAGAGAAAATTCTATGTCTTTTTCCTTAGTAACCGCTTAATTTTCTAATTTCTTTTGCCGGGACCCCTCCTACTAATGTGTACGCAGGCACGTCCCTCGTCACCACTGCCCCCGCAGCCACCGTCGCTCCTCTTCCTATCCTCACACCTTTTAACACCATCGCACGAGTTGCTATCCATACGTCATCCTCGATGGTTATTCTCTCACTCTTGCCGGGCTCCTTGCTGTTTCCCGCCTTGTGAAAATCCCCGTCCATTATGATGACCTGATTGGCTATCTGTACATTCGACCCAATGGAGATATGCTTACTTGCCGAAAGAATGGTACCGGTGTTCACGAACGTATTGCTTCCAATCTCTAACACGGCATTTTTTCCTGCATACAATTGCGTTTCACCCATATGTGCCCATATGCGCACCCTGTCATGAAGCTTAATCTTTCCGCTCCCCTCAACACGGGGCGCACCCCGAAGTGCCACCAACTTTCCCAGCTCGCAGTTTCTCAAACGAATTCTGGCATTTATCAATCGCCATAAGGAAGCATACAATACCGGGAAGACCTGCCAATATACTTTTAGCCGCTCCCTATTAGTTGTGCTTAATCGCCCAAATAACTCGTAACTTTTTTCATCAACCTTTTCTTTTATTTTATCTTTCAGCATAATTTATTAGTAACCTTCATTTGAATATATGACGAGAAATATTAATTTCAAAAAAAGGAATAATATAAAAGCTGTAATTACAGATACATTAAAACAAATTCAAAAGATGAATTAATTAATATATAATAAATAATGATTTTAACGCATAAAAAAATGCATTTGGTTCGACACTTCTTTCCAATTGCACATTTTTTGAGGATTGTGACGATCGTGCTGGTTGTTTCCATTTCGCAAAATCTGTCCGCCCAAGACCAATTGGGTGGGTACTCGTATTTTGACCTTAACCAAAAACTGGAGGAACAACTTCCTTCCTTGGATTCACTGATTGATTTAGCTCTAATGAACCATCCCACCGTTAAACTGAATGAAGAGCTTATCGGTTCGGCAGAGGCCCGTGTGCGGCTGGCAAAGAAATCTTGGTCCTCGCTGGTTCGTGGCTACTTTGATTACGGATATGGCAACCAAGCGATCATAGCCACAGGCCCTCAAGGTGGTGATTTATCCAACATTGCCAACGGCTACCGGGCAGGGGCCAATCTAAGCATACCACTCTCGGAGATTTATACACGGCGGGATCGGATCAAGCTTCAAGAGCATGAGCTTCAAGCCACCTATTACAAGACAAAGGAAATGGAGCTAACCATAGCCAATCAGGTGATAGAAGAATACAACATGGCCATTTCTGCACAGCGTATGATGAACATCCGGTTCGATATGCAACAAAAAGCCAAAAGCAATTTACTTCAACTGGAACTCGAATACGCCAGCGGTGCCATCGATGGTACTGCCTATGTCCGAAACGCTGAAATATTTGCCATCGCCCAATCCGAATACGAAAGCGCGCGGATGAACTTTATGCGGTCAATCCAGAAGCTAGAGGTGTTGATCGGTATACCGATAAGTGAAATTTTGAGATAACTATGTCGTTGAAACAGATGATTCGGCTCCTGCTGAAAAATTTTTGGTTGATCATCCTGGTACCACTAGTGGTGGCTGTAGGTGTCTATTTCTTGGCAAAAAACCTGCCGATGAGGTTTGAAAGTTCTGCCATCGTATTTACCAACCCCACCTCAGACCGAGGTGTGAATGATGGCGGTGCCATACGGATGGACTTCTACACCTCCAACAACCTTTTCGATAACCTAACGCTGCTGCTTAGATCAAGGGAGACCGTAACCCAAGCGTCCCTACGCCTACTTGCGCTGCACCTTATCCAGAAGCAACCCGATGAAGAGGTGCTGTCCATGGAAAATTTCGAAGAACTGAAAAAACACATAGATGATGATCTTCGAAGCAAGCTGGTGGTACCCAACGATCTGAACAAAACCCATTTGCGGATCAGCGAGCACCTACAGGCAAACCCCTCCTCTCCGGTCGAATACCTGCTTCGTGAACACCCCCACTACGGCGTTTCCAATATCATAAAAGAGCTTTTCGTGGCCCGTAAAGCTTCATCGGATATGATGGAGGTCACCTATCGTACCGATGACGCTGCCAACTGTTATTACACCCTTAAATTCATTACCGAGGCCTTTATGGAGCGGTATTCGGGCATCAAAGAGGCCGAAAACATCAATTCCATCCTTTATTTTGAAGACCAGCTTCGCATAGCACAGATGAAGCTTAGAAACGCAGAAGCCGAATTAAAGGATTTTATGACCGAACACCGGATCCTAAACTATTATGAACAGGGCAAATACCTTGATATAGCCAAGTTGGAACACGAGCAGGATGAAGAGCGCTCCAGGAGAATTCTCTCAGGTACCATGGCGAATCTTGCCAAAATAGAAGGACTTTTCGATGGGTTTGACCAACGACAGTCTATTATCAATGAAATCAGCGAAACACAAAAGGAAATCGTTTCCAAGCAACTCGAACTGGAAGGGGCACAACTGAGCAGAAACGGACAGGATCTAAGGCAGCAGTTGACCGGCGAAATAAACCAGCTACAGAAAAAAATCGAGGAGAAGTCTACCTTACTGTTTAACAACAGTATCTCTTTGGAAGGCCTGCAACGAAGAGAAGCCCTCGACGAGTGGCTGAAGCTCAAACTCACTTACGAGGAACAGGTTCAAGCACTCGACGTAATGCAGGAACGAAAGCAGTACCTACAGGACAAAATCGATGAATTTGCCCCATTGGGTGCTGAACTTAAGCGGTTGGAACGGGAGGTAAGTGTAAGCGAAAGCCAATACTTGTCCATCTTACATGGCCTGAATATGGCCTACCTGAAAAAATACGACCTTGAAATGACTTCTCCCCAGAAGCTTATTGATGAGCCCTTCTTCCCCAAAAAGCCCCTGCCATCCAAAAAACTCTTTTTGGTAGTAGGTGGCATGTTTGGAAGCGGGTTTTTCACTGCCTCTTTGGTCGTTTTGTTTTTCTTCCTGGATCCTACTGTAAAATCGGCCAAACATGCCGAAAAACTGACCGGGTTAAAAGTCGCCGGAGGCTGGGCAAACGAAAAACTGCTTCCAAGATCGGTAATGAAAGAAACCATGCGTAACCAATTAATTACCCAATTCCGCAACCACCTAAATCGGTTTTTGGATCACTCCAGCAAACCGCACCTGATTGTTTTTTATAGCCTATCGGATGGCAGCGGAAAAACCTTCCTGATCAATCATTACATCGAAAAGATACGGTCTTTGAATCAGACAGTGACCTATTATTCGCCCGATACAACTCCAGCAACCACTCGCACCAACGAGCAACAACCCTATGATCCTAGTGTCGATTTGCTGGCTGGGCAAACGCAACGCTGGAAATCCCGGGTGGACAACTGCGGTAGCGACTACTTTTTTCTGGAACTACCGAACCTGTCGGAATTTGACGCAAACTACGAACTCATGAACCTGTCGGAAACCTGTATTCTGGTGCTGAGTGCAGCGCAATCGTTCCCGGAAGGAAAGCAGACAGCTTTGGCAGTGATACGGGAGGCGATCACCTCTCCCCATCTCGTTTGGTTAAACAGGATGACAACGGACGAATTAGAGGACCTGCATGGCGAAATCCCGAAAAAGAGAACCAAAATCCGTCGCTGGGCAAAAAGCCTGATTTCCTAGCAGTCGACCGTATGGAACAGGAGGGAAGGACAAAGGCGTTTTTGATGGTGGTAGTGGCAGTCTTCACTGCGTTGACTATGGTCAGCTACCTGGACCTGTTGGGGATCGCCGCCCTAATCGCTATACCCGTCGCCATAGCTTTTTTTTTCTGGGTTTTTCAACATCCTCGAAATGCCCTCACGTTTACCATTGCCTGCGCTTTTTTGGCAATAGGGCTGATCAGGTATGTGCCAGACCTCCCTTTAGGCCTTACGGTAGACTTTGCCCTGATACTAGCTATTGTAGCGGCGATATTCCATACCAACCTAAAAACCGACTTCAAAATTCTTGAAAACGGCCTTATTGTCGTAACCGTCATCTGGCTATTGTACAATGTAGCCCAAATCGCCAACCCCGAGGCCCGTAGTGTAGCAGCTTGGGTATATGCCGTACGGGGAACAGCATTGTACATGGTTCTTACCATACCGCTCACCCTACTCTATGCCCGAACGAACAAAGACCTTACCCGCTTTTTTGAATTGATCTTCTTCTTTTCGGTGCTTGCTTCCATTTGGGGTCTGAGACAATACATTTTTGGTGTGGACGCCGCGGAAGAACGATGGTTAAACACCGGCCCCAGAACCACCCACATCCTGTTTGGAAACCTCAGGGTCTTTTCTTTTTTCTCCGATGCCGGCCAGTTTGGTGCGGGAATCGGGCATGCAGGCCTGATGGCCGCCATTCTGGCAGCAGGGCCGTTCTCCATCCGAAATCGGCTGATATTTGCGTTGCTGGCTATCCTCTTTCTTTACCTCCTCGTAATATCCGGCACACGGGGGGCACTATTTGTTCCAGTCGCTGGCGCTATGGCCTATTTATTTGCGTCGAAAAACTTCTCGACGATGACCGTGGGCATAGTAGTTTTGGGAGCCTTGATTTTCTTCTTAAAATTCACCACCATCGCAAATGACAATTACCAAGTCCGGCGGATGCGATCGGCCCTGGATCCTGAGGACGCCTCCCTGACAGTCCGAAAACTAAACCAGGAACGGTTCAAAATCTACCTTTCTACCAGACCATTTGGAGGAGGGATAGGCACCTCGGGCTCTTGGGGCCAGCGGTTTAGTCCCGGAACATTTCTTGCCGAAACACCCAACGACAGCTGGTATGTAAAAATCTGGGCTGAAATGGGCATCGTAGGTCTTTCCCTACATCTGGGTATCCTGGCCTACATATCTCTCATGGGGCTTTTGAAAATCTGGAAAGTAAAAGATCCACGGCTACGGCAGAAGCTTCTGGCCTTGTTTGGCGGAAATTTTGGAATCATCGTAGCCAGTTATGGAAACCCTATTCTAGGGCAAATGCCCACGGGGATCATCATATACATGAGCTGGGCCTACTTTTTTCTTGCAGAAGAACTTGACAACGAATTACAGGATAAGAACACAAAAAAAATCACCAACCATGACTCTGCCGCTTATCTCCATCATCACCATTAACTACAATGGTCTAGAGCATACCCTTGGAATGCTCAAGTCATTTCAGACGATCAATTATGCAAATCTCGAGATCATCGTGGTAGACAATGCCTCGAAAGAAGATCCCACTCCGATAGAAACAGCCTACCCAAATGTGGTGTTGGTTCGTAACCCCATAAACGAGGGCTTTGCCGGTGGCAACAACCGGGGCATGGAGGTAGCCAAAGGTGACTACTTTTACTTGATCAATAACGATACGGAAGTAAATCCAAACTGCCTCGATCCCTTGTTGAAATGTGCCCAGTCGAGCAACGCTGTGGGTTTGGTCTGCCCCAAAATCCTGTATTACGATGACCCCACCATCATCCAGTTTGCGGGGTATACCCCCATAAGCCCTTTTACTGGACGCGGCAAGGCAATCGGATACATGGAAAAGGACAAAGGGCAACACCAAACTGCCCGAACCACCTCCCTGGCCCACGGTGCGGCGATGTTTATACCCAGGCGCGTTGTCGAAGATGTTGGCATGATGGCAGAGTTGTATTTTCTCTACTACGAGGAACTGGATTACTGTGTACGAATCAAAAAAGCGGGCTACGAGATTTGGTATGAACCGGCATCCACGATCCTTCATAAGGAGTCGATGAGCGTAGGAAAGAACTCGCTTCTCAAAACCTTTTACATGAGCAGAAACCGTTGGGTATTTCTACGGCGAAACATTGAGTGGCCTATCTTTGCCATCACCATGGTGTATTACTTCCTGATCGCTGTGCCCAAAAACATACTGTTTTTTCTTTTTAAAGGAGAAACAGACCATGCCAAAGCCTATGCAAAGGGCCTTTTCAATACCTTTTCCATCAACGATTTACATGCAAACCCGGAGCTAAAACCGCTAAAAAAATGAGGATAGGAATCGAAGCCCAACGGATATTTCGAAAAAAACGCCACGGGATGGATATGGTAGCGGTAGAATTGATCCGCCACCTTCAAGAGGCCGATAAGTCGAACGAATATTTTATTTTTGTCAATCAAGTGGAGGATGATTCCTGTATTCAGGAAACCCCCAACTTTAAGGTAATAAAACTTCCGGAAAGCCCCTATCCTATCTGGGAGCAATGGCATCTGCCACGGGCCGCCCGCAGATTTAAGCTCGATGTACTGCACTGCACCAGCAATACGGCGCCGATTTGGGGAAAAACGCCTTTGGTACTCACGCTCCATGACATCATCTACCTAGAAAAGATCAGCCTCCGATCCGGCACCTGGTACCAACGACTCGGGAATCTTTACCGACGCTGGAACGTACCTTTTATCGTACCCCGCTGTACCTTTGTCCTGACGGTATCCGAGTTTGAACAGCAACGAATCCAAGCGCATTTTTCGAATATCCCAAAAGAACGAATTCAGGTAGTACATAATGGCGTCAGTCCGCATTTCAAGCCTGTCCCCGAGGATATTCAAGCGAAGAAAATTGTAGCATACGGGCTTCCAAATCAGTTTATACTTTTTTTGGGAAATACAGACCCCAAAAAGAACCTTATCGGTGTGCTCCATGCACTTTGGATGCTGGAACAGAACAAGCAGTTTACCTTGCCGCTGGTGATGCCTGATTTTGGTGAACGCGAACTGTCAAGTTTACTGGAAGGAATTGGCGCTTCCTCCATGCGAAACAAAATACACCTTACCGGTTATATCCCAAATCAGGACTTACCGGCAATTTACGCAAGGGCCCATTTTTTCCTCTATCCTTCCCTTAGGGAAAGCTTTGGACTGCCCATCCTGGAAGCCATGGCCTGTGGATGCCCAGTAATCACTTCCAACACCTCCTCCATGCCCGAAATAGCAGGTGATGCCGCCCTTCTCATTGATCCCTTTGAACCAAAGGAGCTGGCTGGTGCTATGGGAACGCTCCTGGAGAACGATGCCTTGCGGTCGGAACTTTCCGCGAAAGGAATCCAACGACCGCCGCTGTTTAGCTATGCAAAAGGGGCCGAAAAAGTGCTGAAAATGTATCAGCAAACCGTAAAAAAGGCACCATGAGCGAACGAAAATACTGGCTAACTTCGGGGTTTTTCACCATGCTGCACCGTGGTGTCGATTTTGTATTGGGATTTGCAGGTTTTATGCTGCTGGTTCGCATCCTCTCTCCCAATGACTTTGGGGTGTGGGTATTGCTGATCACGATTACGGCCATCGTGGATATGGCCAGGAATGGCTTCCTACAAAACGGCATGATCAAGTTTCTGGTCAACCAAACCGAGAGCAACAAAGCAAAAATCCAAATGGTGTCTTTATGGCTGAATGGCATCCTGACGTTGGCCTTTGTTCTGCTGTTGTTGCTATTTGCCGATACGGCTGAAAGAATCTTCAATGCGGAAGGACTGGCAGAGATCGTAAAAATATACGCCTATTTTCTTCCCGTTTTGATTTTACATACCCACAACCTCGTGTTGATGCAGGCGAGTTATGATTTCAAGGCCTATTTCTTTGCAGGGATCAGCAAAAGTTTGCCCCTATTTCTATTCATTGTTTATTTCTCCTTTAACCCGGAGTCACTCTCCCTTACCCGATTGGCCTGGATCCAAAATTTAACCTTTGGACTGGCTACCCTTATGTCCATTTACCAGGTGAAAGCCTATTTTCGGATTACTCCGGGCTGGCATGCTGCATGGGCAACCCAAATCTTTCATTTCGGGAAGTTTGTCTTCGGCACCAATTTGATCTCCATGCTCACCAATAGTCTGGACAAGTTCCTTTTAGGTGCGCTGCTGTCACCAGTGCAGGTCGCACTGGCCAACACCGCCGGGCGAGTAATGAATATGGTAGAAATACCGGTCAATTCCATCGCCTCGATCTCCTACCCGAAAGCCTCAGAAGCCCACGATCGGGGACAGGCCAAAGAGGTGGCAGGGATTTACGTAAAGACGCTCGGCATGATGCTGAGCATCACTGTCCCCTTCTGGATCGCTAACCTGCTTCTCGCAGATTACATCATTCTTTTCATTGCCGGTGAGGAGTATCTCGAAGCAGTGCCCTTTTTGAGAATCGTCGCACTTATTGCCCTAATCAAACCCTTTGATAGACAAGCCGGTGTGTTTTTGGATGCGATCGGAAAGCCCTTCTACAACATGGTCATGGTTCTTGGAACCTTTGTCTATGGAGCCCTTCTTAGCTATGTGTTTATACAGAGTTTTGGACTTATGGGAGCCGCCTATGGATTGGTCTTGGCACTTGGTATTACGGCGGCAATCAAACAATTTATACTAGGTAAATTTCTTCCGATCCGTCTTCTGGACGCGCTTTTCGTTGGAATTACCTACTATCCCGAGCTTTGGAAAATGGTAAGGTCAAAGCTAAAAAAGTAGAGTCGTCTACCGTCTTTAGCGCTGTGCCACCAACGCTGTTTTCCGACTCAATTCTGAAAATGGGTTGCTATTCGACGCTCAACCTTGTAAATTTACCCATCCCACAAGCTGATTTGAGACATGACCAACAAAACACTAGCCACTACCGACCTATTCAGTAAAATCAATCAGGACATGGAATACCTTCGTTCCTGCTTCGTCCAAGTTCTACATGATGCGCAGGAATCTGAACTTGCGGATTTTTTGGATTCCTGGAAGTTACCTGAAGATCAGTCCGCCCAGGATTTTAAGGAAAAACACATTCAACTGCTTAGCATTTACCTACAGCTGATGAATTTGGTGGAAGAAAATGCCGCAGTTCAGTTCAGGCGGGAAATGGTAAACCAAGGTGGAAGCGGTGCCATTCGAGGATCTTGGGGTGAAACGCTGGGCAGGTGGAAGAAACAGGGTCTTACCCCGGAACAGATAATGACCATTTTGCAACGGGTCAAGGTCACCCCGGTGCTTACAGCACACCCAACCGAAGCAAAGCGGGCCTCTGTACTGGATATGCACCGGGAATTGTACCTGCAACTTGTCAAAAAAGAAAATAAAACCTGGACAGGTCCCGAACAGGATCAAATAAAAGAAGAGATAAAATGCCTGATAGAGCGATGGTGGCGAACAGGCGAAGTATCTCTCGAAAAACCTACAGTGGCAACTGAACGGAGAAATGTGATGCATTACTTCACCAAGGTGTTCTCGAAGGCATTGCAAAAAACCGACAACCAATTGATGCAAAGCTGGAAAGAAGCGGGATTTGACAGTTCATTGCTGTCTGATTTCCGCTCATTTCCCCGACTTCAATTTGGAAGTTGGGTGGGCGGTGACCGGGATGGGCATCCCTACGTAACGGCCACATTGACAGGAGAGACCCTCCTTGCGCATCGAGAAGCCGCGATCAACCTGTTGGAGAAGGGATTGGTTCATCTGGGTTCCAGTCTAAGTTTTTCAGAAATCCGAAACCCGGTTCCTTGGGTATTGGAAAATGCGATTGCAACCAAACTCAAAACCAGTGGAGCAGATGGTGAAGAAGCCGTAAAACGAAACTCCTACGAGCCTTGGCGCCAATTCATCAACCTGATGCTGTTGGCTCTGCGAAACACACAACGTGGTGGGAGCGAAGTCGCTGGGTTTTGTTACAATGATCCCGAGGAGATGCTCGAAGATTTGGCCATCCTACGTATTAGTTTGGAAAAAATCCATGCACATCGGGTGGTAAGCGAGCTGATTTTTCCATTGGAGCGTCAGGTTTTTTGCTTTGGATTCCATTTGGCCAAATTGGATATCCGGCAAAACAGCGAGTTTCATGAAAAAGCCATCGGACAGATCATCGCCAAATTGATGCCGGAGGCAAAGCCTTATCAACAATGGAATGAGGAGGAACGACTGGAGTGGATAAACAGGGAATTGAAGCAGGAAAGGCCATTTGCCGTAACCGGCAAATCCTTTGGCCCGGAGGCGGACAAGGTCTTGGACTGCTACCGGGCCGTCTCCCAACACGTGGCAAACTATGGGAAAGACGGCGTCGGGTCATTCATCATCAGTATGACAAGGACGCTGAGTGATCTGTTGACCGTTTACTTGTTTCTTAGAGAAGTGGGCTTGAGTGACATACCTTTCCGAATCGTGCCTTTGTTTGAAACCATCGAGGACCTAGCGCATTCCGAAGCGGTGATGGATAAATTTTTGACCCATCCGCTACACAAGCGCAAATTAGCAGACCTGGCAAGCACCCAAGAAGTGATGTTAGGCTATAGCGACAGCAACAAAGACGGTGGAATCATCAGCAGCAGGTGGCATATCTTTACCACCGAGAAAAAACTCTCGGCACTGGGCAGGCGCCATGGTGTTCAACTCTGCTTTTTTCACGGCATTGGAGGTACCATAAGCAGAGGCGGTGGCAAGTACCACCGATTTCTGGAAAGCATGCCTCCGGGCAGCATGTCGGGGGAGATGAAACTGACGGTTCAGGGCGAAACCATCGCACAGCAATTTGCCAACCTGCTAAACGGCACCTACAACCTGGAAATGCTGCTTTCCGGAACCGCACTCCAAACGGGCATGACCCTATTCCCTCCGGCAGCGGCAGACTTTCCCGAGTCAGCCCTCCGACAACTGGCAAAATTCTCGAACGAACATTACACCAACCTGATCAAACATCCTTCTTTTTTGGCATTTTATAGTGAGGCTACCCCCATCGATGCCCTAGAGCTAAGCAAGATAGGATCAAGGCCGGCCCGTAGAACCGGCACGCGGACGTTAGCAGACCTACGGGCCATCCCCTGGGTATTCAGCTGGAGCCAGTCCCGGTTTAACCTGACCGGTTGGTACGGGTTGGGAACCGCCCTTATGTCTCTGCGAACGCAACATTCTGGACAATACGAAGAGCTGAAAAAGCAGGCCGATTCGTGGCCCTTTCTTCGGTATGTACTTATCCAGTTGGAAACGAACGTAATGACTGCCGATACATCGCTTATGCAGGAATATGCCAAGCTGGTCGGCGACGAGGCGATTCGGAAAGAACTTCTATCGGAGATTTTGGAAGAGCACACCCGCTGCCTCTCCGAATTGGATAGACTTTTCCCTGCACCGCGTGAACACAGGCGGCAGGGCCAGCTTCACAGCATGAACAGGCGAGCTGTTCCCTTAAGGTTACTTCATCAAATGCAAATTCATTACCTGAAAGAATGGCGGACAAAACAAGTTGAAAAGGGGATCAATGACGAATTGCTGGTGACGCGCATTTTGGAAATCACAACTGCGCTCGCCAATGGATTGAAAAACACGGGATGAGGATCATTTTCCTTGCTTATTTACCTACTTTCTCCACCAACGGGCCAGGTATCCAAACTCCTTGCTTCGGGCCTGCCAAACGTCTTCGATTTCCACCTTATAGGTGTGCTCGGTGGCCATAAAATCTTTGTTTGCGCGCTTGATATTCAAAAATCCGGAGATTTGGCCTAACACAAAGCGGGGAATCTGTGGTATTGCCGCAAGCACAGGTCGGGGTGCCCTGTTCAACAACAGAATCCCCAAAAAACCAACCACAAAGGTGGACAGGGCCGCCAATAACGAGAGGGTAACGGCAATTTTTACAAACAAACCGACAAACATCAACAAAAAAGACAAACCTACCAGTACCACCATCGGAGGCATCAATACCGCCACTGAAAACAGCATGGCATTCCAATCTGCACGAAGAACGCCCCTTCCGAACGCTCCGAGTGCCTGAATGCTGTGGCGAAAATAGCTGTTTAACCACCTGCCCCGTTGTTTTCCTATCTGCTCCGAAGACCTGATTTTTTCGTCAAAAATAATGGCCGCCGCCGCATACCCGATCCGATACCCTCTATTCACCATTTGAAGTTGGAGCGATTTATCCTCGGAAACCACCACCCCTTTTTGTCTAAACTCCTCCATCTCCCCCGCGATGTTTTCTTTATACAGATCCATTTGTATGGACATTCCCGATCCTGCGATCGTAGAAGATGACCCGATCAGGTAAGGAGCCTTTCGAACGGCATAATCATAATAATATTCTCCCAGCGCATCCAATGCAGCGTAGGTAGAGTCGATGTTTTTGGCTATCCTTTTTCCCTGTACCAGTGCGAATCCAGCCTGATGATACCGATCGATGACAGCGAGAAAATGATCCGGAACCAGATTGTCGGGATCAAACACCACCACGTGGGTGTGTGTGCCTAACAAATGGTTCAACGCATAATCCAAGGAGGCTACCTTGCTATTTAGCGCCGCCGGCGGCACCAAGAGACTGAATTTAGGGTCAAAGATCTGCTGAAATGGATGCTGTACAGCATCTGCCACCAAATACACGTGAAAGTTTGGGTACCGCTGCGCCAACAATGACCTGACAAGCGGCCAAGCCATGTCGATATCCTTGTAAGCGGTAATAATACAGGCGAAATCGCTGACGGATTCCTGAGAACTGTCGGGCTTTACCTCATCTGGCAAAAAGAGGGAAACCAAGGAAATGGTAAATGGAAACACCAAATAAAACCCGCAGACCAACGACAAAAAGATCAATATACCCAAAACCGAAGAAGTTTGATGATTATATAGTAAATCTACCCATAAATTGGCCATTTCGACCAACCAATGGATGTTTTTTTTGCAAAAACGATCCAAGTAACGTTGCGGAGGGAGGTAGGGAAATGTTCATTTGGATGCGATTTTAACCTTGTAAATTCTCAAAAAATCCTCCTCGTTTTCCTCATCGGGCAATCTTTCCATCCAAATATATCCTCCTCCCGATGCGAAGCCTCGCTTATTGGTGCCCTCGGGAAACTCAAGGATACCCTTATGCATCAGGGTTGCTTGATCCAACACCAAAACTCCTTGATTGACGTCTTTTTCGGCTTCACTATACAGCTCCTCTGCCTTTTCTTCATCCCCGGAAAGCCATATCGCTTCTAACTCCTCCATGGTCTCCTCTGAGATACCCCCATAGTACTGGATAGCTAGATTCCCGTCCACCACATGTATGTTACGAATGGCGGGGGTACTGCCCTTTATCATCACGGATCCCTTGGAAAACACCTCCCGAGAGGTTACCGGAAGCTTACCAAAGCCCGGGATCTGCAGATGGATGGTAGTATCCAGACTGGCTCCGGCCGGGCTTAGCGTGTACACGCGCAGCCGATTCTCCCCGCCCAACGCAACGTACAGTTTTCTCCCCATTACCGAATAAGACGGCGCGTAATCACTTTCATAATAGCCATTTCCATTGAGAAATTGACTCCCCTCCTCAAAAGGAACAATCTCCAAAAAACGCTCCTCTTCCAAATCGACAAGTTCCAAGGCCCGAAAGCTGTCGTAAAATACCTGCTCTCCGGGGTAGGTATTTCTTGTTCGCACCGATTTGGTTAAGAGGTACGAACGGTCATCCAGGCTCAGGTGCTTCATTCCCTTGCCCGGAAACGTCATGAAACCCGCACTGCCCACCAACTCCGGATGGGCCATCTTCGTGATCATTTTTCCCTCCAGATCATATACATAGACCCCCTTCATCCCCGCTAAGGCGATTTGGCTGTCCGATAAAAAACAGGGGAACTCCATCAGAAAACCATAGGCATCGGGTGTATCCTCTTTTTTCGAAAACCGGCTGACCACTTGGCCGCTTTGGTCCGTGAAAATAAACTCTCTGGACGGAAAATCATAAAAAGCCAGTCGGTTCATCGTCGGACTGACTCCGACCAGTGTCGGATCACCCAGAATGGCGAGATCCAGTGAATCCACCTTTTCAAATGATAAGGAATCCGCTTGGTCAAATCCCTGATCCGTTGGTCGGGTACAGGCGAAAAAAAACAGGGCAAAAAAAAGCCAAGTATACAGGTGGTTCATGTGGTTTTGAAGCTTTCTAAATTTTCGGGCCGGAATACAGGTTGAATGTACGGATTTATTTCCATACCCCAACCAGTTTGCTCGGATCCCAAGGCTATCGCGTTTAAAATCATTCTAAAAAGTAGATACCCTGAAGCATCTTGCCATGTCTCGTCCTTATTTTTAGGATTAATATTTTAGTTTTTAGAAGCCGGAATCAGTGTCCCATTGTTCGGCTCTCCTATCTTCGACATTGGCGCTAAATCATTGATAACCATTTATATTTTTTTTAAGCATGGCTTTTTTCTATTAGAGCATCCGTAACAAACACATATTAGATGATGATGTCTCTACCGGTGTAATGGCAGAAAAATTTTCGGATTTTTTGGCAGGGAGAATCCCAATTGGTTCCGACGCTATTTTCCCTACAGGAAAAGGACTCCCTCCCACGACACACTGCGGTGTTTCTTTGAGACCCTTGATACAGGGAACCTCGGGGAAGTACTACATAAGCAGCGGTCAATGCCAAATACAGAAGTAATCTAATCGCAGGTTTTTTTAATGTGAAAACCTTGACTATAGGTTACTCTCTTCGTTGACATGGTGCAGTATAATCTGTTTAAAATTGCTCATGGTTATCGTTGTTCCTGCTAGCACGGCACAAAGACCCCAAAAACACGGATACTATCATTCAGAATTGGATTAGAAACCGAAACACCATTGAACTTTTGGGGTTTTGGGAAACAATATAAAATCCAGATTTTAAACCCCTCGAATTCGAGGGGTTTAGAAAACAAGCAGGACTCAACAGTTTTGTAATGACGCCAAAACGTTGGATAGAAAATACAAATTCCATAGTAATTATTTAAAAATCAGGCGGATATGGAGGGACTTTTGCACATAAAGACATTGCTTTGGAATATGCATCGTGGATTTACATAGAGTTTAAACTTTATGTAATCAAAGAGTTTCAACGCCTGAAAGATGACAAAACAACAGACTGAAATTAGAATGGAACTTACAACGAACTATTTCCAAAATCAATTATCAAATTCATACTGACGCAATCAAGGAAAATCTGATACCAAATGAAATTACCAAACAACAAATAAGTTTTGTTTATGCAAATGAGGCTGACCTACTAAATGTTGCACTTTTCGGAATAACAGCCAAAGAGTGGAGAGATAAAAATCCCGACAAAACAGGAAACATAAGAGATTATGCGACATTGGAACAGTTGGTTGTATTGCGCAATATGGAGAGTATCAATGCCTTGCTCATCGAACAAGGGTTAGCGCAAAGCGACGGACTAATTCAACTCAACAAAGTTGCCATAACACAAATGAAATCTATGACCGAAAGCAAAGCAATAAAAAAAACTAAAATAATAAGATTGCGACAACAACGAACCGCCAATCGAGCCCGACCTGAACTAAATAACTCATAGTAAGGCTCTCACATTTATCTGCCGTAGGCATGACCACTCCCGGTTGTTGCGGAAATCCGGTGACATGTTTCTATAGCCATGGCGGCCATGTAGGCTAAACTAGGGCCCATTGCACACCTACTGGCTATTGTCAGCACCAACGGCGCAAAATCAGTAGCCTTGGGCACCTGCCCAAGGCAGCATAGGACCACGTCACCCGAGCGCCAAAGGCGCGGAATCAATAGCCTCAAGCACCATCCAACCCCACCAAGAGACACCCACCTGGAAAGACTATTTGCCCTCAGTAGGGGAAACATATCCCAAGGTCTTCATCATGCTTTCATGGCTTTGTTCGGGTGCAAAAAGCCAGTGCTTCACGCTTCCATCCGTATCCCGGTCGATTATGACGTGCTTAGGAGCGGGAATCAAACAATGCTGAATCCCCCCATATCCGCCCAAGGATTCCTGATAGGCTCCTGTATGAAAAAAACCAATGTATTGCTTCTTCCCTTCTTCCACCTTGGGAAGGTAAATATTGAACTGATGGGCTTCGGAGTTGTAGTAGTCCATACTGTCACAGGTCAGACCACCCAGGTTGATGTTGTGGTATTCCTCGTTCCAGTTGTTGACGGCCAGCATGATGTATTTCTGGTTAAGTCCCCAGCTATCCGGTAGCTGCGTGATAAAGGATCCGTCGATCATATACCAGAGTTCCTTGTCATTTTGGAGTTTTTCCGCCAGTACACTGTAAAGCACCGCACCGCTTTCTCCGACGGTATAGCTGCCAAATTCGGTAAAAATATGCGGCTCTACCGTGTTGTTTTTGGCACACATCCATTTGATATTCTTCACTATTTGATCGGCCATGTACTGGTAATCGTAATCAAAGAAAACGTTGGTCTTGATGGGCCAACCCCCGCCCACGTCCATGGTGTCCAATTCCGGAGCGATCTTCTTCAACTCCACGTATTTCTGGATAAAGCGCGTGAGCTCGGACCAATAATAGGCGGTGTCACGTATGCCGGAATTGATGAAAAAATGCAACAGCTTAAGCGATACCTTCGGGTTATCTTTGATCTTTTCCTCGTAGAGACGCACGATGTCGTTGTACCTTACGCCCAACCGGGAGGTATAAAAGCCAAACTTGGGCTCCTCATCGGCAGCGATCCGTATGCCCACCTGAAAGGGAACGTTTACATGCTCAAGGTAGTAGTCAATTTCGGACAGGTTGTCCAAAACCGGTACGCAATTAACAAAGCCATCGTTGAGGAGTTCGGCAATATACTGCTTGTACAGGTCTCTCTTGAATCCGTTGCAGACGATATAGGTCTGTTTGGTGATTTTCCCCTCCTCATACAGGCTTCGGACCAGGGGTATGTCAAAGGTGGAACTGGTTTCAATGTGTATGTCGTTCTTCAGCGCTTCGTGTACGACAAAGCTAAAATGGGAAGACTTGGTACAGTAGCAGTAGGTATAAGACCCCTTGTAATCGTGCGCCTGAATGGCGTTGTTGAAGTAGGTCTTGGCGTTTTGGATGTTTTCGGAAATCTTAGGGAGGTAGGTCAACTTCAACGGTGTGCCATATTGCTGAATAATCTCCATCAGATCCACCCCATTAAATTTCAACTGATCGTTTTCTACGGTAAATTCTTTGGTAGGGAAATCAAACGTTTGCTTAATGAGATCGATGTATTGGTTCATGTAGTTTGGCTGTTACGAAGTGAAAGTCGGTTCAAAGGTCAAAATTTGCACATATTATTGAAATATCAAACCGAACGCCTACCAATTCCCCCAATAGAATGTACTTATCCCAAAACGCAAAGCGTCCTAAATAAAAAAACCACGGCAATCTTTGCCGTGGCCCAATCAGTATGCCCGTGCCGTCTCAATACAACTGCTTGTACAACAGCTCGTTTTCCTGCTCGTGTTTTCGTTGAATGGAAATAACCTTGTGGAGCACCTTCTTGAAATGTATTTCCTTCTCCAATACCGTAAACACCAATTCCAAGAAGGCTTTTACCTCCTGCTTAGCTTCTGCTTTGAAATGTAAGGTGAAATTATGGTAGCTGTGATTGCTGCGGATATAGGCGACCGGGCTTCTGTAAAGCTCGCTTAGCCCCCTCAATACGCCATACAATGACTGGAAGCGCTCGGATAGCTCAAAGGTTACCTCAGAATAATTTCCCCTGTCAGCCGCCTGCCGCCCAAGCAGTCTGACACCTTGTCGCTCAAGTGCCTCTCCAGCAGACAACACTTCCCGCTCCATCTCTTCTTTGTCCAAGAATAGCCCAGGATTCAAAGAGTTACCGTTATCATCAATTGAGGTTGCCAAGTTACTTCGCATCGTTACTTACGTTTATTAGTACTGAAAATCTGATCGCATTGTTTCATTCAACACTACAAATTTACACATTAAATTTTTATTTACGTGTATTCCCTATAGATTTTATAGACTTTTAGTGTAAATTGGTTATTATCAGCCAAAATAACTTCAAAAGTAGAAAATCAAATGGAGCAATATGGTAAAAAAACACTTAAAAGAGATCTTTGATCACCTGCCTGGCAGCATGATACCCACACATCCCGTGTACGCCGCCTCCAGGAGGAGTGGAGGAGGAACAAAGGTAGATTCCTTTGGCGGAAGTTCGATAAGGGGAAACACGCAAGGCAGGCCTCGTGAAGATCTGGGTGATGTCCTGCACCCCTGCGTTGATATCCCCTCCCACATAGTTGGGATTGTATGCCTCCATATCCGCACTGTTCATTGCATGTTTTGCCAATATCAGGTCTTTAAAACCAGGAGCATAGCCTTCGATCTCGCTTTCAATCACGGAAGAAATATCCTTAGAGGAACCAAAGGGCACATGGCAATAGGCCCAAGCCGTGTGCTTTCCTTCCGGAGCCCTGGTACTATCCACCAAGCTTTGCTGGGCCACCAACACATAGGGATGCTCGGGATACTGACCTTTCCAGATGACGCGTTCGGCGTGGGAAATGGCTTCCAAAGTCCCTCCCAAATGAACTGTTCCTGCTTTCCTTGCCTCCACCGATTTCCAAGGGATTTGTCCATCCAATGCAAAATCCATTTTGAAGACTCCCATGCCGTATTTATACCGCCGTAGTTGCCAACGGTATAGCAACGAAAAACGATCCCCTGCCAACTGCAACAACTGCCGAGGCCCCAAATCAAATACCCAAGCCTTTGCCTCGGGAAGGTCGGCCAATGTACGAACCATGTTCCCTGTCTGAACGACTCCACCGAGAGATTGAAAATACCCCGCCAACGCATCAGCCAAGGATTGGGATCCCCTTTCAAGCACCGGCCATCCACTATGGTGTCCGGCTGCCATCAACACGAGGGCAATCGCAGAAGTCGCCATGTTCTCCAGTGGCTGTATACCATGGGCAGCCATACCAGCCCATAAGCCTCTGGTTTCTCTCTCCCGAAAGGAGCTTCCCAGAAAACGGGCGGGCTGAAGGGCTTTGAAGCCGAAGGCTGCTAAGGAAAAAGGATGCCGAGGAATCTGTAAAGGAGCTAAAAAGTCAGGAGCCAATTTGGCCCAATCTCTCACGATAGGCTCTATCAGTGCCCGGTAACGATGGGTGTCTTTCCCGAGGCGTTCGGCTGTCTTAGCCATGGAATGCAACAAAACCGCTGCCTCGTCACCCTCCGGGAACGGGTGTGCGGCCAAAACTTCTGGGTGTAGGAACCTAAGTCCAAAATCGGCCAAGGGAAGACTCTTAAAAAAGGGGGTGGCTACGGCCATGGGATGGATTGCCGAGCAGACGTCGTGCCTGAAGCCGGGAAGTGTGAGCTCCTTGGTCCGCATACCGCCACCGATGGTATCCTTGCCCTCGATCAATAAGACCTGCGCTCCCTGTTGCTGTAGTACGATCGCCGCTGCCAGCCCATTTGGGCCTGATCCTACGACAACAGCATCGAATTTTTTATAAGACATACAGACAGACTTACTATCAGCCCTTCAAGCGTTCAACCTAACATATTTCTCCCCGTTACCTCAGCCCAATAATTTTGCATCCAATAAACTAAAAACTTGAATCATCGGGTCTCAAATGGCAACTCGACGCGTATTTTTTCCCAGCTCATCGCCAATACCCCCTGTTTCGGGCCACGGGCCTCCACTTGGTAGGTCAGTCGCTGAACGGTTTGATCCAAAAGGATGGGATCTACGTTGATACGCACCAAATCTTCCGATTCACTATATTCTTCTGCCAAATGTTGATCGAATCGCTCGTTGATGATCAATGTCCACTGCTCGCGTCCCGGAATGGTAAAAAACGCATACATTCCCGCAGGAATTTCGGTTCCTGCCACCACTACGGCATCGCTGAAGGTAACGGCTGTGGCCCAATGGGACCCGCTGACCCACACCTGATCGTAGGAAACCAAACCATTCCAAATCACCCTGCCCCTCACCCCCGGGGAACCGTGATTTACCGTAACCTTTGTGTTGCCTACGGTGCCACTGATCTCCAGTCGGGCACTGCCCCGCTCGGTATCCTCCCTCAGGCCTCTATTTACACTGTCTGCATAGGCTACCAACTCGGTTACATGTTCCTTTTCCAATTGGGAAAGCGTTAACTCACCGGAAGCCTGCCCTTGGCTTGTATCAGTACTCATTGTTTTGTCCGTTCCGCAGGCCGAAACGACAAAAAAGACCGCAAGCACAACGAAAATTCGGTTACGTAAAATTCTCATAAATTCTTGTTGATTTTCTTTTCTGGCTGTAAAAATAGAAAAATCAGAGGAAGCGTCCCCATCTATAGGTTAGTTTGCCTTAAATAAAGCGCTACTTCAAAAAATTGGGATCCCTATACCTTGGATTGGGATAGCTATAAAACCCCGCGCCCACTTTCTCCCCTAACTTCCCTTCCTTGATATAATCGGCCAGCAAGTCGGCGAATGCCTGGGTATATTTATCCGGATTGTTGCGCGTAACGTGCCATGCGGTATCCAAGCCTATTTGGTCCAATATCCCGAAAGGACCGATCGCCATGTGAAAATTTACCATCCATGACCGGTCTATGTCCTCAATAGAACCGACTCCCCTCGTCAGAAGCTTTCCGGCAGCATGGATAAAGGACATGAGCATCGTATTGAACAAATAACCAGGATACTCCTTTTGTATGACTACCGGGACTTGATTGAGGCTTCTGCCAAATTTCTCCAAAATCGGAATCAATGCGAGATCGGTTTTGCTGTGGGCCATGATATCCAACAGCCGGGCAAAGAAAACATCATGAAAATGAAGTGCGCAAAATCGCTGGGGTCTGTCGATGGCCGCAGCGATTTTGGAAGGCAATAAAAAAGAGGTATTGGTGGTAAAGATAGTCTTCTCTGGCGCGAGGTTGTCGATTTGCTTCCATACCTGAAGCTTTGTTTCTAAATTCTCTGTCACGCTTTCGTTGATCAGATCAGCATCCTCCACGGCTTCGCCTAGCTTGTCTGTAAAAAGTAATCTATCAGACAAACCCTCCTCTTGTGCAGGAAGCAGGCTGCCCTGCTTTCGCAATTGCCGAAGCAACTTTTGCATGGTAGCCTTTGATGTTTCTAAGATACTAGCATCCAGATCATAAACCTTTGCCCGATAACCCGATAAGGCACATTGCAATGCCACCCGGGATCCCAGCGTACCTGCGCCTACCACCGTTACCGTATGGATTTCCATGTTCATTAGATCGTAACTCCCCCATCTACAGTCAACACAGCACCCGTAGTGTATGCCGAAGCATCTGAGGCCAGGTAAAGGGCAGCTGCACCTATTTCCTCAGATTCACCGATCCGCTTAAGGGCCAGTTGATCCATCATTCTCTCCATTACTCCCTCATTGCTCCACAACGCTTGGGAAAATTTCGTTTTGATCAATCCGGGGCAGATCGCATTGACCCGTATGCCGTGGCCGGCCCACTCTTTGGCACAGGCCTTTGTCAGGGATATCAAGGCCGCTTTACTGACACTGTAAATACCGAGACCATCCTCTGGAGAAAGCCCGCCAATCGAGCTGATATTGATAACCGAACCGGAGGTTGAGGCTATCAAATAGGGAAAACAAAGTTTCATTAACTGAAAAGGAGCCCGAACATTTACATTCATGATCTTGTCGTATGCGTCCAAAGAGGTCTCGTTGATTGGCCCATAGACTGGATTGGTTGCAGCGTTGTTGACCAAAATGTCGATTTGTCCATATCTTTCGACAGTTTCCGACACCAGATTTTTTACGGCATCGGGGTCACCCACATTGCAGGCGATCGCCATCACGTCGTACCCTCGCTCCTTTAGATGACCTGCCACGGTATCAAGAGTAGCCTGCTTTCGGCTACTGATCACAACCCGCGCCCCCGCCGCGGCAAAAATCTCGGCAGTTGCGAGGCCAATGCCTTTACTGGCTCCAGTCACAATAGCCACCTTCCGGGAAAGGGAAAACATATCGGATAAATCCATTCCTATCATCGATTCAATCAGTTTATGAATGTAAACAATAAGGGCAAATTAGGCAGATCATCGCGAAAAGGCTAAGAAATCGGAATTTATATTCATGGGTTTGGTAAGAAAAAGCCAGTGTGTAGAAACCATAACGAATCACTGGAAAACATAATCGGGCTACTCAAAACGAAGCCTTGCTTTCCAACCGGCTGTTTGGCACGCCTATATAAATTCTATGATCATATCTGCTAGCAATTCACCCAACGCAAGAAGGATCGGATCAAGCTTGGATCAAAATAACCCATCAGGTACCACAAAAGGTCTGATAGCCCCGCTCCCACTGCGAGTCTGGAACCTCCTGAAACAACCGGGTATATTTACCAGTCTCAAAGGGGTTTTGGCAAACCTCTAAAAACCGGTACAAAGACCCAATATCCCCCTGTACCGCTTGTGATAAGGTTGCCTCCACCAGATGGTTCCTTGGGATGATCTTCGGATTATGGGATTGCATCGCCCGCTGGATTTCTGACAGAGGTATCCCATCTCCCGTAACACGCGCATTCCATCGTCGATACCAAGCCTGAAACGCCGGTAATTCAGATCCCTGCAATTTCCCACCCGGCATATCTCCTTGTAAAAAAAGAAAGGTGTGCGTATAATCCCAACGTTGCTCCTCTGCTATTTGCAACAGATCGCTTATCAACGAATCATCTCCATCCCTCCGTTCCTTCAATCCAAGTTTTCGTCCCATTGCCTTGGCATAATGCTCTTTAAATCGGAAAGGAAAGGCATTTAAAGCATCCTGCGCTATGGAAACGGCCTTTTCCTTCTCCTCATGAAACAGCGGCAAAAGGGCACTTGCCAGACACGAAAGGTTCCAATGTGCGATTTTAGGTTGATTGCCAAAGGCATACCGCCCCTGTACATCAATCGAACTGTATACCGTACCAGGATCGTAGGTGTTCAAAAAAGCACAGGGGCCGTAATCGATGGTCTCTCCAGCAATGCTCATATTGTCGGTATTCATGACTCCATGTATAAAACCCACGCCCATCCAAGAGGCAACCAACGCAGCCTGTTGGTTAAGCACCTGATGAAAAAAAGCCAAGCCTGGGTTTTCATCCTGGGCCGCTTCCGGATAATGCCGCTGTATCGTGTAATCCAGTAACGCCTTTAAGCTTTCTTTTCCCAGGTACTGGCTGGCGTATTCAAAGGTTCCGACGCGGATATGGCTGGATGCTACCCGGGTTAGCACTGCTCCTGCCTGTACCTGCTCCCGGTAGACGGGTTCACCGGTTGTTACCACTGCCAACGAACGAGTGGTCGGGATTCCCAATCCGTGCATCGCCTCAGAAACCAAAAACTCACGAAGCATGGAGGCAAGGGTAGCACGACCATCGCCCCTGCGGGAATACAACGAACGCCCCGCACCTTTTAACTGTACATCTAAAGAGTTACCCTCAGGTGTCACCTGTTCTCCCAACAGAATGGCCCGTCCATCTCCCAATAGGGTAAAGCTTCCAAACTGATGCCCGGCGTAGGCTTGGGAAATCGGATCGCTCCCCGGAGGCAGCTCATTTCCTGAAAACAGATTCGCCAGAACCTTTTCTTCATAATCATCAAAGTCCAAGCCCAGCGTACTGGCTAGCGGCGAATTCAGCAGAACCATCCCGGGATCCTTTACGGGATCGGGTTTCTGATGGGAATAAAATTCCTTCGGTAAATTGGCATAAGATTGCCGGAGATTCCATCCAGCGGTGGAGAGAGAAGTCTGATCCATGGGAAAACGCAGCGAATTGATATCACATAACAACCGCAAAACGCCTAAAATTCATTTTTCGGCAGAAGGAGGCCGAAAAGGCTGCGGGACCCTACGCTAAAAGTACAATGGATGACAAACCGAAGGATTTGTGTCTAATTTATATTTTCCAAGAAAAAAGAGGTGAGAATATAATTCAATTGCTCAAATTCGATCAAGAAAGCATCATGTCCGTAGATAGAGTGAATTTCACGGTAGTTGCCGTTGGGCACGTTTCTACTGATAAAGCGGGATTCCTCACTTGTAAAGAGTACGTCCGAATCCACACCTACGGCAAGCACTTTGCAGGGAATTTGGGAAAGCGCCTTGACTGTGCCTCCCCTACCCCTACCCACGTCGTGACTATCCATGGCCTTGCTGAGCACCCAATAGGAAAACGCATTAAAACGGTTGGCCAGTTTTTTTCCCTGGTAGCGTAGGTAACTGCTGATTCTGAAGTTGTCACGTTTTTCTTCGGTATCACTTTGGCTGTGAATGAATGTTTGGGGATGGCGGTAGCTTAGCATTCCAATGGCTCTTGCCGCCTCCAATCCACGCTTTCCGGCGTCGGTACTTCTTTGTCCCCAGGTACTGTCGGATTCAATGGCCATGCGCTGGGACTCGTTAAAGCCGATGATCCAAGGAGACGCTTTGGCATTCGATGCCACGATAATGGCGTGCTTCAGTCGTCTTTGCAGGGTATAAGCCCATTCCAGCGCAACCTGCCCACCCAGTGAGCCGCCGATCAGCGTGTGAATTTTCCCCAGACCGAGATACTGACGGAGCAGATCAAATGACGCCGCTAGATCCCTTGTGGTGAGATTTGGAAAATCGTAATAGTAAGGTTCGCCGGTCTTCGGATTGATACTCAACGGCTGGGTAGATCCGTAACAGGAACCCAATAGATTCGCACATACAATGAAATACTTGGAGGGATCGAAGAATTTATCCTCTCCTATCAATCCGGACCACCACTCATGGGCGTTGGCATCGCCGGTTAGGGCATGCAGCACCCAAACCACGTTGTCCTGATCGGGATTGAGTTGACCTTGCGTCGTGTAACTTAGCTGGAAGTGGGGGAGATGCTCCCCCGATTCCAACATAAGCCCTTCTTCGCAACTGAAAATTTCTTGGGTCATTTCACTGAATATGTTCGACTGCTGACTGGTCATTTTGATTATTTCAAGCTGTCAAAGGCTCCCTGCAAGTCGTCCTTGAGGTCTTCGATATGCTCTATCCCCAAAGAAAGCCTTAATAGGGTGGGCGTAACTCCAGCCGCAAGCTGCTCTTCGTCGGTCAACTGCTGATGGGTAGTTGCCGACGGCTGGATGATCAGCGTTTTCGCATCGCCCACATTGGCTAAATGGGAAATCAGGTTCAGGTTGTTGATGAAGGTAGAGGCCGTCTCCTTTTCACCCTCAATTTCAAAACTCAGAACCCCGCCAAAGCCATGTTCCAGGTACTTTTTGGCCACTGCGTGGTACGGACTGGAAGCCAGGCCAGGATAATTTACCTTTTTCACCTGTGGGTGGCTTTCGAGCCATTTTGCTATCTCAAGCGCATTGTCGACAGTTCGTTGTACCCGTAGCGAAAGTGTCTCCAACCCCTGCAACAACAAAAAGGCATTGAATGGGCTGATCGCCGGTCCAAAATCCCGTAATCCTTCCACCCTCACGCGGATGGCAAAGGCGATATTGGGGAGTCCGAGGGGATTATCGATGCCAAATACATCCGAAAAAACCAACCCATGGTAGCCGTCTGAGGGCTGGGAAAACTGAGGAAACTTGCCGTTGCCCCAATTGTAATTTCCACCATCTACGATGATTCCCCCGATGGACGTGCCGTGTCCACCGATCCATTTGGTAGCAGAAGAGGTGACGATATTCGCACCATGCTTGATTGGCTGGCACAGAAAGCCCCCTGCTCCGAATGTGTTGTCCACGACCAACGGAATATCGTACTTTTGCGCCACCGCGGCTACTGCTTCAAAATCCGGGATGTTAAACTCGGGATTACCGATTGTTTCAACGTAGATCGCTTTGGTGTTTCCGTCTATTTGCGCCTCCAGGTCTGCTGCCTTATCGGTTTTTGCAAATCGGGCTTCAATGCCCAAGCGCTTAAAGGCAACCTTAAATTGGTTATAAGTACCTCCGTACAGGTAAGGCGAGGTTACAAAGTTATCGCCAACTGTCAGGAAGTTGTTGAGGGCAAGAAACTGGGCAGACTGACCGGAAGCAGTTGCAACCGCAGCAACACCACCTTCCAATGCCGCCAGTCTCTTCTCGAACACATCCGTGGTTGGATTCATGATCCGGGTGTAGATATTCCCGAATTCCTTAAGGGCAAATAAATTCGCTCCGTGTTCCGCCGAATTGAACACATACGAGGTTGTCTGATAGATAGGCACTGCACGGGAGTTGGTGGTTGGATCTGCCTCCTGTCCGGCATGAAGCTGCAATGTTTCGAATCGATACTGTTTTGACATGTTTTTGTGAGTTTAGGTTTATTAGTTAGTACCCCATTAAGTTACCGAAATTACGAATATATTACCCGTTCCGTTGACCAAGTCAGTCAATTAACGGAAAAACCAAACATGGACCGGGAAATTTTTCGGATGTGCGGGAAATGGAAATGGTAAAGGGGTTCTTTTTCATACATAGACTTTATATTTCCAGGATCCTATGTTGGTCTCCCGGCAGGAATTGGCACCTTGGTCTTTCCAGGTTGCCAGAGGGTCATCGAGCCTGTCTCTCACCTCTTCTGTATAAATCCAGCTACGCTAAAAGTAAAAGGACGCTGCAAAGTAAGCTGGTATTGGGAAAAATTACAAGAACCGACTGGAATAATTTTCAGTCAAAACGAAACCTTTCGCCCTCAAATCAGTGCTTATGATAGAGAAATCCAACCATACCAACCTTGAAATACGCTTCGTTGCTTTTTCTTCTGTGGGTACTTCAGCCGGTGCAGGCGCAACAATCGGTGACCCGGATGGGGTCAGAAGCCCAGTACGGATTCATTATTCCGCACGCCTCTGACCTAGTGCCAGTGTCCCAAACCAACCCCGTCGGTTTGAGTCTTCGATATGACCGCATGCGCCTTGACAAAAAACGCTGGGATGCCTGTAATTGCTTTCATTATCTTGGCCTACGGCTGACCCATCATCGGTTTGGCAATCCGGACGTACTGGGGCACGCCACTACCCTTGCGGGTTCCTTCGAACCCATTTTGTTTCGGGCTGCCCGATGGCAGGTTTCCCTTGCCAGCGGAATGGGGGCCAGTTACTTAAACCGCGTTTACAACGAAACCACAAACCCCGAAAACACCTTTTTCTCAGCTCCCATCAGCTTTTTGCTGTTCGTATCGCCACATATCCAGTATGCCCTAACGGAGAAGTGGTCAGCCAATATCGCCTTCCACTACAACCATATCTCCAACGGCGGGCAGCGCCAACCCAACCGGGGCATGAACTTCCCCACGCTTGGTTTAGGAGCCTATTATTACCTCCAAACCCCCGAATTTCCCGGTTACTTACCAGAAGAGCTGAATAATAGGTGGAATCCCTACTTGGAGGTCTTTGCTACGATGAAAAACAATCCAATCGCAAACACACGAAGTCCTGCCGTGGGGACCTCCATTGGAGCTTACCGGAAAGTTACCGGCATCAATGCGTTGGGAGGAGGCTGGGAAGGAACCTGGGACCAAAGCTTGTCCGCAGGTACCGAAAAAGATGATTTGATCAACCACGGGGTATTTGTAGCCCACCACTTTCTTTTCGGACGCTTTGACTTTAGTCAACGGATGGCCTTCTATTTGCGGAAACCCGAAAACTACCAGCCGGATAAATCGTTTTATCAACGCTACGCCATTCTATATCGGCTTTCAAAGCACCTACGGGCAGGAGCTTCCATGAAAACACACGGCCACGTAGCCGAAAATATTGAATTAAGAATGGGCTATGTATTTTAAATGCATCCTATATTGCAAGACAAAAACCTTACAAACATATTTACAACTGTTGATCAAAAAGCGATTGTTACCCAATCCTAGATTGGTCATATTCCGAAAACATGCACTATTTCAATTTATCCCAATCGACTATGCGTAAATTTTCTTTGACTATTTTTGTTGGGCTCTTGCTCTGCTTCTTTCAGGCCAGTGCCTATTCCTACACCTTTACAGGGGCCGTTTTTACCCATGCCGATAGCCTCAAGGCCCCCAATGACTGGTTTTTGATGGATCCACAAGAGGATGGCATTATTGGTACAAGCGCGCAAAAAGCCCATGAATTCCTTAAAAACAAGCAGCCAAAACAAACCGTGGTAGTAGCGGTCATCGATTCCGGAGTGGACATAGCACATGAGGACTTGCAGGGAAAAATCTGGGTTAACACCCGAGAAATCCCCGGCAACGGAATAGACGATGATAAGAATGGCTACGTGGATGACGTACACGGCTGGAATTTCATTGGAGGCAGTGACGGATCCCATGTAGCAGAAGATTCACACGAACTTACCAGGGAATACGTACGGTTAAAGGCTATCTATGGCGGATTGACAGAGGACGACGTCAAAAAGAAGCAACGAAAAGAGTTTGCCTACTGGCAACGTATACAGCGGAATTTTGAAACAGATAAGGCAGAAGCCGAAATGAATTTCAATTTTTTCCAAAATATGGAAGGCATGTTCAATCAGGCTGCCGACATCGTAAAAGAGTACCTCTCTGTGGACGATTTTGGTGCTGCCGAGCTGTCGGAAATTGAAACCGATGACAGCAAAGTGAAAAGCTCGGTTGGGATGCTGATGCAGGTATTCAACAATATCCGAGACGATGAAATGAGCGTAAACGAAGTCATTTCTGAGTTGGCGGAGGCACGACAGCATTTCGAAACACAGGTGAACTTCGCCTACAACCTAGACTTTGATCCAAGACATATCGTGGGAGATGACCCTGAAGACTACAAAGACCGGAATTACGGAAACAACGACCCTACCGGACCGGACTCAAGCCATGGAACCCATGTGGCAGGTATCATTGCCGCCGACCGCAACAACGACCTCGGCATTAAAGGGGTGGCCGAACATGTGCTCATCATGCCGATACGGGCAGTTCCGGACGGCGACGAGCGTGACAAAGACGTGGCGAATGCCATTTTATATGCCGTAGATAACGGAGCGCATGTCATCAACATGAGTTTTGGCAAGTCTTATTCGCCGGGAAAAAAAGCAGTGGATCGTGCCGTCAAATATGCAGAACGAAAGGGCGTGGTACTTGTCCATGCGGCAGGCAACAGTTCAAAAGAAACAACACCCACCAACAACTTCCCCAACCGGTTTTATGAGAAAAAAGGAGAGGCTTCCAACTGGCTTGAAATCGGTGCTTCCTCTTGGTTGGCCAACGAAGACCTTCCTGCTAGCTTCAGTAACTTCAGCAACACAGGTGTGGATTTTTTCGCTCCCGGGGTGGATATTTACTCTACTATGCCCGGGGGGGAATACAAGAAAAACAGCGGTACCAGCATGGCTGCCCCTACTGTGGCCGGTGTAGCCGCCCTGTTACTCGCCTACTACCCCCAGCTGAAACCCAGTCAGATCCGCCAAATCCTCAAATCCACCGTCCACGATGAGAGTGCCCTCGAAGTCAATAAGCCTGGCGCCGAGGAAACCGTGTCGTTTGGTAAGCTGAGCCGCACTGGCGGGGTGGTAAATGCCTACAGGGCCTTGCAGATGGCCGAATCCATGACCAGATAAACGATATGCACCTTCCGATCTACCTGGACCATAACGCTACCACCCCATGTGACCCGGAAGTATTGGAGGCCATGATGCCGTATTTTCAAACCCAGTTCGGAAATGCCTCCAGCAAACACCACCCCTATGGGTGGTTGGCGGAAGAGGCAGTAGAACAGGCGAGGGAACAGGTAGCGCAGTTGATCGGAGCAAAACCCACCGAAATTATCTTTACCAGTGGAGCCACGGAAGCCATTAACCTGGCCATCCGTGGCTTTTTGCTGGCAAAACGATCCGAAGACAATCGGGATCATGTGATCACGGTATCCACCGAACATTCTGCGGTGTTGGACACCATCCAATCCATGGAAACATTGGGCTTTCGTGCAACCTACCTTCCTGTGGAAAAGGACGGGATCGTGCCGTTGGACAAGGTGGCTGAGGTCTTCACGTCACAGACCGCCCTGCTTGTGGTAATGGCCGCCAACAATGAAACGGGTGTTTTACAACCCATCCAAGCATTGGGCGAACTGGCCCATCAGCACAACGTGGCCTTCCTGACAGATGCAGTTCAGGCCGTTGGGAAAATCCCGCTGAATCTGGCTCCGCTTCCCGTTGACCTTGCAGCCTTATCGGGCCATAAGATTTACGGACCAAAAGGCGTCGGTGCACTCTATGTCCGAAAACAGCGGCCACCCCTTCGCTTGCAAGCCCAAATTACCGGCGGCGGCCACGAGCTTGGCCTACGCAGCGGTACGCTGAACGTACCGGGAATTGTGGGATTGGGAAAAGCCTGTGAAATTGCCGCCAAGAACATGCCGTCTGAGTCCATACGACTGGCTCGGTTACGCGATTGGCTGGAATCCGAACTGCTGAAGCTTCCGGGCACGCAAGTAAACGGCAGTACCACCGACCGGCTGCCCCACGTTACCAATGTTTCTTTCGAAGGAGTGGAAGGAAAACACTGGCTTATTGCACTCAATCAAAAAATTTCCGTAAGCTCTGGATCTGCCTGTAGCAGCATCACCGAACGGGCCTCCCATGTGCTACGTGCCATGGGCATTCCTGAGGAAATCGGCAAAGCCAGTGTTCGTTTTGCCCTCGGAAGGGGCACTACAGAAGATGATATCTCCTCCGCGATCCAGCATGTCACCCGCACGCTCACTAAACTTCAACAAAGACCCCATTGACCATGGAATCCAACAACAAAGACTTCACGCACCTAGACCAAAAAACCGGGAATCCCAGTATGGTAGACGTCGGCGGCAAAGTAGAAACAAAGCGCTCGGCTACCGCCTCCTGCGAGGTAGTATTGGGAGTGGACATTATGAAGCTGCTGTTGGAAGAAAAAGATATTGTCACCAAAAAGGGACCGGTCTTCCAAACGGCCATCATTGCAGGAACCATGGCAGCCAAAAAAACCGCTGATCTGATCCCGCTATGCCACCCACTCGCCTTGGAAAACATCAAGATCCAGATCAATCCCCTGTCGGATGCCAGCGTACTGATCCACTGCACAGTCTCGCTCACCGGTAAGACGGGGGTAGAAATGGAGGCGCTCACGGGGGCATCGGTCGCCGCACTGACCATATATGACATGTGCAAAGGTTTTTCGCACGACATTCTGATCAAAGAATTGGGTCTTACCGAAAAAACAGGCGGAAAGCGTGATTTCAAACGAGCTACCTAAACCAAACGGCCTGCTTTTGATGGGCGGTAAAAGCGCCCGCATGGGAAAGGACAAAAGTCAACTTCACTATTGGCACGAACCCCAATGGAAGCATGTAAGCGAACTTTTAGTCCCTTTTTGTGAAGAGGTGTACCTCTCTTGCCGGGAAGGACAGGTGCTCCCACCCACCGCCAACCGTCCTGCCATCATCGATACCCGAGCAGGCATGGGGCCAATGGGGGGCATTTTGTCTGCATTCGGGCAACACCCAGACTCCGCGTGGCTGGTAGTCGCCTGCGACCTTCCCTTTTTGACGCGTGAGATTCTTGAGCTATTGGTTCGTAGTAGAAAACCCGACATGTTGGCAACGGCCTTTGTCCTTCGATCAAGCGGGCTTCCGGAGCCCGTCTGCACCATTTATGAACCTGCTGCCTATTCCCTTCTTCTAGGGGAGGTAAATAAAGGAAACCTTTCACCCCAACGTGTACTTAGTGCAATGCGCCTAACCCGCATCGAACTGGAAGATGAAACGTTGCTTCAAAACATCAACAATCTGGAGGAGTACGCTGCTGCGTTGGCCAAAATCAAAAAGCTTCTAAAATAAACGACGTATATTTGGCCTTATGTTGGATTTTGAACGAAAAGGCAAGATCGTAGTCACTTGCTTCGACCGATTTGCCCCTTACCTAGAACAAGAAATCGTCGGCTTGGGATATACACCCACAGAAACCTACCGTACGCGCATCACCCTGAACGGCACCCTGACCGATTGCATGATGCTGAATATGCATCTGAGAACGGCAAGCAATGTGCTGTACCATTTGATCGACTTCCCGCTACATCATATAAAGGATCTCTACGGCAAGGTGAAATCCATGCCTTGGGAAAACTACTTGGCAAAGGACGGGTATTTCTCAGTGAACAGTACCGTAGACCACGAAACAGTGGACAATCCCATGTTTGCAAATGTCACGGTTAAGGACGCCATCGTGGATCGCTTCCGTGAAAAATTTGACCTTAGACCAGATTCTGGATCGGAATACAAGGGCGCGGTAATCCAGCTTTTTTGGAAAAACAACCAAGCCTCTCTTTATTTGAACACTTCGGGAGAGACACTGGTGAAGCATGGGTACCGCATGGTACCCGGCAAAGCGCCCATGATGGAGGCCCTCGCTGCGGCCACCATTCTAGCCTCGGAGTGGGATCGGAGCACCCCTTTTATAAACCCCATGTGTGGCGCTGGTACGGTTGCTATAGAGGCTGCACTGATGGCGACGGATCGGTTTCCCGGCATCTACCGCGACCACTACGCATTTCAGCATTTGCTCGGATACGACGAAAAAACGTACCGGCAACTCAAGAAACATCTGTACCTAAAGATAAAGGAAATCCCCGTAACCATCATTGCGTCAGACATCAGTGAACGCGCTATTACGGCCTCGAGAATGAATGCGGAAACTGCCGGAGTCGAAGACCTCATAACCTTTGAATCCGGAGATTTTGCCGAAACGACTATCCCCGAGGGGGGAAAAGGTGCGGTGTTTTTGAACCCCGAATATGGCCAACGGCTCGGGGAACTGGACGAACTTGAAAAGACCTACAAACGCATCGGCGATTTTCTAAAACAACGGTGTGGAGGGTATGCCGGTTTGGTGTTTACCGGAAATATGGACTTGGGAAAAAAAATAGGCCTAAAACCGAAGCGGAAAATACCGTTTTATAACGGCACCTTGGATTGTCGCTTGCTCCATTTTGAATTGTACGAGGGAACCAGAAGGAAAACCTTTCCAAGTCCCGAAAACCCCTGACTTCTTACTTGATAACTTGCCCGATTAGTCATGATAAAATTTCTCAAAGCTTTAGTTTGTTTAGGGTTTCTTTGCATCTTGCCTGGCGTGAAAGCCCAAGAAAGCAATGATTGGGACGTTGCCAATCCTCCCGGCGACTGGAGTTTTAAAACGATCGCATTCAGCACCGATGAGGGTACCTGGATGAACCTAGATGTCAGTCCTGATGGCCAATCCATTGTTTTCGACCTGATGGGCGATATTTACTCCCTTCCGATCTCGGGAGGCAAGGCAACACCACTACGGACAGGATTACCCTTTGAGATCCAGCCCCGGTTCAGCTACGATGGCCAGTGGATCGCCTTCACCTCCGATGCCGGAGGCGGGGACAATATTTGGGTAATGAAAAAAGACGGAACCGAGGCCCGACAGGTAACCAAAGAAACCTTTCGTCTCCTGAACAATGCCACCTGGATGCCAGATGGGAACTACCTGATCGCGCGAAAACATTTTACTTCCGGACGATCGCTGGGTGCCGGAGAGATGTGGCAATATCATATCAATGGCGGCCCCGGGCTCCAACTCACCAAGCGCAAAAATGACCAACAGGATGTTAACGAACCCAGCGTATCCCGAGATGGTCGGTACCTGTACTTCAGCGAAGACATGGCTCCCGGAGGAGTATTTGAATACAATCGGGATCCCAATAACCAGATCTATGTCATCAAACGCTATGATTTCAACACCGGGGAAACCAGCATAGTAACGGGCGGCCCCGGTGGGGCAGCCAGACCACAGGTATCCCCGGACGGGAAGAAACTGGCCTTTATCAAACGGGTACGCACAAAAACGGTACTCTACCTGCACGATCTGGCCAGTGGAGAGGAATGGCCGGTCTATGAACAGCTTAACCTCGATCAGCAAACCGCTTGGGCGATCTTTGGGGTCTATCCAGGCTTTAGTTGGCTACCGGACAGCCGCGACATTGTGATCTGGGCAAAAGGCAAATTACAAAGGATCAATACCCAAACCTTGGAACATCGCACCATACCCTTCACGGTGGACGTGAACCTTCAGGTCGCCGACCGGGTGTACGTGGAGCATCCCATCGAGCGGGATTCCTTTGATGCCAAAATGATCAAACACGCCGTAACCTCCCCTGATGGAAAACTGCTCGCATTTACCGCCTTGGGCTATATATGGACAAAGGCGCTTCCCAATGGAAAGCCGAAACGCCTAACCTCCGAAATGGATTTTGAATCCGAACCTCACTTTTCTCCCGACGGAACCAAGCTTCTTTTTGTTACCTGGAACGACCTGGACAAAGGTACCGTTTCTGAAATCGACCTAAAATCCGGGAGTGTATCCAAATTGACCACTGAAAAAGGTATCTACCGTACCCCCGCATATTCTCCCGACGGAAAGCACATCGTATTCCGGAAAGAGCCCGGAAATCTTGACCAGGGAAGAACGTTTTCAAAGAACCCCGGCATCTACCTGATGCAGGCAAATGGCCCTGAGGCCAAACTGCTGACCCGTGAGGGTATACATCCCCAGTTTACCGCAGATGGATCCCGCATCTTTTATCAAACGGGCGGCACCTTTTTCGGCAGCATTACCAAGGAATTAAAAAGCCTGGACCTGAATGGCTATGATGAGCGGGTTCATGTCCGATCCAGCTACGGAAACCGACTGGTACCCAGCCCGGACAATAAGTGGATCGCCTTTATCCACCTACACAAAGCCTACGTAGCACCACTGGTCATGAATGGGCAACCCATTGACTTGGATGACCAAACAAAATCCATTCCCGTATCCCAATTGACAAAGGACGCAGGAATAAACCTCCATTGGTCAAAAGACAGTCAAACAGTCCATTGGACCTTAGGCAACCGGTATTTCTCCACAAAGCTCAGTGACCGCTTCGATTTCCAAGCAACCGGTGCAGGAAGACCTGTTTCAGACGATATGGGAACTCCCATCGGATTGCGGGCCACCGTGGATAAGCCAAAGGGAAAAATCGCATTGGAGGGTGCCCGCATCATCACCATGGAGGGAGACCAAGTTATCGAAGACGGCACCATTTTGATCGAGGGCGACCAGATTTTGGCTGTGGGGCCAAGCTCCCTCGTAAAAGCCCCTGCTGATGCCAAAACCTATGACATGCGCGGAAAAACCATTATGCCTGGAATGGTAGATGCCCATGCGCATGTGGGTGCTTTTAGAGAAGGACTAACCGTGCAGCAGAACTGGCAGCTTTACGCCAACCTCGCCTTTGGCGTGACGACGGCACACGACCCCTCTGCCAATACAGAGACCGTGTTCACCCTTTCTGAAATGGTAAAAGCCGGTAAGTTGGTCGGCCCGAGAGTTTACAGCACAGGCTTTATCCTATATGGTGCCGATGGCGATTTCAAAGCTGTAATAAACAACTTAGATGATGCCAGATCGTCCGTCCGAAGAACGAAGGCATTTGGAGCCACTTCTGTAAAATCCTACAATCAGCCCCGACGCGACCAGCGCCAGCAGGTGCTTCAGGCGGCCCGTGAACTAGGCGTAAATGTAGTACCAGAGGGAGGATCTACGTTCTTCCATAACATGACCATGGTCATCGACGGCCACACCGGCATCGAACACAACATACCGGTGGCTCCTGTCTACAAAGATGTGCTCGAATTATGGAGTCAAACGGAGGTAGGCTATACCCCCACCCTGATCGTAAATTACGGAGGGCTAAATGCAGAATACTATTGGTACCAAAAAACGAACGTTTGGGAAAACGAAAAGCTCCTCCAGTTTACCCCCAGGGGGACGGTGGACGCCCGCTCCCGGTACCGTACCATGGTACCTGACGAGGAGTATGAAAACGGTCACATACTTACGTCCACCTATGTAAGCAAACTTGCCGAAAAAGGCGTAAAAGTAAACCTAGGCGCCCACGGGCAACTTCAGGGATTGGGCGCCCACTGGGAACTTTGGAGTTTGGCGCAGGGGGGCATGGGCAACCACGAGGCACTTCGGGCCGCTACGATCCATGCCGCCAGGTACATCGGTATGGGAAATGACATTGGATCCCTAAAAGCCGGCAAGTTGGCCGACCTGATAGTTTTGGAGAAAAACCCACTGGAGGATATCCGCCACTCGGAATCCATCACCCATACCATGGTAAATGGCAGGCTGTACGATACCACGACCATGAACGAAATAGGCAATGAACCAAAGGATAGGGGGGCATTCTATTGGGAAAACGGTCTATTTCACGAGGCCTTTCCCTGGCACGAGCATATCCGTGGATTTACCCATAGCGGATGCGGCTGTGGCCTGCAATAGGCAAACACAGAAACAAACCTTAACTCTGGGAGTCTAAAGGGAAATAGGTGCCAACTAGTTACCACGGCAAATTGGGTATGATTAGATGATATAATCGAATAAGACGATGACAAACGACCTGCCGTTGAAGTGGGAGGAGTTCCAACGAGTAGAGATGCGTGTTGGGACGGTGATATCTGCGGAGGAGTTTCCGGAAGCCAGAAATTCGGCCTATAAACTGCATATTGATTTTGGCCCCTGGGGCATCAAAAGATCTTCGGCACAGATCACAGATCTGTACCATCCGCAGGAGTTGATAGGCAAACAGGTAATTGCGGTTGTCAACTTTGCCCCAAAACAAATCGCCAACATGCGCAGTGAATGCCTGGTATTGGGCGCGGTGGGAATGAATTCAGAAGTATCCCTCTTGAGTGTAGATCGGGTGGTAGAAAACGGTACCAGGATAGGGTAATTTAGGGAATGGGAGATTCCAACTCTAGGCAACCTCACGGTTACCCTAAAATAGCTCTGTCTCCTTCGTTAACTTTTCCGGACGGGTAGTATTCTGGCTTTTTTTATGAAGATGGGTTTTTACTCAATTTACAACCGAAGAAAAATTCGTATTTATAGACGGTAGTACCAAAACCACCAATATTGGTGGCCGATAGCATTTTTAAACGACTTAGATTTGCTCTTATTATAAAATATTTACGCATTCGGATATTTTTTTGAAGATGATGGTTCGACTCCCAGTATTTCGAAAAGGGTTACTGAACCAGTCTTTAAACCAACACAAATCCATAACGAACAATAGTTATGCCGTACGAAAAATCAACCAATGCAGGGGAAACCACATTCCACGTAAACCCCGAAAAAGCCCCCTCCTTATTGAAATCGCTAATTATCCCAATTAGCATCCCTTATCTAATCATGTGGGCACTGGACTTTCTGCTTGGCCTTGCCACCACAGCTATACTAGGTGCTTGGATCTATTTTTCCCAAAACAGCAAAAACGTTACCCAGTATAGAACACCCAGCAGATTTTCCGTCACTCCCGAGGGAATAAAACTCAATGGCGTTTTTTATGCTAAGGACAATATCCACCGACTGATTATACGTAATCACGTAGACGAACAATACGTCTTTGTCTCCAATTATCAAAGCTATCACGCCCCGGCCTCAACCGCAAGAGGCTTGCAACTGAGGCAAAAACTCATTGATGTTTCCTACAGAGTGGATCTGGAGTCAAACGGAAAAGCAATCCCCTTGGCGGGAGGTCTAAATGAGCCTACTGCCTACGCTGTATTAACTGATGTAAACAGAGTTCTTAAGCTAAACGAAAGGTAACTCCATAGGCGTTGTAAAAGACGCAACGGAAGTTCCTTACGACCTTTCCCCCAAAACCGGGGAAGCAAACTAGGGCTGAACGTTCCTTAAGCAAAGAAGGCTGTCCTACCTGTTGTATTTAAATTCCCGGTCAAGTATGAAAACGATCCAACCACAGTTCCTTTTTCTATTGTTCTTTTTGGCTGCGTTTGTTTCCTGTGAAACAGAAACAGGGGAACCTACACCTACCTATACCCTATCTGTCACCACCTCTCCTTCCGACGGGGGAACCATTACCCTTTCTCCCTCTTCCAGCAGCTTCACCGCGGGGCAAACCGTGACCCTTACCCCGCAGCCCAGTCCAAATTGGGTTTTCGAACAATGGTCGGGTGATGCGAGTGGGAACTCAACCCCTTTGACCTTCACGATGAATTCGAACAAAAGCATAACGGGCGTTTTTTCGAAGAGAAATTATCCCCTCAATATTGTCATTGAGGGTGAGGGAACTGTGCAGGAGGTTATCGTTACCAATCCAGCTGGCAGGGACTATCCTCACGGTACTACCGTGGAACTTTCCCCCATCGCCGCCGAAGGTTGGATATTTGATAGTTGGGCCGGGGATTTAAGCGGAAGCGATATACCCATGCGAATTATTGTGGATGGAGAAAAGACCGTAATGGTTAAATTCACTAAAACAAGCCGATTCTATCTAGCCGAAAACGGCATCACCTGCAAATGTGAGGGAGTAAGCCCTGGTGATAAAGGGCTTATTAATGGGATTGAATATGAAGCGGTTGACAACACACTGGTGAGACAACGGAAAAATCAAGGAGTTGACATGACGAAATTATGTACTTCCTTGGTTACGGATATGAATGCCCTGTTTCAATTGTCGTCTTTCAACCAACCTATTGGGAATTGGGATGTCGGAAATGTGACAAATATGTCAAATATGTTTTCCAACTCTGAATTCAATCAGTCTTTGACGTATTGGAACGTTAGCATCGTTTCGGAAATGTATGGAATGTTTACCAACACCCCATTCAACCAACCTATCGGAAACTGGGATGTAAGCAAAGTTACGTTGATGTGGTCAATGTTTTCGGGTTCCTCTTTTAACCAGCCCATAGGGAGTTGGGATGTAGGAAAGGTGACAAATATGGCGAGCATGTTTAATGACTCACCCTTTAACCTATAATACTCCCCATTTGTTGGACCAAAAGTTACAGGTACTAA
>NZ_AQHR01000047.1 GCF_000390185.1 Lunatimonas lonarensis | reverse complement strand
TGGTTCTGCGGCATTTTGACTGGTTGTTTCTTTTCTTTATGCTTACTGAGTGGTTTTGTTGGCTGATTTTACCTTGTTTTTTGGTGTTTTGGCTGTTTTCGGCCGTGCAGGCACGTGCTGTTCCGTACCGGCCGAAACCGGATGCTAATGGGGTTCATAGGCGGTGCGTTTTTGGTTGATGGCCGGAGGCGGCGCGTTGGGGTCAAAGTACAGGACGGTCTGCATGATGCCCTTTCTGCAGCATGGACAGCGTGTGTGGTCGTAGTTTTCCTGAAAATGGAGCGGATTGGATTACCAATAAAAAAACATCTATAAAACCTTCTAAACCCGCGTAGTTCCATGCGATCGTTCAATCGTTGATTGACAAGTGCCGGTGGTCAAATCAGACCCAAACCTATATCCATGTAAGCCAAAAACGATGAGACACCGCTGTAAGTTAAAACCGATCAGAAAAAAATCTTATTTTTCCCATCGCTCCATCAAGTCCTTAATGGCATAGCGTAAAACTTTCTCATTTTCCATGTCTGTAGCATACAAAACACCTTCTTGCTCATCTACAGAGATGCCAAATATATTATCAGTTGTCCGCATTAAACAGACAGGGTTTCCTTCCCAGTCAAACACTTTGATAGTCTTTTCCAAAACTGTCCCATCAACCTGGCTTATTTTGCTTTTGGCGTCTATGGCAAAAATATAACGTTCTGTTAGACTTATGTTGTTATAGCCGCTAACCTTATCCGAAATAAAATCCGATTCGACATCAATCTCTAACGCATCGTAGTATTCGTCCCTCCAATTATTGCCATCTACTATAGATCTGACCAACTTTAAATCCTCATCAAAAATATCAATCCTATCAAAAATAAATGTAGCCTGTACAAATAGGTTTTTCGAAGGGTGTTTGGATAGCGTAGCAGTGTAGAGGCTATTGATTATATCTGCTGGTAACTTTTCCACATTTGTAATCTTTGGAAACAGCTCTGACTTTTTTATATTTTGAGTCTTTGGATCTAGTGATTTAATCCGGACATAGTCCTCTTCGTAAATCCAACATCTTGATATCAATTTTTCATCACTAACATATATCATGTCAAGGAAAGGAAATTTCTTGCTATTTATATTAATGGTTTGATCTATGACCGGATAAGGAGATGAATTTTTCAATGTTTTAGTTATATTAATTTTTGAAATAAACCCTCTATGGTACTCAGATACCCAAATACATATTCCGGAGGAAGCTATCTCAAATTGACCTGCAAAATTAATCATTCTCCACTCCTCTGGTCCTTCCCCCCTTACGCCAAAGGATCCTTGATATTCCAAAGTGTTTTTATGATATACGTTAAAAAAATACTTCCCACTTTCCGTCATTAATAATAAAAGTGTATCCATTACGTAAACTAGACGGTTTATATTATAGTCATTTTGGACAATGGACTCTCCTTGAATTTTCTCCACAGGTCCAAAATCTCCAAAAGATATCTTTTTTGCTGCTTTTTCCTGCTCATTGGAATTGGTACAAGCGCTTAACAGTAAAAATGGCAAAATGTAAATTTTATTAATCTTCTTCATTTAATACCTTTTTTAATACACCCGCCTTTAAGAAACACCCCTTATCCTAACGTCAGATAAGGGGTATTAATTACCTAAGTTAGGATCCACATTGGGATTTACTGTTGCCATTCAAAGAGATGAGAAAATATCCCTTATATCGTATCTCAAAATTCGGTCAGGGTAACGATCAATAGCGTAGATCAGGAAATTCTCTGTATCTACTGCAAACTGGGACAAATAATCATTTAACATAAGTTGACAATAAAATTCCCCATCCCAGGTAAATACATTTATCACCGGATCAATTTTAACTGTTCCTATTTCCATAAAATTCTGCCCATAATAAAGTGAAAATATATATTTTTCAGTCGAAGTAACATACATATAATGGGACATGTATGGTAACAAAGCCCCATCGACTGTCAGTCTATCCCTTTTTGTAATATGATCAGAATCGCCTGTGACCATAGATTTAATAAGTTTTCCCTCAAAATCAAACATATCAATTCTGTTAAATCCATCCATTGCTGATGCAATCAATCTCTTATCTTTGTTGATGGTGATTTGACTAAAATATAACGCATAGAGATCGTACGCATTTAGATTATTATCTTTCACGCTGGGAAACAGGTCGGTAACAAAACTGCTGTCAGAGGATAAGTTATAATACAATAGCCTGCCTCGTTCTTTTGCATCCATACCAGGCGTAGATACCATGATAGAATCATTGATTTGAAAAACAGATTGGGTTAATCCATGCTCAAAACTTGGATTAAATTCATTCACATAAGTTTCCTTTCCTGTTTTTATAAAATGGCTAAAATTAAAATACGTTACCTTCCCAAAATTCAGATCAGAAATAATAAGATATTTTTCGTTATTAATCTCAATAAAATCACCGCTCAATCTTGCTGACATAAATTCATTTACTCCTTCTCCGACATATCCGAAACTACCAAATTTTTCCAACTTCTTTGAGTGATACACATTGAAGTGAACACCTTGATTTCCTCTGGTTTTTACCAGCAAGAATGAATCAAGCATATATAAACCGGTTGCATCTACCTCGTCCTCCAGAATTATTTCGCCTACAAGTGCATATCTTTTCTCAAAAAGTGAATAATTTGAACTTCGCCTTTCTGAACAAGAAATGACGAGAAACGAAAACAATAAAATAATTATTGGCGTCCGACTAATTTTAAAGATAGCCAAAAACCTGCGGT
>NZ_AQHR01000046.1 GCF_000390185.1 Lunatimonas lonarensis | reverse complement strand
GGCCCTGTTATAATGTGGCGGCGACCTACTCTCCCGGGTGTAACCCCAGTACCATCGGCGCTGCAGGGCTTAACTTCTCTGTTCGGGATGGGAAGAGGTGGGGCCCCTGCGCTAGGCCGCCTAAATCTTTGGATAGTAGACCAACGAAATAAGGCACAGGAATACCCTCTGTCCAATATTCGATCTATATCCCCAATTTCTTAAGTTCTTTGATACGTTAAAACGATGTAAACACCAAGTCCTAAATCTTGAATCTTACATCCAACGTCCAGTTGATATGTCTTGCAGAGAATGCGGACGTCGCCGCGGACATCCAAGTTTTCGGGCAATTAGTACTGCTCGGCTATGCCGTTGCCGGCTTTACACCTGCAGCCTATCGACGTCATCGTCTCTGACGGCCCTGTACGGAAATCTCATCTTGGGGCGAGTTTCGCACTTAGATGCTTTCAGCGCTTATCCCTTCCCGACTTAGCTACCCGGCGGTGCAGTTGGCACCACAACCGGTACACCAGCGGTCGGTCCAACCCGGTCCTCTCGTACTAAGGTCAGCCCCCCGCAGATTTCCCACGCCCGCAACAGATAGGGACCGAACTGTCTCACGACGTTCTGAACCCAGCTCGCGTGCCACTTTAATGGGCGAACAGCCCAACCCTTGGGACCTTCTCCAGCCCCAGGATGTGACGAGCCGACATCGAGGTGCCAAACCTCCCCGTCGATATGAGCTCTTGGGGGAGATCAGCCTGTTATCCCCAGCGTACCTTTTATCCTTTGAGCGACGGCCCTTCCATACGGTACCGCCGGATCACTATACCCGACTTTCGTCCCTGTTCGGCTTGTCGGCCTCACAGTCAAGCCCCCTTATGCTATTGCACTCCGCGCACGGTTACCAGGCGTGCTGAGGGAACCTTTGGAAGCCTCCGTTATCCTTTTGGAGGCGACCACCCCAGTCAAACTACCCGCCAAACAATGTCCCCCTAACAGGGGTTAGACACCAGGCACACAAAGGGCCGTATTTCAACGGCGGCTCCACGAAACCTGGCGGTCCCGCTTCGTAGCCTCCGGCCTATCCTACACATCGTGTACCCGATGCCAATGTTAAGCTGCAGTAAAGGTGCATGGGGTCTTTCCGTCCCGTTGCGGGTACGCGGCATCTTCACCGCGACTACAATTTCACCGAGCTCATGGCCGAGACAGCGCCCAGATCGTTACACCATTCGTGCAGGTCGGAACTTACCCGACAAGGAATTTCGCTACCTTAGGACCGTTATAGTTACGGCCGCCGTTTACCGGGGCTTCAATTCAATGCTTCGCTTGCGCTAACATCCCCTCTTAACCTTCCGGCACCGGGCAGGTGTCAGGCCTTATACCTCCTCTTTCGAGTTCGCAAAGCCATGTGTTTTTGATAAACAGTCGCCTGGGCCTTTTCACTGCGGCCCCCTGTTACAGGGGCGCCCCTTCTCCCGAAGTTACAGGGCCATTTTGCCGAGTTCCTTAGCCATGATTCACTCGAGCACCTCAGGATTCTCTCCTTGACCACCTGTGTCGGTTTGCGGTACGGGTGCGCATGCGCTTAACGCCAGAAGTTTTTCTCGGAGGCTATTAGGGACTCTTTCCGCTCCCCCGAAGGGTCGCGGTACTGTCAGGTTCGGCTGGTCCCGTGCATTTGACACCGGTACCAATACCTACTCCCTTCAACGCGGTATTCCGTCACCGCGCGGTCCTTCCACCGCCCCGTCACTCCGTCACCTGCATGCGCAGTATGGGAATATTAACCCATTTTCCATCGGAATCCCCCAACGGGTTATCCTTAGGGCCCGACTGACCCTGATCCGATTAGCGTTGATCAGGAAACCTTGGTCTATCGGTGTGGGGGTTTCCCGCCCCCATTATCGTTACTTATGCCTACATTTGCTTTTCCAAAAGCTCCAGCGCACATCGCCGTGCACCTTCTCCGCCGTTGGAATGCTCCCCTACCACGTCCCGCCACTGCGGGACATCCTACGCTTCGGCACCGCGCTTGATGCCCGATTATTATCGACGCCCTGCCGCTCGACCAGTGAGCTGTTACGCACTCTTTAAAGGAATAGCTGCTTCCAAGCTAACCTCCTGGCTGTCTCTGCAGCTGGACCGCCTTTGTTCAACTTAGCGCGGATTTCGGGACCTTAGCGGTAGGTCCGGGTTCTTTCCCTCTCGGACTGGGACCTTAGCACCCCAGCCCTCACTGCCGGTACCATATGGCGGCATTCGGAGTTCGTCAGGATTTGGTAGGATGTGACTCCCCCTAGTCCTATCGGTAGCTCTACCTCCGCCATACGTTGCCCGACGCTGTTCCTAAAAACATTTCGGGGAGTACGAGCTATTTCCCGGTTTGATTGGCCTTTCACCCCTACCCACGGCTCATCCGGAAGCTTTTCAACGCTTATCGGTTCGGCCCTCCACTCCGTTTTACCGGAGCTTCAGCCTGGCCATGGGTAGATCACCGGGTTTCGCGTCTACCCCCGCCGACTACAACGCCCTGTTCGGACTCGCTTTCGCTGCGGCTGCCCCCGTCAACGGGGTTAACCTCGCCGGCGAGGAGTAACTCGTAGGCTCATTATGCAAAAGGCACGCCGTCATCCCGACATTCATCGGGACTCCGACCGCTTGTAGGCGCACGGTTTCAGGTTCTATTTCACCCCGTTATTCACGGTACTTTTCACCTTTCCCTCACGGTACTGGTACACTATCGGTCTCCGGGGAGTATTTAGCCTTACCGGATGGTGCCGGCAAATTCAACCGGGATTTCCCCTGTCCCGGCCTACTCAGGATACCCGCCAGGCAAACAACGCTTCCGTTACGGGACTATCACCCCCTACGGTCCGACTTCCCAGACGGTTCACGTCGCGTTGTACGCCCTTCTGCAGGTCCTATAACCCCGCGCCTGCCGTAACAGACACGGTTTGGGCCCTTCCGCTTTCGCTCGCCACTACTCACGGAATCACTGTTGTTTTCTCTTCCTCCGCCTACTTAGATGTTTCAGTTCGGCGGGTTCGCCTATCTCTCGATATACCCCGACAAATCGGGGTGGGTTGCCCCATTCGGAAACCTGTGGATCAATTCGCCTGTGCCGATCCCCACAGCTTATCGCAGCTTGGCACGTCCTTCTTCGCCTCCCGGAGCCAAGGCATCCCCCGTGCGCCCTTGTCCACTTGGACTGCCGCCCCCGCCCTTTTGCAAACGGAAACGGCCCCGGCCCGTGCAACAAACGTC
>NZ_AQHR01000045.1 GCF_000390185.1 Lunatimonas lonarensis | reverse complement strand
TTTTTAACTTAACCTCTGGTACCATTTTAGGGGAGTATTATATTTGGCAAATGCTAAACCTAACCGAAGAGGAATTAAAAATGCATTTATTTGAACAAAGACATCTTGGATTTACAGTACTTAAAGATTGGACAGATTATAAATCTAAGATAGAAAGCATAATGAATCAACCTTTCTTTACACAAAACGCTGAGCCTATTTATGTAAGTTCATTAATTAAAGTCGTTAGAAGTTTAGAAATTATTGCCACAGTTTATTCGAGAAATAATCTTTTTGATAATACAGGAAAGAAAACAAATGAATACAAGGTTATTAATGGAAAAGAAATGAATCTTGACAATCCAAAAGATGGATACATTCTATTAAGAAATATAGACAAAGAAGGACATGGAATAGTAATTGATTTTGGTACCATTCGAAAATTTAATGTTGAAAATTGCCTTAACTACCTCACAATAGGTGGTGAAAATTTTAGTGGATGGATTTTTGGACTTCACGATGTTTTTAAAAGTATTGAAGGTTGGGTAGAAAACACAGGGAATAATTTAATAATTGACCCATTAACATTTAGAACCTAATGATAAAAGGCAGTTGCCAACATCACCTATACGCAAGCAGGGGTTTCGTGCTTCGTAGGACAAGAAAGTGGTAAATTTAAAGTTCCGTTCTTCGTAGGAAGTTCAGTGGTAAAAATCCCTGCCTGCGTATAGCTGAGAAACGTGTGTGACTTGAATCGACCTTAAAAGCAGGTCGAGTGCTTTGAAATGGATGGAGGACTATTGGGTAACCAATAGAGAGG
>NZ_AQHR01000044.1 GCF_000390185.1 Lunatimonas lonarensis | reverse complement strand
GCCACCTGCAAACTGCACCAGGTCAACCCATATGAATGGCTCCTTGATGTGCTCAGGAAAATCAATGATCCCCAATACGGGGGCAGGTTCTCAGACCTGCTCCCGCACAGATGGAAAAAAAATACCTCAACATCTGCCTAAACCAACAAGGGGGATAACCGACTGCTTACACTCAATTGAATAGGGTGCTGCGACGTGGAACGAAACAGATTTCTCAATTAGAAATCGCTACAACACAGATACATGGAAATTTAATCAAGCAGGTTCACAAGTGAACTTCCTTGGAACGATTTTCTGTTAACGACAAAAGAAAGCATCAATAGAAATACGTTTTCTAATGCTGAACGTTCTGAAGTATTAACAAAAATTGCCAAAGGATGGTAAAACAACTTATTTTATGGAACTCAAACAAGAAATAGTACAAATTGTGAACAAGTTGCCCAACGAAGTTTTGGGTGAACTTCTGCAATATCTCCGCCAAGTGGAAAAGACGACGCCGGAGAAAATGCGTCTTTCACTCAACTTGAATACAATTTTGACGGAAGACCGAAAACTTCTTGAGAAATTGGCGAAATGATAGACTATCAAGAAATTCTTGAAATTCATCAAGTTTTGATACGAGAGTTTGGCGGTTCGCAAGGCGTAAGAGATGAAAACGGACTAAAATCGGCACTTGAACGACCTTTTAGCGGTTTTGGTGAAAAAGAGTTTTATCCTAATCCCGAAGAAAAAGCAGGTGCAATTTTGGAAAGCATAGTTAAGAACCATCCTTTTATAGACGGCAACAAGAGAACAGGTTACGTTTTTATGCGTTTAGTTTTGATGAACTTTGGCAAAGACATACAAGCAACACAAGACGAAAAGTACGACCTTGTAATCGCAGTCGCATCGGGAAAACTTGACTTTCAAGAAATTGTAACTTGGATAAAACAACGAACTATGGATAGATAAAAATGCCAGCCTGGAATATTATGTTTGCGATAAGGCGGGCTGATGTGCGTAATTTAGGCTTTTGTGCTTTCTATAAACATTGTGCTTAGGGCGAGGGAAGTGCTATTTAATCCCGCCCTTTGCAAATATTTTTACGTAAAGCAAGTTACGGCTTGAAAAATTGGTAGTTACGTGTATACCTATGACAAAGTGTGGCAGACTCATTCGTAGTAGTGATGAAGCTTCTGAAATTCGATGGCATTCACGAATACGGATAAAATTAGCTACCTTATGAGTAAATGGGAGTGGAGCACGGCAAATGTCCGGGAGGACATTTGAGCGAGGTGTGCGGGGAGGGAGCATATCCTATTTCGCCTTCATTTACAACTTTGATTATTCAAGGGATGATTTATGGAAAAGAAGCAAGACCACCGCTAAATGATCCATTTAGTGCATTACCTTTAAGTGGTTGTTGGTATGAAGAGCCACCGATGTGTCGGGGTGAGCGTCTCACATACAGCCTGTCCCGTTTTTACGGGAGTTCTGTGGGAAGGTAGGGGTGAACTGGAAATCACGAACGCCGCCGATAAATAATAAATACAGTGAGTAAATTCCCCCGCCTGATCCGATTATATGCGATTATTAGAAACCTTACAAGGAGACAGAAGTAATAATTTTAAGACGGCATGTTTCACTTTAGGGAAACTTTTTTAACTTTGTTTTGTGGATAAAAGTCAGAAGCATAGAAAGATTACATTTTACAAGGACTACTTTCAAGACTTCTTTTCAAAACAAAACAAAAAGGTTAAAGCCAAGATAGTTTGGACTTTTGAATTGATTGAAGACTTACAAAGAGTTCCTGAAACTTATCTCAAACACCTTGAGAACACTGATGGACTTTATGAGATTAGAGTTCAACTAGGAAGTAACATTTTTAGAATTTTCTGTTTTTTTGACGAAGGTCAATTAATTGTATTGGCCAACGGATTTCAAAAGAAATCTCAAAAAACTCCGAAGAAAGAGATAGAAATGGCACTTAAAATAAAAGCAGAATATGAAAGCGAGAAGTAATAATTTAATGACCCTTGAGGAGTTCAAAGAAAAAAATTACGGAAAACGTGGCACTAAAGAGCGAGAGGAACTCGAGGCAGGTTATGAAGCCTTCAAAATTGGGGCATTAATTCATGATACACGAATTGAATTAGGAATGACTCAGGAAGAACTTGCAGAAAAAGTTGGAACGACAAAGTCCTATATTTCAAAAATAGAGAACAACATAAAAGAAGCACGTATTTCAACATTACAAAAAATTGTTGAACTTGGATTTGGGGGTAGGTTGGAGTTGAACATAAAACTTTGATATCCAATTCCCGTGAAAGGAAGAACCGCATATAACAGCACCTAAGAAAACATGGGGCGGCCGGTGGTAACAGGAAAGTTTATTCCTCGAACTGCTATTGTCTAAGGGAGATAGCTTATTGCTTCGAAATGCCCCAAGGTTCTTAGCTGCGGACCGTGTGTGACTTGAATCAGCCCCTAGGGGCTTAATGCTTTGAAATGGATGGAGGACTGCTGGACAACCAGTGGGCAGGCTCTCCGATGGCGGCTTGCGGGCTTGCCCTGACACAGTCAGCGGCTTGCCCTGATGTAGTCAGGGAGCAGCCATCAAACCACCTTACGCTGCATATCTGGGAAACCAATATGTGGTGAGAGGTAAGGAAAAACGGGGACTTTGATCCCTGTAGGCCATTTCAAGCAAGCGTGTCCTGACACAGTCAGGGGAACAAGTGAACTCTACATCGCTCTGTAAAATCGAAAGAGGAAGCAGACTTTCAGGGAATCCCGATGGAAAAATCGGGACAAGTTGTGGGAGAGATGTAGGGGGCAGACTCATTGGTAGTGGTGATGAAGCTTCTGAAATGCGATAGCATTCACGAATGCCGATAAAATCAGTTACCTTATGAGTAAATGGGAGTGGAGCACGGCAAATGTCCGGGAGGACATTTGAGCGAGGTGTGCGGGGAGGGAGCATATCCTATTTCGCCTTCATTTACAACCTTGATTATTCAGGGGATGATTTATGGAAAAGAAGCAAGACCACCGCTAAATGATCCATTTAGTGCATTACCTTTAAGTGGTTGTTGGTATGAAGAGCCACCGATGTGTCGGGGTGAGCGTCTCACATACAGCCTGTCCCGTTTTTACGGGAGTTCTGTGGGAAGGTAGGGGTGAACTGGAAATCACGAACGCTGCTTAGAAATAATAGATTAAGTGAGTAAATTCTCCTGCCTGATCCGATTGGGAGTCAGCCAAAAAAAAAACATATAACACCGTTTTTTCAAATCTTAGAAAGTTGCTATATTTAGAAACCTTTTTTATTTTTAAAGCGTTGCAACAAGCGGACAGTTAATGAGATACTTTGAAACTATCTTCCTTGAAAAAGCGGAAGATTTTGTAGCGGCACTCGATATAAAAACAGTAAAAAAAGTGCTCTACGATATTGACATAGCCGAACAGACCAAAGATCCTAAACTTTTTAAGAAGTTAGAGCGAGAAATTTGGGAGTTCCGGACAAAGTATTTGGGGCTGCAAATCCGTCTACTTGCATTTTGGGACAAGGAAGACAGTAAAGAAATATTGGTTTTGGCCACCCACGGTTTTGTAAAGAAAACCGACAAAATGCCTAAAAAAGAAATAGATCTGGCTGTTGCTATTAGGGCGGACTATTTTGAGAGCAAAAAAAAACAAAAAATGATATGGCTACCAAAGAATTGAGAAAGACAACATTAGCCGAGATGAAAGATAAATACATCGGCAAGGAAGGTACAACGGAAAGGGATGCTTACGAGTACGAACTAAAAATGGAAGTATTGGGCAAGATGATAAAAACAGCCCGAAAAGAAAGAAATTTGACTCAGGAGCAGTTAGGAAAGCTCGTTGGAGTTCAAAAATCCCAAATTTCCAAATTGGAAAGTAGTGCTAATAGTGCTACTGTTGACACCATACTGAAAGTTTTTAAGGCATTGAAAGCAGAAATAAACTTTCATGTAAAAATGGAAGACAACTTTATAAAACTAGCCTGAAAAAAGAAGGCCGAACACCCAATTGAGTAGCATTACCTGAGCTAACTAGCACAGATTGAGGTTCTAACAGGCTTCACCAACATGTCAGCCAAAAAGCCCGCGGGCGACGGTCCTGGACGGCATCGGGGCGATCAGCACGCCCTTTTTGTCTGTTTTGGAAGGGTCGGCAAGGGCCCACTTCCTTCGGATGATCCTGCGGACCTTGAAACTGGCGGGCACTATTACCAATATCTCCTTCTCCTCCTGTCCGATGGATCTTGTAGCCTTCCAGATCCTGGGAAGGATCTATGATCTCCACCTCGCGCTCCAGGGTTTCTGCTTTAAGTTCGATCGGGGAGTGTTTTTGTAATGGGAAATATGGTTTTTAGTTTACTGGGAAAAAAAATACTCACTGAAATTTTTTTTCAGTGAAAGTTGCTTTTTTTGTTGTTAAATTATTTCAACTTAAACTATCTTATTATGAAAGAGTTATCTGTAGATGAAATGCAAGCAATTCATGGCGGAAGTTGTTCAATTGCGGTAGGAGCTAGTGTTTTAGTCGTTGGTTCAATCGTGGGGACTGCAATTTTTGCCCCTGCTATTTGGGCAAGTCCGAAGACTTGGATGACCGCTGCCGGTTTGTTATCGACAGCCTCGGGTTTTGTTTATTCCGAGTGCTCATAGAGTATTCTTGTTCGTTCAGGGGTTATAAATCTGCCTCTGACCCTAGTTATTATTAATTCGCAATTAAAAAAGTTGTTCTATGACACGTTTGAGGAAGCTAAATGAACTGGTTTTGTCAGTTTGTTTTGTATTATGTATAGGGTTTACTATATCCGTTTTTTTCAAAGCGATTAGAATTCCTACCGAAATGTGGGTTTTGTTATTGGCAGTTGGGACAGTTTCATTTGTTACGCGAGCTGTTCTATTCAAAAAAGGAGCGGAATAGCTGGAGGTGTATTATTGTTGCCATTTTTGGCGCATTGTTGTTTTCCAGTTACAGGTAGATCGAAAATGAAGCCACGCACAAAAATAGGGTTACCATAACCAGGAATATTGGACGCTTTTTATAAATTACAGATTGCATAGGATGAGCGGAATTTAACTCAAGAGCAGCTCGGAGAATTAGTAGGAGTAAGAAAGGCTCAAATTTCAAAAATTGAAAACAGCACCACAGATGCCAGATTTTCAACAATATTTAAGGTATTTGAAGTTTTGGGAGCAAGTGTAAAATTTAATGTTTAGCTGAACGACAAATTATCAACTTACTAAAAAAGAATGTCCAATGCATAATCGAGCCCGACCTGAGCTAAATAGCTCAGGTTGGGGCCCTCACTACTTATCCCGACCCTCGGGACCGCCGGAGTGCGACAAGAAGTCGCTTTGATACCTGTTTGACGTTCCATGAACGATTAAACCTTGTGTTCCATCACAGGTAGCCTCATGTATACGTTCATTTCTGCTAACGGGATCGTGTGAAGCTGTCCTGGCAATATTCTGCGAAGAATACCTGTTGCGCACCAACCTCAGGTGCGGGGGAGTCATGGGTATGGTCAACATAGGTGAACTGCCATGTAAATGTCGTGACGTGTAGACAGGGAAAGACGGTGGTACGCTGTGACCAAAACGGTAAGGGGTTTGTTGGAACGAACTGGAAATCACTCCTTAGCGGGGCTAACAGGCTTCACGAACTAGTCAGCCAGCCGGCGGAGACTTTCACCCTCTGGAATAATTTGGTATCTTCGATACCAGATGCCCATGCTGGGCGCACACAACATATTTATGAAATGGCGGGTTTTATGCTAAAAGTAAGCTTTGTGCATCAAAGAAAGGTAACTACTAAATTGAAAGTAAGTGCTTAAGAGTCCGCCAATTCATAAATATGCAATACGTTAGGCACAATTATGAAGTTTTACCTTGCCATATTGATTTTATTTTTTTCACAGCTGCCATTTGGTCAAAAAATCGACAGAGAGATTTTTGATGAAACGCTTGGTTCAAAAAAGGCACAAACATATTCTATGCTTGAAGAGTCATTTGAAAAGTTTTTAAATTTAAATTATCCGGACGAAAAATCATTATCCAAGAAAATGAAGCGTTACCTATTGGATATCCATGACCAGAATTTTAATTGGATTTTTGATAATAACCTAAGTTCAATAACTCTTCAGCAACTGGAATCCTCAGGTTTAAGGAAGGATATTATGCTTTATAAAAATGAAACATACGAAGAAAGATTTCCATTTGAGGATTACATTGAGGAAAAGAAACCAAGTACAGATAAAAGTGAAGAAATTGAATTAAATGAATATTTTGAAGATATTATTGAAGTTCCACCCACCAGTAGAAAAGAAGAAAGAAGGTTAAGAAAGGAAGAATTTAAGCGGCAAAAGATCCGAGATAAATTTCCTCAGCCGAACAAACATGGGCTGTTTTATTATGCCTTGGCAAAATCTAAAAAAGATAATGAAGATATTTTAGCCTATCTTGCAGGTATCACCAAGTATGGAATTAGACCAAGCCCCTCGTTAATAGCGTACGGTTTTATAGAAAATTTAACAGAAGAAGAATTTATTAAGTGGGAGAATAAGCTCTTAGTGATTGTTGAAGTGTATTTAAGTAGTTTGATATATAATGATATAATGAAAAAAATAGCATGTGGCTAACAGCACCTAAGAGAACAGGGGCGGCCAATGTTATCCGAAAATTTTGCTTCCCGAGCTATCCTAAGCTATTGCTGACATATAATTGCTCCGAAAAGCCCTGTGTTTCTTAGCTGACGACTGTGTGTGACTTGAATCAGCCCCTAGGGGCTGCATGCTTTGAAATGGATGGAGTACCGCTGGGCAGGTAGCAGACAGGCCTTCCGATGGCATCCTGCGGGCTTGCCCTGACTGGCAAAGTCAGGGAACAGCCATCAAACTACCTTACGCTGCATATTAGGGAAACCAATATGTAGTGAGCGGTAAGGAAAAACGGGGACTTTGATCCCTGTAGGTGAGTACTGATGGAGCTGAATGAAAGCCGAAGGTGCTGACGATAGTCAGTAGGAACCAGTGACGTAGCCTCGATAAGGCAAGTTACGTTGTTGGTAGGAGGAGCCACCGATGTGTCGTGGTGAGCGTCTCACCTACTGCCTGTCCCGTTTTTACGGGAGTTCTGTGGAAAGGTAGGGGTGAATTGGAAATGACGAACGCCGCTTTTAAATAATAAATACAGTGAGTAAATTCCCCCGCTTGACCCGATTATGGCAGTAATTTTAGAAGACACATCTATGAAATTAACATTAGTACAAAAATTCAAATCATTAGACCCATTTTCAATCGACCTCCCAGACTTTGTTGTTTTGACAGGTATTAATGGTGCGGGTAAAACACAATTGCTAACTGCCATTACCCAGAATTTATTAAAAATATACGATGATAATGGTGCAGAACTAAACCCTAAAAAATATGTTACCTCACAAACACTTTCCCCGAATGAGAGTACTGTAGTAACAAGAGAACAGCTTAATGCAAATACACAAGATTTGTGGCAACAGTTTAATAGTTATTTACAAAACAGAATAAGGAACCCTCATTTTACACTTGAAAACGATGTGTTTGGCCAAAACGCCCCTCAAATAAGGGTAATTGATAAAATTGCAAAAAATGCCAAAAAAGTTAGAGAAGAGCTAACATCTGATGATTTTTTTAATCATTATCCATTAGAAGATGGTCTTCAACAAACAGATGTGTTTTATCAAAACTTTTCAAGTCTTTTCAAACGATACCAAGACAAGTTTGATGAAAATGAGTATAGACAGTATCGAAGTGAAGTTAAAAAACATACAGAAATTACATATTTAACTAAAGAACAATTTGAAAGTACCTATGGTGAAGCGCCTTGGGATTTTGTCAACAAAATAATAAAAGAAGCAAACCTGGACTATCATATAAATTCTCCTGAAAACAGCCACAGAGATGCACCTTTTGAATTAAAACTGGTAAATAATTATAACGGAGTTGAAATACAATTTGGAGATTTATCATCTGGTGAGAAAGTTCTTATGTCTTTGGCTTTAGCTCTTTATAATTCAAATTTTGATATGGAATTCCCGAAAATTCTATTGATGGACGAACCCGATGCTTCTTTACATCCTTCAATGTCAAAGAAATTTCTTGATGTTATTCAGCAGGTTTTTGTTAACGAAAAGAAGGTAAAAGTAATAATCACTACTCATTCAGCATCAACAGTTGCTTTGGCACCAGAAGAGTCGATTTTTGTTGTAAACAAAAGCGGGATTAGAATTGAAAAAGTTAAAAAAGATAAAGCATTGAAAATTTTAACTTCAGGAGTGCCCTCTTTTAGTGTCAACTACGAAAACAGACGTCAAGTGTTTGTTGAAAGCCCTTGCGATGTTATTTATTATGAAAAAATGTATCATCAATTATCGAGCTACCTTGTTCCTGAAATTTCATTGAGTTTCATTTCTTCAGGAGAAAGTAAGACAGATAAAAATGGAACAAAAGTATCAAACTGTGGTCAAGTAATAAATATAACTGAAACACTTAGAAAAGCAGGTAATAAATTTGTGTCTGGCATAATAGATTGGGACAGTTCAAACACAAACTCGGATGGAGTCTTAGTGCTCGGTAACTCTAAAAGATACAGTATTGAAAGTTACATTTTAGATCCTTTGTTAATTGGAGCGTTACTATTAAGGGAAAAGATTGTAACTAAAGAAGATTTGGGTTTGAATCAAGGTGAAACATTTATTGATTTGAAAAATTTCAGCAAAGAACGCTTGCAGGTTGTTGCTGACTATGTAATCAATAAAGTTTCTGCAGTAGTAAACCCCACAGACGAAACTCTAATTGTGGTCAAACTCTTGAACAGCATTGAAGTGAATGTTCCTAAATGGTATTTACATCATCAAGGACACACCTTAGAAGAACAAATCTTAAAGGCCTTTCCCCAACTCAATGCTATAAAAAAGGGGAAAGAAGAAGCGTTAAAAGTTGAAATATTAAACAAGGTTGTAGACGATTTACCTTGCATTTTATCTCTCGATATTTTAGATGTCTTAAAAAATGTACAAGAAATGGAATAAAAGCTACTGCTAACATACAAGGGCTAAACTGAAGTGGAGCGCAGCGGAATTTCGGGCTTAGCCTGCACTTCGACAAGCTCAGTGGTCTAGTTGACAGAAGCGTCGCGGGTTTTTTGTGGGAAGGTGTCTATGGGGATTGAAAAGTTGGGGTGATTTCTGTAGGGGGAAAAAGGTGCTGTTTGTCCGTTGGTCCCGGGTCCTTTTGGGGATATCCTGTTTTTCGGGGACTTTCCGGGTGTTATTGTTGCCGGATTTCCGGTTTATTTTTGATGGTTTGATACGTTGACGTTGGATGTGTTAAATCCTTCCGGGATTGAGGGAGAAATTCCTAATCCTGACCACGTCCGTTCCTCCCTCACACGTAGATTGGGAATGGATATTGCCGGAGCAGTTGAAGCAGACAGGCATGTAGAAGGGATCGTTGATGTTATCTTGGATGCAACCCAAAAAGAAGCCGCAGGGGGAAGGGGCACAACTTACAAGTTGATAGGGATGCCAATGGGTAGTTGATTAGAAGGCGGTTATACTAAAAATAACACTGGATAGATTTGATGTAAAGTTTGGCTACTTTTGCTTTTCTTCCGAAAGAAAAATCATGACCAACCATGCTGGTTTATATCCTACTTATTTGGGGTTTCATCCTGTTGATCAAAGGTGCCGATTTACTCGTCGACGGAGCATCCTCTATTGCAAAGTCATTCAATATCTCTCCAATTGTCATTGGATTGACCATCGTGGCATTTGGCACTTCCATGCCGGAATTTATCGTTAACGTCTTTGCCAGTGCCACCGGAAACACGGAGATTGCAATTGGCAATATCCTGGGAAGTAATATAGCCAACGTCCTGTTAATTCTAGGGGTATCTGCTGTCATCTATCCATTGGCCACCAAGCAAAATACTGTCTGGAAGGAAATTCCGCTCAGCCTGCTGGCAGCCACCGTATTGGGGCTTTTGGCCAATGATGCCCTCATTGATGGCGCCCCCCACTCTTCGTTAACAAGGATAGATGGCATGGTACTACTGGCGTTTTTTGTCATATTCCTCTATTATACCTTCGGTATTTCCCAGGTGACGGGTGGGGCTGATGAGGAAATAAAGCAGTTCAGCAACTTAAAATCGACCCTGTTGATAATCGGGGGGGTAGTTTCGTTGATCGTCGGTGGAAAATGGATTGTTGATGGCGCAGTGAAAATTGCGGAAGCGTTCAATTTAAGCCAATCCTTGGTAGGTCTCACCGTGGTAGCTGTGGGCACGTCCCTGCCGGAGTTGGCTACGTCGGCCATTGCGGCCTATAAAAGGCAGCCTGATATCGCTATAGGTAACGTTGTCGGGTCAAATATTTTCAACATTTTCGGTATATTGGGTTTCAGTGCGATCATACATCCCCTGCCTTTTAATGCGGGCCTTCAGGCGGATATTCTAATGTCGATTTTTGCCGGCTTGATATTATTCGTCTTTTTGTTCGTTGGTAAAAGGCATTCGTTGGACAGGTGGCAAGGAGCAGTAATGATCATGATCTATATCGCTTACATCGTTTATTCCATATACAGTAAGTGAAAAATGTATTAGGCAGTAAAAGTCGAAAGGTAGAGAGTAGATTCCTGAGTTTGCCCTTGGAGTTTAAGGTACAGTCCGAATAAGGTAGACCAAAAGAAAATAGAGATTAATAACGTGAGTCTTGGAGACATTCCAAACCTGATAATACGTGAATTACAAACGTCTTTGAAAATTACCCGCTGCCAAGCATGGATAGGTTTATAAAACGACTAAAACAAAAGCATTATGTCAATAACAACTGAATCAGAATTGGTTGGAATGAAAAAGGTAAGCGACGTAGTTGCCTACACCTTAAGAGAAATGAAGAACTACGCAAAGCCAGGCCTTTCAACCAAGCAACTTGACAACTACGGGGCAGGAATCTTGAAGGATCTCGGAGCCAATTCTGCACCTGCCAAGACCTATGGGTTTCCGGGCTGTACCTGCATCAGTGTAGGAAACGAGTTTTGTCACGGTATCCCTTCCGCAAACAGCCTGTTGAAAGAGGGCGACCTTATAAATATTGACGTTTCAGCAGAACTGGACGGTTTTTGGTCGGACAATGGTGCCTCGTTTGTGCTAGGGGACGACAAATTCGGACATCAGAAACTTGTCGATGCGTCAAAGGAGATATTGAAAAAGGCCGTTTTAAACATCAAAGGAGGTGTAAGGGTCTCCGACATCGGATACATGATTGAAACGGAGGCAAAACGACGCGGATACAAAGTAATCAAGAATCTGACAGGACACGGAATCGGAAGAGGTTTGCACGAAGAGCCATCGGAAATCCCAAATTTCAAAGACAGGTTTAACCTGACCCGTTTCAAAAAGAATTCGGTGGTGGCAATTGAGACCTTTATAGCTACCCATTCCGACTACGCCGTGACATTGAATGACGGCTGGACAATGGTTGGTAACAGAGGAGGTTTTATGGCGCAACACGAACATACCATCCTGGTGACCGACCATAATCCAATCATATTGACCGAGAAGAATGAAATTTGGGATTAATACAACACCTGTTGGAAGAGGACGCTTAGCCGGTTGGCTTGTTACCTGATCATGCTACCAAAACCTCGTACAGGCGCTTCAACTCCTTTTCCAGGTCATCGGTGAAGCCTGCATGTGGTCTGGAGGTCTGTATCATGGAGCTTCGCTGTGCGGTCAACCATCGGAAACGGGAAGCGGCATCGTGCCTGGAAATGGGGCTGCCTGCCGCTTCGCCGCCGCAAATCCGGAATACAGATTTTAGGTAGGTATCTATAACCTCTAGGTCTGCTTGCGGGTCTAAGACCAGGATTTTTGATAAGTCTCCGCTGATCCTACAGGTAAGCATTTCCTCCTTTTTACAAAGGATCAATACACCCACATTGACAAATTCTTCCCGCTCTACCCTTGGTACCACGCGGAGCACGGCGTATTCATATAAGTGCTTTCCTTGCATCTTCTGCTCCGTTTACAAATACTTCCGAATGGTTTAAGCGGCTCTTCAAAAACGCTGAATATACCGATTTTGCTTCCGCAGGAGTTTCCACATCCCTGGAAGCCAATATCCACTCATCGGGGATGAGACCCACTAGCTGATCTATTTTCTCCTCGCTGAGCAATTGTTTGAGTTCCCGGTCAGCATCGCCCAGGTAGTGTGCCTGTGGAAGCAACACATGGTCTTTGATCAGGGGGAAGGGACTTTGCGCCTGTTTTTCCCAATTGTCCCAGGTGTGATGAAACAAAAATGAAGCCCCGTGGTCAATCAGCCAAAGCTCCCGGTTCCAGAGCAGCATGTTCGTATTCCGGTAGGTTCTGTCCACGTTGGTGATAAAGGCGTCCAACCAGACGATCTTCGACGCCAGCATTGGATCTACCTGACTTGCACCCGGATCGAAGGTCAGCGCTTTGGAAAGGAAATGTAGGCCCAGGTTCAGCCCTTGACTGCCTTTGAGCAAATCCTGGATCTCCTCATCCCCTTCCGACCTGCCAAAGGCTTCATCCAGGGTGGCAAAAACCAGTTCGGGTACCTTAAATCCCAGCAGACGCGCAATCTCTCCACCGAGCAGTTCGGCAATCAGCGCCTTTTCCCGTTGTCCTGCCCCTTTGAACTTGAGCACATAGCAAAACCCATCGTCCGCATCTGCCAGTGCTGGTAGCGAACCTCCTTCCCGCAGGGGCATGATATAGCGCATAACCTGAACCGTGCGTAGGGGATGCAATATCGTTTGATCGGTCATTTTCCTTGGATCTGAGTGCAAAGGTAAGGGAAATGGTAGATTTAATATACCGTCTGTGATTATTGAAGGGATATATGCTTCGCGATATACGTGGATATATGTCTTCGGCGTGATATTGAAGGGATATATGCTGCGCGAAATAAATTGATATATGCCTCCGGCGATATATGGGGTTGCGTTTAGGAAGTTAGGATAGCCCCAGGTTTGTGATTTTGGAAAGGAAGCAGAATCGTACATCTATGCTTATTCCAATCGTTGTCGTAGGTTTACTGAGCTTTATGCCTGTGTTGTTGGAATCAAATCAGGAGGCATTAGCACCTTTTAATCAAGGAAATCATAAGCAATTAATGACTACAAAAGACTTGTTCGAAAGAGCTTACCATGCGTACAGTAATGGTTATTACGCTGAGATTATACGTATGAACTGGGAACAATGGGTGTATGGCTTAGTAAGTTTAAATTCGGCCCATTGGAACGGGTTTGGCGGTCTTTGACATATTGGAGGAAACAGCCTTTAAAACTGAAAAATATATATGAATAGAGATTTACCAAGACCTCTTGAAAGAGTATTGGTATCATCTCGACGTCAACGACCTGTTTAGGCTAGGTGTTTTCCGGATCGACGGCGTGGTTGGGGTATTTTTTTGCGCTTTTCATTTTTTCCTCCTTCCATAAATACGAGCAAATTCCGTTACGTTAGGGTACATCCATTCAGAAGCAAGGACCTCCTCCGCGGTAAAAAACGCTACTTCCACGCACTCGGGCGTAGGGGTGAAATTCAGGTGTTCGAAAGTGGCTGCGTAAACCACGTTGGCAATGTGGACGCCCTTGTGGTTGATGGTTGTAAAAAAATAGGTCGGATGGTCGGCTATGTTGGACATCGTAAGCCCCATTTCCTCGGCAACTTCCCGCCTAAGCCCTTCTTGGGGGGATTCGCCGAAATCGAGTCCCCCGCCGGGTAATTCCCACCATCCATTGTCTTCCTTGACAAGCAAAAAGCGTTCTTCTGCGTCCAAAACGAGGGTCTTGACACTCACTCGGTAAAAACATTCGGGTAGTTGCATTTGGTTGGGTTTTGATTAGTCTTTGGAGATCCAGGCTACCCTCTGTTCCGACTGGTGCGGTTGGGCGATGATGTCTCCATATAGTTCCGGACGGCGAGCTTTTTTATACCTATGACCACCGGCTTGCGTGAGTTTTTCAGGGGTAATGGTGGCGATTACCATATCGTTGTCTAGCTTTCTGCATTCCGCCAGTATGTCTCCAAATGGGTCCAAAATCATGCTGCATCCGTTTTTCAGCTGGTCATCGTCCATGCCAATGGGGTTTGAAAAGACTACGTACATGGCGTTGTCATACGCCCTTGCAGGAAGCCATTTCATCAACCATGCCCGTCCTTTCAGTCCATCAAACTCTGTCCGTAGGCTGGTAGGGTCTGACACGCGGTTTTCCCAGAGCTTCGGATCTACAAAGCCCGCTCCAGGGCGCGTAGAGGGGGTACACATGGTCACATGGGGCATGAAAAGGATATCTGCACCCAACAAATTGGTCGCGCGGACATGCTCGACGATGTTGTTGTCGTAGCAAATCAACATGCCACATTTCCAGCCGTTCAATTCAAATATACAGTATGAGTTGCCCGGTTCAATATGGGGATTGATAAAGGGGTGAAGTTTACGGAACTTGGCGATCACCCCGGATTTATCCACACAGACGTAGGCTTTATAGAGCCGCTCTTCCTCTCGCTCGAATAGGCCTGCAAGCACCGCAATCCCGTATTTTTCTGAGATGGCCTGTAGGCGCTTTATGCTGGGGCCATCGGGTATCTCCTCTGAAATGGACAGCAACTCTTCCCGGGAAAGATTTCGCGCAAAGGTGTAGCCGGTGATAGAACACTCGTGAAATGCAACTGCATGTGCACCTTGTCGGGCCGCCTGTGCGGCAAATTCTTCGATTACCTGGAGGTTGTAGGCCTTGTCGGCGCTTTTGTTTTCAAATTGTACAGTGGCAATTTTGATGGGCTTCATGGGGCACTGTTGGGTTCCGTAATGACTTGGTGCTCCAAGGTACTATGAAATCGCGCAGAACGCAAGTCTCCAGAATCAACTGCGTACAACGGAGACGTAATGATTTTAAACGCCAGCAATCACGGTAACTTGCCGGTAGTTGTTGCCTTATGTATTGGGGCAAAAAATCCCTTCCTCTGACGAAGAAAGGACGGGTAGGGTCGTAGCCTCAGTTACAATTGGGTATACGGTTTTTGACGTAAGCAAAAATTTTTCAAGATGCCATTTAATAATCTTCCCTTTTCCGATTTGGATCCGGGAGGATAAGGTAAAAAGTTCGCTCCTCATAAAGGGATTCCATATCCTTTTTTGGTTTGGATTTCGATTCATAGGCAGGCAGGCCGGGTTCAGAGGGAACCATCAGTTTTTTGATGGCCATGTTTCCATGGAATCCAAGTGGAGGTACCGCAATAGGCATGGATAATGGGTCTGCCAGTTTAAGTTCGGTGATGGTCACTACGTCGGAGAATGAATCATCCAACTGGAACGAATCGTGCTCTTGGTAAAGTGATCCGGGTTTTTTCGGACTGATCTCCATATTGATCACATCTTGACCAAAGGCCGAAAAACTCACGGAAAGCGCAAACAGAAATACCAGCTTTTTCATAATCCTTGCATTTAGGGTTTATGTTAACTTTCTCAAGGTACCCCATTTGAAGACAAAATCAAAGCATTCGGACAAAATAAATTGGAAATAATCGGATTAATTCCCTGAAGAACGGTATATGGCTGATTTTACTGGTCGTTTGGCAGCTTCCTTTTCACCCGATGTTACTAAGTTGACCTGGTAGGTTTTTTTAGATCACTGATTTTAATCAGGTTTTTGGCTGGGTTGGGTCATAGGGAATTGCGGGGTTTTCTGATACCTTGGGCTTTCAAAATGGGACAAGACTATCAACTGGGAACCCATTTATCAAAAAGATGTCACACGATCAAACTTACAAAAGACATGGATGTAAAAGATAAAGTTGCCGTAATTACCGGCGGGGCAGGGGGTATTGGATTGGCTACTGCCCGTTTGTTTTTGGAGCAGGGCGTACGAGGCGTTGCGGTAGTGGATTTTAGTGAGGAAGGCCTTCAACTGGCCAAAAAGGAGCTCACGGACAGTCGGGTTATTTGGGTTCAGGCAGACGTAAGTGTCGCCTCGGGGGTGCAAAAGTACATGAAGGAAACCGAGGAGGCCTTTGGTAGATTGGATATTCTTTTCTTGAATGCAGGCGTAGAAGGTGTCGTCAGGCCCATGGTCGATTATCCGGAGGACGTGTTTGATCAGGTGATAGCAGTGAACGTAAAGGGGGTTTGGCTGGGAATGAAATACGGGTTCCCCTTGCTGGAGAGGAGCGGAGGAGGCAGTGTGATCATTACCTCTTCAGTGGCCGGATTGGGAGGAACCCCTGCCGTGAGTGCGTATGTAGCCAGTAAACACGCTACCATTGGACTGATGCGAACCGGTGCGCTGGAGGGAGCCCCGCACAAAATCCGGGTCAACACCATCCATCCTTCACCGGTGGACAACCGGATGATGCGGTCCCTCGAAGAGGGGTTTGCGCCGGGACAGGGGGCGGCAGCAAAGGAGAACTTCACCAAGATGATACCCTTGGGACGGTATGGCACCAACGAGGATATCGCCCAGCTGGCGTTGTTTTTGGCTTCAGACAAAAGTTCGTTTATCACAGGGGCAACCTATGTGGTCGATGGGGGGATGAAGGCCTGATTTTAATTTCCTTTTTATCAAAGAAAATCGCAGTTTTGCAGAAAGTATTTTTGTATGAAGAAAATATTTCAGGCACTGCGTTTGATTTCTGATGATAAAATTCTACCGGCAGCAGACTATTTATTTGACGGACAGAAGATAGAGCTCCTTCCTGAGGGAGCCCTTCTTCCGGACGATGCAGAACGAATTCCTTGTGAGGGTTTGCTCGGTTCCCGCGGATGGATCGACCTGCGGTGTTTTGTGGGTGAGCCTGGCCTCGAATCGAGGGAGACGTTCGACACACTAGAGCAGGGGTTACTGCAAGGAGGATTTTGCGGGGCGGTTATCTTGCCCAATACGCAGCCTGCCATACAGTCGGTAAATGAAGTCGCTTTTATACAGCAGCGAACGGCGACCCTATTCCCTTCCATCCACCTTCAAGCGGCCGTCACGAAAGACACCAAGGGCGATGACTTGACGGAAATGATCGATCTAAGTCAGCGGGGTGTTCGTGTATTTGGGGAGGGTACGGTTCCTTTGGCAAATGGTGACCGGATGATGAAGGCACTTCAGTACCTTCAAAAGTTTGAGGGGGTGCTTTTCGATCAGTCATTTGATCCACTGCTTGCAATGTTTGGTCAGATGCATGAAGGGGTTACTTCTACGATTTTGGGCCTTAAGGGTGTGCCAAGATTGGCAGAAGAAGCAGCCGTGGATAAAAACCTTGCTATCTTGGCATATACAGGTGGGCGTCTGCATCTTCAGACCGTCAGTACGGCCGGGGCGGTAAAGAGCATTCGGGAAGCAAAGGCCAAGGGGCTGAAAGTGACCGCGGACGTATCCATCTATCAGCTATTGTTCGATGAAGAGGATTTGATGGGTTTCGAAACCTCTTACAAGGTAATGCCTCCCTTTCGGTCCCAAGAGGATCGTCTGGCACTGATAGAAGGACTAAAGGATGGAACGATCGATGCCTTGGTCAGCAACCATATTCCCCAGGACTTTGATGCGAAGTTTATGGAGTTTGATTTAGCCCCCTTTGGGATGATAGGGCTGCAGACCTTTGTGCCTGCCCTTGTACTCTTGGAGCAATTGTTAGGTTGGCCACTGTTGGCACAAAAGCTCAGCAGCGGTCCGGCAAAGGTATTGGATCTGCCGGATAGCGGTTTCGATACATTGACGGTTTTTGACCCCGGCGCGGTATGGGAGTATCAGCTGACATCAAATGCTTCGGCGAGCCAAAATTCCCCATGGCTTGGCCGAACGCTTAAGGGGCGCGCTGAATTTTTGGTAAACAGAGGGAAATTTATCCGGGTTCATGAATAGGTATCTTTCCGCATCGCTTCCCTTTGGGCTGGCAGGAGGTATTCTGCTGGCGGTAGGTTTCACACTTTTGTATGCCTTGGGAGCCGAGCCTGTGGGAATGGTGCTCATTTTTGGGTACGTGATCGTGCCCCTTTTTGTGTTTGCCGGTATCAAGCAGTTTAGGGACAAGCATAATGGTGGGGAGCTTTTTTTCAGTCAGGGGATGAGCGTTGGTTTTTTTGTCTACACACTCATGGCGTTGATCTCTGCCACGTTTATCGGCTTGTTTATCGTCATGCAGCCCGAGGTATTTGAGGTGTTCAAAGCGTCAAACATTGCGCTTTTGGAAACCAAACGGGAGCTGTTGATTGGGCAATTGGGGGAGAAAAGCTATGAGGATACCTTTTCAAGCATCCAAGCTATGAGTCTATCAGATGTGGTAATCAACGATTTTCTTAGAAAAATTATCCCAGGTTTATTCTTTACTATCATAATTTCCATAATTTTAAAGAGGACTTTCATCTCATAACATTTTACATCTATGGAAACTAACGTAAGCGTAACACCGTCACAGGCCGCCGTAAAGGCGGGGCTGTACCTTGGTCTCGTCATGTTTATTTTGACGCTCTTGGCGTATTTTGTGGATTACAGCATTTTGGTCTCGTTTTGGTTTGGCATCATTATCCTGGTGCTTTTCTTCGGGTTGATCCTCTATTTTGGGTTTCAATACCGTAAGTCTGTGGGGGGCTACCTGGAATACAGCCCGGCCTTTGTTTTTTCGTTTGTGACCTTATTGATCAGTGGCCTTATCGGGTTGGCCGGAAATATGATCCTTTACCAGGTCATAGATCCGGAGCTTCCCAAGATGCTGGTGGATGCCCAGCTCGAGAACATGCTGCAGATGATGGATCGTTTCGGTGCCGGCGATAGTATATCCGGAGATCAGCTGGATGAGATCAGGGAAGGGGTGGAAGCCAACTTCACCGTCTTTGGGCAGATCAAATCCTTTGCGATCGGGAACATCGTATACGCAATTATGGCGCTTATCCTGGCTGCGATCATCAAAAAGCGGGACAAGTCGTTGGATTATTAATTTCAATAAATGCTGCAATTATCGGTTGTCATACCTGTTTTTAACGAAGAAGAGTCAATACCTGAATTGGTCACATGGATCACCTATGTATTAAAGAAGCAAGGGTTTTCCTATGAGATCATCCTCGTGGATGATGGCAGCACCGATGGTTCTTGGGAGGCGATTCGCACCCTGGCTGCAAATGATCAAGCCGTTAAAGCAGTGGGCTTTAACCGAAATTACGGAAAGTCAGCCGCGCTGGATATTGGTTTTTTGGAGTCTTCCGGTGAAGTTGTTGTCACCATGGACGCCGATATGCAGGATTCCCCGGATGAGATAGCAGATCTCTACCGTATGATCAAGGAGGAAGGGTTTCATCTGGTGTCAGGGTGGAAGAAGGAACGCCATGACCCTATTACCAAAACCCTTCCTTCCAAGTTTTTCAATGCGGTCACACGTCTACTATCGGGCATTCAGCTCCATGACTTTAATTGTGGACTCAAGGCCTATCAGCGGAAGGTGGTCAAGAACATCCATATATATGGAGAAATGCACCGCTATATTCCGCTGATAGCCAAGTGGCAGGGGTATAGCAAGATAGGTGAAAAGGTGGTTTCGCATCAACCCCGAAAGTACGGGACGACGAAGTTTGGGATGGAACGTTTTATCAACGGGTTTCTGGATTTGATTTCCGTGTCCTTTGTAAACCGTTACAAAAAGAACCCTATGCATTTTTTTGGCAGCCTAGGCACGGTTTCGTTCCTTACAGGTTTCATCATTACCTTTAAATTGATTTACGACAAGATTCAGGGCCTGCGGCACGGATTAAGCGTGCGTGAAATAACCGATCAGCCCTTGTTTTTCCTGGCCTTGGTGGCGCTTATCGTGGGGGTTCAGCTGTTTTTGACAGGGTTCTTGGCGGAGATGATGACCTCCAACAATTCAAGAAAATCCGATTATTCTATCTCAGAACGGATCAATCTGGAACGTTGATGCGGTTTTCGGTCATCATACCCGTTTATAACCGCCCCGAGGAGATCGAGGCACTTCTTAATAGCCTATGTGCCCAGTCCTGCACGGATTTTGAAGTGATTGTGATCGATGACGGTTCTTCGGTACCCTGTAAGCACGTAGTTTCCGCTTTCAAGGAGCGGATACACCTCACCTATGTTTATCAGCAAAATACCGGACAGGGTTTTGCCCGCAACACGGGCATGCAACAGGCGGCCGGTGACTTTTTTCTTTTTTTTGACTCGGATTGCCAGTTGCCCTCCGAGTATATGGAAAATCTTCGAAAGACGATCACGGCGCGAAAGCTAGACGCTTTTGGCGGACCGGACAACGCAAAGGAGGATTTCGGCCCGTGGCAGAAGGCGATGAATTTTAGCATGACCTCATTCTGGACCACCGGCGGCATACGTGGAAAACTAAAGGATCCGGCCAAGTATCAGGCCAGGGGTTATAACATGGGCTTTTCCAGAAAAGTGTTTGAACAGGTAGGAGGATTTAGGCTGGCTAATCAAGCGGAGGACATCGAGATTAGCATGCGGATAAAGAAAGCGGGATTTAAACTGGAGTTGGTCAGGGAAGCATGGGTATACCACCACCGGAAGAGCACTTTTTTGGGATTTGCACGGCAAAGCTTTCAGTTTGGAACAAACAGAATCCATGTAAGCCGCATTCACCCGGAGGCTTTGCAACCCGTACACCTTTTGCCACTGGGTTTCCTGCTGGCTTGGGTGTTTTTGCCGTTTATTGGATGGGTGTTACCGGTATTGTTTCTGCCCGTGGCCTTGTTTTTTCTTATCTGGGCAGTAGGGGTGGTTGTGTCCGCATCCTGGGAGACCCGGTCTGTTCTGATTGGCTTCCTGGCGTTGGTGACTTCGGTGGCCCAGCTAAGTAGTTATGGGGCAGGAATTGCGGTGGAAGGGATCCGAAGCTCTGCAAGCGGCGATCAACCACCCCGCCCGTAGTGCTATTATCCGGCCGCCTCTAGCCCTTTTTTACAAAAATAGATAATTTCACGAGAGGGGAGCGCATGCAGGGCAATGATCTCCGCAGGTAACGTAGAGATGAAGTCAACCTCATCAACCTGAAGTCCCGATCGCGTCAGTCTCCTGGCATAATCCTGTCCGTATTTCCGCACATGATCCCGTTGGCCAAATACCCTTTCCCGCTCGGCGGGATCCGTGATTGAAGGATCTTCCAAGGTGGCAGCCAAATCGTAGACCGGAGACTGTATGATTCCCCAGCCCGTAGGTTTCAATACCCGATTAATCTCGCTGCATGCCTGAATATCGTTAGAGACGTGTTCCAACACATGATTGCAGAATACGACGTCAAAGGTTTCGTTCCCAAAAGGTATCTTGTGTATATCCATCTTCACTTTGGCCAGTGGTGATTCCAAATCAGCGGTGACGTACTCCAGATTTGGCAGCCGCTCGAACCGCTCGATAAAGCAGTGTTCTGGCGCAATGTGGAGTACCTTGAGTGGCTCTGAAAAAAAGCCGGTCTGCCGCTGTAAAAACAGCCACATCAGGCGGTGCCTTTCCAAGGCCAGGCAATTGGGGCAAAGGGCGTTTTCTCGGGCGACACGTCCATAAGGAAGGAACTTTCGGAATGATTTTCCGCAAACGTTGCACGTGACATTTTTGCCTGCATAGAATAAAACGCTTACTTTTAAAAAAATATGGCTGACTAATTGCAGGTACTTCCTAGGAACATGCCGTATAACCCAGCTTATGATTGATTTGGTCATATTCTGTAAATAGGTAAACAGGGGCGCAAGATACGCAATACATGGGGAATAGCGTTGTCTTGGACAGATTAGTCCATCAAATGCGAAAATTATGTCAGTGGTGATATAAAGGGCTTACTGGGTTCATTTGGGACACAGAAAAGTTTAAATTTGTAAGTGTAAATTACAATTTGATGAATAAGAATTTGATATATGTAGCTGTTGGGAGTATCGTCGTCATCACTATCCTGTATTTTTCCTTGGGATCGAACAGGACAGGAGTGGGCAACGAGCTAACTGCCACAGCGAAGATGGGCAAGTTCAAAGTTGAGATTACCACTACGGGGGAATTGGAGGCCCTTCGTTCTGTGCAGGTATTCGGTCCTTCGGACGCCCGAAGATTTCGAATCGGGAGTTTTACAATCGACAAGATGGTGGATGAGGGTACGGTGGTGAAGCAGGGGGATTTCATTTGCTCATTGGATAAGACCGAACTTTTTGGCAGATTGGAGGACAAGCGACTTGAGCTGGACCAGACCAGGGCCCAGTATGAGCAAATCCAATTGGACACCTCCCTAAACCTCCGGCAGGAAAGGGACAATATCCTCAACATGGAGTACATTGTTCGAGAGCAGGAACTCATTCTCGAGCAGTCCCAGTACGAGCCCCCGGCGATTATCAAGCAGAATCAGTACAACCTAGAGAAGGCCAAACGCGAACTTGAGCAGGGTAGGGAGCGCTACCGCATCAAAACGCTGCAAGAAAGGGCCAGAATGGTAGAGATTGGCGCAAAGCTACGGGAGGTACAGGCCGAAGTAGATCAAATGATCGAGGTGCTCGACAAGTTTGTAGTGAAGGCGCCCCAGGACGGAATGGTGATTTATGTGACCAACCGTGGCACCAAGGTCAGAGAGGGATCTCAGATCAGTTCATGGAACCCGGTGGTTGCCACCTTGCCCGACCTTTCCACGATGCAAAGTATCACGTACGTGAACGAAGTCGATATACGCAGGGTGAAAATTGGCCAAGCGGTGGAGATCGGATTGGATGCATTTCCGGATAAGCGATATTCTGGAAAAGTCACGAAAGTCGCCAACGTGGGCCAACAGCGTCCCAACTCGGACGCGAAGGTTTTTGAGGTCGTCATCCGGGTCAACGAAAGCGATGATCTGTTGCGTCCCTCCATGACTACCAGCAATGCAATCATTGCCGAACAGTTGGACAATGTGCTTTACATCCCGCTGGAAGCGATCAACGTGGAGCACGACAGTATAAACTACGTATACCTCAAAAGCGGTGTGAAGCAAGAGGTGATGATGGGTATGACAAATGCCAATGACGTGGTTATAGAAAAGGGAATAAACCAAGGAGATAAGGTATATTTGTCAACCCCGGGCTGGGGCGAAAACCTAGCGGTGAAACTTTTGGATGAACTAAACGGAAAGAGAAGCCGTGACAGGGATGAGCCTAGGGTCACGGTCGACCGTGCTCAGGGATTTATCCCATAGGGCAACCTGTATTTATCCCAAGGGGATATGATCTAATGCAAGCGTATGATGAATGAACGGCTTTTGGCCAATTTTTACATAGCCTTTGAGGCGGTGTTATCCAACAAAATTAGATCCCTTTTGACCGCTTTGGGGATTATATTTGGGGTGGCTGCCGTGATTGCGATGCTTGCCATCGGAAATGGGGCGCAGCAGGAAATCATGGAGCAGATCAAGCTGGTCGGAGTAAACAATATAGTAATCCAGCCGGTGGTAGAACAGGTCGAAGAGCAGGTCGATGAATCCAGTTTGCTGGAAAGGGAGCGGGCCAAGTTCTCGCCCGGTTTGAAGCTGCAGGATGTGGAAGCCATTCAGGCAACCATACCGGGTATACGACGAATTAGCCCGGAGATAGTATTTGACACCCACATCGTCAAGAGTGGCTTGCGACGATCCGCTAAGCTGGTGGGAGTTACCCCTGCGTATTTTGACGTTTTGGATTTCAAGCTCAAAGAAGGGAGGATGTTTAGTGAGAAAAACATGGTCAAGGGCGATGCAGTCTGTATCATCGGCAGGAGTGTGCAGTCCCGTTTTTTTCCCAAGGAAAGCCCGATTGGGAAACGGATAAAAAGTGGTAATCAGTGGTTGGAGGTAATCGGTGTGTTGGAGGAACGGGTAGTATCGGAATCCAGTATATCGAAGCTGGGCATTCGGGATTTTAACATGGATGTGTACGTTCCTATACAGACGATGTTGATCCGCTTCAGAAATAGGGATTTGGTCACCCAGTCGGCGTTGGCGGGGGCTGAATCGGGAGGTGCCCGCTCAAATTACCATCAACTGGATAAGTTGGTCGTGCAAGTCGAGGACAGCGAACTTTTGACACCCACTGCGGAGGTGCTTTCCAAAATATTGGAGCGGAGGCATTTCGGTGTGGTGGATTTTGAGATCACCATTCCAGAACTCTTATTGAAACAGCAGCAGCGTACCCAAAACATTTTCAATATTGTCCTTGGTGCGATTGCGGGCATCTCCTTGTTGGTGGGAGGGATAGGCATAATGAACATAATGCTCGCATCTGTGATGGAAAGAATAAAAGAAATCGGACTAAGACTTTCGTTGGGAGCAAAAAAATCCGATATTGTCAATCAGTTTCTCTTCGAGGCAGTCATGATAAGTATTACCGGTGGAATCATAGGCGTTATTTTAGGAGTGGTGTTGGCCCATATGGTATCCACTTTTGCGGAATTTCCGACAATTATTACCATGCCATCCATTATTTTGTCCTTCGGTGTGGCCGCAAGTGTTGGATTGGCCTTTGGTATCATGCCTGCGAAGAGAGCAGCCAGTCAGGATCCCATTACATCCCTTCGATATGAATAAGAACCAGGTAATTTTAGCTATCTTTTTGTGTTTTTTCTTTTTTACGTCGGCATCTGCACAAGAACCAACACGTTTTACGCTAGAGGAGATTGTGGCCCGTGCCAAGGCCCAATCCCCCGCTGCCCTACAGGCAGAAACCCGCAGGGAGAACCTCTATTGGCGCTACCGTTTATTTCGTTCCAACTACAATCCCCAGCTTTTTCTTTCGGGGACCTTGCCCCGGTACAGCCAGGAGTTTGCCAGCGTCACTCAGCCCGATGGGACGCTGGAGTTTAGGGAAGTGCGGCAGAATTTCATGGACGTGGAACTAGGCCTTAGGCAGGAAATCGCTGCGACGGGAGGTACCATTTCCGTTAACAGCAGTACCAATCGGTTTGACAATTTCATGGCTTCCAATTTCGATCCCCAGACCCGTTGGAGTGGTGTGCCTTTAAATGTGCGGCTTATCCAACCCATTTTCGCTTTTAATCGACTCAAATGGGACAAGCAGATCGAGCCCCTGGTTTACGAGGAAAGTAAGCGGGGCTACGTGGAGGAGATGGAGGGGATTTCCCGCCGTGTATCCTCTATGTTTTTTGATTTCCTTGTCGCCCAGGTTGATCTGGAGATAGCTACAAAAAACCTGGCCAACTCAGAGGCCATTTTGAAAATCGAGAGAGGGAGGTACAATATCGGTACAACCTATGAGGATAAGCTGTTACAAGTGGAACTACAAGTACTGGAGGCAAAGCAGGATTTGGCCAGGGCCAAGCTACAAATGGAAACCAGTTCACTGGCTTTAAAGTCTTTTGTCGGGTTGAACGAGGCATTGACCATTAGCCTGGAACTGCCCTCGGAGATTCCTTCATTTACAATCAATGTCCAGGAGGCAATAGATCGGGCATTTCAGAACCGGTCGGATGCGATTGCTTTTGAGCGGGAAAGAATAGAGGCGGAAAGCGGCGTTGCCCAGGCTAGGGGACAGCGTTTTCAAATGAACCTGAATGCGAGCTATGGGTACAATAATGCCGGATTGGCGTTTTCCGAAATTTACACCAATCCAAATACACAGGCACTGGTTAGTCTGGGTGTCGGTGTGCCTGTATTGGACTGGGGCAGAAACAAGGCCCGCATGAGCCAGGCCAAGGCCAATCAAAAGTTAATCAACTATACCTTGGACCAGGAAGTTATCAATTTCGAACAGGAGATCTTTACGAAAGTAAAGAATTTTGAGATGCTTCGGGACCAGATCGAGATTACTGAGCTTTCAGACCAGGTGGCTGACAAGCGATACGAGATTTCCTTCAACCGCTATCAAAATGGCAACGTGACCATCACCGACCTAGGTATCGCACAGCGGGAGAAGGATCAGAATCGACGGGCCTACATAGAATCCCTCCGTGAGTTTTGGACAGCTTACTTCGAGATGAGGGGCCTGACACTGTATGATTTTGAGAAGGGTGAACTATTGTACAATCCATCTTTGGAATAGCTAAGGGTGCCAGGCTTATATAAAAAGGTTCTTTTGAACGTAGCAAATGATTGACGTAGTCTGTGCGGTAATAATCAGATCCGGTCGCGTACTGTGTGCGAAGCGGGGCGTGACAAAAGCCCGAGCCAACCAATGGGAGTTTCCAGGTGGAAAAATTGATCAAGGAGAAAAGGAGGAGGAGGCCTTGATCCGAGAGATTTTTGAGGAGTTGGGGGTACGTATTCGCATTGGCACTAGATTGGAGTCATTGGAGCATGAATATCCCGATATTGCCATTCGGCTTATACCCTTCATAGCTTCCTTGGAGAGCGAAGATATTGTCTTGGCAGAGCACTCCGACGTTTATTGGGCAGGATTTGCCGAGCTAGCGGCATTGAACTTTTCCGAAGCCGACAGAAAGGTGGTTGCCATGCTTAGGACACATCCATCCACTCAAGGATTAGTTGGATAAAGCGGATATTTCGACAATAAAATGGATGGGTAATTTTTTCTACACAAAAAAGCCCAGCCCGGAATTCCCTGGCTGAGCTTTTCATGGTGATAATAGTTGGTTGAGTTAATGTCTTTATCTGAATACGTACTTTATCCCCAGACCTGCCCGGAAGTAATTTCCAGATCCGGTAGGAAAAATGGGACTTGCTTCCATCAAAAAACCGACATTTTCGGTTTTGGCAAATGGCTTCACAAGTAGTCCTAACGGTATTCCCAGGTAAAGGTTTTGCGAAGGTTGATTTCCCAAATGAAATCCCGAGTAGAAATTTACCGTCTCATTTTGCACAAAGTTGTAGCCAAAGGTTCCTTCAATGCCAACCCTTCCTCCAGTAGAAACCCTTGCCTCTCCAAAAATTTTTTGTTCAGGATCGGTACCGATACTGGCGAAAGTCGCCGAACTTAACCGGTATACCCCAGCAGCTATTTGGGCGTAAGAACTCAGGCTGATGCCAAGGAAAAGAATGGCTGCGATAAAAAAACACCTGTTCATGGTTGATCTTGGTTAGTATCGATCAAGGGCTTTCAAAATTCCTGCCAAAGTTCATGGGCCATATAAACAAGAGGCGGCAAGGAGTGATCCCTATGTTTTTTGCCTTCCATCGCAATAGGGTGGGTTTTGGGTTTTTTGACAGGTACAGATCTGGTATTCGCCGTCATTGGAGGGGGAAAATTTAAGCGGTTTATGGCTCGTTTGGCGATGGGATCCATTGCAGAATGGATGGCTAGCACTCAGTCCGCAGGTACACCATGCCTCTCTAGAACAACTATGGAGATGGATGGTCAAAGGTCGGCAAGAATCACTTCTAGATGGTGGGGTATTCACAAAAAGGGGAATAAAAAGGGCAGTCAACGCCGGTTGACTGCCCTTGGGTTTTTTATAGTGAAATTAAAATTAGTGTACGGCTTCTACACCTACGGGTGCCTTTACGTTTTTCTGCCAGAAAAAGAAGATAAGGAATAACACGATCAGGATACCTGGAAAGGCCACCATGTTTAGCAGTGTTGCCTGCCCGGCCACTAGTTCAAGTTCTTCCCCTGTCAATCCTTGAGCTGATTTTTCAGCCATATTGCCATCGATCCATCCGCCAATAATAGGTTGGAAAATGGCAGTGGAAAACATGCCGATACCTCCGATGATGGACATGCCCAATGCACCACTAAGAGGAACCCGCTGCGCAACCGCGCCGATCATTACCGGCCAGAAGTAACATACTCCCAATGCAAAAATGATTGCCGCGAAATAGGCAACACCTCCTGTTACCACACTGAACAGGTAGATACCTAGTGTAGAAAGGATGGCACCACCCAAAAGGACGCCCGTTTGCCCTAGCTTGGCCACTACCGGGCCGGCAAAGAAGCGGCCTACTGCCATGATACCGGTGGTCAGGGCCAAGATCAACATGGCATTTGCACCACTCTTACTCAACACGATGTTAACCCACTGTTGTGGTCCGAATTCAGTGATGGCGGTAAGGGCCATGGTGAAAAACAAAAATATAAACACCGGGCTCACCATTGCTTTGAAGTTCTCTGCCAGGGAAGTAACGCCCTCCACTTTTGGCTTGGGGAATGCTTTACCGTAGAACAGAACCGCGTAGATGATAGTTGGAATCATCAATACCCACATTTGGGTTTGCCATGCGCCCATGGCACCGCCCATACTGGTCATGATGTTTGAGATGATCGCGCCAAGCATGATACCTCCGGGGAACCACATGTGGAAGCGGTTCAGCATTTTGTTCAGCTTGTCACCAGAATACATGTCAGCGATCATTGGGTTACAGGCAGCTTCCGTACAGCCGTTTCCAAACCCTATAAAGAGCGTGGAAATCAACAGTGTCGTGTAGCCACCCGCATAGATGGTTAGCAAAATACCAAGGGTGTGCGCTACAAATGCTACCCGCATGATGTTGGCAGGACCGAAGGAATGGTAAACCAACCCTCCGATAATCATGGAAATGGGGAATCCCAAAAACCACATCGAATTGATAAAGCCCAGTTGCTCGGCACTGAGGCCAAACTGTTCCCCTAGCTGGGGAAGGATCCCCGCCCGGATGGCGAACGTAAAGGCGGTGGTGATCAAGGCAAAGCAGCTTCCGTTAAAAAGCGCGCTTCGGTTAATGTTTTCGTTCATTGACTTTGGGTTTTGATGATTTGTGAAAATGTTTTTAGGTTGATTTACTGATTTGCTCGGACAAGATAAAAAAAAATGAACTTATCCCGGAGATCATAAATAAAATATTGTCAAAAAATTTGATGAGCGTTTTATTTTGGCTGCAAATCACGTTGGCAACCAAATTTTTGGGGTTCATTTTTTGGGTGTACGTCGAGTCTTTTAAAAAGTTAACACTGTTAAAATTGGTTTATTTCACTCTGGTTTACATGGAGGTGAAGTTAGACTTACTAAAAAACCAAAAAAAATGTAATTCAAATACATAAAAACGAACCCTAAATATTAATCATTAATTAAAAATAAAGATTTAATACATAGATAAATTATTTAAATGTTAAAAAAAAATAAATTTAACAAAATAAAAAAATTGTAAAATTATATAATAAAAATATTTTTTGAAATACATAAAAAATATTTTTGAAAGTGATTTTGGTTTCCTAGCTTTACAACGGTTTGTTTTTCAGAAAGCTAGGATTGGAGTTATGGAAAGGGAAGATAAGCACTTGTATATCCACGAAATGGTGGAGAAAATAGCGGGGAGAAAAGGAGATACGATTGCCCTTGTTTTTCGATCAGAATCGCTAACGTATGGCCAATTGAATGAGCGTGCTGAGGCACTCGGCGATGAGATACTTCGGTTGTTTCCAGGCGAAGGGCTGATTGGATTGAGTACCACCAGAAACTTGGATTTGGTCGTCGGTATTCTTGGTATTTTAAAGGCGGGGAAGGCCTATGTGCCCTTGGATCCTACGTATCCCCTGGCTCGGTTAGCCCAGGTAGTCGCAAATTCCAATCTTAAGGTGGCAGTTTGTTTGGAAGAGGAATCCGTTTTTTTTGAAGACCTCGGTTTGGCTGCGCTTTCTTTGAATTTTACTCATTCTACTCCTGGTTTTGATTTGACTAAAGTGACAAGGCAGGAAAATGCGTGCATTCTCTACACCTCTGGTTCCACGGGAACACCCAAGGGTGTATGCGTTCCGCATGCCGGACTGGTCAGTTTTTTGGGACATCATATCAGGACGTCGGAAGCGAGATCCGGTTCAAAAACCGCACAATTTTGCCATATTGGATTTGATGTTTCGTTGGATGAAATATTCGTTCCCTTGGTCACCGGGGGAACCCTCTATCTTTTGGGAGAGGAACTCAGGCTGGATTCCAGGGCTCTTTTGGACTATATCATTGAGGAGGAAATCAACCGTTTATACCTCCCTTTTGTCGAGCTACAGTACTTCGCCGAGGAGGCCGCTAGGTCTCAGTTGTTTCCCCAGAGCCTGATAGAGATTACTACGGCGGGAGAGACGCTCAAGATTACCCCACCAGTTAGGACTCTTTTTCAGCAGCTGAACGGGTGCAGGTTCAACAATAAGTACGGGCCTACCGAAACCTGCATTTATGTTACCGAACTGGCACTGAAGGGTGATCCTGCCTTTTGGGATGAATTGCCTAGTATAGGGAAGCCGCTGTCAGGAGTGTCGATAGTTTTACTGGATGAACAGCTGCAGGAAGTAGCCACAGGAGATAGTGGTGAAATATGTGTGGGCGGGGTACAGGTTGCTAACGGCTATTTGAACAACCCGGAAATTACAGCTGCCTCGTTTGTGGAATGGGTTGATAAAGAGAACCGATCTCATAGGATATATCGTACAGGGGATCTAGGCAGGTGGCTTCCGGATGGGAACCTCCAATTTGAAGGGAGGAGAGATCAGCAGGTCAAAATAAGGGGAAACCGCATAGAGCTATCCGAAATAGAAATCGCGTTGATGCAGATCCCTTCTGTCAGCCAAGCGGTGGTATTAGCGCGGGAAGAAGTGGCCGGTAAGAAGTATCTGGTGGCCTATGTCATCATGGAGGGACTGCCACTGGAGGTGGAGGCGTTGCGTGAGCATCTATTGCGAACGCTTCCTGATTATATGGTTCCCTCCTTTTTTATTCAGTTGGACGAATTTCCTACCACCAGCAGTGGAAAGGTAGATAGAAAGCAACTTCCGGCACCTGTTCACAAGCGACCTAACCTTAAGACACTGTTCCGAAAGCCAAAAGCTGGAATCGAATCGCAGTTGGCTAGTTTGGTTTGCAGTGTGCTTCAGTTTGATCAAGTTGGGGCGGATGATCATTTTTTCGAATTGGGAGGTAATTCCCTTTTGGCCCAAAAACTGGTGGCAGAGATCTCCCATCATCTGGGCAAGCGCTTGCCCATCACCCGATTGTACCAGACACCCACCGTGGCGGGGATAGCCGGTTTTTTTGAACCCCAACGTCAGCCTAACCGGGCTATCCCTAAATCAGAGCAAACTAAGACATCGGGTGGTGCAATAGCTATCATCGGGATGGCTGGACGTTTTCCGGGGGCAGATACGGTAGAGGATTTTTGGAGCGTTCTGGAAAATGGTGAGGAAACGATCACGTTTTTTGAGGAACATGAGTTGGATCCTTCGGTACCGGATTCCCTGAGAAAGGATCCGTCCTACGTAAAAGCAAGGGGGATAATTAACGGTGTGGAGTACTTTGACCCCGGTTTTTTCGGGATCTCTCCAAAACTTGCCGCACTGATGGATCCGCAGCAGCGGGTATTTTTGCAGCTAGCGTGGGAAGCGTTGGAAGATGGAGGTTATTTCCCGCAAAACGGTCACGACCAAATCGGTGTTTTTGCCGGCTGTTATTCGAACGGGTATTATTTGAACAACGTGCTGCATCATCCAGATTTGATTCAGCAGGTCGGTACTTTTCAAGTAGCAACGGTAAACGAAAAAGATTATATCGCTTCCCGTACAGCCTACCATCTTGACCTTAAGGGTCCTGCGGTAAGTGTATATTCGGCCTGTTCGACCTCTTTGTTGGCAATAGCACAGGCGGTGGAGTCGATTCGCTCCGGCAAGTGCAGCATGGCATTGGCAGGGGGTGCGTCGGTGGCTTCTCCTTACAAAGTAGGCCATCTTTACGAAGAGGGATCCATGCTTAGTGCGGACGGTCACTGCATGCCCTTCCAAAATGGATCAACCGGCACTTTGTTCAATGATGGGGCAGGTGTGGTATTGCTAAAGGATTTTGAAGTTGCGGTTGAGGACGGCGATTACATATATGGAGTAATCAAAGGAATTGGCGTAAACAACGACGGAGGTGGAAAGGGAAGTTTTACTGCCCCAAGTTCCTCTGGTCAGGCAGGGGCTATACGGATGGCCCTAGAAGATGCTGATGTTGACCCAATGGATATTCAATATGTGGAGGCCCATGGTACGGGCACGCCCATTGGTGATCCCATTGAAATAGAAGGGTTAAAACTAGCTTTTGATGTACAGGATAGCAAACAATACTGTGCTATCGGTTCGGTCAAGAGTAACATCGGCCATTTGACGGCTGCGGCTGGGGTTGCAGGAACCATTAAAACGGCCTTGGCACTCAGCAAGAAAATCATTCCGGCTTCATTGGGCTTTACTACCCCAAATCCTGCCATCGATTTTGCCCATAGTCCTTTTTTCGTCAATGCATCCAATCGCAGGTGGGAGCAACAAGCCGTTAGGCTGGCCGGCGTAAGCTCCTTTGGAGTGGGTGGCACCAATGTCCACGTGATCTTACAGGGGTATGATCGTCCTATTTCACCTGTTTTGAACTCGAGGCCGTTTCAGTTGATTTCTTGGAGTGCCAAGTCTGAAAACAGCCTTAGGATGTACAAAGCGAGGCTCTTGCAATTTTTGGATCGACATCCGGAAGCAACGCTGGAGGAAATAGCAGCCACCCTTCACACCAAGCGTGCAGCCTTTAACTTTAGGAGTTTTTTGGTGGCTGATTCCATCGGGCAATTGAAAAGTCAGTTGGCAGATCCTAAGACTACGAATATTTTTTCCAACGAATTGACCCATCTCCACGGGGATATGGTGTTTACCTTTCCGGGACAGGGAGCACAGTTTGCCAATATGGGACGGGAACTGTACCAGTCTGAACCGGTCTATCAGAAAGCCATTGATTCCTGCGCCCTGATATTGGAAAGGTATATGGGAGAGGATATCCGGGACATAATCTTTACGAAGTCCGGAAATGATGAGGAAGCGAACAAAATCCACACTACCAACTATACCCAGCCGGCCATTTTTGTCACCAGCTATGCCTTGTCCCAACTTTGGATGAGTTGGGGAGTTCGTCCGTCGGTTATGTGCGGCCACAGCATAGGAGAGTTTGTGGCAGCCCATTTGGCAGGTGTATTCAGTTTGGAAGACGCCCTTTATTTGGTAAGCCTAAGAGGCAAGATGGTCTCTGAACTACCTAAAGGTAGCATGCTGTCGGTTAGGAAAGGTGTTGAAGAGCTAAAAGGTATGCTTCCTGCGGATCTTTCTGTTGCCGCAATCAACAGCCCGGCGGCGGTCGTCGTTGCAGGCGAAGACGTAGCCATTGCTGATTTTTCTAAGAAGTTGGATGTATCCGGAATTCCCAACCGGGTGCTTTCGACGAGCCATGCGTTCCATTCCCATATGATGGATCCTATTGTGGAAACGTTTTTGGAAATCGTAAATGGGGTAGCATTATCAAGGCCTACTATTCCAATCGTTTCTACCGTTACGGGGAGTTGGTTAAAAGAAGAGGAAGCGACGGATCCGGCATATTGGGCAAAACATCTAAGGCAAGCGGTTCTTTTTTCCGATGCGTTGGAGGTAGTGGCTACATTGGATAGTCCTTTGCTGTTGGAGGTTGGGCCTGGTACCGTGACCAGTGCGCTGGCACGTCAGCAAATCGGAAGTAAACTGAACGGCGTTTTTCACACCCTTGATGGAAAAAGCGGAGATAGTGAACTCTCAAAAGTATTGCAAACTCTTGGAGAGCTTTGGCTGCGCGGCTATCAACCGGATTGGAACTCGTTTTACGGAAGGCATCCGAATCGGACATGCAAATTACCCCACTACGCTTTCGAAACTATCCGCTGCTGGGTAGAGCCAGGCAGGGTGCTTTATTCAGATCAGCGTATTGAATTGGATGAGCAAACCAATACGGGCACTAGGCCAGATAAACCTGCGGATCCAGCTTTGCTTTCTGCTGATTCAGATCCCATTTTGGATAAGTTGATGGATATTCTATCAAATGCTTCTGGTATTTCCATAGACCAAATCCATCTAGGTAGGTCTTTTTTGCAGCAGGGTTTTGACTCGTTACTGTTGACCCAGCTTGCCTTTACTATCAAAAGGGCCTTTGAAGTGCCGATATCTTTCCGCCAGCTGAACGAGGAGTATGCCTCTCCAGAGAAATTGTTGGCCTTGCTGCGGGAGCAGATAGCCCTAGAAACCAGTATCGCTGTACCTAACCAATCGCCCACGGCTTCGGTAGTCCTAGACTCGAGCCATCCACCTGTGCCCAATGCCAGGCTGGGAGTTGACCAAAGCGGCAATCCCGCTTGGTTTTTGGAAGATGAAAACAATCCGGGAAGTTATTTCCAACTTAGTTAATATTTTTTTGCAATGAACGACCAAATGAAGACAACGGCGGTGGGATTCAATCCATTCGCCGGTAACGCTATTGAGCGGGTGTTTCCTATGATTGCCCCTCAGAAGGAAATCTGGCTGGCCTGTATGGTGGGCGGAGAACCGGCTAATTTAGCCTATAATCAGGCTATCTCGCTCCATATGCGGGGTAGACTGAATGTAGATAGGTTAAGGCAGAGCCTGGCCATTTTGATAAAAGGCCACCAATCCCTTCGCAGTAGAATAAGCCGAAACGGGGAGAGTGTCATGGTAAACCTTGATGGGAAGCTGGAGTTTGAAGTGCTGGATTTTTCGGTATTGCCGGTAGATGAACAGGAGGACAAAATTTCTGGTTTTTACCAACAGAATGCGCTGCGCAGTTTTGACCTATTCGAAGGTCCTTTGATCCGGTTTACCCTCTTGAAAAAGAGGGAAGAAGATTTCGTATTAAATATAACCGCCCATCATATCATTTGTGACGGTTGGTCCTTAAATGTAATCGCCAGCGAACTTGGCAAGAATTACTCGCTATTGCAAGCTGGATATCCTGCGGGACCTAATCAGGAGCCTGATTTTTCACAATATGCCTTGCAGCAATTGGAATTTGAGAAATCTCCGGCTTATAGGCTGGTACAGCAGTACTGGCAAAAGAAATTCGCCGGGCATTCTCGAGATATTTCATTACCCATCGATTTTCCACGTCCGGAAATCAGAACCTACCGGGCAGACAGAAAGGTATACCTGCTTAGTGAGTTAGCGGCGGTCGGAATTCGAAACCTCGTACAAGACACCGGTTGTAGCGCGGTAAATGTACTGCTAAGCGGAATTGAAGTAATGTTATCCCATGCTTGTAAGACAACGGAGGTGGTCATAGGACTACCTGCGGCAGGCCAGGTGGTGCACGGTGATTTTGGTCTGGTAGGACACTGTGTCAATTTACTTCCCATCAAAAGTTCCGTGACGGCTGAAAAAAGCTTTTTGACTTATCTAAAGCAGCGGCGGAGCGAGTTGCTGGATGACTTGGATCATCAGCGTTTTACTTTTGGTAGCTTGCTGGAATCCATACAGCGGGTGAGGGATTTTTCAAGGGTGCCCTTGGTTCCCTTTGTACTGAACTTGGACGTGGATCCAGGGGATGATTTGAACTTTCAAGGACTTGAGGCAACCCTTTCGAACGACCCGAGGGCTTACGAAAATTTCGAGATTTTTCTGAACGTCGTGGGGTCTGCCTCCGGCTTTTCGTTTGAGTGGACCTATAACGCAGACTTGTTTCATCCGGATACCATCGGTAGGTTGATGTCAAACCTCCAACAGCTTCTTGAAAAGGTCTGCGAGGACTCGTCCCTGCTGATTTCATCTCTTGGTGTCGGACAGATGGCAGTAGAAAACACAGAAGTGTTTTCCACTTTTTTACCCAGAGACTACGCGTTAGACCAAACGTTCCAACAGTTCTTTTCAGATATAGTTCGGCGTTATCCCGAACATCCCGCCGCATCTTTTGGCTCCAAGGAAGTCGATTATCAAGCACTTGACCAAATTACCAATCAGTTGGCTAATTACCTGATCGGAAACGGAGCGGGTGTAGGTACCGTTGTAGGGTTGGCGGTGGATAGATCCTTGGAAATGCTGATTTCGGTGATCTCCATTTTTAAAACTGGGGCTACGTACCTTCCCCTTGATCCGGAATTCCCTGCGGATCGTCTAAGCTACATGGTGGAAAATGCTAAGGCGCAGTTGGTTTTGGTGAACGAAAAGCATCGACTGTCCATCTCGTCCTCGGCGCTTTCCATCGATCTGGAGTCCCTTTTTCCCCTATTGGCAAATGAACGGACAGACAATCCGGGTATTTTGGTTGGCCCGGAAGATGTGGCCTATATCCTGTATACCTCGGGTTCTACCGGTAGACCAAAAGGAGTAATGGTGACCCACAGGAATCTAACCAATCTTCTGCAAAGCCTTAAGGAGGATTTTGGCCTTGCGGTAGGGGATCGTTGGCTGGCCGTGTCTACCATATCCTTTGATATAGCATTCAATGAGCTGCTGTTTCCGCTTGTGTCGGGAGCTACCGTAGTAGTAGGCGATAGCCAGTTGGTGAAGGATGGACGGCGACTGGTTGAGATGATCAAGGAGCAAGAGATCACGGTTTTACAGGCTACCCCCCCGACTTGGCGATTGATGCTATTGGACGAATGGAATTTCCACGACCGATTGCGGGCAGTCTCCACGGGAGAGGCGTTGCCGAAAGATTTGGCGGAGAAACTCCTGCCCAAGGTTCGCGAACTGTGGAATGGCTATGGCCCAACGGAAACGACGGTCTGGTCTTCTCTCGCGAAAATAACCGTGTTGGATCGGGGAGTTACCATTGGGAAACCCATCGGAAATACGACATTCTATCTGCTGGATACCGACGGCCATCCAGTAAGAAATGGTGAGCCAGGAGAGCTCTATATTGGCGGTTTGGGAGTCTCCAAGGGTTACCTCCACTTACCTGAGCTCACTGCCGAACGATTCTTGCATGATCCCTTTTCAGCTCACATGGGCGGGCGTATGTATAAGACCGGGGATTTGGTAAAAGGGCTTTCCGACGGGGAGTTTCTGTGTTTGGGACGATTGGATAACCAGGTCAAAATCCGTGGATACAGGATAGAACTGGAGGAAATAGAATACGCGCTTCAAAAACTCGACGGAATACAGCAGGCGGTCGTAGGTGTGCGTGAATTTGGTCCGGGAGATGACCGCCTCGTAGCCTTTATCAAGCCACAAATAGCGGATGCCGGACTTTTTGAAGCTTTCCAAAATGTGTGGAGAAAGCAATTAAAAGAGGTCTTACCTCCCTATATGGTTCCTGCCGGCTGGGTCATGATGGAGGAATTCCCTCTCACGCCAAATAAAAAGATCGACCGGGCTGCGCTGCCCAATCCTCAGAAAACACTCCTAACCAAACCAAAAGATACAGCGGTGTTAAGCCCGGGCGAAGAACAGCTAGTGCAGATTTGGTCTGAGGTGCTGGGTGTTTCATTGATCAGCAGGGAGGATAACTTCTTCGAGCTGGGAGGGCATTCACTCACGGCGGTAAAGGTTATTTCCCGATTAGAAGGGGTATTGGGCAAGAAGATACCGGTTGTTGCCCTCTTTAAGTATCCGGTGTTTGGAGATTTTGCTGCAAATATGCTGGATGAGGGGCTTGCTCCGTCAAGCAATTCGCCCACACCAACCGTTCCGTTGGTAGAACTGCCTGAGATGGTAGATCTTACGTTTGACGCTACCGAACCCCAGTCAGAAATTTTTGCGGCCTGCCTCCTAGGGGGGGTAGAGGCCAATAAGGCCTATAATCTTTCCTTTTCCTTGGAGTTGAAGGGATCCTTGAATGTACCCGCATTCGAGCGTGCACTTACCTATCTTCAACGGCACGAGTCACTACGGGCGAGGTTTTCAGAAGATGGCACCCGGGTCGAGGTGTCAGCCGATGCGAAAGTCCCGTATCAGTTTTCGGATGTATCCGGTCTGGAGCCGGAAGAGATCGAAGCATTTATCCATCAATTCAAATTGGATAGCGTAAACCAGCTATTTGACCTTCAAGTGGGTCCACTTGCCCGGTTTTCATTGATCAAGACGTCGGAACGTAGCCACCTGTTTACCATTATGGTACATCACATTGTCTGCGATGGCTGGTCTATTGATAATTTGTTTCGCGAGCTAGGGCATAGTTATCAAAAGCTAATCAAAGGTGAACCGCTTTCCGGGGCTTTACCGCCAGCATACAGTAGATTTGCTTCCGAAAGGCAGGTATATTATCAATCCGATGCTTACCGGGAAACCGGGAATTATTGGAAGGAGAAGTTTGAAGATGGTTTTCCCGTATTGGAGTTGCCCACTGATCAGGAGCGGCTTCCAAACCGTAGCTTCAACAGCAAACGGCTAGACTTCTTTGTTCCGACTACATACCTCTTTCCATCGGGTAACAGTGCTGGATTTTTGGGAGCGAATACCTCGACCTTTTTACGGATTGTATTGGAGGTTTTGCTTTACAAAGTTAGCAGGCAATCTGATTTGATAACGGGTATGCCCGTAGCCGGCCATTTGGAGCATCCGGATTTTTTCGAAATGGTGGGACATTGTGTTAACATGCTTCCCGTGAGAGCGGCCTTGAGCGGCGACACTTCCTTTCAGGATTACCTCGCCAGACGAAAAGACGAAATCTTGTTGGATTTCCAACATCAGGGCTATACCTATGGCAGCATGCTGAAGGATTTACCTATCAGCAGAGAGGCCAGCAGGCCACCCATGATTTCTTTTGTAATGAATTTCGAAAAGGCGGAGGAGTTGGGGCCTTTGTATACGGGCTTAGATGTACGTTTGATCAGTAACCCAAGAGCCTATGAGCATTTTGAGGTGGTCCTTAATATCAACGAGGTTTCGGGGGGTTTTTGGTTTAATTGGAGTTTTCAAACCGCTCTCTTTTCGCCGGTCTCGATTGAAAGGTGGCACAAAAACTTCATGGAAATTGCCAAGGAAGTAGCTTCGGATTCCACGGTGACCCTGGGGAAGCTACCCTTGATCTACGATACAGGTTTTCGGCCTGCACGAGTTGGTGGACCTACCAAAGCGCTCAAAAACGGGTTTTTACAGATTTTGGACGAGGTAGTTGCCCGTTTTCCCGATCGTCATGCCCTTTCCATGGGGGATGAGGTGCTTACCTATTTTGAATTGGACAGAAAGTCCAATCAGCTAGCGCGGTTTTTGGTCGAAAAGGGGATTCGTCCAAATGACCGGATCGGTATATACATGGACAGATCGCTGGAACAGATGGTGGTTGTTTTGGCGATTTTGAAAGCGGGAGCTACCTATGTTCCTTTGGATATCTCCTATCCCGACGAGCGCATCTACGCGATCCTTGCACATGCGGACCTGAAGATGGTTTTTTCTAGGAGCCGAAGGTCTTGGAAATTTGAACATGGTCTGGTAGTGTCCAGTGATAAGATTTATTCGATGGCTGCGGGTTTTGAGGATGCTCCCTTGCTTGAGCGACCAAATCAGGAGCAGATGGTATACGTACTGCATACATCGGGATCTACCGGACAGCCGAAGGGAGTTTGCATGGGCTACACGGCACTTTCAAATTTGATCCAGTGGCAGTTGGAGGGATCTGGTTCGAGTCCGGAGTGGAGTACGGTACAATTCTCGCCGATTACCTTCGACGTTTCCTTTCAGGAGATATTTTCTACATGGTGCAGCGGAGGTACACTTGTTCTTATCTCTGATGAGGAAAGGCTGGACGCGTATCGACTTTTGGAGATTTTAATCAATCGGAACATCAACCGATTGTTTCAGCCGTTTGTGGCATTGCAGTCGTTGTGTGAAGCAGCGGTTAACCGTAAGGCGTGTCCCGTATCCCTTCGAGAAGTGATGACAGCAGGGGAACAGCTGCAGGTGACGCCACAGGTGGTGGCATTTTTTCAACAGTTGGATGGTGCTCTGTTGTTCAACCAATATGGCCCCACCGAGACCCATGTGGTCACCGAACTCCGCTTGGAAGGGGATCCCGCCAATTGGCCTGCCCTTCCGGGGATAGGGAAACCGATCGATAACACCACCATTATCCTATTGGATGAGCAGCTGAATGAAGTCGGTCTCGGGCAAGTAGGGGAGCTTTGTGTGGCAGGTCTGTCTTTGGCGGATCGTTACCTAGGCTCAGAACAGCTTACCATGGATAAATTCCCGATCTGGACAGACCACAGGGGAGTTGAGCAACGGATCTATAGAACGGGGGATTCTGCGATGGTGAACTGGGATGGCTCCTTGGTTTTTCTTGGCAGAAAGGATGACCAGGTAAAAATCAGGGGCTACAGAGTGGAACTTGGTGAAATCGAGGCCGTGATCAACAGTCTTCCGTTTGTAATTCAATCGGTTGTCAAAGTGCAGAAAAATGCCGTAGGTCAAAATGAGTTGATCGCTTATATCCAATCAGACCGGTTAGACCACCCCGTAAGGTCAGATGGCTCTGCATTACTTGCTGATTTCTCTGTTTTTGACCTCCCTGAAAAGGAAGCCCAGCTTCTAAGGGATGCATTGAAGAGTCGGTTGCCGGATTACATGCATCCGAAGGTGGCCGTTTTGGTGACCGGTTTCAAGAAAACCTCCAGTGGCAAAATAGATCGGAAAGCACTGCCCCAAGTTGAGGTAGCTGAGCTTTTGGTCCGTGGCACTGCCTACTTTCCTCCCGGTACCTCAAATGAACGGTTAATCTGTCAGGTGTGGTCCAAATGGTTGAATCTAAAGGAAATCAGCATCAAGGACAACTTCTTCGAATTGGGAGGCTATTCGTTGATAGGAATAAAAATAATGGCGGAGCTGGAGAAACTTACAGGTGTACGCCTTCCGTTGATTTCCCTCTTCAACAATCCAACCGTAGAAAAACTGGCGTCGCTGCTCGAGCCTGACCAGGACCGTATCGCATGGGATTCACTGGTTCCCATCAAACCACAGGGTACCAAAAGGCCCATCTACATTGTTCACGGTGGGGGGTTAAACGTGACCCCCTATTATAAGTTGGTTTCCAGAATGGACGCAGAGCAGCCTATTTATGGAATACAGGCCATGGGGCTAAATGGTATAGACCAACCCTTTGAAACCATAGAGGAGATGGCTTCCCATTACCTGTCGGAGATACTGGACCAAAATCCCTACGGCCCATACAACCTGGCCGGATATTCCTTTGGGGGGGTGATCGCTTTTGAAATGGCGCAGCAGTTGGTTCGAATGGGGAAGAAGGTGGACAAATTAATACTTTTTGATACCTACGCCAACCAACATGAAAGACCCACTGGATTGGTAGGGAAGGTGATTGACGGAATCCGCGAAGAGCTTGGAAAGCGATATATTGAGTTTAACTTGTTATGGAGGCACCCAAGGGTATTCAAAAACAAAAAGGTGAACTCCTTCAGGAAGAAGCGGGCCGCTTTGATGCGTATTTTGGGAACTTCCCAGCAGACCGAGGCCGACGGGATTTTGGCTACCCAAGAGCGGATCATAGCCGTTAATAAGAAGGCTGCACTGAACTATAAGGCCCAAAAATACGATGGAAGCATTTATTTCTTCCGGGCGGGAATCTGGGATTTTTACGAAAAGGACCTAACGTATTTGGGATGGAGGCCTTTTGTAAACGAAATCAAGGTTATCCCCTCATTAGGTGAACACGTTGCGATGTTCAACGACGAAAACGTAGACCTATTGGCAAAAAACCTTCAGCAGGTACTTGACGAATAGATGAGCTCATCCTGTAGTTTTTATGACAAAGGACCTACATTTCTCCAAGAAAAGGAATTGACCCAAAGTAGGAGATTGAAAGGGGGAGTCACCATCTACCTGGTTGACTCCGGGGAGGTAGTGCTTCCGGCGGATTACAGGAAGGTACTTTCGATGGAACAGCTTCAAAAGTCTGATGCCTTTGCCTTTTCTTGGCTAAAAAAGCGGTTTTTGGTTGGACGTTATTACCTCCGGTATTTGCTCGGGGCTTATTTGGGCGAAGATCCGGCGAAGATTGTATTTTGCAGGGGAGTGAATGGTAGACCCCAATTGGGGGTAGACTTCCCGCTCTGCTTTAGCGTCAGCTATTCCCGAACCATGATCGCCATAGGCATCGCTGATGGCTCCCTCGGAGTAGATATTGAGTTTGTCAACGAGGAGTTTGGGTTTACGGACATCGTATCGCATTATTTTTCGCCAAAGGAAGCTGAATTCATTGTGAATTCAGACAATTCTGCGGATGCTTTTTTTATGCTTTGGACACGAAAGGAAGCCTTGCTAAAAGGGATGGGTTTAGGCCTTGTAGACGACCTTCATGCGGTTCCCTCGTTGGATGGAACCCACCTAGCTGATCTCACAACAAAGGGTATTCCCGATGCTGATTGGACTGTCCATAGTTATACCTACGGGACAGGGTCTAGAATCAGTATTTCCTACCCTGATCGTATGTTTGAGGTCTGTTTTTGTCGGTTAGTGGCAGATCCGTCCCGAATTATTTTTTGATACGGTGACCATATTTGGTTGGTTTTGTGTATATTCCTGCTCTTTAGCGACGATATACGTTGTACCACACTACCAAAACCAATTATGAGTCCAATCAAAAAAGAAGATCTCAACCAGGAAATTTTTGACATCTACGACGAGTATGTACACAGTAAGATCGACCGTAGGGATTTTGTGTCCCGACTCTCTGCTTATGCAGTCGGAGGATTGACCGTCTCGGCGATTATGGCGTTTTTACTGCCCAATTATGTTCAGGCCAAGCGATTTGAGCTCAACGATCCCCGACTTGTTTCCGAATACCTTACCTATAATTCGCCAAAAGGTGCAGGCACCATGAAAGGATTGCTCAGTAGGCCTGCCGACGCTTCTGGTAAACTACCCGGCGTTTTGGTCGTTCATGAAAACCGCGGGTTGAACCCGTACATTGAAGATACGGCCCATCAAGCAGCGTTGGATGGGTTCATTGCCTTTGCCCCGGACGCATTGACCCCATTCGGTGGATATCCGGGTACCGACGACGAGGGAAGGACCATGCAGGCAAAGCGGGACAGGGAAGACATGCTGCAGGATTTCATTGCAGGATACGAATACCTTAAAAATCACCCGAACTGCACCGGAAAAGTAGGCGTTGTTGGATTTTGTTTTGGCGGTTGGATTTCGAATATGATGGCTTCCCGTTTACCGGATTTGGGGGCCGCTGTTCCGTTTTATGGAGGGCAGGCATCTGCAGAAGATACCAAAACCATACAGGCTCCCCTTCAGCTGCACTATGCGGAGTTGGATACCCGTGTAAATGAGGGCTGGCCTGCCTATGAGGAGGCCCTCAAGGCGAATAATGTGGGTTACGAGGTGCATTTTTACCCCGGTGTGAACCATGGGTTCCACAACCATTCTACACCACGGTACGACAAGGAGGCAGCCGACCTAGCTTGGTCTAGAACCGTCAGTTTCTTTCAGAAATATTTAGTTTGATCTTAATTGTTTTTCTAGTCCCAAGTTAACCAGTAGCTGACCATGAATTTAAATGACAGAGGCATTTCATTGATGCATGAATTCGAAGGACTTAGGCTGGAAGCCTATCTGTGTCCGGCCCGCATCCCAACCATTGGATGGGGAAATACAAGGTATGAGAATGGCCAACCTGTGAAAATGGGGGATGTCATTACCAGGGAACGAGCGGATGAGCTTTTTAAAAATATCGTGACCGACTTTTCCAAAGGTGTGCAACGATTGGTTTCAGCCAATCTAAACGACAACCAATTCAGCGCATTGGTTTGTTTTGCGTATAATTTGGGATTGGGTAACTTGCAGCGGTCTACGTTGCTAAAAAAAGTCAATGCCAATCCTGCCGACCCTACCATCAAGGATGAGTTTATGAAGTGGACCAAAGCGGGCGGGAAAGTCTTGCAGGGACTGGTTAGGCGTAGAGAGGCAGAGTCCAAGCTTTATTATTCTTAAAATCCCCAACGGTAAGCAATGACCGACAACCACGTAGACGTAGATTCCCTTTTTGGGCGCTTTTTGGCAAAAGAAACAGAGAACCCCTTGTACTTTGGCGAAAAGCTTGCCAAGGTGGGTACAGATGAGGTAAGGACTAGGCTTTTAAACCTTTTAGACCTGGAAGACATGGACGATGCTTTTCTGGCCGTAAAGGCACTTCTTCTGATGCCAAACAAGGAAGAAACATTGGAACGGTTATTAAGCACAATTCTCCGTCCGGCCAATAGGGGAAAGAACGGAGGGCTTGTTTCCTTGTTGGAAGAATTTGACCTTGGTGAACATTTCGTGGATATTTTCAGGATATTTCTTTTTGGCACCTTCAAAGCATCCACCTTGGCGAAGGGGTATTTGGATTACATGGAATTTGAAATCACTCCTAGAACGCTCAAAAAGGTGGAAAAACATTGGAATCATTTCCTTAACAACGCATCAAACGATGATTCCTTTGAACTGAAGAAAATGGAGGGAGAAGAAATAATCCAAGAACTGAAAGATCTCTTGAGTCAAGGGTAATATATTCTCGTTGTCACGGAGTACATGATTGCATTCAATACCAAACCACCCATTACAAAAAACCCAAATGAAGCCTACCCAACTTGCATTAGTCATTACCCTTGCCACAGCTTGTTTGGCTTTTATTTTTCCCGCAAAGATCCTCGCACAAAAAAGCTGGAAGGATATCCAGACGGTTGATGAGCTTTACCGGATGTATCCCGAATTGGTCGAGGAAATGTTTGATCCGTTTGACTTAAGCTACCCGGGGCTGGAACGGGTCAAATCGGCCCACGAACGTGGGGAATGGGTTGCTGCAGCGAATGAGTTACTTACATATTTTAAAGGGGCCGAAAATGCCCCTGCTTTTGTTCGCGACCTGCCAGCCTACTCTACGACGGAGGTAGCGGAGGCGGATACGATTTTGCAGTATGTGTTTACTATTCAAAACGTTCGAGGGGTGGTGCCCATTGGTACCGACGGCCACAGGGACTGGTACTATAAAGGGCCAAACAACGACCGGGAATGGGCATGGCTATCCAATAGACACAGTCAATTGGCCACAGTCATGAAAGCCTATTTCGAAACAGGGAACAGTAAATATGCCCGTTTCATTGATGAGTTTTTACGGGATTTTATCCTCGCAAGCATGCCCTATCCAGCCGAAAAAGGTACGGAATCTATTTGGCGGGGGCTGGAGGTGGCAGCTCGCGCCAAGGTTTGGGCCCGTCTCTTTTACGCCATGCGGGACAGCGAGTATCTGTCGGATGCTACCCGTTTGCTGATTTTAAGGAGTCTTCCGGATCATGCGCATTACAACAGAAACTTTCATGGTGCAAATAACTGGTTGACCATGGAGATTTCGGCATTGGCTACGATTGCAGCCTATTTTCCCGAATTGAAACAGTCTAGCGCATGGCTGGAGTATGGGATCGAAGAAATGGTTGAAAGCATGAGGGATCAGGTGTATCCCGATGGTGTTCAGACCGAGCTCGCTTCACACTACCATAACGTTTCCCTCCATAACTTTGAGCTTTTTAAAGAAATATGCGACCATGCAGGCCGGGAAATGCCGGACTACTTTGTAAACACCATCAGGGATATGTACGGCTATATTGCCCATGCTGTCCGACCGGATGGACACCGCATCCTTAATAATGACGGGGATCGGGGCAGTGACCGGACAATGATACTGGCGGGAGCAGCGAAATTCAATCGGCCAGACTGGGAGTACATTGTTACCAACGGGCAGCAGGGCATGGCTCCCGCACAAAGCCCTTCGTTCTTTTTTCCATGGGCGGGTCACCTCATTTCCCGAAATGGATTTGGTCAGCATGCCCACTGGTCTTTCTTTGATATGGGGCCTTGGGGAAGTGGCCATCAACACAACGATAAACTACATTTGTCGATCGCAGCGTATGGTAGAGACCTGCTGGTGGACTCGGGAAGGTTTGCCTATACAGGTGCGGTGGCCGAAAAATTCCGGCCTTATGCGCTGAGCAGTGCTGCCCATAATCTGATTCTCATAGATGGGAAGGGACAGGGCCGGGGCCCCACCCATGCGACGGAGCCTTTGACGGACGCCGATGCACGAATCACAGACGATTATGATTTTGGTTATGGTAGGTTTGACTCCTTTTCAGGTTTGGAGGGTAATGCTGCTCATACCCGTTCAATGATGTATGTAAGAGATCGGTTTTGGGTGGTAGTCGATCATATAGAGGTAGACCGTCCCAGAACCATCGAAGCGCTCTGGCATTGGCATCCTGACTGTACAGTGGAGGTAGAGGGAAATGTTGTCCGTACCAATCAGAAGGTTGGGAATCTGAGCATCATACCGGCAGCAGACATGAAATTTCAGATAGATCTCATCAAAGGTCAGGAGGAACCAACGATTCAGGGATGGTATAGTCCGTCCTATAATGAGTTCAGCCCGAATACTACCGCCGTTTACAAAGCCGAAATACCGGGTACGACTACTTTTGTTTGGTTATTGTTGCCCTCTGAGGATGTCGGAGCGCATGCAACCGCCTCCGTGGTGGCTTACCACGCCAATTCGGTTGAGGTAGATATAGAGGTTGATGGCCGCAAATGGGCTTTGACGATTCCATGGAATGGAACGCAGGGCGTAGATGTGACCCAACGAGTCGTAGGTTACGAGGTCGTAGATAGGGATCGGGATTGAAGGCAGTAACATTTAAAAGGCCGGTTGAATTTGATAGGGTCGTCCAAAAGGCCCGCAAACGCCAATTACTTTCTTTTGTTTGACGGGGTTTTGGAAAGTCGCAGTAGCATGTTTTTTAGCAGATCTCTGAGCAGTTCCGTGAGTGGCTCGGGTTCCAAGACGTCCACATAGTCGGCAACGGTTAGAATCCACCGGGCCAAACCCTCCAGCGAGGAAGTCATGAAGGTCATTTGGACGGTTTTGCCGGTTATTTCTTCCATGACAAATCCGTGATGATAGCGCATTTCACGGAGGTATTTTGCGTTTTTCCTCTCCACGCTAAGAACTACGCGCTCCAGAAGCTGGTCCTTTGCCACCTGGTCAAGGTATTCGCTCAACGACGGGTGATTCCGGCTGCGCATAGTGTCCAATAAGGTAACGCTCTGTACCCTATCCAATCGAAAGGTGCGGTAGGCAAGCCTTAGCAGGCACCATCCGATAAGGTACCATTTCCCGTATGCGTGGTAGACGCCTACCGGCTCAATAACCCGATCGGTCGTTTCTTCTTCCAAAAAACTTGTGTACTTGAGTTGAACGTTTTTTGACTCCAATAGGGCGTTTAAAAGGGATTGAAGTGTTTGCTCGCGATCCTTATGCGGATTGCTGATCACCGCGATTTGCTCCGAAAGATTGGCGACCCGGTCTTTTTGTCCTGAGTTTAGTAGGGATTTTATTTTATACATGGCCGATTGAAAGTGGCGACTGCTCTCCCGATCTGTAAACTTTTCAATTATCTTTTCCGCTATCAAGAGTGACACCACCTCCTCTTTGCTGAATTGGACAGGGGCAAGACGGTATCCTTCTACGAGCGTATATCCCACCCCCGCTTCACCCGTGATGGGTATACCTGCTTCTTCGAGCGATCGCATGTCTCTGTATACCGTTCGCAGACTGATTTGGAACCGATCGGCGATTTCCTGTGCTTTTACAGCGCGTTTCGACTGTAGCTGGGTCAAAATGGCGGTTAGTCGATCAATCCGGTTCATCCAGCAGTTGTTTTGTTTCCTAAATGTACCTTTTTTGGACTTATCCACCGCGTAGGTTTGCCGTATTCATTGCTTTCTATCGCGATACCGTGCAGTGCAAATTTTTTTTGAATTAATCTTCGGGACTACTGACATAGGGCTGTCACTTGCTCTCTCTTTCTTTGTACGTATAATCAACTATCCACAAAAAAAACAGATCATGGAAACACAGGAAAAATCAGTGCCGCAAACAAAAACTCCCATAATTGACCGCCAGCAGTTACTTGCGCATTGGCAGGGACACAGATCCCTTACCCGTCGCGTTATAGGCCTTTTCCCTGATGACAAGCTTTTTTCCTTTAGAATAGGGGGGATGAGACCTTTTGGAGCCATTATTCAGGAATTGCTGGCCATTGCCGGGCCGGGGGTGGTCGGTCTCGCAACCAACGAATGGAATAACCTGGATGAAAACCTGGCCGGGCTGGACACAAAGGAGAAGCTTTTATCCGCTTGGGATGAGACTACCGAGAGGATTAACGAGTGGTGGCCTCGCGTACCGGAAGAGAGATTTCAGGAACGCATTACCGCGTTTGGTCAATATGAGGATGTGGGGTACTGCACTTTGTTGTACTTCATTGATAACGAAATACACCACCGGGGACAGGGCTACGTGTATTTGCGTTATTTGGGTGTGGCCCCACCGAATTTCTGGGAACGTTAAGCGCTTCATCCGATAAGTTATTTCCCCCGGGTGGATTTCCGCCCGGGGGAAATTTGGGTTTTTTTGCGTATTACCCATCCCGTAGGGTGTACTATCAAGGCGATTCTTTCATATGGTTTTTACAAAATCGTGGTTTTAGTTAAATTTAAGCGATGAAAATGCTAACCACCCAAGTGCTTATTTTTCTCCGTAACAAGCCGGACAGAAAGAATTTGCTCCTCTTGTTCCGGTTTTTGATTGTCCTATTAGTGATCATTCTGATTTACACACTGATATTCAGGTATTTGATGGGGTTAGAGGGGCAGACGTATTCTTTGGTGACCGGGTTTTATTGGACACTCACCGTGATGTCTACGCTTGGGTTTGGTGATATCACCTTCCAAGGCGATGCAGGCAGGTTATTTTCTGTGATCGTTTTGGTGTCTGGCATGCTTTTTCTCCTTATTCTCTTTCCCTTTACCTTCATCAATTTTTTTTACTCTCCCTGGATGAAGGCCCAAGAGCTGGCGAAGGTTCCTAGAGATCTGCCTGAGGGAATCTCCGGTCATGTTATTCTGACGAAATACGGGCCTATAGCCGAAGTGCTAATCAAGAAGCTGAAACAGTTTAACTACGAGTATGTGGTATTGGTAGCAGATATTCAGGAGGGGTTGCGGTTACGGGACCTGGGGGTTCATGTGATGCTGGGTGATTTGGGCGATCCGGAAACCTACCGGATGGCGAGGGTAGGCAGGGCTGCATTGGTGGCGACCACAGAATCTGATGTCATAAACACCAACGTTGCATTTACGGTAAGGGGCATCAGCAAAGAAGTTCAGATCATCGCAACGTGTAGTTACTCAGCCTCCGATGATATACTCAAATTGGCCGGCTGTAATCATGTGCTGCATCTGGGAGAAATAATGGGGTTGTTTTTATCAAGGAGAGCCAATGGTGGCGATGCCGGTGCCCACCTAATTGGCGAGTTTGACGAATTGAAGATTGCCGAAGCGCTGGTGACCGGGTCGAGCTTGGTTGGACTTAAATTAAGGGAAACGAGGCTTCGGCAGGACATTGGTGTGAGTGTGGTGGGTGTATGGGAGCGGGGTAAGTTTCAAGCTGCTGAGCCAGATACGCTGATTTCCTCCAGTACGGTGTTGGTTTTGGCAGGGACAGCCCAGCAGATAGAATCGTACAATCAGACCTTTTGCGTAAAGGCCGTGATGGCGGCGCCTGTTTTGATCATAGGGGGAGGGCGCGTGGGGCGTGCTACGGGTCGTAACCTGATTGCCAGGGGACTGGATTACAGAATTGTCGAAAAGGATCCCGAGAGGGCGAGGGGAAAGGAGCGAGTGGTGTTGGGTGATGCTGCCGAGTTGGAAGTGCTGAAGGAAGCGGGCATTGACGAAACCCACTGTGTCATCATCACATCTCATGACGATGATGTCAATGTTTACCTGACCATCTATTGCCGGCTTTTGCGCCCGGATGTGCAGGTAATCACCAGGTCAAATTTGGAGCGGAATATTGGAATCATGCATAGGGCAGGTTCCGATTTTGTCATGTCATATGCCTCCATGGGGGCCAACACGATCTTTAACCTGTTGGAGCGGAGTGGCATCCTGATGGTGGCCGAGGGATTGGACCTCATCGAAGTGGCCGTTCCGGAGTCGCTGGAGGGAAGAAGCATAGCGGCATCCTGTATACGCAAGGAAACAGGCTGTACCGTTATTGCCGTGAAGGCGGAGGGCATCACCCATGTAAATCCAGCACCCGATATGGTATTACAAAAAGATGCCGAGATTATCCTGATAGGTACGGTTGAGGCCGAAAAGAAGTTTTTTGAACGGTACGGTTCAAACTAAAGGCACGCCTTCAAGCCTTCCTCGATAGGCGTTGGCTTCAAACCATAGGCCTTTTCAATTTTGGAAGAGTCAAAGCAATAGTTGTTTTCAAGCTGGTAACTCAGTTCTTTTATTTCGGAGAGAATGGGTATAAAGGGCAATAAGAGTGTCATCAATAGGGGTGGCATACGCCGAATGGTTGCCTCCATGCTCAGATATCCACTTAAAATAGCTGCAATATCTTCCGCTGAGGGATATCTGCGGTCTGTGGGTAAGTGCCAAACTTGGTTGTAGGCGGCATCGTGTTGGGCTAAAAACGCGGTGGCATTTGCAGCATCAGGGATATAGGTGAAGGAGTGCTTTTTATTGGTTTGGTAGAGCCACTGCGCGGATTTGCCCGCTTTCATGCGGTTGATGACTGATTCGTTCAACATACAAAACCGGGCATCTTTCCCATAAAAATCGGCTGCGCGAACGATCATTCCCTTTAGTCTACCGGAACGGATTTCATCCAACATCTCTTGGGCAATTTTGGCGCGAACTATTCCTTTTCTACTGGACGGATTGATGGGACTGGACTCCGTGAGTTTCCCTACATGCGCGGGATCATACGCATACATGTTGTCAAAAAAAACCAACTTGGTGCCGTGGGCAATACATGCGTCCAAGACATTTCTCATGATGACAGGCCACTGTTTTTCCCAAATGTTGGTTTTGTAGGTTATTCCTACCACCAAATAAGCCGTATCTGAACCAGCTACAGCGCGATCAGTTGCTTCCGCATCCAATAAATTGGCGGTGAACACCTCATCGCTTGGGTTGACCTTCGAAGGGTTTCTACTGACCAATCGGAGGGGGAGGGCATTTTTAGCGAGTTCCATCGCCAGGGCTTTTCCGATATTTCCGGTAGATCCCAAGATGGTGTGGTAAAGTGGTTGGCTCATGGCTGTTGTAGTGACGAATGGGTAGAAAAGAAAGAATAGGTGGTGGTCCAGGTTTGGCTTTCGCCGGGCATTACGTGTACATCCATGTAGGGTTCTGGACATAGCGTAGTGTGTATTCCCCAAAAGGGTAAGAAAACGATGGGGTGATCATTGGTGATTCGTACTCCATAGCCGCTCTTTCGGTTGGTTAGGGTGATGTCGTAATCCGAAGCTTCTTCCGAGTAGCCTCCCAGCACAAAATAGACGCTTTCTCCTGGTGGGATAGCCTCCTTAAATGCCACTTTATTGCCGGAAATTTCGGTGACTGTGCCCATTCCCTTGGTATTTGAAATCAGCGTCGGCCGAAATGGGAATGAGACCTCGTAAGCGGGGCCTATGGGCTGATTGTCTAACATAAAAAAATTGTGATTGTATACGCGGGTTTTGATGGGATTTTTGCCGGTATTTTCCAGTCGGTGCACCAATTTCATTTCTGGCTGACCTTGTACCAGCTCCACTACCTTGGTATATTGGTAGCCGTAGCCGTTTTTTTCCGAAAGGCGCTGCCGGAGTGTGACACTTGTTTTTGTTTTTTTGATTCGCCACTTTCCATGATCGGTGATCTCAAAGGGAGCAGTAAAGCGGTAAGGCTGTTCGTCTATTTTCCGGATCCACCCAATGCCGATTTTAAGAAACTCTTCTCCGGACTTTGCTTCCTCGTATCCGATCGGGTCAAAAGCTTCCACTGGCCCTAAAATTGCGTCGTGCAGATACGGGTCATACCGCTGAAACCACTGCCCGAAGTACGTGTGCCCCTGAAAAGTAAGTTGGGAGATGACACCAGACCAATCAAATCGGGATCCTCTATAATATCCTTTTGAGGCATCGGGAAGATACAGGCTGACCCGAAGGTCATCGCTTTGGATCTCTGTGGATGGGAAATCTTGAGCTTTTGCAATGCCAACCCAACTGGTCAGCACCAATAACCAGGCAATCCAGTAGGGTTGTTTGAATAAATGGAAGGAATGCATCATACTTGACTGAATATAAAGCAGTAAGATATGCGTTCTGACCCGGAAAGCAAAATGATATTATTTACGGAACGCCATGTCGTTCCAATGGATTTCCTTTCGGAAATCCCGGATTCGGGTATCCTTGTCTATGACGAGCGCCTCTACGCCCGCAATTTCAGCAAAGTCCATCAAGATTTCTGTGCTTAGGTTAGAGCTGAAACAGGTGTGGTGTGCACCTCCCGCCAAAATCCAAGCTTTGCAAGCAGTTTCCATGTCGGGAAGCGGTTTCCAAAGCACGCGGGCTACCGGAAGCTTTGGGAGTTCGTTTTCGGGATCTACGGCTATAACCTCATTGATCACCATTCGGAATCGGTTTCCCATATCCACCAAGGAGGCATTGAGGCCCTTTCCGCCCGCTGCATTAAATACCAGTCGGACAGGATCCGCCTTGCCGCCTATACCCAGTGGGTGTATTTCCAAGGAGGGTTTGTGAGAGGCCAAGCTTTCGTCGACCTCCAGCATGTGGGAACCCAGCACCAAGCTGTTTTCAGGATCAAAATGGTAGGTGTAATCCTCCATGAATGCATTAGCACCGGGGAGCCCCTTACCCATTACCTTCATGGCGCGAACCAACGCGGCTGTTTTCCAGTCTCCTTCCCCAGCGTACCCATAGCCTTTGGCCATGAGGCGTTGTACGGCAATTCCGGGAAGCTGGTGCATGCCATGTAGGTCCTCAAACGTATTGGTGAAGCCATTGAAGTTTCCCGCCTTCAGAAATTGTTCCAGCCCCAACTCGATTCGAGCAGCTTCCAATAGTGAGTTTCGCCATGTTCCACCGGGTGCCAGTTCCGGGGCTAAAGTATAGCGTTCTTCGTATTCCTCGAGTAATACCTGAATTTCGTCTTCGGTGACCTGAGAAATGGCTTCCACCAAATCTCCTACCCCATGGGTATTCACCGAAAACCCGAATCGGATCTCCGCTTCCACTTTATCCCCTTCGGTTACGGCTACCTGCCGCATATTGTCTCCGAAACGGACAAATTTTGCATCCTGCCAATCGTTCCATCCGGCACATGCCCTTGCCCAATCGTCGATTTCTTTATGAACAGCTGGGGATTGCCAGTAGCCGACCACCACCTTACGGGGAAGCCTCATCCGGGAAGTGATAAACCCAAACTCTCTGTCTCCATGGGCACTTTGGTTTAGGTTCATAAAATCCATGTCGATGCTGCTCCAGGGAATATCCCGATTAAACTGGGTGTGTAGATGTAATAAGGGCTTTTGAAGGATTTTTAGCCCATTGATCCACATCTTGGCCGGAGAAAACGTGTGCATCCACGTGATCACCCCCACGCAGGAAGGAGATTGGTTTGCCTGATTAAGTACCCGTTTGATTTCCGGTGTATCGGTGACCACGGCAATAAACCGAACCGAGATCGAAAGCAGTGGCGATGCTTGCAGACCTTCCGTAAGTTTTATTGCGTGATCTTTTACTTCTGCAAGGGTTTGTGCACCGTAGAGGTGTTGGCTTCCTGTAATAAACCAGAGTTCGGATTGGACGGCTGGGCTCATAGTTGTTTTTTTGACACTTTTAACGGTGTCTTTTGATACTGTTTCTTGATGAGTGGATTTATCTTTTGATTTTGTATTGGCTGTTTATCCTTCTAGCAGGACGGCACGGTCTTTTTGGTCCGACTCTACGCTGGGGGGTATTTCGTTTTTGGGTATAAAGTTAAGCACTCGTTGAAACTGGGCGTGATAGCTCTCTTGGTTTAACGTGTAAAAGTAGGCGCCCTTTTTTGATTTTGATTTGTCTTTTTCCTGCTTTCTGGAGATGATGCCAGTTGACAATACCTTCCTGGAAAAATTCCTCTTGTCGATCGGGATATCGTAGAGTCCTTCGTATAGAATCTGCAATTGCGGAAGGGTAAATTTCTTGGGGAGCAGTTCGAAAAGAATGGGATGCAGGGCTGCTTTGTACCTCAATTGTTTTAATGTCAAATCGACCATGTTTTGATGGTCAAAAATCAGTGCTGGCAAGGATTTCATTTTGAACCAGTTGGGCTGAAAATGATCGCAAAGCTGCTTGGCGTATTGCTTGATGTCAATTAATGCAAAATAGGTCATGCCAATAACCCGCTCTACCGGATCTCTGTTGGGATGGCTGAATGCATGGAGTTGCTCCATGTACACATTACGAAGGCCGGTCAACTCAAACAAGATCCGTTGGGCGGCCTCATCCAACGACTCGGAGGGTTGCAAAAAACCGCCCATTAGACTCCATTTGTCCTTTTCGGGTTCAAAACCTCTTTGGATAAGGAGCAATTTGTAATCTTCTCCGTCAAACCCGATGACTACACAGTCTACGGAAACCAGCATACGGGTTTGATTTGAATACTCGATCATACGTGTCTTTAACTAAATTTTCTGATGGTTTCAGTGAAAGGATTTAATAGGTTATCGTTTTTTTCATTCTTGGCCATCTTTTAGCCAAGTAACCTGCGATGGGACAGGTTCTGGACCTCAAGGATGCAAAGATATTTTTTGGCTGCATACCTTCTATTGGGGACTTCCCATTTTAAATTCTCCATTTACCCAGCTATCTTTACCAACCTAGGAAAAGAAAAGGCATAGAAGAAGGCTAGTGACTGCTTGGTTAGGGATGATCGTAGCGCATTTCAAACCATCAACAGTAGCGTGGCGTGTACTCGCCTGATGGAAAATACACGATGCTTTTTTGATATGATCCGATTTTGCAGCAGGCAAATCATTTTGAAAATGCTTCTTTGCCTGATCCTACGAGGGCTAAATTAAGTAAAAAATGACATTTAAGATAAAAAACCTTTATGGAATCATTTAAAAATTTAAAAGAAACCTGTTACGCGGCAAACATGGAGTTACCAAAATTGGATCTTGTTGTCTATACTTTTGGCAACGTAAGTGTTGTAGATAGGAAGCAGGGGGTATTTGCGATCAAACCGAGTGGTGTACCCTATGAAACACTACGCCCGGCTGACATAGTGATTGTTGATTTTGACAGTCAAGTGGTTGAGGGATCGCTCCGGCCCTCTTCCGATACCAAAACCCATGCGTTTTTGTACCGGCATTGGGAGCATATAGGTGGTATCTGTCATACCCATAGTACGTACTCGGTTGCCTGGGCCCAATCGCAGCAGGACATTCCGGTTTTTGGGACAACCCATGCAGACCATATGACCCAAGATATACCCTGTGCACCCCCGATGGCAGACCACTTGATTGCAGGTGACTATGAGCATAATACCGGACAGCAGATTTTGGATTGTTTCCACACGAAGGGACTTTCGTATCAGGAGATGGAAATGGTGCTCATCGGAAACCACGGGCCTTTTACTTGGGGCAAGGACGCAGAGAAGGCTGTATATAACAGTAGAGTACTGGAGGAAATAGCGAAAATGGCCTATTTGACACGACAAATAAATCCCAATGCTCCTAGGCTAAAGGATGCACTCATTCAAAAGCACTATGAGCGAAAGCATGGTTCCGGTGCTTATTACGGGCAAGGATGTTGATTGTGACTTTGAGGATCATTCGTTATTTTATTGCGGCCTTTGGGTCTAAATGTAAACAAGCTGTATATTTTTATATATGAAATGTAGTTGGCTACCACGTTCTGCTAGGTTTGTGTGTACGGTTTTCATTTCTCTATATCTTGTTGGGAGGCAAGTTGTATAGCATGTGGCTGGAGGGAAAGGGGCGATTTTTTAATAATCCGTAAGGAGTAAAAAGGGCAAGTAATTTTTTTGGTGTCCTATTTCTCTTTTTTTTCTACATGTTCTTAATGAATCGGACGGCGGGCTTCCGGTACCCCAAAGGGATTGATAGGTGCTTTTTTCGGATAGTCGGCTTTTTTAGTATTTGTAAGGAAGGAGAGGTCGCCCATACCAGAATTTTATTTTTTGTTTTTGCATATGATTGACTGAAAATTTTATAAAATGATTGTTTTTTTGTTTCTGTGAAAAAAACACTTAAAAAACTTTTTTATTTATGTAAAAAATTCCAACATTTCGAAAAGCATATAAGAGATGAGAGAAGTTCACTTTAAAAAACGGAGTTTGTGAAATCAACGCTTCGGTTTTTTGTAAAAATTGTGCAATCGATTGCGCAAGTTTTACACGGATAAGTCGATCTATCTATTACAGTCTATTCATTTAACGTTCAAGTTGCCTATGAAACACGAAGCGACATGCTTGGAGATGTATGTCCAAAATCCTTATCATTATCTCCAAAATGTAAATTAACTATGTTAAAACCCAAAATGTATGAAAAAATCATTACGTTTAATTTCGGATATTCCCAAATACAGCAAGTTTGCACTTTCAGTGCTGATTTGCTCCGGGTTGTCCTATGTACCAGCGTTTGCTGGTTTTTCTGCCGCAGACGCACCTATTATCCTTGAGAACAAGGCAGACTTTGCACGGGTCACCGGAACGGTAAAAGATTCAAATGGAGAGCCGATTCCAGGTGCTACTGTGGTAGTAGAAGGTACCGGGTCAGGTACAGCTACTGATATCGACGGCAAGTTTTCGCTGGATGTGCCGGATGGAGGCGTCCTCGTGGTGTCGTTTATCGGCTACAAGCCTACCCGGGTTTCGGTTGGAAACCAAACAACCCTTAACATTGTGTTGGAAGAAGACATGTCTTCGCTACAGGAGGTAATTGTGGTAGGATATGGTACGCAGGAGAAGAGAAACATCACCGGAGCCATCGCTTCATTGGATGAACGCTCCATTCGCGAAATCCCCGTTGCCTCCGCTGTAGAGGCTATTCAGGGCCAAGTGGCAGGTGTAGACGTGGTATCAGGGGGCGGACGCCCCGGCCAGGCACCCCAAATCTTAATCAGGGGTCGTAGATCCATTTCCGCCTCAAATGAGCCGCTGTATGTAATCGATGGAATCCCGCAGACCAGTGCAGGGTCGGCGATCTTTGACATCAACCCGCAGGATATCACCTCTATGGAGGTGCTTAAAGACGCCGCAGCCACTGCAATTTATGGTTCCAGGGGTGCAAACGGCGTGGTTATCATCACCACCAAGCGGGGCAGCACAGATAAGACAACTGTTTCCTACGATGGTTATTATGGGATTTCCAACACGACTTCCCGAGTACGTATGATGAACGGAGAGGAGTTCGCCGCGATGAAGCGTGAATCTAGAAGATGGGATCCCAATACCCGGGCAGCTGCATGGAATGGGGTGATTCCCGATGACGAGTTTGTGTTTTTGGATCCTATCGAGCTGGAATCCTTGGCTATGGGACGTTCTACCGACTGGTTGGACCTTATCCTAAAAACCGGTTACCAGACCAACCATCAATTCAGTGTAAACGGCGGCAACCAAAACACCCAGTTCAATATCTCACTGGGATACTTTGACGAGGAGGGAATCGTGGACAACATGGATTACCAGCGCGTTACTGCCAGGGTAAACCTGGATCATAAGATCAGCAAAGTATTCAAAGTGGGCACTTCCTTTACAGCCTCGTCGGTGATCCAGAACTGGGGTTCGGGCTCCGCCCTTGGAGAGGCCGTCGCCAACAACCCCCTCGGTGTACCATTTAACGATGACGGAAGCATCCGTTTTCTTCCCACAAACGATGGTATCCGTACCAATCCCTTGTCTGAGTTAGTGCCAGGGGCCTTTATGGATGAGAGACGATTTACCCGAATTTTCGCTCCTTTTTATATGGAAGCAACGATTACGGATGGTTTGAAGTTTACAACCAACGCCGGTCCAGATATTCGGTTTAGAAGGGTTGGTAATTTCCGGGCCAGTCAAACCAACGCCAACAGAGGGGGGCCGGCCAGTGCTTCGTTGGAAAACGAAATTGACATGGGATATACCGTTGAGAACATCTTAAATTATAGCAAGACGTTCGGAACCCTGCACAGTTTTCAGGCAACGGCCCTTCAGAGTATTCAGGGGTTGAGGTCTGAAAGGCATTTGACCGAGGTATCCAACCTTCCGTACGAAACCCAGATGTTTTACGATTTGGGCTCTGCGGAAGTGAGGAACAATGTCGCCAGTAGACTTGAAGAATGGACGTTGGCCTCCTACATGGGTAGGGTCAATTACGAATTGGCGGGAAAATACCTTTTCCAAGCGACATTGAGAGCAGATGGCTCTTCCCGATTGGCTCCCGGAAGGCAGTGGGCCTATTTTCCAGGGGCATCAATGGGATGGAGGGTGATTGATGAGGACTTTATGAAAGGTCAGAATGCGATCACGGAACTAAAATTACGTGCATCGTACGGACGCGTGGGTAATACTTCCGTAGACCCTTATCAAACATTGGGCAGACTTCGCAGAACAGTCTACGCATTTGGAGAAACCCAAGCCTTGGGTTTTGGCCTGAATCAGATTCCGAACCCTGACTTGGGATGGGAGATATCTTCCACGGTAAATGGTGGGGTGGATTTCGGTTTGTTTAACAACCAACTTTCCGGTTCATTCGAGTATTTTGTGACCAATACCACCGATATTCTTCTGGCAAGAAATCTTCCTTTCACTTCCGGTTACAACAATATTCTTCAGAATGTGGGTGCAACCCGATCTAGGGGCGTGGAGTTGAGCATCAATGCTACACCTACCGATACACCTAAGTTCCGTTGGGATATTCAGTTCAATATTTCCCGATGGAGAGAGGAAATCGTGGATCTTGTTTTCAAGGACGAAAACGGCAATTCCATCTCCGATGTGGGTAATCAATGGTTTATTGGACAGCCCATCCGTGTGTTCTTCGATTACGAGAAAATCGGAATTTGGCAGGCCGATGAGGTGGATTTGGCGCGCCAGATGGATCAGAAAGTGCCCGGCGAAATCAAGCTGAAGGATCAGGACGGAGACGGAAGAATCACACCCGCCGACCGTATCGTATTGGGTACCGATGTTCCAGATTTCGTAGGTGGTATCACCAATCGGTTCCAGGTAGGCAATTTTGATTTGAGCGTGTTCTTTTTCTATCGCGTTGGGCATATGGTTCGAAGCCGCTTCCACGACAGCAACAGCGGGCTGTTTGGGCGATACAATAACCTGTTGGTGGATTATTGGACCATCGATAACCCAACCAACGATAACCCTCGTCCGAATGTGAATCAGGAGTTTCCACGGGATGGATCCACCCGATCCTATTTTGACGGCAGCTTTGTGAAGCTTCGAAATGTGACCCTCGGTTACAATCTGCCCGCACCTATTGCAAACAAAATGTTCATGAGCAGAGCACGTATCTATGCGACGGCGCAAAATCCGCTCTTCTGGGCAAATTTTGATACCTGGGATCCTGAAATTGCAGGTGAACTTAACGCGGGCGTAGTGCCTTCGGCGAGACAGTTCTTATTGGGTATCAACGTTTCATTCTAACATTTGACAACCATGAAAAAATACATAAGCACCCTCGCATTGGCCGCAGTTGCCTGGATGAATACGTCTTGCGAGGATTACTTGAGTGAACAGATGATTACCGGGGTTTCTGCCGGTTCCTTCTATACCACGGCTGCCGGGTTTGAGTCAGCCGTGAATGCCACCTATTCCGAGACTAAGTTTTTCTATGGGCCGGAGCGTGGGTTTTCCATGACGGTGTTTGGTACAGACGTGCATACCAATGGGGCGGACGGAAGTCACAAAATGCTCAATTTGTACGATGGAGGATTGAATCCGGCGCAGTCATTTGTTCGAGATACTTGGCGGGATTTTTACCGAGGTATCAATCAGGCCAACGCGACGATCAATCGATCGCAGAATATTCCGGGCCTATCCGAACAGCATAAAAATCTGCGTCTTGCGGAGGTTCGGTTTTTGAGGGCATTATATTATTTCAACTTGGTGAGATTTTATGGCGATATCCACCTTACCTTAGAGGAAACCCAAGGGGTTGAAATCACCGCAAACCGAACTCCTGCTGCCCAGGTTTATTCGGAAGCTATAATACCCGATTTGCAGTTTGCCATTGCCAACCTACCAAACTCCCAATCTGACTACGGAAGGGCGACCAAGCCGGCAGCAGAATTCTTGTTGGCGAAGGTGTACATGACCCGAGCCTACCAAAGCTATGGACAGGGAAATGCAGATGCGCAGGAGGCGGACAGATTGATGAGCAGTGTCATAAACAACTATAATTTTAGCCTACTGGCAGATATCACTGCTCTTTGGGACATCAATAATCAGCGGAATGCCGAGATTATCTGGAGTATCCAGAATAATAAGGCACAAGTCGATGAGCGTATAGATGGACAAGGTCATCGGGGACACCTGTACTTTCTGATGGAATACGATGTGTTGCCTGGCATGGCGAGGGATACGGAGAATGGTAGACCTTGGAAGCGATTCCGGCCCACCCCTTTCCACCTAGGGTTGTGGAACCGGGCCATCGATTCCCGCTATGATAAGACCTATAAGCATGCTTGGATTTCGAATAATGCAGGAAACATCCCGCGTTGGACAGCTCAGGATGCCGCAGCAGGCCATATTCCTTCCAACCTTGTCGGCGAACGGAAGTTTGTAGTGGGCGATACGGCTGTGTTTATCCCAGGCCCGGGCAAGGACGCCGAGTGGACGGCAGAGCGAAAAGCAAGAACACGGTATTTGGTCATCACCGACGATGTGTACGATGAGCGTTGGTATCCCACCCTTAACAAATGGATCGATCCTACCCGCCCCAACAGGCAACATGAAATGGGTCAACGCGATCATCCGCTGATGCGATTGGCAGACGCCTACCTCATTCGCGCCGAAGCTCGAATTATGCTGGGCAATACTACCGGTGCCGCAGAGGATATTAATGTAATCCGTAGAAGGGCAGCTTGGCCGGGAATGGAATCCCAAATGGAAATCACGCCTGCACAGGCTACCTTGGACTTTCTTTTGGATGAGCGAGGACGGGAACTGGATGGAGAAGGCCATCGATGGTTTGATCTAGTTAGAACCAAAAAGCTAGTGGAGAGGGTTCGTCTTCATAATGTGGAGGCAGGACCGAATATCCAAGAGTTTCATATTCTTCGGCCAATCCCACTTGAGCAGATTGACCGTACCGACGGTGGTTACCCCCAAAACTGTGGTTACCCCGGCGCAAATTGTTAAGCTGATTCGTAGGCATTTTAAAACCCCCAGGTCTTTGGCCCGGGGGTTTTTCGATTATAGCTGGCCAAATCTAGCAATTCAAGCCTACAATGTGTTTTTTTACTGGGCGATTTTTGTACCTTTAAAAGTACTCAGGTTAAAAACTCAAAAACCATTGGTAATATGTATACTAATTGTTGGTTGTCCTTCCTATTGGCTCTAGCGCTTTTTGCCTCTTGCTCGAATCCAACCTCCCAATCGAAGCAATCCAAAAAGGGGCCACCTAACGTGGTAATTATTTTTGCAGATGATTTAGGCTATGGAGACCTGTCCAGCTACGGCCATCCCAGTATTAAAACAAAGCATTTGGACCAAATGGTGGCTGAAGGTCAAAAGTGGACCAACTTTTATTCCGCTGCCAACGTATGTACGCCTTCCCGGGCGGCGCTTTTGACCGGGAGATATCCCATAAGAAACGGCATGTGCAGTGATGTTCGCCGGGTACTGTTCCCGAATTCCGCCGGAGGTCTGCCCCAAACCGAAAACACCATTGCCAGAATTCTAAAGCCAGCCGGATACGCAACGGCGGCAATAGGAAAATGGCATCTAGGCCATTTGGAGTCTTTCCTTCCCACCAGTCATGGGTTTGATTACTACTTTGGGATTCCCTACAGCAACGATATGGATGCGGTCAATGACCTTGACAGGCAGGAAAGATTTTGGAACGCCAAGATAGATTACTTCAATGTTCCCCTTATGCGCAACACAGAAATCATCGAAAGGCCGGCAGATCAGACTACCATCACCAAGCGGTATACGGAAGAGGCCATTGCATTTATGGATTCGCACAAGGAACAGCCGTTTTTTGTCTATTTGGCGCACAATCTGCCCCATGTGCCCCTGTTTGTATCCGAGGATTTTGTTGGAGTCAGTGACCGCGGGTTGTACGGGGATGTGGTGGAGGAAATTGATTGGGGCGTGGGGCAGATATTAGATTACCTGCGATCCAGCGGACTGGCAGAAAATACCCTGGTGGTATTTACCTCAGACAATGGCCCCTGGGTAGTTTACGATGATCATGGCGGAAGTGCAGGGTTGTTTTATGGAGCCAAAGGAACCAGTTACGAGGGAGGTGTGCGGGGACCGGCTATTTTCTGGTGGCCGGGAACGATACAGCCACGAATGGTGACGGGCATGGGCAGTACCTTGGATCTGTTGCCTACGGTTGCCTCGCTTGCCGATATTGTCTTGCCGGATGACCGGGTTTACGATGGATACGATTTGAGTGGATCATTGATTGAAGGATTGCCATCCCCGCGCGAGGAAATGTATTTTTACCATGGAACTCGGCTCTTTGGTGCCAGAAAGGGTGCTTACAAGGCCCATTATTACCAAAACAATCCCCGTGGTTATCCCGAGCGAATGGAGGTTTTGGATCAGCCTAAGTTGTACCAGGTACAGCATGACCCCGGAGAGCAATATGACCTTGCCGCTAAGCACCCGGAGATATTGGATGAGATAGCCGAGATGGTCGAAATACACCGTAGTAACCTAGTGCCCGCACCCACAAATCTTGAATCACGTCTCGATACCCCTTGACACGGGAACGGGATTGCAATATGTTGGGTAACAAACCTGATACTATCAGATTTAATTTGTTCTGGCATACCCGAGCTGCGTTTTGATGCTGGATTAATCCATTCGCTCCTAATAAAATCTCGTAACAAGGATATTTTTTTTATCACTGAAATTTTTTTTCAGTGAGTTGGGCCTTCTTTGAGTTATGGGAATAAAACGTTTTCTTAGGTTGATTTTTCGATTTCGGAACAAAATTCAATTTCTGGTATTGGTGTTGATCTTACATTCTAGGATGGTTATACATGCTTCATGGGATGATCTACGGGAAGCTTAGCGTTGCCGTATGGATTATTTTCTTCAGTCTATCGATTGTACTAAAGTTGTTCGCACTGTTCAGGTTTGGTCAGCCGAAGAAGGAAGGTGCCTCCGTAGACGATAACCATCACCTGTAGGAGGCAATACCGCGAAGGGAGTTTCACTCCCAATTTTTCAAGGTACTACCCATAGCATTGCTCAGTACAGGCAGGGAAATAGATGAACAAAGCCTCCCGGGCAATCCTCAAATTGTGGGCGTATTATTTGAATGACCTAAAAGACTTTCGTTGTCGAGCAGCTTTTTATTGCCAGCCCCTTATGGCATGTTGGTTTAGGTATTCATACAGCAGTCCGAGAACCGTCTCGTGGTCCATATCCAAAAATTCGTGTTCACGGTGATATGTATTGAAACCGATGATCCACTCGTCCAGTTCAGGTTCGCTAAGTTCGAAACGGACCATTAGAACCCGCTTTATGGAATCTGACCGAATGATCTCCAAATAGGGAGCTTGCCTAGCGGCTTTTTCCAAGGCCCGCTTGTACTGTCTTTTGTTTTTTTCTCTTTTGGAAAAATAAGAGATAGGGCCGTCTATGGTGAAGCCCGGCGTCATCTCTGTAAGTGACCCACTGTGGCCTGGCAGGATCGTTCCCGGACCCATTGGTTTTCTGTTCGGATCCTTGTCAAGGGAGACACCCGGGATATAGATAGATGGTCGTTCGCCGTAAACACTGACAGCAGGCAGTCCTACGGCATCAAAGATCATGGAAACCAATTGGTGAGATGTATCCTTAACCATCAAAACATGGGTGACATAGCCCTCTTTGCTAAAAACCACCGAATCCCCAGGTTCCACTTTTAAGCGGAAATAGCCTAAGTGACCACTGGTGAAAGTTGCGGCGGTCCGCATATTCTCCACCTTTAATCCCTGTAGGTAGGAATGATCGAATACATCTATGATATTCCCTGTCAACACTTGGCCCTGAACAGAAAAGGCAGTGATGGATAGTAAGGAAAAAAGTAGAATGGATTTCATAGACAAACAACGGGTTTACTGTGGGAAGCAACTTCCTTCTGAGGTCAAATGAAACATGCAACGACCCATTTTCTACACCACAAGGCTTTGACTGACCAAGGTACAGCCTGCCATTCATTTGTGAAAAATATCGGTGTTAATATATGCTAATAGGTCGTCGACCACAGAGGTAAGTCTAAGGCACCTTATCCAATCCGTTTTTGGAATAGCTGTAAAAAAAGCATCCAAAAAGACGACGAAGAAGTCTTTCTGGACGCTGCGAACGAAATGACATTGGTCTATGCTAAAACTTTTCTGGTTCGGACCAGTCGCTCCATTCTAGGTGTTGGTCGCGGTACCTTACCCGGAAGTAGCGTTCCGAAACAGGAGGCACCCGCAGGATCAGCTCATCCGTGAGATTGTCACAGGCCTGTTGGTTTACATTGTAGAAGTAGTCTTCGGCTTGTTTCCAACTTTCGTGAAGGATCTCGTGGAAATCCGGTGTTGCGGCAATCTGCCAATGGGAAGCGTAGTGAACGGCCCCGGAGCGCTTGCTGGCAAAGCCAGAGGCCTTTAAAATGAGCTGCCCGTCCACCCCATTTCCAAGTACGCCTTTGGTACTTGGCTGGTCGGGTCTGATCCCGTATCTCCAGACCGTTACCTGGTCGCTCAATTCGTTGTCTTTTGGGGTGTATTCATTTCCCCGGCTGATGCGCTTGAGGGTGAAGGAAGGGTTGTTCCTGTTTGGATCTACTTCGATGACCACAAACCCATACTCGGGCTGTGACACGCTGAATTCCGCGTAGTTGCGCTGTGCGTATTCGCCCCAGTAGTCAATTCGCCCGCTGGCCGATGCCACATTGACCCAAAGATGCCGGTAGTCCCGGGACTGCCCACGGGAATAGGCATGGGTGTGTCCGAACAAATGGGCGGAGGGTTTTCCCGACACTTCGGTAAATTTCTCCAATAGCTCGATGACCTGCTTGGTATATTCCAATTCGCCCACCAGCCAGAACTCTGTCTTGAAGGGGTGATGGATCTGCAAAAACACAAAATCTATGTGTGGATCGGAGGAGGTTTTTTCCAATACCTCCGTTAGCCAGTCGATTTGGTCTTTGATGCGATAGGGTGTGTTCGAATCCAATCCAATAACCCGGACGTTTGCATAGTCCGTATACCACCAATGGCCATCGTAGGCGGCATTTCCATTTTGGGGCAGGCGAAAGTAGTTGAAAAAGTAGTCAGAATTGTCTTCGTGGTTGCCTGTAACCGGGTAAACGGGTACATGGTTGAAAAGAGGAGCCGTTGGCCGGAAGAAATGCTGAGGCCATTGTTCGTAGATTTTTCCCCTGGCTACCAAGTCACCGGTTACCAAAATCATGGCAACCTCGTTATTCAACGGCGTATCGGGGCCGGTATTGAAATAATTCAGGATTCCATTGTTTACGGTTTCTTCGAGTTTGTCAGGTAAGCCGGCATCTATCTGTGAGTCGCTGAACACCACTAGCCGAAAAGGTACGAGCGGATCTGTTTTGGGGTCTGGGGGAGTTGTAAACTGGTATATGGGAGATGTAAACCCTCCTGTTTTTACACGGTAAAAGTACCGGGTGTTGCTGCGTAGCCCTCCCAGTGAAACCTGATGCAATTTTGAGTTTTCATAAGCGACTTGGGTAGTATGGCCTACCGATCGCATGCCCAGCTTATCACTTGTTCCATATTCCACGAGGCTCTCGTTTTCGGAATCGGTCTCCCAAAACACATGGATGGAATTTGGCCCCGCGTTTTGCAGGTAAGGTTGCACCACAACTTGTTGTCCGATTGACGGGGCAGACAGAGTAAAGGTACATGCTATCAGGAGGGCGATGGCTGCGGTCTTGAATTGGGTTTCTGTAGTGATTTTCATTGTGTTTTTTTAGGATATACGCTGATACCACTGTAACTGACCATATCTTCAGTAAGGGTTTTCCGAAACGGATTTGGGTGAAAACTTGTAGGATTTGGGAGTTCTGCTGATTTTGATGAACCCCTTACGCCTCTAATCTCGTGATTTTTTGATAACTTCATTCTGCTAAATAGTTATTTCTTTTTTGAAGCAAATTGACACCGAAATGCACCAATCTGTTTTTGACGAATTTAAGACATCACACCACAAGGAAATGGCTCTCCTTGAGAAATTGGCGTTGGATATGCGATGGTCCTGGAACCATGAGGCAGATACGATCTGGCGGCAGATTGATCCATCCCTTTGGAGAATGACCAAAAATCCCTGGATGGTGTTGCAGCGGGTTTCTGTCGAGCGATTGGCGTATGTTTTTTCCCAACCCCATTTTTTGGCCCAACTGGATGAAATCAATCAGCGTAGAGAAGAGGCCCAGTCAAAAATCTCGTGGTTCAAACAAGTCCATCCTGACTCGGCGTTAAAACGGGTGGCCTATTTTAGCATGGAGTTTATGCTGGACGAAGCTTTGCCGATTTACGTCGGCGGGCTCGGCAATGTGGCGGGAGACCAGTTGAAAGCTGCTAGCGAATTGGGGGTGCCCGTTACGGGCGTGGGTCTTTTTTACCAGCAGGGCTATTTTCGGCAGGAAATCGACCGGCATGGCAATCAGCTGGTTCGGCAACCCTACAACGAACCGGGTCAAATGCCGGTATCTCCATTGCGAAATGCGAATGGAGAGTGGCTTCGGGTACCGGTTCGCTTTGGTGGATTTACGATTTGGCTGAAATGTTGGGTGGTAATCGCCGGTAGGGTCCGGTTATACCTTTTGGATAGCAATGACCCTGCAAACCTTCCGGTGCACCGTACGATAACGAATGAGATATACAGCGGAGGGCCGGAGCATCGAATCAAGCAGGAACTGATCTTAGGTGTCGGCGGGTGGCGAATGCTTCAGGCACTTGGTGAAATCCCAGAGGTATGCCACCTAAACGAGGGCCACGCTGCTTTTTTGGTTCTGGAGCGGGCCAATTGGTACAAGGAAACCTATGGCGTGTCTTTTTGGGAAGCGTTGGAGCTGACCCGGCCGGGTAATGTGTTTACGACCCACACGGCTGTTCCAGCTGGTTTTGACCGTTTTGATAGATCTCTCATAACCCACTATTTGGGTGACTATGCCGAAAAGGAACTGCATATTTCCGCAGACTCCCTGATGAACTTGGGAAAATTAAATCCCGGTGATTCATCCGAGCTCTTTAACATGGCATTCTTGGCAATCAGGGGAAGTGGAGGGATCAACGGAGTCAGCAAGCTCCACGGGGAGGTCAGTCGTGCACTGTTTTCACCGCTCTTTCCCAGATGGCCCTTGGCGGAAGTCCCCATAGGCCATGTTACCAACGGTGTGCACATGGCCTCATGGGATGGGAAATTTTCAGATCGCCTGTGGACTGAGGCGTGTGGTAAGGATCGGTGGCGGGGTGACTTGGAGACGGTTTCCTCAAATTTGGCGAAAGTTCCCTCCGTGGATCTGTGGAACATGCGGAACGAGGCAAGGGCGCACCTGGTTAATTTTGCCAGAAGGCATATGGCAAACCAGTATCGGCTGTCAGGCCAGGAGCAATTGGCATGTGATGCAGAAAAGATGTTCTCCAAGGATGCACTTACCTTGGGTTTTGCCAGAAGGTTTGTTGCGTATAAGAGAAGTAGTCTGCTGCTGATGAAAAGGGAGCGTCTTGCTGCATTGCTCCGAAATACCGATCGCCCGGTTCAACTGATGCTCGCCGGAAAGGCCGGTCCCGGGGATCAGGTAGGACTATCCTTTATCCGTCAATGGATGGATTTCATCAATGAGTACGGATTGCACCACCGGATAGCCTTTTTGAGCGACTATGATATGGCGGTTGCCAAGCAGCTTGTGCGAGGGGTAGATGTTTGGCTAAACACTCCCAAGCGCCCTTGGGAAGCATCCGGCACCAGTGGGATGAAAGTTCTGGTAAATGGTGGCTTAAACCTCTCCACGTTGGATGGGTGGTGGGCCGAAGCCTATGAGTCCCGTTTTGGGTGGGCACTGGGAGATCAGGAGAACCACGAACAGGATCCCTATTGGGACGAGAAGGAAGCAGAGGAATTGATCAGCCTGCTCGAAAATCAGGTCGTACCTTCGTTTTACGAAAGAAATGCGGCAGGCGTGCCGGAACGGTGGACGGAGAAAATAAGGCATAGCATGGCCGAACTTACCCCTCGATTTTCGGCCAATAGAGCTGTTCGGGAGTACACCGAAGCCTATTACATTCCCGCAGCCAGTCGTTACGTAGAGAGGGCCCTTCAAAATGGGGAGCGTTCGGAAGCTTTTTTACAAGATCGTTTTAAGCTTATCGCGGATTGGGGAAACATACGGTTTGGGGGGCAGGTATGGATCGCTGAGGCCAATCAGGTAGAGGTAAGTCTGGAGGTCTGGTTGGGTGATATGAACCCGGATTGGATCGAATTCCAATTGTTTGCAGACCCATCCGGGCAATTCGGGTCGGAGATACATGAATTTGGCCTGACCCATTATGAGGCAAAGACGGAAAATACCCATTATGGAATCCGGATTGATACGCCGAGACCAAGAGAGCATTATTCGATACGTATGCTGCCCAAGTTAGCCGGTTTGAACTGTCCGTTGGAATTGCCGCTGATCCGGTGGTGGGAATAATCTGGCTCTATGGTGGTGTGGAGAAAGATCTAAGCCTTCGCTTAAAGCGTTGCCTCCAGCACCTCATCTGTCCATTTCTTTCTCTTTCAGAAATAGATTTGGTGATCTTCTAATATACCGAGTAAACTGCGGAAAATTTTGGATTAATTTAGATATATTTTTGAGAAAAGCAAAAAATAAAATAGATAATCGAGTCGTTTTTTACGTTAGCCTTTCATACCAACGGAGTGCATTTGTCCGATAGATTTTGTCCACCACGGTACGTGGGAGCTTCATCCCTTTAAACGTTCCCGTTACCTTCGGTACCTGCATTGTCTCGTCGGTGACAAAAAAACGCCAATGGCGCAGCCAGATTTCATGGGCATGTGTCATGATTTCTGATTTTGTTTGGAGACCTTTTGCCAAGATATCTGAGGCACTACTTCTAAGATCTGTTCCATAGAGGATCCTGTCCTGGTAGGCGATGAGGAAATCGTGTACCCGCTGCCAATCAGATACCGCCTGATGCTGGAGATGGGAGATACGCTCGGCTAGGTCTACGGCCAAATTGGGGTATTTATCCAGGCGCTTGGCCAGCTCGTCTACGTTCCATTCGAGGCTGCCCAAATGAGCGCCAATAAAAATCAGGTCGGGGTTTTCCTCTAAAAGCCGATCACGGGCAGCGATCTGCTGATCATAATCCGGGTATTCGGGATGCAGGTACATGTGGTATTCAGGGTTTTCCCCAAAATAATCCCTATCTCCCTGCACCGTCATTTGTTCTAGGGGAAGCCAGGTGTTTTTGGGCTCGCCCAAATGTCCAAGAAGGGGAACCTTACGGTCAGTGAGAAATTCCACGATTGGTTTAAAGGCCGCATGGTCTATCATCACAAAATTCCCATCCTTGTCCCTAAGTTCCATGCCAACATTTTTCCAGACCTTTACCCCTATGGCCCCGCTTGCGATGGTCTTTTCAAGGTAGGCGATGCACTTTTCCGCCCAGCCCGGTAGATGAAAGCCCTCTATGGAAAAGGTGGTAATGAAATAAACCCTACCTTCAAAGGATGGGATGATGCGCAACGAAAAGTCATCCTGCAGCTGTGGGGATCGGGTAGGGGAGGTGTATACGCTTACATTGACCAACCGAAAGTTATCACGGATCGCTTGTTCGGCAAAAAGCGTATCAAAATCCTCCCACATGTGCATATGGGCATCGATTTTTTCCACGTTGCGAAAATCTTCCAAAGAATAGAATGGATTTGTCATAGTGGTATATCAGGCAATGTAGGACATAGAGAGAGGACTATACGTTCGGTAACGGTTCGCTTTTTTTGTTAAAAAAGGGAATTGATTTTATTCTGCCACTCGTCTTCAAATACTACTTGAAATTCAAAATCGTGGTCTGGAAATTCGTCAAAGAGTTCTTTCCAAGCTTTCTTTGCTCCTAATTCGTTGCAAAGTGCAAATACGTCTTGTTTGTATTTGGTGTCCTCATTTTTGAGGTGAATGCCTTTTGTTTCCAAAACATACACGGTTCCGTAATCGTCTTTTTCTTCTTGCTTGTCTGCTGCAAGAAAGTCAGGGTAGATTTTATTTCGTTTCCAACCTTGTATATGATAATCTTGTCTGCTCATATTGCGATACCACCACAATAGTTTTTCCTGTTCGTCAAGGTAAATGGCAACTGATTTTTCAAGGTCGTTTATGTTTTCTTCGGGAACATAGTCAAACAATGATTTTTGAATGGGTGTGTTGTCGTTACGCACCAATTGTTTGTTGCTCTTTACTTTTATTCTTGATGGCAATTCAAAACCTCCTCTGTCTGTAATCAGGAAGAAGCATAATTTTTTGTCGGCAACCATTTTTCTAAAAACCTGTTCAGATAAACGGTTTCGCTCTTTCTCTAAAATCTTTTTGAGTTCTTCAATGATGAAAACGAAATTGGCTGCAACTGTTTCACGCTTGTATTTACCCAAAAGTAGTTGAATCGCTTTTTCTCCGATTTGGAAACAATGCCAAGGGTTCGGAATAATTTCCGTTATCTGTCTTGTTAGAAATACTTCGTCTATTTCTAATGTGCCTGATTTTTCCGCTCTGCCTGTTTCTTTTAGTAACTCCTTTTCTTCATCACTCAATCCTAAGGCGATTTCCTGTTCTTGGTTTCGCTTATTTTGGAGAGAAAGATTTTTGATTTCATCAATGTTGATGCTTTCCCAATCTATTTCGCTGAGAATATCAATTTCAAAATTCATATCTCGCCAACTTTCCTTTTCCTGAATGACAAATTTTGGCAGATAGATTTTACCTTCAAACTTTTTAAAGCCCGAACGATATTGCATTACACGGTCTTTTAAACCGCCCGTGTCTGTTCCTGCCTCATCACTTACAATTCTGCCTGCAATGTCGCCCAATCCTTCATCCTCCAAACCTTTTTTAATGTCGCTTACCAAAGATTTTGCATTTTGGCGGAATGTGTAAACATAACACTCGTCCAAATCTGTGATTTTGGTTTTACGTGCAAAGGGCTGCCTTAAAATTCTTCCGACCAACTGCGTGATGCCTGTTGCAGATGATGGATTGGTAAGCACTGTAAGCACATAAGCAAAAGAACAATCCCAACCCTCTTGCAACGCTTGTTTGGTTATGATATAGCGTATTTCACAATCATTGGCGAATAAGTCTATGCCTTCAATGTCGTCTTTCTCGCTTGATTTTATGGCAATATGGCTTTCTGGAACATTGCATTTTTTGATTAAATATTCTTTGGCATCTTCTGCGTGAATGTATTTTTTATCTTTTTGGTCTTTCCCTGTTCTTTCAACTTGTATCAAGCAAATCGGACGGATATATTCACCTGTGTTTCCTTCGTATTCTTTGGCTTTCTTCTCTAAATCGTTTTGTTTTTCAAAACTTGCCAACAAAGTGTCTTGCCAATCCAAACTGGTTTTGTTAGTCAGGTGAATGTCCAACTTTATCATTTCTTCTTCGTGCAGTTCCCGACCTGTAATTTTCACCAACTCATTGCTGTTGGGTGGTGGTGTTGCCGATAATTCAAGAATAAAGGAAGGATTGAAATTGCGTATGGTATTTCGTGCGTTTTCTCCATAGGCACGGTGTCCTTCATCAATTACCACAAGCGGACGTAAAACCTTTAAAGTGTTTCCAAGCGAAGTTTTTATTTGTGTTCCGAACACTTCCATTTCAGTAGTGAAGCAATCCAAATTCGGAATCAATTCTTTTAACTTCTTGTGTCCTTCAAAATCATCTTCACGAGGGAAAAAGTCGGTAAATCCGCCTTGGTCTCTGAAAACCTTTAATGTTTCTTTGTTTTGACGATTAGCAGATGGAAGCATTAACATCAGCACAACCAAATTTTCTTCCACATCAAGGCGATTGAACATTTCTGTTTTTTCCTTGATTAGCGTTCTGCCACCGCTCGAAATATCTAATACCTGACGGTATGGATGCTCTCTATTTTTAAGAGCCGCTTTAGTTTGTCGGTAAATTTGCGTGGATGGCACAACCCACAAAATCAATCCTGTTTGCTTGTTGAGATAGGTTTTTTGGATATTGTCAATAGCGTGACAAGCCACCAAGGTTTTTCCGCCACCTGTGGGAACTTTCAAATAAATATCGGGCAATGGTTCATCTAATCCATTGGTTTTGGAATGATAAATGGAACGTCCTGTTGCCTTTTCCCAAGCCTCTTTCGGGAAATTAATATGCTTTGCCAAATGCGGTTTGAGCTCAGCAATTTCCTCAAACTCTTTTTTAGCATCAGCTAAAGCACTCAAATATTCTTTGAGTTCCTTTAAAACCTTTTCCTGATAGTGCTTTAGTCTCATCTTTGTATTCTATAAATTTCGTAAGGCAACTGACAAAAATCAATTCGGTATTCCAAACAAGTATGGTCGTCCACATATTTGCAAGGTGCAAAGACTAATCGCTGTTTGCTTTTAAATGGTGGTAAATTTCTGCAACCTTCTAAGGTTAGTGCGTTTCTTTTCAACCATTCAATATCTGGTTTGTAGATTAAGTAAACTTCGTAGGTTTTACTTTCCCCTATAAACCCGGTAGCTTCATTAAGTACAGATTCGTTAAATTCTTCGCCTGTGGCAGTGTAGAAAAGGTATCGGGCAAATTCTGTGTAGGTCGGTAAATTTTTACCTCTTAACAAACTTTCCATTTCGATAGTGTCGCCTAATTCAAAGTAACTGAACGAACCGCCAGTTCCTTTTTTGAGTAATTCACTTTTTGCAGTCTTCACTCCTTTGATTACTCTACGAACCCTCTCGGCAGTGATTGAGTCTGCATAATCTTCCATTTCAACTAAGATAAATTTTCGCTTGCCACCGTCCTCTTTATTGAGTTCCAATACAGCGTGGGCAGTAGTCGCGGAACCAGCGAAACTGTCAAGTATTATTGAATCGGGATTAGTAGCGAGTTGTAAAATTCGTTTTATAAATTTTACTGGTTTCGGTGTTTTAAATTGCTCAGAGGTTGTTTTTTCAGGAAATAAATTATTCTGCTCGTATTTGGCTTGTCTATTATGACCTGTTTCTTCAATGTCGTGCCACAAATTTGAAGGTGCTAATCCTCCTTGGTCTTCTAAATATGTTTTCTTAATAATTCGGCTTTCATCTTCTGAAAAAATGATTTCACCAGTGTCAATCATCTCCTGCATCGTTTCTTCTTTCCATCTCCAGCCATTAGCTGGAGGAGAAATGGTTTTTCCACTGGGTGTTTTTAAGTCATACCTAAGATTTTCCCTTGGGTTTGGCGATGAAACATTGCCTGCAAACCAAGGCCCTCTAGGGTCATTATCTGGATTTTTGTAATGTTGATTATTCTTATCTGTCCGTTCCAAACGATTCGGCAACCATTCTAAAGATTTACTATAAACAAGTGTAGAGTTATAATCATTTGAAAACGTCTTTGCATCATTATTCGATGAGTCACCCGAACGCCAAGCTATATCTACTACAAAGTTTTCTTCTCCAAATATTTCATCACAAAGCATTCTTAATCTATGCTGTTCATTATCGTCAATGGAAATGATAATCACACCATCTTCACTCAATAATTCACGAAGCAACTTCAATCTAGGCATCATCATACAAAGCCATTTATCATGCTTTGTCATATCTTCTTTGTCAACTACTTTACCAAGCCACTCTTGTATCATTGGACTGTTCACATTGTCATTATACACCCATTTCTCATTTCCTGTGTTGTAAGGCGGGTCTATGTAAATGCACTTTACTTTCCCTGAATAAGTTGGAAGTAATGCCTTCAATGCTTTCAGGTTATCACCTTGAATAATCAGGTTATCGTGTAAGGAAACGGTGCCTGTCCCGCCATAAGCGGGATCGGTCAAACTAAATTCTTTTTTTGGCACCAATTGGTGATACTTCACCGCCAAATGGTGGTTCTGCACAAAAGTTTTTCCTTTGAAATGGAGTGTTGGCATATCTTAATTCTCTTTTAACTTTTTAATTAACTCTTTTAGGTTTGTCGTTATTGAAGCTACAACTTGCTTGCTCATTCCTTTGGCTAATTCCGTCTCTAGTGCATTATGAAAAAATGTTATTGCTTCGGTAACCTTTTTTTCTTTAAATAGAATTCTGAATGAACGAATTGAAATATAAAAGGACTGAAAATTTTCCTTTACAATATCATTTTGAAAAAAAGAATCATCTTGGTTTAAAGTAGTGCTTAATTGGTTTTCAATTAATTCAAGCTGTTCGATAAAAAAATTTAAACGATTCTTAATAAACTCCATACTCTTTGAATCGAGTGTTTTCAATTTGCTAAGAGCAGCAGTTGTATTAGTTAATTTTTCTAATGATTCAACTTTGTTTTTCGCCTCTAAAGCTGATGATTTCGCTTCTTTTGCAGCATTTTCAGCAGTTGTTGCACTTTCTTTACTTTCTATACTTAGTCTTAAAGCGTCAGTTGCATTTTTCTTTGCCTCTTTTGTTTCAGAATCAAGTCCTGAAAAATCTTTTTCAAATTTTTCTAATTTATCCGAAGCCTCCTTAATCCCCTTTTTGGCAATTTCAGAGTTATCAAATGCTTCTTTTGCTTCTTTCTTTGCATCATTTAGCTTTCCATCAAATGCTTTATCTATATCTATTTTTGCAGCAATATTTAAAACCACAGGAATTAAAGCTGCCAAAATTGTTAAGATTCCAATCCACCAAGTTGCAAGAGTATTTAATCTATTTATATCGTTGTTCACTTCTTGTTTAGCTTCAGAGATTGTGGAACTTACTCTGTTTTCAAGAAATTCCATATGCTTCTTGATGTTCTCTAAATTTTCTGGTGTGAGAGTTAAATTACCGAGAGAATCCTTCTTTTCAGGATAAACAATAAATGGCGTGTAATCAACCTTTTCAATACTTTTTTCCTTTATAATGTCTTGATACTTTTGTTCAATTATGTAGTTTTTACTTGAGAAGTAGTAAAACATAAAAGCAATACCTACTGTCAACAAAACAGTCCAACCAAGAATTATATTTTTCCATTTATTGCTCATCTTAATGCTTCAAAAATAGTTTGTGGTAATTCAATCGGAATCCTAAATAAAAGTTCTTTGTAATCTTCCTTCTCTTCTGCTTCGTAGTATGGAAATAACTTTGCGAAAGCTACTTTAGGAAGATTATTTTCAATAATTGTGTTATTTGCACAATCAAAAATTAACTCATCGTGAGTAAGTAAGATTAATTGTAATGGCTGATTTGGTGTATATTCTTTGAATATTTCAAATAAATGTCTGATAAATCTTTCTATGGTAGTTCTATTCATAAAGTCACTAGCATAAAAAATATCATCAAGGATAAGAGGCAAATTTATTCCTGTCTTAATTCTTGATGCAATTGCAATGCTAATACCGACCATTGCAGAAAACATTCGGTAATGAAAGGTATTGAAATATTTATTTGGCGAAAGTGATTCTTCATTGGAGTTGCCATTATTTCGTGTAATTTTTGCAACTATAATTTCAGAGAGAATTTCACCCGTATCTTCATCGGCAATTGGTTTTTTATCAATTAAAAATGTTGCTTCTCTATACTCTTCTTTAAAATATTCTTTCAGTATAGTTTCAGTAATAGTTTTAATGGGAGTGAAAGCTGTATTTACTTCTTTATTTTTTACTTCTTCTAAAATCTTTTGATAAGCTATTACTTCATCACGAATAATTTGGAATGATTCAATTAATACCGAATTGCTCTCAATTTCCCTTTCAATTGATTTTATTCTTGTCTTTGCGTTGTTAATTTGAACTTCAATATCAGCTATTTCCTTTTTTAGAAAACTTATTTTTTCAATCAACGTGATTTGTTGTGATTTTTCAGAAAGCTTCTTTTCTACTTCATTTATTTTATCCAATCTAAATTTTATAAACTGTTCTATTTTTGAAATGAACGCATTTAGTTCTTCATTAATAAACTGAGTATTTGATTCTTCAAAGTGTTTTAATCGTGAAAATTTTTCGTCTTGATTTTCAGTTAATCCTCCACTTAACTGTTTTGCTCCATTGAAAAAATCATTGGCAGTATATTTTGATGAATAACTTAAGAATTGCAATTCGCCCTGCGATAGTTCAGCAAATTCTTCAAATTCTTTGATTGAGTCAATTTCTGAATTTATCCCAATTTCAATTCTGTCAATTTGTGATAATAAATTCGAAATTGAACCATTGATTTCGTTTGACTTTAAAAATAGATTTTGCTTTATTTCACCAATATCTTTGATTTCTGTAATTCTCTTGCTTACATAGTCTTTTAATTCAGTTGGTGCTTTATTTGATGAATTACAAAAAGGGCAGTTGTTATACTTGTCAACTAATTCTAAACCAAATTTCAGAAATTCATATTCATTTTGACCTCTTTGATGAATTCCGGTGGAATTGTATTGAGCAAATATTTGAGCATATTCCTCAAATGATTTAGTAAACTGATCAGGACTAAATTCAATTGAATAATTTTTCAGCTTTAGTCTAGATAAAATTTCTGCTATTTGTTTTATTTTCTCATCTTCCTTCGGGCTTCCTTTTTGTTTTTCTAAATCTTCAATTGTTTGTTTTTTTTCAATTTGACTTTTTTCCCAATTAACTATGCTTTCAATTAGTGTTTTACTTTCTTTTTGTAACGCAGAATTATTTCTTTTTTCTTTATCTCTTCGGTATTGAATAAATGATAGTAGGTTTCTATTTAAATTTAAAAGCTCTGTCAAACCTATGCTTTCAGCGACTAAGTGATGGAAAGATTGATTGTCGTCAGTTCCATAATTTAGTTGACCATTTGAATAAATATCAAAGTCACTGATAAAATGCGTGTGAGGATTAAGTTGCTTTCTTATTTTTTCAGGAAAATATTCCTCCTGAATGCTGATATTCTGTTTTACTGTTTCTAAAACGCAATCTGATTCAGAAAAGTCATTATTAAATCTTTTAAGGTATTCGATGAATCTTTTATCATTATCAATATACTTTTCACTACTTCGAAGTTCAGCTTCACCAACTCTTCTGCATATTGTGTATTCAACAGCATCATAAATTGAAGATTTACCAACACCATTAGTTCCCAAAATCACCATACTAACTGGGTCATCATCTTCAGTTAAATCAATGCCATATGGTTTTTTGGATTCAGGAATCCCTCTAATATTAGAAATTTTTATCTTTTTAATTCTGTAGTCTCCTCTATATTTATCAAGCAAATCAATTTCTTCGCCTTCAATCTCAAATTTTTTTCGTGGTTTTGATTTGTAGGAATTATAAAGAGGTGATATAATTTCAAAGAACTTATCCTTCTTGGTGATATCTAAATTGGGATGCTCAGCAAGAACCAATGAAATAGTATTCTTCTCCATTTCTGGCAGATTTGCTATTTCTTTTAGTAAGGTATTGAAGCTCTTAATCATTTTTTCTGTTTCTGATATTTTACTTTTTCCTCTGCCACTTGCAAAGCTTTCAAAGCCACATCTTCGTCCGCAACCTCATACACTAACTTGTCAGACAGCCAAGAAACTAGCAAGTCGGTTTCTTTAATCTTAAAAAACTCGGCAAGTTTTATCACCTGTTCACGGCTTGCATTGCGTTGTCCTCTTTCAATTTTGCTTAAAATTGCTTGGTCAATGTCTAGGTATGCCGCAACTGTCCGTAAGGGCAATTCCTTGTCTTCCCGTAGTTTTCTTATCGTTTCGCCTAAGCTGTCCATTTTGAACCAGTTTGTTTTGAAGGATTTTGTCAAATCTACCTTTTTTTGGAAAAAATTCCAATACTGAAGGCCGGTTGCTGGAGATAATTGATTCCTGGATAGGTGGCTTCTCCCTAGGTGGCATCCCACCCGAATGGCTTTGTTTTATAGGCCGGGTTGGAATGCGTTTTTCACAGATGAAACCAGTATAGCCTATTTCATTTACGGGTTTTTTTACCGGATTCATGATTCGGCAGCAACCTTCGCACACTTTTGCCCATGGCGTTTCTCAAAATTGACTATTTTTACTGCCTAGACTATGACACCCATGAATAAGGCCAGAACTTTTCTTTTTTTCATTGCTATCCAATGCATTATATCCTGCCAAACACGGGAGACACAGGAGGTTGAGATCCAAATCTATCCGAAAGGAAGCTTTGGGTACGATGTGGATTTTCTCGCCGGCGTAGATGATAGCTTTTTAGTGTTGTCACGGGGGATGTCCTCTGTTCTCGTATCTCCGAGGTTTCAGGGCAAGGTGTTTACCAGTACAGCCGCGGGTATGGAAGGGAACAGCTATGGTTGGATGAACTATGACGCGATAGGTTCCGGTCAGCATTCCCCCCACATCAATGCCTACGGAGGAGAGGACAGGTTGTGGCTTGGACCGGAGGGTGGTCCTTTTTCCATCTTCTTTCCCCCCGGATCGGACATGGTTTTTGACAATTGGCAGACCCCCGCAGGTATAGACAGTGAGTCGTGGGATTTGGCCATGTCTTCAGACGATCGGGTTTCGATGACCAAATCAATTATATTGACCAATTATGCAGGTACGGCCTTTCACGTAAAGTTGGATAGGGCAATACGTATCATAGGCTCCGATCTGCTGGAAGAGGAATTTGGATTTAGGATTCCCACGGACTTGGAAATGGTTGCATTTGAATCGGTAAACGGGATCACCAATGAGGGGGAGTCCCCATGGGGAAGGGATGAGGGAACGGTGTGTTTGTGGGTGTTGGGCATGTTTAATCCATCTGACAAACTTACCATCATTATCCCCTACCAAGAGGGTCCGGAGGCTGATTTGGGCCCGATAGCGACAACGGATTATTTTGGCGAAATTCCAGGTGACCGGATAAAAATGGACAATGGCTTACTGTTCTTCAAAGGAGATGGGGGCTATCGTAGCAAGCTGGGGCTTTCACCGGACCGTGCGAAATCCCTTATGGGTAGTTTTGATTCGGAACGCAAGGTATTGACCTTGGTGACTTACAATAAACCGTCTGATCCGCTTCCTTATCTCAATCAGGTTTGGGGTCTACAGGATTTTCCGTTTCAGGGTGACGCGGTTAATTCCTACAATGACGGGCCCTTGGAGGACGGTACGCAGATGGGGCCATTTTATGAACTGGAGACGGTGTCTCCGGCGGCATTTCTCGCCCCGGGGGAGCGTTTGGAGCATGTGCACCGTACCTATCATTTTGAAGGCTCCGAAGCCCAGATGAGTGCTTTGTTGGCGGAGATTTTTGGCATCAGCTTAGAGACTCTTAACGACATATTCTAAAGGAAAGGAAATTCAATAGATCCGCTTTCAGTCTATTTTCCGGCTGTGTTGTCATTCTTTTGAATGTGGTTGGTTATGGTCAATCGGAGTTTTTGAAGTAGTTTTTGTGGAACTAAATGTTAGATTTAATAAAAAAATAATTTTACTTTTTGGATTGTTCAGATTAAATATTTGATATTTGACTAAGTTAGCAAAATTAATTTCCGGGACGGGTTATTGGAAGTTCTTGTCAAATGATATACTTTAGATGCAATCCTTCGATTTGGGTCTTTGGAGCCAACGTTATGTTGGTATTTATTTTGGAAAAAAACCGGTTAAATTAAAACGTGGGTTTTCTTGATAGAAATAGTGAGCGAGATCTGATGATCAGTCTCCGACAGGGGGACATAAAGGCATTCGATGAGTTGTATCATCGGTATGCGAAGAAATCAATGGGTTTTGCGTTGAGATTTTTTGCTGACAGGTATGTTGCGGAAGAGGCAGTCCAGGAAATTTTCATCCGAATTTGGGAAAAGCGCAGGGAGTTGGATGAAAGTAAATCCTTTAAAAGTTACCTTTTTCAGGCTGTGAAGTTTTACATGTTCAATTTTATCCGGGATCGGAAAGGTGCCCTTTCCTTTGATGAGGTTTCTGAGGAGACTTTTCAGATGGGGAATTCAGTTGAAGAAGACTTGCATTACAAAGAGATGGAAGCTGCCGCAATGCAGTTGATAACCCGGCTGCCAACGGTTCAGCAACAAGTCTTTCGCATGAATAAACTGGAGGGGTTGACTATTCAGGAGATTGCGAGTAGGATGAACCTGTCGAAACGTACCATAGAGCACCATATTTACCTAGCCACAAAGACGGTAAAGTCAAAACTTCGGTACCACATGTCAGTCTCTGCCATGATCTTTTGGGGGCTGTTTTTTTAGGGTAGTAGGGGTATTGCCCTGCTCTGGTTTTATCATACTTTCTTTATCTTTCATTTTATTTGATGCTTGCTTAAGTAAAACATCTTTACAGTGTTTTATACAAGTAAAATAGATTATTTTGAGAGAGGAATTATTGATCAGATTTTTGCGTGGGGAATGCTCTAAAGTTGAAGAGCATCAAATTCACCAATGGCTGGATACGCCTGCTGGCAGAAATCAGTTGGAGGAACTGATGGAAAAGAAGTGGGAAGAGAAATCGGGTGATATTGGGGATGAGACGGATTATAACGGATTACTGAAAAAAATACATTCACGCGTACTTGTGCCTACAGGCAGCAAAAGACGCCGATTGGAGAAAAATATAGCATTGAAAAGTTTGAAGTTAGCGGCTTCGTTGTTTCTGGTGTTTTTTAGTGGTTATTTTTTGTCATTGAGTTGGGTAAAACGAGGTCATGAGCCACAGGACATGCTGGTAAGCACGCCGGTAAAGTATTTTGAAAGGGTAACAGGGGCTGGTGAAAAGTTGACTTTATCCATGCCTGATGGATCCCGGATTATCCTAAATTCAGAATCAGTCCTTTGGTTTGATTCTGAATATGGCCTTATTGACCGGACGATAAGGCTAAATGGAGAGGCCTTTTTTGAAGTAGTTTCTGATTCAAATAAGCCCTTTAAAGTTGATACCGATGGATTGACCACCTATGCGCTAGGTACATCCTTTAACATATCAACAAGGCATTCAAGCTATAAAGTTGCGTTAACCGAAGGTAAAGTAGCAGTGGTGGCTGATAAAGAAACTGTAAATCTTGATCCAGGGCAAATGGCTGTATGGAAGCCTGACCACCAGAGAAACGAAATCAAAATTTCCTATTTTGATGCCGAAAAAATAACCTCTTGGAAGGATGGCCGCTTGGCTTTCGACAAAAAGAAACTACACCTTATCTTTAAAGACTTGGAAACTTGGTATGGAGTAAGGATACTACTGGATCCTAATTTAAATGGCAACCAGCTAGTATCCGGTACTTTTGAAAACAAGAATTTAAAGGATATTCTCACTGGATTGGCATTTTCTATGTCATTTTCCTTTGAGTTAAATGGAAATCAAGTGATCATAAAAAAATAAATGCCTATGTAAAACAAAACAACAGGGTAAACTCTCCATCGCCAAATGAATCCATTTACCCTGAGATATTTTAAAGCTATAAACCTTAAAACAATCAAAGTTATGAAGAAAAAATTACTGTACCTAATTAGAATGGTATCTAGAAATGTATTGTATGGCCTGCTGATTCAATGTGTAATGATGTCCACCCTAATGGCACATGAAATCAAGGCGCAGATAAAGCCGATAGACCAAGCTGTTGTAAGATTGGCTAGATTGGAGTCCCAGCTTCCGGAGATCTTTAGGGACATAGAAGCCAGAACTGACTACAGGTTTGTATATCCGGCCGAAATCATGGAGGAAAAAATTCAAATTAGCCTAAAAAGCAAAAAACAAACGGTTAATGACATATTGGTGGAAGTAGGAACTGCGGCCCGATTAAGGTTCAAGCAAGTTGATAACACCATTTATGTGGCGAAGCCTGAGGACGCATCTGATGACGGAAGAGTGGAAATTTCAATTGATATGGTTGAGATAACCGGAAGAGTTACCGATGAAAAGGGCGAGCCTATTCCCGGTGCAACGGTTATTGTCGAAGGAACTTCGTTGGGCACAGTGACCAATATTGATGGAGGTTTTACCTTGGATGCTCAAGAGGGTGCTGTTTTATTGATTTCATTTATCGGCTATCAGTCGCAACGAGTCACGTTGGGTAGTCAGACCTCGCTAAACATCGTTCTGAGAGAGGACTTATCCTCATTACAGGAGGTTGTAGTAGTTGGATATGGTACGCAGGAGAAAGCGAAACTTACAGGTTCTGTTGCAAGTGTCAAAGCTGACGATATAGATTTTATCCCAACCTCCAATTTGTCCAATCTCCTAGCCGGAAGGGCACCTGGCGTTCAGATAGTTCAATCTTCTGGTTTTGCAGGGGCACCATCCAGTATTTCGATTAGGGGTAGTGCCGCAATTGCCGGATCTTCTCCCCTTTATGTTATAGATAATGTGATTAGATCAAGGGTTGATTTTGATGCGTTGGATCCAAATGAAGTAGAAAGCATAAGCTTTTTGAAAGATGCGGCCACGGCAGCAATCTACGGTGCTAGGGCTGCCAATGGAGTTGTATTGGTTACTACCCGTCAGGGGACAACGGGCAAGCCGGTTTTTAATTATAAGAGCTTCTTTACAACCTCAAGGCCAACGATGCCTTTGCCTCGTTACACAGCGACCCAGGAGTTGGAATACATCAATTCAGTTGCGGAGACTTTTGGGAATCCCCTTCCCATTTCAGAGGAGATATTCAGGTACTTCGAAGATAAAAACTATGAATTGAACGACTATATCTGGCGGAATCCATCCTCTCAGCAGCACAATCTCAGCGTCAATGGTGGAACAGAGAGTATTACCTATTATATGATGCTTGGAACGAATTCCGATAAAGGTTCTTTTACAAACACCGACTATTCAAGATATAATTTCCGAAGCAATGTTACGGCCCGAATCACAAAGGACTTACGTGTTAACTTGAATCTAAGCGGGAATAAGCGGGTTACAAACAGATTTTTTTGGCCTTATGACTGGGATGGGGGAGAAGGATTTGAGTTATCCGACTTTTACAGGACAACCTTTAATTGGTCAAGATTGTATCCATTCTTTGTAGACGCGGATGGGAATCCTACCTCGAATAGGGATACTGGTTTTCCCATAGGCCGTGGTGCCTGGAATCCTGTTCTTATGCTTGAAAATGGGAACTATAGAAAGATTGACAGAAATTCATTTAATGGAATAATTAAAATTGACTATGATTTACCATTTTTGGATGGATTGACTACCAGTGTGATGGCGAATTATTCATTCGATTCCCGAAACCAAAAAAACTTTGTTATCCACAACCGTTCCTATTTGTTCCAGCAAGGTTCTGCAACTAATCCCTATGTGCCAGGCCCAATAGATCCGAGTAAGTTAAATATACATAATTTATCCAGGTCTTTTGAGGGGATAGATGAAAGTGCTACGTTTGGAGACAGCTATCAATTCAACTGGTTTTTAGATTATAACAGGAGTTTTGGTGATCACTCAATTTCGGGAACGTTTATTTATGAACAAGCCGAATTTCAGGGAAAGACGTTCAGTGGTTCAGCTGATCAGTTGTTAACCAGTAGTGTTGACCAGATTTTTGCGGCGTCTACTGATACACAACGACGTTATTTTACCGGAAGTGAGTCTCAATTTGGCAGGGCTTCGTGGATTGGCAGGACTCGTTACGAGTTTTCTGCCAAGTATATTGCTGAATTTTCCTTCAGATACGATGGAAGTCACCGTTTTCCCAAAGAAACCAGATGGGGGTTTTTCCCATCCGGATCGGTGGCATGGAGAATTACCGAAGAGAATTTTTTGGACATCCCCGCGCTTAGCGAACTGAAATTTAGGGCTTCAATAGGAACCACAGGGGATGATAATGTTGCCCCATTCCAGTTTCAGAATAATTTTGTTCCAAGTGCCGGATATGTTTTTGGAAATACGCTTTATAATGGTATTCGCGCAGGAACTCCTCCAAACCCAACTATTACCTGGGCTAAAATGGTCGCATATAATTTTGGGTTTGATTTTGGATTATTTAATGACAAGTTGGTTGGGTCTTTTGATTACTTCCATAACCATAGGTATGATTTGTTGAGGCGGCGAATACGGGTTATTCCAGGAACCTACGGAGCTCCGCTGAGCGATGAGAACTATGCCGAAATTGATGTCAAAGGTGCCGAGTTTTCTCTTAATTACAGAAATAGTGTTGGCAGGGTAAATTATACCATTGGAGCAAATATCGGTTATGCCAAAGACAAAGTCCTAGTAATCGACGAACCTGTCGGCCTCGAAGATTGGAGGACGGCAATAGGACACCCGATAAACCGAATTTGGGGATATAGATCACGTGGAATAATCAGAGATCAGGCAACCCTTGAAGCATTACCGGAAGGATTCATGCAGTTTGGTAGAGAGCCGATGCTGGGGGTAATCCTTTACGAAGATATTCGAGGAGTTAATAGAACCGAAGGCTCGGACGGAATTGTTGACGAAAACGATCAAGACTGGTTATCTGATAATGCCATCCCAAGGATTAACTATGGTATAAATGGGGGTTTTTCCTGGCGAAATTTAAAAGTTGACTTCTTGCTGCAGGGAGTTGGAGCATTTGATAAAATTGTAAAGACACAAAACACGAGTACTGGAGGAGTGTTTCAGACCGGTGATAGACCCTATTTTGATCTTTGGACGAACCGTTGGACACCAAACCGTACAGATGCGCCCTACCCCAGAGCGGGCGGTTGGGGTATGCCGGAATTTGGATGGGGCCCATCGGATTTTTGGATACGAAGTGGTGCTTATCTGAGGTTGAAAAACCTAAATATTGCGTATGACATTCCCTCTAGATTTCTTACCGCCAATAACATTAATCTGCAATTTTTCTTTAATGGAACAAATCTCTTTGTATTATCCGCATTCACGGAATATGACCCTGAACAAGATAGGCTTGATTCCTATCCGCTCATGAAGTCTTATACAGGAGGAATAAATGTTAGGTTTTAATTTATTGAAGCAATGAAAAAAAATGTAAATCAAGTATATATCATAGCGGTCGCTTTATTGTTTATTGCGAGCTGTTCGGAAGATGTTTTGGATGTTAAAAATCTGTCGGTATATAATCCTGAAGACGTCTGGAATGACCCAACCCTTTCCAATGCATATTTAGTTGATCTGTATGCTTCAACTTTTACAGGATGGCCACTTAACGACGGAAACAACGCGGATGAATCGGTTGGCATTTTGGGGCAGGGATTTATACAAACTACGAATGGTTCATTTAAACATTGGCCTTTTACTAATATCAGAAAAGTCAATGTCTTGTTAAATGAAATTGATGGGGGAAATTTGCCGGAAAGTTCCAAAAGGACAATCAAAGCACAAGCCCACTTTATGCGTGCGTTTCATTACTTTAAAACGGTAGTTTTTCATGGAGGGGTTCCGATAATCAAAGTTCCGCAACTTTTGACTGATGATTTAATGGTTCCTCGCAATTCCACCTTGGAATGTTTCGAGTTTATATTGGAGGATTTAGATATCGCTATATCAGGGTTACCTGATCGATTTACAGGGGGTGACTTCGGGCGGGTTGATAAAGGTGCAGCCATGGCTTTCAAAGGGAGGGTACTATTGTATATGGCAAGCCCCCAGTTTAACCCGTCAAATCCTTACAACAATGCATTCTGGCAAACTGCCTACGAAGCCAACCGCGCTGCCTTGACCTTTTTGGAAGCCCAAGGCTATGGATTAATGCCGAATTATTCGGATATCTGGATGGAATCTGCCAATAAGGAGGTAGTTCTTGCTACCGTGTATAGAAATCCGGTGAAAGTTAACGGAAGACAAGAGCATTGTGTCCGCCCAATCTCCCAATCAAGGAACTGCACGGGAGGGGATCAACCGATATGGAAATTAGTAACGTCTTTTCCGATGAAGGACGGTGCCAAACCAGGTGAATCAAACAATTATACTTACGATGTGCAACGGTTTTGGGAGAATCGAGATCCAAGGTTTTATGAAATTGTCGTATATAATGGATCTCTTTACGAACTGGGTGGCGCAAAAGGGAGGCGGCAATATACAGATATACAACTAGGCGGCATTGACGACGGGTTTGGTCCAGGCTCGAATTTTGGCAGGTCTGGGTTTTATACAAAGAAAGGCATTCAAATAGATTTGCCAATTGAACAAGCAGAGCTCAATGATGTTGATTGGGTCGAGATCAGATTCGCAGAGGTTCTGTTCAACCTGGCCGAATCTGCAAACGAAACGGGTCGTTCGAACGAGGCTTTTCAGATTCTAAAGCAAATTCGCGAAAGAGCAGGTATTGACCCCGGAACTGACGCCAATTTTGGACTGAAAAGTGAAATGACACGGGACGAAATGAGAAAAGCCATTTACGACGAAAAGTTTATTGAGTTCGCTTTCGAGGGCAAACGATTCTGGGATCTTAGAAGAGCAAGACTGCTTCACACGCAAATTGATGGCATGCGAAAGTTTGGTCTCCAAGCGAAATTGAAGGAAGGATTGAACCCAATAAGTGGCCGGGAATTCATGCCCGAGGATTTTGATTATGAAGTAACGGAGTTGTTTAACACCGGTCAAACCGAAATGTATACGCCGGATACCTATTATTTTTTTCCTATTCATAGGGACGAAATCGAAAGAAATCCGAATTTGCTTCAAAATAAGGGCTGGGACGAAGGCACGTTTGACCCCACCATAAATTAGTAATTATCAAGTTCGATTCTAGGAGAATGGGACTTAATTGGTTCCATTCTCCACATTAAGTATAGTACCTTATTGCATATCGCCAAATGTACAGAGTAATCTATATAACGAAAATTTACTAGTGTTGGTCTTTGTTGTTAAGTTTTGATTATAATTACCCTTAAAAATAGAATAATGCGCTGGAGTTCCTTGTTTTTGCTTTTGATTGTATCGCTTTCTTTTTCTGGTTTGGCACAGACCATTGTCCTGGAAACGGACTTTATGATGTTTGAAATCAATACAAAAGGCCGGATAGTCGGCTTATCTGATAAGGGATCGGGGAAGCAATTTTTGCCATACAACCACGATACACCCCTTATCAGTATCAGGTCTGGTGGCGTTTTTTTGAAGCCAGAGGAAATGAGGGTCTTCGATGATCATTTGTCCATTAGTTTTGGAGAAGTTAATGCTACGTTGAATGTAAAGGTCAAGCAGCACGACAGGTACCTGTCTTTTGAGATTCTTTCCGTGGCTTCCGAGGTGGACATTGATCTGGTCGCCTGGGGTCCTTACCCTACCACAATAAGTGAGATAATCGGTGAGTCGGTAGGGGTTGTCAGAAACTCGGAATTTGCCCTCGGCATTCAGGCACTCAATGTGAAGACCCTCGGCGGGTTTCCGACCACGGAAGACGACGTGGAGCCCGCCTACGATATATTCGAGACGGGTAATTTGGCGGATGTGGAGGCAGATTGGAGGCAAAAGAAATTTTACCGGGGTCAGACCGCAAAGCCGATTGAGGGTGGTTCACTTTTACAGGCTTATACACGGGATAGGAGCAGGGAGCGGGTGATCGAAAACTGGGGACATACCCATTACGTTGCCCCGGCGTTTGACGATGGGGGAATCGTAGGCAGTAAGATAGCGCTTTTTGGCTGTCCGGCGGGGAACGCATTGGAGGTCATTGGACAAATTGAACTGGCCGAAGGGCTGCCACACCCAATGATTGACGGGGAATGGGCCAAGACTGCCCGATCGGCGACGGCATCCTACCTCATCGTTGGCTTTAGCGAGGATGACCTGGATGATGCGTTGGCCCTGACGAAAAAGGCCGGCTTAAAATACCTATACCATGGACACCCCTTCAAATCCTGGGGGCATTTTCCTCTTATAGAAAAATCATTCCCCGACAATTGGCAAAGTATGAAGCGCAGTGTTGACAGGGCAAAGGAGCAGGGGATTTCGCTGGGCGTTCATACGCTGAGCAATTTTATACAGACCAATGATCCGTATGTGACACCGATCCCTGATCAACGCTTGGCCAAGGTGGGGGAAAGTGTGTTAGCAGCTGATTTGGACGAAAACTCAGAAGAGGTTTTTATCGAGTCTCCGGTGTATTTTGATCAAATGAAAAACAATTCCCTAAAGTCTGTTCTAATTGGAAACGAGATTGTTCGTTACAATAAAGTATCGGATAGTCAACCTTGGCGTTTGGAGGGGTGCGTCAGAGGGGCATTTGGAACCACTCCATCCGCCCACAAACAGGGTGCTGTAATAGGGAAATTAATGGATCACGGTTACAAAGTTTTCCTAAGTGATGCACAGCTTTCCGAAGAAATTGCCATTACCCTGGCCAACCTGTTTAATGAGACGGGTCTTCTGCAGATTTCTTTTGACGGCCTCGAAGGAGTATGGTCTACCGGTATGGGACAGTATGCCCGCGCATTGTTTACGAAAACCTGGTACGACCATTTACATCCTTCCATCAAAGGAAGGGTGATAAACGATGCCAGTAACCCAAGTCATTTCAACTGGCATATAAATACCCGCTATAATTGGGGCGAGCCTTGGTATGCGGGCTTCAGGGAGAGCCAAACTCAGTATAGATTGATGAACCAGGATTTTTACAGGAGGAATCTTCTACCGGCCATGCTGGGGTGGTTTAGCATGAATTCACAGACCAGCATCGAAGATACCGAGTGGCTGCTGGCTAGAGCGGCTGGATTTGATGCCGGATTTGCATTCAATGTGAATTTAAACCACGTGGCGCAGAACAATGCGAGCGATGCGGTATTTGAGGCTATAAAAACCTGGGAAACAGCCCGAATGGCGGGCGCTTTTACGCAAGAGCAAAAGCTTCGCATGGAGGATATTGGAAACGAATTCCACCTGGAGCAAATTGGCGAAAACAGGTGGAATCTTTATCAGTATAAAATAGAGAGGTTCCTGTACGAGCAAAAGGTTCGTCAACCAGGGGAGCCGCTATATTCAGTCTTTGAATTTGAAAACCCCTATGAACAGCAGCCCCTTATGTTTTTGATTACGCTGAGTCCAGATAAGGACGAGCCCCAAACCGTTTTAGAGCGAATCAGTATTGAAATCAACGACTACCATACCTTGGATATCCCTGTTAATATGGCCCATTCCCACATTCTTAAACTCGATCAGACGGGGAGTATCGGGTTGTACGACAAAAACTGGAATCGGCTAGCCACGTATGATTTAGGCAAAAAACTGCCCTCTTTGGAAAAAGGAAGAAATAAAGTAACGGTAGATGCCGTCTTTTCGACCGATGGGCTTTCAATAGTCAATATAGAAATGAAATCGGTTAGTCAAGCCGAAACAGTAGGTTTGTAATGGATACACTACAGATGTTTTATTAATCAACCGAATATACTCACATGCGTATTAGGTCAATATCTCTCAAGAAGTATATGTATGCAACAGCGGTTTGTGTACTTTTATCACTGGGCTTTGGTTGCAATGAGCCCGAGAAGTATCGTACCGTTCGGTTCGGTGTTTTTACGGATGCCCATTTGTCATTGATGCATGATTCCGAATACAGGTTGGATACATTTATCGATGAAATGATTCAGGAAAAGCCGGACTTTATCATTGAGTTGGGTGATTTTTTTCCACCTGACGAAAAATTTGCCCATTTTTATGGTATTTGGAACAAATACGATGGTGAAAAATACCATGTGATTGGAAATCACGAAACCGATGGTGGTTTTTCGCTGGTAGATGTACTAAAAAGCCGAAAAATGGAGAATTCGTATTACTCCTTCCAAAAAAGCGGATTTCATTTCATCGTTTTGGATGGTAACGATCAGAAAAGCCCCGATACAAAACCTTATTTTCGGTATATTGGAAATGACCAAATCGAATGGCTGAAAGAAGATTTGAAAGAATCTTCGCTTCCGGTGGTTGTTTTTTCCCATCAGGAGTTGTTTTGCCCGGAGGGAGAGGAAGGTATGGGTGTAGAAAATTACCGGCAAATCCAGGAGATATTCGAAGCTCATAACGTAAGCCGACCTGATGGCCGAGTCATTGCTTGTTTTAATGGCCATACCCATTTTGATCATGTGGAAAACGTAAATGGGATATGGTACATCCAAATCAATTCGATGTCATATAACTGGCTTGGGGGCGAATTTACCTATAATCGCTTTACCGATGACATTGATAGCGAATTTCCGTTTGTCAAGTACACAGCACCGTTTAAAGATCCACTTTTTGCCACCGTTGAGATTTCCACTCAGGGCTACATCAAAATCGTAGGACGCCAATCTGAATGGATAGTGCCCGATCCCTGGGAGTTGGGCTATCCTGATAGATTCAAAAAGTACATGAGTCCGAAGATATCGGATCGCTACTTGGAGTTTTGATATGAAGAGACAATTCAATTATTGGATGATGTATACTACTTATTTTTGCCGCGTTACAAAACATACGCTGTTGTTTTCTTTGCTTGTTTGGCTGGTTTTGGGATCGTTGACCTCCTGCCAAGACAAGGAAGAGATAGACCTCAGTGGGCTGCTGCACGAAATGATAGACAGAGATAAGATAACCCGTTTTCCTAAAGTTGGTTATAAATCCCTACAAGCCAGTAGCTACAATAGAGAGTCGGTGTCTCCCGACCTGCCCGGATGGTTTGCCGATTCCGACGGAATTGGTTTTATAAGAACGGAGGAAGTCAACGGCAGCACTGAGTGGGTCATCATGGAGGATGATGGGCCGGGTGTTATTTCAAAAATTTGGGCTGTATGCTTTTATTATTCCTTGGAAGACACGACGGGAGGAAATATTAAGATTTATCTGGATGGGGATGAGCAACCCGTTATTAATACAAATTTTTTTTCCTTGGTTAAGGGACAGGATTTTATAAAGCCACCATTTGCGGAGGAGAGTACCCGTGCGGGTAATTTGTATTTCCCAATTCCCTATGCGAAGAGTTGCAAAATTACCACGGATAAGCCATCGTTTTACAACATTATAAATTACCGTAAATACCCGGAAGGCACACCTGTGAAAACCTTTACCATCGAAGAGTTTGAAAGAGTATTACCAATTTCGGAGAAGGTTGCTTCTGTTTTGTCAAATCCGCCCAATCAACGGGGACCTGAAATTGTACAGCGATCGGTGCTGAAAAATGGGGAAGTACTACATGTGGATCTTCCCACCGGCTCATTCGCCGTAAGTCATCTGGAAATTAACATTCATTCAGCCGATAATTTGCCCCAGGCACTCAGGTCCACCGTACTTACCGGCATCTTTGACGGCGATACCACGGTTTGGTGCCCAGTGGGGGATTTCTTTAACAATGTAGGGAAAGTCACTCCCTATACAATGTGGGAACGATCGGTGGAACAGGACGGCACCATGGTAAACAGATGGATGATGCCCTATATGGAAAGTGGGGCGATAAGCCTGACGAATCTGTATGATTTACCAGTTGATATTTCCGTAAAGGTTGTCGCTGAAAACTACCGCTGGGATGAGGCAAGTATGCATTTTTATGCCACTTGGCGCATGGATCCGCCGACACCTACCTTTCCCCTTTTTGATTGGAATTTTCTTTCGGCTGAGGGAAAAGGTGTGGTAGTGGGAGACCAATGGACCGTACTCAATCCCGCCGAAGGTTGGTGGGGTGAAGGGGACGAGAAGATCTATGTGGACGATGACTTTGAGGCTAATTTTCCATCCCATTTTGGAACTGGCACAGAGGATTATTACGGTTGGGCCGGCGGCTTGGTACCCACTCCGGAAGACCAATTCTCCAAACCATTTCTTGGCAACATAATTGTCGGAGAACCCCGCTCGCAGGGTTACAATGTTTGTACGCGAACGAGGGTTCTTGATGCCATTCCATTTCAAAATCGACTAAAGTTTGATTTTGAGTCCTCCTGCGGTATCAGGCAAAGCTGGTTCTATTTGCAGTATTCACAGACGACTTTTTGGTACGGACGACCGGGAGTAGCCCACAATAGGCAGTCCGACCCTAAGATGGCATCGGCAACACTTCCTACCGTCGAGGACCTTCAACGGAAGATAGACCTAGCCAAAAAGGAACGTTTTGTAGTCGATAATGCCATAGAAGCCGAATATTTAATCCCTTCAAATATGTCGGACTCGGTAGTCGAAAATTTTTCAGAAATCGGAGTCTGGGGCGAAACCAGCAACGAGGATATGAAAAATCTTTGGTTTACGGGAATGGGGGATTTTGTGGAGTTTTCACTTACAGAGCAATTTGAGAAATCCAATGTGCGAATTGCCTTGGCGGTAGGGGAATACAGTGGTATTTTTGACATTTATGTGAATGATACGTTTATACTTTCTCAAGATCTCTACTCAAATCACCCGGGAATTACCACCCCCTACATAAATCTAGGCCTGGTCAATCCGGTAAGTAATTCTTTCAAAATCAAGTTTGTATTAAAAGGGATAAACCAAGCGGCCAAGAGGAAGGAGCAGAAATCAGCGCTTGGGATTGACTTTTTCCTAGTGGAAAATGATTTTTTGAAGAGGTGAGTAAGTAAAAGGAATATTGGAGTGGCTTTTATCATTTTAGGTTTTTTTGTCTTACATTCGTGACAGATGGGTTTTTTAGAAAAAACATCGGTAAATGGTAGAAGATAGCGTGAAAGAGATATCCGGATCGGGCTATATCCATACATTGTATATGTGCTGGGAAAGATCGCTTATTTTATAGGCAGGATGCTACCAAAGAAAGGGGTTGCCCGTAGGTAGCCTCGGTGCGGGACAAATCATGACTATTGAAGGACAAACTATACACGAATGAAGACCAATCGAAGAGATTTCCTAAAGTTGTCCGGTGTCGCAGGTACCGGACTTGCAGGCGCAGGCCTTGCTGGATTCACCCAGCGGGATACCGATATGCAGCCATTCCAACCGCCCAAATGGGAGCGGTTCAATATGTCAGGCTATGCAGCTCCCAAGATGGACGTAGTCCGTATTGGCGTAATTGGAATAGGAAATCGGGGTTCCGGTGCGCTTCGCAGGTTGGTGCGAATCGAGGGAGTGGAGATCACCGCTATATCCGACTTGGATCCTGCCCGAGCCAAAAAAGGCAGCGAGACTGTTGGTGAATGGGGACACAAGCCCGTGCTATATTCCGGAGGTGCGGAGGATTGGAAAAAGCTTTGCGAACGCCAGGATGTCGATCTGGTTTATATTTGCACGCCATGGGCCCTGCACGCACCACAGGCCATATTTGCCATGGAACATGGAAAACATGCGGTTACGGAACTACCCTCGGCGCAGACCCTGGAGGATTGCTGGAAACTGGTAGAAACTTCCGAGAAGACCAAAAGGCATTGCATGCTCCTCGAAAATGTGTGTTATGATTTCTTCGAAATGATGACTTTGAACATGGCCAGGCAGGGCTTTTTTGGGGAAATCATGCATGGCGAGGGTGCCTACATACACGATCTGTTGATGGCTAACTTTAGCAAAACAGGCTATTCAAATATGTGGAGACTGGAAGAGAATGCCAGCCGAAACGGAAACCTCTATCCCATGCATGGTTTGGGATCCATCGCACAGATCATGGATATCAACTACGGGGATAAAATGGATTTTCTTGTTTCCGTTTCCACAGATGACTTTATGATGGGAAAAAAGGCGGAGGAATTGGCGCAGGCGGATGACTTTTGGAAGCCTTACGTAGGAAGGCCGTATAGGGGGAATCTGAATACAAGCATCATAAGAACCAGTAGAGGAAAAACCATTATGCTGCAACATGACGTGACCTCGCCCAGACCCTATTCCAGAATCCATTTGCTAAGTGGTACCAAGGGGGCGGCGATGAAGTATCCCGAACCCGGGCGAATAGCCACGAGTCACGAGGGATGGCTTTCTGAGGGTGAAATGAAGGCCATTGAAGAAAAGTATACACCGGAGATTACAAAGCGGGTGGGTGAAATGGCCAAGCAAGTTGGCGGCCATGGAGGCATGGACACCCTGATGGATTGGAGACTTATAGATTGTCTGCGAAATGGGCTGCCGCTCGATATCAATGTGTACGACGCCGCGGTTTGGAGTTCCATCGTGCCGCTTTCCGGGGCTTCAGTTGCCAATCGTTCCATGCCGGTAGAAGTTCCTGACTTCACAGGAGGACTTTGGCGAAGCAACAAGCCTTTGATGGATATTAACTTGGTACATGGAGGGAATACCCGGCTCAAGATGAGTAAATAAATGATATAGAGGTTTTTTGTTGACTTCTATACGGTCAGCATAGGTGAAGTAGGCTGATATCTTCATTCGGTTCTCGTGTTACCTAGGCAAAATCGGGTATTTTCGCAGAAAGCCAAACAGGTTTTTCCGTTTGTTATAGTTAGTTTAAAAAAGCTCAATCACTTCCAGATTGCCATGACTACACCAAAATCAGTAAATCATTCTATCTTCAAATCCTTTGCGTACCTAGTAGTTTCACTTTTTGTTTTTAACATTCACTCAGCCCATTCCCAGTCGCCATCCTATGATCTTGTTATCTATGGGGGAACCTCCGCGGGTGTGGCGGCAGCGATACAGGCTGCGCGCATGGGTAAGTCCGCCATTCTGATAGAGCCGTCCAATCATGTAGGTGGTTTGACCACAGGTGGCTTGGGTGCTACCGATATCGGAAACAAACAGGCAATAGGGGGGATTTCGCGGGAGTTTTATCAGCGTATAAAAGACTATTATGATAAACCCGAAAACTGGAAATGGCAAGATCGTTCGGATTATTTTACCCGCCCAAACGAAGGCAGATCCCGTGAGGGCGAAGATGCCATGTGGACTTTTGAGCCAAGTGCTGCCAAAATTGTGTACGATGAGATGTTGCGTGAGGCTGACATCAAATTAATTACCAATCAGCGTCTAAATCGTAGCAGCGGTGTAAAGGTTCAAGGCAGCCGAATACAATCCATTACCATGGAAAGTGGTGAGACGTACAATGGGAAAATGTTTATGGACGCAACGTATGAGGGTGACCTTATGGCCGCCGCCGGGGTATCCTATACGTATGGCAGAGAGGCAAACAGCGCGTATGGGGAGACCCTAAACGGTGTGCAGGCAAACTACTTTGGTATTACGCTGCGGGGAGAGGTCTCACGTAATGCCGTTCACCATAATTTTATTCCCGGTGTGGATCCTTACATCAAGAAGGGAGACCCTTCCAGTGGGTTGTTGCCTTTTATTATCCAAGGCGGCCCTGGCATCGATGGATCTGCCGACAAAGGTATTCAGGCTTACTGCTTCAGAATGACGCTAACCGACCATCCGGACAACCGGATACCTTTTGCCAAACCGGCCAATTACCGGGAGCTTGATTACGAATTGCTCTTCCGAAACTACGAGGCGGCGACCGGTCCCATCGAAAAGATGTACCACTATGGAGACCCGTTGGTTCCCTGGATCAATACCCCCATGCCAAACCGCAAAACAGATACCAACAACCAAAAAGGTTTTTCCACCGATTTTATTGGTCAAAACCACGATTATCCGGAGGCTTCGTACGAGGAGCGTGAGGCCATGGCAAAGCAGCACTTGGAATACCAACAAGGCCTGATGTGGACCTTGGCCTACCATCCCCGAATCCCGAAGCAGGTACGGGATGTGGTCTCCAAATGGGGAATGGCCAAGGATGAATTTACCGAGCACGAAGGATGGACGCCGCAGCTCTATGTGCGGGAAGCACGCCGGATGATCAGTGATTACGTGGTCACCCAAAAGGATTGTGAAAGTCTCGTGCCCGAGGTGGAGGATGCGGTAGGCTTGGCTGCCTATGGCATGGATTCCCACATGGTGCAGCGGTATGTGGATCATAATGGCTATGTGCAGAACGAGGGCAATTTTGAGGCCCATGTAAGGGCTCCCTATCCGATTCCTTACCGCGCCATCGTCCCCAAGAAAGGCGAGACCGAAAACCTGTTTGTGCCTGTATGCGTGAGCTCGACTCATGTGGCCTTTGGTTCCATCCGAATGGAGCCGGTATTTATGGTGTTGGGGCAGTCAGCCGCTACCGCCGCCGTGTTGGCCATTGATAACGATCAGGCCGTACAAGATGTCGACTATGCGGTGCTCCGTGCCCGATTGTTGCAGGACAAGCAAGTGTTAAGCTCTAAGCCCTAAAAGCTACTGTTCCGTTACTGGTCCCTTAGGAAATATCCATTGAATCAATAAACCGAAATAACCATGATTAGAAAAAAATTGAACCTGTTTCTTGTGTCCCTATGGTCGGTATGGATGTTACAGTCATGTGGAAATCCGCCCTTGGTCGATTCAACTGACTTGGTAATTTACGGAGGTACCTCGGCAGCTATCACGGCGGCGGTGCAGGCCAAAAAAATGGGCAAGTCCGTAATCATCGTGTCACCCGATAAGCACCTAGGAGGGTTGACTTCCGGAGGGCTTGGATGGTCTGATACGGGCAAAAAAGAAGTTATCGGAGGCCTCTCCCGGGAGTTTTACCAACGGGTATACGACAAATACCAACAGGAGAATGCGTGGAAATGGGAGGCCAAGTCTGATTTTGGCAACAAGGGGCAGGGAACCCCCGCCTTGGATGGCGAGTTTAAGACCATGTGGATTTTCGAACCCCATGTGGCCGAAGAGGTATACGAAGAGTGGATTGCCGAATTGGGAATAGAGGTGCTGCGTGACGAGTGGTTGGACAGGGAAACGGGCGTTACGGTTGAGAACGGGAAGATTACCGCGATACGGACTCTAAGCGGTAAGGAATTCAAAGGCAAGATGTTTATGGATGCGACCTACGAAGGGGACTTGATGGCTGCCGCTGGGGTCAGTTATCACGTGGGTAGAGAGGCAAATTCAGTATACAGCGAGGAGTGGAATGGTGTCCAAACGGGCGTTTACCACCATAGGCACCACTTTCAGGTTTTGGACCAGCCCATTGATCCCTATTGGATTCCGGGTGATCCTTCCTCGGGGTTGTTGCCAAGAATCAGCGCAGAGCACCCTGGCATAAAGGGAGAAGGAGACGACAAGGTGCAGGCTTATTGCTTCCGCATGTGCATGTCCAACCACCCGGACAACCGTATCCCTTTTCCACGACCGGCCAACTACGATTCCACCCAGTACGAGTTGTTGGTTAGGATTTTTGATGCAGGTTGGGATGAATGGTTTGATAAATTTGACTTAATCCCCAATCGAAAAACCGATACCAATAATCATGGCCCTTTCAGCTCGGACAACATAGGGATGAACTACGACTATCCTGAAGCTAGCTACGAGCGGCGTAAGGAGATTATTCAGGAGCACAGGGATTATCAAAGCGGGCTGTTGTATTTTGTGCAAAATGACCCCCGAATTCCGGAGAAAACCCAGATAGCTTTCAAGGAATGGGGTCTTGCCAAGGACGAATTTGTGGACAATGATCATTGGCCCCATCAGATATACGTAAGGGAAGCTAGGCGTATGATAGGAACCTACGTGATGACGGAAAACGAGTTGCTCCAAAAGTGGCCAACCCCCCAATCTGTCGGGATGGGTTCATATACGATAGACTCCCACAACATACAGCGCTATGTAGATGAAAATGGCCACGTGCAAAACGAGGGAGATATCGGTGTGCCGCTTCCAGGCCCCTATGAGATTGCCTATGGATCGTTGATCCCCAAGAAAGAGGAATGCAGCAACCTGGTCGTGCCAGTTGCCGTTTCTGCCAGTCATATCGCCTTTGGATCCATTCGGATGGAGCCGGTTTTTATGATTTTGGGGCAGTCGGCGACTACTGCGGCGATGATGGCCCTGGATCAGGGAATTGCCGTCCAGGATCTGTCCTATACGTCCTTGAGGGAACGTCTTTTGGCAGATGGGCAGGTGTTGACAATGGAGGATCGGATCATCGCCAAGTAGGTGAAAGGAATAGCACCCATAGCGATAGTGATGGCATGCTGTTTTGGGCAGCTAGCATGCACTGAATCCACGAAGAAAGACCTCCTGGCACCTACGCATCCCAATGTGGTTATCATCCTTGCTGATGACCAAGGATGGGGCGACTTAAGCCACAGTGGAAACAGGAACCTTTCCACCCCTCACATTGACCAGTTGGCGATACAGGGGGTAAGTTTTGACCGATTTTATGTGCAGCCTGTATGTTCACCTACCCGGGCAGAGCTGCTTACGGGTAGGTATCACTTGCGCTCTGGAGTTTATGGAACCTCGCAGGGCCAGGAACGTTTGGATTTGGATGAAGTGACATTGGCCGATGTTTTTCGGGCGGCTGGTTATGCTACGGCGGCATTTGGGAAATGGCACAACGGCACGCAATATCCCTACCACCCAAACGGACGAGGCTTCGATGAGTTTTACGGCTTTTGTTCTGGACATTGGGGGAACTATTTTAGTCCTGTGCTGGAGCACAATGGGGAGTTGGTACGGGGTAGCGGCTACCTGGCCGATGACCTTACCGAGCGGGCTATGGATTTTCTGGAGGAAAACAAAGACCGGCCCTTTTTACTGTACCTCCCGCTGAATACGCCACACTCTCCGATGCAAGTACCTGACAGGTGGTGGGATGAATTCAAGGGTAAGTCATTGCCAATGAGCCTTTCCTCAGAGCTGGCAGAGGATCTTGATTACACCAAGGCAGCCCTGGCCATGTGTGAAAACATCGATTGGAATGTCGGAAGACTGATGGGGAAGCTGGAATCCCTTGGATTGGATGAAAACACCATCGTAATCTATTTTAGTGACAATGGGCCGAACAGCACCCGCTGGAATGGCGGAATGAAAGGCCGAAAAGGCTCCACGGATGAGGGAGGTGTACGTACGCCTTTTTTTATTCAGTGGAAATCGACACTTGCTGCCGGTCAGGTTGTACCACAGATAGCGGGAGCAATAGATGTACTCCCCACATTGGTTGATCTGGCGGGAATTCCACTGTCGCCTACCAAACCACTCGACGGGAAAAGCCTGCTTCCCTTATTGCTTGACGCGCAGCAGGAGGATTGGGCAGATCGCACTATTTTCAATCATTGGAATGGACATACCAGCTTGCGAACCCAAGAGTTCCGTTTGGACAAAGATGGGAACCTCTTTCAGATGGTGTCGGATCCTTCGCAATCATCCCCCGTCAACGGGCTGTATCCGGAGATAGTGACGCAGCTTTCGAAAGCCAAAGAGGACTGGGAGAGGGAAATGTACAGGGAACGGGATGAATCCCAACGCCCCTTTACATTGGCACATCCAGACGCCCAAATTACACAGCTCCCCGCGCGTGATGGCATCCCACATGGAAATATTGTACGATCCAACCGATTTCCAAACGACGCCTTTTTTACCAACTGGGTAAGTACATCAGATAGCATCTCTTGGGATATAGAGGTTTTGGGCCGGGGGGATTTTCTGGTAGAAGCATTCTACACCTGTTCGGAAGAAAACGTGGGATCTAAGGTAGGTATGTACATTGGATCCTCAAGTCTGGAGTTTCAGGTGGGCGAACCGCATGATCCGCCACTTACAGGAATGGAGCACGACCGAGTGGAGCGCATGGAATCCTATGTCAAAGATTTCAAGCCAATGAGATTGGGGATTGTCCATCTCAGACCTGGAAAAGCCTCGCTTAGATTGAAGGCGCATGAAATCCCCGGTACTCAGGTCATGGATCTGCGGTCGTTGCTATTCACCAGAATCCACGAAACCATGGAATGATGCTATCAGAGAAAAATGAATAGTCCGCTACGAAAGATACCAAATTGTAGACACATGAAATCGAGCATGACGTAGCCGTCACACACTGGGATGCCCCGATAGCTATCCGGGGCTGCCATGCGAGATTCCATCCCGATAAACCGGGACAAGTTCTGACCATTAAAAAACAATTATAGACAGATGAAATTATTGAATGGTTTAATAGTATCGGCGTTTTTGGCCCTGTCGTGCAGCCAAAAGGTTGATATGCCAAGTTATGACGTTGTCGTTTATGGGGCAAACTCTGCCGGGATCATAGCGGCATACACGGCCAAAAAAATGGGCAAATCAGTGATCTTAATAGAACCCTCCAATCATCTGGGAGGATTGACCACGGGCGGTCTTGGATATACAGATATTGGAAACAAATTCGCCGTGACGGGTCTATCCAGGGATTTCTACCGAAGGTTGGGTGACCATTATGGGAAGTTTGAGCAATGGATTTTTGAGCCAAGTATAGCGAAAAAGACCTTTCAGAAGTACCTTGACCAGGCGGGTATTGAGGTTCAGTACGACTGGCAGCTGACCAATGTCGCGCTTACCGACGGCACCATTCAGCGTATATCCCTGCAACGCGCCAAAGGTATAGGGACTGAAACACGAGAGGTTAGCGGAAGGATGTTTATAGACGCTACCTATGAAGGAGATTTAATGGCAAAAGCGGGAGTGTCATATGCCATAGGCCGCGAACCCAATTCCCAATATGGCGAAACCTACAACGGAGTGCAATTAATGACCGGGCATCAGTTTCCGGATGGCGTGGATCCCTTTGTCGTTCGAGGGGATCCTTCCAGTGGACTGCTTTGGGGGATCAGTGACGACGACCTGGCACCTGATGGGACCGGCGACGATAAAATCCAAGCCTACAACTACCGTATTTGCCTTACCAATGATCCGGCTAACCGCGTGGAGATTACAGAGCCTGAAGGCTATGATCCGTCCCTGTTTGAGCTGCTGGTCAGACTGTTTGAAGCCCAGCCGCACCATAAGAGCCTTAACAACTACTTTATCTGGAGCCACATGCCCAATAGCAAAACGGATATAAACAACCGTGGAGGCTTTTCTACCGATATGATCGGGATGAATCACGAATATCCGGAAGCAGACTATGCACGACGACGGGAAATCATCGATGCACATACCCATTATACCAAATCCTTGCTTTATTTCTACAAAACGGATCCTCGGGTACCGCGGGAAATTCAAGAGCAGATCCAGGCGTGGGGGTACCCCAAAGACGAATACGTGGAAAATGGCAATTGGACACCGCAGCTATACGTCCGCGAAGTACGGAGGATGGTTGGGGAGTATGTGATGACCGAGGCTAACTGTGTGGGCAAGGAAGTCGTCAGTGATGGCGTGGGAATGGCGGCCTATACCATGGATTCCCATAACATACAGCGTATTGTCATAGAGAAAGACGGTGTAAAAATGGTAAAAAATGAAGGCAATGTGGAGATTGGCGGTTTTGGACCTTATCCCATATCCTACCGGTCGCTGATTCCCAAACGGACAGAAGCGACCAATTTGTTCGTTCCTGCGGCACTCTCGGCAAGTCATATAGCTTTTGGCTCCATTCGAATGGAACCCGTTTTTATGGTCTTGGGGCAATCCTCGGCAGTAGCCGCCTGTCATGCAATCGACCGTGGGGTTGCGGTGCAGGACGTGGATGTCCTGGACCTGCAAAAAGAACTCGAAGAAAACCCGCTTGCTGATGGCAGTATTCCGGAAATATTGGTGGACAATGACAGCGACCGCGTGATAATACAAGGAGATTGGGAGCGGGTTGCCAGAGGTGGGTACGGTTCCAGCTTTTTGCGGGATTCATCCAAAGGGCAACAAGCCAAATCGGTTCGCTTTTCGCCGAAAATTCTTCATGAGGGGGAATACGATGTGTACGTCTACTTTTCCAGAACTGCCGACGCAACAGCGCACACGACGGTTATTTCATCAGACGGAACAAAGGAAAAGGAGCAGGTAATAAAGGAATCAGATATCAGAGTAGAGGGGCAAACATCGGGCGAGTGGGTAGCCATCGGTAAGCAGCGACTGTCACCCGGGTCGGCTGCACACGTTACCATCTCAAACGCCGGAGCGGATGGAGCGGTCGTCGCAGATGCGGTATTGTGGGTGCCTATTCGGTAGAAAACTTCACAAAGCGACAGCATGGAGGGGAGTGACTTATGCTCTTGCCCCGCCGTTTTTTGAATCAAACGGCTCCAGCATCTACGTCCTACTAAAAGCTGTAGTTATTCCTTCCGCAGGAAATACCTTACCCCAATACTTCCCCGAAGGTGTACGGAGCTATAGGCGACAAAGGGTGTTGCTTCGAGTACTAAAGACAGGTTGGTGTTTGCCTGCAATGGTTTGATGGAAAAGAAGGCGGGAATTCCGACCATCCCTTCGTTGAATTCATGGTAGCCGACCATCAGTCCAGCTGAAAAATTATACCATTCGGTCTGTGAGAAATTTCGCTGGCCTAAAACCTCGGCCCCAAAATAATTGTTCAGCCAGTCTCCGGCAAAGAGCCGTACTTCTCCGAAATACTTTTTTTCGGGATCGGTACCCACACCCAAGTGAGTGAAAACACTGCTCTTGTACACACCTACACTTACCTGAGCTTTGGCCGTAAGCCCTATTCCCATGGTTAAAAAACAGAAAAAGATAATGTGCTTGGTAGTCATCTTTAGTTGGTTAGTTTACTGCAAATGTAAGTAGGAAAAATTCAGTTATGGTTTTTTTTTTGTAAAAATATAAAAAATAAATGAATCAGGTTTTTTGCTACCTTGCTCTAGCATAGTATGGATGAAGCTGTTTCCAATTTATAGAAACTGGACCCACGTTGCCGAGGATCCCGTTGTAATATGGTTTGTTCCAAATAATAAGGCTGGGTTTTTGCCTTCCAAATTAGCCCTGGTCTACCCGGGGAGCCCAATAGGTACAGTATGCTTCCGTTTTGACGGGGCCTTTGAAGAGCTGACAGCCCCCGCATTTTCGGGTTTCGGTAGGAGGTAGGTAGAGCTGGCAGTTGTAGCAAATATTGTCTGAAATAGGGGTCTTTTCCACATAGCCCAGCTGATTTCGTTTGCTGATTTCCGAATCAGGCAATCCGTCAAGGTCTGAGCAGTCGGTTATATCTGCTAAGTCGTAGGCTTTGGAGGATCCTCCCGAGCATGCTGCAAGAAGCCCAGGGAGAACCGTCCATGCACCGCCTGTCTGAATCAACTTCTTGATGGCTTTTCTTCTATGCATGGTTTTGGAGTTTACAGGTTGTTGGTAATCAGTTTAAACAAAACGACAGGTTATTCGCTGTTTTCTGCTAATGCGTCCAGAAATGCTTTCAGTTCGGGCCTGGTTTCTTCGTGCTTTTTCAGCCCTTTGGAAAGGCCGTCTAGACCTGCTTTTTGCCAGGTATCGCCAGACTGGGCCAAATACTGTGCAAAGGTTTCCAACGCTTTTTTCTCTCCATTGGATCCCAGTATATGGGCAGTTTCCCTGATCACCTCTTCTTTCCATGACTCCTGCGAGTTTTTGAAGCCGGATTTGTCAAAAAGAGCGGTAATAAAAGCATTTTCGGTAACCCCGGCAGCACTGAGGATAGCCGTTCGATACCATCGGTTTTCTCCCCTTTTTGCCAAATGAAGGGCTAAATTCTCCAAGGTTTCTTTGTCCGTATAGTTCCCTAAACTCAACAGTGCTTGAAGAGAAACGGTCGCATTCTCATGGGAAGCGAGCGTTTGAATTACAGTATTCAATTCAGGGAAGCGTTCGGCCAGTTGCAGGCCATGTCGTTTTACTTCAGCATGGGGGTGGTTCAAAAGGGCTTTTACATGGGAGGAATTCAGCAGTCCCCACGCTTCCAACACGTAAGCTGCATGCAAACGCGCCTGAGGAGATTCATGTGAGTTTACAAATGCTTCCAAGCTGGTTTGGTTTTCCGGAGCTCCTTTTTCCAGGAGCAGTCGCTGGGCGTTGGTCCGATACCAGCCACTGGGGTGGGCTAGCAGTTCGATTAGCTGTGAGGTAGTGGCCTTGCTTAGGTCTACGGCAATTGGTCTTCGCTCAGTATCATTTTTGGGACGAATACGGTAAATCCGTCCGTGCTTTTCGCCATACATAAAGTCCATCTCTTCTTTCAGGTCATCCGGTATGGAAACAGGTGTTTCGATATGTTGCCGATAGAAGTCCAGCACATAAAGGTATCCGTCTGGGCCAATGGTAAAGCTGGTAGGCCTGAACCAAGGGTCGGTGGAGGCCAAAAATTCCCTTGCTTTTTCCTCGTCTGCCCGTTGGGCGGTAAAAACTGGATCCGTTTGGCTTTTTACAAGTATATCGCGGTGGATAAGGTTGCCTGCCACGTCGCCCGTAAAAATATTTCCTCTGAACGATTCTGGAAATGCGTCTCCATTGTAGACCGTTCCCCCTGAGGCACCCGTAAAGTATTTGTCGGCATGCTCTACACGATCCAAATTCTGTTCTTGGTATTGGATGTTTCGCCTTATGGTACGCTCAGCACGCCAGTAGGGAGGAGGGGTCAATTGGAACATTTCAAAATCGTGATCCGAGATATTTAGGTTTACGTTTAGTGAGGAAAGATGCCCATGGCGTTCCAAGTACCGTCTTGGGATGACAGCCTGCTGAATGTGCAGCGTATTCTGGGTAAAAAACTTATTGTTCCAGTCATCCAGTGTATGACCAAATTGAGCCGTTCCGCTTTCAAGTTCGAATTCATCTGTATCCAGTCGAAACCGAAAATCCGCACCCCGCATACTTAGTTGGCCCGCTTCTGGTTTGCGAAGATAGGATACCTCCCCGGGTTGGCCGTTGTTGGCGGCATAGATCCAGTTGTCCAAACCAAACCGAAGGTTTGTGATCTGTGCTTCCGAATTGTTTTCGAAAAAGCCTTCAAACAGGATTTCCTTTACGTCTGCCTGTTCATCCCCATTGGTGTCTTTGAGATAATAGATATGCGGAGCCGAGGTTACGATAAGCCCTCCCTTCCACGGAAGCATGGACGTAGCATCGGGAAGTCCTTCTGCGAAGATAACTGATTCATCTACTACCCCGTCTCCATTGGTGTCTTTAAGAAGACGGATACGCCCGCGCCCTTTTCCTTCCTCTGGCTTGTAGGGGTAGTCGGGCATTTCCACTACATAGGCTTGACCCTTTTCATCAAAAACCATCTCTACGGGATCCCAAACGTGAGGTTCGGCAGCAAATAGTTCGATCATGAAGTCTTCGTGTAGATCAAAGGTGGCCATGGAGGCCTCAGGACTCAACGCATCTGCGTATTTTGGTTCTTTGCAGGATGCAAGCAGGAAAGTGGCAAGGGCTGCTATTACAAGGATTTTAGTATTCATAGGTCAATAATTATTTTTTCAATGGTTAGAACTTGTCCGGATAAACCGGGAAGCCTCTAAGAAGAGGCCAATCGGACGAGGAGTTCCATCCCGGATCTTGATGGCATGGTCGCATGTTCGACGCCAATTGTGTGAAGCGTCATGCAAGCGGGATTTTTTCTATTTCATCCTTCACTGTATTTTTGTTTATAACTAATTCTAGGGAATTATGTCCTTGTTCTTGGGTTTAAAGTTGAGGTGATGATCCATAAACATGTAGGCCGCCACTCGGGTGTCTGCCGGAAAATCATGCCCTGCATCGGGAAAGTGAACCTCCAGATTTCCTGGGATGTCCAAAAACTCAAATAGAGGCTTCACTTCCTGAATTCCCTGTTTTACTCCCTCCACACTAAAATTCGCATCTCCCATAGGAGAGTTTGAAAAGAAAGCCCGGGGAACTAAAGTGGCGAGGATATCGGGAAAATCAAAGGGTAGTTTTCCCGTTGGTAGGTATTCACGGATTCTGGGCATATACCTGTCCTGCGCCCAAGGACCCAGCCGGCCGCCGTAGCGCTTCGATGCTTCCTCGCCGATGTCGTAATAATCGAATGGGGTCCATCCGCAGCTACTCACGATTACCTGTATCCGCTCGTCAAAAGCTCCGACGAAAATGGCGTTGTGTCCGCCCAACGAATGGCCGATAACACCGATCCGGGTTGCGTCGACCTCAGGAAGTTCCTGCAAGAGGTCTACGCCCCGCATGTGATTCCAGATAGCCAACATGGTAGCAGACTCAAATCCATCGGTAGAAAAATCGTGGTCGCTAAGATCCCCAAAGCTTGGATAATCGGGAGCAAGAACCACATACCCTCGGGTAGCCAGTTCTCGTGCTACAGCGCGGTTTTCCATGGGCGTTTGCCCGTCCACAATCTTTTTTCCGGGGTCTCCCGTGCTGTGCAATGCGAGGATAGCTGGTATTCCGAGAGGTTTCGTGTTTGTTGGGATGTATAAAAATGCAGGTACCCTGAATCCTGGATGTGCCTCGTAGGCGATGGTATATCGGATAAATCCCTCTGTCGCGAGCGTATCCAGGTAGTCTACAGAGGGAGGTGCCAAGGCTTCTCTTGATGGGAGAGGGCCCATGATTTTTTCCATGTTTTTCAATACCTCCTCACGTTTTTCCTGCCATTGGATCAGATTTGATACGTCGTGCGTTTCAGCTTTAAGTGACCTATTTGAGGCTGTACGAGGAATTAGGTTCGGTTGATGATCCAACAGACTACTTATAGCAGACCGTATGATGGGTTCCGCTTCTGCGGTGGTAGGGCTGGTTATTGCTTCGTAGCCACCCTCATCGTAGGATTTTGTGGTACCGATATAGAATGGGCCATAGTCTGCGTAGGCTGCCATATGTACCTTTAAATGGGGGTTATGTGCTTTTGCGGCCAATTGGTACTCTACAAACAGCTCCCCGGGTAGGTTCAGTACCCGTGTATTTCCAAGGTATAGACAGGATATTGGGTTAGAGAATCCAGCCTCCATGCGTTCTTTCCATGCCAGCTTTTGCACATAGTTGGTGCGCCAGCGCATATCCTTTGATTTCATTTCATCCGCGATCTGCGCCACCGATGCAGCGATGGGCAGGTCCACGTTCACCACTTGCCAGGAGACTTCTTCTGCGGAAATAGGTGTCTTAACCGTGTGGTCCCAAGCCTGTTTCATGCCTGCTGCCAGCCGTTGCGCCAAGATCAACCGGTTTTCTTTTGCACCATCATTGTATTTCCCAGCCGTCACGTTGGCACCGGCCCCATTGAAATGAACGTGTAGTGCATCAGGCACCTCAAGTTGGCGAAGGTACCTGGCCAAGCCGGGAAAGTCAGGGTTGGCGACCTTGGTCAGATAATAGCTTTGGGGATGCACGGCGTAGTAGCTCAGCACAGCCAAGGGTGTTTCTTCGTTCCAAAAGCTTAAAAGGGAAACCACCGGGTCAATAAGTCCCTCGGGATAGGCTCTGATCGAAGCATCTCTTGTAGCAGAGGTACGGGAATGCAGTGCCTTTCCATCCGGGCCGATTATCCGTCGGTTTGACGCCACGTCACGAACCAATGCTTCGCCATTTCCAATATGGGTTACGGGCAGCATATGGTAGAAGGCATTTCGTACCACCTGTCCCAGCTTGATGCCAAATTCACGTTGGAAGCTGCCTTCGTAGGAAAGCGGTTCAAGGCCGTCGGCAAGCAGCAGACGCTCCGCCGTGAAGTCGCTTATGGGTGCGTCATGTTGGTGCACGGTGTGTACGCTAACCCGGGAAGGAATGGTACCCGCTGCACTGGCAAGTACCGACTTGAAATAATCTTGGCTTTCATTGGCAATACCAATCCAGTCGATGGCACACAGCACGATGGGAAGACCGGCGCCCTGTAGGATGATTCCCCTGGCCCGTAGGCCAAGTTCGCCTGCTTTTTCCATTTGGTCATAGGCCAGATAGGATCCCACGGGAGGTGTGGCATCCATATCAAACGTTCCCAGTCGAAGCGGTGGCGCTTGAGCAAGGACAGTCACCGAGCAGGTGTAGTAAAACAAACACAGGAAAAGGATGAATTTTGGTTGAGTCATAGGCTAGGGGGCAAGTTGGTTGGCTACCCAGTTTACCAAATACTGTTGTTGTATCGAAGTAAACTGACCGAATGTGTTGGGAATCTCGTGATGGATGCGGTTTGGGCCATAGAGTCTGTGCACTTGATTCGCCAATCTCACTGCTTGGGAAATAGCCGTTAAATCAGCATGGCGATCCATTTCCGGAGTTATAAAAAGTAGGGGCCTGGGGGCGATACTGGCAATAATCTCCGGAAAATCAATAGGTATACGCTGCTCATTTCCCAAAAAATAGCCTAACTTGGGCATAAGTCCATATAGGTGGGAAAAGGCTCTTATCCCCTCATAGGATTGGCCGATATTGGCATTTCGCCAAGGTGTAAAGCCCGATGCGGTGGCAACTCCTGCTACCCGGTCATCCAAGGCAGCGGTGAGCAAACTAATAGTACCCCCTAGGCTATATCCACCGAGGAATATATGGGATGGATCGATCAGCGGGATTTGCTGAAGCGCATCAATGGCAGCTTGGGTGTCGGTGATCATTTTGCCCATCTTAGACCATTCAGGGTATCGATCGTAAAATTCGGTTCCCTCCTCAATCCGGCTTCCATATCCCAGCTGGTCAAAGACCAACACCGCGATGCCCTTCTCCAAAAAGGCGGTAATCAATGGATTCAAAAGGCGATCAAAACCCGTATTGATGTATTTATGTGACCAGACGATCACGGGAAAGCGTTCCTCGCCCATCATTCGTAGATCGCCATTTTCGTCTGCGGGAAGATACAGGGCTGCGTATTGGTAGTCCCCCATAGCTCGGTAAGGGGCCAGGTTCTTTCGGATACCGTTTTTAGGGTTTGGACGTTGGATTAGCTCATCCATATAGTCTACCCGGTCGCTCAAATCGGTGGTGGGCGCCGCGCTGACTCCAGGTGGTGTAGACCCTAAAAGCCACTGTAGGCGTTGCCTTACCTCGGGTTTACGACGCTCCCAGTCGCTCTTATCGGATAGGGAGCCCAACAGAGGCGGGTAGGATGGTGCGATCACAGGGAAGTCCATCGGGTCTACCTGCTTGGTTTGGTTGGCGGCCCACAAATCGAAGGAGAAGGGATAGTACAGGTTATTCTGCCAGGTTTTTTGGGACCTGCCAAACTGAATATCCAGCCAGTCTACGTATGATTCGAGATCCCGCGCTGCAACGCCGTGACCTCCATCTCTAAAGCGTAGCCCAATCCGGTCGGGGACACCCAAAAAGCAGTAGACGGTCTTTACGGAAAGGTAATTTTGTTCGATGGCCCATGGGTCTCCTCCCCCTGCTTCCCGGATGGAGGAGCTCAGCAACAGCGCATTGGGGGCTATCAGTGCCATAAGTGAGTTTTGATCTATGGGCAGTTTGTGCTCTCTTCCATTGTAGAATCGAAGCCTAGGATGAAACCATTGTGGACGGATGGAGTTCAAATAATCCAGAGATTCGTTTTCGTGTCTTTCGTCGGTGTATCGATAAGGGATTTCCCCTCCGGTGCCGGCACTGCTGCTGATGATGGCCGCAAACCGCGGATCAAAGGCTCCTGCCAAAAGGGAAAGTTTTCCATTCCTGGAATGTCCGGTGAGTGCGATTTTTGATCTGTCAACTTCCGGGAGCGTATAGAGGTAATCCACCACCCTCGAAGCACCCCAAGCCCTGGTCATCAACGCAGTCCAATCATAGTCAGGGTAGATCTCCTGATACAAAACTGTATCGTCCCATTCATCTGCCCCCGCATAGATTACCCCCATGTAGCCTCGCCTTACGGCTATCTGAACCCAACCACGGTGGTTCCACTGGCTCATGAATACAGGAAAGGGTCCCTCACCCGTGGGTGTAAACACTTCAATATTCAGTTTTGCGTCTTTATGGTTTCCAAATCGGAGTTCTATCCGTTGCACACGTATGGAGCTTTCCATCCGCTCTTCCAGCACGGTGGAAGTGATTCTGACCGGAGGATCAGGGAAGGTTCCTGAAAACAACGTTTTGACATTTTCTTTGATCCATTCCCGTTGACTATGCCACTGCGAAAGGTTGGTGATCGGGATGTTCTGCTCCCCCTCTTTCCAGACCAATGGGTTTGGCAACAGAGGGATAGAGGGCATTCGGTCAAAATTTGGAGGCAGCTCGCCGGTTCTGGCCTGCCAAGCCTCCCAAGTACTGTCCTTTGCACTTAGCCGGACGAAGGAGGCAAACACATCTCGTGGGCGTTGAGCAGGAGTAGGGTGTGGGCGGTTTTGTTGGATCAGTTGGTCCAGGTAGCTTCTGCGCTGCTGCAAGTCACCCTCCTGCCCCAAAGCGGGCAACGCCAGAAAAGCACCAAACATCCAAAGGAAGGATGCGCTCACGGCTCTAATGACAGAAAAGTGCATATGTTTAAAACAGCTTGAAGGGTTCCAATTGGGTTAAAGTTAATTCAAAAAATGCGTATCCCCGTCTCGTACGCCTATTTTTATGATGAAAGGAGAAATTTAGCGTGTAGGTACACGGTATCGAAGCAACTTTTGTGTATTTTGCCGTAACATCCAACCAAGCCGTCCTTTGAAAACACCACCTTCCTCGTTGATTTACCTCGTTTTTCTGTCCCTTATAGCCGCTTTGGGAGGCTTTCTCTTTGGCTACGATACAGCTGTCATTTCGGGGACCATCACCCAAGTTTCCAAACAGTTTGAGTTGGACGTGCTGCAACAGGGATGGTATGTCGGGTGTGCGTTGGTAGGTTCGATTCTCGGTGTAGCCGTGGCCGGGTGGCTTAGTGACCGGTTTGGTAGGAAAAAGGTCATGTTCCTTTCAGCTCTGCTCTTTACCTCCTCGGCTTTTGGATGTGCGGTTGCCGCAGGGTTTGGGCAGCTGGTGTTTTTCAGGATAATCGGAGGTGCAGGAATCGGCATGGTGTCCATCATTTCTCCCATGTACATTTCTGAAATGGCTATTTCTTCCTATCGGGGAAGTTTGGTGTCCCTTTACCAGCTGGCCATTACCGTGGGCTTTTTGGGAGCCTACCTGATCAATTTCCAACTGCAGCTCGTTGCTGGCGGGATTGGTGACCAATCTCCCGAATGGATCCTATGGATATTTCGGGATGAAGTATGGAGGGGAATGCTTGGGATGGAGTTTATCCCTGCCATGGCGTTTTTCGTGCTGATTTTCTTTATTCCGGAGAGCCCCCGTTGGTTGCTTGTCAATAAGCAGGAGGCTGCGGCGAGGGTGGTTTTTGCCAGGCTCTATCGGGATACGACCCAAATCCAGTGGAAGGTGGAAGAAGTGTATGCAACGATTGCCCGCTCCTCGGATAAGGGTTGGGAAACACTTTTGAGACCGGAATGGAGACGACCGATGCTCATCGGTGTGGCGATTGCCATCCTGGGGCAGTTTATGGGGGTGAATGCCGTACTGTATTACGGACCTACTATCTTTGAGCAGAGTGGCCTGACCTCGGGTGATGCACTTTTTTACCAGGTTTGGGTCGGTCTGGTAAACGTATTGACCACCGTAATCGCACTTGTCATCATCGATCGTGTCGGAAGGAAAAAGCTGGTGTATTTTGGGGTGACAGGCATGATTTTAACCCTATTGGCCATCGGGATCTACTTTTGGAATGGGGAGATGTTGGGTATTGGTGTAATCTGGCTGTTGGTACTCTTTCTTGCCTATATCTTTTTTACGGCTATTTCCATTTCCGCAGTAATTTTTGTTCTCTTATCAGAGATGTATCCCAATCGGGTTAGGGGTCTTGCCATGTCGATTGCCGGGCTATCCCTTTGGGTGGGCACTTATTTGATCGGTCAGCTTACCCCTTGGTTTTTGGAAAATCTAACTCCCTCGGGAACCTTCTTTTTGTTTGCCCTGATGTGTCTGCCGTATCTGTATATCATCTGGAAAATGATCCCGGAGACGGCCGGAAAGTCCCTCGAAGATATTGAACAATACTGGCTTCAAAGGAAACCGTAGATGAGGCGCAGCTTATTCTGGTTGGGTGTTTCAACGGTGCTGGGTTTTGGGCTGCCGGGCATTTTGTTGATTTTTTTCTTCCAAGAGACTACCATTTGGGAAGTTTTTACCGGCGGAAAATCCCTGTCGGTTCAGTTAGTTTGGGGTGGAGCAGTAGGAATTGCCTCTTCGATGATGGCTTTAATGGTTATATCTGCTCCTTTTTTCGCCCGAGAGCGGCATTTCTACCAGAACTTGGTCAGGGCATTTGACTGGACACCGCTTTCGATTTTACTGGTGTCTGCCTGTGCGGGGCTTGGTGAGGAGGTGTTTTTTCGGGCTGGCCTACAGCCATTGCTGGGGATTGGATGGACGTCCTTACTGTTTGTCGCCCTGCATGGCTACCTGAACCCTTGGAACTGGCGTATTTCCATCTATGGTTCTTTCATGGTGGGAGTAATCTATGGCTTTGGCTACCTCTTCGAGGAGGTCGGCTTATGGGCGGCGGTAATGGCTCACGCTGTATTTGATCTGGTAGTGATCTGCCGGCTTGTATATGGGCGAAGTTCTTTCGTCTAGCAAAAAAAACCGGTAGAGACAGTTCTCTACCGGGGAAAAGTTGCATTTGAACACCGCCTATGGCCCTAGGGTAGCGTGATTTCGTTTTTGAATTCGTTACTGCTCCGGCCGCCTGGTGTCACGATTGTGTAGCGTAGTGTCATCGAACCTTGTCCCTCACCAGGGATGGGAGCCAAGAAAGGCCCGGTGTATCGGGTGGCAGTTTGGTCGGCCTTGTGGCCATCTACTGTATAGAACACCTCTGAATTTGCCACAAAAGGTACAATCTGTACGAGATGCCTTCCGGATGCCAAATCACGGGATATACGCACCTCCGCCTCTGGAATCCTAAAAAACACCTTTTGTTGTTCCAGTTCAGCCAAACGTTTCGGTAGGCGGTGCTGCGTAAAGGCCGCATAGTTCTTCTCATCCTTGCTCTTCCAGGCTACTTCTGCCAATGCCAATGCTCTGGGGAAGAGGAAATATTCCATTTTGTTGTTGGTGGGTATATACTCTGTCCAAAGGTTGGCCTGCACTCCCAAGACGTGTTTCTGCTCATCGGCTGTGAGGGATTCGGGGATAGGGGTATAGCTATATACTTTTTCCAAAGGAAGGAAGCCTCCAATGGCCAATGGCTCGGTTGATTTATCGGCGGCCTGGTAATGGTCAAAGTACAGGTGGCTGTTTGGGGTCATGATGACGTCGTGACCCATTTTAGCGGCTTCGATGCCTCCTTTTTCCCCTCGCCAACTCATAACCGTGGCATTGGGTGCCAAGCCGCCTTCCAGTATTTCATCCCAGCCAATTAATTTTCTGCCATTTTTGTTGAGGAACTTCTCAATTCTTCGGATGAAAAAGCTCTGCAGTTCGTGTTCATCGGCCAGTTTTTCTTTTTTGATCACCTTTTGGGCAATGTCAGAGGTAATCCAATGGTCTTTGGGCACTTCGTCGCCTCCGATGTGTATGTACTCACTCGGGAAAATGTCCATTACTTCGGTAAGCACGTCTTCGAGGAAGCGGAAGGCCTTTTCGGTAGGCCCATAGATGTTATAATGAACCCCCCAGTACCCCGGTACATCTGTACTAAGGTCGTTGTCATAGGGTTCTCCTTTATCGTTTTTGGCAGCAATGGATCCGGGCAGCGCCTTGCCGTCTTTTACTTCGAAACTTCCCAGTTCAGGATAAGCAGCCAGAACAGCCGAGCTATGGCCTGGCAACTCGATTTCGGGTATCACGGTGATATGTCTCTCTGCGGCATAGCGCACTATCTCTCGTGCTTCATCTTGGGTGTAGTATCCTCCATGAGGCTTGCCATCGTAGATGAAGGGTTTGAAATCATAGTACTGGCCAATAATAGTGGAATCACGCCATGCACTTACCTGGGTAAGCTTTGGGTATTTTTTGATTTCCAGCCTCCAGCCCTGATCTTCCGTAAGATGCCAATGCATCCGGTTGAACTTGAAATAGGCCATCAGATCCAGGATCTTTTTGATTTGGTCTGTACTGAAGAAATGGCGGGAGACATCCAGCATCAGGCCCCGGTAGCCAAACGCTGGGGCATCCTTAATCAGGGCTGAAGGGACGACAACCTGTCCGTCCCGGTTTTCCATCAGTTGTAGCAGGGTCTGCAAACCATAAAAGATTCCGGCCTGTTTTCCGTCGATACGAATCTGATCCGTGGAAATGTCCAATAGATAGCTCTCATCACCGGAAGACTGATCATCTTCCTCAAGCAGTATGCTTTTACCAGGCACGGGCATTTGTCGTATGGGAAGGGTGAAGCCCTGTTGGGAAAATAGGAATTGATTAAACAGTTCGGCGGATTTTCGGGCACCGGCGGTCGTTGCCACGATAGGGGTGCCAGGGGCCAATTGAAAATGTCCTGACTGCAGGGTTACTTCTTTCGGGTAGGGAATGATGCTGAGTTGCTCGGCTGACTGGGCGAGTGAACTTCCCGTTAAGCCTACCATCATCATCAATCCGGCAAGTAGGGATTTCTTCATAAGGGTATCGATTGGTTTTATGACTAATGTAAGTTGGAAAGAAAATGCAGTCCAAGGATTGCAGGTTTTTTCAACCAAAGGTTTGGGCGAATAAACCCAACGGTATTATTTCAAATCCAGCCGCTCCAGCATGTTCAGGTCGGAGACTACCGTTTCTTCAAAAGCCAGTGTCCATCCCATCGAATTGGTTAGTATATAGATTTTGGATAATTCGCTCAACAAACGCTGTTTGGCGTCTGACTTTAAGTTCGACTGGGCTACCTTTTCCTCCATCATCTTGTGTACCGAATCCTTGATCTTGTTGTAGTCTGCGGCTCCAAATTTATTAAAATAATCTTGGGTGACATCATAGTAGGAGAGATCCGGATAGATGTTGATTTCAGGGGGGGGAATGTTTGTTATTCGGACCGTCTTTGTTTCCTCGTCTATAAGAGTCTGTAATTGACGCAAATCGTAGCCCACTGTCACTTTGGCATTGATGATGACGAGGGCTTTTTTATTGGAAGAAAAAATGTCAAAATAATTTTTTCGGGTATTGCTATAGCTCATCACCTGCGAAAAATTACCCTCCGTGACGATCAGCTTTCCTACTTGGCTGATTTGTTGTTGGATAAGGGCCGAATTAAATTGGATTTCCTGTTTTTCCTCTTTCTTGGATACAAAGTACCAGGCAGTCATCACTAGTAAAAGGGTTACGATGACTCCTGCTAGAAAACGGTACATAGGCTGTTGGGAAATATCCCTCCGACAGGAGGTCGGAGGGATGGGGGATTTAGTAAACTTTATACATCTTGTTGGCCGAGTTGATATAGTCCAACGGGCTGAACGTCTTGTCAAATGAGTTTTTCATGTTAAGCAGCTTGGCCTCAAGGTCGATTATTTTTGTGCCAAGGTACTGGCTCTTTTTGTATTTGGCGGTCAGATCGTTGTACTTTCCAATATTTTCGCTGATGCGGAAGGTGATCGTACCAAATCGCACCTTGAGCGATTGGATTTCACTCATCTCGTAGAAAAAGGTGTTTTTCCAGTTTTTTGGGTTTTGGTTTTTCTCCTCTGCCACTTTCTTAGAAATGATATCAGTGAGTTCGTTCAAATACTGGTACCGTTTGTTGGCATCGTTTTCATTGGTGTATCTGCGGTCAAATTCAGTACGCTTGATGCCAAGAATTTCCAGGTTTTTTTCCAGATTGGACTCGTACAACTTCTTGAGTTCTTCCAACTCCACGTTGATGGCGTCCCATTCCGTTTCCACGAGGTCTTTGTCACTGGTAAATTGGCCGATCTCGGTGACCAACTCAAACATTTTTTGGCTTCTATCCCGCAGGTCTTGCGTTTTTTTATTGGATCCGAGTTGGTCTACATAAGTGGACATACCCATAAACAGGGTCTGACTAAAGGTTCCAAAAATAGGTGTGCCTGCAGATAGGTTTCCGGTCAGGTTCATCAGGTTAGAGACCACCCCGAGCGTGGAACTGCTTTCCTTGTTTTCGTTCACATAGGATTGGAAGCCTTTAAACCAATCGTTAAAACCGGGGTATTGGGTTGGGTTTCCAATGTTGTTAAGTGTGTTAAAAAACTCCCGGGTTGAATTGAACAACAAAAGAGGTTTCAATTCCCGCTCCATCGACACCAAATTGATGATGGCGGATTGGTAGTTGCCCTTGTAAATATTAAGTTCGGACTCCTTTTCGGCTTGTTGAAAGTCCTCGATGAGCTTCACCCTCTCAATAAGTTTGTCCACAAGCTGCCTTTCATTGGTAGTGATCTCCAGCGACTGATCCAACATTTGGATCCGCCGGTCCAGATCAGAGAGCTTGGTGCCCAAGTCGTTGTTTAGCGAGTCAGTTTTGAGTTCGATGCTTTTGAGCAAACTTTGCTTGAGGGAATTCTCCAGAGAAACTGCCAAAGAGTCCACTTGTTGCGCCCGTGCACCGAAGGCAAAGACACTAAGGACCAGAAGAATGGATATGATTCGGTGTAAATGCATGGGATTTTTTTCTTTTTATAACGCTTAGCCAAATGTATGCCATTTTTGGGCATAGTTCAAAGCCTAAGTTTCTTAAACGGTAGCACCCGTAAAACCGTTAAACAAAAAAAACAAATCCTTCCGTTTTGTTTCGATGGATTGTTTGATAACTTAGTGTGCTTTGCATACAAAATCACCAGATTTCTAAACTCAAAAATAACGAAAAGACATGCAAAATTTCCCATGGTTTGCCTATTATCCGAAAGAGGTTCCACACCAAGTCGATGTCACCGCTTACAGCAGTGTGGTGGATTTATTTGAAGAGAGTATCAAGTCCTTTGGCGATGCCATTGCCTACGAATGTATGGGCAAGACCATGTCATTCAATGAACTTGACAAGCTTTCCCGAAATTTCGCAGCCTTTCTCCAGCACGATCTAGGCTTGAAAAAGGGAGATAGGATTGCGATTCAGATGCCTAACCTGCTTCAATATCCGGTTGTGATGTTTGGTGCCTTGCGGGCGGGACTGGTAGTGGTAAATACCAACCCATTGTATACTCCGAAGGAAATGAAGCACCAGTTTGTAGACGCCGGTGTGTCGGCCGTTGTCATTCTAGCCAATTTTGCGGCGAACCTTCAAAAAATACGTGCCGATATTCCAGCCAAACATATAGTGGTTACGGAGATTGGTGATTTGCTGGGAGGATTGAAAGGAACCATCGTCAATCTGGTGGTTAAACACATCAAAAAGATGGTACCCGCGTATTCCCTTCCCGGAGCTATTTCGATAAAAAAGGCCCTCTCTTCGGGAGCATCCAAATCGTATAAGAGGGAAGAAATGCAGCAGGCAGATCTGGCCTACCTCCAGTACACCGGAGGTACCACCGGTGTTTCCAAAGGTGCCGAACTTACCCATGGGAATATCGTCGCCAATATGCAGCAGATATCTGCTTGGATGAAGCCTAAACTTAAAGAAAGGGAGGAAACGGTTATTACTGCTTTACCGCTCTATCATATATTTGCTCTGACGGTCAATTGCTTGGCCATGTTGAAGATTGGTGCGCATAATGTGCTGATTACCAATCCTCGGGATATGCCGGCATTCTGCAAGGAGTTGGGAAAACATAAGTTTAGTGTCTTCACCGGTGTAAATACGCTTTTCAACGGGCTCTTGAACCAAGAGGCTTTCCGCAACTTGGATTTCAGCTCGCTAAAGGTAGCGGTAGGCGGAGGCATGGCGGTGCAACGTGCTGTAGCAGAACGATGGCAAAAAGTCACCGGCGTCCCATTGGCGGAGGGATATGGCCTCACAGAAACCTCTCCTGTGGCTACTTGTAATCCCATCGATGGATCCGAACGCATAGGTACTATCGGTATGCCGCTGCCAAACACGGAAGTAAAAATCGTTGATGACGAAGGTAATGAGTTGCCGGTTGGAGAGAAGGGAGAACTCTGTATCAAAGGCCCCCAAGTAATGCGCGGCTATTGGCAAAGGCCCGAGGAAAGTGAAAAGGTTTTCCTTGGTGAATGGCTTAAAACCGGGGATATCGCTACGATTGACGACAATGGTTTTTTGCGTATCGTAGACCGCAAGAAGGAGATGATATTGGTTTCTGGGTTTAACGTTTACCCCAATGAGGTAGAGGACGCCATAGCTGCCCACGAAAAGGTGAACGAAGTGGGTGTCATCGGAGTGCCCGATGAGAAGTCTACTGAGAAAGTGGTTGCCTACGTGGTTGCCAATGATAGAGGACTAAGTGCCGATGAGGTGATCGCCTTTGCCCGTGAAAATCTGACCAGCTACAAGGTGCCTAAGGAGGTTTATTTTGTTGACGAGCTGCCGAAGTCCAACGTAGGAAAGATCCTGCGCAGAATTATCAAGGAAAATCACGAAAAGAAATCCCTTGGTTAATATAGTCCTATCGTAGAAGCTACGATCAAAGACGCTCGGAGAAAAGCCCATGGAACGTCTCCGTTTGGTAGATTGATAGAACCTCGGTCTGGAAGAAGCACCTAATCCAGGCCGGGGTTTTTGCTTGGTTGCCCTCGGTCAAGTCCGGTGTTTTTTGGTGATTTACCGGTGGTATATTATGTGTCGCCGGATAGCTGTGCCAGGTGATTTTGGATTTGTGCGAGATGGCGTTGCTCGTGGGCGAGAATGATATGCACTGCGGTGTCGAGGGGATACACGATCCATCGGTTGATCGGCGAGCTTATCATAAGGTTTTGTTCAAAATGGAGATCTAGCCGCTGAATGTAAGCTGAAAGCTCATGTTGGAGTGCGTAGAATTCCCGCACAATACTTCCATCAAGCAGGCGTTTTTGAGGTTCCCACGGTTCAAAGGTCTTAACTTTATCAGGCTTGCGCAATGATTTGAGGATTAACTCGCCCGTTTTTTTACCGATTGGAGGAATATAGGCAAGCAATGGCTTTGGGTAGGTTCCGGCTAGGATTGCGTCAAATATGGGGAAGTAGCTGCGATTTACCCGGATAAGGTGGTCTACGATTTCGGCCACGCTCCAAGCCCCCGCCGAGGGCTTCCGGTTAAATTTGGTCGATGGCAAATCCTCCAATAGTTGTTCAAAACCCCATGTGAGTTCGGTGATCCGCATCTGCCATTGGTCCGCTATTTCTTTCATAAACGATTGGGTACGATTTTCTTTTTTGGCTCCACCATTGGTCTCCTCCCGAGAAGGTGCTATTTTTAGGTGGTGGGAAGTTACAAATTATACTGTAATTATTCCCGATTCACACGGATTAGCTTCAATATGTATGCCATTGTAGATATAGAAACCACAGGAGGGTTTTCTGCTGCCAACCGGATTATCGAGATAGCTGTGGTCGTACACGATGGTTATGGAATTATCTCCGAATACCAAACACTGATCAATCCCCATCGCATGCTTCCCGGTTTTATCACTGGGCTTACCGGAATCACGGCGGAGATGCTTGAGGGTGCACCCTCATTTTCAGAAATTGCCAAGGATCTTTTTGATCTCCTTAAGGATAAGGTATTTGTTGCCCACAACGTGAATTTCGACCACAGTTTTGTAAAGAGTGCGTTTGCGAGGGAGGGCTTGGCTTTTAATGTTCCGCAGTTGTGTACCGTACGGTTGAGCCGAAAGCTGTTTCCCGGCTTTCGGTCGTATTCGCTGGGATCCTTGTGCGATCAGCGAGGGATTCGCATAGAAAACAGACACCGGGCAATGGGAGACGCCTACGCGACCGCTCTTTTGTTCGAACAATTATTGAGGGAAGATAAAGAAGGCACCATCCCGCGTACGTTAAAGGCTCGATCAAAAGCTGCCACCCTACCGCCTCATATAAGTCCCGAAAAATTTGCAGGCCTTCCAGAGGCTACCGGCGTCTATTATTTTCATGATCAACAGGGACGGATCATTTATGTGGGCAAAGCGGTAAACATCAAGAGTCGTTTTAAGGGACATTTTTCGGGAAATGCGAAGCTGGATTTAAAAGCGGAAGTCCACGATGTCAGTTATGAACTCACAGGTAGTGAGTTTCTTGCACTGTTGGTCGAGACGCTTGAGATAAAGAAATACTGGCCTAAATACAATCGGGCGATTAAAGCTCCCAGTAGCCGTTGGGGGATATTTACCTATTTAGATCAGTTGGGCTATATCCGGTTTGGTGTCGGAAAAGTGGGGGGAATCCAAGATGCGGTGTGTAGCTTTAATACCCATGCGGATGCATGGCATTACTTGATCAGGGAGCTTAAAATCGATCGTCTCTGCCCGAAGCTTTGCGGTATCCATAAAGTCCCTGGAGCCTGTTATGAATATCACGCGGGAGACTGCCTGGGAGCCTGTCAGCAAAAAGAGGGTTCCCATTCCTATAATGAGCGCGCAAACGCCATGCTGGACCGTTTACGGCTGGATGAAAAAACCATACTGATAAGAGAAAGGGGTAGGGGAGATGACGAAGAAGCGGCCTTGTTGTTCGAAAAGGGATTGTTGGCAGCCTTTGGTTTTATATCCAAAGAGGAGGCGATTTCCCATCCGGAGGAAATGCTTGAGCGATTGAAGCCCGTAAAGCCTGTTCCGGAAACCTCGTATTTGTTGCGCTCCTACCTGGAGCGGGGAGGAAACAAAAATATTTATTACCTTCGAACCTGAATCCCGAGGCAGGAATCTTTTTAAGCAACCTACCTTTAACCCGCCAAACCGCATGACCATGAAAATCAATGACCATAATGCACTTACTCCATACACGGCTGCAATCAATCGCTACGATGAAATGCTATACCGCCGTTGTGGGAGAAGCGGGATCGATCTTCCCCTTATTTCACTGGGATTATGGCACAACTTTGGGCATCCCGATGATTTTAAAAACCAACGAAAGCTCCTGCGCAAGGCATTTGACCTAGGAATCACTCATTTTGACCTGGCCAATAACTATGGGCCGCCATTTGGTGCCGCTGAGGAAAATTTTGGAAGAATTCTAAAGAAAGATTTCCATTCCTACCGCGATGAACTGATCGTTTCATCGAAGGCGGGCTGGGATATGTGGCCTGGCCCTTACGGGAATTTCGGGTCTAGAAAATACCTTATAGCCAGCCTGGACCAGAGTCTCAAACGCATGGGGCTGGAATATGTGGATGTGTTTTACCATCACCGGCCAGATCCCAAAACGCCTATGGAGGAAACCATGGGTGCTCTCGATCATTTGGTTCGGCAGGGCAAGGCCCTTTATGTCGGTATATCCCAATATTCTGCCGATGAAACGCGGAAAGCCGCCAGGCTTTTAAAAGAATTGGGCACTCCCTGCTTTATTCATCAGCCAAGGTACAGTATGTTGGATCGCTGGGTAGAAGATGGGCTGTTGGATGTACTTGAGGAAGAAGGCATCGGTGCTATTCCGTTTTCTCCCCTTGAGCAAGGCGTACTGACCAACAAATACCTCCACGGACTGCCGGAAGATTCAAGGGCCATTCGAGATGGGCGCTATCTGAACGCTGATTCGATAACGCCCGCATTGTTGGCGAAGGTTCGCGCATTGAATGAGATAGCAGCAAGGCGTGGGCAAACGTTGGCCCAACTGGCCATTGCCTGGCTGCTGAAGGATCCCAGGGTCACCACGGTACTTGTGGGGGCAAGCCGGGTGGAGCAATTGGAAGACAATGTAGCCAGTATCCGGAATCTGTCCTTTTCCGAAGAGGAGTTGAAGCAGATTGAAGCAGTGCTTCGTTCTTGATACAAATATTTATTTCAACCATGAAGAAAGTTTTTTTTTACGAGACAGGTATGCCCAATGACGTGTTGCGCGTGGAGGAGGTAGCAGTCCCTGTTCCCAAGGAAGGGGAGGTGTTGATACGAGTCACTGCCCGTAACATCAATCCGGCCGATATCATGTTTATTCGCGGAATGTACGGGATTCAACCGGTACTCCCGTCTCCCGCCGGATTTGAGGCTGCGGGAGTGATCGAGGATGCCCGAGACTGCGCAAAGTTCAAGTCGGGCGACCGTGTACTTTTCAGTATGGTGGGAGCTTGGGCCGAATTGGTATGTCTTCCTGCTCATTTTTTGATTCCTGTTCCCCCAGGTATGTCCGATGAAGTTGCCTGCCAGGCATTTATTAACCCCCTGACCGCTTATGGAATGCTGGACAGGGCAGGATTAAAAGCGGGAGACTGGCTGCTCTTGACTGCCGGCGCATCAGCTTTTTCTAAGTTGGTGATACAATTGGCCAAGCTTAGAGGGGTTCGGGTCATCTGCACCGTTCGGAGGGAGGAGCAGGTTGCCCCTCTGCTTCGCTTGGGAGCGGCGGCCGTCGTAAATACAGAGCGGGAAAAGCTACAGCTTCGCGTGCAGGAAATAACCGATAAATCGGGGGTATCGGTAGTCTTTGATGCGGTTGGAGGGACCCTGGGCGCCCGGGCACTGACATGCCTGCGTCCAAAAGGGAGAATGCTTGTCTATGGCTTATTGAGTCTGGAAAGTATTCCGTTGAACAGCGGGCTGTTGATTTTCCGTGATTTAAAAGTGGAGGGTTTTTGGCTCACTTCCTACTTGGAGGAGTTGGACAGAGGTGCCAGGGAGACTGCTTTTGGCGAGGTTTTGAGCCTTTTGCAACGTGGCGATGTAGCGGTAGATGTAGAGCAAACGTTCCCACTTGAGCAGGTTCATTTGGCATTGGAGGCCTTTGAAAAACCTGGACGCAGCGGGAAAATTTTGTTGGTTTAAATCCTGATTATCAACCGATCGAATCTGCCTGTTTCTTCAATGCCAATACAGCCAAGAGGATGCCGCAAACCAGAGAAAGCCAGGCCACATATTCCTGTTCACCCCATTGGCGGTAGGCAATGGCCAAAAATCCCCAAGTACCCACTAAGCTCGGTTCCTTTCGGTTGTGTTGGTAGAGCAAAAAAAGGTAGACCGCAATCGCTGCAAAGTAAACAGGTAGTACCCATTGTGTAGGTGAGCTTGAAGGCAAAAAAATGCCGGCCGCTCGGATCCAAATGCTTATGTTAAGGGTAGTGGCAAGGACTATCCATCCCAAATAGGTGCCGATGGGAAGGTGAACAAAAATGCGGTTTCTCCATGAGCTGCTTGCGGTATAACTTTCCTGTTCTATCAACATCGCTGTCAAGGACACCAAAAGGCCAATAATGGCAACTACCGACCAACCAATGGCGAAATTTACCCAAAGGAATATCCAGGCTACGTTGAATAGATTGGAGAGCATAAACCATATACCGGTAGGTTGGAGGGAAATGTTTTCCTTGCCATTGAAGTAGGTAATCCACTGATAGACCAAAAAGCCGACAAGAAGCAGATAGATCAGTCCCCAAATAGCAAAGGCATATCCTGCCGGAGTGATAAGCGTCGGAAACAAGGCACTTACTTCGCCGACCGTACGTAGCCTGGCAGCCCCGCTTCCATAATAGTAGTTGACCACCAATACGGCTATAAAGGTGAGTGTGTTTGCCAGCAACAAAGGTAGACCTCGCATGTAGATTCGTTTTGATAAAAATACGATTTGTATGGCGTTTTTCCCAAGGAATCGAACCGTACCACACGTAATACATCGATTGGCGTCCAAATCTGCGTCTAAATCGAAATCGTTTAAACGCCTCACTATCCAATGGGTAAACCAGAAACAGAAATCGGGTTGAAGCATTGAAAATTTTCCAAAATAGTTGCGAAATAACGGCTTATAATTATGAAATAATTATAAATATATCTTTTTTATTAAAAATAATGTAAAATAATAATTTATTCCTTGCGAAATTTGCAAAATACGTTTCGTCGTTCTACCTTTGAAACATCAAACAGAGGATAAAAGAATCTCAGACGTTTGTTGACATACTGTAGGATGATGAAACTGGCAGACATGCCCTCCGGTCTCGGGGGTGGGGAGCTAAGGACAAAGCAAACATGGAGCTCGTGTTTTGCCTAACTGCCCCGTGGAGGTTCGACTCCTTCTCCTACAGCAGGTTATTTTGGGTTTATTGTTAATTGACTAAAGCTATGGGACACTGTTTCATAGCTTTTTTTATTGGCAGCACCTTGATTAGGTTTCCGAGTTGTCTCTTAAATACATTGGGCTTGATAGAGTGACCGTTAATCTAAGCCAAGTTAGGATTCATAAAGGCCTGATGGGTGCTTTTAGTTTGTAGAAAGAGAAATGTAAAAAAAAGCCCCAAACAAGGGGCTTGTGCCAATTGGTAGCGAGGACGGGAGTTGAACCCGTGACCTCAGGGTTATGAATCCTGCGCTCTAACCGACTGAGCTACCTCGCCATATTACCAATACACTTTTATAAATAACTACTTCCGGGAGTTGAACCGGTGTCCGCCTGGGCGGATATGAATCCTTCGCTCTAACCGACTGAGCTACTTGGCTATTAGATACATCCCAAACACTGATATCGAGCCACTTGCCTAGAAACAGTACATTTCGCTGCTTGGTAAATCTCCAAAACTACGTAAGGTAGTTCGGCATTTGTTCAAATTGTTTGTACCTTACAAACCAATGAAGGAACATTCTTATTTGATACCACAGCTTCTCTGAAGAAACAAAACCTTTCACGAAGCGAAGGCACGCCCCTCGTTTGGGAATGCAAATATGTGGGTATAAATATTGAATTGCAAGCGGGATTCCTAAAAAAAATGGTTACTTTTTCTGAATCAAATGTTATCTGCCATGGCGAAAAATAAATTCGTATCTGACTATCAGATCAATACTTCCAAGAAGGTTATCTATCCGTACCTGAGCACTGCCAGTGGACTTTCGCAATGGTTCGCCGATGATGTGATTATCAACGAAGACAAAGCCTACAATTTCATATACGACGGGGAGGATCATTTTGCAAGGCCGACCATCATGCGTATCAACCATCATGTCAAATTTGAATTTTTTGACCCGAGTGATGAGGAAGGCGGAGACGACGATCCCTCTTACATCGAGTTTCGACTCGATGAAAATGAGCTCACGCAGACCTTTTATCTCCGGGTTATTGATTATGGAGATACCTACGATCAGCAGGAACAGCAGGATATTTGGGAGGGATTGATCAGCAGTCTAAAAGAAATAATAGGGGGGTAATCGTTCGGTATTTTGTAACTTTGGCATTCGAAAGATGATTTGGTACATACATTGATATCCGTTGGATTCGTTAGCTCAATGCGCATATACCTAATTGGGATACGGATGCCCAAATCGCCAACCTCGGGTCAGCCGATTTGGGGGTGGTTCAAGCCGATGACTATACATACCTAGGTGAAAAAACTGGATAAACTTATACTGGGGTCTTTTATTGGGCCTTTTTTACTGACTTTTGTGGTGGTCGATTTCATCCTTCTGACAGTAAATATGCTCAAGTATTTCGATGAGATATTCGGTAAGGATCTCCCGTTTGCTGTGTACATGGAGCTTATAGGGTATTTTGTGATCAGTATATCACCCATGGCACTTCCCCTTGCCGTGTTACTTTCATCCCTGATGACCTTTGGTAACCTTGGTGAGCATTTTGAGCTCACAGCCATAAAAAGCAGCGGCATTTCCCTTTTACGGGCGTTACTTCCGATTGGGGTATTTGTAGCTATTCTTACCGTTTTTGCCTACCTGTCGAACAATTACCTTGTACCCCGTGTAAACCTTAAAACATTCAGCCTTCTGTATGATATCCGAATGAAATCTCCTGCCCTAGATATTAAGGAAGGCGTATTTTACAATGGGATTCCCAACTATAGCATCAAGGTAAACCAAAAGCTGGATGAGGTACGGCTCCGTGATGTGCTGATATACGATCATACTTCGGGTCAGGGCAATATCCACGTGATTACCGCAGATTCCGGCAGAATGGAACCTTTTTTTAATGACAGATACATGATGTTGACGCTGTATAACGGTAATAGCTACCAAGAGGGACAAACCCAGCGAGGCATCAACGAAAAGCCACCTACGTTTAACCGTACCAAGTTCAGTACCAATCAGATGGTCTTTGATCTAGAGGCATTTGAGATGAACCGGACTCCGGAAAACCTTTGGTCAAACAACCGTTCCATCAAAAATATTCAGGAAATACGGATTGATTTGGATTCAATGGATCGCGAAATTGCCCAAAAATTATATTTCAATTACGCGTCCACCGAGGTGTCGTATGCCTATTTTGGTAGGGAGAGGAAGCTCATCCCTCCCCCGGATTTAGTGAAGAAAAAACTGGCAGCAGATTCTATCCGAAACCTTAAATACCAGGAAGAGTATGAGTTGACCCATGGGGTGAGATTGGAGGGGTCTGAGCTTAGTGAAAAGAGTGAAGCTGCCCGTATTCTGTCGGAGGAGCAGACAGATATTGGTGACGCGGCGGCAGTCGCTGCCGGTTCCGATGGAGCCGAGGTGCAGCCTTTGGCCGACCCCGACTCGGTAGAACTGGATTCGCTAGCTGCTGTGGATACCCTTTCGAGTCCATTACCGACCACAATGCCGGCACCTCCTGTCGTTCCGGAGAAAGAGCCCCTGATTGTGCTTACAGAAGCACAACGGGCCAGGTTGGATTCCTTGCAGAATACGCAGCGACATAGGATATCTGCGGCGGCGGGAGCGCTTACAAGCGCCCGGAATCTCAAAAACAATTTTACGACCAGCAAAAACCAGGTAGACGCACTGGAGCGTGAGTTCCGTCGATTCGAGATATCTTGGTTTCAGAAGTATACCCAAGCCATCGCCTGTTTTGTCATGTTTATGATAGGGGCTCCCCTGGGTGCCATCATAAAAAAGGGGGGATTGGGCATGCCGGTGTTGGTTTCGATTATCTTTTTTATACTCTATTATATGTTGACCATTACAGGAGAAAAGTGGGCGAAGGAAGCGGTCACCGGAACCTTGTTCGGAACCTCCTTTTCGATCCTGGCCTTGATTCCGTTTGGTTTGTTTTTTCTTCGACAGGCCCGGAAGGACGCAAGGATTTTTGAAGCGGACTTCTACTACGGTTTTTTCCAAAAGGTAAAACGGATGGTTCCCAAGCTGCGGAAACAGCAAAAGTTGAGGGAGGAATTTTTATAATACAAAAAATGATCATACCTTTGTGACTGTTTTTATTAACATAGCCGTATTAACTTGACTAAGCATGTATTTAAGTAAAGAAAAAAAATCAGAGTTGTTTAAGAATCATGGTCGGTTGAAGTCTGAAAAGGATACGGGTTCTCCAGAAGCGCAAATTGCGTTGTTTTCTTATAGAATCCAACACTTGACAGAACACCTCAAGGTAAACAAAAAAGACCACTCTTCCCGATTGGGCCTGTTGAAGCTGGTAGGAAAGAGAAGAAGTCTTTTGAATTATCTCGTCAAAAACGATATCGAAAGGTACCGATCGATCATATCCGAATTGGGTATCCGTAAATAACTTTATAGTAAGGTTCTTCCAAGGAAGGACCTTACTTTTTTTGTTTTCGCTGTAGTAAACCTTACTTTTAAAACTATTCACCTTATAGAATCATTACAATTTTATGTTACCAAACGTTGTTAGTAAGACTATCGTCCTTGAGGACGGTAGGGAAATCACCATTGAAACCGGAGCCTTGGCGAAGCAAGCCGATGGCTCGGTAGTTGTAAAAATGGGAAAAGCCATGTTATTGGCTACCATTGTGACCAAGAATGAAGCTGGGGAAGGAGTGGACTTTCTCCCGTTATCAGTCGATTACCAAGAGAAATTTGCGGCATCCGGCAAGATACCCGGAGGTTTTTTGAAGCGTGAGGGAAGGTTGTCTGACTACGAAGTGCTGATCAGCCGATTGGTCGATCGTGCGGTACGTCCTTTATTTCCGGATGATTACCATGCTGATACCAATATCAGTATTACCTTGATGTCCTCAGACGAGGAAGTGTTGCCCGACGCCCTCGCTGGACTGGCAGCATCCGCCGCCATTGCCGTATCGGATATCCCCTTTAACGGGCCTATTTCCGAGGTTCGTGTGGCCAAAGTGGATGGTCGTTTGATTATCAACCCCAAGCCCCAAGAATTGAAGCTTGCTACGCTTGAGTTTATGGTCGCCGGTTCGGAGGAATTTATCCTAATGGTAGAGGGAGAGGCAGACGAAATCACCGAGGACGAGATGGTGGAAGCCCTTGAGTTTGCCCACCAGGAGGTTAAGCGTCACTGTGCAATCCAGAAGGAACTGACTTTGGCCGTAGGCAAAGGACAGAAGAGGAGCTATACCCACGAAACCCACGACGAAGGTTTACTAGCACGCATGAAGCAGGAGCTCTATGGCCCCTGTTATGAGGTGGTAAGCCGGCAGATTGCCAACAAAAATGAGCGCTCGGAACTGATAAAGGCCATCAAACAAGGGTTTGTTGAAAGCCTCGGAGAGGATCACGGATTTGATAAATTTTTGATCGACAAGTATTTTGGCAAAATCCACAAAGAAGCCGCGCGTAATTTTACGCTGAACGAGAAAAAGCGCCTTGACGGCAGAAATCCCAACGAGATCCGCCCTATCTGGTCGGTGGTCGATTACCTTCCTTCTGCCCATGGGTCAGCGGTATTTACCAGGGGAGAGACCCAATCGGTTACTACTTGTACGTTAGGAACTAAGCTTGATGAGCAGATGATAGACGGAGCGGTGCATTCCGGATATAACAAATTTTATCTGCACTATAATTTCCCGGGATTTTCTACCGGTGAGGTGAAGCCAAATCGTGGACCAGGGCGAAGAGAAATCGGACACGGTAATTTGGCAATGAGAGCATTGAGAAGGGTTCTTCCCCCGGATGCTGAAAACCCCTACACCATCCGGGTAGTCTCTGACATCCTAGAGTCCAACGGTTCCTCATCTATGGCAACCGTTTGTGCGGGATCCCTCGCTTTGATGGATGCAGGTGTTCCCATAAAGGCTCCTGTTACTGGAATCGCCATGGGAATGATATCCGATTCAACGACCGGAAATTACACCATTTTGTCTGATATTCTGGGTGATGAAGACCACCTGGGAGATATGGATTTTAAGGTTACTGGGACAGAAAAGGGCATCACTGCCTGCCAGATGGATTTGAAAGTGGAAGGACTGGATTATGCTGTTCTTAAAGAAGCACTCTATCAGGCCAAAGATGGTAGACTACATATTCTTGATGAAATAAGGAAGACGTTGTCGGCACCAAGGGCTGAGTATAAGCCTCATGCCCCTAGATCACAGAACATGGAAATTCCTAAGGAATTGATCGGTGCGGTTATCGGTCCCGGAGGAAAGGTAATTCAGGAGATCCAGAAAGACACCGGTGCCACCATCATCATTGAAGAGGTGGATAATATGGGCAAAATCAATATTTTTGCCAATAACCAGACTTCCATGGATGGAGCAATCAAACGAATCAAAGCAATCGTAGCCCAGCCAGAGATCGGTGAAGTATATACAGGGAAGGTTAAGAACATTATGCCTTTTGGTGCTTTTGTGGAGTTTATGCCCGGTAAGGATGGCCTTCTGCACATTTCTGAGATTAAGTGGGAGCGATTGGAGTCCATGGACGGCGTACTGGAGTCGGGTGAAGAGATCACTGTGAAGCTGATTGATGTGGATAAGAAAACCGGTAAGTTTAAGCTTTCCAGAAAGGTTTTGTTGCCCAAGCCGGAAAAATCTGATAAACCAGGCCAGAAATCCTAAGTTCCGTTTAAACAATAAACATAGATTGAACTTATTTTAAGGATAGTTCTGTTATATAAGGCGTTTTAAAAAATCAGATACTTGAATGAGGCAGCTTAAAATCAGCAAACAGATTACCAACAGAGAAAGCCAGTCTCTGGACAAATACCTACAGGAAATAGGCAAGGTGGACTTACTTACCGCAGATGAGGAAGTGGTTCTGGCGAAGCGAATCAGGGAGGGAGACCAACTTGCGCTCGAAAAGCTTACCAAAGCCAACCTGAGATTTGTGGTTTCTGTTGCCAAGCAGTATCAAAATCAGGGTTTGTCATTGGGAGACCTGATCAACGAAGGTAATCTCGGTCTTATCAAGGCAGCCCAACGTTTTGACGAAACCCGTGGGTTTAAGTTTATCTCCTATGCGGTTTGGTGGATCCGTCAGTCCATTCTTCAGGCCTTGGCGGAGCAGTCCCGTATTGTTAGGCTTCCGCTTAACAGGGTTGGGTCTCTTAATAAGATAAGCAAGACGTTTTCGGAACTGGAGCAAAAGTTTGAACGCGAACCTTCTCCTGAGGAGCTGGCCGAAGTATTGGAAGTGACCGCCGGTGAGGTGGTGGATACCATGAAAATATCGGGACGCCATGTATCCATGGACGCGCCTTTCGTTCAGGGAGAGGAAAACAGCCTGCTTGACGTGTTGGAAAACGATGGAGAGACCAAGCCGGATGATGGGCTGATGAACGATTCGCTCCGTAAGGAGGTGCAACGGGCACTTTCTACGCTAACCCAGCGTGAGGCCGATGTTATTACCCTTTATTTTGGATTGAATGGCGAACATGCGATGACACTCGAGGAAATAGGCGAGAAGTTCAATCTCACCAGGGAGCGGGTACGTCAGATAAAGGAAAAGGCGATTCGCAGATTAAGGCATACTTCCAGAAGTAAAACCCTAAAGCCCTACTTGGGCTAGGTTTTTACGGATAGAGGAAAAAAGTGCAGAGGGGTTTTCAGCCCCTCTTTTTTTGGCCTTTATGTGTTAATTTAGGTTAAAAAGCACCTCCTTCTGTGTCTTTGTTCCTTTGTTTATTAGGCAAAATTGGCAAAATTTGCCGTTTCATAAGATTATGCATCGATGCAAAAAGAAATAGAACACGTAAAAGTACTCATAATAGGTTCAGGTCCGGCGGGCTATACCGCTGCAATATACGCAGCAAGGGCGGGTTTAAACCCGGTGTTGTATACCGGTGTACAGCCGGGAGGGCAGCTTACCATCACTACGGACGTGGAGAATTACCCCGGATATCCTGAGGGTGTGATGGGCCCCGAAATGATGGAGGACTTCCGGAAGCAGGCAGAGCGGTTTGGGACGGACGTAAGGTATGGTATCATTACCAACGTTGATTTTAGTGGATATCCACATCGAGTGACTGTCGATGAATCGAACGAGCTATTGGCCGATGCTGTGATTATCTCTACCGGTGCGTCAGCCAAGTGGTTGGGATTGGAAAGCGAAACCAGATTGAATGGTAGGGGAGTATCTGCCTGTGCGGTTTGCGATGGTTTCTTCTTCCGTGGCCAGGAAGTGGCGATCGTTGGGGGTGGGGATACGGCCTGCGAGGAGGCATCCTACCTCTCCAATATTTGTAAGAAGGTATATATGATCGTGCGCAGGGATGAGTTGCGAGCCTCGCAGATCATGCAGAAGCGGGTGCTGAGCAACCCAAAGATTGAAGTACTGTGGAATCATCAGACTGTGGAGGTGCTTGGAGAGGAAGAAGTTACCGGGGTTTCGCTGAAAAACTCAGTAACCGGAGCACTGCGAGAGTTGCCGGTATCGGCTTTTTTTGTGGCAATCGGCCATCAGCCAAACACCGGTGTTTTTTCCGGATTTATTGATATGGATGAAAGTGGCTACATACAGACCGTTCCAGGATCTACCAAAACAAACATTCCGGGGGTATTCGCTTGTGGGGACGCCCAGGATAACGTATATAGACAAGCTGTGACGGCGGCAGGCACCGGATGTATGGCCGCGCTGGATGCGGAGCGGTTTTTGGCTGAACATGAACTAGCCTAGCCCTGTCTATGGCAAAATCCCCGATTTGCTGTTTGTTTGGAATACTATGCATGCTGTGTTCCCTGGTTGCGGAAGCGCAGGTAAACAACCGGCTGATAAAAAAGTCACCTGCAAGGGACTCCATGGTGCCGGACCAAAAGAAGTTGCAGCCGTTTGATGTTCAGGAATACCTGAGCAATCTGCAACGTGGAACCGATTCACTGATTTTCAGTGGTGGCATAGATCTAAAGAAGCGCCTATCTATAGTTAATGAGGACACGCTTTCGATCGTATGGGCACCTACCAATCAATTAGTACAGGTGTCCGAAAAGGTGCTGATCGATAGTATTTGGGTAACAGCTTACGAGTATTTTTCCTCCTGGGATAGCAAGAAAATCGATATTTACGATTTTAACCCGAAGGATTTTAAGGATACCATCCCTGTTCGATTGTATGATCCTGCCTACGGATCTCTCTGGAGTATGCCCTTGAAGGACAGTAGGGTTAGTTCGGAGTTTGGATTTAGGCGGTACCGATGGCATCATGGAATCGACCTCCGATTGAACGTGGGTGACACGGTGTTCGCTGCATTTGATGGGATCGTTCGGATGGCCAGCTACGACAGGTATGGCTATGGTTATTTCGTGGTGGTAAGACACCGAAATGGACTGGAGACCTTGTATGGTCATATGTCCAAGATTAGGGTAGAAGTAGGCGAGGAGGTGCGGGCAGGGGATATGCTTGGCAACGGTGGTAATACCGGAAGAAGTACGGGCCCCCACCTGCATTTTGAAGTGCGATTCAAGGGACTCTCGATTAATCCCCAGCACGTTTATGACTTTGAAAACCATCGGATCAGGCAATCGCTGTACACCATTACCGCAGCGAGTTTTGACCATGTGATCAAGATGCAGGAAGCAGTCATACACCGGGTGCGAAGTGGAGAAAACCTTTCCGTAATCGCCCGGAAATACGGTGTCACGGTTTCGCATATAACACGAATGAACAATATCTCAACCAGTACCGTGCTACGTGTAGGTATGAGGTTGAAAATACGCTGATCATGATAAAACTGGATATCTTGGCTATAGCTGCCCACCCCGATGATGCAGAGCTTTCCTGCTCCGGAACAATAGCCTCCCATGTTGCTAAGGGCTACAAGGTGGGTATTTTAGACCTGACGGAAGGTGAGATGGGAACCAGAGGTACTCCCGCCATCCGGATGGAGGAGTCGGCTACAGCTGCTGAAATCCTTGGTCTATCGGTCAGAGAGAACCTGGGGTTTGAGGATGTTTTTTTCACCGAGGAGAAGAAATACCAAGTAGCAATCGCCCGGATACTTCGCAAGTATCGCCCCGAAATTGTGCTGGCAAACGCCGTTGAGGATAGACATCCAGATCATGGGAAAGGTGGCAGCTTGGTAACCAAAGCTTGTTTTTTGAGCGGTCTGCGGCGATTGGAAACCGAGTTGGACGGTGTTTTGCAGCAGCCATGGCGGCCCAAAGCTGTCTATCACTACATCCAAAACAATTATATTGAGCCGGATTTGGTAGTGGACATTTCAGCTTACTGGGATATCAAAAAAGAAAGCATTCTGGCATTTAAGTCCCAGTTTTTTGACCCGGAGAGCAAGGAGCCCGAAAGCTTTATTTCCCGACCGGGCTTCTTGGATTTCATCGAAGCAAGGGCGAGAGAGATGGGACATAAGATCTCCGTTACCTACGGAGAGGGCTTTACCGTTGAGCGTGTGCCCGGAGTTGAGGACTTAATGGTGCTTGTTTAGGAATTTGATGCCAGTTGGCTCCAAAATCATTTGACACGGTTGTTCAGGGGGCTAAGCGTACGATTTTCCACGCGTTTGCTTCAAGTTCGTATTTGATCCTGTCATGCAGTCGGCCGGGCCGTCCCTGCCAAAATTCCAGCCGGTCTGCTATTAGCCGAAATCCACCCCAGTGGGCTGGACGGTGAAGTGCTTCCCTGCTGAATTTTTCCTCATAGGATTTTCTTTTTTCTTCGAGATAAAGGCGATCGGGTATTTCCTGACTTTGGGGGGACGTCCAGGCGCCGATCTGGCTTTCTAGGGGTCGCGAAAGAAAATATTCGTCTGACTCCTGTTCACTCACCCGCTCCGTTTTCCCCTCAATGCGCACCTGCCTCTCCATTTCCGGCCAGAAAAAATTAAGCGAGGCAAATGAGTTTTCGGTCAACTCACGCCCTTTTTTACTGGTGTAATTGGTGAAAAACACAAAACCGTGGTCAATACCCTTGAGAAGAACGATACGAGAAGTGGGTCTTCCATCCAGTCCGATCGTAGCTAGATTCATTGCGTTTGGCTCCATTACTTTGGCACTCAGCGCTTCCTCCATCCAGCGTTTGAATTGTTCTAAAGGACTTTTTTCGACCTTGTTTATTTCTAATATTTTGGAAGAATACTCCTTTCTTATATCAGCTATTTTCATTTTATAAATTTTTGGGGAAATCTAAATTAACACGACAAACATGGTTGGATTTAATTTTTTTTGCTATATATTGACGCTTCCAACTCAAAACTATTTTTGATGGAACTGGACACCACCATACCGCCACACGCCGGATGCCTGCTCATCTCCGAACCATTTCTACAAGACGAAAACTTCGTCAGATCGGTGATTCTACTCTGCGAAAATAACGAGAAAGGGTCCTTTGGCCTTGTTTTGAACAAACTTTCTTTGTTCAAATTGGGGGATTTGTTGGATATGCTATCCGAGGTAGAAAGTGATGTGTACGTGGGAGGCCCCGTGGAGCAAAACACCCTGCATTTTATCTATTTCGGACCAAAGCAACTGGAAGACAGCGTACCCCTACAAGGAGACCTTTGGTGGGGCGGCGATTTTAATGAACTGACGAGAAAGTTCAACGACGGCACCCTTGATATACATACGTTTCGGTTTTTTATAGGTTATTCCGGATGGTCGGGTGGGCAACTTGACGCGGAGCTGGAGGAAAAGACCTGGATCGTTTGCAGAAACGAGTTTACAGACCAGATTTTTTTTTCAGATCCGGATGAACTTTGGCGGGTAATCCTTAAAAACATGGGTGGGATGTATCAGGTTCTCGCAAATTATCCCATAGACCCAAGATTAAATTAAACCAAATTGATTACTTTTGTTTAGACACATTTGCGTAGTTTTTACGCGTAGCATATTATGGAGAATGACAAAGAAATGTCCCAAGAAGACAATAAGGTGACCCAACAGGTAAATGAACAGGTAGAAGCTGGTAGTAAGGTGGGAGCTCATGAAGTAAATGCCGAATCCGAGGAGGAACAGGTTGAAGAGAACCACGAGGAGGAGGCAATCGATTACAGTGGGTATTCAAAACTGAAGTTGCTACAGGCACTGAAGGATATTTTGAACGAAAACGAGTACATCAAAAAGGACGCTCTGGTAAACGATATCAAGAGCCATTTCGATGAAATATATCATAAAGAGAAAGATTCCGCATTGGAACAGTTTCTGTCCAACGGGGGTGAGGCTGACGATTTTGCTTACCGGGATGCGGATGAAGACAAGTTGTTTTTTGTAGCCTATCATGAGTTTAAATCCCGACGGTCCAAACAGATAAAGGAAAACGAGCGGGTAAAGGAGCAAAATGCGTTGGCGAAAAATGCGGTACTTGATAAACTTAGGGAGTTGGTAGATAGTGAGGAGACTACCTCCAGCATCAATGCGATTAAAGCTATCCAGCAGGAGTGGAAGAGTATCGGTCCGGTTCCGGCCAACCAAAATAAGAACCTGTGGGCTTCGTATAACGCATTGATGGATCGTTTCTACGATAATCAAAGCATCTATTTCGAGCTCAAGGAACTTGATCGAAAAAAGAACCTGGAGAACAAATCCGAGATTTGTGAAAGGGCCGAGGGGCTGGCAGCTATTGATGATTTAAAAGAAGCCATTAAGGTTCTCAATGAACTTCACGAGGAGTTCAAGCATATTGGTCCGGTACCCAGAGAGGAACAAGAGCGGGTGTGGCAGCGCTTTAAGGCTGCTTCTGATGCCGTTTATGCTAGGCGCAAAGATTACTATGAGGCACAGAAATCTGTGTTCAAAGGCAATTTGGATTTGAAGCTGAAGCTAATTGAGAAGTTGCAGCCTTTCAAGGATTTTCAGGCAGATCGGATAAAGGAATGGAATCTGAAAACAAAAGAAATGCTTTCGATCCAAAAGGATTGGGAGGCCATAGGTCCGGTTCCAAAGGAAAATGGAAAGGATGTAAACAAGGCGTTTTGGGGGTTGTTTAAACAGTTTTTCAGCCATAAAAACCAGTTTTTTAAAGAGCTTGATGATATCCGGAAAAAAAATAAGGAAAAGGCGGAGCAATTGATCGCAGAGGCGGAAAAATTCCAGGAAAGTACGGATTGGAAGCACGCCGCCGATGAGTTGATTCGCCTGCAAAAGGAATGGAAAGGGCTTGGGCCTATGCCCGAAAAAATACGTGATGAGTTGTACAACCGGTTTAAGACGGCCTGTGACACCTTTTTCCAGAGTCGTAGAAATTCAAACAAGGAGGCAAACAAGGAATATGAAGACAATCTGGCCAAAAAGGCGGAGTTATGCCGTCGGATTGTGGAAGAGGCCAAAACGGGTTCGGGATTGAGTGAGGAGCAATTGGAGCACTACATCCATGAGTTCAATGCAATCGGATTTGTACCAAGAAAAAACATGAAGGAAATTTCGGCTTCCTTTTCGGATGCCGTAGATGCCTACATCGGCCGGTTGGGAGTTGAGGGCGCTGATAAGGAGGAATTTTTGTTCCGGCTTAACCTCAATAAAATCCAGGCAGATCCGAACAGCGCAAGGGTTCTGAACAAAAAGGAGCATGGAATCCGCAAGCAGATTACCGACTTGGAGAACAGTATTACGCTTTGGAAAAATAACCTTGAATTTTTTGCGGCATCCAAAACCGCAGATAAACTCAAAGATCAGTTTGAGGTAAAAATTGACAAAGCGGAACAGGAGGTGGATCGTCTCAAAAAGAAACTTTCGATCATCCGGGAATTTTAATTTACTCATTCTAAGGGTGGTTTCCTTTTTGTTGGAAAATTCCACCTAAATTGTTTGATCAATATCGGATCAACTTCTATATTTGCACTCGCAATGACCGAAAAGGTAGCTGAGTTTTTTCTTCAAACTCTTGTTGTACTTATTCAAGTTGTCGTTTTTCGCCTCCTTAGCTCAGCTGGTAGAGCAACTGACTTGTAATCAGTAGGTCGCTGGTTCGATCCCGGCAGGGGGCTCTTTAAAGGTAGCACATGAGTGCTGCCTTTTTTTTTGCCATTTTCGCAAAGCTGCCCCCGGTGTTTTAATGTGTGTGTATTTGAAGACGGTGGGTCTAGCGGGACGGTGAATGGTTTCACAGCCGAGAAAATAATTGAAATTTTCCGCTAAAATTTGCATTGTCGAGAATCTTTTTTACATTTGTAATACTTGAAAATGCTTTTTAAAACCAATAAACTGTAGTTCGATGATAGATATAGTGTTGATCGATGATGATGTGGTAAGCAGTTTTGTTACAGAGAAGTTTTTGCAAAAACACATCAAGCAACCTTTTAGGGTTTTTAAGTTTTCCAATGCTACGGATGCTCTAAAAGAGATTTATTCCATAAAGCCAAATTACCTTTTTGTCGACCTTTTGATGCCCCAAATGACTGGATGGGATTTTATCGAAAACTTGGATCCGACGGCTCTTCAGTCCAAGATTTACATATTAAGTGGTTCGGTTGACGAACGGGATATTGAGCGGGTCGACGAATCCGGCAAGGTAGTTGGTTTTCTTCCGAAACAACATGTTCAGAAATCTATACAGGAGATTTTTTCCTGTTAGCCAGTCGAATCCTCGTTACTTTTTTCAATTTAGTTTGCGGACGTTGCTTGATTGGGTAAGGGATTATCCACAGTTGTTTAATTGGTAGGTTATCGTTTTTTTGATCGGAGGGAAGTCTCGAAAGTTGAAGATAGTTGGGCGTGGTTTTAGAAACGACTCCGATAGACAAAAATCACTATATTTAACATATCAAGAAAAGCATAATGGATAACATACAGAGAAAACTGATTATTGAAAACGCAAAAACATTTTTCAGAAATGAAATTGTTAAAAACCATATTGACGGGGCCTGCAAAAGAGCCAGTAAATTATCAGAATACAACGTAAACCCCTTTTTATTTAAGTATTTAGCAAATTTTTTAACAGGAAATGATGATGCTGAAAGTATAGCAAGAGCCTTGGTGCTTCCGAGAAGTATAATACTCCCCATTTGTTGGACCAAAAGTTACAGGTACTA
>NZ_AQHR01000043.1 GCF_000390185.1 Lunatimonas lonarensis | reverse complement strand
TTTGGTGCCATGCACCGTGTGATTATGATGTTCAAGGCCTGGGTAAGGGGAACCTACCATTCAGTGGTGGCCCTGCGACCGTATATCAACGAATACACCTACCGGTTTAACCGGCACAAGATGAAGGAGGGGATATTCGAGAATCTGGTTGTGAGGATGCTGACACAGCCGCCCTACCCCTACAAAGCCTTTATTTATTAAATGCCTAATTCAAATAAACTAATATGAATTCTAACCATTGATATTATTTACCTTTTGTATACAGTCTTTAATGGGCAATTATCAATAACAAGAAAATGATTTGAGAAGCATAAAACGATGATTGAAATCAGGTTCTAGTCACAACTTTAATATTTAATACAAATACTGAGATCGACCAAATGTACCAAAAGAATTCCCATATTAAAGACGGAAACTATTTAACAAAACGTAATGCATAAGATCACCTCCCCCGAAGGGGTGAATCAAATACACAAATAAATCGTTAACTTTAAAGCGGAAAATTATGATAGGCATGGACGTACAATCTGTTAAAATCGACCTTATCCACTGGCTTACCGAGCTTCAGGACAAATCTGTCCTTAAGAAACTTCAGGGGCTGAAAGAGCAACAGGAAGGTTCTTTAGAATTAAGTGCGGAACAGGAGAGTGAACTGGACGGCAGGCTTGAGAAATATGAAAAAGGGGAAATGGAGTTTTCCCCATGGGACACTGTAAAGGACAGGATAAGAAACCGCGCAAAAGATGCCCTATAACTACCGATTGTCCGAAGAGGCGGAATCGGACGTATACGAGTCCTATGTTTGGTATGAAAAGCAAAAAGAAGGTCTGGGTGAGGAATTTTTAGATGCACTTGATGCGGCGGAACAAGCCATAGCCGGTAACCCGAAAACTTACCGAGCCCGTTATAAAAAGAAAGTCAGGGCTTTTGTCGTAGACCGTTTTCCTTACTTGGTTCTGTATGTTATCAATGGAAATGATATTGCTGTGATATCGGTGTTCAACACCAACCAGCATCCCGGAAGATGGAAAGAACGGGTACAATAGCCGGATCCCCAGACTTGCGGTTTATGACTTCACCCCATTCCCCGAAAGGAGATTTGGAGCAAAGACAGCGTCCACAGGTAAAACGGTGTTCGTCATCCTCATCCGGCAAAAAGCCACGCCAGTCACTGCCGGGATCTACCCACAGCCCAACCCGCATTAAAGCGCCCCACTCCCTTGCTTTTTGCCCATACCCTCGAAATACAGGGCTTTCTTTATTTTCAATTGAAATTTTTCACCTGAAAGTAAAAATCTATTTTTATGGCTGTCGGCGGAGGCGAAACGTTCTTTAAAGAGGTTGTGACGAGGTTGGAAAAGCTCCGGAGAAGCCTGTGCGGGGACCTAACGTCATGGGTTCAACGGGAAAGAGGAGGACAGCGGCGGCGAATGGGGTTCCAATAGCCATTACGACTATGGGTTTAGGATTTATAATCCAAGCATAGCGAAGTTTTTGAGTGTGGATCCGTTGGCTCCCGATTACCCTTGGTATACGCCATATCAGTATGCTGGAAATAAGCCAGTCTGGACCACCGATTTGGACGGATTGGAAGAAAGAATACCTACAGTAGGTGATTTTGTAGATGGCAGACACACTTTTGGTTCTGATCATGTATCAGCCATTACCGTCCCCCTATGGAACAAGCCAACTCAGGAAAAAATCGTACCGATTCCCAATAACCAAACATTTGTTGGTCGAGATTCCATCCCGATAAACCGGGACTAAGTTGTGATCGCTGAAAAACAATTATAAACACATGAAATCGAGCGCGACGCAAGCGACACACGGAACGATTGTAATACGTGCGAGATTCCATCTGACTGTTAAAGAACAAATTATAAACAGATCAAAACCAGGCATAAAAACCGTAAAAGCGACATCGGCCGTTATTACCAAAACAATGGCTAGTTTAATCTAGTACCTGTAGCTTTTGGTTCAACAAATGGGGGGTATACTGAATAGTTGTCTGAAAAACAGTTCTTTACTAAAAAACCTCGAGGCTCAACAAGCAGCTTTTGGGAGAAAAGTGACCATTCACGGGAAAAAACCTACCATTCACGGGAAATAGACATAAACCTATTTGATTTGTAATAAATCTTTCTGAGCTTTCCTATATGTTAAACTATAGATATTTAAATCATGAAAAAGAAAATGACATTACAGAAAGCCACAGTGGCCGCTGGTGTGGTAGCCATGAGCGTGGGGTTGTTTAACTCCTTTGATGCCGAGGCTGAAGGCGGAAGTACAGTTGACTGCTTTGGTATGTATGAAGACGGAACTACTCATATTACGTTTTGCAATGGCTGTGTGGAACGGAGATCTTCTTGGGAATCCTTGCTAAGTACTTGCACTCCTTAAAAACTGTTCAATATCTTAGGGGGAATGAGGAGATCCCCCTTTTCTTTTCCAATTAGAACTTTCCAATGAAAAATACAAAAATATATTTTTCGTTAATACTCTTCATATTGCTAATAAGCTGCATGTCTGGTAAATATGAAGACTACATAAAATTACATTACAATATAGTTGGAAACTTCATAAATTTTAGCTATGATTTTTATGATACGCAAAATGAAATTGTTTGTATAAATAGTATTAAAAAATACAGAATAATCCTAATAATTGATTCTGGATGTAGTTCATGTATAAAAAATTTGAAAAATGGAACACCTTCTTTGAAAAAGACATCTTTAAAAATCTTGATGTGTTGGTTATTTTTTACGGAGAAAATATTAGTACAATTACATATTATTACGAACAAATTCCAAACAATACTTTTCGCTTATTACTAATTAAAGACCAATCATTTATTTACGAAAACAATCTATTTTCCTATATAAATGATTTCCTATTAGTAAATATGGAGAACAGAATAGTTGCTGTAGGAAATCCTATGAAAGAAAAGAATATTTTTGAAATATTTAAATATAAAATCAAACAACAAAATGAATAAAATCAGTTTAGCAGCTTTAATTATAGCTATTTATTCCTGTGGGCAAAATAATAATATTGGATATCAGGAAACTATATCAAATGAACTGTCAAATATTGAAATTTTAAAAGGCAAGGAAGTGCCAAATTTGGAAGTTCTAAATATAGAAACAGTAGGGATCGTTGATACGATGCTCATGATAGTGAGTAAATACGATCCATTTTTTCATTTCTATGGTTTAAATGGTCTATCATATTTAGGAAGTTTTGGGGAATCAGGGGAAGGGCCAAATGATTTTATATATCCATGGTATAACAACCAGTATACAAAGGATAAAAACGAAATTTATTTTTATGTATCAGATTTTACTAAGAACAATCTGTCGAAAATAAATCTGGCCAAAAGCCTTGAAACAGGTGAAGTGAATTTAGAATGGTCCAAAAGATTACCATCGAAACTAATGAGGGGATATACAAATATATTTATCAATAATGATTCTATGGTCTATGGGCACTATAGAGGTCCTTATCAAGAAAATTTAGGTCGATTCTTCAAGTTCAAAATAAATGAAAACCAAATATCTTGGTCAGGATACTTTCCTAAGCTAAATAAAAATATTTCTTTTGAAAATTATCCAAGAATTTATTACAGTTTTGTTGGGTTTAATCAGGAAAAAAACATAATAGCTTCTGCTATGCAACATTTAAATAGACTGGAGTTTTTAGATTCAAACTTAAAAATTCAAAAATATTTAAGTTTTGAAAGTCATTTAGGGTATATACCTAGTCCAGATAATATACGCACATTAGATAGTCATATTTTTTTTAATTCGTCTTATTCGGGAAAAAAATTCTTCTATTCATTGTCTATTAATGACAAAACAGAAAGCTATATAAAAAATAAAGGAAATATGCAACTTTATGTTTTCACATGGGAGGGGGAGTTACACAAAATATTTTTACTCGACAAAATGTATTTAGGGTATTTTGCTATCGATGAAGATAATAGCATAATGTATGTTGTAAATTTTGGAGAAGATAAAGAGGAAAAACCTCTTCTTCAATATCAAATTAAATGATTAAACGCTATGAAGAAAAATATATTTATTAACATTACATTATTAATAATATTTGTTTCCTTGATTTTTGTATTTATTATGAATAAAAACACAATTAGTAATTATAAATTTCTTTACTCGCAGTCAATTAACAAAATCAATCAAATCCAATATGAAAACGAAAATCTCAAGAAAAATTTATTTATTAACTTTCAATTTGACAAAAGTATAATTGAATTAGGCATTTTGTAAATGATCAAAATCTGCCTATAT
>NZ_AQHR01000042.1 GCF_000390185.1 Lunatimonas lonarensis | reverse complement strand
GGCAGTGTCCGTGAAACCTTTTTCCTCAATCAACTGAGTGCTGTTCATTCGGTGACGGCTCCGAAGTTTGGTGACTTTATGGTCGATGATGCGTATGTATTTGAGGTAGGCGGCGAATCCAAGACCACCGATCAGCTCCAAGGAGTCCCCCAATCCTTTTTGGCACTTGATATCAAAGGGAGGAGCAATAGGAGAGTGCCTCTATGGTTATTTGGGCTGTTGTATTAGGAGGACGATGAATGATTCTTGTCCTGTAAAGTTGTTTCATTGCCCACCAATAACGTTTTGCAGTGCTTCATCCTAACGATTTTCCGAGGTGGAGGGGTGTTCGGTTGATGTGCCAGGCTATTGATTCCGCGCCTTTGGCGCTTGGACTGCGTATTCGCGTTCTTCCTTGGGCGCTGCCCAAGGCTAGTGATGTTGCACCTTTGGTGCTGATGATTAACTTGACGATAAAGGTGCGAGGGGTACTAACATAACCAACAGGGCTATGGAATCATGCGGCCACTGGCCACTTCCACTAAAGCACCAACGGTGCGGCAATCAGTAACATGGCCTGTTAGGGCTATGCGAATAGGTCATCCCAATCCCTAAAAGCACCAAGGGTGCGACGATCAATTTCCTGGGCAACTTTGCGTTATACTAAAAAAAGGCTGCCTGTTTATTCAAAGATACAAGCAGCCTTTTTTTGCTAAGGATATTGTCCCCTAGAGCTTGAAACCAAAGGTCAGGTAAAAGGTCCTACCGTCGCCGGGCATAATCCCGGGGCCGGGGTATCCACCGGCTCTTCGGGTGAAGTAACGTTCATCGGTGAGGTTGTTGATCCCTCCTCGGAAGAGGTACCGCTTTTTGATGTCTGCCGATACGGACAGGTCCTGCACCTGGTAAGCGGGAATCAGGCCCACAGTAGCGGCCGTGTTGGATGCTACGGTGTTGGAGGCGTCGGAAAAGGCATCTCCGACATCGCTCAATTGCCAAGTCATCGAAAATTTGCTATACCGGTAGGTGGCGCCGTAGCGATTGATCTTTCTGGGGGCATTTTCTACGCGATTTCCTGCCAGGTTTCCCGGTACGATTTCGCCATCCCTGAGGGATGCAGTCGGAAAGTCTCCGTACCGCGCATCGATATAGGCAATAGATGCAAAGAGATGCAGGTACCCATATCGGGAAGTTTTGAAGAGAGCTGTAATGGGATCCAACTCCACGTAGCCTTCAAAGCCCTTACTCACCGAGTTGCCCAGATTGGTTCGGAACTGCTGAACGGCGCCTGCTTCGGTTAGGGTTGCGATGGTTCCGATCCTATCGGCATAGTTTAGGTGGAAATAGCCAAGGTCAAATTGAAGCCAGTCCTGTACGCTGCCCCGATAGCCAATGTCGAAGTTAAATCCGCGCGAATCCTTCAGGTTTTCGTCGATCAGGTCCGTGGTGGCCGGAGGCGTCAGATCGGAGATCAGCACAGGCCGGTACGCCTGGGAGAAGTTGGTATAGAACTCGGTATTTCGGGTGATTTTGTACTGTGAACCTAAACCGGCCAATACAAAATTTCGGGTGGTTTGCTGTGGATCCAGCATCTGCGTGTTCCCGTTTACCCGGTTGAATACCCCTTCCATATTGGAGAATATTCGCTCAAACCGCAATCCGGTTGTGATAAGCCATTTGTCGGAAAAACGAAGTACGTTTTCAGCGAATGCGGCCTGGTTGGTGTTGGTGAAATCCAGCTCTCTTCGGTATTGGGTCCCGTCTATCAAGTCAAAATCCATTCGTCTGCCATTATTGCCTTCGCCCAGTTGCTTTCTGTCGATAAAGCCGTTGAAGTACCGAAGGCCGGTTGCAAGGGTAGTTGATTTTCCGAGGATGCTGTAGTCGGTAATCATCCGCAGCTCTGATCCATAGGTGGTATAGAAATCCCGATCCACTTGTCGGTTACCTAGGTCATCTTCGATATTGATGGGCCGCATAAACCCGACCGAATTTCGCTCGGCAAAGGTGCCGAAGGTTTTCCAGCTCAACTTTGTCTGTTTGCTTACAATGTATTCGGCCGTGAGGGCGGGAATGACCCATGGGGTGCTGAACCAGTTTCGCTCCCGGGTGCTGCTCCTTGCATCCACGGCAAACTGCGCATCGGTCAGTCCTCCGGGCTGCTGGCTTTCGGTGTTCATGTAGGTCATTTCGAGCCCGATCATCAGGCGGTTGCTGGCGGCATAATTGACCTCGGCATGGGCGTGGTCGGTATTGAAATAACCATTTTCCCTCCAGCCATTTCCCACCCGTTTCTGATAGTAGGCCGTGTAGCTCCATTTTCCCTCTGTACCACCCAGGTAGTTGAATGTACTGAACAGCCCATTGTTACCTACGGTATTCAACGTTTCGAAGGTGAAGCGGGTAGACTTATCGGGCTTTTTCATTACGAAGTTCATCAGACCGCCAAACTGGGAGCCGTATTGTATGGAAGATGCGCCGCGGATGATTTCGATACGTTCCACTACCTCCATAGGAGGGGTAAAATAAGCTTCGGGATAGCCCATGGGGTCGGGCGTGATATCGTAGCCATTCATGCGCACATTAAATTCCCAGGATCGGTTGGGACTCAAGCCCCTGGAAGCGACGCCTAGCTGTATACCGGAACCGTCATTTTCCCAGATGGAGATCCCCGGAGTTCGTCCAAATATCTGACGGCTATTGTTCATAGCGAGGTTGGCATCTATGCCATCCAACCGAATTACCTCGTTTTTCTTGGCCGCATTTATCTGGAAACCTTCTACTTCGGGGAGACGCTCTTGTCCGGTGATGCCTCTGCTGACCCTGAACTCAAAGGTGTCCATGGAGAGTTGATCCTCGTCCAGGGTGACATTTAGTTCTAGGTTTTCCTGCTCAGTAATGCGAAAGGGTATGCTCGCTTCCTTATATCCGAGCATGGCAATTTTTAACACATATTCGCCCTTTGGAATGTCCTTCATGGTATAACGACCCATATAGTCAGATTGTACACCCCGTATGGTTCCTTCCAGGTAGACGGTTGCGCCTGGTATCGCGCTGTTTTCTGCATCGGAAACATTTCCCCGTAAGATGTTCTTCTGTGCATAGACGGCTTGCCATCCCATTGAGATTATTAGGAGCGCTGTGGTGATCAGGTTTTTAGTAGACATGTTGCCTTTTTATTTAGATCAAATATAAATTGAATGCAATATTAGAGTACGAAAGTAAATCCTCCAATTAAATTAGATTAATTCTAAATAAAATGAATTTAAGGGATTGATAAAACGTATTTATGAAGATACAGCTTTACGCCCCGTATAGTTGATAGCCTTATTTGGTTGTATTTTTTATCGATGGGATAGATTGCTGGTTTACCGGGAATGAAAGTGCCAAATGCCGTTGTGTGAGAGCTAAGCTGTACGCAGTGGGATACATGCTGCCAACGCTTCTGGATCTTCCTGATTCGTAGGAGGGGTTATTCCGGTAAACCTGAAAAAAGTTCGGACTATTCAGCACAAAGGCCGAAAAATAAAAAAGAGGCTGTCCGAAAAAGGGCAGCCTCTTTTTTTAGTTTATATACAACTTCGATCAGTTGACATGCCAGAATATTCTGGTTGTAAGGTTATCGGTAGGTTGTACCCTGGCATAATTGTCGGGGTTGAAAGTCTGCTCAGAATCAGGATAGATCCATCGGTTGGGCGGGAATCGCTGAGGGTTAAAGGGGTCTTCCCAAAACGGAAGGCCTAGTACATTCTGACGTCTGAAATCGGTCCAGTTTTCATTTGGCTGGATTACGTTGAAGTGCAACCAACGCTGCCTTGCGATTAGGCGAATGCGATCTGCCGTGGTGGATGCCGTTTCCCAGGAAACGGCAGGTGCGGCTAGGTATGCATCAATGTGCGCAGGTGTAATGGCAGCAGGTGCCGGTGAGATCGCATTGTTGGACAAGGCTCTCAAATTTTGATAGTAACCGATAGACTCTTTGATCGCAGTTTCATAATGCTGCTTTGCTTGGGCATTCTGATTTTGTTTGGCAAAGTGTTCTGCCAGCATCAGGTGTACCTGGGCGGAGTTGATCAGCACGCCGGGAAAGAACTGATTGCGGCTGGTGGTTGACCTGTTGTAGATCGCAAGTGTACCTGTAGCTACCAAGATGGTTTGGAAGTTTTGGTTTTCGAGGGGATCCATCGTGATGAACTCACCTTCTTCTGCTTCCAGTCCGGGCTCAAAAAGGTAGGTCAGGCGAGGGTCTCCGTTTTCGACCATGTGGTCTACCAAGAATTTTCCAGCCACATTTCCGTTCCAATCTTCCAATCCACTTTGGAAGGAAGTCGCACCTATTAGCGTTCCCAAGGTGTGGATACGGAAGTTGATATTATGAGCATTGCTCGATACAATTGGATAGTTTCCTGGATTGGCCAAGATGGCCGCAATCTCGGTATTTGCCCGTGCACCAAAGGCAGTGGTTCCACTTACGGTGGTCAACATACGGATACGAAGGGAATTGATGTATCTCAGCCACTGATCAATATCACCACGGTTGATTAGGTCTTGGTTGTCAAAACCTACTTTGATACCGGGGTTTATCGTGAGCGTACGGAGTTCATCTGCAAAGCCGGCCAGGTCGTCCAGCATTTTGGTATAGATGGACTCAGCGGTGTCGTATTCTGGATAGGAAATACCAAAATTTCCACCGTTGGTACTTAACATCCCTGCCTTGGACCAAGGAATATCCCCATGCAGATCGACGATCTTCTGGGTATGGTCATACAGATAGGTTGCTGCCGTGATCATAAACAAACGATAGTCTGTCTGCTGTTGAGGCGTTAGGCCAGCATAGATTTTCTCCAACTCTCTGTACTGGGCCAAAAACTGGTAGTAATTGTTCCAACGGTTGTTAATCGCCGCGGATCCTGGGACGTATTGGTTTTCACCATTTACCCACCCGATGGAGTGGGTGAAGCGGTTTAGTGTGATCCGAAGGTTGATAAAATAGTTATCATAGCTGGGCAGCACGTAGTTCCTGTTCGCAATGATAAACCCTGTAAACTGCTTTTCGATGGAAGACTCCGAAATCCTGGAAGGATCTCTGTAATTATCCTCGAAATCCGAAAATTGGCAACTAACTGCAACTACAGTCAGCATCAATGCCACGATTATATGTTTGATATTCATGATATTCGATTTTTTGGTGATTGCACGCTTAGAACTTGGCCCTTACCATAAAGCCCACTGTACGGGTGGCAGGGTTGGTTCCTGCATTGGTCAGGGTTTGCGTCCATCGGGAACCTCCTGTCAACACTTCCGGATCAAGGTCTTTGATGTTTCGGTAGAAGAAGAACAGGTTTCGACCGAATGTGGATACGTGTATGCTATTGGCACCCAGTTTGGAAGCTATACGGGAAGGGATACTGTATCCCAAGGCAAGTTCGCGCATCTTGAAATAGGTGTTTTCCTGGATATACAGTTCATAACGGGACTGACTGTACTGAGGACCACCCCAGCCGTACGTCCGCTGAAAGTATAGCGCTTGGGAAATCACATTGGTATTGGCATTGCCGTCCGCGGTAACTCCTTCCATCAACATACCGTCGTGGTAGACCGTTTCACCGCCTGGACCGGCTGCTGCTCCGCTCTGCACCTGTACGCCCTGACCTTGCGCATTCACGTAGTAGGATAGGCCGCCTCTTTCGGTGTTCATGGCATGTAAGCTTTGTTCGGTTAATCCTCTGGAAATCATCCAGTTGATACCCGTAGGCATCACGTGTCCGCCGATTTGGAAGTCAGCCAGTACATCCAACGTAAAGTTTTTGTAGGCGAAATTGTTGAAGACACCTCCAATAGCTTTCGGCATCGCGTTGCCCACTTGAATCCACTCATTTGGGTCGATTTTGTAGATACCATTTGGCTGCACAATCTTGTTGCCGTTGGCATCTCTTTCCACTGGACGCGCATAGAAGTCCCCCATGGGTCTTCCTACCACAGATCGTAGCTGCGCTGCATTACCGTCAAAGTCTGCGTGAATCAACTCTGGCGCATTGTTGGCCAATTGTTCGATGACGTTCATGGTTCTCGCCAAGTTCAACCCTGCTTCCCATTGGAAAGAGGCTCGTTGATAAATCTGGCCGGTCAAGGACAATTCAATCCCCTTGTTTCGCATGGTGCCTATGTTTGCCAATACACTTCCTGCACCGGAGGTAGCTGGAAGGGTCAATGGAAGGATTTGGTCACGAATTTGGGCGTTGAAGTAGTTGAACTCCAACCCAAGTCGCCCATTGAACAATTTAGTCTCCACGCCGAATTCAAACTCATATTTTTGTTCGGGGCGTATACCGTCATTTCCAAAGCTCCAAGGGATATTGGTAAATAATACCGATCCGCCGCCTGGTCGCTGTTCACCCAAGGTATTTTGGTTGTAGGCGATGTTGGCCTGATAGATATCGGGATAGTTACCTACGATTCCCCAAGAACCCCTAAGTTTCGCAAAATCAATCAGGCTTGGAAGCTCAAAGGCATCGGAGATCATAAAACTGGTGTTTGCCGAAGGATATACAAAGCTGTTGTTGTTTGGATTCATCGTAGAAGTCCGGTCCCTACGAACGGTTCCCTCTACGTACCAAATACCTTTGTAATCAAAATTTACCGTACCCAGTGTGGCGTCAATAACCCTGGCCCTGCGGAGTGAACCGTTGTTCGGAATATTGACCGAAGCTACGATGTCAAAGAGGTTTTCGGTACTCAAGCCACCATTGGTTCCGCGGCTGATGGATGACAAGGTTTCTTTGTTGGCTGTATAGCCGGCCATCGCAGACACAGTGATATCCTCGCTGAGGTTTTTTCGGTACGTCAAAAGCACATCACCGTACAGAATGTTGAAGGTTTCGTTTTGCATGCTAAATCCACCCGATGGCCCAAAGGCAAGCGGTCTTTCGGTAGCCGCTCTGTTTTCAGAATTCCTGTAGGTGAAGTCGGTAGACACCCGTGCACGAAGTGACAACTCGTCTGTGATCTCAATGGTGTTGGTCAAGCTACTGATTACCCGGTTGCTGATTTCAGAGGCTTGGTGTCTGTTTACCCGCCATACATAGTCGGCAATATCTGGCATGAAGTGATTAAAACGAATATTTTCGTCTGGTGTTAAGCTTTGGCCGTTTCCGGTAACAAAACGATATCCGCGACTTGTCTGATATCTATCCAAATACCAGGCACCGTTGTCGAAACGAGTCATCATACCGGTGAAGTTGTTGATCATCCGATCGACCGAAACGGGACGGTTTTCGGTGTTCTGATTGATATAATTAATCATCAGATCTGTCCTTACCTTTTTGGAAACCCGGAAGGTAGAGTTCAGGTTCATGATGTTTTTGTTGTTTTTCGAATTCAAGCTCAAACCTTCGTTGTCCTGACGGGTCAGTGAAAGGCGGAAGTCTGCTACATTGGTGGAATTCGAGATGGCCACGTTAACCTGTGAGTTGATAGGACTATTGAACAACTGGGCATAGTTGTTTATTTGCGCCTCATAGGGCCTTATTACACCGTCCCAAGATCTCACTGGTCGACCGTCAAATGGTACACCAAAGTTTAGGTTGGTGGCCGGAACGCCTCTGCTACCATCTTCGTAGGTTACGAAGCCGTCTGCATCCTGACCGATAGTCGGAAATACGTGTCTTGGTGCGCCTGGACCTCTAACATTTTGGTAGCGGGGCAAGAAGGCGATCTGATCCATGGAATAGTTCGCATTGAAATCTACCGCGAAGCCCTTCTGACCGGCACTGCCTTTTTTGGTGGTGATCAGAACGACACCATTGACCGCCTCAGATCCATAAAGGGCAGCTGCAGAGGCACCCTTCAAGATGGAGATATTATCGATGTCCTCGGGGTTGATATCCAATAACCCGTTACCCCGTAAACGCTGATCGCCCCAATAGTTGTTGTTGGAAACTTCTTCGTTTCGAATGGGAACACCGTCCAAAATGATCAGAGGTTGGTTTCTGCCGGTAATGGAGTTGATACCACGTACCGTGATATTTACGGCAGAAGTCGCACCACCCGCACCGGCTTGGATACGCACACCGGGTGCTTTTCCATACAGAGCGGTAGCGATGTTAGGAGTACCTACTTTCACCAGTTCATCGGAACTGATCGTAGTTGTGGCATAGCCAAGAGATCGTTGCTCTCTGGCCACACCGAAAGAGGTAACCACAAATTCATCCAGTGCTCCTACATCTTCAACCATGGTCACATTGATCGTAGATCGGTTGCCCACGGGTACATTCTGGCTTTTAAATCCGATAAAAGAGAAAACCAATGTAGCATTGTCAGGTACCGTAATTGAGTAGGCTCCATCGATATCGGTAACCGTACCGATGTTACGTCCCTGTACCGTAATGGTTACACCGGGGAGTGCCTGCCCATTTTCGTCGGAAACGGTTCCTTGTACCGTGATGTCTGCTTCCAATGCTTCCACAGGCGCGGTTTCTAGCGGCAAAGAAGAACCAAATACAGGTTGACTCCAAGCCGACAGCATCAATCCGGGAACCAATAAGAATCTTCCGACTCCTTTGGCTAGATTGATCAAGTGTAGATTTGTTTCATTGTTCATAATTTTAGATAAGCTAGGTGTTCGTACATAACGAACAGGATTGATTGTAATAAATAAGTGTGAATTGTTTTGCGTGAATTGCTTGATCACGCGGGGATAATTTTAAGTAAGGGGGTTTTTCATAGGCTATCGTAATTATCAGGGTTAATCAACTTAGTCAACAAAAGATTTTTCAGAATGTAACTTTACAAAAAAATTTATAAATTATTAACATTGGCCTCCCTATTTTAACAAAAGGTTTTTTAAAAAAAGAGCAAAAAGAAGCCTCGTTTGAAAGCTGTTTCTCTTTTTTTATAAAAAATAAAGGTATAGATTTTATATAATATATGTAAAGGTTTGCTTTGTAATAAATTATCGTTGTTTAAGTCAAAAAATGTGAATAGTAGATAAGATATGAATGGTATCTACATGAGTTTTGGTTAAAATAATTGGTCTAGTACTAAGTTTAAATTCGGTATATTGGGCATTTAAGGGTACAAAATTTTGGGTTTAATAGAATAAAAAATATATGCATTTAGAATAAAACAATGTTTCATGAAAATGTAGGTTTTTGACACGAAAGCGTAAATATTTTTTTGGCGGTAATTCGGTAGTGTACGTGGTGACTTCGGATAAATTTTGGAAAGCTGAATCCTCCCGCTGCGCTATTTTTGTTATTTTTGAAAAGAAGAATAGTAACCGACCTTCATAAACCCAATAGCCCATGTTTAAATTGTCAATGATTTGTTTGTTAGGTTTTTATCTCCACCTCACTGCAACCGCACAACAGGTAGGTCAAACCAAGGATCAGGTGGTCACCTGGACTTCAAAATGGAAAGGGGAGCGCTTTGAGGATGGACGGCCCCACGTACCGGATTTCATGCTTGAACGTCTGGAAAGTGCCACCCTGGAGCAGATCTGGGGCTTCCTCATGCGTAAGGGCTTTCGAAACCAGGTCGAAAAGGATTGGATTATCCTAAAACCGGGAGAGACCATGGTGGGGCGTGCGGTCACTGCCCAATTTATGCCTGCCCGCCCGGATCTGGATAGCCTGGTGCGCGCTTGGGGCAAGGAAGAGGGCCGCTCCCAGCGGGGAGGTATCAATATCTGGCCCATCGACATCCTCACCCCGGGAGATATCTACGTGGCCGACGGATATGGCAAAGTGAAGGACGGCACCCTGATCGGTTCCAGTCTGGGCAACGCCATCTACGGCAAAACAGGAAAAGGGGTGGTCTTCTATGGTTCAGTCCGCGACATGCAGGAGCTGAAGGACACCGATGGCTTCAACGCTTGGATAAAAGGACACGACCCATCCTATATTCGTGATATGACGCCGACGTCCATTAACGCTCCCATCCGCATTGGTGAGGTTACCGTATTCCCCGGCGACGTGGTATTTGCAAACGATTACGGAGCGGTGTTTATTCCGGCCTACCTGGTCGAAGAATTGGTGATCAGCTCCGAACTGGTCGGTCTACGGGACGAATTTGAACGCATCCTGCTGCAGGAGGGCAAATACCCTTCCGGCGAAATACATGGGCAATGGAACCAGGCAATCAAAAACGAGTTTCGCGCCTGGGTGAAAAAGTACCCCAAGCCTTTGGCGGTAAGCATGGAGCAAATCGAAGAATATCTTGAAAAATCGAACTGACCATAAAAAAAGCGCTCCGGCATAACAAGCCGAGCGCTTTTTTTTCTAATTGGATTTAGTTGTTTCGCCTACCAGGTTCCCGGCGGTTAGCTCCCGAATGTCCGGTGAGATCGTCTCCTAGATCTTCCCGCGCATCGGCAGCGATCTTTAGGATTTCCACTTCTATCTCTGGATGATCCGCCCGCACATTGTAACGCTCTCCGGGATCTCTCCTGAGATCGTAAAGGCCTCCCTCAAAAAAGTAGTTTTCGTAAACCGGACCCGGTTGCCCGTCCTTGCCGGGAGAGAAACCCTCATAGGTTCGGCCCCGATGGGGCAGTACAAGTTTCCAATCCCCCATGCGAATAGCTTCCAGGCTGTTTCTTCGGTAATAGAAGAGAAAATGATCTCGGGGTGTTTGGCTAAGATCTCCCTTTACCAGCGCAGAGAGGTCGACGCCATCTATCTTCTTGCGGGGCTGCTTGGCCCCGGTAAGGGACGCAATCGTTGGCAGCAGATCGATGGAAGAGGCCAGTTTGTTGACCACTAATCCTTCCGGCACCACGCCTTTCCAAACCATCAGACAGGGTACGCGCTGTCCTCCTTCGAATGAAGTCCCCTTTCCTTCCCGAAGCCCACCGGTACTGCCGGCATGGTTGCCGTAGTTGATCCATGGGCCATTGTCTGAGGTCACGATCAACAGGGTATTTTCTTCCAAGCCCAATTCGGCAATTTTCTGGCGGAGCTGTCCGATGCTCCAGTCCAGCTCCATGATCACATCCCCGTAGAGGCCCTGCTCGGATTTTCCTTTAAACTTGTCCGAAACAAACAACGGCACATGGGGCATGGGATGGGCCAAGTAGATAAAGAAGGGACTGTTCTTGTTTTTCTCCATAAACTCCAAGCTCTTCTCGGTAAATACGGTGGTAAACTGGCTTTGATCTGGGTTTAGCTCCACTACCTTTTCGTCGGCGATCATAGGTAGCTCTGGATAGTAATTTTTGTTCGTTGGGTGGTTGGGCCACATGTCGTTGGAGTAGGGTATGCCGTAGAATTCGTCAAACCCCTGTCGGGTGGGAAGAAACTCCGGATGGTGGCCCAGGTGCCACTTTCCAAAAGCCGCCGTGGCATAGCCCCGCTCTTTGAGAATATCGGCGATGGTTTCCTCGTCGGGATTCAGTCCGATCTGCGCGGTATGATCCAATGCCCCCGACATACCGATCCGGTTGGGGTAGGTGCCGGTCATTACACCCGCCCTGGATGCTGAGCAAACCGCTTGGGGTGCATAGTACTGCGAAAAAAATGCGCCGTCCTTTAGCATCCGGTCAAAGTGGGGCGTATGGAAACCGTTGGCTCCGGTGATGCTTAGGTCGCCGTAGCCCATATCGTCTATGTACACCAATACGATGTTGGGGGGCTGCTGCTGCGCAAGGCTTGGAAAGGCTAAACCTATTAAGGTAAGAAGGGAAAGGAAGCAGAATTTTTGCATATCTTTTTGGGTAAGAATTTATTTTTAGGGTAAGGCTTCCATGGAAACCTGAGGCTCTTTTAGCGGCAAGGGTATGGTATGTGCGGTGCCGATTTCTGTGTGAGGATGGAAAAAACCTCCATTTTGTAAGAAGAAGCGCTGTCCTTCTGCACCGCCGGCAAAGTCTAAGCGGTAGGCTCTCCGTGCGATATCGTCACCCGTAAAGGTGGCTGTGCCGATGGGGTGCCAGTTGCCGTGCTCGTCGCCAATCCATTGGTTTTCGTACAAAACCTTCCTTCCGACGTGTCCATACAGCGGGTTGAAGTTTTCGAGAAAGGAATGGGGGCGACTGTACCAGGTGTCTGTTTTGGGTCTGGAAAAAGAGGCTATCAACAACCACTCTTCCATTTCCGGGTCGTAGAAATAGGCCGTGTAGATCGTATTTCCTTTTCCGTCAGGCTCCACCGAATTAAGGAAGCGGTAGGTTACGCCGGCCTTCCAAGGGTACCTCAGGTAACTTTGCCCTCCCGAGCCTTCGTTGCCAAACTCTCCCGTGTACACGTCTATGCCTTTGCGAATCATGCGGATGCGCTCGTCCTCCGGAATTTCGTTGGGATTGTCCGTCTGGTAGGGGCTCCAAACGGAAAACAGGATACGCCTTTCGGTGGGGGAGTTGACTTGGATGCCGAAATAACCTTGTCCAAATCCATTGGCCATAAAATAGGATCCAATAGGATCCTGGCCTTCCGGCACGGTCATCTCATTGTAAAACCATTTGAAGGAGCGGTTTTCCGGTATTTCGTATCTCAGATGTACGGAGGGTCCCCTTCTACCCCAGTAGAATCGGTTTGCTTCGTTGTCTTTGACGTAGTGCAGGTTTACGCCTTCTTCGGGGGTTATCACCAGGTCGGTAAAATGCCCATAGTGTGAGCCTTCTCTATCCACCGCCATCAGCTGCAGGGATTGATAGCCCTGTTCAAGGTCCCAACTGCCCAATGCTGCCGTATGCTGTCCCGGCCTGAGGGTAAACTCGTGTTCTTTTGCGCCGACCCGGGCGGAAAGTGTAGCGGTTGCCTGCTGCGGCTGTACGGTCAACGCCAAAGACACCCTTGCCGCTTTTTCCAAATAAAAATAAACGGCGTATTCGGAATCGATATGGCTCCAACTACTGATCCCCTGCGGAGACACGGGCTCCAGCATGTTGCCTGCGGTTTGGTAGGCATTGCCTCCCAGGGGAATGCTGATGGCAGCAGACGGATCCGGAGAGGATAATAATAGAAATAGCCGAAAGATGAAGGGTGATAAAAAGCCCATTTTGTGCCCGGTTGGTTATTTTTGCCTGATGCAAGTAAGCAAAAAATTACCAAATAACGTATGCATACAGCCTGTTAGCCTGGATCTGGTGTGGTCTATTCGTCGTCAGGTGATGTGGCCAGACCGCGACGTCGACTTCGTGCGGGTGAAAGGCGACTCCGATGCGGTGCACTTGGGATTATACCTGAAGGAAAAGCTGGTGACTGTCATTTCGATCTTTACAGATGGAAAGGAGGCACAGTTCCGAAAATTTGCCACCCTGGAAGCCTATCAGGGTAAGGGCTATGGAACCCTTCTGTTACACCTGGTTATGTGCGAGCTAAGGGAAAATGGCTACTCCCGGATTTGGTGCAACGCACGAAAAGCCAAGACCGGCTTTTACGAGAGGTTTGGCCTGGTCTGCACCCCTGAAACGTTTGCAAAGGGAGGGCTTGAATACGTGGTGATGGAATGGAGAAGTGAAAACTGAGACAATCTATTCTATCTTTCCCCGGGTGGAGTGTAGCATTTTCAGTTTCCATCCCTGTGGTGTTTTTATGGCCACGGCGCTTTCCAGCCAGTAGGCCTTGCGGGTATCCTGTCCTTCGAGGGCAAAGATCCACCGAGGAATTTGCTGTCCCTGATGGATAAGGTAGCCTAGGCCACGGCCAGCAAACACAGCAGAGTGTATTGGATTATCTAAAAAGCAATTGCCTCGATAAGGATTTTCCTAACGGGAAGTTTGTCAAAGACATCAGAAAGGACACGGACTGGAACGGGTAGACGCCCTTTCCATTTTTTATTAATGTCCGATATTTTGTATATTTACATTGATAAGTTTGTATAGACTCCATGAAATCGAGCACGACGCAAGCGACACACGGAGGGACGCCCCGATAGCTATCGGGGAATTCGTGCGAGATTCCATCCCGATAAACCGGGACATGTTCTGACCGCTTAAAGACATATTATAAACAGATGAAAAACAGGAAGATGGCAATGGTGGCCAACCAAGTAAAGATAGACGAGGAAGACCTCCAGGATATCCTGTTTTGGTTAGACCGCCCGGCTTCCGAGCGGATAGCCGAAGTGACACGCTTGCGCAGGGCATACTACAGTTGGTTGCTTGGAAGCTACCCCGAGCACATTGAAAGAGCAATAAACCAGCGGAATCTCGATGCTTGAACAGGATTTCATCGAGTTTGTGGAGTTTCTCAATAAGCACCAAGTAAAATATATGGTGGTCGGAGCGTATGCCCTTTCCTTTCACGGAAGACCGAGAAATACTGGAGACCTCGATATATGGATAAAACCCGATGCGGAAAACGCCCGTAGGATGGTCAGGGTGATAGCTGATTTCGGATTTGACCAGCTTCGGCTTACAGAGGATGATTTTCTACGCGAAAATTATGTTACCCAATTGGGTTATCCGCCATTGCGCATCGACATCCTTAACGCCATATCCGGAGTTCATTTCGACGAGGCGTACAACGCCCGTGTCGAGACCGATATTGACGGCTTGCAAATATCGTTCATCAGTGCCAATGATTTTATAAAGAACAAACAGGTTTCCGGACGGGCAAAAGACCTTGCCGATATCGAATCCCTAAAAAAACTATTAGACAAACAGGCGGACGAAGACGCCACCCAAAGAAAAGAGGACTAGGAAAGTAGCTTATTTCCATACCGCACAGCATCTCGCCTGACAGTGCTGAGAAACTGACCCATCTCCCTTAGAATCCCCCAAACATCGCTTCATACAAATGCTTGTGTTATGGAATGTAGACTAGTTAGCTTTAATCGACCTTTCCCCGGGTAGAATGCAGCATTTTCAGTTTCCATCCCTGCGGAGTCTTTAGGGCCACGGCACTTTCCAGCCAGTAGGCCTTGCGGGTTTCTTGTCCTTCGAGGGCAAAGTCTGCGTAGTTGTGATAGGCTATCCACGCCATGTCCCCTTGGACATCCGTACGGATAAATTCAAAGCGGTTGGTACGGATAGGCCGTTGGGACCTGGTCCTGGCCCCCTCAAAATAGGTGGCGATAAAGGCGTTGTCCCAAACCTCGCCGTGCTCCAGCAAGAGGAAGTCGGGCAGGTAGTAATCGGGGATTTTTTCCGCGTCCAATTCAGACCAAATATGGTCAAAGGAATCCTGAATCAAGGCCTGGAGTGCGTGTTCGTCGGAAGTTTGGGCCGAGGCAGAGAGGATACAGCAAAACGGAAGCAGGACAAGCAGAAGATTTTTCACGGGTTTTGGAGGTTTGATACGGGTAAAATTGCGCAATTTATCCGTTATTTGAAAGTATGGAACAACTAGATGCCCGACCCTCAAGCTTCTCGCGGGTGACGATAACGGAATTGATGATCCCTTCTTATGCCAACTTTGGGGGAAAGATACATGGAGGAATTTTACTGTCCCTGATGGACAAGGTAGCCTATGCCACCGCCAGCAAACACAGCGGGGCCTATTGTTTGACCGTTTCGGTGGACACAGTGGATTTTTTGCAGCCCGTGGAGGTGGGTGAACTGGTATCCCTGATGGCCTCTGTCAACTATGTGGGAAACAGCTCCATGATCATCGGGATCAAGGTTATTTCCGAAAACGTGAAAACCGGCTTGGTGAAGCACACCAACACCTCCTACTTTACAATGGTGGCCAAGGGAGAGGACGACAAGCCGACTACGGTGCCTCCGCTGAAGTTGGAAACCAAAACGGATATCAGGCGCTTTGTGGAGGCGATTTACCGCAAAAAATTCAAACAGGAACACACCGCCTACCAAAAAGAGATCAAGAAAAACCGTGATCCCGAAGAGATCAAGCGGCTACTAGCCGGTGAGCGCTGTGAGGTGGGGGTATTACGGATGATTTAGAAAGTTTTTCTCCTTTGGTTTATTTTACCGTTCCGGTCATTCCGGCAGAAGATGCTCACGCAAAGGCGCCAAGACGCAAAGGAAAATAGAGTTGGATTTGTCTACCTTGTTGCGGAAAGGAATCATAAATACAAGTAGTAAAGTCTAGGACTAATCCAAAGGGGCGTAGCCCTCTCATCTTAGTAGAATCCGCATATCCACAAAAGCCATCCAGGGGCGTTAGCCCTGAAATCTTCACAAGCGATATTATATTTAAAAGAGGTATTAGGTGAACCCCAACCGGGTGTAGTATTTACTAAACCCATCTATCACTCTATTCCTTTGAGAAACAAATCTTCATTAAGCCATTTGCAATGGCAAACGAAAACCCGTTTTTAAGGAAACAAGAAGTGCTTTAAATAGGCATCGTAGACACCAAGGTGTTTAAAAAACTTTTGGCCTTCTGTGAATCCTCAGGGAGTTTTAAAGGCACGAATTGGCAAAAATATTTTTTCGCAGCCTTGTCACGCTGCGGTAATTACGGGAAACCATTGATTCTGAATCCTTAATATATCACCTATTTACTTAACAAATCTTCAATGAGTATTAGCATAAAGTACTTTATCCATAAAGTTTTAGCTGCTATGTAGCGGTTTAAACTGTCTCTGCGTGCTGATAATATATTAGAATAAGTTGTGGAGTGGATTTGCATTTTTAGGAAAAATGTAATTGGAAAAAACGTTTGGGTTAAAGTTTTATGAAATCGAGCATAGGAAGAAATTCACACGGGGATGACTATTATGGCGAGATTCCACCCGGTGTAACCATGCGAGATTCCATCCCGATAAACCGGGACAAGTTGTGACCTCTAAAAAACAATTAAAAACGAGACTGTTCATTTAAGTGTGTCTGCTAAATTTACATAAAATG
>NZ_AQHR01000041.1 GCF_000390185.1 Lunatimonas lonarensis | reverse complement strand
AGAGGACAGATAGGGAACTAATCCCTATCTTCCTACTCGATTTTACATTCGTTGTTGAAATAAAGGTGAATATTGTAACAGGAGATGGGGTCAGTGAGATTATTAAAAATGCTGAAGATGCAAGCAACGCTAGGCCGTATCGGTCGAATTACTTGGATGGTGGTACTGCTGGCAGGTTTGCTGGTTTTTCCTGGCTTTGGGCAGGACGACGATATTTTCGGGATCGAGCGCAAGCTAAAAAGTAGAACCCGAAAGAGCGAAAGCGAGCTGGGAAATGTCTTCCGCAACATGATTGGCAGTATAGCTTTTGAATTAGGAACCGGCTCGGGTTTTCACGCCAATACCCTGAATTTTGGCAGCCTGGAGCCCAAGGAGTATCCGATTACCTCTGTCATTACAGAATCCGTCACGGATATTGGGTCGGAAGATACCCTGATGTTTCGGGGCGGAAATTTCACATTTCCTTTTCATGTCGGCGTCCGTCTAAACCTGTTTGACCTCCTCGAAGTGGGGGGCGGATACGGTCGGGAATGGGGATCCATGAATGCACTCAGGGTGCAGGATTACCGTTTCAACTTCGATAGCGATCGTTTCATGTTTGATAGGTTGTATGGCACAGTGGGGTTGGTTTTGTACGACGCGGGCAAAAGACGTTCATTTCTAAACTACCGCTACCGGAAGTATTCAGGCGCAAACCACTATATGCAATCCGAGCGTCGTCTTCGTATGCAACAGGATTATCCCTGGCGTTTTTTACTGGATGGCGAATTTGGCAGGCTTTTTTTGCGGCAATCCTTCGACCATCGATTGGAATCGTCTCTGCCTTATTATGCTGCAGGACTTCGCATTGAAAGGGAGTTTTCGGAGTACACGAAAATGTTTGTTCGTCCGGGTATTATGGTACGGGAGTTTGGGTATAACCCCGGATTGGAAAGTTTGGAGATGCAGGCATTGCGTCAACAGGTATTCACCGTTCAAGCAGGTGTGGCTGTTCGGCTACCTGCCACCAAGCGGTGCAAAGTTTCCGGATGTGGGGTTGTAATGAAACATATGCATAATGGCGTGGAGTACCGCGGAAGTTCGATTTGGCATATGCAAAACCGAAAAGTGGGACAGTGGTAATAATTCTAGGGTAATTTAAGTAGACCTTTCTTAAAAACTAACTAATTTAACTCCATGAATATAAATTAAATACCATGGTTTTTGCCTTTAAGTAAAATTATATTTTTTCAAAAACCATCATTTATGTGTATATTGCCATTTATTATTGAGATTAATTTTGATTATGGCTCAAGGAGAAAACGAGAACATTATTCCAATCAATATTGAAGAGGAAATGCGCGGTGCTTACATCGATTATTCGATGTCGGTGATTGTTTCCCGTGCGCTGCCGGACGTCAGGGATGGCCTAAAACCTGTTCACAGGAGGATTCTTTTTGGCATGCAGGAATTGGGGGTCACCCATAACAAACCCTATAAGAAGTCGGCGAGGATTGTAGGTGAGGTATTGGGTAAATATCACCCCCATGGAGACTCCGCCGTATATGAAACGCTAGTTCGGATGGCGCAACCTTGGTCGCTTAGGTATCCGTTGGTTGATCCTCAAGGAAACTTTGGATCTATCGATGGTGACAATGCCGCCGCCATGAGGTATACCGAAGCCCGCCTACGTAGGATTGCCGAGGAGTTACTGATCGATATAAACAAAGAAACGGTTGATTTCCAGCTGAACTTTGACGACAGCCTAAAAGAACCGGTAGTGTTGCCGGCAAAAATTCCCGCCCTTTTGTTGAATGGCGCCTCCGGCATTGCGGTAGGCATGGCTACCAACATGGCTCCCCACAACCTTTCGGAAGTAATAGATGGTATTGTTGCCTACATCGACAATCGGGATATTACCGTTTCCGAGCTAATGCAGCACATTACTGCCCCCGACTTTCCTACCGGTGGTATCATATATGGATACAATGGGGTAAAGGCTGCCTTTGAAACCGGAAGGGGACGTATCATTGTGCGCGGAAAAGCCTCTGTGGAACTAAAGGACAATGGAAAGGAAATGATTGTCATTTCCGAAATTCCCTATATGGTGAACAAAGCCGGGATGGTGGAAAAAACTGCCCAGTTGATCAATGAAAAGAAGCTGGACGGGATTTCGGCCATTCGGGATGAATCGGATCGGCAGGGAATGCGCATTGTTTACGAGCTCAAAAAGGACGCCGTACCCAACGTGGTATTGAACAACCTTTACAAGCATACGCAATTGCAGACTTCTTTTAGTGTCAACAATGTGGCACTGGTAAAGGGTAGGCCTTATACGCTCAATCTGAAGGATTTGATCGTTCATTACGTAAGCCATCGGCACGAAGTGGTGGTGCGGCGTACGGAGTATGAACTCAAAGAGGCAGAGAAACGTGCCCATATTCTGGAAGGCTACCTGATCGCGCTGGATCATTTGGACGAGGTGATTACGCTGATTCGGAATTCGAGGGATCCCGAGACCGCAAGAAATGGGCTGATGGAACGGTTTGCACTGTCGGAGATCCAAGCCCGGGCGATTTTGGATATGAGACTTCAGCGGCTTACCGGCATGGAGCGCGAAAAAATCCAGAAGGAATACGACGACTTGATCAAACTCATCGAAGAGCTTAAGGATATTCTGGCAAACCAGGATCGTAGAATGGAAATCATCAAGTCCGAGCTGGCGGAAATGAAGGAACGTTACGGGGACGAACGCCGGACTGCGATAGAACACAATGCCGAGGATTTCAACTACGAGGACATGATTCCCAACGAGGAGGTTGTGATCACGGTAAGTCACCAAGGCTATATCAAACGGACTGTCCTAACCGAATACAAAACTCAAAGCAGGGGTGGGGTAGGATCAAAAGGGGTTACTACCAAGGAGGATGACTTCACGGAATACCTGTTCACCGCGATGACCCACAATTACCTTCTTATATTCACCGATCAGGGCAAGCTCTTTTGGTTAAAGACCTATGCCATCCCTGAAGGTGGCAAAACATCCAAGGGAAGGCCTATTCAGAACCTGATGAATATCGAATCTGGTGATAAAATCCGTTCAATTATTCAGGTTTCCGACCTAAATGATGCAGATTATATCAACAATAACTATATTGTGATGATAACCAAAAATGGTATCATCAAAAAGACCACCCTGGAACAGTATTCCAGGCCTCGAACCAACGGAATCATTGCGTTGAATATTCGGGACGAGGATCAGTTGGTAAACGTAGAACTCACGAATGGAGACTCCCATATTGTAATAGCGGCAAGTTCCGGCCGTGCTGTCCACTTCCATGAATCGACGGTTAGACCTATGGGAAGGACGGCAACAGGCGTGAAAGCTATCAACTTAGAGGAGGGGAATTACCACGTTATTGGCATGGTTTGTGTATCCAGAGAGGATGCCACATTATTGGTGGTTTCCGAAAAAGGATACGGCAAGCGTTCTTACCTGTCGGAGTACCGGGTTACAAACCGAGGCGGCAAAGGGGTGAAAGCAATGAATGTGACCGAAAAAACCGGTGGACTGGTAGCCATCAAGGAAGTCGTTGACTCCGATGACCTTATGATCATTAACAAGTCGGGCATTGCCATACGTACACCGGTATCAGGAGTAAGGGTAATGGGACGGGCTACCCAAGGCGTGAAGCTTATTCGATTGAATGAGAACGACGAAATTTCCTCTATCGAGAAAATAGAAAACATTATGGAGGAGGGATTGGACGAAAACAACCTAGCGGATCAAAGACCAGACAATCTGCCAGATAATGATAACCCGGACTCCGAAGAAGCTTTAAATTAGAAATTTACTTAATAGTTAGTTAACCTTAAGAACCAATCGAATTAGATTAAAAACTGCAAACATGAAAAAGTTAATTTTATCATTAGCTTTGGTTGGAATAGCCACTACGCTAGCATTTGGCCAAAAGAAAGTAGTCAAATCCGCTGAACGCAATATGAAGCGGGGAAATTTGGAGCAAGCCTATGAGGAGATTCAGGCAGCGCTTGATGATCCGGAAACGGGGGATCTGTCCACGACATACCTCTTGAAAGGCAAGATCGAGACCCTGATGTTCGAAGCTGACTCTTCAAACACGATGCAGACGTTGGATTACGGTATTTCTGCCAAAGAAAGCTTTACTACCGTTTTTGACAAGGAGGGAAGGGATTCTACCACCAAAGTTGGGAAGGATCTCTTTAAGGAAGTGTTGCCGGATATGCCTGAGAATTTTCAGGGACAAGGCGTGTACCGTCTAAAAAGTGCTTCCTTCAATAAGGCAATAGAACGGTATGAAGACGAGGACATGGAGATGGCGTTTGAGTTTTTTGCGCTCGCAGCGGAACTGGATCCAAAAGATACATCGATCGTTTTCAACGCAGGATACGTAGGCAACATGGTAGGAGAGTCTCAGAGGTCGAAAAAATTCTTCACATCGCTGCTTGACATCAAGGAGTATAATAAGCTAAATGCGTACTACTTCTTGATCCAAATCGCTTCTGCCGAGGATAACGATCCGCAGGAGGCATATAGGCTAGTCTCTGAGGCGAGGAAAATCTACGAAGACGACAAGGGTCTGGCAGAATTTGAAATCCAGTTGTTGCTTCAGTTGGACAAGATGGATGAAGCCATGGCCTCCATTGAGTCGGCACTCGTAAATGACCCGGAAAATACGGCCATCCTGTTGAGATATGGATACTTGAAAGAGAAGTCAGGAGACATTGATGGAGCCTTGACAGAGTACAAGAAGACGGTTGCGGTAGACCCAGACTTCTTCGAAGGTAATTACTATGCGGGTGCTTTGTATTTGGAGAAAGCGCGAAATATCATCTCTGCGATCAATGACCTTTCGGATGAAGAGTGGGACAAACAATCTCCCATAATGGTGAAGGAGGCTGATGATCTGTATGCGGATGCACTTCCCTATTTTACCCGGGCGTCTAACTTGCGGCCAGACAATACCGATATCATGGAGATTCTTTACCAAATCCACTCTAGGTTGAAAAACGAGGCAAAAGTGGAAGAATACAACAAAAAGCTCAGCGAACTAATTGGTGCTGATTGGATGGAAAGGTAATAGATCGGCTTGATTCATCTATAAAACCCCTCTGGAATTACTTTCGGAGGGGTTTTTCGTTAAATTGGTTTTACATCCTTATTTTTCCAGGGCCACGATCGTCATGACCGAACGATTGGGAACCGCTAGTTCACTATTATTTTTATCCGCGGCAAAGGGTTTAAGATTAGATTGTTTGTCCGTGAGGTAGCAGGTAAGCTGGAAATTTTCTAGGTCAATAGATGAAAAATCGACCGGGATAGTAGTTTCCGCAGGATTGACGATTACGAAGACCATTTCCTTGGCCTCAGTGCTCCTAAACCCTGACACCATCAAGGTTTGATCGCCATGTTTATGCTGTGTTTCCACATCAAAACGTTGGAAGCCAGGCTTGATAAACCTACTATAGTTCCCCAGTACCCAGAGCATTTTGCTCTCGTAGATTTCACCGTCGTGTTCATTTTTGTCTACGTATATCAGACCATCCTTGTAGTCGTATGGGGAAACAGCCAGCCACCAGTGCCATGCCGAAGCGTTTGCAAGGGTTAAATCCTGGTGGATGACCCTTGCCATATACAAGGCGGCATCCATCCCTAGGTCGCGCTTGTTGCCCCTGATTTCTCCAGCGTTGTCACCGAGAATACAATATTCCGACATCCAGAAGGAAAGACCCGAAGCAGCTGAAATTGCGGATCGCAACTGCAACCTTTTGGCTCGGGAGTCCTCGGCTGGTGAGGTGGTGAAATAGCTATGCCCAGAGATTGACTTGCTTACCCGGGGAAGGTTGCCAAGGTAGAACTCACTTTCCGGTTGGAAAAAGGCGTTGATCTGATCGGATCTTCCCGGTCGATTATAGGTTTCGTACAGGTATTGGATTTGCCCTGCTTCTGCCAGATCAATCTGGGCAGTAAGGTTTTCCGTTTCCAGGGCGCTGTTTAGGGCGTGTGTTATGGAGGCGATTTCTTCATTCCAAAAAGGGGTTCCTTCCTGCCCTCCATCTTCCCAATCCCACTGAGGCTCATTTACCGGGCTAATGTATTGAACCGATAATCCCATGCCCTCCATACCAGCGATGGCTTTTGCCATATACGTCCCAAACTCGGCATGCTTAGATGGGGGCAGATTCGATTCGTTTCCCGAATCGGTATATGCCTTTCCATTTCTGGTTAGCCAAACAGGAGGGCTGTTTAAAAACACCAGTAGGTTTTCGACACCTCTATCTTTTGCTGCACGGGCAAACCATAATTGGCCTTGTTGACGGTCCGGGTCGAAGTCTCCGCGTTCATCCATTACCGATGGGGCCCTTCGCCAGGGATCCCGTATACCACTTGCCACACCTTGGGATGCACTACCCGCACCCAAGTTAAACCGCCACAACGAGAGCCCAATGCCTGTAGGGGAGCCGTCTGCTTCGAATGACCTGCTGAACAATAAATCGGCAATCCGATCCCTTTTCCCATCGGGCCAGTTCCCTACAAATTGACAGGACCAAGCATCCGAGGCACCAAAATGAGCGATGGTCTGATGGGTTTCCGATAGGTTGACCTGAATGACAACTGATTCCGACATGGGGTCATACGGATCTTTGCCCACCTGAAAGGAACAAGCGATAAAGGCCAACGAAAACAAGTAATAGGCTATCCTCATAACAGAAATATAGGGTAAATTGCATAAATGCTTAGCGCATCGAGTCTGGAAATGCATGCAAATCAATGCCCCACAACCTGGGAAGAAGGGTAAGGATTACGATGAATATCAACAAAACGGAGATAAGATTCATCCAGAATCCGGCACGCATCATGGCCGGGATGGTCAGAAACCCCGACCCAAACACAACCGCATTGGGCGGCGTAGCTACGGGGAGCATAAAGGCACAGCTTGCCGCCATTGTAGCTGCAACCATCAATCCGAAGGGATGAACGTTCATGGCCAAGGCTACCGCCGCCAAGATAGGTAGCAGCATGGATGCAGTGGCCACATTTGAGGTGATTTCAGTAAGAAAGTTTACCGACAGAATTATCAACAAAAGAAACAGCCAGAAACTGACGTTTTGCAGCAGCACAAACTGATTGCCTATCCATTGCGCTAGGCCCGTTTGCTGGAATCCGATTGCCAACGCCAAACCACCACCAAATAGGATCAAGATGCCCCAAGGAATGCTTTCAGCCGTTTTCCAATCCAGCAGACGAGGTCCTGAACCCTTCTTGGCAGGAATAACAAACAGCAATAAGACTCCCAACAGGGCTATGATCGTGTCGTCCAATACAGGAACAAGCTCCTTGAACAAAAAAGAGCGGGAGATCCACGATCCCGATACACCCAGAAAGATATAGAGCACCCGCCTCTCTTCTACCGTAATTTTGCCAAGTGTCTTTAGCTGCTGAACAATTTCCTCCTTTCCTCCCGTTACTTTTGCCGCTGGCCGGAGATCAAATGCAACGTAAACTAAGAAATACCAGCATACTCCCAGCAGCAGCAAGGAGAGGGGAAGACCAATCATCATCCAATCGCTAAAGCCAATCTCTATGCCATAGGTTTTTTTAATTACCCCTACCAGAATGATATTGGTGGGGGTGCCTATGATGGTGGCCATTCCTCCTATACTGGCAGAATAGGCTATACCCAGCATCAGGGATCGGCCCACCGTGTTTTCTGCATAGTACTTATCCGGCAGCTGGGTGGCCATCTGGGAAATTACAGCGACTGCGATGGGGAGCATCATGAGAGAAGTGGCGGTGTTTGATATCCACATGGACAGGAAGGCGGTAGCCAGCATAAATCCAAAAATGATCCGCCTCATATCCGTTCCCATAAATGCTATGATATTCAGGGCGATCCGCTTGTGCAGGTTCCATCTTTCGATGGTCACCGCGATCATAAAGCCCCCCATGTACAGCAATACCATGGGATCCGAATAGGCAATAGAGGTCTCCTTGATTCCCAGAATTCCTGTCAAAGGAAACAACACAAGGGGCAACATGGCAGTGGCCGCAATGGGTATTGCCTCCGAAATCCACCAAACTGCAATCCAAGCCGTTATGGCCAACAGGGAGACACCCTCTGAGGACAAACCGGCAGGTTGTACAAGGTAAGTAATCGCCAGGAATAATAGCGGACCCAAAACGAGTCCCAGTTGGGAAATTTTCATAGGAATTAAAAAATAAGGATAGGCACTTTTCGTGAAAATTCAAAGGTAACAATGGTCGAATACCCAATCCGGCAATATAATAGGTGTTGGAAAAAAGGCGAAATTATTCTACTATTGAAAGTTGGGCTGTATTGATATTCTGGAAACAGGTAAGTACAGGATGGTATTTCGAAAATATAGCCCTTTATTGGTGGCAGTATGGGTACCATTTCGGCTTGTTTATATACCAGACCACTGAATTTGGACCTGGCACAGGTAATGCAAGGGGAATACAATCAACAAACGGGATTTTCCGTACATCCTGCGCCATCGTACAATGTATACGACCATTGAAAACACAATTATAAACACATGAAGACAAAAATCAATTTGGTGAAGGGGCTGTCGCTTCTGTTCGTACTGGGCTTGCTGTTCAGCTGCGGCACGGAAGAGGAAACACTAGACCTTCGCAAAGATCAACATATCATGTTGATCGGCAATAACCTGGGTTCCCGTATGATGGAATATGGTCTGTTTGAAACCGAAATGCATGTTAGGTATCCAGATTCACTGCTTTACATCCGCAATATGTGTGTACCAGGGGATACGCCCGGCTTCCGTCCCCATTCGGGAAGGAATACCCCTTGGGCATTTCCTGGTGCCGAAAAGTTTCAAACAGAACTGGCCAAATCCTCCGGAAGCGAAGGACACTTGGACTACCCTGACCAATGGCTTACAAACCATAAGGCAGATGTGATCGTCGCCTTTTTTGGGTATAACGAGAGTTTCGGCGGACTGGATGCCCTGGAAACCTGGAAGGATGAACTTCAGGCATTTATAGACCATACAAAAGGACAAAGCTATAACGGACAGCTGCCCCCCCAATTGGCGTTGGTTTCCCCGATTGCCTTCGAAGATCTATCGGATCGGTATGACTTGCCCAATGGAAAGAAGGAGAACGAAAACCTAAAGCTGTATACCGATGCCATGAGAGAGGTGGCAGAGAGAAACCAAGTGTTTTTTGTCGACGCCTTTGAACCTTCCAAAAAATGGTACGACTCAAGCAGGGAGCCCCTTACGGCTGATGGGTTCCAGCTCAACGAAGAAGGGTATCGTAAGTTTTCGGTCTTTCTGGCCGACAAGCTCTTCGGAAAGACGAAGGCCCGCGCCGAAAAGCACCGCACTGCCATTCATGAAGCAGTAATGGAGAAAAACTGGATGTGGCACAATGACTACAAGATACCCAACGGCGTTCACGTGTTTGGCAGAAGGTACAATCCGTTCGGTCCGGACAATTACCCCTATGAATTGGAAAAAATACGTCAAATGACCGCCAACCGTGATCAGGCAATCTGGGCGGCAAACAGAGGGGAGAAATTTGATTTGATAGCTGCCGACGCCAACACAAGAGAGCTTCCCGAAATCGAAACCAACTACAATCCGGAGCGAAACGGTAGCCTTGAATACCTGTACGGCCAGGATGCGCTGGACAAAATTCAGGTACCGGAGGGCTATAAATTGGAGCTTTTCGCTTCTGAAGTGGAGTTTCCAGACCTAGCTAACCCGGTTCAAATGACCTTTGATACCAAGGGGAGGCTTTGGGTAGCCGTGATGCCCAGCTATCCGCACTACAAGCCTGGAGACCCGAAACCGAACGACAAAATTTTGATATTGGAGGATACCAATGGAGACGGAAAGGCCGATAAGCAAACAATATTTGCCGATGGGTTGCACCTTCCCATAGGTCTGGAAATTGCACCCGAGGGGGTCTATGTTTCCCAGGGGACAAATCTGGTTCTGCTGCGGGACCTGGACGGCGATGACCGCGCAGATACGAAGGAGATTCTGCTAAGTGGTTTTGACGATCACGATACCCACCACAATATCAGCGCCTTTGTAGCAGATCCTTCCGGGGCGATCTACATGGGGGAGGGCGTGTTCCTCCATACCAACGTTGAAACCGCCTATGGTCCGGTAAGGGCAACCAACGGTGGATTCTATCGCTATAATCCCGCAAGAAGACATCTGGAGCGTACAGCCCAATTGGCCATTCCAAATCCGTGGGGAATTGCGTTTGATGACTGGGGTCAGAATTTCTTTGCGGAGACCTCAGGGCCGGATGTCCGATGGATGATGCCGGGTTCGGTAAAGCCACGGTATGGTGTTGCCACGCATAAGGGACCCAACCTGATAGAAGACGCCCACCGCGTACGGCCCACTTCCGGGTTGGAGTTTGTATCCAGTAGGCACTTCCCCGATGAGCATCAGGGCGACCTCCTAATCAATAATACGATCGGATACCTCGGGATGAAGCAACATGCCATCGAAGATGATGGAACCGGCTACCATAGCCGACATCGGCTGGATTTGGTCAAAAGCGACGACCGCAACTTCCGCCCGGTAGATATGGAGTTTGCACCGGATGGATCGCTATATTTTATCGATTGGCACAACATCCTGGTAGGACACATGCAGCACAACGCGAGGGACCCACTTAGAGACCATGTGCATGGCAGAGTATACCGGATCACCTACCCATCCCGTCCCTTGGTAACCCCTCCCAAAATCCACGGGGCCTCCATCGACGAATTGCTGGAAAACCTGAAATTGCCGGAATTTAGGGCAAGGTATAGGACAAGAACGGAATTAAGGGGCAGAAATGCGAACGAAGTGCTCACAAAGATGAAGACCTGGGTGGAAGGCTTGGACAAAAATGATCCAAAGTACGAACACTATGTGCTCGAAGCACTTTGGGTTTCTTGGGGATTGAACAAAGTGGATCAGAATCTACTAAAGCAAATGCTTAATGCCAAGGACTTCAGGGCAAGGGCTGCCGCAGCGAGGGTTCTGCGGTATACGGGGCATCAGGTTCCTGACCAGGTCACGCTTTTAAAGCAAGCGGCAGCCGATGAACATGGAAGGGTACGGCTGGAGGCAATCGTAGCTGCTTCCTGGCTGGACAAGGAAAGTGGATTGGAGATACTTGCCGTAGCAAACGAACATCCCAAGGATGACTGGATGATCAATGCATTCGAGACGTCGCTGGCACACCTGAACGATGTATCCATCAGCGAGGTGATTATCAGTGCCTCCGGCAGCATCGAATTCAAAAGCAAAACACCTGAACCTGCAAAAGAAGCACCGAAGGCTGTCAATAACCTGTCCAGTGCTGATATGGCCCTTTACGAAAAAGGAAGAGTCATCTATGGCAAAGAAGGCTTCTGTATTACCTGCCATCAGGAAGATGGCAAAGGCCTCGCTGCGGCTGGATTCCCGCCATTGGCCGGAACCCGCTGGGTAACAGGCAGTGAAGAGAGACTGATCAAAATCATACTCAACGGGCTTATGGGTCCAATAGAAGTACTGGGCAAGGAGTATCCGGGCCAGGTTCCCATGACGCCCTATGGTGGCATGCTCAACGACGAAGACATTGCATCGGTGGCTACCTATGTGAGAAACTCCTTTGGAAACAACGCATCTCCTATAGCTCCGGCTAAAGTGAAAGCGGTAAGAGAAGCAACCAAAGGTAAATCCGGCTTCTATTCGCCCACGGAGCTATTGCAACAGCATCCGTTGGAAAACCGGAATACGCAGACGGCTAGTAGGTAAACAACACCTAACTGCTGAAATTGCATACAAACAACAAAGAGCTGCTTCAATCTTGACGCAGCTCTTTGCTGTTTTACTAGGGTATCGACTGGCAGTTCCCAAAGCTATTTTCCGGTTTCCGGATACTCATCGATGATATCCCCTTTTTCATTGATCATCAAAAAATGCTGGTGGGGGCCGTGTAAGGTTACGATGATTGCCGAATTTTCCTGGGCTGACTTCTGCAGGTACCAAACTTCTTCTGGCGTCTTGGGGTTTCGCTTAGACACCCCCCAAGAACCGTCCCCGATGTACACAATACCCTGTGGATCTACCTGGTCACCGCGGATGGGAAAGGTACGCTTGTAAGTATGGTCATCGTTTTCGAGGGCTACCCGCACCCCATGACTTTCAAATAGCGGAACCCAATTGCGAAGTACCTCCTCTGACCAAAACTGGTTTCTTTTTCCACCAGGCTGTACCCTCGACGAAGGATAGGCCGGTTTATGGTACACGGGTAGGAGATGGGGGACATGTGTCCTGTGTGCCAGTACCTGCTTGAGCCATGCGGTCTGTGTACCGCTGATCAGGTTGCTGTGCGAACTGTCCAGGATAATCAAGGAAAGGTAATCGCCAAAATCCAGCACGCCATAGCCCGGCTGTCCGGGAAACGCAAACAACCGGTAAAAAAAGGGGCCTTTGGTCAGGCGCGACTCATTGGTAGCTTCCTCCATGCGGCCCTGCCTTACCTTGGCGATAAAACCGGGCATACCGGATTCTTTGTTGTCAATCTGAGACTCGGATCCGGGGTAATGATGGTCAATCACATCGTGGTTGCCAATGCCCACGACGATGGGAATCACCCGACCTTCCGGGGAGATCAGGTCTGTTTTAACGCGGTCAAACCAACGGTGCCAGAGATCCACGTTTTCCGCCAAGCCGTTGGCATAGGCCAGATCACCTCCCCAGACGATGAAATCCAGGTCATACTGCATCACCGCCTCGTTCATTTGCCGGAACATATCCCCGTGGGAGGTATCGCCACCCGCTGCAAACCGTACTGGCTGGAAATTGTGCAAAGGAAGGGTACGGAAGGAATAAATACGGCTGTAGCCTTTTAACCTAAACTCATAGGTGGAGTAGGGGGTCAATTGATCCAATTCGACCCGATGGATGGTACGGTCGCTATGGGGAAATGGAAATTGCCTACCACTGGCGTCCTCCCACTCACCTCCGAGCGGTCTGACCTGAAGCAGGGATTCGCTTGGTTCGGAAGGACCGGTATGCCAGTCGATCGTGATGGTCGTACTTGGATCCTGCTGCCAGGTCAGGAAAATCCCCTTAGGCTCGTGCTGAGCCATAGAAGTAACGAAAAGAAGCAGCAGCAATAAGTGGGTAAGCAAAAGGCGTCTATAAACCATTTGGAAGGAAGCTATCATAGGGAAAAAGAATTGGTCGTACAAGTATACCCAATAATCGTCTGAATGGCCTATTTGGGGGGATAATTACAAGTGGGATGTGGGATGTGAGATGTGAGATGTTGGACATAAGACTTAAGACGCATGTACTTCGCAAAATTTACGACTCTACATCCTTTCCAAAACCATGAATCCAAAGCGACCCTTCCCTCCAGAACGTAACCCAATATATCGCCGGAGGCATATATCCACTTATTTCGCGTAGCATATATCATTCAAGATCAGGTAAGGAATCGACAAAAGGACGGAAATTAAGAAATAGGGGAGGTTGAAAGTTGGCCAGTTAAGATTCAAGATCAGATAAAAGGTAGTAAAGAACAACAGAAAACCTAAAAACAACGGTAGCGACAAACGGGTGGTTGTGCCCTTTTGAATAAATTGGTAAAAAATCGACACGACCAGAGGAGTCACGATAAGGATAAGTTTATCTCCCAGTAGGGTTGTTAAATTCGAATTGTATTTAATAGCGAAAACAATTAGAAGGACGTTTAATGAGACCTTGTATATTAGGTTTGTATTCATCGTATTTGGTCAAGCATGAACCCCATAAAATTTGTAGAAGCATGTACAATAGTGACAGAAATAAACGCATTCATACTCACATTATATTTAGCAATTAGGTAAAATATGGCGTATAGGATGCCAATCAAAGAGGCTGAACAAATGTAATATACATTGTAGTCGTGTGACATACCGAACGCAATTGCTGACACAGTTATTGGGATAAATAATGGGATATGAATCCATTTTCGGATGAATAGTAGTACTTCAATAATCAGAAATTGATAAAGGAAGGTCTCAATTAATGGTGCAAATACTACCGTAATGGCGAACACAGCAGTTGCTGACAGATCATCTAAATAATCAATATAAAATACACCATCTCCGGCAAAATAGCTAATAATTACTGAAGTTGATAAAGTTATAAAAAAACTTATTAAAACCATAAATACTAAAATAATTGATCTTTCCTTATACCTAAAAATATTAATTAAATATTCGGTTTTATAATTTGAATAAATCATAATTAACTACTTTTAAAAAACAATATTTGTACTAAATATTCCAAAAAACAAACATCGATATCAATTTTTGTTATCGATGTTTGTTGGAGATTATTTAGAATCCATAACTTCTTAGAGATCGACTACTCCAATATCCATCAGGAGTAGGGCTAACGGGACTATGTATTATTTCCTGAAAAAAATTTCTAGTTCTTGCGAGGATTGCTCCCGCTTTAACTCCCGCGTTATAAAACCAGCTATCTCCACCTTGTATAGAAAGGAGTTCTTGTTCTGAAAGAAAGGTAAGTCCATTTAATTCTCTTGTAGTTTCCATGGTTCAACTGAGTTATATCCATCTCTAAATCCTTGACCAAATTCATCTATTGCTTGTCCAATAGAAATAGTTTCGACACCTTTTCTTATCCACCGCCACACAGTGCCGATCCAACGAATACCGCCATTAATCTGCTGCATTTCGTCAAAGCTTAACTCTTTAAATTTGTCCATAATATAACTAATTTTGTCTATTTTTCCAACCTTTGCCGGGCATTGGATTTTCCCATTCTCGATCAACTCAATCTTATTAGCTAGCATTGAAAATTGCCGATCGATCATGGTTTAAAGTAAGGGTATTTCCGTCTAAAAAATTAGACGCTCGCAACAATTTCCCACCGTTCCGGCAACTATTTTTCTAGATTCTTCGAGCCCCAATACACGTATTGAAAAGCCAATAGAAATGCCATCACAATTCTCAAAAACAAACGAATTGATCCGCTTGGAATACCGGATTTTTGCGCCTTCATCTTTGAGCTCGTCCAGCATTAAATACAACTTGGCACGACTTACCCCGAGTCTACTCGCCAATTCATCCGGACTTCCGGTACGCTCTTCTTTGATTAGCTTGCTTAGTAGCTGAAATCGCTCGATTTGTTTTATAAATTCCATAGTTGTTGGTTATTCGTTTACAACTCTATAATAGATAAGATAGCTTCTCTATGAATAAATCGTTATGAACGAAGAATAAGCTGTTTTCGAACCATATCAAGGTACTTTCCTTCCCTTTCGAGTAACTCGGAATGCGTACCTTCTTCTATGAGTTTGCCTTTATCTAGGACAAAAAGCCTGTCAAAATCCTGCACTGTGGCTAATCGGTGGGTTATAAAAATAACCGTCTTTCCCTCTTTTGCTAACAATCGGATGGTTTGCTGGACAAATTGTTCGGAAACCGGATCCAATGAGGAGGTTGCTTCGTCAAGAATCAGAACTTCTGGATCCCGATACAGGGCCCTAGCAATGGCGATCCGTTGCTTTTGTCCCCCCGAAAGTGAAGCCCCGTTTTCTCCTAGATAGGTACCAAAGCCATTAGGAAGATCTTCGATAAAGTCCATCATGCCTAGTTTATTACAGATGTGAACAATCTTTTGCATGTCAGGTTGATAATCCCCTAAGGCAATATTTTCCAGTACATTGCCGGCAAATAGGTCAATACGCTGTGGCACGACAGAGACGATTTGTCTTAAACTGGCTTTAGCGATAAACTTGATATCGTATTCACCGATGTAAATATTACCTGATTGCAGGGGATAGAGATTTTGCAGAAGCGAAACGAGAGTGCTTTTCCCTGAGCCACTTTCACCTATCACTCCAGATACCTTTCCTTTCGGGAAAACCAATTCCAAATCTTCAAAGACGTTGGCTCTCGAGCCATATCGAAAATTCACACCTTTGAAACGAATGTCTCCAACTTCTTCCTTTTTGATTGGGAAGGTATCTTCCCCAGTTTCAACGTCCAGGTCCATGATTTCAAACAGTCTATCTGCAGCAATTAATGCGTTTTGGATAGTTTTGTTCATTCCTATTAGGCCGGAGACCGGTCCAGTCAAATAGCCCGTAAGTGCATAAAAAGACATTAACTCCCCGGGCGTGATTTCGTTTTTCAATACATACCCTGCACCCACCCATAGTAAAATAATCGTGAACACTCTGGAAATGGTTTCTGAAGAAGTCCCAGAAAAGATGTTATTCAGTCCAGATTGATATACCGTTTTAAGTAGGGAAACAAATCGAATTTCTGTCTTTATATTGGCATGATCTTCCGCACCAAAACGCTTTATAGTTCCCGCTGCAGTGATAGATTCAACCAGCTGGGACTCCAGCTCGGCAGATTCTTCCATTAATCTGCGCTCTATCTTCTTATTCAATCCGTTTGTGATCAAATAAAGGACAGCATAAAAGGGTATGACCAGTAGCATGACCAAGGCCAATTTCCAATAGAATGTAAACATCAACGCAAAAGAGAAAACAACAATGAACAGGTTGACCAAAAATCCAATAGAGACATCGTTGATGAATGCCCTGATTTTGACGGCATCGTTGATTCGAGAAATAATTTCCCCCACGCGCATGGTATCAAAAAATCTCTGGGGAAGGCTAAGCAGGTGTTTATAGTAACCTAAAATCAATCGAGCATCGATTCGCTGACCTACTTTGATGACAAATAGCGTTTGAAAGACCCCAATTACAATCTGGATGATCAGTAAGACAATCATTGTGACCGAAAGGAGATTTAGCAAATTCACATTTCTTCCGATAAAAACATGGTCGATGATCTTTTGCACGTAAATAGAAGTGGATAAACCTAAAACAGTAAAAATAATAGCTCCTATGAGTGACTGAAACATTATCCGTCGATGGGGACTTACCAAAAACCAAAACCTACTCCAAGTGCTCACTTTTTGGTTGATAGCTCTGAATTCATCATTGGGCATCATTAAAACCAAAACACCCGTCCACATTTCCTTGAAGGAATCAGAGCTCACTTTGTGCAGTTGGCCATCTCCAGGATCCATGTATTCGACCGTCCTCTCCGACACCCTATACAATACAACGTAATGATGCAGAACCTTTTTGACAATCACGTGTACAATCACCGGCATAGGAACTTGAATAAGTGCATCAAAGTCGCCTCTCACACCCTTAGCTGAAAAGCCCATTTTAGTTGCCGCTTCGATCAAGCCAAGGATGTTTGTTCCCTTTTGGTCTGTAGAAGCCATTTGCCTTATTCTAGCAACCGGCATCTCCAATTTAAAATGCGCAGCAACCGAGGCGAGACACGCTGCTCCGCAATCGGTTATATCTCTTTGCTTAATCTTGATTCCCATAATGATAAGAGTTAAGATGGCAATTGAACTTGCGGATTTATCCAATTATCGACTTTGTCATAAAGTAGCTGAAACAGAGACCTTCTTGCGATGACAAACCGAGCGTTGAAAGTCATACCTTTTTTTACATATCCTAATTGGCCACTGGGAAGCGTTAGGTAAGGTGCATCAAGTAAACAAGTGACCAAATACCCAGCTTCACGTTCGCTCAAAACGGTAAGGTCGTCTGCGATATCAATTACCTTTCCCCTTGCAACACCCCATTGGTTATAGTTGTATGCATCTATTTGAAAACTGACTTCTTGTTCCGTATCGATAAAAGCAATGTCGATGGGTGAAATATAAGTGATAGCAATTATCGTTGTGTCAGGAGAGATCTCAGCGAGTTTTTGCTGGGGATGAATAAAATCACCTTCATTTAAGTTTTGAACATTGATAAGCGTTCCATTGGTCCCCGCTATGATTTTAAATTGATCCATCTGTTCAGACAGGATATCAAGTTGGCTTTTCAAGCGGATACTCTCGTTTTGGTAATTGACTAAGTCCTGCCCCCATAAATTTACCTGGTGTTTTTCAAGCATTTCGAGTTGCGTCAATGCCTGTTTGTACTGCACCTCTACATTGTCAAATTCAGCAAAAGCTACAGACTCACTCTCGAACAAGATCTTCGCTCGCTCATAATCCCGCGTTAGTTTTTGTAGCGTAGCCGTATGGTTGGAGACTTTGGCTTGATATTCGAGATAGGAGGCTTGATAATAGTTGGATTTTAGGTCAAGTAAGAGAGAATTAGACTCCTCCATATTTAACTGTGAAAGCCGCCGCAGATCGGACATAAAATTGTGGATCAGATTTAACCTTTCCTCAACACCTTTAATTTCGAGCTGAACCTGTTCACTTCTTACAACCGCCAGGATATCACCTTTACGGACCTTTTGGTTTTCAAAAACATCCCATTTCTCTAATCGTCCGCCAACAGAACTGGTCAGGGTGTTTCGTTGAAGCGCAGATTGGAGAGTACCTCTAGACAGTATTGCAACATCCACATAAATAAATGGCAACGCAACCACCATCGATATAAATGAGGCTAAAAGGATTAAGTAAATAATATTAGATTTTACACTTATCCTAGATTCGTATACCTCGATAGAATGGTTGACGACTGTAGCGGGAAAAATCTTTTGATAGCTCATAGGTTAACAGCTTTATAAAACCAAACTAGGACATCGCATCAAAGTATTATTCTGTAAATTTAAGTTGGCTCACTGAAAAAAAATTTCAGTAGTGCCAAAAATATGCCTATTGTTTCTGGGTAGGTAGAACAAAGAATCCTAAAATTGGTGGTCATTCTGAAAGGGCCAATAATAGCTTATCAAGAATTTATTTTAAATGGCTAGGTCAACAGTTCGCTAAAAGAATAGAATGGGAGAGAAACAGGTTGGTTGTGTCAAATAAGGTACAGCAAACCTGGGGTAAATGTAAGAGTCTTGACTTATATTTAACATAATATAAATTATACAACAAATCGAATACTGTACGTATATCGCATACCCGGAATCATTCAAAAATCACTAATTTCGATAACTGATTAGAATCCGTTTCCCAAATTCACCTAAACAAAAAACGTGAAAGCCTCATCTCATGCAGATACCAAATAACAACCCCACAGAAAATTGGATGAGCGCAGCAATCGCCCTCGCCCAATACGGCATGCAGCATGGACAAGGCGGGCCGTTCGGCTGTGTGATTGTCAAAGATGGCAGGATTGTCGGAAAAGGTTACAACTCCGTACTCAGCACCAACGACCCCACCGCACATGCCGAAGTGATGGCCATACGGGATGCCTGCAAATCCTTGGGGTCTTTTCAGCTAACGGGATGCGACCTGTATACCTCCTGTGAGCCCTGTCCCATGTGCCTTGGAGCCATTTACTGGGCACGCCCCGATCGCGTATTCTACGCCTGTACCAAAGAAGAGGCGGCTGAAGCCGGCTTCGACGATGCTTTTATCTATAAGGAACTGGATCGGGCTCCCACTGAACGTAAAATCCCGTTTATTCCTCTCCGAATTGAAGCATCTGATAAACCCTTTCAGGATTGGAAAGAAAAGGAAAACCGTACAAATTATTGATTTCTCGCAAGCGAATTGCTCAAACTTTGCAGACCGAATCTTCTATTGGGTACAAAAACCTAAATAGGTATGATCCTGTTTATTGCTGGTCATTTATGGGGATCATCTGAGGCAAACAAGGTCTCGTAAACTACAAAAGCCCTCTTCTATCCACGGAAGAAGGGGGCTTTTTCTATTCATAGTTAATCTATTAATCCAAACCACCTAACCGCATTTTGGTAGAAAACTTTATCTACCACCTCTCTGGGCAAATCCAGCCCTTGAAAAGGCGTATCAATCAGCGAACTCTCCATCGTATTGGCGGTCACAAAAAACTCCCAATCCCTTTTCCAGTTTTCTTCCATGGCCTGATTGAGTTGTTCACGGGTTCGTTCGCCGTCGTCTGCCAAGTCTGTTCCGTACAGGATGCGATCCTGGTATTGGATAAAAAAGGTACGCACCTTTTCCCTATTCTTCGCTGTTTGGTAAAACACCTGCCCCATCCTAGCGGCCAAGTCCACCGTCATATTGGGGAAGCGATCCAGCCGCTTGGCCAACTCATCCACGTCATATTCCAAACTGCCCAGGTGGGCACCTACAAACTTCAGGTCTGGGTTTTTCTCCAATACCCGGTCCCTTCGTCCTATTAACTCCTCATGGGAGGGCATATCTGGTTGCAGGTACATGTGGTATTCGGGATGCCGCCCGTAATACCTGCGGTCGTTGTTGGTTGTCATTTCTTCCAGTGGCAACCAGCAGTTTTTGGGTTCGGCCAAGTGCCCCATCAGCACCTTGTCCCGATTCTGAATATGGCTAAAGATTGGATCAAACTTCGGGTCGTCGATCTGAATAAGGTTTCCCGCCGTGTCTCGGGATACCATGCCGATATTTTTCCACACCTTCACCCCTACCGCTCCTGCATCAAAGCAGGAATCCAGCCAAGCCAAGGTTTTCGACTCCCATGCAGGGTCATCCCAATCCGACACCGCAAAAGCAGTGACCATCTCAACCCATGCCGGTGCTGCCTGATGTTGCTTCAACCCATAGGAAAATTTACCATATACATCGTCCCAACCCTGCGTATATTCCAACGAAATATTCACCAATCGGAAATTTTGCACTTTGGCCAAATCCACAAATAGGTTACGCTCGGTCTCAAGGTGCACATGGACATCGAACTTCTTAACCTGAGAGTATTCATCAAGTTTGTAATTGGCTGATCTCTGATCGCAGGAACCAAACAACCATGAAAACAGCAAAACCGTTAGAACTATATTTTTAGAAACCACAGCGGGTAAATAAATGGATTAAAGGCCGGTAAGATAGCAAAAGTAATCCAAACACGAAAAAAAATTCTATCCGTCTCTTTTTCTGAACGATAGGAGTATAAAAACGAATAGGGTAAAATCTTTTATGCTACTAAAATAGTGGTAAATTTTAGTAAAATATTAATTAGTTTATAATTTTGACCCAAAGCTACCGAGGCATTATGGTAACGAAGGGTTTTTTGGCTTTTTTTTGTTTGCTAGGGGCTCATAATTTAAAAATTTGAATTTTGTTTTTTATTGACGATTTCCGGAAAAAATGGTAAAAGAAACGCTAGAAGAAATCCCTAGGCCTTTAAATCCTGTAATAGTTAAACCGAAGAGATTACACGTTCTAGACGTAATGCGTGGCTTTACGCTGTTTGGGATACTTTTGGTACACGCCTTTAATGATTTTTATGCGATCAGGGAGGCATTTTCAAGTAATCCGATCTGGAGTTTTCAAGATAATTTGCTTCGGGGAGCGATTACCTATTCCTCCTCGTAGGTTTTGTTTAGTATTTTTTCGTTTCTTTTTGGATTGAGCTTTGCGATTCAACTGAGGAGTGCCAGCCAAAAAGGTCAGACCTTCGCTGGCAGGTATTTATGGAGACTGTGTATTCTTCTGCTGATAGGTTATGCACATAGCCTGTTTTTTCCCAGGGATATTCTCCAGCTCTACGCCTTGTTAGGTATTGTTTTGTTATTTGTCAGAAACCTTAGCTGTAACGGATTACTTTGGTTTTCGGGGTGCTTCTTTTTAATGAGTTTGGCTCTTAGGCTAATCAGCGAGGAGTCGCTCCAACAACTTCTGTCCTTTTCGTCTTATGGCAGGGAGCTAATACTTTTAAAAATAGTTGGGCTTGCCAAGTTAGATTATCTGCTGGTTTCGGGGCGGCTATTTTCCGTTTTTTCCATGTTTTTATTGGGATACTATGCGGGACGGAAATCTCTCTTTTCTTCAACCAAAAATAATAGCCAATTTTTCAAACGGGTATTGATTGGCAGTTTTGTTGCTACGTCGGTATTCGGAATTTTTTATCTGATCGTGAAAAACGCTGCGATCGTTACAGATCGGGAGGTGGATGCCATCTTTGCGGTGCAGCGCATTACCCAGTCTTTTTTATATGTTGCATTGCTGGTAAAACTGTACGAGCTCAAGATCGTTGAAAAGTTGACAGCTTGGTTGATTCCTGTTGGGAGGATGGGTCTTACCGTGTATGTAACCCAATCCTTTTTCTTAGTCTGGTTTTTTTCTAGGGATCCATCCTATGTACTGGGGATTGGATTGGGAGGTGCTATGCTGGTCACTGCTTCGTTTTTCTTACTCCAAATAGCCTTGGCCTTGCTTTGGATGTCACGTTTTCACTATGGACCTTTGGAGTGGTTGTGGCGGTCGGCTACGTACCTACGCTTTTTTCCAATTCGGAAAAGGTAATAGGAAGAGATCCCTGAACGGTTTTACACCTTGAAAACCGCTGTTTTCGTTTGCACCGCTCATTTTTACCCAAGTGGTCTAAACAATTTTCAAAAATTCCCATAATTTAGCGTCATGGGGTTTCTGTCTAGAAAGCCTTTCGCAATGAATACACCTGTCTTTCTCGCTTTATAGTAATGAATTATTCAAAAATTGTCGTTTACAGCGTTTTCTTAACATTTTTCTTAATCATTTCCTGTAACAAACCTACCCGTCCCATCGAGGAGTCCCCATTGGCTCGGCTTGACCCAAAGCGTGCGGAGGCTCCTTTTCCCCAAATCCAGATTCCAGAAGGTGTAGATTTGGAGTCACCCAGATGGCAGGGAATTGACCTCTCGCCCGTGCCACCGGTGATGCCGCTTTCGGCTTCCCGGCAAAAAGAAACCTTCATTCTTAAGCCGGGCTATCGGATCGACCCAATCCTTACCGAACCGCAAATAAAGGAGCCTGCGGCCATACAATTTGATGGAAACGGCCGCATGTACGTGTTGGAGCTACGAAGCTATATGCAGGACATAGATGCCACCGGAGAGCTGTTGCCGATCTCCCGTATTTCCAGGTGGGAGGATAAGGATAACGACGGCTATTACGAGACGGGAGTTGTCTTTTTGGACAGCCTGGTATTTCCAAGGTTTGTGGTTCCTTTTGGCCCAAATACCATCCTGACCATGGAATCCAACGAAGACCATGTATATAAATACACCGATACGAACAACGATGGAAAAGCTGACAAAAAGGAGCTTTTTGCCACCGGCTTGGGAAGATCTGGCAATGTAGAGCACCAAACCAGTTTCCTGACCTGGGCGATGGACAACTGGATGTACAGTACGTACAATGCCAAGCGTATCCGTTGGACTCCCCAGGGTGTGATACAGGAACCAACCGGAAATCCGTATGGACAATGGGGCGTCACACAGGACAATTATGGGCAGGTTTGGTTTCAGGACGGAGCAGGCGGTGTGCCCCAAAACTTTCAGTTTCCGCTGGTTTATGGTAATTATCGAGTAGAAGGACAATTTCAGGAAGGTTTCCGTGTGCCGTACAGTTTGGTTAAGCTTGCCGACTTCGAACCAGGGATGCGTGAAACCAAGCCCGATGGGTCACTAAACAACGTAACCGGTGCTGCAGGGAACGATGTTTTCCGCGGAGATCGCCTACCAAAAGAATTGGTTAATCAATATTTTTATGGCGAGCCGGTTGGGCGCATTATTCGTCAGGTACGATCCGACAAGAAAGAAGGACTTACCTATGTTCAGAATGAATACATTGATTCGGAAAGTGAGTTTATCCAATCAACCGATCCCTTGTTTCGACCGGTAGATATTGCAACCGCGCCGGATGGGACCATGTACATTGTAGACATGTATAGAGGGATCATTCAAGAAGGAAACTGGACGCAGGAAGGCAGCTACCTACGTACTAAACTGCTTCAGTACCAAATGGATGACATCATAGAAAACGGTCGTATCTGGCGCGTTACCTACGACGGAATGCCCCGAAGCAAGGAAAAACCCCGAATGTACGAGGAAACCTCGGCCCAACTGGTCAGACACCTCTCCCACCCCAACGGCTGGTGGCGTGACATGGCGCAGCAGACCATCATCCTAAACCAGGATAAATCAGTCTCCAAAGAGTTGGAAAAACTGGTAAAATCTTCTGACAACGAGTTGGCACGTATCCATGCACTCTGGACGATGGAGGGTCTTGGGGTACTAAACGTACAACTTTTAAATGCCCTGTTGAAAGACAGAAGCCCCAAGATGCGGGTGCAGGCGCTTCGGGCCGCAGAAACGCTGTATAAATATGGCGAAAAGAGTTTAGAGCAGTCTTTCAAGGAATTGGCCCGTGATTCGGACCCAGAAGTGGCCATTCAAGCCATTCAAAGCTCCTATGTACTGAAAATCAATGGCTTGGAAGAACTTTTGAACACTACCCAGCTATCTGCTAAAGCGAAAGGACCAAAGCTAGTTGCTACCCAGTTATCGGAGCGCATGGAAGAAGCCAAAAAGCTGGCTGCCACCCAATATACTGCGGACGAACGATCCTTATTCGATCATGGAAAAGCTATTTTTGATAGCTATTGCGCTACCTGTCACGGCGTAAAGGGACTGGGAACCCCAACGGGAGCTACAGGGGAGCTGATTGCTCCTGGTTTCTCGGGTTCTCCCCGTATTATGGGACATCCCGAATACGCGGTCAAAACCTTGTTGCACGGGTTAACGGGAGCGATCGAAGGAAAGGAGTACGAGGGCGTGATGATTCCTATGGCGGAAAATGACGACAAGTGGATTGCCTCGGTAATTTCCTATATCAGAAACGATTTTGGCAACAAGGGAAGTTTCGTATACCCTGATTACGTGGCCGAAGTCAGAAAGAGCACTGCTAACCGAAAGGAGAACTATAGTTACGATGAGTTGGTGCAGGAAGTCCCAAAAGCCATGTTCCCACAAGATAACTGGCGGGTGACCGCAAGTAGTACGGCGTTGCAAGGCGTAGGGTCCACAAGGGATCCCTCCTATGCATTCACCTACAAAGGATGGAAAACTGACGGACCCCAGCGGGAAGGTATGTGGTACCAAGTAGACTTACCTTCCGCAGCCACCGTCACTGAAATTCAGTTTGATACAGAAGGAGATCAGTTTCCGATGTCCTTCAGCGTTGCGGTATCACCAGATGGGCAGTCTTGGCAGGAAGTGGCACAAACAACCGGATCCAAAGGATTGAATTTTCTGGCGTGGAATCAGGAAACGCCGGTAAAGTCAGTAAGAATCCGCTCCAAGCAGGATGGAGAACATCCCTGGGCCATGAAAAAACTGACGATCTTTGCGCGGTAACCGATCAATAGACGATTGCCGGATTGACCTTAGTTTAAATCAAGTAAACTAAGGTCATTTTTGTTTTGTGTTTCACCCGATAACAGTTACCTGGCTAAGATTGTATGATGTTTTTGACCCAGAGTTTGAACCAAAACGCATACAAGGAAGCTCTTAGTGGTATCACGAAACGCTCCGCCGTTACCATCATCCGTACGTCGGAAATAGAGACGCCTGCATCAACCTTTGCGTTCATCTGTGCCCGTATAGCACGCTTTTGGACATTAAAGATTTTTTCGTATTTAGCCCAATTAAGTAGCACTTGGAGTCGGTGACGCATGTGGGATGCTTTTTTTATACCGAATCCAATCTGTAACAATGCGTTCGTATTAGTCTGTAGGTTTAAGCGTTGAAAGGCTATCTGTCGCAGCGCCACCCCGTCTTGCTTTCGGTATTTACCGAGTTCATTTTTCATTTCCGATTTTGAAAAACGCCGCCTAGCAAAACGACCGGAACAGTTGTATCGTACAAAGTCGGAAAAATTATCGGGCTTCAAGTAGCCATCCCCCAGGTTGCCATTGTACGAGCGCTTGTCAAAAAGAATACAAGGACGCCCGCAAGCCATGGCATCGTATACGGATCGCCCTATCCCAATTACCAAATCGGCGTTGTTTATCTCCTTGTTTACCCTAAAGCTGGGATTTCGGTGTTTATTGATGGCGGTGAACTTCAGGTTTTCTTCCTCACAAATTTCCGACAGCCATTCGTTTGCTTCCTTGCTTTGACAAAGTGAGAGCACCCGCTGCGGTTTTTCAGAGATGGGTACTTCCTGGGTAAACGTATCCATATCAATTCCGTTGAGTACCACAGTAGATGGAAAGCCCAAAGAAGCCAAATGGGCTTTCACCTCCTCCGAAACTGCTATATGATAATCCGCCAAGGGCGAAGGCTGCTCCATATCCGGGATCGGGCCATGGCAAACCTGCAAAATCCGCCCCTGCCCGAAAAGAAAATTAACAGTAGTATTGTGGCTCGCAATAATCAGGTCAAATTGGCTGCCTGATTTAAACGGTACACCCAGTTCTTTTTCGATACGTTCAGAAATAATACCCTTGGAATGGGTAAAATACGATACTTCGTATTTCCTAAGCTTTTTTAACGCCTTGATCAGGTAAAAGGTATATAGCTCTGAACCTCCCACCGTCGCCAGGTGATTGCAAGCCACCAGAATTTTTTTTCTCCTTGGTGTGGTCATCCAATTGATAAATGGGTAAGTTTATTTTAACGTAGGTTGGCTACTAAAAGTTACCCACTTGATGCTATTGCTTCGAGCCAGACCAAGTGCCACTTAAGCCATTGGTCGCATTTTCCCAGGTTCCGTTGCCACTAGTGGCAGTTAATGTACCTGTAAAAGTGGTTCCGGTAGTGGCAGAACCAGCGGTGGCGTGGAAGTCCCCATCGTCAGAAACCGTTCCACTTACCCCGTAGGTTTTGGACATGGGTGTGGAAGTTGCGCTGCCCGTAATGGTACCGTCCTCGCGGATGGTGACCTCCCAAGTACCGCTGTCTACATTTCCGGAATAGGTGCCGGACCAAAGCCCTGTAAACCGCTCCACGCCTTCTTCCGGATCATTGTCTTTGACGCAGGAGGTAGTAAGAATTGCCAGCATGCCGTAAGCTGTAAAGATCATTATTCGGACAATAGTCGATGTTTTCATTCTATTTATCGGATAGGTTATCTACCTTCACATCGCCTACCGGCTTGTTTGTCATCAAAAAAACTTAAAAATTTTCGTTCGAAAGATCGCTATTTCGGTACAATTGAGATTCATTAAAACCAAAAAATCACGTTCCATGCCAGCAAGACTGATTATCTGCCTAGTTCTTTGCCTTTCCGTCCATCAGGTACATGCCCAGGAGCCTGCAAAAAATGACTCCATTATGATCACTATTTTCATGAAGCACCACCAGGACAAAAATATCGATGAGCTGACCGAAATACGGGAGCGAAATGGGTTTACCGAAAACTTTCCACCTGCATCGGCAAGGGTTATGTCCTGGTATGTCATGATGGGTATCGGACAGGTGGTCACTGTCAAAATTCCGGCATCGGAGCTTCGTAATCTGAACATTTCGGTTGAGCGAAGTGTATGGGGTGCCTTTTCTACGGAGTTTTATCCGACTTATGATCTGTATCCGGTGATTCTTGAAAATAAGGCGACGCTGAAGAAAGACTGAGAGGCTAGTGCATCTTCCCCTCCTTACTCAGCTCGTTCTTGATTGCCTGAATGATCTGGTCTTTTTTGATTTCGGTATCTCCGGCTGCGAGGGTTTTAAGTCCCACCTGTTGGATGATATTCACGATGTTGGCACCGCTTAGGGTAAACCTGCGGGCCAGTTCCTCTATCTCCAGTCCTTGTTCCCAAGGTATAGTCCGTGGCAGGTTGTTGTTCCACAGTGCATAGCGTTCCTTATAGCTTGGCATTTCAAAATCCACTACCGTCTGAAACCGCCGCAAAAAGGCTGTATCGATATTTGATTTGAAGTTGGAAGCCAGGATAACCAAGCCCGGATGGCTTTCTACTCGCTGCAAAAGATAGGAAACTTCTTGGTTGGCGTATTTGTCGTGGGCATCCCGAACAGATGTTCGTTTGCCGAATAAGGCATCTGCTTCATCGAAAAAAAGGATCCAATCTTTGTTTGCCGCTTTGTCAAATAGCTGGGAGAGTTGCTTTTCCGTCTCTCCTATATACTTGGAAACCACCAGCGATAGATCTATGCGAAACACATCCCTACCGGTATGTTTACCCAGTAGACCTGCCGTAAGCGTTTTACCCGTTCCGGGGGGACCAAAGAACATGACCCGATATCCGGGTTTCACAGCCCGACCCAAGCCCCATTCTGCCATCAATCGCTCGTGGTATTGAAGCCAATGTTCGATTTCACGGATTTGCTCCAAGGTCTTTTCAGGAAGTACCAGATCACGCCAGTTCAACTCGGTTTCGATAAGCTGAGCGGGGAAATGGCTATTGAAAGTTGGTCGCTGGATTCCTCCAAAAAGAATTCTTTCGGTGATTTCCCGATCAATTTTCAAGGGGCCGGCCAAAAAAGGCTCTTCTTCGGCAGCAGCACCGATCGAAAGGATCCCTTTCCTAAACAAAATAGAATGGGTAAACAAAGGGATGTATTTTGCTCTTAGGGTTGGGTCGGTTCCTGCCAAGACATATAAGAGGGTCTCTCCGGTGGGAATAATACCCCGGTGGCTTTTTCCCCGCATACCGCCAAATTCAGGAAGCTCCCCTCCTTTTGGGATGTATTGGCCAATTTTAGTTGAGAGGTATTGGGGGGCGATGTAGGGCAACAACGCAAGAAAAAGAATAAGCATATCCTGATTCTGTAGGTTATATTCTTCGATCAGCTGCGCGAGAGGTCCCTTTTTTTCCAAAACCACGTTGATGGTGGGCTTTTTCAATACCTCTGTCTTTCCAAATTCTTGGTCTAGCCGTGCGGTCAGGACAGCATCTATATAGGTCATTATTGCCTCCATGCTACCTCTGTTCGAGCTCTTCTATCTTTTTTTTGTAGGCCTTGGCTTTGGGGTATTCGGGTTTTACAGCCAATGCCCGGTTCAAATATCCAGAGGCTTCATCGAATCGCTCCAGGCTACATAACACCACTGCCAGGTCGGTCAGGATCTCATGGTCTTCTGGGAATAACCGGGAGAGTAACAGGTATTGTTTCAGTGCTTCCTCTACCCTGTTCATGGCCAATAAGTTTACCGCGTAAAAATTTCTGGATGCTTTATCGTCCGGATTTTCCGCCAATGCTCGCTTAAACGCCGAATCGGCCAAACCATGGTTATTCGATAGGTATTCGGCTCTCCCAATCTGAAACCAATGGGCCGTAGAAGGCTGGTTTTCCGCTAGAGGATACAGTATGCGCAGTGCATCCCCAAATCTTTCCAAGCGGATGAATACCAGAGCCATCTCAAAAAGGTAGATGGGTTGATTGGAAATACCTGTCAGCTGCTGGTAGCGGGCAGCGGCTTCGTCCAATCTGCCCTGATGCGTATAGAGCTTTGCAAGGGAGGATAATGCAGTCTCGTGGTTCGGCTGCATTGATATGGCTTCTAGGTAAAGGCTTTCGGTTTCGGTAAACATTCCCATCATGGCACGGGAGTTGGCTTCATTGACCAGATAAACCGGCTTCTTGTCCAATACATTGGCCTGTTGAAAATAGGTGCAGGCTTCCAAGTAGTTTTTTTGCTGGTGTGCAAGCAGTCCCAGATTGTTCCAAACCGTGGGATTCTTATCATCCAATTGCAGTGCCTTTTGGTAGCAGGCATGGGCTTTTTCCCAATCCTGCTCGAAAAAATGCGTTACTCCTTGGTTGTTCCAGTTTATTGCTTCTTCTGTCATTTACCCAAATAAGTCATTTTTAATCGATCGAGCAAGGCCCACAGCGGTATCTACCACCTGAATATCGGGATAAATAACCTGAATGTCATCCAACGACATGTCAAATGGTTCCCCTTCCTCGTAGTGAACGGGAAAAACGATACCAAACTGAATGTCCGGCCCCCAATTAAAGGAGGCAAGATTATGCCGCCAGGTTTCGGAAATGGAAAACCAACCAATACCCAAGGAGGCTCGGGCAAACGCATTAATATCAAAGGTAAACTTGGGATTAACCATGACACTGCCACGGGCATCTAAGGTAAGCCCCGATTGCGGCGTCCAATTTACATCTACTCCGGCGGCGGCCTCTCCTTCCAGCCCTAAGGTACCCGCTATCTCAATTCCGCCTGATAAACTGGCGATGGCGACGCTGATCCCAAGACCCAAATCGCCGCGAAGTGTCAAGCCGGCATCCGCTGGTATAACAAAGCTTCCACTGCCTCTTACGCTGGTTTCTTCCTCATGATCTGGATTATAGGTGATCTCAGCCGATAAATTTCGAAGTTGGCCGGGGCCAAAACCCGCTTTGAAGTCCAGTCCGCCACTTATCTGGGCCACCAGGCCTAAACTACGGGGGCCCAGCGGAATCGCAAAGAGAGGTATCTCTATTGTAGGTGCCCGAAACAGGTTTTTGGTATATTCCTTTCTTGGAAAAACGTCATACGTATCGGTTGCCAGTCGTGCGGTAACCTCCATTTCTCCGTTGGGAAGAAATTTCACGCCGGCAGTAGCGGCAAGCCAAGGGGTAAGCTGAAGGGTGAGCGTACCGCCGCCAAATACCCGCATGGTATCATCTGGATCCCCCGAGGGCTGACCGTCTTCCCCGATGGTTCGATTGGTAGCACCGACTTCCAAGGATCCGCTAAGCATACCCCGGGAATAGGCAGCGTTGCCCATAATGGTCAGTGCTCCATTTTCGTAGGTCACGGATAGGGTCGAGTTGACGCCGGGAATATCGGGTTGGGCCGTGCCGGAGACAAACACGCTGTACCCTTCGTCATCATTGCTTTTGGATACCCTGGCTTCGACGGTGCCGCCACGAATGCCGGGGACGTCACCACTGATAGCAAAATTACCGCCAATAGAAAACCCGTCGGCTCCGTAGGCAACACTCATGGATCCTTTTTCAATTCCGGGCAGGTCGAGTTCCGCGTCGCCCTCTGCACTGAACGTATTTTCAGTGTAGGTAGCGGTGATCGTAGCATTCTTCACCCCCCTCACCTTTCCCGCCGGTATGCCAATGGTACCACCGATTGTCCATACGTTGTCTTTATACTCCACATTTATTTCAGCAGGATCAAAAAGTTGGGAGTCAAAGTTGAATTTTCCGGCAAGTTCAAAACCACCGGAGGTAGAGGCAGAGGCACCTATATAGCCCTCCCCTACATTTTCTATCCCGAAATCAATCTGCCCCTCAATCCCCAACCCCTCAGTACCTGCAAAAACCGTCAAAGACGAGTTCTTTACCTGAAATGGCGATGGAACTTTAAATTCTCCTGTGTTAAACGTTTTGGAAATCCTTACGCTGTTTCCATCGATCAAAATGTCTATTTCAACATCTTCAATCACTGGCAAAGAAGCTTTTATAACACCAACGGCATAAATCCCTTTTTCTGGAATAAAATCAACCTGTGAGAATTCGATCGGACTGAGGTGTTCTGCTATAAGTTTATTCGCTTCGTTTCTTAGACTGCTGCCAGAAACCACTCCTCCGTATTCCACTATTGGAGAGGTAACCAAATCTATCGTTAAGTCTTTATCTTTTACAAATTTATTTCCTTGAAAGGCCCTGCCCGTAATGCTTCCTCCCTGCCCATGGGTATAATTGATAGCGGTTAACTGAAAATTTGAACCAATAGTTGCGCCACCACCTACATCCGACATATCTGTTTTTTGGGTCATGTCGGTTTCCCAGGGCACTTTCCGAGAGACACCTCCCAGACTGTTAAAAAACAGGACGATTTCATTAGGGCTTCCCCTTAAGGCAATCAATTCATCGCTGGTCAACGCTTCCAATCCTTCAACTCCCGTTCCCGCCAGCGCTTCTGATACATCGATTGTTTTTGGCGTAAACCCAGTTGGATCAGAAGATACGTTCTCAACCATGACTGTAAAATCATCGCCTCTCACGTCTTTTACAGCACTTGGAACTGTGACATCAAAAACGTTGGATTGTTTAGCTCCATCCAAAACCTTTTTGATTTGATTGTCCTTGTTTGTTTTTATCAATCGGCCGGAGTCAACGTTTGATTTTTCATCCAACAACCAATAGTTTGGGATATCATCCTCTCCACCTAACTGAATTTCTGTTTTATGATCAACGTGAAAACCTTGAAAAGCACCTGCAGAGTCCCAAAATGGTCTCAATATCCTGTTTTTTAGCTCACTTTTTGTTCCGATCAGATTGTACGGCACCGACTTTAGCTTGAGGTAGTACCTTGGTTCTGTGGTTGTACCGGTCTCAGCGGGAATTTGCGCTGATAGGATTTCATCAAGCTTTTCGGTTATACCCGTTTCGTTTTGCCTGATATGGGTATCCCACTTGTTTCTTTGGTCGGTATTTCTCTCGCTCTTAGGTGGCAATCTAAATGGGACTGATTTATGATATCCCGCATTCTTTTTAAAATCCGGTAACGGCAAATCTTTTATTTTTAGGAGCTTACTTGTCCCTCTTAAATCCAACTCCCCATCCTCCGAGACATAATGATTGGTTATCGTATTGTTCGGTGTATCCGCATCATCTTTTTGTACCAACCTCCTAACCGATGCCCCCTGCTGCAAGGTATGGGTCAGTTCGTGGGCCAGTAGGCGCTGCCCGTCCTTTGACCCGGGATTGTAGTTTCCTTCGTTAAAATATATGTCATTACCGTGGGTAAACGCCTCGGCTCCCAACTCACGGCTCATTTGGACCGCACGGCTATCGGTATGGATCGTTACACCGCCAAAATCAGCCCCAAAGCTTTGCTCCATCTGATGCTTTTCGCTGCTTCCCAAAGGGCTCCCACTTCCCTTGGTCGACTGTATGCCTTGTTCAACCGAAGGGCTTACCGGCCCACCGGATGACGCGCTGGCCTGAACAGGCTCCTCCTCCTCTTCTTGCTGAACCTGTTCTTCTGCCTCCATAAAGCCCTCCCCCTTCGTCTGAATTGCCGCTTCCTCCTCAGATGAATCACGTTGTACCGTGGGCTCTACGGGAGTTTCCTGCGGTTCCTCCACGTCCCTTTGAACGGGAACTTCCTCTTCCTTGCCAAGGGATTCAGCACCATCTGCCTTTGATTGAATGGACTCTTCTCCTTCATCCACCTCCCGCATGAGGGAAGTGCTGCCAAAGAAAGCACTATCGACCGGTTTTCGGGCAACAACCTGTTCTGCCGCTGCGTCTGCCTCCTGCTCGAAGGCATCATCAGGCTCATTGACCTCCATTTTGGCTTGTGGAAGAAAAAAATCCGGTGCACTACTACTCTTTCGAAAGTAATGTGAGCCTTTTGGTTTGGGTTGAGGACTGGACTTTTCCATGATTACGATCGATAAATCACCATTCAATAAATATCAACTTCTTCTGCCACGGCAATTTGACCACCCCTAACGAATAGGGCAGCCCCTCCAGCAGGATGTCCTGCGTTTTTCTCTCGACAATTAGACGGTAGTGGCCAGGTTCCTCCACTAACTTCCCTGAACGTTGTAAAAACTCAGCGCGAAGGGTGTCCTTACCGGTATTTTTCAACCTTTTCCAGTTTTTCAGCAATGATTCGAGCAACTTATCGGCCTTTTCACGCTGACTTTCCCTTAACACGACATTTCGGGTATAGGGATAGCCCTGCCTCCATCCTGTCAAAAACTTTTCAAAACCCAGTTCAAACTCATAGGGCTGATGATTCCCTGTGGCCACATAATTAAGCAGATGAACGGCTAAATGGGAGTCCACAAATTCCTGTTTCTCGTTGATTACACCGACATCGGAGAAAAAAGCCGGAAGAAATGGGTGAAGGAGGATAAGCCCGGCGTTTGAAAGCGGTAGCTGAGCCTGTATCCCTGTATCCTTATCAGATTCATTTTGGAGACTACTTTTTGTTCCCGAAACCTGATTTGGAAAATTGATAGACTCGTCAGATCGCCTATTAAACCCCTGTCCGGACACCTGTCCAAGGGAATCTAGCCACTTGGCGGTTTGGTCAAGTTCCGGTTTAAATGGTCGGATTTGAGGTAGTAGGTTCCAAAACCGTAGCCAGTTTTCTACCGAAATTGTAGGGATACCCAGTACCGGAACGATGCTTTTTAGTTCGGTGAGGCAATCGGACCAACTTCTACCTATCCCCTCCCTTCCGGCCCGTATCCATAGGAAAAAGAGAATCACCCGATTGATCCGTTGTAGGCTTGACTTAAAGCGACCGTTCAATCTGGCAAACTCAGGTAGATCCACGAAATCTCCCAATAAATGATACATCAGCAGGGTTACATCCTTTTGGCTATGTTGAAGGAAAAGCCTGCCAATCGACTCGGGTTGGCTCATTACGTTCGCTGTCAGATCCTTAAATTCGGGCAGTTGAATCCACTTTTCGCTGTTAGATGGAGGCATGAAATCAACGGCGGTCATATGCGCTGCAAACCAAGGTTTGGTACCGTGTCGAACAAAATGGAGCCACGCAAAAAGGGATTTTTTCTCGTCGGAAATTAATCTATATTCAGCTGGTTTACAATTATATAAATGGTTTGAATTTAAGTTATTTTTAGTACTAGGGCTGTCCCACCTATCAAGATACTCGATTGAGCTGGCTGTATCCGGGCTGTTTAAAAGCCGGTCTGTTTTACTTTTCAGAACCCCATGCAGCTGGGTTTCCAGCTGATCAATCCAGTCGAGTTCGGTGCTCTGGACGGAAAAGTCGAGTAGCGACGAAGGTGAGTTTACCTGAACCGTTAGCGAAAGTTCATCCAGTTGAAGGCTTTGATTTGGAGGTAATGACCACTTCTCCCTAAGTAGATCCTCCAATCGGGGGAAGACCTGTCTCTCTAAAAATTCATGGATGTTTTGTTCAACCGACCGACCTGCGTCCATCGTATGCGTGATGACTTCCACATTTACTTTTTGGATCAATATTTCATCACGATTTGCCTTCATAAAATTTGTTTTCTTCTATCTTTTTGCTACATTTATACCGCGGCGAGAGTCGATTTTACTGGCAGAGTTAAGCAGAGAGGGAAAAGGTCGGTACGTTCACAATCTGGGTTTTTGGCATACACGTAGAGCAGAGCATCAGGCGGTAAGTTCTTGACTTCAGGTGATAATGTGGCAGTAACAGACGGAAGTACAAGGAAGCATGCCCATGAGGGGTCATTCACTATCCGGAAATCAGGTGAATGGCCCCTTTTCATCTTCTCAGTGGGTTAGCAATCGCCGTCGCAGTGCCAGTTGATCCTGTGATCTGAATACGGGCGATTGTATCGATCAACAATACCCTTCTTCCTACTCTAGGACCATCGATATACATATCTACGGTCTCGGTGAGTGTACTTGCCAAGTTTTCAAAAAATTCCCGGTCTGCTTCCCTTCCAAGCACCAAAAACAGCGAGGCTTTGGTGGCTTGGGTTTTGTGGTGCAGGGTCTCTCTTATCCTCAAAAACCGGACAATTGGATCATTGGTATTTCTACTGCTTCCATACCGGGTGATCATCTCTGTGCTTACCCAGCTGCCATCCAGCCAATCACCGGTCAAAAAAAGCTGAAACGGCCTTCCCGTTGCATTCAGCCGATTAAACACGCCCGTAACAAGGGTTCGTACCGATGCAGGTAATTGATTTTGTCTGCTGATCAATCTCGGCGTTACCAGGGCATTGCCCGACCTCCCGAGCTGATCAATGAGTCTATACCACTCTGCCCATTTTCCCTGATATTTTCCAAAATCATCATCCTTGTTTTCCGGGGCAAATTCGGACTGCAACTGCCTGTAGGTACTTTCACGATACCTGCGACGCTCTTCGTTTCGGATCGCATTTATCCTAAACTGCCTGTCCGATCTAAACATGCCCTCCTCGGTGTAGGTAAACGCCGGTGCATTCAAGGAAAGCGTGGTATCCGCAAAGGTGATCCTAAACTGATCATCAAAAGCACGGACGATGGAAAACCGCTTCAATTGCTCATTAAAATCAAAAACAAGTCCTGCCGGAAACCGCCTGTTTAGGGCATCCGTGATTGCGTGCATCCTCCTGACCAAAATTTCCTCCAGTGGAACCAGCAGCTCGGTGATGCCGGCAATCTGTGATACACCATTGATGCTATATTCCCTTACTATCAGCCGATAGAACCGGGGCATGACACCTACTCTCCTTGGAGTACCCCGGAGGCTTCTTGCCAGGTTGTTGAGGTAACTAAGCGTACTGATCCAAGGGTACCGTGATTCAGCGACTTTTATGTGGCTGATCGCATTAACAGCTTGCTGTTCGACCACCCGGTAGCTCAATGCCAAATCGCCGATCACCTCGTTGCCCCTGCTCAAAAGTATCAGCGTACCCGACTTGGGAACGCCTGCCCGGTGCCTACAAGATCCATGGGACCGGAGGAACCTGGCAAATTCCCCGAATTGATCATAATCAAATCGATAGATCGTAAAATCCAGACCAAACTGCAGTTGGATATTGGTTATTGCCTGAAAGACATTTTCTGCATTTCCCCGTAAATGCCCGCCAAGAAAATAGAAGTCAGCATGCTCGTTTTCAATCAAAAGGGGATTCTCCCCTAGGTTATAGGAGTACCGTATGGCATCTACCCCCGGAGTTGTCGACCAATTCTCCCTAAGCCCTATAGTTGACTGGTAATAAAAGGGAATGCTGGGAACCAAGCCGGATGCTGGATGTTCCCCGGAGGGAACCAACCGTACTTCATTTGCATGGGTCAGGCTGAATGTGTCCAACATGAAACAGATCTTTCTCAGGTAACTGTTGATCCGGTGCTTCTTTTCCCGAAAATCCGAAATAGCTGGAGAAGGATAAAACCCATGTCGGAAATTGGTGCCTGCCAAGTCTCCCAAAAAAAGATGCTTTGGAAATGCCCGTATGGAAGGGTTCTCCAACCCCGCAAAGGAGGCCAATTCGCTAATTAACCGACGATAAACCTCCAATAAATCAGAAAGCAAACGGTATCGATACTGATTATATTGAAAGGGGGCATTTGCCGGAAACGAAAAGTGTTGGGAAAGCCTAGCTGCGAGTTGTTGGGACAACCGTTGGATATCCGAGTCACCCTCCCAAAGAAATTGGGTATTGTTTAATATCGTTGAAACAGCGTCAGTAAACTCAGCGATGCTGTTTCCCTGGATGATGGCGTCTCGGTACAATCTGTCCAACTGAACTGGTGACTGGGCGTTGGCCGCTGTTATCACCACATTCAATGGATACAGTGGCGTCAGGGCAGATACCGCAAGCCGCAACTGCTCGAAACGCCGGTAAATAGGGTCCGCATTCAACAGGTCATCAGCGACATCCCGATCAATAAGCAAAAAATGGTGTGCTGCTATCTGTTCGACTCCCTGGGTATCACAGTTGATATCTCCACATAGGTCTGCATCCCTGGAATAGCTTTCCAAATACAACATAAGCACCATGTCACCGCCATTAACCAACTGCTGGAGAGGCAGGGCTCCCTCTTCGGTAGGTCTACAGAGTTGCAGAAGAGGAACCGTTTGGATGCCGTTTTGGTGGAAAAGTGGATACCTCGCTTTGTCATCTTCAAAAGGGCGGTAATGGGAAAAGGAAAGCTGATCTATTTCTATTGATTTTTCTTTACGGTTGGCGTCGGGAATATCTGTCCGCAACGTAATCAGGTCGCCATCAGTGGTAATGCCATAGCCTTGGCTTATTTCTATAAACCGCTGAACTCCCTCCTGTCGCATCGAAACCGCTAGACCATTCACGATGCCAACGCCGATCAGTCCAATGCGCGTTAGCCTGTCCTGATCCTCAAAAAAGGCAATGCTTTCATTCAACTGGGTGTGCGTCAACACCTGATCTGCCTGGTATTGACGGTAATGGGTGAGTATAGAGGACAACTTGCTAGCCATGGCCATCGTCTGTTAAAGGGTTCCTAAATTTGTTCTGCCTAATATGATTTTTTCTTCCCAGCCGCTTTCGTCCTCTACCGAGCAATCAAAAAGGCTGCCCTCCGGATACACGGACCTAAGGTTGGAAAGCACGTCAATAAATGCTGCATTAGCAGCTTTGCTGCCCCTACCCAAATGCTCAAGAAAAGTCCGAAAGGAGTTCTCAAAGATAATCAAGGGGTTTTGGTCATCCGGTAGCTCGGGATTTGAAGCACCGATCCAGCAAACTTTCGCCAGGATGTGGCTGGGTAGCTCCTCCCGGATAAGGTTTTCGAGGTAGTCTCTAAAAACCAAATCCGCCAATCGGAAGCTGCTTCCCGGTAGCACCACGGAAACCCGAAATGAATAAGGGTCTAAGACACCATCCGGCTGACAATCTTCCGCACAGAACGGCAAGAAAGGAGAATCTGCCTCAGCGTCAAACGATGGCCTCAAGAGGATGTGCTCCACCAAAAACACTCCCTCATCCAAGGAGTTCTCGGAGATGAACGCCATAAACCGTAGGATTGCATTCTTTATGTTCTGTTTCGAATAATACCGGTACTGACTGGCAATTATTCTTCGGGAATCCCGGGGTCGTTGGATCGCCGGATTAATGATGCTAAAGGAATACCTTCCGGATGGCGACTTCGTGATCCGGAAACAACCCACGTCCTCTGTTTCGTATCCCGCCTCTTCGGTCTGTAGGAAATGGTTTTCGATTTGGTCTGTTGTCATCTGGAGCACTAGCTGCATGACCAGGTAGATTTCCTCATAGGCTTGGGAGGTGCTTCGGTAATTTTCGGTGGCCGATAGGATGATGCTCCTATTTCTTTCAAGCATCCTCCAACGGTATACCTGCTCGTTTCTCGAACTTGTAAAACGGTAAAGCTGTACAAAGGAACTGGAGAGATGCCTTCTGAGATAACTTCCAAACCCCGCCAACAAGGAAATCCTTTTCTCAAATCCGGAAACATTTGGACTGTCCCAAAGCTGTTCCGGCCGCTTCCTGTGGTAATCAAAGGCATTGCCCGTTTCATAGCTGATGGCACCGTATTCCCGTAAGAAATAGCTTTGTGACGCCAATACCTGAGTCTCCGCAGCGTCTCCATACCGTTTTTTCATCACGAATGCATATTCGCTAAAACGCTCTGAAAACCTGGCCAGTAGGTGGTCCAACAGCATCTTCCTTCGAGCCGCAGGCTGATCCATAACACCCATAAGCAGCTCCGTAAGGTCGGTATTGTCATACCAGTCGCCCAAGTATTCCCGGTTATCCTCCATATCCAATACAGCTTGGGTAAAATACGTCTTATCCCTAGCACCATCTATGGACAATAGATCCCGTACCTGTGACAAATGGCTAAAGTAGGATGCCATGATTTGGTCAAAAAATTGGAGATAGCCTTTCAACTGTTTTGCCTGTGATTTTCGAAGGGGCGATGCGGTCTCAGGAAGCCCGATTTTGCCTATGCCATAATTTTCCGGAAAGTCATTCCTCACACTGTAATAGCTATTTACGGCTGAGGGAATCGAAACCGGCAGCGAAAAACTATCTGTCGGGTTCCCAAACCTGCGGGCCAAAAAGGCCTGTTCTATCTGTGTCCTATAGGAGTTTACCTTATCCGCATCCACATTTAAGGGGAGTAATCCCTTGGAAAAATTGAACTTGCTCCTGTCACATAGGTAGGGCTTACAGCCGGATCTCACGGGAACAACCCATCTGCCCTCGTCGTTTGCCAGGTCGCAGTCCCCCAGCTGAATATCCTTTACGAGCTTTACGCCGGGAACATCCATGATCCTCCGGATGATATCGGAAAGCCTTACCTCCGTCCGAAGTCTTGCCTCTACTACCTCTACAGGATCCAAAAATCCATAACGTAACAAAGGGCCTTCAAATAGCTGATCTACGCTGTAGCCCTTTTCCAGCATCTCCGCCAGCGTGTATGAATTTACAGGAGGCGAAAAATAGCGTGCTATTACCGTTTCTATCTGCGCATGGATAAGCTCTTCATCAGCGGTGGGCTGGATTTCTATGAGGGCACACACCCTGATAGGATGTCTCCCTACTTCCACCACTTCCACCAGATCCTCGCAAATGTTCCGGTTTTGATGGTACCGCTGAGCTACTTCTCTGGTAACCTGAGCAAGCGGAACGCTGCCGTCCAAGTCCAGCATGATCCTGTAAAGACCTTTCAGTTCAAAAGATTTTTGGTCTTTGGGCTCCAACCCCTCCCAAATTGCGGCGTCATAGGACATTCGGCTATTCTTACAGTCCACAAATACCTGTTTTTGAAACGGGTTGATCCAAGCGTTACGTACACCACGGCAATCGATAAAGAGCTTTCGGTAGTCCAGTTCGGTAATCGCTTTTGCGGGAAGGATATTTTCAGCAAGGTGGAACTGCTGCTCCCAGCCTTGCTTCTGTTCTCCTGCCAGTAGCTGCTCCATCGGCAATGATAACCTATACTCCAAATCCGTTATCGCATAGCAGAGGGTTTCCAAAATGGTTATACCCGGATCGTGTGTATTGTAATCCGTCCATAATTTGGAGGACAGGGATTCGATATAGGCAATACCCCTCTCCCTCAAAAAATTGAAGTCTGTTCCGTCGTTTCGCCGGACATTTTTAGGTAAGGTTATTGGGTCTTTCTTGCTTTCCATGTCTTTTGGATCTTTAGGTAAGCAACGTTATGGAATGGGATTTACTGGAAACCAAGATATGCCTTGGACTGGTGGCCATAACGGCCTTGCGTACGGAAATGTTGTTTTTCAATAAAACCAGATCACTGATATATGCCACATAGGGAATACTCTCCAGAAAATGTATAAAAGGACTCTCGTGGAGAGATACCCCAAACTCAATCGAATTTCGTCTTTCTATAGCCCATGGAGAAAGGTAACCGATAATCGCCTGCTCCAATAGGTTACGATGGTGGGCAGGATCAAACCCCTTTCTAAACTTCACCCCCAGTCTTACGTGGATTTCTTCATAATTGGGGCTTTCCACGTGGAGGGTTAGGGACGGGGATATTTTGTCTACCAAATAAGCATGTATCTCATTCAACCGCCCGGTGCTAAAGCGAGGCTTAAACCGATCGTACACATTCTTATCTACGGTATCCGGAATAACAAGAAGCGTGACATGCCCCGGAGAAAAAAAACCACCCGGACTCACATGATTCAAGCATTTTACTTTATAGACATCCGGAAAGGCTTCCAACACCAAATGCTCGTAATCCCACAGACTGACTGCCCGGTTCTTGTGACGTAACCGTTCGCTTATCCGGGTGTAAAAGGACCGGTCACTTTCCTCAGGTCTCCCAGAAAAGGAATTAAAGGGCTGGAGGACTGATTTCACTCCCGCAACTCGTTCTACCATTTTTGAAATGGTCTTTGCCGGTAGCCCTTGATTCAGATGATCCAACCCGTTTTCATCGTTTTCAAAGGCAACCTCAAACGCCTGGGGCAATACGTCCATCAACTGGCAGGTGGAATCAAAGGGACTGGTAGAAACGGCACGAATCCAAACACCAGGTCCACCCATGCGAGTGTTTTCTTCAAATGCCGCATCCGGAATTTGCAAACGAAGGATTCCTGACCTGAGGAGGTTGTCGGTTCCATCTGCAATGATCTGCTGATTACCGAGTCTAACCCAATGATTTTTGATCAGAACCTCCCAGCGAATCCCATTTTGAGTAGTAAATCGGGAGTTTAGGGGATTTTCGCTACCATCCAGTACTTGGAATAACAGCGATATCAGCTGTCCTGGTACCAAATCCAGGATCTGTATCATCAATTCCCCACTCACCTGACGGGGAAAGGAGGTAACGAACACTTGTTGGGAAGTAGTTGGGAGATGTTGTTTTCGCGAAATATTTTCTTCGTAATAGCCGAAATCATCAGAAAGAAACAGCTTGAGCCGGTTCGGTTGGTTTAGCTGATAGGTTTCAGAAGTCTCGTAGCTCAGCGAAATCTGTTCGGCAAGAGGCGTGTAGGGTTCGTTGGGTATGAGCGTTTCGGGATGCTCGCTTGCCATAGCCATCGCATAAAACCTCGGAAACAGTTCGTGCAAGAAGGATTGGTTCAACGACAGCCGAATCCCCTGATTGATCTCCAATTTACTGGTGGATCCAAGCGTTAGCTTGGTTTTATAGGTTTCCCCTTCCTTTGAAAACAACACGCGTCTGCCGGGTTCCACCTTATTCCAGTTTACATTGTCCCGTGTATACAGGTCGTAGGTGAAATAGCTGTCGTCCTCCACGATCAAATTTGACGGGGCGACATTCACTTGAACCTTCGATTCCTGCAAGGCTTTGTTAAGCGCAAGGGGCGTCAACAGAACATTCTTGATATTGCCGATGGAAGTATGCTTGGCAACGAAATGCTGCGCAACATAGGAAACCTTACTGAAGTTTTGGCTGGTGAGATTTCGGTAGCCAAAGTATTGCTCTCTGAAGTTCTTCGGCGTATTTGCCCAGCTGATATCCACAGAAACCCTGGTGACGTTTTTTCCCTCCCAGGTGGGTTCGTGGATGTAAAAGCCACTTCCTTGTTTCGGATAGGAAGAAAAGGGCATAAACGGCTTAGTGGCCTGCAATACCCCCATGTCACTCTCAATTTTGGGTAAACGAATTCCCTGTACGATGGATCGAACTGTAATAGATTGGCAGGGGTTTTCGGCTAGTCGAAGCAGGAAATCAACAATCCGCGGATTAGACGCCTTAAATCCCAGTCGAACTAATGGTATACCGACTATTTCTACCTCCTCGTGTATTTTTGGATCAGCTTTGGCAATTCCAGGAAGAATTTCCTCCATGGTAAAGGCAAGCTGAAGTGTTCTGCCTTGACATCGACTGGCAAACCCTGCCGCTAGTTGGACAGGATTTACCTGCACCCATTCCTTCTCACAGGTCCAATCGGCTGAAATAGAATGGGTGAGTTCAGCAGGTGTCAAAACCGGTGAAAGGGGATTTCTAAAAGTGAACTCAATGGAAAAATGGCGCATCGTACCCGTTGGGCTAAGGAAGTTGGCATCTGCCAAGGTAATGCCAAACCTTGCCACATCCAGTCCTGGGTTCCCAAAGGGCCACCATCGCGGAAATCCGTCCGAAAATGGCTTTCCCTTTCCGTCTAAGGAATTCGCATTCTGACCTTGGAAGACTTTTTTTAGCGTATGGTCAATATATCTGTTCCTTAAAGTGCCTATCTTGGCTTGGTTTGCCGTAAATCCCTGTAGAGTCCGATAAACCCGCCTTTTACCAAGTGTATCCTTTCCACCATCAAACAGCGTTCCCTCAGGTAGGTGTACCTGAGGGATTTTTGCCAACTCCAATGTCAAGAAGGCGTGATCTGACGAAAACGATTTCTTTTTTAAATGGAGAATTCTTTTGTAATAAAAATCCAAATGACGCTTGGTCAACTGATTCATGGAGTCGGTTGGCCACCGCATAAGTTTCAAAAAAGCACAAAACAAACCCATGTGCGGTGACAGCTCTCCTGTAGTTTCAAATATCCGGATTTTGGTGGCAAGTTCATCGACTAAAACCCGGTAAGCTTCGGTTCGGCGATCCGGCAGTGTATCGGAAGGCAGCAACGACCCAAAAAACCTGCCCCAGTCCCCAATCACCTGATCGGGAAATTGCGTACTGAAGAAAGGGATATAGCTGGAAAAATTTCTCGCAAACAACAACCAATCTTCAGGAGTAAGATCCATCAGCCTCACATGAGACGGATCCAGCTCGGGTAGCCACCTATTTGCCTGCGTGGTGCCGGGTCTCCAAAATGGTTTTATTTTATCGAGTTGTTCACTACTCATGATCAAGTCATCTTGCGTTGGCCTCTATTTTGTAAAAGGGATACACCAGGTTTTTTCGGGAGTTTGTTGACCGAATGATATAATCCAACTCTATCAGAACGACCCCCGGTTGACCGGGAGCTTCTTGCATTTTAATTTTTTCCACAGCGATTCTTGGCTCGTGGTAAAGAATGGCCGTTTCTATCAGGTCGGATACATAGGTGACGGTAGTCCGGTTGAGGGGATTAAACTGAAGTTCATCCAATTGGCACCCATAGCTGGGCTGCATCACGCGCTCGCCCAGCTTGGTTGATAACAGGATCTCCAAACTGCTTTCGATATCCGCTTCTCCACTTAGTAGTTCGACCTCTCCCGTTCGGTGGTCAAACGTGGGAGGAAAACTCCATCCCCTTCCCAAAAACGCATATTCACTGTTCATACCGCAATATTTATCCGATTAAAACGGTGGGATCACCTCCTAAAATACTCCCTCCATGGGCCGTGCTATCTCCCATTCTGGCCGCGGGCATCCCGCCTATCAATACCGTAGCCGATCCTGCCACTATGCTATCCGGGGGTCCGGTACAGGTAGCGAGATCACCTACTCGTGCCGCAGGCATACCACCTATGAAAACGGTGGGTTCACCAGGAGGTAACACAGGACCTCCCACATGGGGCACTGTTCCTGTAACCATAGGGCACACGTGCATATCTGTAATTCTTGCTGCGGGACTTCCCATAAGCTCGGTTTTTTCAGTTTATTTGAACCAAAGATCCTTTTAGTACTGCAGTGCCGGAAGTGCTTACTTCAGCTCCGGCACCGCCTTCCATAGTGGCCTGCTGTTGCGCCTTTACCGTTACGTTGTTTCCCTCCAGGACGATATCTCCCGCAGATTTTACGCTTATGTCCTTTTCACTTTCCACCGAAATACCCGATTCCGACAAGACCACTTTGTTTCCGTGTTCATCCTCCATCGTTGCGATTCCTTCGTCTTCATTGACGTGGATCCGCTTGCCTCCAGGGGTTTCAAGCAGGATGGATTTCTTATCGTCGTCAAAGATAAGCCTGAGCCCATCCCTGCTTACATAGCCTTTTTCATGGTTATCGTCAGATGCAGGAACCGGCGTTGGGTTCGCACTGCTATGCACCATGCCAAGTACGATCCCCTGGTTTGGATCCTCGTTTATAAATCCCACGATAACTTCATCTCCTATTTCCGGTCGAAAAAAGGCCCCCCTGTCTTTGCCTGCATCCAGGCAAGTCAGCCGGCACCAAATCCCTTGTTCTTCTTCGTTGACGATAGGTATCCGGACCAATATCCTATCCTCTCCCTCTGGGTCATCCCCAAGCTGGGTAACCAGGCCTGTCTGCAAGCCCTTCACTGATGCATACAATCCAGCTGCCGGGGCAGAGTGGATTGCGTAGGTATCGGTAAACCATTCCGGATTTATCCCAAACTGAATATCAAGGATCCAACTACCCTCTGCATACCGATGGGAAACACCGGAGACGAAGACCTTGCCGCTAAATCGGTCTCCTACCCCCTCCAAGGCGATCATACTTCCGGGATTGACATGGGAAACCCCTTGAATCCGGACCCGTCCACGGATCTTGGCAAGCTGCTGGAACAACCATTTGGCATCCGCCCATTCCTGAAGCTGTGCTTCGCTTAACTTTCCTCCATGCCTAAGTTCCAATGTGCCGATTCCCATGGCATCGGCAATATCGGCAGCAGAGAGATTACCATTCAAGGCCAGGTTAGGGTCGGATCCCTCCTGTATGGTCACTTTCTGGTCTGCCAAGCTCCAGCCAATCGCATTAATTCCACTAAATTGGTTTCTACCATCCAGATCTGCATCAAACTCGAGTATGTTGTTACCAAATGAAGCGGTACCGAGGCTCTCCTGGGTTAAGTCAGGACCACTGATGGTTATTTTCCCTCCATCTACTGCGCATAGCATCCCATTTGCCTGTGCTCTAGCTACCATAAAATCCCAATCTGTGCAGTCAAATTGAACAAGTTCTGCATGGGCGTATCCCGTATCAGAAACTTCGGAAGCCAATCGGTTGCGTGTGATCAATGATTCGATCACCTCGCTGTCCTTACTGTCATAGTAATAGCCGCTTCTTTTTCTAAGCGTCATTTTGGTAGCCTTATCCCGGCATTCGACAAGTAGCTGACTTCCACCCTCTCGAATCCGAATACGTTGACTGGTAATTATACCCTTGAAGACGGTTTCTGTAGATGCGTGGTACCCCAAGGCTATTTCTATTTCCTGCCCGGGCAAAAAGATTGACTCATTGCTCAGGCTGAAATCGGCAGAGGCTGGATCCCCATCCAACACGGTAATCTTAGCATAGGGAATTCGGTTTAGCTCCTTTTGGATGGCTATGGAAGCGACCTGAACCGCAGCTGGCAACTCGGCACCTCCTACTTTGATCGTATGGGATACCAAGTCCATGCTTTGCTCCGCTGCCAGTGATCTTCCATTGCTCATGGTAACTTATTTTTGAATCGGAGGAAAATAGATCTCTTGGCCTGGCCTTAGGTTCCTGAAGTCCATCAGCTTATTTGCCTTTGCTACTTCAAGGTAATAGGAGGCATCGCCATAGATCCGAAAGGCCATAAGTGGAAGGGTATCACCTGCGCGGACTATTCGGAAATGGGTTAAATCGGGGGATTGGTTGTTTTCCCTGGCAACTCTCAGATCATCCTCGACAAATCCCTTGAACTTGGCTTTTGCGACTGCCCTTAAGGGGGTACCATCGGGACGAAAGAGCTTAAATTCCACATTCATCTCCGTCAGTGAGCCTTTAAATAGAAGGCTACCCCAAGAGATCATCACATAATTAGGCTTATGCTGATCGCCATTGTAATCCAGAACCACTTTCTTGAAGTGCTCCAGATCATCTATGATGCCATCATCGGTTTTTGGTCGCTCCGGGATGATGCCGGTACGGTCAAACACAAAGTCCAACTGAAGTTCCTCCGGAAGCTTCTTATTGAAGCGTGGCGATGCAGAACTTGTTCCCGTCGCCTGCTGCTTATCCTGTTCGATTTTATACGTATAGGCATACTTTTCCGGGTTTAACAGAGTGGTAAACTCACCATCTCCCACCTTATTGTTAAACTTTGGGTCGCTGTAAGCTACCAATTTCAGTTTTTCCAATTTCCCTTCTCCCATACGACTAGCGCTCCTTCAGACGTTTCATTACTTCCATGACATCTTCCATTACCTCCGCTTTGATTTTTTGGACTTCCTCTGCCTGCTGACTTGGTTGCCCGGCTGTTTGCCCTCCTCCCTGATCTGCTACATGAATTCGAATGGTCAGTTCCTTTATCTCTATCGGCATTAGCTCAATGTTTTATAATATTGATAGGCAAGCTCAATCGATTCCACGACCAGTTTACTTTCCTGCGCGTTAAATTCATCCACAGACCACTTTATCGGAAAGGCGTGGACTACATTCCAGGTCATCAAGGGCTCATGCTCTTCGTTCAGCAGCTTGATGGTCAAATCACGTAGCTCAAATTCAAAGTTCTCCAAGCTATCCCTGCACCAATCAAGCAGCTTCGAGTCCACTACCAAACCGCGCTTCAAAACGAGATTCGTATACTTGGATTTCAGCGGAAGCCTGTGTTTAAAGCGGTTCTCACCCCCTTCTGCCAGTTCCTCTGTATCCATGGAAACCGATAGGCCGGATACCGCTTGGAATTGGGAATCGGAAGTTCCCCCTTCCAGCCCGGTAAACTCCACGCTGAAATGAAAACCAACAGGAGGATAATCCCCAGCCATGATCAGTCGTTTTGTATGCTCAATCCTTCATGCACCAATTCCATCGACTCGATGGCCACCTCGTTGCCATCTGCTTTCAGGTCGGTTGACTGTACTTTGGTAGGCCATGCGTTTTTCACTTTCCAGCTGACTACAGGCTCGTGCTCTTCGTTCAGCAGCTTTATGGTGATGTCACGCCGCTCGATTTTGTTGAGCGACACGGAATTCCACCATTGATAGAACTCATTATCACTTTTAAAGGTACCTCGCTTTAAGGTGATATTGCTATATTTTTGAAGGCCGGGCATTTTGACCTTGCTGTATTCCGGACTTGCTCCGTGACGGTATTCGATCACCTCGGTTTCAACATCCAATCCAGAAACTTCCGTAAAACCGATTTTTGTACCTCCCCAATCCACGGAGAAATGAAACTTTGACAAAGGGTAACTCATGATTGAAATAGTTTAAGGTGAAACGCTTTAAGACTCCTGCATTTTATGTGAAAACTTCAATATGATGAACTCCGCGGGTCTGACCACCGCCATGCCGATCTCTACATTCATCCGGCCCTCTAGAATATCCAGTGCTGTCATGGTCTGTCCAAGACCGACTCGCACATAGAAAGCATGATCCGGCTTGGCCCCAGCCAACGCACCGGCTCTCCATTGCAACACTAAAAAGTTTTCGATCATGGCCCGCACTTTTACCCAAGTATTGGCGTCATTCGGCTCAAAGACAAACTGTTCTGTCGCCTTTTTGACAGATTCCTCCACCATGTTGAAAAAGCGTCTCACCGGTACGTACCTCCACTCGTTGTCATTTCCGGCCAAAGTTCTGGCACCCCAAATCAAAGTTCCCTTTCCGGTGAAACTCCTGATCGCATTGATTGATTTTCCAGAGGTAGTATCCACGTTTAGCCTGTCCTGCATTTCATTGGTAACCTTTACGGTAGGCTTCACCACAAAATTCAACGAGACGTTCGCAGGTGCCTGCCACACACCGCGGGTGCTGTCCACCCTCGCATATATTCCGGCCACCAACGAGGAAGGAGGAAGCACAACTTTGAGCTTGTTGATTCCGGATTTGATCTTGTTGTACGTGGCACTGTCCACTTCCTCGATTTCGCTCATTGCCATACCATCCAAGATGCCGTCTGATTCCATGTCCATTCCTTCTATTTCGAGAAGCGCATCGATCAACGTGGGGTCAACCAAGTCCATGATTCCCTGCAAGAGTGCGGGGATATTTGCCATGCTGATCGCAGAGGCAGCGTCGGCGGAGGCAGTCTTGACATCTGCACCGTCGCCGGCTCCCGAAATGGCGGTCTGAAAGTCTGTCAACGTTTGTATCAACGTGCCGAGGTCTGAAGCAGCCTCCAATTCCGCTGCAACGGCTGCCGCTGCATCAGAAGCCGCATCGGCAAGGTCTGTATTGGACACGGCCATCGCGGCCACGTTATTGCCCTGATCCACGATCTCCTGCATAAGCTCACTGAATTCTGAAAGTCCGGTCAATAGATCTCCCAGTGGTCCAAGCGCCGCATTTCGGTTGGTAAGTGCGTCGGCGTCGGTATCGGCCTGTAAGGAGGTATTTGCATCGGAAAAAGCAGTCACCAACCCCGGAATACTGGAAATGATCCCGTCGCCCTCGGAGATAATATCATCAACCTCATCAAGGATGTCCGTGACCGGAGATGAATCTACAACGACGTGGTTGATGGTGATTTCCTCTGGATCATATGCATAATTGAGTATGGTTTCCAAATAGGGATAATAAACAGCTCCATATTTTCTGAACTCGATATCCGAGGTGATCAAATCCCTAACGCCTTCGGGCGCGCCGATTTCCGTGGCGAGATGATCAGTATAGGTATCGATGATCGTAAACCGATCCCGTAGCTTTCTGCATTGGGAAAGTGCACTGTTGTAAACCGCGTAAAAATCAGCAGAATCCGGAAGAGAGGTGGCGTCAGGAAATAGAAGAAGCGTGGGTTCATCCTCCTTCTCGATGGCATCCAATCCCGATAACAATGCCGCACGGGAAACGGGATCTACGTCGGGCGCATCCTCATAGACGCCCACAGACACAATGTAGCATGGACCGCCTCCATTCGCAAAATAGGCCTGCATCGCATAAAACATCAAAAAGGGAGATTTATCCTCCGAGGGCGGGGCTTCTACCAATACACTGCGCTCTCCATTCTCCTCTCTAACCCGTACCTGAATGGCAATTTCTGCTTCTGGGCCTCCAAACATTGTTTCGTATTCCAGCATGGATACAATTCTTGTCGGAACGTTGATCAGGGTATGGGATGTGTCCTCCTCCTGAGCCTTTGCTTTTTCGGTGTAACCGATAAAAGCAGGAATCGCTGTCTCTACTTGTGCAACAGAAGGAGGAAACTTGGATATCTCCTCGATGTACACGCCTGGGGTTCTGTAGTTAGTTGCCATGATGCATCGTATTATAGATAGATTTCAGAAATAAGTTTATTGTCTTCATGTTTCAAAAACCGTACGTCTGGATTGGGAAAGGCAAACTCACCTGGCCAATCCGGATCCCCGGAAAAATCGGCTTGTTGATCTAGGGTTACATACCCATCCCGTGTGAGCGGCTTCACCTGCTCCGTTTCCGCAGAAAATGCCAGTTCTGGTTTGATGTAGCGCCAGTTTGTAGACCGATTGGAAAAATTCATATAAAACTCGGTAGGATGCTGCTTAAGCGTGCCATTGCCATTTAGGATATTAAAATCGCCACTCTGACCTTGCATAGACAAAAGAAGCAGACCTTTACATCCTACCGGAAAAGATATCCCAAGTCGCTGACAAAGGTTATCTACTTCTGAAATAGTGGCAAGGAAGCTGGAACTGAATTCGTTGGAGTCTTGAACAGGAAACGGAAGTAGGCCATCCGATACATAGTGTCGCTCCAGGTTATTGCACCAGACCATTCGTCGGTTATCTAAAAAGGGCATGTCCGTGTAATTCTCAAAAAACATGTCGCGGTAATACAGGCCAAACACCAGCGTAAGATCTTGCAAAATCGGTATAAACGACCGCTGCCCTTCCTCCGGGTCACGGCGCACCCTTACCGTAAAATGGGTATTGCTGACTTGGGTTAGCATTTGGTGGCCTCTTAGCAATTTAAGGGTGTTTCCCAAGGGCTCTATAGCTATAAAATCCTGCCAACGGTAGCGTGATAGCTGACGTTGCCTATCCGACTCAGCCAAATCTTCGAACATCACCTCACCAACGTTTAGATAGAAGCGGTGATAAATCCGGATAGATGCCAACGTATGAAACTCAAAAACAGCCATGGTTAACGGTGCTTAAGGGTATTTTCTACTGTCTCAATCAATGGGCCTGTGCCAGAGACCTTGTCCGCCTGAATAGGCAGCAGGCATATTTTGTAAAGTACCGAGGGCAATTGCCTTCCACCTAGGGTTCCCCATATGAAGTTCACCTCTTCAAACGACGGGCTAAAAAGATCCACCGTAAACCGAAAAGGCCCAACAGCAGCCATGGAACTGATTTCCCGATCGTACAACGTATTCGCCTGTGTAAACAGCCTTTTGGATTGAAAAAAAGCCATTATCGTAGAAACATCCCTAAGTGCATGCGCATAAGAGGTTCTGTTGGCGCTGAATAGTGCAAAAACATGGATGTTTACGATTGGATTACGGTAGATCGCTTGGGTATCCTGCATCGAATGATTGGGGAAATTTTTCAATGCAGCTTCTTCCTGAAAATTGACAAGGGTCATCACCACTTTATCCCGCATCGCTTCTGCTACTTCCGACGCACCGTCCACAAATGCTATATTGTCTAATATTACCTCGGAATCGTTTAATCCAACGTCTCTAAAGTAACGGTTTACATCTTCTGACAATATTTGAAAAATTTCGAAAATCATGCTACTAACCAAATTAATTGACTTTCCGTGAAACTTCGTTTACAATGGATCAAAATAGGTTGATAGGAAATAATTAGCGTATAAAGGCTCAATTTCTGTTTGTCAATGGCAAATAGCCATACAAAAATTCAGAATTTACTGCCTAATGGATATTTGAAATAGGGTCATTATTCCAAATAAATATAACTGCCTTGTCAAATTTGACATTATTAATTTAGAAATCCTAATGGGGTAAAAAATATTTTTCAGCTTTTGATTATTTTTCTTTCGGTGCAAAAAAACTTCATATATTAACCAATGACTTATTAAAATTTTTATATTACCCTAAAAATATTATACTTTTCGTTCCTTTGAGCAAACGGGATATCACCGAAAAAAATTAAGGATCTACGTTGGCTTTCGTAGACCCTTTGCAAATAAAAACAGAACGCTAACCTTTGATCAAAAGGTCTCACCAATCTTCTCAAGAATTTTATAGGTAATCAAATAGGTAGGCCGGATTCCCTCCATCCCAAGTGCACCCGATGCGAGGGTGCTTCCAGTCTCCAAGGGATTATCAGATGCGTAATAGGCGTACAGAACCTTCACATTTTTTCTGATGTTGTTTCTGATTTTGCTGGAAGATTGGATGGCTTTTTGGTAATGGGCACCTTCCATTTCCAGGCCAACTGCCCGCCACGAAGACTCCATAAAGTACTGAAGCACATCCCGGTTTTGAAGCGATGTCCCCAGCACCGTGATCATGGGGCCTTCAAATAGCTGCAATCCATATCCATGAAAATCAGCGGACTTCAGCTCATTCTTAAATGGATAATTATCTGCGGTTCCTTCAAAAACATGGCTTGTGGGAATCATAATATCACCCTTTGATCCCTTCAAGATCCCGGCCTTACCCATAATCGATGCCGTGACCACGTCTAATGGAATCTTCTTTCCCTCTTTTTCATACGGCTTAAGCAGTTCATCAAAGCACTCATAGGCCTGCTCGCCAAAGGCATAGTCCATGACGATAAGGACGGGCTTCTTCTTTGTTTCCTCCGGTAAAACAACGGCCGGAATCAATGATTTTACCGCCATTTTGCCCGTATCGATGATTTGAACGCCGATGTTGGTACCGCTGAGGTCGGGAAGCTCGATAAGTCCGTGGTTTTTTGCATAGGATTGAATCTCCCTGCCTTTATTGTTTTTACCTGACATCCCTATCTCAAGTGCCTCCTTCTCGATCTCTTCAAAACCGCCAAGACCCAGTGCCTGATGTCCATATATGGTATTTGTAAAACTATGGAGGTTGGCACTTATGATATGGATAGGCCTTTGAATCAGCCCTTCATCATCCAATACTTTCTTGATACGTTCGGCCCACAGTTCCCCATACACATGGTGGCCTACCCGCTCCCTCAGCGTTGCCGAAAAACTGATCTGCCTGTCTTTGCCTTCTGCCAGCTCTTGCATAGACAAGCTTCCCAAGTTGTAAACTATTGAAAAGAGGCTATTGGTATGATGGGAAGATTCAAACTTTTCCACGGCCTGGTGGGTCTCTTCAAAGGTCCTCCCGGTTATGTGGCTAAGATACGAGCAGGCGGCCTCCCGGTTAAACTCCTCGTCCCGTCTCTCTTTTTCCACAATTTTCTCCAGCATCTCCCAATTTAGGTTGATGGCTCCCTTGGGATCCATACTGTTTCGGGCGATCTTTTTTGATTCGATAAACAAAAACGTCAGGTGGGTCAGTATGTCGTAGATGTCACTTTTTCCACGGGTCATCTCCACGTACATTTGATCCTCATCTACCCGATAGCAGTTCCTACGTCTCTTGGCAGGCACAATGGGCGTAAACCCGGAATTCTCGTAGCCTTCCCTGCTGATCAACCTAATATACCTGCATTCTTCTATACCCCTTGGAAGCCGCTCCATGACGTACAGCAAACCATCCAGTTCGATTTTTTCCGAATCGGTTACCAGTCCATAAATCTCCGGACTGAGTATCAGCAAAGATTCGATCAGCGACTCACCGGAAACACCGGTAGGCTTATAGTTTCCCCTTGTAAAAAGGTGCCGCATGGTGATATACAGCCGTTCAATGGCAGATCTGGATTGTTGCGCTTTGGTTCTTTTTATCATAGTCGTCTATTTCTTCTACAAAGATAACCAGTGGGGGTGGGTAACCCCTAAAGAATGTAGATGATTTTACCGGTAGGGTCTATTGGATCCCCCATTAAAACCAGTTTACCACTCCGATCACCTTTTGATTGGCGATGTTTTCCGTCAGGCCCTACCGATTTCGTACCCTACTTCAGTCTCTCTTTGAAGAGCTTTTTGAATTTCTCGACTTTCGGTCGAACGACAAACTGGCAATAGGGCTGGGTGCCGTTCAATTCAAAATAGTTCGTGTGGTAGTCCTCGGCTGGATAAAAATTGGAAAACGGTGTAACCTCAGTAACAATCGGATCATCAAAGGTTCTTTGGTCTTCCATTTGTTTGATTGTGTCCTTTGCAACCCGTTGTTGGGCCTCACTGTGGAAGAAGATGGCAGAACGGTACTGGGGGCCTACATCGGCTCCCTGCCGGTTCAGGGTCGTTGGGTCATGGATGGCAAAGAATACCGAAAGGATTTCCCCATAGGATATCACGGTAGGATCAAACTGAATGTGGACAACCTCGGCGTGGCCCGTGGTACCCGTGACCACCTCCTTGTAGCCGGGCGAGGCTATATGGCCGCCAGAAAAACCCGACTGCACCGAGGTTACTCCCCGAAGTTTCAGGAATACAGCTTCCGTACACCAAAAGCAGCCTGCCCCTAAGGTGGCAAGCTCCATTCCTGGTTCCGCTGAAACGATTGTAAATGGTATGGATGTCATGCTTATCTCTTTTTTGTGATTGGTTGGATTCTAACAGGTCCTTTGGGCAAAAAGTTTTTATCCACCTCTACCCCTTTCTGTGTCACCGAGATCCGGTTATCTCGATAAAGATTCATCATGGATTCCCGCACCTCGGGCATAAAATCCCGCCAATCCTCTGGATAAAGCCACCGGGCTATTTCCGATGGGCAAAAGCTGCTGTTACCACGTACCCGGCACATCTCAAGGATGGCAATCTCCATCACATCGGGAATCATACATCGAAAAGGTTTAGTTGGCCGCCACGAACAAACTGGGTAAAATCATAGTCCGGCATGGTTCGTCCTGGTAAATGCCTGGAAACCGCCCGCGTGAAAAGTTGCTGAATCACCTGGGCCAATACTCCCTCCCCTTTCATTCTCCTTCCCCATACTGAGTCATTGACCGATCCTCCATGCAACTCCCTTATCTGATTGATCACCTTTGTGACGCGGTCGGGAAAATGGCGCTGGAGCCATTCTCTAAAAAGCTCCTCCAACTGCCCATTCAAGCGTACAACAGTGTAACCCGCTCCCAAGGCGCCAGCTGCCGCACTCTTGGCTATGATTTGGTCTATATCCTGCATGTTGATCCCCGGAATGATGGGAGCCACCATCACCCCGCAGGGAATGCCTTTGGCACTAAACTCCGCCATTAACTTAAACTTTCGATCTGCAGTTGCGGTGCGGGGCTCCAGCAACGACTTCAGTCCATCATCGACGTGGTTTATCGAAAAATAGATATGCACCAAGCGATGCCCGGCCATTTCCTCCAGTAGGTCTATATCCCGGCGCACAAGTACGTTTTTTGTTATGATGCTGACAGGATGTCTAAACGCCAGACAGGTTTCCAACACACGCCTCGTCAGCTGGAATTTCTTTTCCGCCGGCTGGTAACAGTCCGTATTCCCTGATAGAAGAATTGTGGCCGGTTGATAGTCCTTTCGCCGGAAGGCTTTTTCCAATGCCTTATCTATGCCCTGCTTGACCAAGATAGTCGTTTCAAAACCCAGGCCGGCATCATAGCCCCAATACGTGTGGCTGTTTCTGGCATAACAATAGATGCATCCGTGTTCGCACCCCTGATAGGGATTCACCGAATAATTTAGACGAAGGTCGGGGCTGTCATTTTTGCTCAGCGGGTTTACTGTCCCCACGATGATAAATTCTGTCTTGGGCCTGCCCGAGATCAACTCCTCGTCCAATCCCTCTGGGAACTCCTGTACCACATGTTGTTTCAAAAACAGGTTGGATGGAGCATATCCCGCTGCCCGGCCTTTTAGAAATTCTGGATTCATACACCCTAATCTACCCTATTTTGGCGTAATAACCAATCGGCAGGACCGTATTATCGCTCACAGATCATTATGAGTGTTGGCGGAAAATTCTTTAGGGTAAAGGTGGTTTTTATTTGCTTAAAATAGGGGGCTAAATGGTATTTGAGGGAATAGGCGTAAAGAATCTGGATAAACCTGCCCTTGTCATGCAGGAAAGCGCTTGATTTTTCTATGATGCGGGTTCGGACGTCTTTGGGAATAAGGGAGAAAGGCAAAGAAGAGAGGATCAGATCAGCCTTGTTTCCGTTCAGGTAATCATCCAGCTTTTCCGCTGAGTCACAAACGATTTTTACATTGGGTTGTGTAAACTGCGCTTCAAGATTTTTGCAGAAATGCTCGTTAATCTCAAAAACCAACAGTTTTGCATCGGGACGCATTCGCTCGACGATCCCCTTTGTGATACTCCCATCACCGCCTCCTAATTCAACGATCAATGTTGCCTCCGAAAAGTCTGCAAACGACAACATTTTGTTTACAAGGGATTTAGAGCTAAACGTTAACGCACCGGTTGTTTTGATGTTGAAAAAAAGCTCCTTGACAAGCGACCCCTTACCCATATAGTTTAGTTTGAATGAAAGGCAAATATAAAAATTGGATTATAAACCTGATCAACCACCTCAATATATTATGGCACGCAAGGCCATCAGACGGCTAGCTGCGTTGGGCAAGGCATTGCCTAAAGATTGAGCGTTGCCACTCCTCCCCTGATTTGAACTTTTGCGGAAAATCCTTTTTTCCATGTCCTGGATACCGTTACCTTGCAGGTTGATGTTGATTTAGCAATATGGCTTTAAAAAGACCAAGGAAAATCCTGTTTTTTTTATGTTTTTTTCTGCCTTTCCTTAGTGGGTTTGGACAGAGTGATCCTACAGGTAAGCGAGCGGTTACGCGAACCTATCTGATACGGAATGCTACGCTCATCATCGACCCAAAGACCACGCAAACCGGCCAGGATGTATTGTTCTCCGATGGAATAATCAAGGCCGTTGGAAAAAATCTTAAGTTCCCCCCCGAGGCGGAAATCATTCAGGGAGACTCCCTGTACGTGTATCCCGGCTTTATCGATATGGCAAACAAAAGAGGTGTTTCCACGCCCCCTGCCATGGAAAAGCCAAAAAACTTTGACAGCTCTAAGCCCGAGGACTACCTGGCGGGGATCCATCCGGAAGTCTCTGTCCTAAACCATTTCAATCCCGCCTACCCCCAGATTAGCGAATGGAGGAAACTTGGATTTACCTTAGCCCAAGTAATCCCTATGGGCATGGGGATGCTTCCTGGAAACTCGGCACTCGTAGGCTACGATAATTCGGATAAGTCAGCCTTGGTTGTTAAGGAAAGGTCTTCTGTGTACGCCAGGTTCAGTGCGGTTGGAGGCATGTACCCTTCCAACAACCTGGGGATAATGGCCAAATTCCGTGATCTGTTCGAAAATGCAAGGGTTTTGGACGTTCACCTAGCACGTTTCAACTCAAATGTTGGGGTTTCCATCCCGGAGAAAAATCCGGTTTTAGAAAATCTGATTCCTCTTGTCAAAGCGCAAAAGCCTGTTTACTTCGAGACAAATTCCGCTTTGGACGTAGGCAGGGCACTAAGGCTCAAGAAGGAGTTTGGGTTTGACCTGATATTGGGTGGCATCTCAGAAGGCGAAGAATACCTGAATGATATCAAAAATTGGAACGTGGGTGTGGCATTGAGTCTTAATCTTCCGGTGGAACCTGACCTCTCAAAAAAATCCTCCGAGACAGGTGGAGAGTTTGAACGCTTAAGCCAACGCGTATTGGAGGCGTATGAAGATAGGCTGTCGTTGCCTGCTAAATTCGAGGCAGCGGGCATTCCATTTGGATTTACAACCAAGCAATTGGCCAGCGACAAGTTTCTATCAAATCTAAGGATAATGATAGCCCATGGCTTATCGGAGGAAGCTGCTTTGGCCGCACTCACCGTCAATGCCGCCAAGCTACTGAAAGTGGATCAACTTACCGGGGACATCAAGGCTGGAAAAATGGCCAATTTTGTTGTGACTACCCGGCCGATCTTTGATCCCGAGGTTCAGATCAGTCAGGTAATTGTCAATGGTCAGGTGTTTGAATACGAGAAAAAGGAAAAAAAGGAGAATGCAGATACCAAAACAGCAAAAACGGAAGTCTGGCGATACCAAGCCTCTACCCCTTCCGGGAAAGCTTTTGGAGATTTTTCCCTCTGGCAGGAATCCGGAAAATGGGTGGGCGAAATAACGATAGACGATCCCGAAAAACCAGGCCATAAGACCATCCTGTTGGAAAACGTTCGAAAAACAGCCACTATGATGAGTTTTGGACTTACACTAAGAAGCGGAGATCGGGACATTCGTCTAAACGTTAAAGGTGATGTCTCCAGCAATTCCTTCAGTGGTATCATGGACATTATGGGGAACGATCGCTTTCCGTTCAACGCAAAGAAAACCGATAAGCCAAACATATGAATAGAGGCTTTTTACTCATGCTCGCTGCTTTTTGGAGCACTTCCGTCCTGCCCCTTTTAGCGCAGGACCAATCGAAGGATAGTTACCTCATCAAAAATGCGACGGTTATTACCATCACGCAGGGGACATTGGAGAATACCGACGTATGGATTCAGGATGGAAAGATCAAACAGATAGGTAAAGGCATCCGACCTACCGGTAACCCAACTGAAATTGATGCGTCGGGGCAGTTTTTGATGCCCGGGATCATCGACGCGCATTCACATATTGGCTTGGAATCCATCAACGAAGCAACGAGTCCCATTACCTCGGAGGTCAAAATGCGCGATGTGATAAATCCCTTTGATGTGGGCATCTACAGGGCACTTGCCGGAGGCGTAACGATCTCCCACGCCATGCACGGGTCAGCCAATGCCATTGGAGGTGAAAATATAACCCTGAAACACCGCTACGGCACCAAAGATCCGGAACGCTTGGTAATGGCCGACGCGCCAAGGACCATCAAATTTGCCTTAGGCGAGAACCCCACCCGAGTACACGGCAGGGGAAAGGGTTTGCAGCCGAAGAGCCGTATGGGGGTTGAGGCAGTGATCAGGAACGGATTTGAGGAAGCCCTACAGTACAAAGCGGCGTTAGAAAGATACTACCGCTCACTTTCGCAGAAGAACACTACCGAGATCCCGCCGAAATTCGACGCGAGATTGCAAACCATCAGCGATATTTTGGACGGAAAGATCATCATACATTGCCATTCCTACCGGGCGGATGAAATCTACATGCTAATCGAGCTTTGCAGGGAGTATGGGATAGAAAAGATAGTTTTCTCGCATGTAAACGAGGGATTCAAGGTAGCACCGGAGCTCGCGGAGTACACAATGGGTGCGTCAATTTTTTCCGATTGGTGGGCCTACAAGTTTGAAGTGTACTATTCTACCGCTTACAATGCAGCTGTGCTGGCCCGAAACGGGGTGATCACGTCGATAAATTCCGACTCGGGTGAGGTCATTCGGCATCTTTACCATGAAGCGGCCAAAACCCAACGCTATGGGGGACTAAGTGATGAGGAGGCACTCGCAATGATCACCATCAATCCCGCAAAACAACTGGGAATAGACCGTTTAGTCGGTTCGATAGAGGTAGGAAAGCAGGCTGACTTGGTTTTGTTTGATAAGCACCCACTTTCTGTTTATACCATTCCGCAAATGACCTTTGTCGACGGTGTCAAGTACTTCGACCGAAGCAACGACCGTGAGGATCAGCGTTTGAAAGTTAACCCCTCCGAACTGGTGGAACCAATATTTCTATATTCACAAGACCATAGCTGTATGCAGGATGTGTCCTTTTATTTCAGCAACTTTGGCAGAAATCTATTCGAGCATCGGCACTGATCCAACGTAAGACCATCCATTCAATCCGCCTATCCATGAAGTTTTATTTTCGCCACATAACCCTCCACGTTTTATTGCTGGCCTTCCTGGCAACTCCGTTATATGGCCAAGAAGAAGGTGCGGTATTAAAATCTGAAAAGGGTCCCTTTTTGCTGAAAGGAGGGACGTTGGTCACCGTATCGCAGGGTGTATTGGAGGCGACCGACCTGCTGATAGACAACGGGAGGATTGAGCGCATAGGCAAGGATTTACCAGAGGGTGATGTACGGGTAATAGACTGTACAGGAAAATTTGTTTATCCTGGGTTTATCGACTCCGGAACCCGGCTTGGATTGGTTGAGGTAAACTCGCTCGAGGAAACCAGAGACTATCAGGAAATCGGGCATGTCACCCCCAATATGCAGACGCTGATCGCGGTGAACCCAAATGCTGTCGCCATACCGGTGACCCGTGTAAGCGGTGTAACCACTACCTTGGCGCTACCATCGGGAGGCCTGTTTCCCGGCACTACGGCCCTGATCCACCTGGATGGCTACACGCCAGAGCAGATGTACGCTGGGTTTAAGGGCGTGATGCTGGCATTTCCCAATACAGGACGGACGGGGCCAAATGACAACAGAAACGAAGAAACCGTTAAAAAGGAAGCAAACGAAGCCATCCAACAGCTTGATGAGGTGTGGAAAAATGCGGTTCGCTACGCACATCTTACGCAGGCAGGAGCGAAACTGGAGTACTTTCCTGAAATGGCACAGCTGGCCCGCGTGGTTCGAGGGGAAATGCCTTTGATCATCGAGGTCAATACAGCCGCAGATATTTTGCGTGCGATCGACTGGACGAAGGAAAAGCACATTCAACCCATTTTTAGCGGCGTAGCAGAAGGGTGGCGTGTTGCCGACTCCATAGCGGAAGCAGGTATCCCGGTCATTACAGGGCCTGTATTGGCGTTGCCCACCCGGCACTCAGATCGGTATGACGTGTCCTATGCCAATGCCGGAAAACTGGCGGCGGCCGGGGTGAAAGTAGCACTCCGCACAAACGAAGCCGAAAACGTTCGGAACCTACCTTTTCATGCCGGATTTGCGGCAGCCTATGGATTGGGTGGTGAGGAAGCCCTCAAAGCCGTAACCATAAACGCAGCTGAAATATTTGGATTGGAAAAGGAAATCGGCTCGCTTGAAGAAGGCAAGCTTGCCAATCTGTTTGTTGCCGATGGGGATCCCTTTGAACCCAAGACCCAGATCCCCCATGTGTTTATTCAGGGATATCGGGTTCCGATCACCAACCGACAGATTAGGCTCTACCAGGAATTTATCGACAGAACTCCCGGATTGTCACGATGATTTTTACAGTTTGTCGCGCCAAAACAACGATTATCTCCAAATGACGGGTATATTTGCCCTGTTGCCTATTCTGCAAATAGCCCACTTTTAATTGCCGAGTAGACACTGTCAAAAACCAAGCCTGTCATGAACCACTACTTGAAAACCGCGGTCACTTTATTGTTACTTTCCTTTTGGGCTGCCTGTGCGCCAGATAGCGAATATTCCAGGGTGGAGGAATTGATAACGGAAGTTAGATTATACCACGCACCCGATAAGCGGATTGCCCTTTGGGAGATTAGTTTTCAGGACGGAGTGCTTCAGGGGGAAACCAATCTTCCAGAAGCGATCAATTCCCTCACCACAAAACTGGATCAGGAAAGCATTTCGTACCAAAACAGCATTGCCCTGCTTCCCGAGGAAGCACTTGGTGATCGGAATCAAGCATTGGTCACCATCTCCGTCGCAAATATTCGCAGTGCTCCCCGCCATTCTTCCGAACTTGCCACACAGGCATTGCTGGGCACCCCCCTTCGCGTATTAAAGAAGGAAGATACCTGGTATTTGGTTCAAACACCGGAAGGATATATTTCCTGGGTAGATGCTGCCGGCATAGCACTGAAATCCAGTGAAGAAATGAACGAATGGATCGCGTCGGAAAAAGTGGTATTTACCGAAATGCTGGGCACATTGTACCAGGAAGCGGCATTCAACTCTCTGCCCGTTTCCGATTTGACGGCAGGGAATATGGTCAAGCATATAGCTACCGAGGGAAACTTCCATCTGGTTGAGTTGCCGGACGGTCGTAGAGGTTTTGTACCCCGATTGGAAACCATTGCCTACGGGGATTGGATAGCAACCCGTGAACTCTCTGACACCAATTTGATAAAAACGGCTAAGCTGATGATGGGGGTGCCCTACCTTTGGGGAGGAACATCACCCAAAGGAGTCGATTGTAGCGGTTTCACAAAAACGGTTTATTTCCTAAATGGGATGATCATACCACGGGATGCATCCCAACAAGTCCGCGAAGGTGAGGACATAGACACCTCTGCGGGGTGGGATAATTTAGAAGTCGGAGATCTGCTCTTTTTTGGTGTTCCCGCCTCGGAAGATGCCCCCGAGCGAGTGGTCCACGTAGGCATGTGGATCGGAGACAACTCCTTTATCCACTCCAGGGGAAGGGTTCGCATCAGTAGCTTTGATCCGGATGACGAAAACTACGACGAATACGAGCTCAACCGATATCTGCGTAGCAAACGGATACGGAACACCACCGGGAACCATCTGTGGAAAGTTAATAGCCTAATCCAATAAACCACTACAAAACATGAAGTTTGCCTTTCTTGCTCTCTTTGTTACAGGATTCACCCATCTCCAAGCACAAGAGCTACATGTTGGCTTTTCTTCCAATTCATTGGAGAAGCAGTTGAAGACGGAAGAACGTTTCCTGCAACAAGTGGATTTCTCCAGATTCCGACATCATCTCGAACGGATCAGTTCGGAGCCGCACATCGCAGGCAGCGAGGCCAACCACAAAGTAGGTCGATACCTTGCCGAAACCATGGAGGCGGCCGGATGGAAGGTGCAGGCCTATCCGTATGATGTTTACCTTGCTCCAGAACCCGGAGAATCCAGCGTCGAGATGGTGACACCCATTCGCCAGCCATTAAATCAGCAGGAGTTTATTTTCCCTGAGGATCCTTATTCAAGCCACCCCGAACTCAAGCAAGGATGGAATGCCTATTCGGGCAGTGGAGACGTGGTCGGTGAGATTGTCTTTGTCAACTATGGTACCAAAGCTGATTTTGAACTGTTGGAATCTATGGGCATATCCGTAAAGGGAAAGATTGTCCTTGCCCGCTACGGCGGTAATTTCCGGGGATACAAGGCTAAATTTGCCGAGGAGTATGGGGCCATCGGCCTACTGATCTTTACAGACCCGGGAGATAGCGGATACGCAAAAGGATTGGTTTATCCCGAGGGCATCTATTACAATGAGAGTTCCGTACAACGCGGATCCTTGTTGACGCTGCCCTTCACTGGAGATCCGTTGACCCCATTTGTGCCGGCCCTCCCTTTGGACGGCAAGGAGCAGGTAAAAAGGCTAAGTCCAGAAGAGGCGCCTCTCCCAACTATACCCGTAACCTCCATTCCCTATGGATCTGCAAAAGAAATCATAGGTAAGATGACCGGGACACCGGTACCTTCAGGCTGGCAGGGCGGCCTTCCCTATACGTATCGCCTGGATGGCGGGAGTGACCTGACCGTTCGCCTGAAGGTAAACCAAAAACGGGAGCTGGTACGAATCAATAACGTGGTGGGGGTATTGGAAGGCAGTACCTACCCCGATGAGTGGGTCATACTGGGCTGTCACTACGATGCCTGGTCCTTCGGAGCCACGGATCCCAACAGTGGTACAGCCATGTTGTTGGCCCTGAGTGAAACATTGGGTAAACTGGCCAACAACGGAGACCGACCTAAACGCTCCATCCTCATTGCGCATTGGGATGGCGAGGAGCATGGGGTGATCGGTTCATCCGAATGGGTAGAGCAATTCAAGGAAGAGCTTCAGGCAAAGGCGGTAGCTTACATGAATTTCGATGCGGGGGTTTCCGGACCAAACGTCCGGGGAGCCTCCTCTCCCACCCTTAAACACATCATGGCCGGTGCCACCCGCTCGGTGAAGCTACCTGATTCCGAACAGACTATTTTTGATTCTTGGGCCGGAAAAAATGCGGAGCCGTCCATGGGCTCGTTGGGCGGTGGGTCGGACCATATTGCCTTTTACATGTTTGCCGGAATTCCCTCATTGAGTGGTGGGGCCGGGGGGCCTACGCTTTACCATACGAACTACGACAACCTCTTTTTTTACGAGAAATTTGCGGATCCTACTTTTAAAATGGGCGGCGCAGTAGAGCAATGGGTCGGCATAATGGCCCTGCGAACAGCCAATGCGGATGTGGTACCCTACAGGCCAAGCCGGTACGCCGAAGATTTGACAGTTCACTTCGAAGCTGCCGAAAGACAGATTTCTTCATTTTCCATTGATTTTAAGGGATTTAGCAAGTCGGCCGAATCTATCAAAAACCTGGCATCTGTGGCGTTGACCTTTGAAAAGAAACTTCAGGAAGTACTAGCCAGCAACCGCCTTTCTACCAGACAGGCCAAGGCTTTAAGTCGGGAACTGCTTGGCTGGGAGAAAAGTTTTTTGCGTCCGGAGGGGATGCCCTTTGGCAATTGGTACCAGTCCCTGTATGCTTCCACGGATCCGTTTAGCGGGTATGCGTCTTGGGTACTTCCCGCCATACAGTATTCAATCGAGTTAAAGGATGTTGCTTCCATGGATACATGGGATTCAATCTACTCGCAAGCCATCGATACACTGTCCGATCGAATTAGGGCTGCCCAATTCCTGATTGATAATGAGTGAAGCAATAGAAGATAAACCCCGGACTGCTGCCCCATCGGCTGAATCGACGGTATATCCCATACTGTTTACGATCAGCTTTGCCCACCTGCTGAATGACTTGGTCCAATCGGTCATTCCGGCTGTTTATCCCCTTTTAAAGGAAAACTATCTTCTGAGTTTAACCCAAATTGGTATGATCACACTGACGTTTCAGGCCACCGCTTCCTTATTGCAACCCTTTGTAGGTTACTTTACCGACAAAAAACCCCAGCCCTTTTCGCTTGCGGTTGGCATGGGGTTTTCTTTGCTGGGGCTGTTGGTGCTGGCTTCGGCAAACTCGTTTTGGGTAATTTTGGCCTCAGTAGCGTTGGTGGGGATGGGGTCCTCCGTTTTTCACCCGGAGTCTTCCAGGGTGGCCTATCTGGCCTCTGGTGGCAGAAGAGGATTTGCCCAGTCGGTTTTCCAGATAGGTGGAAATGTAGGATCGGCAATAGGCCCCTTGTTGGTGGCCTTGGTGGTAATGCCCTATGGGCAGGGAAATGTACGTTGGTTTGCGCTGGGTGCGCTACTGGCAATCCTGGCACTATCCCGGGTGGGCTATTGGTATAGAGCCAATATCGAAAAGAGAAAGGCATCCGTAGGGAAAACCTTTACCATCGTTAAGCACGGTCTTTCCCCTGGCCGTGTAAAAGCATCCATTGCGATTCTCTTGGTTTTGATCTTTTCCAAGTACTTCTACATGGCCTGTATGACCAGTTATTTCACTTTTTTCCTGATTGAAAAATTTGGTGTTCCTGTCGCCACTTCGCAAATCTACCTGTTTATTTTTTTGGCAGCCATCGCAGCGGGAACCTACCTGGGCGGTCCATTGGGTGATAAATACGGAAGGAAATACATTATTTGGGCCTCCATTTTGGGTTCTGCACCTTTCACCTTGTTGTTGCCACACCTGGGCCTTGGATGGGTGATTGCCCTATCCGTGGTAATCGGCGTTGTGTTGGCGTCTGCCTTCTCGGCCATTTTGGTGTATGCACAGGAGCTTCTTCCCGGTCGGATAGGTATGATCTCAGGACTGTTCTTTGGTTTTGCGTTTGGGATGGGAGGCCTGGGCTCAGCATTACTTGGCAAGTTGGCCGATCTCACCGATATACAGTTTGTATTTTGGGTTTGCTCCTTCCTGCCCCTACTGGGTCTTGTCACCTGGATGCTTCCCAATCTGAAAGAAACAAGATAGGACTGAGCTATGCTTCCGGTAAAGTCTAATTTCTTCCCAACAGCTGAGTGGTCTGTGTCAAGTTTACATCGTATTTTTATGGGTATCCCATAGTTACCATCAAACCCGAACCTCCCATGAACAAACTATTTCGCCGAATCAAAGCCTGCCTCGTTGCATTTTTGGCCACAGCGCTCGTAGCCTCGTATGCCTTCGGATTTCAAACACCCATTTCAAACGGCCCGGTACAGGGTAGTGCCAGCGACACAGTGGGGCAGATTTCCACGCTTACCTACCAAAACCCATCCATCACCGTAGATCTTGGTGTGGGCCTATGGGCCTGGCCATTGCCCATGGATTGGAACGGGGACGGCCTGCTGGATCTTGTCGTCGCATGCACCGATCGGCCGTCCAACGGGATCCACGTATTTCTGAATACCGGAAACATAGATCCCTCTACGTTACTGCCGCTATTTGAACCCAGCTTCAACCTGGGCCCTGCCGGAAGGTCACCGCAGATCTCCTACGTCAAGGATGGCTGGCGAGTGACTACATCGGGTGCCTACTATCCGGATTTTCGCCAATCGGGCTTTGATCATCCATATTCCATCGGTGACCCCGAAAAAATCCATCTGGAGGATGGCAGAGTGCGTGCAAATCAGTGGAAGTATGTTGACTTCTCCGGAAATGGTGTATTGGACTTGGTCGTGGGCATAGGTTTTTGGGGAGAATATGGCTGGGACGATGCCTGGGATACAAATGGCGAGTGGAAAAATGGCCCCCTGAGAGGGTATACCTATCTGTTGGAAAACCGAGGTACCGATGAACAGCCCGACTACGCAGATCCGACGAAAATAACCACAACAGACGGTAGCCCCGTCAACGTTTTCGGCATGCCCTCTCCTAATTTTGCCGATTTTGACGGGGATGGCGACCTGGATTTGTTATGTGGGGAGTTTCTGGATGGCTTTACCTATTTCGAAAACGTGGGAACCCGTGAACATCCCAGGTACGCTCCCGGAAAAAAGCTTATGGTTGCCGGTGTACCCCTCCAGATGGAATTGTGCATGATCACCCCCACGGCGGTCGATTTTACGGGTAATGGCATTGTCGACTTGGTCGTGGGAGACGAGGACGGTCGGGTGGCGCTGATAGAAGGGACAGGAATCCTTATAGAAGGTGTTCCGCAGTTTCTACCCCCCAGGTATTTTAAGCAATACGCCCATAGGGTGAAGTTTGGGGCACTGGCGGCTCCGGTAAGCGTGGATTGGGATGGAGATGGATGGGAGGACCTGATCGTAGGAAATACGGCGGGCCATATTGGCTTTATCAAAAACCTCGGGGGAGATCCTCCGAGGTGGGCACCTCCGGTATACCTCAGTGACGGGGAAAAGGTGATACGGGAGCAGGCCGGGTACAATGGTTCCATTCAAGGGCCTGCCGAAGCCAAGTGGGGATACACCAATCCTTCTGTGGCCGATTGGGACGGAGACGGACTGCTGGACATCGTCACCAACGGTATATGGGGCAATGTGCTGTTTTATAAGAATATCGGGACAGAAACCCATCCAAGGCTTGCCCCAGCCCAAGCAGTGACCGTGGAATATCCCGGAGATACCCCCAAGCCTGCTTGGACATGGTGGCAGCCTCAATCAAATGAACTCGTGACCCAATGGCGGACCACGCCTTTTCTCATAGACTGGAATGGCAACGGTCTGACCGATCTGATCATGTTGGATCAGGAGGGATACTTGTCCCTTTTTGAGCGTCGCCGAAACCAGGACGGAACCTTGGCGTTAATGGCGCCGAAACGGGTGTTTTGGGGAGAGGGTGTATCCTCCTATGACGGCAGTGGCCGACCCCAAAACAACGTATCCGGGTTGTTGCGAATGAACGAACGACGGGCCGGTGGAAGCGGCAGAAGAACCTTCACTTTCTTTGATTGGGATGGAGATGGGGTATTGGATATACTGGTCAATAGCGCCACCAATGTGAATGTGCTCAGAGGACTCGGACAGGATCCGACCGGAAAATGGCGGTTTAGCGACGTAGGCCCTGTACACCATCACCCCTTAGCGGCCCATTCTACTACGCCTACCATCGCTACCTGGGAAGGTAAGCGGTACCTGCTCATAGGGGCGGAAGATGGCTTCTTTTACTATCTTCCTACTCCCAAGCAGGAATAGCGTCAGGCCCCTGACACAATCTTTCCATCTTTCATGGTAAGCATGCGGTCGGACATTAGAGCCAGGCTCTGATTGTGTGTCACGATTACAAAAGATTGACCAAATTCATCCCGTAGCCGGAAAAAAAGTTCGTGTAGCGACTGGGAAGACTGAGTGTCCAGGTTGCCGCTGGGTTCATCGGCAAAAATCACCGTCGGGTTATTGATCAGTGCCCGAGCAACGGCAACCCGCTGCTGTTCCCCACCCGACAACTCGGATGGCTTATGCTGTAGTCTGGACCCAATCCCCAGCAGCTCCGCCAATTCGGCTGCCCTGACTTTTAGCGGGGCCTCCTTGCCCCCGGCAATCAGACCCGGTATGATGATGTTTTCCTCTGCGGTGAATTCCGGAAGAAGGTTATGGAACTGAAAGATGAATCCAATCTTGGCATTCCTAAAAGCAGCCAGTTTATCCCCTTTAAGGCCGGACAGGTCGTTGTCGTCGATGAGCACGGTTCCTTGATCCGCTTGATCCAACGTCCCTAAGATATGCAGCAGGGTACTCTTGCCGGCTCCCGAAGCGCCTACGATGGATACGATTTCTCCTCTTTTGATTTCAACGTCCACTCCCTTCAACACATGGAGATCACCGTAATACTTGTGTATGTCCTTGGCTACTATTAACATGAATAAACAGTTTGAACGGATCGAACCGTCTCCGACAATCCAGGGTAGTTCTTGGAACGCTAAAAGTAACGGTTTTTCGGTTAATTCACCCAATCAACATACGGAAACCATGTTTAAAATTGTAGTGGCTTGAATCAGAATAAGATAGAAATAAGGGATGAATACAAAAGCGTGTATTTTGTGTGATTAAACGTAAAAAGCGCAAAGGAAACCTTGAATTATCGGACTTTAGCCATTAACTTCGGGCAAAAATTTTAGGGGATTAAAGCCGGGAAACGCAAAAATGTCCTTTTGGACGGTGGCTACTATCCGGTTCTTATCCTGCACACTCACTGGGAAACAATTACTAAGCAGATGAATATACACGAATATCAGGCAAAGGAAGTTCTTAAGTCATACGGCGTAAAGATTCAGGAAGGGATCGTGGCGTCGAGCCCGGAAGAAGCACTGGAAGCAGCAAAAAAACTAAATGCTGAAACAGGAACTTCCTGGTACGTATTAAAAGCCCAAATCCATGCGGGCGGTCGTGGCAAAGGAACGATAAAAGAAACCGGATCCAGAGGGGTGGTTTTGGCCAAGTCGCTGGAACAGGTGCCTGAATTGGCGGATAAAATCCTTGGAGGTACTTTGGTCACCATACAGACAGGTGAAGAAGGAAAGAAAGTCAAAAAGATACTTGTAGCCCAAGATGTATATTACCCGGGGGATTCAGAGCCCAAAGAATACTACCTCTCTATTCTACTTGATCGTGCTACCGGCAGTAACGTAATCATGGCTTCCGTAGAGGGTGGCATGGACATCGAAGAGGTAGCGGAGCATTCACCGGAAAAAATCATAAAAGAGTGGGTGGATCCCCAGCTTGGCATTCAGGGTTACCAAGCCCGCAAAGTTGCGTTTAAACTTGGATTGGAGGGCAATGCCTTTAAAGAAATGGTGAAATTCATCCTTTCGTTATACAAGGCATACGAAAATACCGATGCCTCCCAAGTAGAGATCAACCCTGTCCTTAAAACCTCTGACAATCAGATTTTGGCGGTTGATGCCAAAGTAAATCTGGATGACAATGCCCTCTACCGAAATAAGAATCTGGCCGAAATGAGGGATTTGGATGAAGAGGATCCCTTGGAAGTGGAAGCAGGCAAGTCAGGTCTGAACTACGTGAAGCTGGATGGAAACGTGGGCTGTATGGTAAACGGTGCAGGTTTGGCAATGGCTACTATGGACATGATCAAGCTTTCAGGAGGAGAACCAGCCAACTTCTTGGATGTTGGTGGAGGAGCCAATGCCCAAACCGTGGAGGCTGGATTTCGGATCATCCTGAAGGATCCCAAAGTGAAGGCAATCCTGATCAATGTGTTCGGTGGAATAGTAAGGTGTGACCGTATCGCGAGTGGTGTGGTGGAAGCCTATAAGTCAATAGGTGACATTCAAGTGCCAATCATCGTTAGATTACAGGGTACAAACGCCGAAGCGGGAGCCAAAATTATTGATGAGTCCGGATTGAAGGTAACCTCCGCGATTACGCTGAAGGAAGCGGCGGAAAAGGTGCAGCAAGTTCTTCAAAACAATTGATAAACATTTTTGAAAGCGCAAAGAAATCCATACCTTTGTGCTCGGTTTTGCACCCGTAGTTCAACTGGATAGAATATCGGATTTCGGCTCCGAGGGTTGAGGGTTCGAATCCTTCCGGGTGTACTTTCCTAACGGCGCTTCATCATTGATGGGGCGCCGTAGTTGTTTAGTAGATGATGGGTTCATTGCTGGATAAAAACGGCACCACTACCGAAAATTGGAAACCTAGTCTACCCGCTTATCAATTAATCAGGCTGTCCTGAATTAACCTATTAGCGGCGAAGGATTTTTATGCCAATGTCCCGCCCTTGGCCTTGAACCATCGCCAGGTTTATCCAAAACCAGGCCATTTGTTCCATTAAAGCGAACCGGTCATTGCCCCCTACATCGTAACATTCGGCAAACCCCGCATCTTTCGAAAGTTGCCTTGCCACCAGTTTCCCCTCCAGACTATCCCCGGCCATAAACATATCCAACGTCTCCGCTCCATAGACCGGATCTGCCATATTGTTGTACCCGGTGGTGTTAAAACATTTGACCACGTCTCTGCTTGCCGTGTTGGCCAGAATGGCTTCCGATACCGTTGCAAACCCTTGAGGGCCCCTACCCAGGATTATGTTGCCCGCATCCAAAATGATTTTGCCTGTCGTGTCACCCAATGCATGGGTGATTTCAACGACATTTGTAGCAGGCGTAGCCATTAGGATAATATCACTCAGGTTCACTGCTTCGGATATGGAATGGACGGTCGTATTCGGATTGGAAAGAAGCTCCATTCCTTTAAACCGTTGTGTATCCCGAACACCCAGTCTTATCTCATGCCCTTTTAGGGCCCAACTGGTCGCCAACGCCCCTCCGACGTTGCCCGTACCTATAATGGCTATTTTCATGTGTGTTAGCAATTTCCTGTTTTAACCGCTTTTTGCGGGCTCTTTTTTCTTTAGGAAGATACGCAGAATAATCTGTAATCTTGTTTACTACCAACGGTGTTTTTTTTAGGAAAATACCCTTTTTTGTTTATGATCAATTGATGGATAAAAGTGCTGAAAAGCTCCCAATTCGACTGTATCGAAATAAATCCGAAATTAATTATTAAATAATTAGGTAAAACTAAATATTTAAACGTATATTTATCCAACCGATTGAAAGATTTAGTTTCCTAAAAAGTTGCATACTAAAAACTAAGTGGTTAAGTTGTAGCACAAACAGTGATTCGATTAGGCAGCGGTGCGAAAACCGGGTTGTCAAACCAAGACCTGTTTATCACCCGTCTGGCAAGTGCCAGGTAGAACCAAAAACTCAATATTAAACTGATGAAGGCATTAACCAAAGCAGAAGAACAAATCATGCAGATCCTATGGGATCTGAAAGAAGGGTACGTGAAAGAGGTACTGGACAAAATGGACGATCCCAAGCCGGCATATAATACCGTCTCCACGTTTATACGTATTCTGGAAACAAAAGGCTTCGTAAAGCATCGTCCCATTGGCAAATCACACCAATACTATCCGATCGTGACCAAAGACGAGTACCGTAGTTTCTCGATTCGCAGACTGTTATCCGGTTATTTCGGAGGATCGTTTACCAAAATGGCGAGCTTCTTTGCCAAAGAGGAGAATTTGGATGCAAAAGAAATCGAGCGGATCATGGAAGAGGTAAAAAAGGATGTAAAATGATCCGCTAATGGCTGCGTTTATCAACTATTTTTGGCAAAGCTTCTTCTGCCTAGGTTTCTTTTTCGGGATCTATTGGGTGTTTCTTCGCAACGAAAAAACCTTCCGGTTCAACCGGATTTATTTGTTGCTGACACCTGCTCTTGCGCTGCTTTTCCCATTGGTGGAAATCCCTGTTAGCTTTGATAAACCCAGCATTTCGTTGGAAAACACACAGCTGCTCCAGTCCTTATATAGTCTCGACGAAACGGAGACGATCGGTACCATCGGTCTACCTGAATTTACCGTAACCGACACCAAGCTTCCGATTCTTTGGGAAATGAGGGACTATTTCTTTGCAGGCTACCTGATGGTAGTTTTCTTTCTGGCTTTTAAGTTGTTTTGGCAGTATCTATTGTTACGGCAACTGGAGTTACGGGGTTGGTATCAGACAAAGTACAAGCTAAAAGGTGCCTATTTTCTGATACCAACCTTTGGTTTGGCACCGGTTTTCTCTTACTTCGATAAGCTGTTTTGGGATGATACGCAGAAGCTTACGCAAGAGGAGGAATCCCAGATTATACGTCATGAATTGGAACACATCCACCAAAAGCATTCCTGGGATGTGATGTATTATCAGGTGCTCAGCATTTTGTTTTGGTTTAACCCTATCATCCACCTCATGCGGATGGCATTGGTTGACTTACATGAATATTTAGCAGATGAAAAAGTGTTGGGTAGCGTAGAGGACAAGTCCAGCTATCCAAAACTCATTGTCAAGATGGCTTTTAAGGGGCTAGATCTTCCAATCGGCAATTACTTTATCCGATCTACAACCTTAAAAAGAATTATCATGATGAAGAAGTCCGCAAAAATAAATTGGTTCAAGCTAGTGATGGTGGTTCCGTTGACCGCCATGCTTTTTGGACTTGTCAGTATGAAGACTGAAAAGGGTCTGGCGTTTTTGACCAACCACCATACCCTGGCACCGCATGCGATCAAACAGCAGGTATTGGGATTTAAGGATTCTCTCGATATTGGAATCAGCGTGCGAACGCTAAAGCGCACCGAACACTATGAAAAAATCGGCAGCCTGGAAGAGGGTACGTTAAGGGCCCAGCTTGGTGAACTTGAGTATGTGTTTACGGGAATCTCCTCCGATGACGAATACCTAAAAGTCAGGGAACTGATCCAAATTCTACGGGCGAATTCGCAGACGCGAAAATCCTATGAAAACGCCTATCAACGAACCGCGGTCGAAAAGGAGCCAAAGCCGGAGAATGGATGGAAGGAACTGGAGGAATTCCTTCGATCCCATGTCAACGTTCCGGAAAAAGTTCAGGAACTGGGTTTAAGCGGAGTAGTGGAACTGGAGTTTTTGGTAAAAGAAGATGGAAAAATCCACTATCCGGTGATCCGCAGAAGCTTTGGCGCAGGCATCGACGAACAGGTGCTACAAGCGTTGACCAGGATGGATGCCCCTAAATGGGAACCCGGCCTAGTCAATGGAAAATCGGTTTCCGTCATTATGAATTTTCCGGTCGGATTCAACTTTACCAAGCAAAACCAACAGGCAGCATCCTTTTTCCCTAGGTCAAATACAGCAATGCGCCTACCCGCTCCCTCCTCGATTGCAGACGATGAGGTTTTTGAAGTAGTGGAATCCATGCCAGTACCTGCTGGAGGAATGGAGGGTTGGAACAACTATGTAAGCGAAAACCTGAAATATCCGGAACGGGCTAAACAGGGCAATGTACAAGGTACTGTCTACGTGGTATTCGTCGTAGACCGAGAGGGAAATGTCACCAATCCAGAGATATTGAGGGGCATCGGTGCTGGATGTGACGAAGAAGCACTCCGTCTTGTCCAAAATTCACCCAGGTGGACACCAGGGATTCAGAGTGGTCAACTTGCTAACGTACAGATTCGGATACCCATCCGTTTTAAACTACCAGATAGCCTAGGTACGAATTCATCCTTTGACGAACTAGTCGCTCTAAATCAAGATAGGCAATTGGAACGAATAGTCCCAACCGATGAATTTAACAAACATCTTCAAAAAAACCTTAAATACCCCACCGCAGCCAGGCAAACCAACACTACCGGAACTGTACTTACGAAATTGGTATTCGATAAGAACGGAAAGATCACCGACTACGAGGTGGTGAAGGGAATCTCGGAAGAGTTGAACGAAGAGGCTATTAGGTACTTTAAGAATGCACCAAACTGGAATGTGAAAAGTATGCAGGATGGCTACCAAGCTATCTATCCAGTGAAGTTTAAATTAAATGGCATAGAATCCCATGACCAACACTACGAAAGGCTCCTTGGGACTGGTGTAGTGGTCGTTGGGTACGGCGCGGCTTCCAGCCTCAAATCCGGTAAAGTAGCACAAGGAGAAGTGATGACGATTCGCGTAGTGAATGAGAAAATTGTCAACTTGGGAGGAGAGATTCTGACAATTGATGGGGGGTTATCCAAGGCAATCGCTTCGCTGCTAAAGGAGCACGACTTGGATCCAAAGCAGATTACCGCACGTTTTGAAGCGGAACCTGAGGTGAAAATGGGAACCATTCAGGATGTTCAAACGGCATTGAGGCAAAATGACATCAATCGAATCCTATATACGATTTCAAGCCACCAAGATAACAAACCAATAAACTCCTTGCCACATACCCAATCCAATCAACCGCTAGTAATATTGGATGGGAAAATTGGAGTTTCTTTGGATAGTATAAACCCTAGCGACATAGAGTCCATCAGCGTTATAAAAGATGCTGCAACCATCAAACTGTATGGTGATGCGGCCAAAAACGGCGCGATTATCATAACCTCCAAAAAATAGTCTTTGAACCAACCTCCACCCTCGATAAACACCTATCGGGGATGGAGATTTTTTTTTCATTGGTTCCCCTACTGCTCGTTTTGGATGTGAACTTTACGGTTAGACACTTTTAATTCCGACACATAATTATCACCCTCTTCTGATTGAGCAGAGGTTTCTCCCCACCATCCGCCCTTTAACAGTTACTTCTTTTGAGATTCCAGTAAAATACGCTATCTTAACTCCCATATCCCGCTAAATAAAAAGGCGACGTCAGTAGATGAAAAGGCTTTCCGTGCAGGTTTCCGAATGATAATAGATGCAATGTTGAGAAACCTAGGTGCATGGTTGCACGATCAATTCAGCAACTCAATTTAACAAATCATAAACAGATGCAATACCCAATTTTCCCGTCCTTTTTTTGCCTAATCGCTCTTTGGGGGACCATTCACCTAGCCACTGCCCAACACGCTGTCTTCAACTACGAGGAAGCCAAGGTACCCTCCTACTCCCTTCCCGATCCGTTTGTTAGCACCAAGGGAAAACCTATTTCATCCATTGATGACTGGAACTTCGTGCGCCGTCCGGAGATTATCCGGCTTTTTGAAGATCATGTATATGGTCAAGTTCCCAAAGACTTGGATGGTATGACCTTTACCACGGTAAACCTACAGAAAGATGTTATGGATGGCAGGGCGGTTTTAAAGGAAGTTGATGTCTTGGTTTCAAGAAAAGGAAATTCGCTCACCATGCGTCTGACGGTTTTTGTTCCGTCCCGGACAGCGAATACTCCCAGTCCCGTATTTCTGCTTATCACCCATCGTTCTCCCGATAACATCGACCCTACGCGCATGGTCAAGTCTGATTTTTGGCCGGCTGAAATGCTGATCGAACGTGGCTACGCAGTGGCGGCTTTTCACGTACAGGACGTCTCTGATGATAACAAAGAGACCTTTCGGGAAGATATTCTGGAAACCTTGTATCCCGAGCAGCTGGCAATGGCCAATGGCATGCGGGGACTAGGGGCTTGGGCATGGGGAGCCATGCGTGCCATGGACTATTTCGTGCAGGATCCCGATATCGACGAAAAACGGGCTGCGGTGGTGGGCCACTCCAGGGGAGGAAAGGCGGCGCTTTGGACCGGGGCACAGGATACCCGCTGGGCCATTACCATCTCCAATGAGTCGGGTTGCGGTGGTGCCGCCCTGTCGCGTCGCCGATTCGGAGAGACAGTAACCCGGATCAATACCAACTTTCCCTATTGGTTTACCGATAACTTTGAGCGGTATAGCGATAACGAAGATGCCCTGCCCGTTGACCAACATATGCTTATAGCTTCCATCGCGCCGAGAGCTGTTTACGTGGCAAGCGCTCAGGACGACCAATGGGCGGATCCCAGAGGCGAGTACCTCTCTCTACTGCTAGGTTCTAGGGTCCATAAGTCTATCTATAATTTCCCCTATGCCTTGCCGGATGAGCCGCCTGCGGTAAATAACCCAATTCATCTGGGGCCCTTGGGATACCATATGCGGGAAGGTGCACACAACCTAACCGCAGTAGACTGGGCAAACTTTTTGGATTTCGCTGATAAACTATATCAAAGATAGCTGACCAATGATGGCAAGAAATCGCAGAGACTTTCTCAAAAAGGGAGCCGCAACCGTTTGTATTGCAGCCGGCGCCGTCAGTGCCATCCCGCTTGTCGCTAAGCAAGTACCTAAAATGGCCGAACCGATGCAAGACATGGGCTTGGATATGTGTCTGGCCTATTTTTGGGGAATCGAGCCACGCAAAGTTGCTCTTGCAAAGCAAATGAATGTACTCGGCGCGGTAGGTGGTATCAATCCTGCGATGGCGGGCATGCCGGACACAAACGCCTGGGATTTGGCTGTTATTAAAGGCGTGCAGGACGCTTGGAGGAGACAGGGACTAAACCTGAGGGTGATCGAGGGCCCTCCCTCATTGGGTACGGCAATCAAGCTGGGTCTTCCGGGAAGGGATGAGGAAATAGCCCATTTTATAACACTGATGAAAAACCTAGCCTCGGTAGGAATTGATACCATATGTTATAATTGGATGCCGGTAATTAACTGGGCCCGAACTACCCTGGACCGCCCCAGTAGAGGTGGTGCCCTGGTGAGTGCGTTTGACATAGAAGATATTTCAAACCAGGAGAAGTTTACGGAATTCGGCCCGCTGAGCCCCGAGATCATGTGGGAAAACCTCGCCTATTTTCTACGGGCCGCTATCCCGGAAGCTGAAAAATATGGCGTCAAGCTAGCGTTACACCCAGATGACCCTCCTATCGATGAAATCCGGGGCATACCTCGGATAATGACTTCCGTAAAGGCATTTGAGAGACTCCTTGACCTTTATCCCAGCCCTTCTAATGGTATTACGTTTTGTCAAGGGAGCTTTGCCTCCATGGGCACAAATAATATTGGTGTAGATATCCCGGCTACAATACGATCTTTTGGTAAGAGGAATGCAATTCATTTTGTCCACTTCCGCGACGTTCGGGGGCATGCAACCAATTTTGAAGAAACTTTTCACGATGATGGCAAAACAGATATGTATGAAGCGATGAAGTGCTACTATGAGGTGGGCTACAAGGGTCCGATCAGGCCCGATCATGTGCCTACCATGGAAGGTGACCCTAACGATAAACCGGGTTACAGTACCATTGGTACGCTTTTCGCCATTGGATACATGCGGGGATTGATGGAAGGTGTGGTTAAGGAGAATGCTAAACCAATATCCATGCAATAAAAAAAAATCGTGGCCTGTTTTAAGGGCCACGATTTGGATTACTTTCGCATTTTCTCAGGAACAGCTATTAAAACCTATCAAGGTTCATTACTTTGTTCCACGCAGCTACGAAGTCGTGAACAAACTTCTCCTTGGCATCGTCGGTAGCATATACTTCGGCAATGGCACGAAGCTCTGTGTTTGAACCAAAGATAAGATCCACCCGGGTACCTGTCCATTTTACCTCTCCTGTCTTGCGGTCTTTGCCTTCGAAGACATCTTGCGCATCAGAAGTTGCTTTCCAGGTAACACCCAAATCCAACAGGTTCACAAAGAAATCGTTACTCAGGACACCTGGGGTTTCGGTGAATACGCCATGAGCAGCCTGACCGAAATTAGCATCCAAAGCACGCATACCACCCACCAACACGGTCATTTCCGGCGCAGTAAGGGTCATTAATTGCGCTTTGTCGATCATCAGCTCCTCGGCCTTTACTGACAAACCAGCCTTGGCATAGTTACGGAACGCATCCGCAACCGGCTCCAGCACCTCAAAGGATTCCACATCGGTATGCTCTTGGGTAGCATCACCCCTACCAGGCGTAAAGGGCACGGAAACGGCGTATCCCGCATCCTTGGCTGCTTTTTCGATGGCCGCATTTCCACCCAATACAATCAGATCGGCAATGGATACTTGTTTGGTGGACTGTGCCGCGTTGAACTCCTTCTGAATACCTTCCAATACCTCCAATACCTTGGCAAGCTGCGCAGGTTGGTTCACCTCCCAATCCTTCTGAGGTGCCAAACGTACCCGTGCACCATTTGCACCACCCCGCTTGTCAGAACCTCTAAAGGTAGCGGCTGATGACCAGGCGGTATATACCAGCTCAGATACAGAAAGACCGGAAGCCAGCATCTTTTCCTTCAGCGTGGCAATATCTGCATCGTCGATCAAATCGTGGGTCACCGCAGGTATGGGATCTTGCCAGATAAGGTCATCCGCAGGTACTTCCGGTCCTAGGTACCGGGATTTCGGCCCCATGTCCCTGTGCGTCAGCTTAAACCAAGCCTTGGCAAACGCATCGGCAAACTCGTCCGGATTGTCCAAGAAATGCCTTGCCACCTGCTCGTAGGCTGGATCGGTCTTCAACGCGATGTCGGTAGTGAACATAATCGGCGTGTGGCGCTTCGACTTGTCGTGCGCATCTGGAACTGTTCTTGCTCCCATGCCGTGTTTTGGAATCCATTGATTCGCACCAGCAGGGCTTTTGGTCAGTTCCCAGTCGTACCCAAACAGATTCCACAGGTAGTTATTGCTCCACTTGGTCGGTGTAGTCGTCCATGCGCCCTCCAAACCACTGGTGATGGTATATTCGGCGTTGCCTGTACCGTAAGAATTCATCCAACCCATGCTTTGCTCCTCGATGCCCGCTGCGGCAGGTTCCCTACCTACGTATTCACCTGGGTCTGCGGCACCATGGGCCTTACCAAAGGTGTGGCCTCCCGCTATCAGTGCCACGGTTTCGTAATCGTTCATTGCCATGCGGCCAAAAGTCTCGCGGATATCTTTCGCAGCGGCCATCGGGTCAGGATTGCCATTGGGACCCTCTGGGTTAACATAGATCAACCCCATCTGTACGGCACCGAGCGGGTTTTCCAGTTCCCTGTCTCCTGTGTAGCGCTTGTCACCCAACCACTCGGTTTCAGATCCCCAATAGATATCCTCTTCCGGCTCCCATACATCTTCCCGGCCGCCGCCAAATCCAAACGTTTTCAAGCCCATGGATTCCAACGCCACGTTTCCGGTCAACACCATAAGGTCTGCCCAGGAGAGTGCTTTACCGTACTTCTTTTTTATCGGCCATAACAGCAAGCGGGCTTTGTCCAAGTTAACGTTGTCCGGCCAGCTGTTTAGCGGCGCGAAACGTTGCGTACCGGTTCCTGCACCTCCTCTACCATCGTGAATACGATAGGTACCGGCACTATGCCATGCCATCCGTATCATGAAAGGGCCATAGTGTCCGTAGTCGGCCGGCCACCATTCCTGGGAGGTGGTCAATACTTCTTCAATATCCTTCTTTACCTCCGCCAAATCCAGTGACTTGAATGCTTCCGCATAATTAAAATCCTTATCCATGGGATTGGATAGCGAAGAATGCTGGCGCAAAATGTTCAGCTTTAATTGGTTTGGCCACCAATCTCTATTTCCGGTTCCACCACCGGCAACCTGATTCAACGCTCCATTTAAAAAAGGACACTTACCGGCAGACCCATTCAGGTCGCCTATTTTCGCATTTCCATTCGTGTATTGTTCCATAAATTAACGGGTTTTTGTTCACCTTTTTGCACTGCTAAGATACCTAATTAAAATCAACAACTAACTAGAAATTCAATAGATAATATCTATTGAGTATATGCTTTTATCTATCCATGCTGACTCTTACCTCCTTACTGATGGGTATTCGAACCTATTTGGTTAAATTGCTACCTGATGACTTATGAACCCAGCAGTGTATTCAGCAGAATTCTCATTTCATCTGCCAATTTGCGTTCCTCTCTTACCAGGTTGTACCGCTGTTCAGGATCCTTGCTGAGGTCAAATAGTTCATCGGGCTCATCATGGGGTACCACTCCTCTATTCCGTTCATATTCGTTAAACCAAAGTTTGGTTCCCCATGGGAGCCTTCCGGAATTCGCATTTATATACACCCAGTTCTTGTGCCGAAGTGCAAAAACCCTATCCTTTCCGCTTCCGGTGCTTTGAACTAAGTATTCCCGTGGCGCAGCCGTACTCTCTTGTGTAAGCAGGGGAAGAAAATCGTAGCTGTCTCCGGACATCTCCGGAGGCAACGGAACCCCTACAAGCGATGCCAGTGTTGCCATGATGTCCAATTGACTGATCAACGCATTACTTTTGGTGTTGGGCTTCACCACGCCGGGCCAATGAACAATGAAAGGCACCCTATGGCCGCCTTCATAGACATCCCATTTTACACCGCGAAAGGCTCCCATACTGCGATGGCCATGATTGGCAACTACATCCTTTACAATGGCTTCAGGCCCATTGTCACTGGTGAAAATGATCAGCGTATTTTGTAACAGATCGGTTTCTTCCAGCACCCTCATGATCTCCCCCACTTCTTTGTCAAGCTGCTGTATGTAGTCCCCATAAAAACCGGCTTCACTTTTGCCATGGAATTCGCTGACCGGAACCACCGGCGTATGTGGTGAGGTGGTAGAGAACAAAAGAAAAAAGGGCGTTTCCGAATCTTTCATTTCCCGTAGATACCTTACCGCCCGCCCTAAAAGTTTTGGCATGACCTCGTCGAACCGCCACCCCGGTTCTCCGGGGCCATCGCCATGAATATTGCCCCGAAAAGCAGTGGATTCAATCTCTTCCGCTTTTAGTTGAACCAGGTCCTTACTTAGAAATCTTCCGTTTTCCATCCAGGCATAGGGCGGAAAATTTGGGACATCCTGTCCAAAGTAATAATCAAAACCTGCCCCCATGGCACCTCCCGTAACCAACTGTCCGAAATCAAGGAGATCAGCGGTAACCAGACTATTTCCTCCCGAGGTGATCTGATCCTCAGGTGGTCGAACGCCACCCCGCCAATTCCAATCCCAGCCAAGGTGCCATTTTCCGATCAGTGCGGTTTGGTATCCTTTTTCCTTCAGCATCTTGGGAACCGTTAGTTCGTCTTCCCCTATCAACGAGGGCCCAAACGGTAATACAATGCGATCAATACGGCGCCAAGGATATCGTCCGGTCATCAGGGAATACCTGCTGGGTGTACAGATTGATGCGGAGCTATGTGCATCCGTAAACAGCATGCCATTGGAAGCCAAACGGTCGATATGGGGGGTTGCAATTTTTGATTCCGGGTTGTAACAACCGACATCGCCGTATCCCAGATCATCCGTGTAAATTACGAGGATATTTGGATAGGAGTCAGCAATGGAGTCAACGACCGATGTACACGCCTGCATCGATAAAAATAACAACATTGTAGAAACCAATCCGACCGCAATGAATGCCATAGGTTCTTTTGGATCTAGGTATTCCAACCTTTTCCTTCTCTCCATCTATTATTTATTTTAGGTGACCCAAGATACGACCATAACCCTAAAAAATCCGCAAACCTTTTCCGGTAATTATAGGCGGCTCTCCGAAGAGTTCGGCAGCAACAAAACGATCTATTACCAAACCGTTAAAATATTGATGAATCCTTCGTTATTGTAAATATAAATAAATACTTTTAGCTGGTAAACACCTTTCCTACTCTAACTTAGCCAGTTGTGATGCGAAATTTTCGATGCGTAGTTCTGTTACTGTCTATACTGATTTCATGTCGCTCCAAGCAGCCTGCCGATCCAAGATTTCAGGTGGCATTGGAAAACGGATATCTAGCCCATGAAGGATTCGTACGCTCCTTGGGTTTTGTACGTGCATGGCTTGGCCACATAGATCCTGCGACCGGGCTGATTCCAAGAAACCTGTCGGAATCGGGGAATTATTGGAATGCAAAAGATGCCGCCGCGGACAATTATCCCTTCATGGTGCTAACGGCTTATCTACTCGACAAAGCGTTGTTTGAGGGAAAAATGAAGGATATCCTCCGGGTAGAACAGCAACTGACCAACCGCGTAGGGCGACTTCCGGACGATTATAACTTTCAAACCCAAGGTTTTTGGGCCAAGAACATAGACATGGACGAAATCATCTTTGGCAGTTCAGAATACATTAAGGATGGACTACTTCCCCTTACCGAGTACCTAGGTGCCAGCCCTTGGTCTGATCGAATGATCGACCTGCTCGACGATATTTGGAAATATGCCCCCTACGATACTCCTTTTGGGAAAATTCCCTCCTTCGATGTAGAGGTGAACGGTGAACTTTTGCAAGCCTTATCCCGGGTTTATTGGATGACAGGAGATCGCAAATACCTAGATTGGGCCATACGATTGGGTGATTATTATTTTCTGGGAGAAAACCACCCCACCCGGGATGCGCAGGTAATCAGGCTGAGAGACCATGGCTGCGAAATCGTGTCTGGTCTAAGTGAACTGTATGTGAGCTTGGCCTTTGTTGACAAAGAGAAACAGGAAAAGTACCGGCCCCACCTCTATGAGATGCTCGACCGCATTTTGGAAGTGGGACGAAACGAACATGGGTTGTTTTATAATCAGGTAAACCCGATCACCGGCGATATCCTGAACGAGGAGATTGCCGATACCTGGGGCTATACCCTAAACGCCTACTACGCGGTCTACCTCGTGGATGGCCATGAACCTTACCGGGAACCTGTCCTCAATGCATTCAAGAACCTGCACCATTACGAGTTTTTCGATTGGGAAAATGGCAGTGCAGATGGGTATGCAGACGCCATAGAAAGTGCCCTTAATCTGGTAAATAGAGAAGCCAGCCCGGAGGCAGAAGCCTGGATAAATTCACAGATTCAGGTGATGTGGTCCATGCAGGATTCCTCCCACAGGAGTGGTACCGAAGCGTTCCGAGGCACGGGAATCATAGAGGGATGGCATGGGGATGGCAATTTTGCGCGAACAACTATCATGTACTCCCTATGGAAAACACAGGGCACTACCTTAGAGCCCTGGGAGAAAAACGTATTCTTGGGAGCAGAATTAGACGGAGACGAGTTGGAGATTTCCCTGATGTCCGAACATTCCTACTCGGGATTGCTAAAATTTGATTTTCCCAGACATCGAGTCCATTTCAATCTGCCGATAGATTATCCCCGAATCAATCAGTTTCCGGAATGGTTTGTAGTGGAGGAGGACATTTCTTACCTAGTTCACTTCGTAAACGAGGGAAAGACCCGTAACTATCTAGGGAAAGACCTGTTGGCGGGCATTCCCATCGAGTTACAACCCAATACTGGATTTTACCTGATCGTGGAGCCTGCAGACCAAAGGTAGCCGGAAAGTTCCGGCCACCTTTAGAGCAGTTGAAACGTCTTTCGTAGGGCGAATGTCTTCCGAATTTGCGCTGCCAATAGGGCACTTTGTTGAAAATTGAGCGTTTGCTGGCCATCGGAGTAGGCCTTTTCAGGGTTTTCGTGGGCCTCATAGATAATCCCGTCCGCACCGGACATGACGCCCGCTAGTGCCATTTGTGGCACAAACTCCCGAATTCCGATCCCATGGGAGGGATCTACGATTACCGGAAGATGTGACTTGGATTTTAGGATAGGCACGGCGTTCAGATCAAGGGTATTTCTGCTCGCCCGTTCGTAGGTGCGAATGCCTCGCTCACACAAAATGATCTTCTCGTTACCGCCGGAAAATACGTATTCTGCAGATTGCAATAACTCCTCAATCGTTCCGGAAATACCCCGTTTGATCATCACTGCTTTGTCCACTTTGCCAAGCTCGTCCAAAAGGTTGAAGTTTTGTGTATTTCTGGCACCAACCTGAAAAATATCCACGTAGTCCACCATCTCCTCGATTTGGGACACCTGCATCACCTCCGTGACAATCTTAATTCCGGCAGCCTTTGCCTGTTCATACCACCATTTCAAACCATCCAGACCCAGGCCACGAAACGCATAGGGGCTGCTGCGGGGTTTAAACACGCCGCCGCGCATCATTTTGATGTTGTTTTCCTTAAGGTGTTGGATTACCCGGGCGATTTGTTCCTCGGACTCGATGGAACAGGGCCCTGCTATGATCGCCATGGATCCGTCCTCTATCCGAATGCCGTCTCCCAAATCAATGCTGGTGGGTTTTACTTTCCATTTCTTGGATACCAGTTTATAGTCATCCGAGACGATATGAATGTCCTGAACACCCTTCAGGTGGCCTATTTTCCGGATATCAAAGTCCTTGTTGCCAATACCGATCAGGTAATCCCCCATTTGCGTACGTACTTCGGTGACCTTTATGCCAAAGGTTCCAATCTTTTGTTTCAAATCCTCTTTCTCAGAGAGATCTGTATTCTTAGCTAGCTGAATAATCATTGCTCTTCGGTAATTACTCCCTGTATGAAATGCGTGATTGCCTGGTCCAAATGATCAGCACCTTTTCGCAACACGTTTATAAAAGCACTGCCTATGATGGCACCATGCGCGTAGGTTGAGGTGGTCATGAAACTAGCCCTATCGGATATGCCGAACCCGATCAATCGCGGATTGGAAAGATTCATGGCACGGATGCGCTCGAAATAGGCGATCTGTTCATCCGTGATTCCCTTCTTTGCACCGGTTATGCTTGCGGATGAAACCATGTAAATAAACCCATCGGAATTTTCGTCTATTTCTCGGATTCGGGCCTCGCTGGTCTGCGGGGAGATCAGAAAGGTATTCCTCAATCCATACCGATCAAAGATTTCCTTATACTCCCGCAGGTACTGCTGCATGGGCAGGTCAGGTAAAATAACTCCGTCTACGCCTACTTCCTGGCATTTTTGGCTGAAACGCTCAATGCCAAACTGCACGACAGGATTCAGGTATCCCATTAAGATCACGGGTATGCTGACCTTGGTTCTCATTTCCCCCAGCTGGTCAAACAACTTTTTCATGCTCATTCCATTTGCCAGCGCCACCATATTGCTTTCCTGAATGGTAGGCCCATCGGCAATGGGATCCGAATAGGGTATCCCTACCTCGATGATATCAGCCCCTGCCGCCTCTATGGACTGCATAATGGGCAAGGTATCCTCCAATGTGGGGAATCCGGCGGTAAAATAAATAGAAAGTATTTTTTCGGTCTTTTCCCGAAATAATTTATCGATACGGTTCATTTCTTTTTTGTTAATATTGGCCCCACTTGATATAGGTTTCCAAATCTTTGTCTCCCCTGCCCGAGAGATTGATCACGATCACATCATCTTTACTGTAGCTGAGTTGGTGCAGCGCGGCAAACGCATGGGCAGATTCTATCGCGGGAATAATTCCCTCCAACCGGCTCAACTCGATTCCAGCGACCATGGCCGCTTCATCCTCTACTGCAATGAACTCTCCCCGACCACTGTCAAATAGATGGGCATGTACGGGGCCTATCCCCGGGTAGTCCAACCCGGCGGAAATGGAATGTGGTTCTACCACCTGTCCGTCTTCGGTCTGCATGAGCAGCGTTTGGCTGCCATGTAAAATCCCGATTTTTCCCAGTGCCGTCGTGGCCGCGGATTTACCGGTGTGAACACCCAGTCCGGCCGCCTCCGCAGCTACCAGTCTCACCGATGGCTCGTTGTAATAATGGTAAAAAGCACCCGCAGCGTTGCTCCCACCACCCACACAGGCAATGACAATGTCCGGATTAGGCCTTCCTTCTTTTTCCAGCATTTGCGCTTTGATCTCCTCGCTGATCACCGACTGAAACCGTGCAACCATCTCAGGATAGGGATGGGGTCCTACCACTGAACCAATGATATAGTGTGTATCTACCGGATTGTTGATCCACTGCCTCATAGCTTCGTTTGTGGCATCCTTTAGGGTCTTGCTTCCGGACGTGGCGGGAACCACCTTGGCACCCAAGATCCGCATGCGCTCCACATTCGGCTTTTGGCGCTCCATGTCTACCGAACCCATGTATACCGTGCATTCCATGCCCATAAGCGCACATACGGTTGCGGTGGCCACCCCATGCTGACCGGCACCCGTTTCTGCGATGATCCGCTTCTTGCCGAGCTTACGGGCCAAAATGATCTGCCCAATGGTGTTGTTCACCTTGTGTGCACCCGTGTGGCACAGGTCCTCGCGCTTTAGGTATATCTTTGCCCTGTACTTCTCCGACAGACGAGAAGCCAAAAACAACGGCGTAGGCCTTCCTACGTAGTCCCGTAACAGGTACCGGAATTCCTGCTGGAATTCATCGGTTTCGATGAGCTGAAGGTAATTCTCACGCAGCTCTTCTATATTTGGGTACAACATTTCCGGAATGAAGGCACCGCCAAACCTTCCGTAAAACCCGTTTTCATCAACTTTGATCATATCAAACCTATTTTCTACCCCACTTGGAGTGTATTAGCTTAATCTTAGTTCTTGTATAAATGTTTGGATTTTGGAAACATCCTTCCTTGCCGGAGCCAGTTCAAATTTCGAATTGATATCCACGCCCAGCATCGATGGTACCTCCTTCATCAGTTGCCTGATTTCCACCGCGTGGGCTTCGCCAATTCCCCCACTTAGAAGGAAAGGGACTTGGTAGGGGTACCTTCTCAGAAGATCCCAAGAAAAGGTCTTTCCTGAACCACCAAACTGCGGGGTTGCGGTATCAAACAGAAACCAATCCGACTCATGAAGGAAAGGATCCACTTCAGCCCAATCCCAATCGGAAGCTATCCGAAATACCTTTATTATTTTTACCGGACTCGATGCCCGTAGCGCCGCTACATAGGCTGAGTCTTCATCTCCGTGCAGCTGTGCATACCCCAAACCATACCGGGCGACCTTATCCAGCAATTGATCCAGCGGTTCCTGTACAAATACCCCGACCTTTGTCACATCCAACTCCCTGTAAAATTCCGGATCTGCGGTCCCGTTCATCACATACCTGGACGAACGTGGGTAGAAGATCAGGCCCATCAAATCCGGCTTGGCCATTGCCAACAGATCCCGAATATTCTCCGGATCGCGCATACCGCAGACTTTTACGATCATGGCGTCGCGGCTGAAGCGCTTTCAGCTAGAAGGTCTCTATAGGCATTCATGAAGTTGTAGGCCGCTTGGTGTGGCCGTATGCTTTTCATGAAGTTTTCACCGATCAAAAACCCCTGGAACCCGGCTTCCTTTAACTGCACGAGCGTGCCCGGATCAGATAGGCCACTCTCCGAAATCTTTACGAACTCATCGGGAATCCTATCCAAGAGGTTCAATGAAGTTTCCACAGATACGTCAAAGGTTTTAAGGTTCCGATTGTTTACCCCGACCACGTCCAAGTAGGGATTTAGAGACCGATCCAACTCTTCGGCATCATGCACTTCCATCAACACTTCGAGGCCAAGGCTTTTTGCGAATTTCGCCAACTCTTCCAGTCGCTTAGGTTCGAGGATGGCCGCTATCAACAACACACAGTCTGCCCCGATGGATTTAGCCTCTACGAACTGGTACTCATCGATCATAAAATCCTTTCGAAGGATAGGGCAAAAATTGAATTTTCGTGCAGCAATCAGGTCCTCGTTGTCTCCACCAAAATATACCTTATCCGTCAGTACCGACAGTGCGGAGGCACCTGCCTGCATATATCCGATGGTGGTTTTCTCCACCTTGGCAGTCGCATTGATCCATCCTTTGGAAGGCGATTTTCGCTTAAACTCCGCGATGATGCCTGTTTTCTCCGGATTGAGCAGGTATTTTCGCATGGAAACGGTTTTTCCATCAAAAAAGGGGCTTTTCTCCAACCGCATCAAAGGTACCATCGCTTTGTTTTCGGCAACTTCCTTTTTTTTGTCGGCGACGATTTGATCCAATATGTTCATCTGATACTATTTTGTTCTTTAATGGTCGCAGGTTTCACGACCGTTCCTCACGTTGTCTCTCGGATCGTGCTCGCTTTAATATTAATCCACGGCTAAGGTGGTTTTGGGATTTATAAGAGCTTTAAACACACTCAGGGCACGCCCCGATTTTAACGATTCCCGGGCTTTGGCAATACCTTCTTCAAGGCCCAGATTCAGGTCGGCGGTGGCAAGCGCTGCGCCGGCATTCGCTACAACCACACTTTCTTGGGCAGTCGTTCCGTTCCCTTTCAGAATTTCCAGAAATAGACCGGCCGATTCGGCCACCGTAGCACCGCCCAAAATTTCCGTTGGGGCCAACTTCGACATCCCTACGGCTTCGGGAGTTAAAAGCCTTTCCCCATGGTTGGATATCAACTTAAAGCTACCCGTGAGGGAGATCTCATCGTACCCATCCAGCGAATGGATGATGCTGAACTGGGTATGGCTCTTCTGGTACAGGTAAGCATACATCCTTGCCAGCTCCAAACTGAACACACCCACGAGCTGCCTGCGCGGAAAGCTCGGATTAACCATAGGACCCAGCATATTGAAAAACGTCTTCACCCCCAATTCCCGCCGGATAGGCCCCACATTTTTCATGGCCGGGTGAAACAGGGGCGCATGTAGAAAGCAGATGCCCGCTTCGTCCAGACTCTTGCGGATCTTGTCCATATCATTGGTAAACTCATAGCCAAAATGCGCCAACAAATTGGAGGAACCACAAACGGACGAGACGCCCACGTTGCCGTGTTTGGCCACATTCTGCCCGGCTCCGGCCACGATAAAGGATGCCAATGTAGAGATATTGAAGGTATCCTTCCCATCGCCACCGGTTCCGCAAAGATCGATGGCGTCGTACTCATCTATTTCAACGGGAATACACATTTCCAGCATCGCCTCCCTGAACCCCATCAGCTCCTCTACCCGAACGCTGCGCATCAGAAAAACGGTCATAAACGCGGCCATTTGACTGGGGTTATACGCACCTGAAGTAACTCCCTTCAACACCTCCTTTGCCTGCTCCTTCGTCAGCGTCTTATGCTCAATTAGATGGTTTAATATATCCTTCATCTCGTTATGATTAAGTTGATTAAAAGCCGGAACTTGTCTTCCCTACTCGTTTTTGTATCCCCTCAGTGGTCCCTGCCTAGTCTATGAGGCCTAATTTGCCGTCCAAGGAATTGCTATGACCCAAGCCAATTTTGCATCATGGCTACCCCGTGCTCCGTAAGGATACTCTCAGGATGAAACTGCACACCCCGAACCCGGTGCGCAACATGCCTGACTGCCATGATCTGCCCATCCGGAGTCTTGGCTATTACCTCCAGTTCGGAGGGAAGCGTACTTTCATCTATCACCCAGCTATGGTACCGCCCAACCGTGAACGATTCCGGAAGCCCCTTGAATAGCAGGTCTTCTTTGACCTTTATCTTGGAGGCCACACCGTGTACCACCTCGGTGAGGTTGATCAACCCGGAACCATAGGCCTCTCCTATGGCCTGATGGCCCAAACAAACGCCTAAAATATCCTTTTCGCTGCCATATTGTTTCAGCAGTGCAGGCATGATGCCCGCATCTTCGGGGACACCCGGACCGGGAGAAAGGAGTATCTTATCGTAACCAGCCACATCTTCCAGGCGGATTTTGTCGTTTCGGTAGATATCCATGTGCTTGCCATATCCCAGTTCACGGACGATGTACACCAGGTTATAGGTAAAGGAATCGTAATTATCCAAAACAAGTATCTTCATTTGTGTCTTATTGTCGTTTATTGGCGGTAATCATCCGGTATTCCAGAGGTCAGCAGATTTAAGTTATTCTGTTACCTCAATCGTTTTGCGTTGTTTTAACCGCCAAATCCATTGACGGTATCTGCGGGCGATGTCAAATCTCCTCGGCACGGAGCAATGCAGCCCGAAGCGCAGCCAGTTTATTGCTCACCTCCTGCAATTCCGACTCTATGGAAGACTTGGCCACCACGCCCGCTCCTGCCTGAAATTTTAATCGGTTGCTTTCGGAGACAAAAGAACGGATCAGAATGGCATGGTTAAAGTCTCCATTGAAGCCCAAATAGCCGATTGCCCCACCATAGAAACCCCTGGCACTGTTTTCCAGCCCGTCTATTAGTTCCATCGCCCGGTATTTGGGTGCGCCTGAAAGCGTCCCAGCGGGAAAAGTATCCGCTACGAGTTGCAGTGGATTTGCACCTGCGGGCAAAACCCCCGTGACCTTGGATACCAAGTGAATGACATGGGAATAATATTGTATTTCCTTAAATACCTCTACCTCAACTTTTTCAGATGACCTACTTAAATCATTTCTTGCAAGGTCTACCAGCATTACATGCTCGGAATTTTCTTTTGGATCGTCGTAGAGTTTGATGGCAAGCTCTGCATCTGCCTGATCATTGCCTGTTCGGCGAAAGGTTCCGGCTATCGGATAAATCGTCGCCTTGTTTCCCTTGATCACAATCTGTGCTTCCGGGGAACTTCCAAACACCTTGTAGGATCCGTAGTCAAAGTAGAACAGGTAGGGAGAGGGGTTAATGGATCGCAGGGCACGGTACACGTTGAATTCGTCTCCCGTGAAGCCCGCCGAAAAAGACCTGGACAAAACAATCTGGAAAACATCTCCCTTAAAACAGTGGTCCCTACCTTTGCTCAGAATGTCCAGAAATTCAAGATCCGTATAATTGGATGTTTCCTCCCCTTCCAACTGGAATGAATAACTCGGGATATTTTTGTTGTTTAGGATCATCTCTATCCGGGGGATGCCCGACTCCCCATCCTCGCCCTCAAGGTAATGTTCGATAATGTAAAGCTCGTTTTTGAAATGGTCTACCACAATCATGTTCCGGTACACCGCATACTGCATAATTGGCTGCTCACTTGCACCGGGACGCGTCAAGGTGATATCCTCAAAATGCGAAACCGCATCGTATTGGGTGTAACCGAACAATCCGGAGGTAATGAATTTGAAATCCAGTTTTTGATCTTGAAACCTTCTTGAAAACGCCTGCAGGGAATCCATAACCCGGTCTCCTTTTTGAAGGGTATAGGTATGACCGGAGAGATCCGGATAGGTTTCCCGGATCTCTCCGTTGACCAACGAAAAAGTAGCAATGGGATCACAGCATATATAGGAATAACTGTTGTCATTGCCATGGTAGTCGGAACTCTCCAGCAGGATGGGATTGGAGTACCGATCCCTAACTTGCAGATAGATGCTGACCGGTGTCAGCGTATCTGCCAAAAGTCGTTTAAAGCGGGTTTTTATAGTGAACGTTTCCATACTTTACACTGGTTTGAATTAAAAAAGGCTTACTGGAAGTCCAGCAAGCCTCTATGTTATGGTTCAAAAAGGGCAATAAGCAGCTGAACTTCTGTTATGAGAAGCTAAACCACCACCAATTTTGAACATCAAATGCCTTTTTCATAATGTAGGGCAAATATAGAAAGCCCATTGAATTAAAAAAACAATTGACATTTTTATTTGACCCAAATCTATGGGATACCCTATCGGTTTACTGGAGGATTCTCTTCCATAATCCGCTGCTGCTGCCAAATGGGAGCCAGTTCCCTTTCTTCTAATTGGGTAAGTACCCCGTTTTCAAAAGTGACGAGTAGATAAAAACGCTCATCGGAATTAACACGATATACCTTCTGACCATCACCCAATTGGCTGATAACAGCAGTACGGTTCTGGCGTAAAAATTTGGATTCGGACATGCCTATCCTATAGGGAATACGCGGCTGAAAAACAGCACAGCTTCCCATGATGATCAGAAACGAAAAAATAAGTATGGATTTAATTACTCGCATAGTGTGTGTTTTTTGTTCTTTAACTAGTAATGAAGGAATACCCATTGGGAAACGATTTCCGCCAGCCGGAAACGGTTCTTACCTACGAGTTCCTGGTAAGTCAGCTTGCAATTTTGATGCCGAAGTAGCTACTTGTAGACAAATGTACAAGAACCAATCCCCTACCCGGTGACCCTTTATGCGGAGCCTGTAAAATAATATCTGTCCGTATTTCTATATTTTTTGGCGTGATAATGAGTTTTTTACGCCTTTTTGATAGGAAAACACAAGGACTATATTGCAGTGATATCCAAAATATGTACCTTTGTACCAAGCGGCACGACCAGCTCCTGCTGAATCCCCCAGGTCCGGAAGGAAGCAAGGGTAGGCGGTTGTAGCGGTGCGATGCCGCTTATTTTTTTGCCAAAGATATTAGCCCAACACCTTGTTGACCACAGCATTATCAACCAAATAAACCATAACTAGCATGAAATTCTTTATCGACACGGCCAACCTTGATGAAATCAGAGAAGCCTATGATCTAGGTGTATTAGATGGGGTGACGACAAACCCGTCCTTAATGGCAAAGGAAGGTATCAGCGGAGATAGCAACGTAATGGCACATTACAAGGCCATCTGCGATATTGTAGACGACAACGTGAGTGCGGAAGTCATTGCGACAGATTTTGAGGGCATGGTCAGAGAGGGAAAGGAACTGGCCAAAATCGACGACAAGATCGTAGTAAAAATTCCTATGATCAAGGAAGGCATCAAAGCGATCAAGTATTTCCACAGCGAGGGTATCCGAACCAATTGTACCTTGGTTTTTTCAGCCGGACAGGCGATATTGGCGGCCAAGGCAGGGGCCTCCTTCCTGTCTCCGTTTATCGGCAGACTGGATGATATTTCGTTTGATGGATTGGACCTTATCGAACAGATCGCCCACATCTACCAAAATTACGATTTTGAAACCCAGATACTTGCCGCATCGCTACGCCATACCATGCATTTGGTCAAATGTGCCGAGATCGGTGCCGACGTGGTAACTTGCCCTTTAAAGGTGATCACCGGTCTGCTCAACCATCCGCTGACAGACAAAGGGCTGGCGCAGTTTCTGGCAGACCACGCAAAAGTAAATAAAGGTTAATGGAGAACGTTTTGGGTGAAGCACGAAGCTTTACCCTTTTTTTGTTCCTATGGACAATTCAAAACCCGCGATTGTATCAAAATACCCCCTTTTTTCGTTACTTGCACCATAGCATACACCTAGGGCCATGTACATCATCAAAGTAAAAGGAAAAGCCAAGATACCGGATTACATTCAAATCAGGGATGAAAATTTCGTCTTGGTTGCGTACTTCCGCGCCGATCGCCCCCTCAAAAACATCGAAAAATTCGGCTGGGAGGGCAAGGAGGAGATGCTGGAGGCACTTATCAGAGACATGCCCTTCGGAAAGCTTCAAAAACTAGCCCTTTAATCGCATGGTTTTTTCCAGTGACCCCGTTGTAAGCGTTTCCAACGCGAGTATATTCCAAGGTATCCATACCGTCCTCTCCGATTTGAATTTTTCCATCGAAAAAGGTGAGTTTGTCTTTTTGATCGGGCGGACGGGAAGCGGCAAGAGTTCGCTGCTGAAAACACTGTATGCCGACTTACCCCTCATCATGGGAGATGCCTATATTTCCGGTTATCAATTGAATGGCATCACACAAAAAAATATTCCATTCCTGCGGAGAAAGCTCGGCATTGTGTTTCAGGATTTTCAGCTATTCCCGGATCGATCGGTGGCCGAAAATTTACATTTTGTCATGCGGGCCACCGGATGGAAGGATAAAACCAAAATGAAAAGCAGGATGATCGAGGTGCTGATGGGCGTGGGGCTAGGCGGTGCATCGAACAAATTCCCCCACCAGCTTTCCGGAGGCGAGCAACAGCGGGTGGTGATAGCCAGGGCATTGCTAAACGAACCATCCATCCTACTGGCCGATGAGCCTACCGGCAACCTGGATCCGGAAGTGTCGGATGGGATCTTCAAGTTGTTTCAGGAAATCAACAAACGGGGTACAGCCATCTTGATGGCCACCCACAATTATGAGTTGCTCAAAAAATACCCCTACCGAATCCTCAAATGTGAAAATGGCAGGCTTTTGGACTCGAAAACGACCAAATTCCAAATAGGCCAAGATTGGGCTTTGTAGGAGGTTTGATAGCGTTCGGTATTTGGGAATTCCGTCCATTTGCAATTGCAAAGGATAGAACAAGTACCCTTTCATTCTAATTCTCATAAGGGCTAACGCCCCTAAATTTGGGGATATTGATTTCTTTTTCCGATTAGTTAAGGACTAGGCATTTTTGGATTGTATTTGCATCCCCACTATATGTCTGTAAAAGCTTCTACACCCTCCTATTCCCAACCTCCTTTGCTTTCGCCATCCCATTTATGTCGTTTGCAATGGCTTCCATAGAAACATGTTCGTAGAAAATACGCTGATGGTCAGGCTGGATTGGAGGCACTGAAAACGGCGATAAAGTAACACAAAAAAAGTACTCTATACCCCATAAAAAAAGACCGCGAACTACGGTCTTTTTTTGTATTAAGTTCGGTGTTGAGAAGGAGCTTACTTCACGAAAAACCCTTACAGGATACGGCTACATCATAGTGAGGCAAGGTTGGTCTTTGCCAATTCAAAATCAGGATTTTTCTGGAGGGCTTCCTGAAAGGCCGTTCTTGCCTCGTTGTTACTTCCCTGATCTTTATAGATCAAGCCCTTCAGGTTGAGTGCAGCCGCAGCCATAGTAACCTCTTGGGTCTGATTGTTTTCCGTGGGGAAGGTCACGTTTTGTTCGCCGGCTTTTGAATTCTTGATGAGCATGTTCACGGAATTCATCGCCTCGTCATACTTCTTTAAGGTATATTGGAGATAGGAAGTCTTGTAAAGGCTAAACAAATCACCGGAAAGGAGGTGAAGACTTTCAAAATGGGGAAGCGCCCGCTCCAACGCCCCTACCTGTTCCAAGGAATACGCGGCAATCTCCAAGGCCGAAATATTCTTGTCGTCCCGCTCCAACATATCAAGCGCTACCAACGCAGAGGAACTGTATTGTTCCATTTCAAAATACAGCGAGGCCAGTAACTCCGGGTACCGTAGATTCCGTGGGTTACGTTCCATTAGGTCGTACAGTTTTGCTTTCGCTACATTGATATCGTTGTACCTCAGTGCCATTTGGTAAATCCGCTCGTCGGCTTGATTTCTAACCCTATTTGACTCGGATACTTCCGCAGGTGGCTGCGTACCGGATTCCTGTGCCCAAACAGCTCCTATTACGACAAATTGTACGAGTAAAATCAAAACACTCTTTTTCATATTTTTCAACCTGTTATTTTACGCTCGCTTTAATCCCTTGGCTTCCGCCAACCGATACATTAACTCTAATGCCTGGATTTTATTGTTTTGAATTTTGCCATCCAGAATGGCTTCTTTGATTTCTTCCTTAAGCTCTCCCACCACCTTTGAAGGGCGAAGTCCAAAAATAGACATAATTTCATCTCCTGAAACAGGTGGCTGAAAATTTCTCAACTGATCTTTTTCTTCCACTTCTGCCAGCTTGGCCTCTACCTTATCAAAATTGGCAAGGAATCGTTTTACCTTTGCATTGTTTTTTGAAGTCACATCCGCACGGCACAGCTTCATTAGATCATCAATGTCCTCTCCGGCCTCAAACAGCACACGGCGGAGCGCGGAATCCGTAACCTCATCCTTTACCAGCGCGATAGGCCGCAAATGGAGGCGAACCAGCTTTTGCACATACTTCATCCGATCGTCCATGGGAAGTTTCAGCCGACGGAAAATACCGGGGGTCATCCTTGCTCCCTTGTCTTCATGTCCATGGAACGTCCAACCCACTTTTTTGTTAAATCGCTTGGTGGCAGGCTTTGCAATATCGTGCATAATAGCCCCCCATCGCAGCCAAAGGTCATCTGACACTGCTGCCACATTGTCCAAAACCTGAAGCGTATGGTAAAAGTTATCCTTATGCGACTTGTCCCCCACCGAATCCACACCTTGCAATTCGACCATCTCCGGGAAAAATTCCTGTAACAAACCACTGACAAACAGTAGTTTAAAACCATAGGAAGGCTTGTCGGTTAGGATAATTTTATTCAACTCATCTATAATACGTTCTCCAGAAATAATCGAAAGCCGGTGGGCATTATGCATGATGCCATCAAAGGTCTCCGCTTCAATGTCGTATGAAAGCTGGGAGGCAAAGCGTACGGCCCGCATCATCCGAAGTGGATCATCGGAAAACGTGATATTTGGATCCGTGGGTGTTCGGATGATCTTTTTTGCCATATCCCTAAGCCCATCAAAGGGATCGATCAACGCTCCAAAGGTGTTTTGATTTACACTGATTGCCAACGCGTTGATGGTAAGATCCCTGCGTTCCTGATCTTCCTGGAGGGTTCCCGCTTCCACCACGGGTTTTCTTGAATCACTGCGGTAGGATTCTTTCCGGGCACCCACAAACTCCACGTCCAAATCATCCACTTTGATCATGGCGGTGCCGAAATTTTTGAAGACAGTCACCGGTACATGCCCTCCATAGGAGGCGGCTACTTTGTTGGCCAATGCAATGCCGTCTCCTATGCAGACGAAATCTATGTCTTTGCAGGGTCGTTTTAATATCAAATCACGCACATAACCCCCTACCACGTAGGTTTCCAGCCCCAATTCATCCGCGCAGCTTCCCACGCGGGCGAAAATATCCAATTCCTCCAATAGCTCTTTAAAATTCATCCACTTACATCAATTTCACCTGGCCATCCGCAGACAGATAAAGCTGCTTTACCGATTTGGCAGAAAGTGGCAGATTCTGTAAAAGATCCCACGTAGTATCTTCATTCTGTCCCGGCAACCATACGACAATTTCGCCGATCTTCCGAAGACTGTCCCGCCAAAAGGGGGCCTTAAGCAGAGCAAATTTAACCATTTCACCGGAAAAGCCGGACTGTCTGAATAAGGGATTGGGATCTGTGTGGAAAATAACCGCATCCTCCGCCCACTCCACAATATCCAGTGAAATGTCCGAAAAGGGCCGAGAGATGGCTCTAAGCTGAAAACTATCAAAAAGTAGAAAAACAGACTGGTGCGGGACAGGAAACTGCACCGAACTTAGCTTGGCCAAATGGATCACTTTACCGTCTGGCAGCGATAGCGATGCTTTTCCAACATCTTTGATTTGTTTGACCCAAGGTTCGATGGTTGCCTATTTTTTTGTGCAAATAAAGTGGATTTTACGGGTAATTAAAATAAATTACCGATTTATCGGACTCCTCGATGATTGGTACCACTCGTATAACCCCCGCTAACTGAATCGATCCCATGGTTTACAGACTGCCACCCTTCTTTTCACTTCCTTCGCTCTATCTTCTGATTACCCTTTGTTTGGCAAGCGCCTGCGGTAGCGAACCCCGATTTCCGGACCTCGATGCCAAGGTTACTGTCATTACAGATACGCAAGGAATAAGCCATATTTTTGCTGAAAGCGAAGAAGATCTCTTTTTCTCCCAGGGGTACCTTGCGGCAAGGAACCGTTTGTTTCAGTTTGAACTTTGGAGGCGGCAGGCAACGGGAACGCTTTCTGAAATCCTGGGGGAACGGGAACTGCTGCGGGATATTGGCGTTAGGCTGTTTCGGTATAGAGGAGATAAGGAACAGGAACTAAGCCACTACCATCCCCGTGGCGTGGCCATTGTGGATGCTTTCGTAAACGGCATAAACGCCTACATAGATGAAGCGCTACGAAATCCCGAGGACCTGCCTATAGAATTTGCCATGCTGGGCATACAGCCTGAAAAATGGACCTGGGAGGTAGTCATTTCCAGGCATCAAGGGCTGCTCCAGAATGTGCAACAGGAACTTAACTACTCCCGCATCGTCAGCCTTATCGGTCCGAAAAAAACAAAGGAGCTGTTTCATTTTCACCCATTTGATCCGGACCTACGGCTTTCCCCTTCCATTCCAAAGGAATTGCTGTTCAAAGATATTCTGGCACCCTATGCGGCCTTTAGAAGTCCGCTTACATTTCTTCCAACTGATATTGAGGCTGCGTATCGGTCTCAGGAGACCTCTGCACAGGAGTCCGGCCTATTGGATCTGGAGCAGGTTGCTTTGGAATCTGCTGACGCCGCATCCATAGGAAGCAACAATTGGGTAATCAGTGGTGAGCTTTCGGCCAGTGGGTTTCCGATTATGGCAAACGATCCCCATCGCGCACAGGCGGTACCCTCGCTGCGGTATTGGGTGGGCCTACATGCACCGGGTTGGAACTTGGTCGGAGGTGGCGAGCCCACCATTCCAGGGGCATCGATCGGACATAACGGATTTGGTGCCTGGGGACTCACCATTTTTCAGACCGATATGGAAGACCTTAGGGTGTACGATATTGACCCCACCGATCCACATCGATACCGGTATCAAAACCGATGGCACCGCATGGAAAAAGTAACGGACACCCTACGGATAAAAGACAAAGCGGACACCATCGTCCATCACCTGTATACGGTGCATGGCCCCGTAACCTTTATCGATCAGTCTCTTCACAAAGCAGTGGCCGTAGAATGTGCCTGGCTGCGGGTAGGCGGAGCACCCTATCTGGCAAGTCTGCGAATGGGACAGGCCCAAACCTGGGAAGAGTTTAGGGATGCCTGTACCTACAACCACGTGCCGGCCGAAAACATGGTTTGGGCAGATAAAGCCGGCAACATCGGCTGGCAGTCCACAGGGATCTCTCCCATTCGCTTATACCACTCAGGCCTGGTAGCCAGTCCGGGCGATGGTACGGCAGACTGGGAAGGTTTTTTGCCCATGCTGGATCGACCCTCTTCGTTCAACCCTGAAGTAGGCTTTATCGCTACGGCAAACGAAAACCAAGTAGATACCAACTACCCCCATCCGGAGGCACTCGGATTTACCTGGGCGGATTCCTTTCGGGGTGACCGCATAAAAGAGGTGTTGGCGACAAATAAAAAATTCACCGTCGAAGAAATGGGCAACCTGCAAAATGACTACCTCTCCCTTCCGGCACGAGTATTGGTTTCAGAACTCCAAAAAATCGAATCCACGGATACCGACGTAAGTAACGTAAAGTCCCTGTTTGGTACCTGGGATTATATGCTAAATCCCGAGTCAGTTGCAGCAGGGATCTATGTGATGTGGGAGCGGAAAATCAGGTCAAACATGGCAACAAAACTCATTCCAAAAGAAGTGGCCCCCTACCTGACCGAAATTTCCATGACAAAAACCCTTCAGTGGATTTCCTCAAATGATCCCGGGGTGTTCGGGGTTGGCGAAAAGGAGGAGCTCCTGCGAAATTCCCTTCATCAAGCCCTTAATGACTTGACGGAACGTTTTGGATCCGATTGGAATGATTGGAAGTATGGACAAACAGGATACAAACACGCGTTGATACGGCATCCACTGGGCAGTGTCGTGTCGGATGAATGGAGGGAAAAACTGGAGTTGGGACCCGTACCTAGGGGTGGATACAGCTTCACCCCGGGCGCAAATGCGTATGGAGACAACAATACCACCGGGGCATCCTTTCGTATCGTGGTGGATACAGGGGACTTTGAGCAGACCTTGGGAGCAAATAACCCCGGTCAATCCGGAAGGCATGACAGCCCGTTTTACCGAAACATGTTTGAACTTTGGTGGCAAGATCAGTTCTTTCGGGTGCCATTTTCAAAGTCCAATGTGGAGAAAAAAGCCCACAGCAAAGAGACTCTCTATTAGCGGTTTAGATGGTGTTCTTACCAAAGCCATAAATTCATGGATTCACCCATCTCCATCCGGTTCGCTTCTACCTTGGAAGATTTTCACTCCTCCCTCTGGCGGTACCACATTCCTGTTCCCGACGATATTGCGGTTATGTTTATCGACGGCGACAACAGAAGGGTATTGGTGTGGGTAGAACACTCAGAGAGGCTGCACCTCGCCTTGATGAAGCAAAGCGATTATTGGTTTATTTTGATCAATAAGCCCCTTGTGGCTTCCCTTGAAATTAAAGAGGGGCAAAGCGTACGGGTTCGAATGGAAAAGGATAACTCCCTTTACGGCCATGAAATGCCGGCAGAATTTGAAGAACTTCTCAAACAGGAAGTAGAGGCCAATGAATACTTTCAACGGTTGACCAAGGGAAAACAGCGGGCCTTGATTTACTTGGTTGCAAAGGTGAAAAATCCCCACAGTAGGATAAATAAAGCACTTGCCATTTGTAGCCACCTAACCGAAACAAGCGGAGTGTTGGATTTCAAACAGTTGAACGAAAAAATAAAGTACTTCAACAACTTGGGCAAGTTTTAGGGATCGCCATGGTTTCTTGAGGTCCATTTAAACCGAAAAAAAGAAACCCAAACCAATTCGAAATACCGATTTTTGGTTTAGGTTGTCCATTTTAACCATAAATGACCTACCAACGGATGGTTTCAAATTTCCAGCCCGGATGGTATTTTTGCATTTCGGCCTCGTCGTCCCGTTTGGTCAGGCCACATGCCAGGTAGTCGGCATGCAGCTTTGCCAGCATAGACCGATCCAACTCGACGCCTAGACCAGGGCCGGAGGGCACTGCTACCGCCCCGTCCACTATAGGGAGTTTTCCGCCGAGAATCACGTCCTCGGATTGCCACGGATAGTGGGTATCCAGTGCATAGGGCATCTCGGGTAGCGCCGCTCCCAAGTGGGTCATGGCAGCCATGGAAATGCCCAAATGGCTGTTGGAATGCATGGAAAGATCCCTGCCAAATGTTCTGCACATTTTGGCCAGCTCCATGGAAGACCTCAAGCCACCCCAAAAATGGTGATCACTTAAAATGATGTCTTCTGAACCAAGCCTTATACTGCTCGGAATATCCCCAAAAGAAGTGGTACACATGTTGGTTGCCAACGGAATGCCCAACTTTTTCCGTAAATCGGCCATGTTCTGCTGACCGCGAACAGGGTCCTCCAGGTATTCTAAAATCGGCTCCAATTCCTTGCCGAATTGGAGACCGGTTTCAGGTTTCCAAATCGCATTTGGGTCAAAACGCAGAGGAATGTCTTTACCGAAAGCCTCGTACAACGCAAACATAGAATCGGTTTCGAGCCGGGGCTCGAACGCACCACCTTTGAGCTTGATGGACTGGAATCCAAATTCCGCGCACATAGCCTTGGCTTGTGCTACAATTCCCTCCGGATCTACGGCCTCCTTCTGTCTGGCAGCGGCCCAGCCCATAGCCGCCGGATCTTGGCCCGTTCCGAGTACCCCTCCTGCCCCTTCGTATTTGAAAAACAAATAGGCAGCGTAGGGTACACTGTCACGCATTTTTCCTCCGAGCAAATCAACCACAGGACGATCCAACATCTTGCCCTGAATATCCAGGCAGGCCACCTCCAACGCACTGAATACATGTACAAGTTTGCGCTGATCCCAGGGTGTATCCCCTCGGGAGGCGGCAGTTTCATCGCCAAAATAGGCAGCTAGCCTATTTTGCAGCGCGTTGAGATGAAATGGATCCATTCCAAGGACCATAGACCGGGCAGACTCCAATGCCTCGTTGGTCTGTACGTTTCCCGGAATTTCACTGATTCCCACTATTCCGCTTTCCGTAACCAATTCCAGTATGGTCCGGAGCGCATAGGGAGCATGGACGCCCGCTGCATTTAACAATGGCGGATCCTTGATGGCAATCGGGGTGATCACCATCCCACAGATCTTGGAACCTGAATTCTTAACCACCAGTTGATTAGTTTGGTTTTTATTTAATAAAATTAACCTTTATTCAAGTCCCGAGAGTTTTTCCATCAACAAGGCGATGGAACTATGGTCTTTTTCTCCATTGCCCAAGGCGAGCAGGGCATCCATGTGACTGGCGACCAAAGCGGAACCATACAGGGGAACGGAAAACTCCTTACCTGCCTCCAATGCGATATTCATATCTTTTCGATGCAACTTGATCTTAAATCCTGGGTTGAAGTTTCGATCGATGATACGCTGCCCGTGCAGGTCCAGTATACGGCTTTGTGCAAAACCTCCCAATAAAGCCTCCCTCATCTTGGCCAGATCCACACCGGCCTTCTTTGCAAGGGTGAACGATTCGCTGACGGCCTGTATAGTCATTCCTACGATCATCTGATTGCAGGCTTTGGTCATTTGACCTGCCCCCGCATCACCGATCAGTACGGCACTCTTGCCCATCACCTGAAAAAGAGGCAACACCGCTTCAAATGCCTGTTGATTTCCGCCACACATGATGGAAAGGTTCCCTGTCTCCGCACCTACTTGGCCACCGGAAACCGGCGCATCGATGGCTTCGACGCCTTTTTCCTGAAGTCTATCATAGATTTCCCTAGCCGCTGACGGGGCGATCGTCGACATATCCACAAAAACAGTTCCCGAACGAATTCCTTCGTACACACCTTCAACCCCAAATACCACCTTCTTTACCTCCGGGGAATCGGGCAACATGGTAATTACTACATCGGAATTTTCGGCCACTGCTTTACTGCTTTCAAACAATTTCGCCCCGTTGGATTCCAGTTCACTGGCTGCCGAACTGCTCTTAAGTACATTCAGCGCGTAGCCAGCCTTGATTAAATTTAGCGCCATGGGTTTTCCCATAATGCCCAGTCCGATAAATCCTATTTTCTTCATAGTTGATTGTTCATCTATATGTTTGTTAACCGATTGGTTTATCCAATCGGCGAGCACCTCACTCACCAAGGTACTAATCTAGCGGTAATTCCCAAAACCGGAGTTCAAATTCCAGAAAAGAAACCAGTCTAGGCCTCGGTATCTGCCGCTAAAAGCAGCGCACTTATATGGCCATAGGCAAAAGAGAAGGCCTGTAGATTTGCCCCCGGCGCATCGGAGTAAGGAACATGATCAGGCATAACCATCCCATCGTATTCGACATCCCGAAGAGCACGTACGACGTGAAAGAAATTCATGTCGCCGTTATCTGGATATACCTCCTGAAAATTATTCCAGCCTCCTTTGATGTTCCTCAGGTGTACGTTGAAGATTTGCTTTCTTTTTCCCACCCATTCGATGATGGGAAATATTTCAGTGGCTGGATCCTTTAGCCCTTCCGCTATTGATCCAATGCAAAAATTGAAGCCATGATACGGGCTGTCGTATAATTGGGCAAAACGCTTTATTCCTTCAAACACATCCGGGCTATTCCATCGGGTTATTCCCCGAAAACCTGGTTCTACGGGAGGATCTGCAATGTGATTGGCCAATTTAACCTTATATTCCTCGGCTACTGGCAAAACCCGATCAAGAAAATAGGTTATGCGCTCAAATATCTCGTCAATCCCTACTATCCCGGCAATGGTAAGCGGCTGCTCCTTTCTCAGGGCTTCCTCATAGTTCCAAGTGCTGTAACTGGCAAAACCCCGCTTTGGGTCAATGGTACGTTCGGTTCGGAGTACCGGTAGAATGGTTGTATTGTAGTTTAGCACCTTGATGCCGGTCTTGGCCGATACCTCGATCATCTGCTGTACCATTTCAATTTCCCGATCCCTTTCCGGACTTTTCCCCAGCATGATATTGGGAATGATAACCCGATCAATACCCGCCGACGTGAGCGGCAAATGGTAGGCGTCCAGATTTATCCCGTATTTTTCACAGGCCTCTTTTTTTCTTAAGGAGTCTTCCAGGTCCCATCCCTTGCCCTCCACAAAAGCGGGCATGCCGCCATCCAGGTGAAAAACACCATGTCTCGCCTTAAAGGCCAAATTCTCCTCCGTGGTTCCGCCGGATTGGCAGCCCAGCTTCATGAGTACTTTTTTGGGTTTTGCCGTTGTTGTTGATGCTTCCTGGGCATCTTGGGAGGAAGTGCAGCTTGACAAGGTTTGTCCCAGTGCAATGGCACCGACAGAACCCGCTGAAAGGAGTTTAACAAAGCTTCTCCGTTGAATTGTCTCTGTTTTTGCTTGGTTTGAATTTTGGGTCTTCATGTGTATTTCTATTTAAGGAGTGGTTACAAATTTAAATCAATGGAAACAGCTTGGCCGCCAGCATAATCACAGCTAGCCCGGCGAAGCCCATAATGGTTAAGAGTGGAGAAAATGTTTTTAGGGCTTCCTTTTCGGTCAGGTTACTCATCTTGCAGACGATCCAAAAACCACTGTCATTCATCCAGGGCACAAGCTTGGAACCGCATGCAATGGACAGACCTAGGTACAATTGATGATACTCCAACGAGGTCGTGGCCATGCCAGATAGGATACCGGAGGCAGTGATCATGGCTACGGTTGCAGAACCCTGTGCCGTCCTGACCAGTGCTGTAACAAAGAACGCCAAAGGGATCAACGCCATCTGATACCCGGTGGTGAGTTCCGCAATTCTGCCGCTGATTCCTGTTTGTTGGAGCATTGCCCCAAACGCCCCCCCGGCTGCCGTAATAAGGATAATCACCCCTGCACTTGTCAATGCAACCTGCACCGATTTAATGACCTGATCCTTCTCGCTGGACTTTTGCTGCACTACGGTAAGAATGGCTGCCAATGCACCCAAAATCAACGCAAGGTTCTTTTCTCCGAAAAAGAGCACCGCCTCAATGGCCCACTTCGTCAGGCCACCGGTCAAAAGGATGCTTTCGGGAGTGAAAAAGGTTTCCAGACCGGCCTTTAAGCTGATCAATCCGAGCGGAATAATTATGGGTCCAAGGGAACTCAGCACTCCCGGCAAAGAGGAAACATCTTTTTCAGCCAGCGCTTTGATTTCGGATAAGGGTGCTTCGGGGGAATCCCGCAAGGGTATTTCCCAGCGTCGATTGGCCCAGACGGAAAAGAAATACCCTACGGCAATCGTCACCAACCCCACCAAAAAGCCTCCCACCATCATCATTCCGATGGGTATGTCCATTTCCGCAATGAGAAACAGGGGCCCGGGAGTTGGCGGTACCAGCGAATTGGCCATAGCGGCACCTGCCGTTACGCAAAGCACGAGCAAGAGGTAGTTGCCCTTTAGCTTCATGGCCATGGCCTTTGCCAATGGGATCATGAGGTAGAACACCGTGTCAAAAAACACGGGAATCCCCAAGAAAAAGCTTCCACTGATAAACGCTACAGGAGCCTTTTGCTCTCCGGTAACCCTCAGAATAGACCGAACAATGCGCTCGGCGGCACCACTCACCAACATACATTTGCCAATTATGGCGGCCATGGCAATCAATATACCGATCTGCCCGGTGGTGGTTCCAAACGCAGCGGCAATGCGATCTCCGATCGGACGCGCCGCTAGGCTCTCGGCAGCGGACTGACTCATGCCTCTACTAAGTCCGTATTCCACTATGGAGGTCTCCGGCGTCATCCAAGCGACAACCAAAGCAGCCAAAAGCAGTGCTAAGAATGGGTTTAGGCGGAAGGCTATGATGCCACCAATGACCAAAACCATTCCGATCAATAAGATAATCAACGGGTCATGTAGCATATCCATCAGTTGGGATCAACCTTTCTTTTTTGCTGATTAAGCTTCTTGGCCAGGTCGGCAGCTCCGTTCGCCACAAAAGTGGCGTCAGAACTACAGGCGATCAATTGGATGCCCATTGCTTGGTATTTGTCGAATTCCGCCGGATCAAATAACAGAATTCCCGTAGCCTTACCCGCATTTCGTGCAGCCGTCAGAATACGATCCAAAGCAGCGGTGAAGGTTGGATGATCCAATTGCCCAAAAATACCCAGCGACATAGACAGATCTGCCGGGCCAATGAACAATACATCTACCCCTTCGATGGCAGCAATCGCCTCGACCTGATCCACGGCCTCCTTGGTTTCAATCTGTATGATTCCCAGTAGGTTCTCGTGGGTAAGCTGCCGGTATTGGTCAAACTGCTTTCCAAAGCCGGTGGCACGCACCATTTTGGCCACGCCACGGTGACCGAACGGGGGATAGTGTATTCCTTTGATCGCGGTCTCCGCATCCTCGACCGTCTTGATCTGAGGGCACATCACTCCTTCCGCTCCCACATCCAATACCCGGTGTATGCGCTGTTTGGCGACGCTTTCCACCCTTACGATCGGTGCCGCTCCCGTATGCTCCAACGCCTGAAGTTGATGGAGCAGGTCCTTCGGTTCCCCTGCCCCATGCTCCAAGTCTAACAGTACCCAGTCGAAACCGGCCAGGCCCACAATTTCAGCTGTAACAGAACTTCCTAAATTCAGCCAGCAGCCAGTCAGTGTTTCTCCTGCATTCAATCTTTTTTTCAATCCTTTCATAATCTGGGTTTACCGTGCGTGTTTTTTTGTTGTAAAAAGTAAGTATTTATTTAACAAAAAACTACTTCACGTCCCACCAAACCCTCGTATCCATGATATTCGGTCCCTGACGGGCAATGGCGGCCTCCACATTGTTCGCATTTACGTTCAACTCCGCATCGGTATAGCTGAGCCGTCGAATAAATGCTTCGGTTTGCAGGTCACTGCCCGGGAAGGGATTGGGAGTAAGCTGGGGATAGCCAGACCTTCTAAAGTTTGCCCAGGTTTCCGGACCCAAAAGAAAGGTGGACACCCAATATTGGGTGTTGATCTGTTCCAGCTCACGGCCTTGCACCAATGGGTTATTTTGTATGTATTGCTGAATTGCGGCGGCAGGTACCGCGGTATTGGCACCGTAGGTCGTCAGCTGCTGCATATGGGCTTCAATCCCCCTGGCAAAGAACTCAGAGGCACTGCCACCAGTCCATCCCCTGTGGGCGGCCTCTGCAAGGAGCAACTGGGTTTGACTGTAGGTAACCAAAAAACTGGGAGCCTGAATGGCCGCCATGCGGGTTCTGTCCAGCTGGGAGTAATCCCATAAACTGACAAGTCCGCTTGCTTGCACCGCTGAACTGATGGTGGTATTGTCATACCCCAAAGGCATGCCAATTTGTATGCCAGGATCCCGGTTGGCAGCAGCCGCTGTCTGGCCTGCTCCGCTTGCCGCTCCCACATAACGAACAGCGATGGACGCCAACCTGGGATCTGCTGTTACTCTCAGGTGGGTAACAAAATCCTCCGCCAAGTAAAAGAAGGCAGACTGTCCGCCATTCAATTGGGCACCGATATTATTGGTGAAATTGGCTGTATGCCGAATGATGGCATTGTCTGCATTGGATTGCATAAGGCCCCCACTTACCGCCTTGGCAACGTATTCAGCCGCTTTGGTGGGGTTTACTTTGGAGTGTCTCATGGCAGCGCGGAGTAGTAGGGAATAGCCGAATCGTTTCCATTTGGCCAGATCGCCTGAGAAGAGTATCTCAGAGGCCACAGCCGGCCCGGAAACATTGATGGATGCAGAGGCATTATCAAGTTCCTTAAGTATATCGTCGTAGATTTCTTCCTGCCGATCATAAACCGGACTGGTGATACCGTCAAGAAACACCCTACCGGCTTCGAAATAAGGTACATCCCCGTAGGTGTCGGTCAGAATCATAAACGTGTAGGCCTTCCAAATCCGAAGTAACTGCCTCAGATTGTCATATTGTGGCCTGCCCTCTGTTTGATTTAGAGCCGTCACCAGATTCTTGATCCCCTCTCTGTAGCCACGTTGCCAGTTGCCAGCGGCGACGTTGCGGTTGTCCTGGTTGAAATTGGCAGCAGCGCCGACGCCACTGAATGGGGTGATCATCTGTTTGACGATGGTCGTTTCGTAGCTAAGGTTGCCGTATTGGGGCGCGGATGCGACCATTGCGGTATTCAACATAAACACAGGCTCAATGGAGGTCAACGCATTCGGGTTGATGTTCATTTCGTCGAACCCGCTATCACATGATACTCCTACCCAAAGGCAAAGCATCAAATATATACATCGATGGATCGTTTTCATGATTTTCCGTTTTTTCACAGGTTAGAATTTCAGGTTTAGGTTAAAGCCAATGCTTCGGCTCACGGGAAGTCCGGTGGCTTCCAGGCCCATCAAGTTGTCGGATGGGAATCCGAACTGATCTGGATGGATATGGGGAACCCATTTCTTGATCACCGCCACGTTGTTTGCAACGGCGTTGAGGCGCATACCTCTTACGGGAAAATTGCTAGGCAAAAGGCGGGTGAAGTCATAGCCCAGCGTGATCTGTCGTAGTTGCCAGGATCCCGCATTGAATATCGACAGCTCGGAAAGTACCAAGCTTCGCATGGACTCGTAGTATAACTGAACCGGCGTTTGTCTGGTGTTGATTTCCCCATTCGGATTAACCCCTTCCCCTATCACATAGCCCACATCCCTGCCCGGAAGCGTAGCCTTGTCAAGCCCATGCCTGTAGGCGTTCATATGCGTCCCGGAGTTTAGCTTATGGCCCAGTTTGAAATCAATCAAAAAGGACATGTTGATGCCTTTATAATCAAAGCCATTGGTGAACCCTCCTACCCAGGTAGGTATGGCACTGCCAAACTCCATTTGTTCAGGGTTCCGGAGCGGTCTTCCGTTTCCTGGATCGTGCACGACTCTACCTTGGGCATCCCTCAACAGGCCAAAACCATAGAGTTGGGCCATGGGCCTGCCGACTACGTGGCGCAGCTCGCCATGAAAATCGGCCGTTCCTACTGTAATGCTGTTGTCACTTACATCAGGACCCAAGTCGAGTACCTCGGTGATATTGTAGGCGGCATTGAAGCTGGCATCCCATCTGAAATTCTGAGTTCTGATCGGATTCAAATTCAACAACATTTCCACTCCTTCGTTTTGGCTCTTTCCTACGTTGATCAATTGGGTCAGGAATCCGGTTGCGTCCGAAAGCTGTGCCTGAAGGATTTGATCCCTAGAAAGCTTATGGTAGTAAGTCACCTCAAAACCAACTCTGTTGTCAAAAAGCTGCATTTCCAGGCCAAATTCCCTTTCCTGAACCGTCATCGGCCTAAGGTTGGCGTTTGGCACTACTGAACCGGCTATACTGCCCAACGGTTGGGGTACGCCATTGGAATTTGGGAACTGCTGTGCGTTGATGTTAAAGAAAAGGTTGTTCGAATACGGCTGAACATCCGTATCACTGCCCACTTCCGAGTAAGCGGCCCGAACTTTACCAAAGCTTATCCATTCCGGCAACGTGGACCCAAATGCTTGGGAGAAAATAAAACTGCCCGTAATGGAGGGATATAGGATGGATCGATTGGCAGGTGATAGGGTCGAAAACCAATCGTTTCGAAGGGTTCCGTTTATATAAAGGAATTCCTTGTAGGAAACCTCCGCCGAACCATACAGGGAGTTTACCTGCCTTTCGGAAAATTGATAGATGGGATCCCTCACTCGGCTGTTGCCAATCGTGTAAAGGTCTCTGGAAAAGAAATCCTGCACATACACATTGTGCCTGCTAAAGCGCCTGTACATTTGGTTGCCGCCCGCATTTACCAAAAACCCGAAATCACCGAATTTTTTATTTGCACTGATCAGGAAATCGGCATTCACTTCTCTCACATTGGTAGCATCCTGCACATATTGTCCGTTTACAAATCCCGCCGGTGCAGGTACCTGCCGCTGCGTACCATGGGGAAGGTTGTATTCCTGTTCCCTGGCAAAGAAGTCCTGCCCTACCCTACCTTGAACAAAGATCCAATCGGCGAGATCATATTTGGCCGTGATATTGCCAAACACCCGGTCACGTTCGATGTTCTCAAATCTTTTCAACGCAAAGTACGGATTGGTTCGGTTGGTAAACCGGGACCAAATGTTCTCATTGCCGTTTGGATCCTCGGCGTTATCACGAAGAATATGCATAGGCATCGAATTGGCCAGGGTATAGATGATGACCGGGCTATAGTCCTGCTCTGCGATATTGGGTGGATTACGGCGCAGCTCCTTCGAATAATTGATGTTTCCCCAAATCGTGAATTTTTTAGCCACTGTCTGCGTAAAACCGAAATTTATTGTTTTGCGATTGAAATCCGACTCCGGCATGATCAGCTGGTTATCCATATTGGAAATCATCACGTTGAACCCCCCGTTATCGGTAGACGAGGCGACGGTGAATGAATTCGTCCAGGTAAAGCCATTCCGGTAAAACTCTCTGAACTGATTACGCTGAGGTTCGTAGGGCACTTCCAGGTTGTCAAACAGAATATGTGTCATTCCCGGCTGAAACCGCTCTCCAAAACTCCAGACCCCCGAGGTGGGAAAAGGTGCGGTGGGCCTTACCCCGTTTTCCCCTTGGCCATATTCAAATTGGTAATCCCTAAAGTCCATGGGCGTATCGTGGGTGAAATTCGAATTGAATTCCACCGTAACACCCTTACCGGTGCCCCGGTTTTTTGTGGTTATCATGATTACTCCGTCCTTTGCCCTTGAACCGTACAGGGCGGATGCTGCGCCCCCCTTCAATACAGTCATGGACTCGATATTATCTGGATTGATACTGTTCAATCCATCTCCACCGTCAGAGGTACGGTTGCTGCCACGGTCTGAAAAATCACCTCTGGCTCCAAAATTGGTGTTGTCCAACGGAATCCCGTCCACGACGATCAGCGGCGAGTTGTTGCCTCCGAAGGAGGATTGGCCCCTGATCCGAATTTTGCTGGTACCTGAGGGTCCTGTGCCCAAGGAGGTGATGTTTACACCTGCCATTTTTCCCTGAAGTGCATTCATGAAATTGGGAGTTCGGTTAATGGTCATTTCATCCTGGCTTACCGTGCTGGTCGAATAACCGAGGCTTTTGGCCTCTCGTTTGATGCCGAGTGCTGTTACCACCACCTCATCCAATCCGGTCAGGTCCTCCTGCATGGTGATATTGATCACAGTCTGGGTACCGACGGCGATACGCTGGTTTCTAAACCCAATAAATGAAAAGACAAGTGCCCCGCCTTCTGGAACTGTTATGGCATAGTTGCCATCTAAATCGGTTACCGTGCCCTGCGTCGAGCCCTCTACCAACACAGAAACCCCCGGCATGGCCATCCCATTGGCATCAGTCACTCTTCCCCGCACGTTAATATCTTCACGCTCCATTTTGGGATCCTTCGCCGGACTATCCAAGCGCACGTGGATGTTCTGGTTTATCAGTTTAAACCGGAAGGGAGATTGAAGGGAAACTTCATGAAGAAGGTCATAAAGCGAAATTCCCCGCCTATCCACAGAGATTTTGGCGTCTGATTGCAATACGCCTCTGTCATAGACGAATTTTAGGCCAGTTTTCGCCTCTAGGCTACGAAACAGCTCCTTTGCACCCACCTGACTAAGCGTAAGGGATACCTGCCTGTCCATGACGTGGGCGTCCATGGTTGCTTGGGAATTGTTACGTGCAATAGCCAAGGAACCTAGGCCTTGGGATTGGACAACGAATGGGGTACTTGCCAGCATCAGCAGACAAAGCAGCATGATTCGGGTACCGATGTGTTTGGGTGGTATATGCTTTTTCATGGTCATTTGGGTTGATTTTTGTTTAAATGAGGTGTTGCTATACTATTTCTATTTGAATTTTAAGGTCACATTTTTTCCATTTATCTGATAATCTAGGGGATATACAAACTTGAGCCCATGAAGTATATCCTCCAGTTTCTCATTGTCATAGCTGCCGGTAATCTTCCAGGTTTTGCTTGGTGACCCAAACACCTGAATGTTGACGCCATACCATTTTTCCAATCGATCGAAAAATTCCGAAAGACTGGCCTCGCGGAAAAGTAGGATCCCATCCGTCCACGCAATAGCCGACTCCACATGGAAAGGCTCCAATAGATAGGTTCCTGATTTCTTATCCAGAGACAACTGTTCACCTGGAGTCAGCACTCGCTTTTCATGCGCCAGGTGCTTATCCGAAAAATTCACACGTAGCTTACCTGTTACAAGTGATACCTGCGTTTTAAACTCACCCATAATGGCCCTTGCATTGAAACTGGTACCCAAAACCTCGACCAATACCCCATCCATGCCAACCTGAAACGGCAGGGTATCCGGAACCACGTCAAAAAATGCTTCACCCACCAAATCAACCCTTCTGACTCCTCCGGTGAAATATTCAGGAAACGTCAACGTGGACTCGTAGCTTAGATGAACGAGGGTGCCGTCCGGCAATTTGATCTTGGATTTTCTCCCTCTCGGATTCTCAAAGGTCAAAAGAGTCGGCACTTGCTCTACATATGCATCCACCTGCTGGGGAAATATCTTCTCAAACCCCAACCCACCCAACAGACTTATCAGTAAAATCGCCGCAACACGTACCCACTGCGTACTAAACCAATTGCCAAAAAAGTCCAACTTAAAGTGTAAACCCACACGTTTCTTGGCATCACCCCTGAGTATGGCCCCCAACATCTCCTCGGTCTCGGTTTCCGACAGTTGCCCTGATCCAAAATCCAAGCGGCGTACAAACTCAAACGCTTTATCGAAATCCAGTTGCTGATCCGGATGGTTTTTCCGCCAATTTTGCCAAAACCTATCCGTGTCCAGGTTAGGATACCGGACCCAACGGACAAATTCCGCATCGCCTACCAATCGAATAAAAATCGGGTTATTGGGGTTCATCGCAGCCAATCAGTTGCTATTTATATTCATAAGGAACATTTGTTTCAAATGATACCAGATTTGACAAACTTTTTTTTGAAAAAAATTTTTAGTAACAAATTCTGTACACCCAGGGCTACCTCAAGAAATTGTTTAAACTGTGGAAATAACCCCTGTGAGCATGGCCTTCCGGATGATATTTTGTAATTTTAGTTGCCAAATGAAAAGTTAATCAGTATGAAGATTAAGCTATTCGGAATAGCCAGAGAGATAGTGGGCAGCGCAGAACTTATTCTTCCGCTGGATCCTCCACCAAAAAATGTAAAGGACTTCAAAAGATGGCTCTGTGAAAGCTATCCGGAATTTTCTGAATTGAGGTCGCTGGCCATTGCCGTAGATCATGAGTATGCAGATGACGACGTAATCCTGCCACCAAACGCTGAAATCGCTCTTATCCCGCCGGTAAGCGGAGGCTAATCCTATGATAAAACTTGTCGACCGTATAGACCTCAATGAAGCCTACCAGGCCCTTCAGCATCCCGAAGCGGGAGGCATCTCGATCTTTGTGGGCTCGGTACGAAACCATGCCCACGGGAAAGGGGTTCATAGATTGGACTTTGAAGGGTATGAGCCCATGGCGCTGAAAGAAATGGAAGCCATTGCCGAGCGGGCGCAGGATCGCTGGCCAATCAAGCAGTTGGTGATGGTACATGCCTTGGGTCAAATGGCCATAGGTGACCCAGTGGTGGTGGTAGGAACTGCTACCGCCCACAGAGATGCTGCGTTTGAGTCCTGTAAGTTTCTGATCGATGAACTGAAAAAAACAGTGCCCATTTGGAAAAAAGAGTATTTCGACGATCAAACTGTGTGGGTAAACGCCCATCCCTAATCCGAAAGCTATGCCACAACAACTCATAGACCGTTACGGCCGGGTGTTAAACTACCTGCGTCTTTCCGTAACTGACCGATGCAACTTTAGATGTTACTACTGTATGCCGGAAGAAGGTGTTGCTTTTGTGGCACGAAAACAACTGCTGACCTACGAGGAGTTAACGTATTTGCTGGAGATTTTCACAGCATATGGAGTCGATAAAGTCCGTATTACAGGCGGGGAGCCTTTTGTTAGAAGGGATTTGATGGGATTTTTAACGACCATCAGCCGGCTTGATGGTCTTAGGGAAATCACCCTAACCACCAATGGATCGCTCTCCTCCGAGCAGATCGATTCACTGATAACCCTAGGTATTCGAAATGTCAACATAAGCTTGGACTCCTTGGACAAACAGCGCTTTTTTCAAATCACCCGAAGGGATAAGTTCGACGAAGTGGTGGCCGCAGTAATGTACATGGTAAAAAAGGGGATGCATGTTAAGCTAAACGCGGTAATAGCAGAGGGGAAAAATACGGAAGACATCCTTCCCTTTATCGAACTCACAAAGGAGCATCCGGTTTCCGTCCGGTTCTTGGAAGAAATGCCATTCAACGGTTCTGAGACGTTTGAGATTCCGAAATGGAACCATGTGGTTATTAAGCAACACATAGTGGACCACTACCCCAACCTTATCAAAGTAGACGATGGAAAAAACAGTACCTCGGTGAACTATCAAGTTCCGGGCTACAGAGGAACCTTTGGGATCATCGCCTCCTACAGCCGGACGTTTTGCGGCACCTGCAACCGACTGCGGCTTTCCGCCACAGGAGAACTCAGAACCTGCCTATATGGTAAGCCTGCGATCAATCTGAGGGATCTGATCCGGTCGGGAGCGAATAGGGATGAAGTGGTTAGTGAACTGCTCCGAGCCGTCGCAAACAAAGAAAAAGACGGATTCGAGGCAGAGGGAATCCTAGCCTCCGCACCCAAAAAATCCATGTCGTTTTTAGGTGGCTAAATGGTGGAAAAAGACACTAGGTACATCCGGCAGGAACAGATCCGAGGGTTTGGTCGCGAGGGACAACAACGGCTGGCAAAGGCCAGCGTGCTGGTAGTCGGGGCCGGGGGACTTGGCGTTCCCGTTATCCAATACTTGACGGCCATGGGGATTGGCAGCTTGGGAATCGCGGATGGAGACCGTGTGGAGATCACCAACCTGCACCGTCAGGTCATTTACCAGCCCAATCAGGTAGGGCAACTAAAGGTCGAAGTGTGCAAACAATGGGTGAAAGCCCAAAATCCATCCATCATTGTAAGAACCTTCGCGGAGTTTTTGACCGTATCCAACGCCCTTTCCGTGATCGAATCCTATGACCTGATCATAGATGCTACCGATAATTTTGAGGCAAGGTATTTGATCAATGACGCCTGCGTTATCGCTGGAAAACCATTCGTGTACGGAGCACTGCAGGGATTTGAGGGCCACGTAAGTGTTTTCAATTTCCAGTCAGGCCCAACCTATCGCTGCCTCTACCCGACCCCGCCAAATGCAGGACAACTCCCCGACTGCAACCAAGCCGGCGTGCTGGGCATAGTGCCGGGAATCATCGGTTCCTTTCAGGCACTGGAAGCGGTTAAGGTAATTACGGGTTTTGGCCAATCCCTAAGCGGCTCGCTTTTGGTTATTGACCTGCAGGATCATAGCAACTATAAACTAAAAATAAAAGAGAACCCCGCCAACCGGCAACTAAAAGAGCTTCAGGACTCCTACGGTCTTCAATCCTGTCAACTGGAAGGTGAAATAAGTCCCGACCTTTTGGCCTCCTGGATCCTGTCGGAAAAAGAGTTTGTACTGATCGATGTCCGGGAAGTCCACGAATTTCAACACGAGCACCTCGAAAAGGCGGCTAATTGGCCGCTTTCCAAAATTGATTCCTCATCGATGCCCTATGACCTGGAAAAGCCATGGGTGCTGATGTGCCAGGTTGGCAGCAGAAGTAAAAAGGCGTTGGATATACTCAAAAGGCGATTTCCAAACCTAGAAATACGTCATTTACACGGAGGACTGGCGGAGTGGCGGCATGAAATGGGCGACCTTTACGTAGCAGAATAATATGATACCAGTAACCCAAGCACAGAATTTAATCAAAAGCCATTCCTTTAAAGCAGGTGTTGAAACCGTACCCATCGCAATGGCTTCGGGAAGGGTATTGGCAGAAGATATCTTGGCCGATCGGGATGCACCGCCTTTTGATCGCGTGACTATGGATGGAATAGCTATCCGATCAAGTGAGCTGGGGCCGGGAAAGTCATTCCTGGTTGAAGGAATCCAAGCCGCCGGACAGCCCCAACAAACAATACAGGATCCGGCCCATTGCATGGAGGTTATGACCGGTGCTGTGCTTCCGGCAGGTGCCGATTGTGTAATCCCCTATGAACAGGTAGAGATTGACAACGGAATAGCGTCGCCCATATTGGAGGAGGTGCTTCCCTTTGCCAATGTGCACCGGCAGGGAAGCGATGCGGGTCGAGGCGATACGCTTCTTCCAGTGGGAACACTACTGCATGCAGGTCATATTGGATTGATGGCGTCTGTGGGGATTTCCAAGGTGTGCGTCGTCCGGTTGCCCCGTGTGGTCGTTTGTGCAACAGGAGATGAACTGGTACCCATAGATTCAACTCCGCAACCCCATCAAATCCGAAATTCCAACTCATCTATGTTGCTGGGCGCCTTGCAGTCATTGGGGGTTTCCGCCGATTCGGTACACCTGCCCGATGACAGAGATCTACTGGTGGATAGTTTGGATCAGCTAAAAGACAGGTACGAGGTCCTGCTTTTCTCAGGTTCGGTTTCCAAGGGCAGATTTGACTACCTCCCTGAGGTACTACAGTCGTTGGGTATGGAAAGGAAAATCCACGGTGTGGCCCAACGGCCCGGGAAACCCTTCCTTTTTGGAACCTTTCAAGATTCCGTGGTATTTGGCTTTCCAGGCAATCCGGCTTCCACATTGGTGTGTTTTCACGCCTTTTTCACACCTTGGTTCAGAGCCAATCAGGGCATCGAGCAATCACCTGTAGAAGCAGAACTGAATTCTACGATTACGTTTCCGAAACCTCTTACCTACCACTTGCTGGTCAATGTATCCAAAGAAAACAACAGGATGGTAGCTACTCCCGTGCAGAATTCCGGGTCAGGTGATCTGATACATCTAGCCTTGGCAGACGGATTTATTAGCTTGCCACCCGAGAGAGGACGGTTTGAAAAAGGGGAATCTTTTCAACTTACTGTATGGCGTCCAATCTGAATTAATTTTTGATTGGAAGGGCCGCGAGGACTACTGTAAAGAAAAGACGGAATAGCTGGAACCTATTGGTTAGCAATATTATAGATTATAGAGGGCATTCTATTCCTTAAAACAAATCAATGAAAGAGATTAAGGAAATAATTAAGGCATTTGACCAAGCCCAAACAGTGGGTGAACAAACGGCATTGGCCACAGTGGTAAAAGTGGAAGGCTCCTCCTACCGCAGGCCCGGTGCCCGTATGTTGGTGACTGCGAGTGGCATGCTCACGGGTGCTATCAGCGGAGGATGCCTGGAAGGCGATGCGCTGAAGAAAGCGCAGTTGGTAATGTTCAAGAAGCAAGCCATGGTGGTTACTTACGATACGACCGATGACGATGACGCAAAGTTCGGTGTGGGTCTGGGGTGTAACGGAATCATACATATTCTCATCGAGCCGATTGATCCTGAAGCCGAAAACCATCCCGTCAACCTTTTGAAAAAGCTGACGGCAAACCGAAATGACCATGTGTTGGTCACCTTTTTTGATCTTGAAAACAAGCGGGAGCAACAGCTCGGCACTTGCATACTCGATACCGGCCACGGCCGGATTACCGATGGATCGTCTATCCCCTCCATCGATGGATTGGCGGAGGACATTCGGACAGTTTGGGCCGATCAGCAGTCGTTGATTGTTCAGTATAGTGCGGAACAGCCCCTACATGCCTTTATCGAATGGGTTCCTGCCCATTTATCCCTGGTAATCGTAGGTGCGGGAAACGATGCCATTCCCCTGGCGCGCCTCGCGGAAGTACTCGGCTGGGAGGTGTGTGTGTTGGATGGAAGAGCCACTCAGGCCACGAAATCCAGGTTTCCGCGGGCTGACCAAATCCATGTGGTACCCGCTGAGGAGGCTCACTTTCACATAAGCCGTGACAAGCGGACAGCGGTTGTTTTGATGACCCATAATTTCAATTACGATCTCAGGGTAATGGCTTCTTTGCTTCCAATGGAAATCGCCTACTTGGGGGTATTGGGACCCAAGAAAAAACTGCAAAAAATGGTTGAAAACCTCGCAAATGAGGGAATAGAGATTTCGGATACAGACAAACACCGGATCTACGGACCCGCAGGACTAAACATCCATGCGGAAGCACCGGAAGAAATCGCGCTCTCCATCGTCAGCGAAATAAAGGCAGTGCTTTCCGGCGGGGACGGATCATTTTTAAAGGATAAAGAGGGGCCTATTCACCAACAGGATCGCCATCGGGTTTTCGGGAGGTAGTATCCAAGGGCTGTAAAAGTACTTCTTCACCAATCCAATACACTAACAACGAGCTTGTTACCATCTAAACCCCACAGAAAGCTCCTCCAATACAGCTTGATAATCGTATTGAACATCCTCGTGCAGGGTGCCAAGGACTTTCTCAAGCTTTTTGAGCTGTTGTCTGTAGAGATTTTCAATGACCGGATGCCGAAAGCCCAAATAGCCATATTCACGGAGAGATTGGCAAAATGCAATCAGCAGCTCCACGTGCGTGGTTTTATCTTTACTGAATGACAGCAACTTGTTCAAGGTACGCCTGGCGGATTGGGCTGATTTCTTGGCGGTATGGTAATTTCCGGAATAGCCTTTCATAAAGGCAGTCTGCAATTCAGCCAAGGCTTCCCGAAGGAATAGGCCAGGCTCATGCTGTTCGTAGAGTTTAAAATACAGCAGGGCTTTGTTGTCCTTATTGAACTTTGCCAACTCCAACAGAAGCCCTACCAATTCCTTTTCTTCTTTCGAAAGCAGTTCTTTCTTAAGGTCATTTAGCGAAGGTAGCTCCATATTTAGATAGAAAATTGGGGGTTTCAGATCAAAGATAGCCAAAAGGGCTTTTTATGAAAAAGGAAATAAGGTAACTTTGATTTCATCAGAATTTCAAAAGCTATGCATTTAGGAATATTTTCAAAGACTTTTTCGGGCAATCCCGACAGGATCTTCCAGAAGGCCAAGCTATTGGGCTTTGATGCACTTCATTATAACATGGTGAGTTCCGGTCTTCCCCCACTGCCCCCATCGGTACCCCCTTTCAAAATCGACGAAATCCAAACCGCCAAAGGACGCTATCCATTGGATTTGGTGGGTCTTTCGGCCACCTTTAACCTAATTCATCCGGATGAAGCCGAGCGGGCCGCGGGTCTTGCTTCGCTCAACGTTCTCTGTTCAGTGGCCCAGGATTTGGAGATATCCATGGTTACCCTTTGTACGGGTACGCGCGATCCGCACGATATGTGGAGGTGGCATCCCGAAAACCACTCCAATGAGGCTTGGGCCGACCTGCTTACGATGATGGAGCGCTGTCTTCTTACCGCTGAAAAATACGGAGTTAACCTGGGCGTTGAGCCTGAGTTTGGCAATATTGTAAACAGTGCAGATACTGCAAAACGACTGGTAGACGAGCTTCAAAGTCCTTTGATCAAAATCATTTTTGATCCGGCAAACCTATTTGAGACAGCATCCTCCATCGCTGAGGTCAACGAAAAGATTGATGCAGGCTTGGATCTATTGGGAGATCTGGTAGCGGTGGCCCACCTGAAGGATAAAATGCTGGACGGAAAATACGTTACACCGGGGATTGGTGCTGTTGACTTTCCGTTCTTCTTCGAAAAGCTATCAAGCATTGGCTATTCCGGTTCTTTTGTCATCCATGGCATCGGAGAAGAGCAGGTGCCGGAAGCACTACGTTACCTTCAACCCATTCTTCACGCCAGTTTTTCCGGATTACCCGATGGAGCGAATATTTGAGCATAACCATATTCAGTTCAATTACCTGGATCAAGGAACGGGTCAGGCATTTGTATTCCTTCATGGCTTGGGGGCATCTATCATTCAAGCAAAGGAGCTATGTAATGGCATGAAAGGACATCGCATCGTTTCCATGGACTTTCGTGGCCATGGAAAGTCAAAACGTTTCATAACCGAATCCGATGCCCAAATGAAGGTTTTCGAGTCGGATATACAAAATTTATTGGCCCACTTGGAAATAGAGAAATTTTTCTTGGGAGGCCTCTCCCTTGGAGCGGCCATCAGTACCCGGCTAGCCTTATCCCAGCCTGAAAAAATCAAAAAATTGGTCTTGATCCGACCCGCTTGGATCCATGAAAAAGATCCGGCCCATTTTGAACCCCTTAAACTTATCCACGACCTCATTCAAAAATATGGGCTGGCCGCAGGACGTGAGTATTTCCGGGAGTCATTACTTTTTCAGGGATTGGTTCAGACAGATCCTGGCTATGCAGACTCCTTGTTGGGTCATTTTATCAGGCCTCAAGCCGGTACATCCTATGCGTTGCTGAAACATATTCCGGAGGACAGGCCATTTGAGGACTGCAAGACGCTTGCCCAACTCACGATGCCTTCCCTGGTAATCGGCAGCGACGACGACCCACTACACCCTTTTTCCTACGCGCAGACCTACCAAACACATCTCGGTAGTGCACGGTTGGAAAAGGTGTCCTCCAAATACCTGGATGCCGAAAGGCATAATCGGGAAGTCAGGAAACTGGTTCACGACTTCTTGGCACAATAGCTTCCGAGTCAAGGGATCTCGATAAATACCTTTTCCACTCCCCGCATGATGCGATTTCGAAGCCGGTCTTCGTTGGAAACCAGAATCTCTTCTACCGTACCGATCCATAGGGCGTTGTTTTCAGTGGCATCTACCAAATGTAGCGTAACGGTTCCTTTTTTGTAGGTGCCCAGTTCTACCGTTTCCGATTTCCAAGAATACCTTCTCTGCCCGATGTAATTGAAGGTTCCGGGGTCCGTAACCAGTCCGGTTTCCCGTGTCTGGGTTTGTTCCTCTACCCACACGCCAATGTTGACCCATACCTGAGGGGACTCTTCATCACGCAATAAACCTCTATAGGCCATTTGTTTGGCGATCTCCCCTTTAAGGAAATCAATGCCCGCCTGATAATTATCCCCTAAGTCCCCGGAGGCGTCCGTTTTGTAAAAATCAAACGTACTGTATTTTTCGAGCACAAAATCCTCGGCTACCTCTGTAACCTGCAGCTTGGAGGGACTGCATCCGAGCAATCCGACTAGGATCCACCCGAAAATAAAGGCTTTATGGTTCATATAGGATATTCATCATGGTCAATAAACATTCCACGCATGAATTTAAAAAAATAGAACATAAATGCCAATCCGCTCCCTACCGAACAGATTGGCACTACGAGAAATGATGGACGACAGCTAGGCTTTTGGAGCAAGCTTAACTTCCACAGCGCTAAGTCCCTTCGGGGTTTTTTCCGTATCAAAGGTGACCAAATCTCCCTCAGCTACCTGATCAACCAGTCCGTTGACATGAAAAAATATACTCTCCTGGGTGATTTGGTCTTTGATAAAACCATACCCTTTCGAGGTATTGAAAAAGGAAATTTTTCCCTTACGGATGGTATCCTCCTCTTCCTCTGATTCGGATTTTCGGGAAACACTGACCTCTATACTCTCAAGATCCACCTCTTCCATTTTCCGGTGTGGGTCTGGCGGAGTATCCGTGATATTGCCATCCGCATCTACGTAGGCGATCATATCGGAAAGGTCTCCACCCTTATGGGTACTGGTCTTACGGGCTTCCTTCTTTTCTTCCTTGTCTTGCTTCTTCTTAAGTCGTTTCTTTTCTTTTTCTTTTTTGTTAAAAGTTTCTCTTGATTTTGCCATTAATGTGTTTTGGTTTCAAATTAAATTTTTGGGACATAGAACGGCTCCCAAATTTCGGTATATACACCGGCCAAAGGGAGGAGCGTTAAACTCTGAGATGGAGGGATGCGGATACCTCGGTACAACCGTACCCGTAGGCTACATTCAGGATATTAGTACAAATTAGCATATTTTTCCGGTTTTTTCCTATCCCTAGAAAAAATTACGCCAAAATATTAAACACGGTCTCACAGTGCTCTACCATCGAATGACCTCGTTAATTAGAAAACGAAACGTTTCCCTGAACAATAAAGGCGTGCACGCTTCGAAACCGCCTTTTTGTCCAGTACTTTAGTCTCTAAATGCTTTGACCCGCTTAACCCGCTGTTCATCGCCTTTCATATCATAGGGCAATGCCCATACACGACCCCGGCTATCTCCAAAGTACAGCCTGGATTTACTAAAGGCGTCGGGATTGCCATCGGCCCAAAAAAATCGGAAGGGTTCCGCTCCTGAGACCACCCTTCTGGCATAGTTGTGGTTTCGGATACTGTTTTTGGTGATCTGCCTTTCCCTAACCCAGGTCCTTCCCCCATCACGTGACTTCCATTGCACCAGTTCACCTCCGGCACCCCACCGTTGTGGGCTATTATCCGTAGGACCCACCACGGTCCATTCATTTCCTTCCACCCAAATACTGCCACTGTCATAGTTTTGGTCAGATTCGGTGATCTTTGTGGTTTCCCATTTGTCTCCCGTCCAATGTATGACACTCCAGGACCGGGGACCATTCTCCGGTCCCGGTTGGTGCCCGGGCCCGGAAACAAACAACGCTACGGGATGTCCATTTTCGTCAAACCCAACATCCTTGATATATACATTTATTTCCTGGCTAAAATATTCCGCTGCCAGTGGCTGACTATTTACTTCTGCGACAGGAAGTGTAAGCGGCTTACCATCGATCGTAGTCCAGGTTTCCCCAAAGTCCGTAGTTTGCATGTAGTAAATATTGGTTCGCCTATCTACATTTCCATCTGGGTGCCAATTGAAGAAAAAACCAATTTTATCCCCTAATTGCCCCGAAATCTGATAGTGCCCACCCTGCGTGTCGCCCTCTCTTCGGATGCCCGCCAATTTTTTATCTTCAGTCCATTCAAAACCATCCGGGCTGGTCTCAAAATACAACTCCCGCAATCCGGTGTATTTCGTGAATAGATTCAGAAAACCCTTACCAGCAATGAACTTGGGCTGGGGATAGGTCATTTCCTCTTCTGTAATCTGTTCGAAAGCATTGATTTGGTAGGGCTCTGTACTTCGGTATTTGTATCCCATTCGCCTTCGGCCCCGACCGCTTACGAATACCCACAGGTGACCTTGGTCATCAATGGCCAAGCTTGGATTGTCGTGTGGATCGTCCACCCCGCCTTTGTCGTGAACTACCACGGGTTTAGATACTTTCTTGGTCTTATGGTCATAGCTTCCGATCATACACAACAAGTATCGATCCGATTCGGAGGTGGTACCTCCATATACAAAAAATGTCTTCTGAACAGCGGGGGCATAAATGGCGAGGGGAATGTGCTTGGCTGTATAAGTTCCCAATCCGCCGGAATACTTATCGCCATATTGGGAAAACTGTCCCAAGGTAAACCAGATTCCCTTGTATCCATCTACCACAGTCCCATTCAACTCACCCTCTTGCTGGGCGTGGGCAGGATGGAAAAGAGTGAAATAAAGGACTAGTGAAAAAAATACTTTGGTCAATTGGGTTGAGGACATGGCGTGAATGGTTAGCGTTGGCACTAAATAAGGTGCTCAAAACTAATCAAAAAAAGCCAATACATCGAAAAGGTAAGCAGTTTAACATCGGCTACCTACCCTAATGATAAAATCCCTTCAGCTCCTCTTTTTCCTTTAACTTTTGAAAACTCTCCACATTGAAAGGCTTGATCCAAAAATCTATCACCTGCGAATATTCCTCGGATTTATCTCGCTCGGCCTGCTCTATGGAGGATGTGATGATGACGACAGAGTAAGTAATTGGAAGGTTCAACGTATCCAGTTGATCCAAAAATTCCCACCCTGACATGCCCGGCATATTGATATCCAGGAGAATCAGGTACCTTTTTCCCTCCTCGCTCTTTTTCAGGAATTCTATGGCCGCTTCTCCATCCCCATAGGCTTCGATCTCATCGATGAATCCAGCCTTCTCCATCAACTTCCTTTGCAATAATATCACAATAGGATCGTCATCAATCAATAATATCTTCACGGCGGTACGGTTTTTTAAACGAAAGGTGATTCTAAAATCCTTGCTCTGTATTGCTTCTACAAAAACACTTTCAAAAAATTAATCAGCATTTTTGTATATTCAAAATACATTTTTCCAAATGTAAATCAACTTTCTAAATAAAAAAATATTCGTTGAATTTTTTTTAGCGCACATGTTGACATTCCTCATTTAATATAGTTTCAGCTTGGTTTTATTACATAAAAAAACCAACTATAACTCTATAAGGATTATAGGATTGACTGGTATAACGAAATGAAATCGACGCTAGTGCTTACGAGAGATTATGATGGAAAACCGATTCATAATGGGGAGAGTTCAAGAGGATTCCTCCGCTTTTTTCATAAAAGGTATTGTCCGTTGGGTACACACCGTTTACGGTTTTTATCCAGGAGCCATCGGCCATGGGGTGATGGGAAAGCATCCTCTCCCAATTCTTATAATACTGATGTCCATTGGTTTCCTGCAGCCCAAGATTCATTTCGGGAAAAGGGGCAAGGCGGGCAGCTACATTTTTGTTCCAATCTACCAAAATGGGATTGACCGTGAGATCTGCGCAAAAGCATGGAACGCCTTTTTCATAAGCCGCTTGGGCGATCTTCATCGTCATACTCAGCGTCTTGGCAATGGCCTTAACCGCGATAGCGGTGTAGCCTTGTTCAATCCTTGCCAGTGCATCCTCAACGGTGTGCGCACTTTCGTCCGCAGCCACCCGAACGCCCAAATCCCCTACATAGGTCTCGTTATCTTCACCGAAAGGCTCTTCAATAACCGCAATTTGATCAAACGCACCTATTTTTTTCGCATGATCAAGGAAACGCTCCAATGTATCCTTCGTTTCATACCGTTCATTTGCATCGAAATAATAGGGAATTTTCCCATTTTCTGTATAGGGCGTTTCCAGATGGCCTAGTGCCTTATGAACGCCGGTTAAAAACTCGATGTCCTTTTCGAGCATCTCTTTCTGGGTACCGGCCGATCCTGTCTTAAGTTTCATGATAAAATGCCCCCTATCAGCTGCTGCTTTTACATCCTCTATGTTTGCCCCTACACTAAAGGAAGGGATGCTGGCAACTTTATCGTGTCTATGGGACAACCCCGGCTTATACGCCTCAGGGATCATTTCGTCAAAATTCCGCATGCCATTCTCGGCCGCATACATCATCCAAGCCGCATTGTCCACACTTACCAGCGCGTTCAACGCAAAGGTCTTTTTTAGATCCTCCCTTCCGGTGATCTTTTTACCGTAGGCATATACCTCTGGAAACAAATCCTCCAACAACGTCACCGGATCGGTAAAGCTATTACCCTTGAGCAGTTGAAGCGCCCGTTCGGTCATCGCATACATCAATGCGTTGCCACCATTGACAGAATGGGAGAAGAACACCCTTTGGTCGGACCACAAGGTACCCTGCGTTCCGATGCCGATTTTATGTAATCCGCTGGCAGACTTTAGGAAGGACATTACCTGCCAGGCTTCCGAAATAGCACTGCCTTTAAATCGGTATGGTGTGAGCAACTCTCGCTCAAAATTCGAATCAACATGGGTAATTTGGATGTTCTTAAGGGACTGCTTCATAGGACGATTTGTTGTAAACGAAAAAGAGGAAACCCCTGCGGCACCCAGTACCAATGCTGATCCAGTCTTTCCGATAAACGCTCTTCTGTTCATAGCTAAATGTTGTCGTTTGGAATTGAATTTAATGTGTACCACGCCTCCCCTGACCACAGCGGCCTCCCTGATTCGCTTTCCAACGAGGGATCGAACAGAAAATGGACTACCCGCCCCGATCTCAGACCAGGAACCTCTAGGTAAACCCGTTTCCGGTCAGGGGACACTTCTATACGCGTAGGTGTTAATGGCGCAAGATCCATTTTTGGCCCTCCGTAAGATTCGGTCGGCAAATACCACCAGTGGCTGAGGCTTATCCCATTGGGATCGAATGTTGTATGCTTTATAGGCTCGGTAAATTCGATCTCGAACCCCCGCGGTGTGGCACGGATCGCCAGCATTTCAAAGGTAGGATTGCCATTGTAGGTAAGCTTTTCCAAACCAAATTGGCGCTCCTTCCAGCTCCATCCCCCAACCATGCCCACTTCGCCCACGTAGAGCGCATCGTCGGGGCCCCAAACCAGTCGATTTACCCCGGCATGGAATCCTTGGGAAAAACGGAACACCGCTCCTTGGTAGGAACCATTGATTTTTTCCAGAAAATCTCTTTTAATGCCCCCATGGGTCACGTCTCCGTGAACCAACTGCCCCGCGTAGGGGCCAAACCGCATCAGGACTGGTTCAGTGGGTGAATTTCCGATTTCCTTATCGGGCAGCCATATCGCCGGCGGCACCATCTCGGGCACCGACTCCAACTCCGGATCCAATCCCCAAGCCATCCCATTATAAGCACCTCTCTGTACGTGGATGAGCTTGTTCCCTGGCAACCACTGTCCTTGGTTGTCTGTGACAAAAAGCTCTCCCTCAGGACCAACCCCAATACCATTTGGGGTTCTCAATCCGTAGTCAATCGGCTCGAAACTTCCATCCAACGCTATCTTCAAGGTTTTTCCTCGGTCGGGTGCCTGCCGTTGGTCTGCCGTCAGACGCATGGCCATCGAAAGGGTGATATAGAAATGATCTTCTTTGAAAACCAGGCCAAAGGCAAACTCATGGAAATCGTCGGTCACACCCCATGAATTACATACTGCATAATACTCATCCATGATGCCATCCCCGTCCAAATCCCGAAGCCTCGTCAGTTCGTGCTTTTGAAGTACGTAAAGGTCATCCCCTACCACTTCGATTCCGAGTGGCTCCGCCAAACCGGCGGCGATTCGTTTCAGCTTGAAGCCGCGCGGATCCGCGGTGTCCTCCCATGAAAGGTGGTATACTCCCCCAATACTATCCCATGTGGTGACCAGCAAACCACCGTCCGGCGCAATGGCCAATCCCCCAACCCGAGGTTGGAAATCCTCCCGGTGTAGGGTTACCAGGTCAAAACTGGGATGGACTCCTTCCAACGATGCACCAAACCCTGGTTTCGCCTTCTCCTCTGGACTGACTACGAGGGAAACCTGTTTTGGCACGGCGGTGCCGGACTCCTGCTCTTTCGGTGCAAAGGTCATGATGTAATCCAGCATGGGCCTAATATCGGCCTCGGACAACAGCGGATGGGCATTCATAGGTGTATCTCCCCATACGCCGGCCCCTCCTTCTTGGATTTTCTTGATCAAATAGGGGTAATTTTGCTTGCTTCCCCGATACCTCGCAGCAATGTCAAGAAAGGAAGGCCCTACCATCTGGTTCTTTTCCTCGTGGCAGGTGTAACAATCGCTATTCTCCATGCGCAAAATGCCCAAATGGTCATATTGCTCCCGAAACGGCGGCATTTCGGGCGAAGGAAGTGAAGGAAGGTCGATGCGTAGGGCGTGATTGCCGTTGGCACGCATTTCAAAGGGTTCCCGGCCTCCCAATAAGCTGAGGCGGTACCCCTGAGGCAATCCCCGAACCGCAAAATTGCGCTCAAAGGTAGCAGCAGAGCTCTTATTCCGGGTATACTCGGGAATCTCGTCAATATAGATCAACTGACCTGAATCCCCAATTAGCTCATAATGCAGCAAAATCTGATCTTTTTTAAAGGAATACCCACGCTGCTGGAGACGGAAACTAGCCTCTGAGCCATCCGGCCCTAATAGCTGCCAACGCCTAGGCAGTGAGGTGTCTTCTATATAGGGGATTCCCCAGCTGGTTGGTTGGATATTCTTTTTATTGGTGTAAACGGTTCCTTCGAGTCTTACCCCCCCTTTCCAAACTTTGTAAAGCTCTCCTTTTTCCAAATTGTAGGCCGCAAAGCAATCGGGATGTAAGGCTAGGGTAAGCATGCGGGGTTGCTTGTCGAGCACCGACCGAAATGCCCAAGGATCCATGGCCCGTTCATAGGATGGCTTCGGTTCGCTGCAGGAAAACAGCAGGGCCAGCATAAACAAGACCGGTAAATGCATCCTTAACGGATAGCTCGGTTGGATCACGGGAAGAGGGCGAGAGGGTGCGAAATTGGTCATATCATCCAGCCTATTAAAAGGGTCCTGTTGCATGGGTGTGAAGGGCTCCTTTGCTACCGGGCATTTCCCCACGCTCTCTAACGATGTCCAAGGGTTTGCCGTTTTCCTTGTTGTACCAGTCCGGTGTCAGCCTGTCAGGCTGAGTATCTTCGGTTTCGTTCATCCATTGGGTCATTACGTGCCTCAGATGGAGCAGGGTTTGCCTATGGGCGGGATTGGCCGCCACATTGTGGAGCTGCTCCTCATCATCGGGAAGGTAAAGCTCTTCGTAAGGTCTTGGCGCGGCAAAAACATCCGCTTGGGCCGCATTGAGTTTGCCTTGATCCCGTAGGAGAAGTAAATCTCTGTAAGAATCGCTTGCATTGGAGTCCGCAGGTCCATTCTGACTGAACTGGGGACGAAGGTTAAGAACATACACGTGTTCCTTCGTGCGCACCATCCGTTCCAAGGCCTCGTGGTCGTGCCAATTATGCTCTGCAAACACATAATTTCTAAATTCCCGGTTAGGCTCCTTCAATACGGAAAGAAAACTCTTGCCTTGAAAAGCAGCCACCTCCGAGCCACCCGCTAGCTCCACCATCGTCGGGGCAATGTCTATCGCACTCACCAATGCCTGAACGCGCGATCCCGGATGGGGGATTCCAGCCGGCCACTTGATTACCAAAGGTGATTTTATGCCGCTGTCGTACATTCTTGTTTTGCTTCTGGGAAAAGGTCTCCCGTTATCTGACACGATCATTATCAGGGTATTTTCCAATACACCTTGCCGGGCCAGCTCTTTCTCCACCTCGCCAATATAGTGATCAAACCTGGTTATTTCATCGTAATAGCTGGCTAAGTCCTTTTTGGTATCGATAGCGTCTGCCAAATAAACCGGTGGAAAAACCTCTTCCGGGTTGTGGGTACCTGAAAACGGATTCGGCCCCCACGGTCTGTGGGCATCGAGTGCGGCAAACCACATAAAAAAAGGCTTGTCCCCGGGTCGTTCCCGCAAGGTCGGCAACCACCGCTCTTCGCCGCCATCCCCCATCTCGCTACCCTTGTCATACACCACGTCAAATCCCGCTTTTGCAGCAGGTCCCAGGTGCCATTTTCCGGCCTGGGCGGTGTAATACCCCATTGCTTTTAGCTCGGCCGGAAAGGTGGCCAGGGATGCGGGAAGCTCGGTATGAAGCTCTGCGGCCCCGGTATTGTGGGGATATCTGCCCGAAATAATACTGGCCCTGCTTGGACTGCAGGAGCTGGTAGTCAGGTAAAAGTGATCGAAGACCAAACCCTCCGAAGCGATTCTATCCAGGTTGGGGCTTTGCACCAGCGGATGTCCATAACATCCCAAATCATCCCAACCTATATCATCCGCGATGATCAAAATCAGGTTGGGCCTTTCAGCAACCTGCAAGGCATACACCGCTATCGGTAAACACCCAAGCATACCCAACGTAAGGCAACACAGCTCAACAAAACGGATTCGGGTCATGCAGTTATTCCAATGGCTTGGGTTCGAAATCGGATTCATTTACCCATCCTGCCCGTAGTTTTTCGCCGTTCAGGAAGCGTTCATAGAAATTGGCGGTGGCATCTTCCGCATAGAGATAGGCATCAAAAAGATCCCCTCTGCCAAACATCCTCGGATCATCTTCCGCCCTCAGTTGGTCAAACAACTGGGTTTTTAAATTCTCTTTCAGGGATTGGTATTCCGGGTGCTCCGCTAGGTTATGGATGCATTCAGGATCTGTCAATCGGTGGTATAGCTCCTCCTGAGGACGCTTACCAAATGATTGGAACCAGTATTCCGGACTCCGATTGGCCCGCATCCGCTCCAGGATTGTCGTCTTGGTCGGGCTTCCGTCCGTATTGAGGTAGCCGGTTTCCGGGTTTCCCGCCGGCCAGCGATCGGTTTCAAAGTTATGAAGATACAAATATTCCTCCGTGACAATGCCCCTAACAGGATATCCGACATCGTTTGGCCTTCCCACATCGTGCCGCTCCTGCCCAATGAGTACCCTGTTTCGCTCCTCCGAAACCAATCCCTCTTTTTCTGAGAAAAGGACATCCGAAAAACTCCTCCCGGTAATAGGCGCCATGCCCTCTGCCGGATCCACTTCTGCCAACTCCAAGATGGTCGGGGCAAAGTCGATGAAGCTGATAAAATCGTCCACGACTCGACCCGGACTCTTAATGCCCTTTGGCCACATGATCGCCAATGGCATATGGTGCGACATTTCATAGGGATTGCCCTTTACCCGGGGAAAAGGCATGCCATTATCCGACGTAATGATGATGACCGTACGGTCCAACTCGCCCCTTTCCTCCAACAAGGCGATCATTTGTGCCAGGTGCTTGTCAAAATACTCAATTTCGAATGCATAGTCGAGCATATCGTGCCGAACGGTATCGATATCCGGCCAGAATCCCGGCACCTTCTCCAGATCCGAGAGCTGCTTTCGTCCTTTGTTTACACCTGACTGAAATTCGTAGGCCCTGTGGGGTTCCGTAGAGCCATACCAAAAGAAAAAGGGCTTTCCAGGTTCCCTGTCATTCAAAAAATCCTCAAAGTTGGCTGTATAATCATTTTTGCTGATGAAGGCGGTGGGAGGCTCCAGGGTTTTTGCCTGATACCCTTTGCCCGTCAGCAGGCGTGGCTTGCCATCCCTCATACCGGGCTTGCCGGGTGCCCACCCTTTACCGGTAAACCCGGTATGAAATCCCTTTTCCCCGAGTAACTCAACAAAGGATCCGAATTTCTCGGGAAAAAACGGCACGTGATTGGCGGCTTCTTCCAGCTGCCAGGAATTTCTGCCGGTAAGAATGGAAGACCTGGAGGGCGCACACTTGGCATTGGGAGTATAGGCCCTTGTAAATAAGATCCCTTCTTTGGCCACCCTGTCAAAGGCAGGGGTAATCACCCATTCCGTTCCATATGCCCCCATGTGGGGGAATGAAGTATCGTCCATGATCGCAAACAGAAAATTGGGAGGCAGTACCTCTTCTTTCTCCGCGCAGGAAAAATAAAGAAACGATGCCCCTACCATCTGGACGGCAAAAAAAACGAAACGTTGGATTTGCTTTTGCACCATGTCTTAATGCTCTCCTACATGCTAGTTGCTGGATACGCAGCGAAAACCGGTATGCTCCAATCCCGTATCGGGAGAGGATTTCATCTTGGCACTAACCCGGTATCCTTCACAATACGACACATTACATAGGAAGGAGCCACCTTTCACCACTCGCTTGGGTACCGTGGGCTCCATCGGATCGTAGCTGCTTTTGGGGCCGGTCGGGTTTACGGTCACATCACCGCGAATACTGGCATAATAATCCTCGTGGTACCAATCGGACGTCCATTCCCACACATTTCCGGCCATATCGTAAAGCCCATAGGGGTTTGGATCAAAGGATTTTACCGGTGCCAGCCCGATAAATCCATCTGCCCCGGTATCCTTCAGCGGAAAATCCCCCTGCCAAATGTTCGCACGAAAACCTTTGCTTTCCACCGGATCGGCACCCCATGGAAACGATTCGTTTTTGAGGCCTCCCCTAGCGGCAAATTCCCATTCTGCCTCGGTGGGAAGGCGTTTACCTGCCCACTTGGCGTAGGCCACCGCATCGTCCCATGCAATATGTACTACCGGAAAATCCTCCTTTCCTACGATGGTGCTTCCCGGACCCTGCGGGTGCCTCCAGTTGGCTCCCTCTGTCCAGGACCACCACTGGGCGGCGTTGTTCATGGAAACCCGCTGGGCGGGAGGGCTGAACGTCAGCGAGGCCGCCACCAGTACCTCCTCCGGCGGCTTGGGTGTTCCCGGAGGCAGTTGTTTTTTTATCTCCTCCCAATCGGGCTTCTGCTCGGCGATGGTTACATAGCCGGTGGCAGCGACAAACTCGGCAAACTGCCTATTGGTTACCTCGGTGACATCCATCCAAAAGCCGTCTACTTTCACCTTATGGGCGGGCAGCTCGTCTTTCCTGCCCCGTCCATCGTGGGCGCCCATCAGGTACTCCCCCCCTTCTATCCACACCATGCCTTCATGGTTCAGCTCCCTGGTAGGAGCCGACTCGGCAGCAGAGGCTGAGGTGGACTGCGGGGCAGAAAATCGATCCGGGATATTGTCATGGCAAGAGGTCAGGTCATCCGTCACCTCCTGCCGGGACTCGTTGCTTCCGCTACCACAGGCCATCAAAAAAAACAGGATTGGGACAAGCAGGAAACAGGATTTCAAACTAGTATGCATTGGGTGTTATTCAAATTGAGACCCCAAGTTAACCAACTCCTCCAAATTAGTCTATTGAAAGCCTTTTTTTTTGATGTGAGGTAGGTTTTAGTGGCTCAGGTCACATTCACTTTATCAAAGACTTTGTATTGGCCCTCAGGCTACCAACTGGGTTTTGCTGACTCCCGGAAAAGTAAACTGCCTGCTGAGCAGATAATGGTGGTAATGGGTAGTATTATCCGCATCCAGCCCTTCGTAAACAGATCTTTTGAATTCAGCATCCGCTAAGGATTCCAGATCCATAACCCCAAATTGACTGAGTACCCATCTGTTCAACACAAGGGCTTTGCTGAGTTTTACTATGGTATTTTTATTTCTTTTGGCCATTTAAATTCTTTCTTTTATTCCGGTCAAAAATGATTGTAAAAGTGAAAGGGTGTAATCTAAAGATTCATCCAATTTTACGGCCCAGTTTTTAGCAATCGCCGATTTGTATTTTTCATTGATGTTTTGCTCGAGTACTTGTAAAATCCGTTCTTTTAATTGATCTGATTGTTTCAGATACTTTGCAGCTTCTCTTCCCAATACTCTTGATGCGACTATCCGCTGACTATTTTCCCCGTCATCTGTTAAAACTTCCAGTAGGTCAGTATGATTGTCAATGATAAATTCACTCATCATCCAGTAATAATTTTTGATGATCAAGAGGATATCCCCAAGGTCATTTTCTCTTTTTTCCGGACGGTCCGACCAGGCTACCAATTTTAAAAGAATCATTCCGGGAAGTGAAGGGATGTTCGCTACCTTTTCCTCAATATATACAGTAGCCAAGTCTTCCTGTGATAGAACCACATGCATCCCCAAAACATGGAAATCAACGTTTCTCTCGTTGAAGTTTACCGTGTTATTTTCTTCAATTTCACCAAATGGCAGGATATCGATAGCAATTTCAAAAGCTTTGTGATAAAATGTCCAAGGATCAGTGACGTTTACAAAACCTTTTTCTTTTAAGTCATCAATTAAGCCTTGATAGTCAGCATAGGAGCTGATCATGATGGCGAAATCTATATCCTTGGTACCGCGCGCTGGCTTTATCCCATCTTTTAGAAGTTCCAAAGCAATTGCTGTAGCACCTAAAAGATAATAGGGTATTTCTCTCGCCTTGAATGTTTCGTCAAGCAAGTCAAATACTTCTTTGATATGGTCAATACCTAATTCTTTATAGCTCTTGGAGATATCTGTCATAAATTATCTGAGCTGTTTCGATACTTCTTTTATCTCCATTGATGATCAGATCTGCATAGACCAAAAGCGGTGGAGCACATCCCTCTTTTTCATTTCCAGTTTCCCAGAAAGTCTCATATATCTCTATTTCACCATTCGGATCTGGCATTAGTCTGGTACCTTTTATAAATTCATTTTTTCTCAAATCCGTGAATAAGATGAACTTTTCAGGTCTAAGGTAACTGGTCAACAAATCCGCTCCAGGTTCCCCTCCCCACCTGGTTTTTTCAGTTGGTAGATGGATTTCCCTCCAGTCCCTGTCTTTAGGCAACCTATATTTCCCTTGAAATAAGGTAGGCTTGAGATTGGTTCTATATCCATTGATCCACTGACCTATTGCTTCTTCCTTATTGGTCCATTGATAACCAAACTTGTTTTTATTCACCAACAACCCTGCTGCCTTGAGACCTTTGAGTACCAAGGGTATATTTCCCAGAGCAACCCCTGCCTGTTCGGCCAGCTCCCGCTGATTGGTATTCAAATTCTTATCATCCACCAATAATTGAAAAAACACCCGCAAGCCTGTTTTGGTAAAAGCTCGATTGGTCTCCTCACGCTCTTCCTTGATGGGAGGAAACTTATCAATTAAGATCAATTTCCCGTTTTTACGGATAAAGGCGTTGCCATTTGCTTCCAGATAATTGATTCCCATCTCCTGAAGTAGTTGACGGTATTTGGGATAGATTCTGTAGGCCACCAAGAGAAAATTTTGATACCTCCTGTTCAAATCCTGTATAGTCCGCAAGATATTCTCCCTAACTTCCTGCTTTACTTCCGCATCGAAATGGATTTCTCCCTCCGGGAACCGTAAAGTAATAATGGCATCCAGCTCCCTTTGTGCATGCGGCTCCCATTTTCCTTCACTTTGTAGCAAAGGAATTACGTTTTGGAAGGTAAGTTCAATTATTTTCTCGGTATTCATGTTCACAAATATAGCATGTTCACGGTACGTGAACAAATAAAAGAAATGAACAAAATATTCAGCATAAACTTTTCCAAAGTTCGAAACTGGATATTCCGGAGCATGTTGATCCCTGTAATCCGGAACGATTTTGGGCAGTGAAAGTGGCCTGAATGGCCAGAATCGACTGATCCCGATTCTCGGGATTGACCCCTAAAACAGGATATTCAGGATTATTCCGGAGCATACTGACCCCTTTCGGTCTAATTCCGGAGCATAGCCTGTCCCGATATTCGGGGCTGACCCCTCTAACGAATGGTTTTGGTTTCTTAGCGGACCTTTTATTTAATCCGCTAACTATAATCCCATGGCTGGAACACCAAAACCAATGAGTCAGATAAAACAATTATTGATACTTAACAGGCAGGGCAAAGGAATCAAAACCATTGCCCGAACTCTTGGCAGGAGCAAGAACACTGTCAAGACCTACCTTTTCAAGCTTGATAAGCTGTTGTTAGACAAATGGGACTAAGCAAACGTTAAAATTCGGCCCTTGTCTCACATAGATTGCTCCAGCAAGTGTATATGGCCTTTAACTTCAAGTAAACACCTCAATGACCCATACCATTTTTACCTCTACTCCATACATTTGCGGAAAAATCAATTGGTTGCTAACCCAAACCCTGTAATTCCAACACCAACTTTTGTAATGCTAAATTAAACTCAACCTTTTTATTAAACTGCTTAGTCTTTGCAATGGCCGATTCTAATTTTTTTATGCGGTTCTTCAAATCTGCTAATTTTTGTTCTTTAGTAACTATTTCATTCAAACTGAGTCCCCTATCAGCGTTGGACGTATTGCTCAGCTGAATGCAGATATCCTGAAATATGTAGTCAATAGTTTGCTTGAGATGGAATTGACATGCCTCCTTACCTACTGGCAACCATTCCGTCTTAAAAGTCCAATCAATAACGGCATTGTCCTCATTGATAGGATTTGGGTGTTTAACACTTATGTTTAACTGATAGTGGTCTTCGAAAGTTAGGACAAACAATATTGGATAAGGAATTGCCTTGTCAATAATCTTTACCAATTCTGGAATCGGATCAAATTTCCTCAAAGAGATCTCAAAAATCTGAATTTCTTTAACTTCTTTACCTGGCAGGTTTACCGTATCAAAAGATAGTTTGTTCAACCATTTGATCTTCTCTACATTTTCCACAAAAAGCTTTTTGGCCTTTGTGTCAGCATAGTTGTCAAAAGCATTTTTGGGAATAACCCTATCCACTTTGGTAGAGGTCGGTAAAACGAACATCTCGACTATCTTATTATTAAAAATGAGATCAATACAAAATCCTCAATTCCTTTGATTTTATCCACAAGGGCTGTAGTTCCGCCTGCTTTAAACAAACTCATCACATCCTTTTCTTCTTCAGTTTTCAATATGGAGCTAATCGCTTTTTTCAGAAGATTGGAATAGTGCCCCATATCCCTGTAATCATCCGTTTCTTGAGAAAGTACATCACACAATGATTTTATGGGAACACCTTGCCCTTTCGCCAAAGCTCTAAAATCATCCAAGTTCCTTTTTACTTCTATGTGATTATGGACAACGATCCCTTCGTTTGAAATATACACCAGGTAATAAGGGTGCAATCTATTCAATTTGTCAATATTCACGGATGTATTGATATTCTTCAAGACAAACAAAACCCCTGGAGGCAATCCCAGTTTTTTGTCCACGACAGCATGTAGACCAAGCGGAATACTTTTAAGGTCTCCGTATTCTTTGATGTAATTGGATAAGTCGATTCTGAAATCATTGAGCCCCAGATCCGTAATACTTACTCCCTCTCTCAAATCTTCGAGGTCGATTACCTCTTTTTGGAGTTTTGTTAGTTGAACCTTTCTATATTCAAAATCAGGATCTTCCACCCTCAATAAGTTATCATCGCCTGTACTGGCCATATTGGTAATCAACATCCTGTTTTCGACGCGTTGCTTGAGATTGATGTAATTGTCAAGCGCTATATCGGGCCAGAAGTTAACCATGGTAATGGATTTGTTAATCGAACCTATCCGGTCAATCCTGCCAAATCTCTGAACAATCCTCACGGGATTCCAGTGGATATCATAATTGACCATAAAGTCGCAGTCCTGAAGGTTCTGTCCTTCGGAAATGCAATCCGTGGCAATGATCAAGTCGATCTTTTCTTGGATCGATGGATAAATTAGCTCCTTATTTTTAGATCTTGGGCTAAAGCAACTTAACAAAGCATTCAGATCCGTGGGGATTTTTTTGGAGGTGCAAACTCTTCTGGAACCGGTAATAATGGCTGTATGAATTCCGTAACTTTCTTCCATGAAACCTTTGAGCTCCTCATAGAGATAGTTTGCAGTATCTGCAAATGCCGTAAAAACCAAGACTTTTTTATTCGACGGATTGAACGGGCTATCAATCTTTTGGAAGATGGTTTGCTTCAATTTTTGAAGTTTGGCATCATTTGCTCCTTTGATTTCAGCAATTTCGGAGAAAAGTCCATCGACTAGGTCCAAATCCTCGGAAAGGTCTTCCCTCCATTTTCTGGTATCCATATCCGAAATATGAATTTTTACTTTTTTACCAAAAATCTGTTCTTCATCGCCCCAGTTGGCATCCCAGTCAAAGTCTTCATCTCCCCAGTTCGCTTCTATTCCAGAGTAAGTGTCTTCGGCTTTTCTTGAATCAATGGCATTGATCGCCGACTGTATCTGATTTCTGATATTTTTTAACGTAATTCTGAATGAATCAACCGAAGATTCCAAACGCTTTAACAGATTTATCCGCATCAAAATCTTTAAACTGCTCTCCCTATCGCGCTGCCTTAATTTACCGCTCCCTACTTTTTGATCATACAATTCCTCGTAAAATCGAATCTTACTGGATTTGATATAATTCATTGGGGTATAAACGGATAAATTCAACCGGATCAACGATTCTGCTATTTCCTCGTAGGTTATAGTGGCATACTTACTTAACGGGGCTTGGATAGAGACAGGATGATTCCGTTCAGGGAATTCGCCAATATCTTTTGTGTCATAGTAGGTAGTAATGTGTTTTCGTGATCGGGCTATGGTAAGGCTGTCCAATACTTCAAAAAAATCAAAGTCCAGCATATCCAAAAGAACTTCGGTGGTTCTTTCCTCTGCCCTTAATCTAGACCAAGTATTAAATGCAGTCTGTGCTCTCCGGAATATTTGTTCTATACCCCTATCTGTATCAAGCTTTTCATCTATTTCACCGGGACTGCCTTCATAGGCAAGCGCCAATTGATTTTTTAGGTCATTGAATCGATTATTCACAGGTGTTGCTGAGAGCATCAAAACTTTCGTTTCTATTCCCTCTTTCACTATTTTGCGTAGCAGCCGCTGATAGCGGTTCTCTCGTTCGATATTGGGATTGTTGTTCCTGAAGTTGTGTGATTCATCTATGACGACTAGGCCATAGTTGCCCCAATTGACGGTTTCGAGGTTTCTACCGTTGCTGTATCCTTTATCCCTGCTGAGATCTGTGTGAAACAGCACATCGTATCGAAATCTGTCTTTAGCCAAAAAATTATCCTTATCGTTATGCCTGTACGTATTCCAGTTTGCCTCCAACTTCTTAGGGCAAAGAACCAACACATCTTTGTTTCGCAGTTCATAGTATTTGATAACCCCTAATGCAGAAAAGGTTTTGCCCAAACCAACAGAATCCGCAATGATGCAACCCTTGTATTTCTCCAATTTATTGATGGCCCCAATGACTGCATCCCGCTGAAAGTTGTAGAGCTTACTCCAGATCAAGGTTTCTTTAAACCCAATTTGATCATTGGGAAGGGAGTCATTGGAAATGTCTTCCAGAAACTCATTGAATATGTTGTATAGCGTGATAAAGTAGATGAACTCAGGGCTGTTCTCTTTAAAAGCATTTTCGAAATAACTTTTGATATAATCCGTCACATCTTTCAGATCTTCCTGATTGGCCCAGACCTGATTGAACCAATCAAGGTAAGCCTTGCTTTGGGGGGAATCAATTTTTTGAATCAGTGTGGGAAAGCCCGTTTTGGGAGTAAACCCGAGGTCTGCTGTGGTGAAATTATTAATATTGGTATAAGCAGTTTCATTTCCCTCTTTATCCAGCGTATGGATCATCCCGTAAAGCGGCTGATTCAATTTGGAGTTGGATTTAAAAGTGGCCTTTTCCTTAACCCAAGCAGCACATTCTTTCGCTATGGCTCTTTGGGTCAGCTCATTTTTCAACCTAAGCTCAAATTCCCCTCCACACAGATCTGCTTCCTGAAAGATATGGGGTATGTAAAACTGTCGGGACTGTTTTTGAAACTTCTCTTCTACAAAAGCCGGTGATGAAAAAATAAAGCGCATTTCATCAATCCCTTTTAGCTCTTTTTTCAACGCTTCAAAGGCATAAATGGAAAAAGAGGAAGCCGCAATCGAAAGCTTGCTTCCTTTTTTAATCTCGAGCTTTAAATCGTCACCAAGTCGGTTATTTATGTTGTCAATTAGTTTCATTTAGCGCCAAAATATTTTTCATTTTGATTTAGTTTGGGAATTAAATCTGAACATCCATTAGCATTTGCCCACTTAATGGTTTCTAGCCAGCGATCTTTTTTTGCCAATTTTCACTAAAGTTCCAACCTGCCAGTATTAATGGAACTGGTGGTTTTTCCGTCATATGATTAAGCTCTTTTTTCCAATAATCAGCCATGAAACGGTGAATCTCATGCCATTTCTTAGGTAGAGGGCATATATAATCCAATGGTTCCCTCCAATCAATTAATTATCTCCAACAATCGCTCATAACTTGCCACTTTGGCAAAGGTCACCTCTGCCCCGGAAATCGCTTTAAAGTGCTCCCCTGCACAATGGATTTTGAGCTTTTCTATTTCTTTTAATTCCAGCTCAGACTCATCGCCTTTCGTTTCTGCGACGAAGTACACATGCTTGGAGTCTTCTTTGTCAAACACAATCGCCCAGTCAGGGCTGAATCTGGCTATCGGCGTAGTAATGTAAAAACTCTGAGGCAGCTTGGCATACACAGTCACTGCGGTACTGAGCTCCAAATTTTTTGCAAACTCGGCTTCTGTCTTGGAATCCGAAATCAGAAAATCATAGATATGTTTCTGTAATTTTTCCGACTGCCTCAAGGCCTGTTTGTCATTGGTGAACACAGTAGCTGCATCGTATCGCTCATCAATTTTGTGATACACGATATTATTTATGATCAGACTTGCTTTCACTTCATTGATCAAAATGCCACATTTCATGATAAACTCTTCAGGGTTTTTCTGGAACATGGCGAATTTCACCGGCTCTATTGCCTTTAAAATATCTGCAACGGTTCTCCTTGTCAAATTCGTCTGCTGGACGATTTCTCCTACAAGATCATAAGTGGCATTGGTATAGGCGTCAGTTTTGATTTTTCCAGATCGTCTTTCACTGTCCCTGAAAGCATTGCCTGCGTCCAGATTCTCTTTTTCTCCTCCTTCCAGTTCCCCCGTTTTGACTTCATATGACCTGTCTGAAATATGGAGATCTTTGTTCAACCTGTTTTTTGCTTCCCTGATTAATTTTTCTGAATCAAATTGCACCTCATAGATGCTTTTCAAATTGATTTTATTCCACAAGGCTTTAAACTCCTCTCTGTAAAAATTCTTGTTGACACCTACAGTAACTGTATTTCTGTCGTTTTCCGGCTTCATCGCCTCTCCACTGTAGACCGACTTAAGCAATTTAAGGACATCCTGCTTGAAAGGTATCAATTCCTCAGGAACTGGAATGTTCCCATCTTCAATCTTTTCCCGACCTAAAGCCGTAATCTTATCATTCTCATCCAAAATATCTGCTTTGTACAGCAGCTTATTCATCTTCTTGGCCTGATCCTCGTTGATTCTAATCTGCACGCCTCTCTCGTCAGTAATAAGCTTTCCGATCAAGAACTTCTCATCCGCTTTCATCGGCCTATCTTTCAAGGTAGCAGCAATTTCATCCTGAAGACCTTTTGCAAATTTCTCGTAAGATTCAGAGGCGATGACGGTAAGTTTGTTGATGATGTGTACTTCTTCACCAACTGTTTCATAGTCCTGTCGGATACCATGGTCATTCACACACAAACGCATACCTCTACCGACTTCCTGCCTTCTTCTGACAGTAGAATCTGATTGTTTTAAGGCGCATATCTGAAAGACATTGGGATTATCCCAGCCTTCTTTGAGCGCTGAGTGGGAAAAGATAAATCGGGTGGGCTCATCAAAACTCAATAATCTCTCCTTATCCTTCATAATCAAATCATAAGCCGAGATATCATCTGAATCCTCAGAGCCACGTTTTACCGAAGGATCTACCAGTTTCTTTTTCTTGTCTACCGCGAAATATCCATTATGGACCTTACTGGCATCATATCTTTGTAGATACTCCTTGTAGTCAGTGGGCATATAGCCTTTGAGCTTTCCGGGATCTGTTTGCTCCAGGTAATCATTGTATTCCTGATTGAACAGGTCCAAAAATCCACTTCTCAGGTTATTGTACTCTTCTTCGAAGATTTTAGCGTAATCACCCAACGCTTCATTTCCATCCTGATCATAGACTCTGTACTTGTCCACCGAATCTATAAAGAAAAGAGACAGTACTTTTATTCCTTTTCTGAAAAGCACTTTTTCTTTTTCCAGATGGGACTGAATGGTCTCTCTGATCTGTATGCGACGGAATGTTTTTTCGTCAAGATCCCCTACAGCTTCCCCTGCTTGGATTTCCAGTCCGTTAACAGTAATCTGATTTTTATAGCCGTCGATTTCTGTAAGCACCCAATTTTTGTACTGAGGCATTCCTTCTGACAACTCAAAGAAATTAGCGCCTTTATCGAGGGCTTTTCTCACTCTCTTTACATGACCTGAAGAAGACCGGACTTCCCACTCTACTAAAGCCCTTGGAGGCTTTTTCGTATCTAACATAATCTGCTCCAAGTACAGGTATCCTGTGGTTCCTGTAGAACCTTTGATGTTGATTCCCTTAACTTGTATCTTCTTGACAAGTTTTTGGTTATAGGCATCCAGTGCATCCAAGCGATAAATTTTATTGTATTCCTCTGCATGCGTAGCAGAATACCGCAAGCACATGAGGGGATTGAATTCTTGCATCTTATCTAAGGTCTTTGAACCGGTTTTACCCGCAGATTGTGGCTCATCTATGATAAGAATAGGATTGGTCTGTGCAATGATTTCAATAGGCCTTCTTGTCCCAAACTGATCCAGTTCCATAAAGATCCTTCTGGCATCATTGCCACTGGCATTGAAAGCTTGGGTATTGATGATCATCACAGAAATCCTGGAATCCGAAGCGAAATTTTCTATGTCCTGAGGTCTTGAGGAATTGTATATAAACGGAGCTATTTTATGTCTATATACCTCCTGAAAATGATCCCTTGTCAATTCAAAGGTTTTAAAAACCCCTTCCCTGATAGCTATGGAAGGAACAACGACAATAAACTTGCTCCACCCATAATGCTTGTGAAGTTCATACATGGTCCGGATATAGGTATAGGTCTTACCTGTACCTGTTTCCATTTCAATCGTTAGGTTATACCCTAATTTGAGTCCTTTAGGGGCTTCTATTTTCAAACATTCCTTCAGGTCACTACCTCTTTGTATCTCTTGGATATTGTCCAACATGTCATCATCTGACAACTGCAAGGGGGAGTTTCTATAACCGATAGACTCCATGAGCTGATTGTCAAAATCCAACCCGTGCAAACCCAAAGCAGCTTCTTTGGCCCTTCTCAACAATTCCTTGCTTCTCTCCAAGGTGAACGTATTGGACTTTAGCGGTTGGCCATCAAAAACCTTCACCACCGCACGTACGGCCTGTAATTGAAAAAACTGTTCTTTAAATTGTAATTTCATAAGCTGATCTGGAATCGGATAGGTTTGACGTTGCGAATAGGAGCATCTGAGTTTTATGATTACGATAAGTACCTATGTACTTATTTCCTGGAGCTGGTGTACTTATTTTCTTTTCAGCTGGTGTACTAAGGGGAATAACTGGTGCACTAAGCTGAAGAGGTAGTGTACTTATATCCCCAGCTGGTGTACTTTTTTCTGAGGAGGTGGTGCACTAAGCGCTGGAACTGGTGCACTAAGCCGAAGAGGTGGTGCACTAAGGTCTCTACGCTTTAGGGAAAGGTAATCATGGTGCATTCTTAACATACAGAGCATCCTATTGGTGTTGTCTTTATTAATTCAGACCTGGAAGTTCTTATCCTGAATTGTTTTTTTTTGAGGTAATATATGCTTGCTCAGGATGACTGATCATCTCAGGATGAAGGTATTCCAACTCGCCTGATTTGATCATTTCACTTAAATATTTTCTTTTAATGTAATCCTCTCGTTTATTGAGTACTGCTGCAATATGTACCGCTTTGACATGTTCTTTTGCACAAATTTTTGTGATAATATCTTTAACCTTAGCTGCATCGTGCTCTCGCTGATTCAGTAAATCTAGTTGATTTTGTAACTCATGGTCTATGGAAGGTGGTGTACTTAAATCCTGACCTGGTGTACTTAAATCCCGAGCTGGTGTACTTAAATTGCTGGTAGAAGAGGGGCTTTTTTCTTGAGCAGCGCTCAAATCTAAAATAAAGTCTCCAGGAACATAGTACGTAGCTTTCCCTTTACCTTTGGCTATCAATAAATCATGACTCTTAAGCTGCCTTAACTCATAGCTGGCTTTTGAAACTTCACAGTCTGTCATTTGCCTATACGTATGATTGTCAATGGCTCCAACTTCCCTCACAAAAATCAAAGCCTGTTTTTGACCATCAGTCAAATTGAATTTTTCAAACTGACCCAACCACTTCAGGTCACGTTCATCTAAAAAATGATGCAACAATAGCCTTGTCACAAATTGATTATTTACCCTATCGGATTCAAAAGTCGGTGGAGCCAATTTAGCCTGATGCATAAGCTTACGCATCGCCCGAATACCTGACCCTTTGGTTTCCGCAAGATTGGTTTCATGAAAAACAGAAGCTATAAAAGGATTTCTTGTTTCGCTTCCAGGTTCACCAAGCCTTTCCTCTGATTTAAGAGAGTACCCAGGATTGATGATTTCAATTCTATTATCGTACCTTATAATCTGCGTGGGACGGTGTTCTCTGTATGACCTGTGCATGATGGCATTTACGATTGCTTCTCTAAGGGCTTTAGTCGGGAGACCGACTGTATTGGCTTGAATACTGTTTTCCGGTAATAAAAATCCTTTTGGTAAATCCGCATTGATAGCATCCATCAACCTAAAAAGAAGTGTCATTAAGGGGCCTCTCATATCTATGGTTGTGAAACGATTGTCAGGGTCTTCAATCCACTTGTTTCCAGGAACCCGGATGTAGTCAACACGAACCATAGGGAAATTGGAACGGAGAGCCTTGGAACTCCCAAATAGAATCAAACCAGCCAAATTCAACTCACGCGTATTTTCTTTGCTAAGGCAACCTAAGGCCTCCAACAATTCCTGATCATCGTAACTAAGTTCCTCCGCCGTAGGATTAACTTTTTCCCGGAGAGTCCTGTATCGTTTTAGAGCATGCTCATCAATATCATTAAGAGAAGTACCAGAAACGGGTGTGGTATCATAGCTTTTGAAGTCTGCGTAAAATATGCGAAGATCGTCTTCTGTACACCGTTGATCCGTTGGACCTATTCGCCTAAATGCCCCTTTTGGAAGTCCTTCGTTCTTAAAGAAAAGTGGTTTTTGATTGGTAGGTAATTCCTCGATTTTTATCTTGATGACCGTTTTTGCGGATACTGTTTCCACACTGACCTTTGGCCTGATGGGGATATTAAACATAGAACTGCATTGTGTCACAAAGTCTCTCTGAACTTTGTCAGGGTTATCTATGTGAACAGATTTATATTGAGGGAACAACGTCCCCCTATCTTCTGCAATTCCCAATAAAATATAGCCACCCCCCAATCCGGGTTCGTTGGAAAAGGAACAAACGGTTTCCATCAATGAGTGTGAACTCTCTTTTCCACCTTTGGCTTCTATCCAGTCACACTCGTCCTGTTGATTCAGTAATTCAAAAAGGTCTTTAGCGCTATATCCGTCCATATCAGATCACTTTCATCTCCGTCTCCGGACTCAACTGTTTCAATAACTGCTTCACATTTTCCTTGGCCGTATCGTTACGGAAGGAAGCATCTTTAAATACGATACGCATAGGCTTATGCTCCGCAATTTCCTTAGCAAAGGACTCATCTATGCCCTTATCGAAGCAGGCAACAAGTGAATTCCCGGCTACTTTAAATACCTGCTTCCCAGAAACCTGCTCCTGCTCGATTTTCAACGAAAGCGGCAATCCCCAGTCCAGCATCACCTGTGCGAGCAAATCATCTGCCGTGCGGTCGGGCTTGATATGGTCAGCAAATAAGTCCAAGGTCCCTTGCTGTAGTTCCTTCGGGCTGTAATACACATCCTGCATATTGCTGGAATCCAGGCGGTAGACACGGAAGCCGTAATCCTGCGTATCCTGATAATCCGCAAACAACCCATCCTGCTGTGCTTTCGCTAGCTTTTCCTCTTTAATCTTCTTGGCTGCTCGACGGATACGTTCTTTGCCAATTTCGCAGATGTTTTTATAACCATATTTATATGCCTCGCTATTTTCATTGGTTTTCTCTGGTACTTGCACCAAAATATATTTTCTTTTTCCACCGTCCTCAGCATTGAGATCAAGTACTGCTTGAGCCGTTGTCGCCGACCCAGAGAAAAAATCAAGAACCAAACAATCATTTTCTGTGCTATGCTCAAGAATCCTTTTAATTAATAGAGAAGGCTTTGGGTAATCAAAAAGTTTTTTTTGAAATAGTCCTTCAAGTTCTTTTGTTCCATTATCTGTATTTCCTGCATAAATATGGTCCCAGAAATTTGTTGGTGTTAAACCTCTTGCTTCGGATAAGAACATTTTAATAGATGGAATCTCCGACATTTTGTCCTTACCCCAATAAAGCTTATTTTCTTCTAAAAGCCTTTCATATTCTTCTTTTCTTCTTCTCCAAGCATTGGTTGTAGGATTGGTTATTTTTTTCGTGAAAGGGTTTTGGATGGGGTAGCATAAGTTAGGTCTTTGAGCAGGTGTTGCCGGATTTAAAAAGGAAGCACCTTTCCATGGCCCTCTTGGGTCATTGTCTGGATTCGTATATCTATCGTCAGCATCTTGTGTCCTCGACAAAAGATTTACAATAAAATTTTCAGACTTAGAAAATACAACTATTGACTCAACTACTGTGGTAAAGTCAACAGTATTATTACTTCTCGTATACCTTTTTTGCCAAATGATTTCTGTTTGAAAATTAGATATCCCAAAAATATCTTCACAAACCTTTCTAAGGTTATGACCTTCATTATCATCAATAGAAATAAAAATTACACCATCGTCAGTTAGGAGATTTCTCGCCAATTTCAATCTCGGATACATCATCGACAACCAATCTGAATGGTACCTTCCTGAGGATTCTGGATTGGGAACCAACCGTTGGTTATATTCATCTTTTTGCCCACTATCAAGTAATTCTTCCTCTGAATCCTTGGAGAAATTATCCTTGTACACAAAATCATTCCCCGTATTGTAAGGTGGGTCTATGTAAATCATCTTGATCTTACCCAAATAGGATTCCTGAAGCAGTTTGAGCACTTCTAAGTTATCTCCTTCGATGTAAAGGTTTTCGGTAGTATCAAAATCCACGGAGTCTTCCCGGACTGGCCGGAGGGTCTTGGTAGTGGGTATATTGGCTGTGACGATGGCTTCTTTCTTACCCGGCCACTCCAGTCTATAGCGCTCTTTGGTGCCTTCCACTACCTGATGGCTGAGTTCCTGTCGTAGCAGGTCGAAGTCTATGGCTTTGCCATCCGGGCCTTCGGTGAGACAGTTGGGAAACAAAGCGGCTAATTTTTCTATATTATCCTTCACCAAATCAGGTGATTGCATATCGAGACGGTCGGGCATAAAATGATCGTTTCCTGTAAAGAATTGAGAATAAAATGTAATAATGCCCTAATATAAGAGATTTAGCTACTTTCCAGAAACCAACTAGGGCTTGAAGGTAGGAAAAGTCAGGACGGGATAGCATTGGGAGGGAAAAAACAGACCTTCGGAATTTACTCACTTGCTTTTCCCGAAAGCGTAATCGCCAACTCATACTCCCGCTCAAACGGCATCTGCAACTCCTTTAGCATCTCCGGAATGGCCAAGGCCCAACTGACGTAGTAATAGGCCAGGAGTTTATAGTCTACCAGCGTTTCTTTGCCCACTTGTTGTTTGCCAAGCGATCTGGCCGATTCCAGGGCGAGTTGCAATGCCTTTTGGAACACTGCACCATCCACATGCTCTTCGTTTTTGAAGGTTTCGATGGCGTAATCAAAAGCAGTGGGTAATTCTCCTTTTTCGAAACTCACGAGCCCCAAACCCAAGGTGATGTGGGGAAATGTGGGATTGGCCTTGTATGCCTTGGATAGGTATCTTTCCGCCAAATTCAATTTCCCTAGCTGAAGGAATGTCCCGCCGATATTGTTGAGTGCCACATAATTATCGGGGTCGGTTTCCATTACCTGGTCAAAGTAGGTCATGGCGGTATTCACGTCGTTATAATATCTGATATGGATATTCCCCATCAGAATCAGGGCCCAGTGGTTTGTCGGATCCCATTTAAGAGCGTCAATCAAACCATCCACCGCTCTTTCATACTGCCCCTCTTCCTCATAGGTTTGGGCCAGGTTTCTGTGGTATTCACTTACCGTCGGATTATTCTTGATCAGTTCTTCCAAAATAGGCCTCGCCTGGGCAAACTAATGGCAAATGGATCTCATCTAAGTAGAATGACAAAAAATAAACCAAGCCTAACCACCTATTGCAGCCAGGTTGTAAACTAACCTACCTTACACGATACCCAGTAGACCCATGAATCAGCTACCGACCGATACGGCCAGACTTGGCATTGAATGGAGTCAATTGCGATAAAGCCTATTCCTCCAAGATGACCATCTCCACCCGCCGGTTCTGCATACGGCCTTCCTCCCGTTGATTGTCCGCTATGGGGCGCGTGCCTCCGTAGCCCACCACCCGAATGCGGTCGGGTTCAATCCCGTCGGCCACCAACCGATCCCGAACGGCATGCGCACGGTCCAGGGATAGCTTCTTGTTGAGCTCCACATTTCCAAAACTGTCCGTATGCCCTTCCAGCACAATTTTAAGGGTGGCGTTCCGCTGCAAAAAGACCGCAATCACCTGTACCTCCGCCTCGGAGCGGCTATCCAAAAACTGCGTACTTCCCCGTTGGAACTGGATGTTTTCCAGCAGCATCCGTGCCTCCGATCGCGCCGGAACCAACCCAACCAAGTCCCCGTCTAAATCCCCCGCAGTCAATCTAATCGGGAGATAACCGGGTACTTGCAGGGTAGCTTGCGCCAGGTCGGTATCAAATAGATCCACCGGGCTTTCATCAGTAAGCACCAGCAGGCTATCACCACGTAGCGAGGTGATGCTGAAAACAGCAAATCTATCCAAGAGTCTGTCCTTGCGCGTTTGACCCCGGTTAGGCACTGAAACCGCTTTGTCTGTAACCAAATCAGGAATTTTCCTTTCCGATACGTCGGCAGGTTCGGTGACCGAAGCCACGGATGGGATTATCGGAACCGGAGAAAGAGCCCTTTCTGTTTGCGGTTCACGTTGGGAGCTGAGTTCCGGCCAATCCTCCAGTATCGGTACATCCAGGGCGGATTCCAGCAAAAAAATATCCCCGTACCCATCGCTACTGCTGGTACTGGTCATAAAGGACTTCGCATGCAGACCATCTGTGAAATAGGACAGGGTCATTCCCCTTCCTTCGCGCATGGGCAGGGGAAGTGGGCTACTCCAACGGGCGAAGGTGTCGTCCAAGCGACGTGAAAAGAATATACGCTGCGAGGATTGGCTGCCCTGCCCGTTAGATGAAAAGAAGAGGAGCGTTTGGTCAGCGCTCAGGAAGGGGGTTAACTCTTGAAAGGGCGTGTTGATTTCCGGTCCCAAGTGAATCAATCTGGACCAAGACCCCGATTCGTCTTTTAGGGAGATATAGATATCTTCGTTTCCATAAGAACCGAAGGAATTCATGGATAGCACAATAGCATCGCCGTCCTGGCTGAGGCGACCGCTCACACGGGCACCAATGGGCCTAAACCCCGGGATTTCCACGTTGGCGCCTGCCTGCCAAGATCCTTCCTTATACCGATAGCTGTAAATACCCGCAGATGGATGCTTGGCTTGGGCACTGTGGTACACATACACCTGGTTTGCATCCGGAAAGCCAATGACCAGGTCGAAGCCCTCTGTAGACAGTTCCTTTACACGCTTGGCCGTATCGTATACTCCGGTGGTCAGCCGATGGCTAAGCCAGATATCGCCCGGGTTTTCCGGTCCCCCTGGGTTTTCGGGATGAAATGCCCTAGTAAAATACAGGTCGCCACTGGGTGCCAGAACCGGATGAATCTCATCATAGGGCGAGTTGGCTCCCTGCACTGGGATCAACGTCTGGGACCATGAGGCTGCAACTAAAAAAAAAGCAAGCACTGGAATCAGTGCTGCTTTTTTATAAACACAGATAATCGTTACATTCATTACTTGCCTAGTACTATCGCAAAGATCAGTGGGGCCACAATGGTCGCGTCCGATTCGATGATGTATTTGGGGGTTTCCAATCCAAGCTTTCCCCACGTTATTTTTTCGTTGGGGACAGCCCCGGAGTAGGAACCATAAGAGGTGGTCGAATCCGAGATCTGACAGAAATAGCCCCAAAGAGGGACATTGTCCCGCTGAAGATCTTGGTGAAGCATGGGCACCACGCAGATCGGGAAATCGCCTGCGATACCGCCCCCTATCTGAAAGAAACCAACCGTGCTTTCATCTTTCGCATTTTCCGTATACCACTCGGCCAGAAACATCATATATTCTATTCCGCTTCGGACGGTATGCACATTATCGATGTCTTTCGAAATACAATGGCCCGCATACATATTTCCCAACGTGGAATCCTCCCAACCTGGTACGATCATCGGCAGGTTTTTTTTCGCTGCTTCCAACAGCCAACTGTTTTTGGGGTCAATTTGAAACGAGGCATCCAATTTTCCGGAGAGGAGGATTTTATAGAAAAATTCGTGCGGAAAATATCGCTCACCGGCTTGGTCGGCCTTTTGCCACTCGTCCAGAATCACGTTCTCGATCCGTCTCATGGCCTCCATTTCCGGGATACAGGTATCCGTTACCCGGTTCATGTGGCGTTCCAACAGGGCTTGCTCCTGCTCCGGTGAAAGATCCCTGTATCCGGGTATCCGCTCATAATAGTCATGGGCTACTAGATTGAAAACATCCTCCTCCAGGTTTGCGCCTGTGCAGGTAATGATCTGTACCTTGTCCTCACGGATCATCTCCGCCAATGAAATGCCCAATTCCGCGGTGGACATGGCACCGGCCAGCGTAATCATCATCTTGCCGTTATTATCCAGGTGGGCCCGGTATCCCTCGGCTGCATCGATCAAGGCCGCCGCATTGAAATGGCGGTAATGGTGTTTCAAAAACGTTGTAATTTCCATATTCAACTCGTTTTGTGTCTTCTTAGTGATTCAAAATCAATCCAAATGGGTATAAATAGAAAAAGCCCGTTGATACCGGGCTTTCCTGTGGAAAACTTTCCGACTAATTGCCTTCGGTAGCTGCAGGAGCCTGCTGTTGTGCAGCAGGAGCAGCAGTACCTGATTTGGCCCTGAAGTCTTCGTTTATGCCTTTGATCACCTCATCGGTGATATCCAATGCTTTGTCAGCATACCACACGCCACCCCCTCGGGTGTAGGATAAGATCATTTCCAGATCATGCTTCTCTGCGTGCTTTGCCAGGTATTCCTGAATTCGATCGTATACGTCGTTGTAAAGCCTGGACTCATCGGAGGACAGTTCCTGCATCAAGTTGTCCCGAAAGGTTACCAGATTTCTTTCTTTGGTTACCAATTCCTCCTCCTTTGCCCTCGCTTGGTTGATGGTCATGGTGTTGGCAGACTGCTGAAAATTGGCCACCTCTCGCTCAAACCCACGTGCGCGGGAAGCTAGCTCGTCTTCAAACTTTTTACCCTTATCAGCAATCTCCTTGGACTTGTTGATAAAGAACTCAAATTTATTGATCACAGAGTCCGTATGTACATAGGCGATCTTCAAATCGGTCATATTGATCTCTCCGGCCACACCCTCTGAGGCAGCCCCTGAAGGAGTGTTGGCATTACAGGCTCCCAAAAGAATCCCTGCAAGGGATAACATTCCTACTGCGTTGATAATTGTCTTCACTTTCATTTACTTTTTTACGATTCGGGGCAAATATAAACAATCTTGTCTATCTACAAATTGAAATTGCGTTATAAACTGGGAAATTCCGAAGCAAGTAACGCTGTCCAGGCTCCAACTTGATTACCTTACAACGCAAATCATCTCTGTCAGAAGTAGATTTCCTGCGCCAGGCGGTATGTGTTGGCATGGGCTTCCACGATGTCACGAATGCGCTCCGAATACCCGCCCCCCATGCAGCACATTATGGGGATCCCTTTCTTTTTGGCGGCTTCCAACACCATGCGATCCCGCTCCATGCAGCCATTTAGCGACAGGCCCAGCCTCCCCAGCTTGTCGGTCTTCAATACGTCTACACCACACTGGTACAGCAAAAAATCGGGCTGGAAATCCTCGATGAGTGGATGAAGCGAATCTTCAAGGATGGCAAGGTAGTCCTCGTCCCCGATCCCGTCCGGGAGCGGAATGTCCAGGTTGGACTCTTCCTTGTACATGGGATAATTACCGGCACCATGCATGCTGAATGTAAAAACTTCGTGTACCTCGCGAAAGATAGCTGCCGTGCCGTTTCCTTGGTGCACGTCGAGGTCTACGATCAGCACCTTTTGGGCAAGCCCCGATTGGAGCAGGTAGTTGGCACTGATTGCCAGGTCATTTAGCAGGCAAAAACCTTCCCCCCTATCTGCAAACGCATGGTGGGTGCCTCCGGCAATGTTCATGGCTATTCCATATTCAAGCGCATATTCGCTTGCCTGCACGGATCCGGCCATTATGTGCACCTCTCTATCGACTAATTCGGCATTTAATGGGAATCCTGTTTTCCGTATCTCTGACTTGCTGAGCGATAAGGAAAAAAGCCTTTCCACATAGTCCTGTGTATGGGTACTAAGCAGCCACCGTGTATCCAATCGGTATGGCTCAAAGAAATTAGAGGGGGTAACGGTGCCCTCATACAGCAGCTGTTCCGGAAGCAGCTCGTATTTCTCCATCGGAAAGCGATGTCCGGGCGGCAGGGGGTGCGCATAGCATTTCGACCAGGCAATTTTCAGCATGGAATGTAGGTTTCAAAAGAAAACCGTCAACCGAATCATTTGTTGGGGATGGGGATAAATCAGTCCTCCTCGGTCTCCTCTTCTTCCTCAGACTGAAAAGAATAAAAGGTATCGTCGAGGGTGAGCGTATCGTTGTTGAAATCACGTACAAAAGACGCTATCACCTTGTCATCAATCACCTCCACATTCAAGGCAACATCCAGTCCAATCCCAAAATCATGGTGGGTATCTAGATCCAAAAATTCCTGTACCTTCACGGTCTCCTCTTCCTCCATTTCCATGATCATTTCCGTGATAAACCAACCGATTTCCTCTTCTTCGGTCTTGAGCGGTTTCAGGTTGCCATTTTCATCCTCTTCGTATTGAATTCCCTTGAAATTCGGGAATTTCTTTGCCGCCTCATGTTCGGCGATTTCATATAACTCGCTGGAATGATGCAGGCGAAGCGTATACAGCGCGGCATCATATATCACTTCCCTACCCTCATACATTCCAATAAAATAAAAATTCACAAACTCCTCGGAGTTGTCCTCACTGGGGATGATCTTATACGTCTTCCCGCTGGAGGTAAGCTCATTTTTGAGAGCCTCAATGGTTTGGGGATCAAATCCCATGTTTACTACTTGCATGCTGGGGTTTTACGGTTTACTAAAAGAAAAGGAAACTAAACTAGCAAAATATCGATTTATTGGCGTTTATAGGCCATATTGCTCCTTAATATAGGAACTTTTATGTGTTTTTAAAATGGAACCGCCGAAAAAGGACAACGAATTTGTGAAAAAAATAATTTCACAACCGGAAGGAATTAATCTGGACTTTAAACAAAGCATTAGCAATCAGTTAAAAATCGCAAAAACCATCGTAGCCTTTGCCAACACAATCGGTGGCACCATCGTGGTGGGGGTAACAGATCGGCGAAAAATTGCAGGCATTGACCCGGAGGAGGAAAAATACATGCTGGGAGAGGCATTGTCACGTCACTGCATACCTTCCATTCCTCACTCATTCGAAACCTACGAAATCGATTATTGGGAAGACGAAAAACTGGAAGACGAAAAATACCTGCTGTTCATGAATATCCCCGAAAGTGACCGAAAGCCCCATTTCGTCCAGGACCTTGAGGGGAACCGCACCTTCTACCGGCGACAGGGAGATCGCAGTTTACCCATGGAGGATCCCGGCACACCGTAAGGTCTTGAGCCGAAGGATACCAACTTCTGAATCAGAGGGAATTTTTTTGAGAGTAGTCATTCATCTACCTCCCCGATCTTGGGGATTATCCCACTGTTGGATAATCACACCTTCCCCATTTTCTTCCATTCCATCCGGCCTCCATCGCCACTGCCGGTTCTACCACCCATCCGGATCCCTCTCCGGCCAAAAGGGGCCGGTGAGGATCAACTCATTCGTATCGGGAACAGCCCGGTAGCCCAGCTCCATGGTTTCACGGCCCTCTTCATGGATGTTGAGGCAGGCATTAAAATGGACCAATGAAAAGCGAACAAGCAACTTGCCGACCTCCGGAGAATGAACCTGAAGCGATGTTAAGGAGACGTTTTCCACTACTGCTCCCTCTGATCGATAATAATAGGACAGGAAAATGCCCATCTCACGACTACGGTCCCCTAAAAGCCGCGAAAAGCCCTCAACCGTGGGTGGATCTCCAACCTGCCCGAAGTCCACATTCCCAAACTTCCAGGTTTCTTGCATGATTTTTTTGTCAAATATACTCCGTTCAGCGGATTTTATTTCCCGAAAAGATTGTATTATTGCTTTAGACCTACAAATGCAGCAGTGGCGTTTGCCTTGACGAAAGCCAAAAACTAGACACGCTGAAAATAAAAAACACGCTGTTATGGAAAAGAAGCTAACCCGTATACCCTCGAACAAAATGATTGCCGGCGTCTGTTCCGGCCTGGCTGCCTACCTGGGATGGGAGGCAGACAAACTTCGCATTGTCTACGTCTTGATTTCCATCTTGAGTGCTGCCTTTCCGGGCATATTGGTGTACCTAATACTTTGGTTTCTAATGCCCGAGGAATGAATCCGAAAACATCTCGTACACGGTATTGGTTTATTCGTAAAATTTCGTTGGATATGCAAAAGTTAAATTTGTTGTGGACGGTTGGGATCCTCTATTTTACCTTAATGGCCTGTTCGGCAAATGGACCGGTGGAAAACAAACAGCTGGAATCAACGGATGTCCCTGTTACTTATGCAGGCAAAAAAGAGTTGGCTACGTTTGCGGGTGGTTGTTTTTGGTGTATTGAGGCACCCTTTGAGGGCATTGAAGGAATCTTGTCCGTCGTTTCGGGTTATGCCGGTGGCAAGGAGAAAAACCCCACCTATTCGGATGTGTCAGGAGGCAGGACCTCCCATAAGGAAGCCGTTCAGGTAACCTTTGACCCCGATGTGATCAGCTATTCGGAAATCATCGACATCTTTTGGCAACAATTTGACCCCACAGATGCCGGGGGATCCTTTTACGACAGAGGCAGCCAATACGAATCTGCCATATTCTATCACGATACCAAGCAGAAACAGGTAGCCGAAGCCTCCAAGGAACGGCTGGCCCGCTCAGGTATTTTTTCAAAACCCATCGTCACACCAATCGTTAAGTACACCAATTTTTACAAAGCAGAAGCCTACCATCAGGACTATTACAAAAAAAATCCGCAGGACTACAAACGGTACCGCACAGGTTCAGGAAGAGACCGGTTTATCGAAGCCCACTGGGAGGTACCCTCTTCAATCCGGTACCCCAAACCGGATAAACAAACCTTAAAGACAAGGTTAACCACGCTGCAGTACCAGGTCACCATGGAAGAAGCAACGGAACGGGCATTTGACAATGCCTACAATGGCAACAAAGAGGCCGGTATATACACCTGCATAGTATCAGGTGCACCCCTGTTCAGTTCTAATGATAAATACGAGTCCGGCTCCGGATGGCCCAGTTTCACCAAACCAATAGACGCCCGATTTTTGGAAAAGGTTTTGGACAAAAGCTATGGCATGGTTCGGGTAGAAGTTCGCAGCAAGTTTGGGGATTCGCACGTAGGCCATGTATTCAACGACGGCCCCCACCCCACAGGTTTACGCTACTGCATGAATTCGGCGGCCATGAAGTTCATCCCCAAGGCCGAAATGGCTCAGCAGGGATACGGCGCCTATCTTTGGTTGGTTGACTGACCAAAGATCCACGAGGCTTGGCGGTACATTTTGATGGAAACGTTAACTCCTCAGAATACCCGCTGCCGGAGTCTGTCGATCAGGGCTTTCTTTTCGGGTATTCGGATTCCAAACCGATCCTGCAGAACATCCAAAACCTCTCCGGGAGTGCCAAGACGTTTCTTTTCGGTAACCCCATTTGTGGGGTGAATGGTAAATTGGTCGTCCTTGAGGGCCAGCCGTTCGGATTTAGTCGTCCGTGCCGCCATCAAATGGTTTACAAACAGGGAATCCGGATGTTGGTTCAAGTACCAGCTGATCACCTCATAGTCCGGCAGCAGGTATTCTTCCAGCCCAAATTGGTGCATGGGCTCCCACTCTCCGTTTAGTTGAATGGATAGCGTATAAATTCCGTCACAGTTTTGGAGTTTAAACGGTTCGTGGGGAGTAGCCTGCATCTGGTCATTGCCCAAGAGCAACGGTTTGGTCAGCGTATTGCCCCCCCAACCTACATCTACCAAGTACCTTTCCGCATGCAGGGACACCATCAGCACCATGTGGTCCCTTGGCATGATCTTCCCTGCTGGAAGTTGCCACAACACCCTTGCCGCCAGGCTCCGAACCTTAAAGCCAATTTTCCGCAGTACGGCACCAAAAAGGAGATTATGTTCAAAACAATACCCTCCCCTGCCCTGTGTTATCAGCTTCTTCATCAGGCTTCCCTGGTCCAATCGTACCGGTAGTCCCAAGTAGGGATTGATGTTTTCAAAGGGTATGGCCTGTGGGTGGAGTAAATGAAGCGCCTCCAGGCAGCTCAGCGAGGTAGCCACATCCCCTTCATAGCCTATCCGATCCAAATAGCTGGCCAATCCGTCGGGGGAAATGGGCGAAAAAAAAGGCGAGGTATCGTTCATCTACTCAGGAGACACGGTTCGGAAATTCCTTGGATTTCATCAGAAGCAGGGTCTTTTCCAGGTTTGGGAAATCCTTTTCTATCATTTGCCAAACAGCCTCCAACCGGATATCAAATTTTTCATTGAACATCAGCTTTCGAAAACTTGTCAGTTGGTACCAAGGATAGTCGTAGCGATCCAAAAAAAAGCGATCTACGGAGCCAATTTTTTCAGAGATCACAAACAATTGGTAAAAAATGGCCTCCCGTAGCATCTCGTTTTGAAAAAAATCCTCCATACTGTTTTCTCGCACATACTGTATGGAGCGCTGAACAGCGACCAGCAACGCCGATACAGCGGCCAGGCTTTCCCTGTCGTTAAACTTTTTCATATATCAAGACAAGTTCTTCCTTAACGGTATCTAGGACGGGCTTTTTTAGGTTGTCCATCCACCCGATGTCGGTTGGCCGTCCCAACCGCTTCTCCAGCTTATTCTGTATCTCGGCCAGATCAAAGTAGGAAAAATCTCCAGACGTGGTCAGAACTAAATTCACGTCACTCTGGGCATGGACACGCTTTTTTGCGAAAGATCCATATATCCACGCTTTTCGCACCTGCCCAAACCGAGCAATTACGTCGATAAGATCTTGGTAATTTCTTCGTAAATTAAAAGGTTCGTAATTCCTAAAAGCGACAACCTCTTTGGCCAATTGAAAGGCCTCTGGGGCAATTTGTGCCTCCTCTCCCACCGCCAAGGCAACCCTGTCGGCCAGCCAAGGTATCATCAACACCTCTGGGGATACTTCAAACAACTCCGAAAGTAGAAATACCTGCTGTTTGGTCAAACTACGAAGCCCCCGCTCGGCTTTACTAACGATCGCTTGATCTACCCCTAGGTGCTGGGAAACCTTCGAGAGTGTCCATCTCCGTGATTTGCGAAAGGTTTTTATGCGTACTCCAAAAGCATTGATCATGTGAGGGCTGGTTACAGGAATTGGTTGGGCGTAATTTCTTCAAAGCAGTGCTGGCACACTTGTGGTATTTTTACCCTGAAAGGTGATCCGCGAGTCAATAAGTGAAATTAAACCAAAAAAAGCAAGGGGATACCTTGCTTTTTTGTAGGGTGAGGCTATCCATACGTTACACTTGCGGGAGCTTCCAACCGTTGTGGTAGGTCGCTTTAACAAGGTCATTGGCGTCGGCATCGGTAAACGCTCCTTTTTGCGCATCCCAATAGATTTTTCGTCCCAACTTATAGGCGACATTGCCCATGTGCGCATTGACAGCGGCAACTGCACCCGTCTTAATACCGCAGTTCAGCAGGGATTGGTCGTTGGCCTTGATCGCTTCCACAAAGTTGCGGCAGTGAATCTGCTGCGCATTTCCCGTAGGCCTTACCAGTTCCATCGCTTCGATTTTCTCCCGTCTTTGTCCGTCTACATTTTCCGTTTCGGCAATTACTTTCCAGCCTCCCCGGTTTACGACCAAGGTACCGTTGTTGCCAATAAACGCAATTCCCTCCGTGGTACCATAGTTGCCGCCATCTATTCCGGTGGCATGTTCCCACAGCATATTGAAGCCATCGTACTCGTAAACCGTCTGTAAGGTGTCAGGTGTTTCGGATGCATCGTCCGGATAGGCCAACTTCCCGCCCGAGGCCATGACCGATTTGGGCGCACTTACCCCCATGGCATAGAGCGCGATATCAATTTCATGAACCCCCCAGTCGGTCATCAAACCACCGGCATAGTCCCAAAACCACCGGAAGTTGAAATGAAAGCGGTTTTCATTAAAGGGACGTTGCGGTGCAGGCCCCAACCACATCTTGTAATCCACGCCCTGGGGCACTTGGGCATCTGGCTTTACCGGTACCGGCTTCATCCAACCCTGATAGGCCCAAGTTTTTACCAGACGTATGTTTCCGAGCTTACCGGATTTGACAAAATCGATGGCAGCGGCATACTGTGACCCGCTTCGTTGCCATTGTCCAACCTGTACCATTTTACCGTATCTGTCCGCCGCTTTTACCATCAGGTTACACTCCTCGATCGAATTGGCCAATGGTTTTTCCACATAGGCGTGCTTTCCTGCCGATAGGCTGTCTACCAAGTTCAGGCAATGCCAGTGGTCGGGCGTACCGATGATAACGGCATCAATGTCCTTATCCTCAAGCATCTTTCGGTAGTCTGTATACTGCTTGGGCTTTTTGCCCCTCAATTCCTGTACATTGGCACTACGTTGATCCAAGACACTTTGATCAATATCCGCTAGCGCCACGCAATTTACTTCCGGTAATAAAAGATGGCTGTTCATATTGGACCAGCCCATGCCTTTGCATCCAATAAGGCCAATATTTAATTGGTCGTTTGCCCCCACCTTCTTTTTTAGGGCCGCTAAATGCTCGGCGGATACCACATTGGGCAATACAGCGGCTCCAGCGGAGGCAAGCAGGGATTTTTGGATGAATTTTCTTCTGGAGTTCATGGAAAGTTTGGTTAGTAAGGGATGATTCTACTCAAGTGGATTAATCTAATTTTCTTACCCAGATATTTCTAAACTTCACCTCATCTCCGTGGTCCTGGATATGGAAAGGAAGTGCTGCTTCATGGGCTTCGTAATGAGGTATGCCGATATAAAGAGTGGGACCCTTTAGCTCAACATTGTTCTGTACCAGCACCCCATTGTGGATCACGGTAATCGTTGCCGGGGAGACCAGCATCCCATTGGAATCAAACCTGGGAGCTTTAAAGATTGCATCATACGTATTCCACTCCCCGGGAGCCCTCATGGCATTGACCAAAGGCGGATGCTGCTTATAGATACTGGCTGCCATCCCGTTCGTATAGGTCTCGTTGTCGTAGGAGTCAAGTATCTGCAACTCGTATTTGCCCATAAAGAAAAAGCCGGAATTGCCCCTGCCCTGCCCGGTTCCTTTTATTACCGTCGGCGCACTCCACTCTATATGTACCTGAACATCGCCAAACGATTCTTTACTTCGAATCCCGCCCGTGCGGGGTACCACGGTAAAGGTGCCATTTTCCACCTTCCATGGTGCAGGTGAACTCCCAGGCCTATCACTGACCCACGCATTCAGGTTACTGCCATCAAACAGTACGATGGCGTCTGCCGGTGGCAGGTGGTTTTCCTTGCCCGGAGTTACCTTTTTTACTACAGGCGTATAAAATTCAGTCGCCTGAGGTGGAAGTTTTACCTCTTCTTGCTGGGCAAACAGCGGAGACGCCATAAAACAACCGGCCACCATGGCGGCGGATAATAAAGAAAATCTCATGTGTGTTTTAAGTTTACGGTTAATTAATAAATCAAATTAAACCATTTGCCGCTAGAAAACCACGCCTGGGCAAAAAAAATACGTGGTGTTTCCCTCGGTCAGAGGTGGGGACTAATTCCCAACTACCAAAAAAAAAGCCTGACCCATCTAATGGATCAGGCTTTTTCAAATAAGAATTTTGAACCGATTAGTCACCACTCGCCACCAAGGCGGGTGTATTTCGGTTTACGATTGGCCAGATACCCGGAGAGGGTACGCTTACACCTCTTGTCTCACCACGCGCTGCATCCTGTCCAAAGTAATAGAGCGGATTGGCCCGATAGGTGACCTGACCTGTGCCCATTACGCCAAAATCAGCTGCATCCAACAGTGAAGGGACAACAGTCACCTCGTTGGTAAATAGAGGCCAGTTCGCAGGGTTTCCGCCAAAATTGCTCTGATTGGCCACGTCATTTACGAAACGGTACAACGTTCGTCCATTAAAATCGGTAAAATACATGGTGTTTCCGGTGCCTACGGAGATGACCCCCTCCGCATTCACCACATAGCTTTCACCATTATTTCCCACCAATTGGTCGTTTGCAAGCATTACATCGTAATCGGGTTTTGCTACGTACCAATTGCCGCCCCCGGCTCCTTCTCCATTAAAGTCGCCTGCCGTTTCATCGTTTACAAAGGTGTATAGAGGCCATCCGTTGTAGGTAGACTGCATTTCTCCGTTTACATCAATTTCACCTACCAACTCCGGGTCAAATCCGTTACCGGTGATGTTGATGGACGTAGCATGGAACTTAGGCCAATTGTTGGCGCAGCCTCCCGTACAGTTGTTGTTTCCTTTGACATCCCTGGCAAAATAATAAAGGGTCATGCCATTGCCGTCGGTAAATACCATGCCATACTCCGCAGAATCGACCATACGAAGCGTTTTGGTGATTGCTTCGATTAAGGACGGCGGTAAAATCACCGCATCGATCACGTGGACGATGCCATTGCTAGCCTCTATGTCTGCTGCGGCCACGTTGGCGACTCCATTAAAGGTAACAGTAGACCCAACCTGGGTAACAGTAACCGCTTCGCCATTCATTGAAGTCAATTGCTGATTTGCGGTAAGGCTATTGGAAGCCGTCGCACCTGAAAACACATGATAAAGCAACACGGCCTCCAATACAGCGACATCAATGTCAGCAATTGAGTTCCAGCTAGGCTCTGAATCCAATAAAGCCTGAAAAGCTTGATTCGTGGGTGCCAATACGGTAAATGGCCCGGCACCGGATAGACTTTCTACCAATCCCGCCCGGGTCACGGCCTGAACGAGTAGCGAAAGATCGGGAGTATCGGACGCTAGTTGGACGATGGACGGGGGACCTTCAGGTTCCTCCGGAAGGGGATCTTCATCGTTACAGCTCAGGACTAGGCCGAAAACCATAAAAAGGGACAGAATTTTCAATAATTTCATGGCAGTTTAGTTTTGTTTCCAAAGGTTAACTACGATAAGGGTTTATTGTTTCGTTTATGGGAATTTGGCAGGGTATGATATACCTAGGGATGGATATAAAAATCGCCCTATCCACAAAAACCGGAACCTGGCTACCAATACCCTCTAAATTCCGTACTTTTGCACCATGCAATCTACCATCTCATCGCTAAGCCCAGACCATTGGGTCGATTATGAACTCATCGACACCGGAGGTTTTGAAAAATTGGAGCGTTTTGGCGCGTATGTGCTAAGCCGACCAGAACCTCAGGCGATTTGGGACAAGAGCCTGAATGAAGCGGAATGGAGAAAACTTGCCCATGCCCACTTTGCCAAGGAAAAGGGCAATCCGGAGAAGGGAAACTGGGAGATACTGAAAAAAATGCCCCAAAACTGGGAGATCCAATACAAAAATCCAATGGGGCTCCGACTAACGTTAAATTTATCGCTGACTTCCTTCAAACACATCGGGATCTTTCCGGAACAGGCCGTGAACTGGGATTACCTGTCTGAGACGTTGCCTGCCTTCCAAGGCGCTAACCCAAAGGTATTGAACTTGTTTGCGTATACGGGTGCGGCCAGCGTCGCTGCAAGAGCACACGGAGCGGAGGTCACCCACTTGGACGCCGTGCGTCAGGTCATCACCTGGTCCAAATTCAACATGGAGGCTTCCGGCCAAAGTGATATTCGCTGGATCATCGACGATGCGCTCAAATATGCCCAGCGCGAAGTGCGAAGGGGTAACCAATACCAAGGGATTATTTTGGATCCTCCCGCCTATGGTCGAGGTCCCAAAGGAGAAAAATGGGTTTTGGAAGAAAACATCAATGAGTTGCTGAAACTTTGTGGACAGCTTTTGGATCCTGAAAGAAACTTCTTCATTCTAAATCTTTACTCGCTAAGCTTTTCTTCGCTGATCGCCGAAAACCTCGTAAAGGGCAGCTTTAAATCCGTGCTGAACCCTTCGCACGGAGAATTGTTTCTACAAGACAATTTCGGTAAAAAACTGCCTTTAGGGATTTTTTACCGATTTCGAAGTATGCCAACCGGGAAACCATAATCAATACCCTATAGTACCTAATTCACCGAAATGAACAACCGTCAGCTCTTTTTGAACCACTTGGCCCAAACAACTGATTTCCCTTTGGCGATAGAGATCGAAAGGGCCGAGGGAATCTACCTGTATGGCCCGAACGGCGAAAGGTATGTGGATCTTATTTCGGGTATTGGTGTCAGCAATGTGGGTCACCGGCATCCTCGGGTTATTGCCGCCATCCAGGCCCAACTGGAAAAGTACCTTCACCTGATGGTGTATGGGGAGTATGTTCAAAGTCCCCAAACGCTCCTAGCCCAAGCTATCTGCCAAACCCTTCCAAGCCAATTGGACAATGTGTACCTCGTAAATAGTGGATCCGAGGCAGTGGAGGGAGCAATCAAGTTGGCAAAGCGATACAGCAATCGCCGGGAAATTCTTTCCTGCGTCAACGCCTATCATGGATCCTCTCATGGATCGCTATCCGTAGGAGGCAATGAGATGTTTAAACGTGCCTACAGACCGCTTTTACCCGGGATTCGAACCATCCCCTTTGGAGAAGAGGAGTATCTTGCCCACATCACTGAACATACGGCAGCTATCATCATGGAGACCGTTCAGGGAGAAGCTGGTGTACGATTTGCCGATCCAGCCTATTTCGCCGCCCTACGTTCCCGTTGCGATGAAACAGGAACGCTTTTGATCCTAGATGAAATACAATCGGGATTTGGAAGGACAGGAACCTTTTGGGCATTCGAGTCCTATGGCATTGTGCCGGATATCCTCGTTTGCGCAAAAGGCATGGGGGGAGGCATGCCCATTGGTGCGTTTATCGCAGGTAAGGAAGTGATGGGATCCCTGAAAACCAACCCTCTGTTGGGACATATCACCACTTTCGGAGGTCATCCGGTTTCCGCCGCGGCATCACTTGCCACCATTCAGGTCATTCAAGAGGAGAACCTCGCCCAACAGGTGGCTGGTAAAGCGGCCTTGTTCAAAAAACTGCTGGTACATCCCCGCATCAAATCCTGCCGTCATGTGGGACTGATGATGGCGTTGGAATTCGAGTCCTTCGAAGTGCTGAAACCTATCATTGATCGGGCCATATCCAAAGGAGTAATTACCGATTGGTTCCTGTTTTGCGACGATTCCATGCGCATTGCCCCTCCACTTACCATCTCCGAAGAGCAAATTGCTGAGGCATGTAACGTCCTCCTAGATGCCATCGAACACCAAGGTTGACTTTTTTGTTGTCAAGGTATAAAAGGTAAATTATCCAAATGAAAAAAGAAGACCAAAAATCCTTCCCTATACAGCTTTCAGAAGAGGAATGGCGTGCCAAACTTGACCCGGACACCTACTATGTCCTTCGACAGAAGGGAACCGAAAGACCCTACACGGGCGCCTATTATCTAAACCACGAAACCGGAATCTATGAATGTGCTGGGTGTGGCAACGATATTTTCCACAGCGAGGACAAATATGACAGTGGATGCGGATGGCCCAGCTTTACCAAGCCGGTGTCCAAAGAGGCCATAACCGTAAAAATGGATTACTCCCACGGAATGATACGCGAGGAAATACTTTGTGCAGGCTGCGGAGGACACTTGGGGCACCGCTTTCCGGATGGCCCCAGCGACCGGGGAGGGATACGGTACTGTATCAATTCCATTTCCATGAATTTTAACCCCGAGCATTAACAAAATAGGGGTTTTAGGGGCAGATCCTCCAATCCTGGGCATGAAACTTGCAAGTTGATGGCATAATTCAATCTCCTTTGGTTATTTTTGTAAAAAAATAGCCGAAGTAACGCCAATTTTACGTAAAAAGTCATGATGAGAACAAATCATTCCCTGCTCATTTTTCTGTTTTTCACCTTGGGAATCGCCGCTAGCACTGGATATGTAAATGCCCAAGAAGAAGGACTTGACAAGGGTACGATCAGCAGTCAGTTTGATTACGTCAAAAATGTATCCACCAATTACCAAGATTACAAGGTAGTCAAACGGGCTCATCTGGATCGGCTCGAGTCTAACATCAACGACTCCATTAACTCATTTCACAGGCAGGTGGCGGAGTTAAAATCCCAAATCGACACGCAAAAGTCGTCTATAGACCAGTTGAACCAACAGATATCCGAAACAAACCAACAGCTTAGCGATGCCGTAGAGCAACGCGACAGTTTTTCTATTTTTGGCGTTTATTTGCACAAGGCCCTCTACAATAACTTAATGTGGGGTATCGTAATCTTCCTTGCCACGGCTTTGGTGGTTTCTTATTTTAGGTTCCGACGCAGCCATGTGGTGACGGCAGAGACGAAAAAAAGGTTGGAAGAAATTCAGGAGGAGTACGAGCAACACCGAAAAAACACACTGGAGCGCGAGCGCAAACTCAACAGGCAATTGGTCGATGCCCTAAACAAACGGTAACGTGACGAACCTGGCTTCTATCGCAATAGACATGGACGGCGTCCTTGCCGACGTGTACGCCCAGTTTTACGACATGCACTTGGCGGAAACAGGCGAAGAAATCCCCCAAACTAGCATGCAGGGCGTGACGGAACATGCTGCTTTCCCCTTGCTGGAAAAACACGTCAGAACCGCTGGATTTTTTCGCAATGCCAAGGTGATGCCCTCCGCTATTTCAGTGGTGGAAAGGCTAAATCAGCGATACGAGGTTTTCATCGTTTCGGCAGCCATGGAATACCCAAACAGCTTGTTGGAGAAATACGAGTGGTTGCAGGAACACTTCCCCTTTATCACCTGGAAGCAAATTATTCTTTGCGGATCTAAGTCTCCCATAGCTACCGATATCATGATCGACGACCATTTCAAAAACCTAAATGTGTTCCGAGGGTCAAAATCGTATTTGTTCACCCAGCCCCACAATATCTTCGCAGATCCTGGAAGGCACTTGAGGGTAAATGATTGGGACGAATTGGCCAGCTACCTGCTCTAGTGCAACAAAAAGCCGGTTGGGCACTTGCCCCAACCGGCTTTTTTCATGCCAAGCTGGCGAACGACTCTTAATCTCCGCTTTCAACCATTCCTTCCATTCCTTTGTGCTGATTTGGCTTGGGAAGAAAGGCAATAAATACCGCTCCCAATAATGCCACGGCGATTAGGATTGAAAAGCCCAGCGCGTAGCTCTGCGTTTCCTCATTGTACAGCCAACCTAAGATTACCGGGAAAACCGATTCGGCTACCCCATCCGCTACCAGGATAATGCCCATGGTACGGCCCAGGGCTTTCAGTCCAAATAGATCGCCCGCCATCAATGGAATAATCATGTAGTCACCGCCTAGGCCAATCCCGAAAATTACCGCAAAAATGTAGATCCGTCCGGTAAACTCCGGCATCAAAAGCAAGGGGATCGCCAATGCCACAATCAGATAGATCATCAACATCACATACTTTCTGTTGATCAAGTCTGCCAGCCAGCCCATAAGTACACGGCCCACCAAACTGGAAAGCAACACAAAAGACATCACCCGTGCAGCCTCGGCCTGCGTATAGTTCAGGTCACTCAAATACAACTTGATATGCTGGCCAATGCCTCCTACAACACCTATGGAGCACATGCTGCCCAACGCGAGGAGATAGAAATTGCGGTTTCTAAGGATTTCTTTTATCGGTGTGCCTTTTATTTGGGCTTTTTGCTCAATGCGCTTAGAGGGGGAATCTTTGATGAAATAGGAGATCGGAAAGATGATAAAAAAAGCCAAAATCCCCAGTGAAGCCAGGGCAATATGCCAGTCGAAAATACTCTCCAGCTTTGCGGCTATGAGCGGTACAACCGCGCCACCGGCACCGATGCCCAAGTAGGCTATGCCCATGGCCTTTCCTCGGTTCTTATCAAACCACCTGGAAATCAACACCTGACAAGGAAGTGGGCCCCCAAATACATAGCCCAGCGCATTGAATACATAGAAAACGTAAAACATCTCCAACGAACTTGAAAATGCCAAGCCAATGAATGCGGTCGCCAACATAAAGGCTCCGGTCATCATAAGCTTTCGGGGACCGTATTTATCGATCATCCAGCCTGCCAAAAATCCAAACAGGGGCGCAACAATAAGTTTTCCAACAGCATTGCCGGAGGTGACGGTGGCCCGTGACCAGCTTCGCTCCTCCATAATAAAATCAAAAAAGAAGGGAAGGCCGTAATAGCCAAACCCGACGATTGCAAAAAGGGCAAGAAAGGCAGTAACAATGACATACGTCTGCGAGCTTTGGGACGCTGCGTTCTCTATTTCGGAGGCTTGGGAGTGTGCGTTCATTTTTTTGGGTTGATTGGGGTTTGTTTCAAAATGGTAATAATATCGCTTTTCCACTAATAATTTGCGGTATGGGAGGTCATTTATTTTAGATTAAGGGAACCAATACCGAAGTAAATCAAAAATGATAAATCGAACCTATTGGAGGATCCGCTAGGTTCGATTTATACTCAGAGTCTAGGGAGGCTCAATCCCCCATCGACCATGACTACCTGTCCGGTGGAATAAGGGAAGTCACCTTTGGCCAATGAGGCCACGGCCAACCCTACGTCCTCAGGTAGGCCCCAACGGGACTGAACGCAAAGACCGTTTGCGAGAAGGCGGTCGTATTTTTCTTTAACACCGGAAGTCATGTCGGTAGCGATAATTCCCGGACGGACTTCGTAAACCGGAATATTATACTCACCAAGCCGCACGGCAAAGAGTTGTGTAGCCATGCTCATTCCTGCCTTTGCTATGCAGTATTCTCCCCTGTTCACTGATGCGATGGTCGCTGAAATGGAGGATACATTGATCAGGCATCCCTCAAAATCCGGGTTTTCGGCCTTCTGGGAAATCATCCAGTTGGCCGCAGCTTGGGAAAGAAAATAAGCTGAATTAAGGTTGGTTTTCAGGACATAATCAAAACTCTCCTCCGAAGCCTCCAAAATATCCTTCCGCTCCTTCGGAGCAACGCCTGCATTATTGACGAGGACATTTAGCCTGCCATATTCCGCCTTGATCTTAGCAAGTATCTCTTGGCGCTGCACCTGATCTCCCACGTCACCGCGGCAATATACCACCGACGCCCCAAGACACCTAAGTTCGTTTAAGCTGTCCGCTGTGTCTTCCTCTGCCCGCATACCGTTGATGGCAAGGTCAAAACCGTTCTTTGCCAAGCATTTGGCGATCCCAAGGCCTATGCCCCGGGATCCACCTGTTACCAATGCTACTCTTTTCATGTTAAAGCTCCGGAATATCTACCCAACATCTCTTTTCCCAACTCTCCAGGCCCTTTTCCGCGAGTTGGATGCCTTTGGCTCCCTCCTTCATATTCCATGGGAAAGGCTCGTCCAATACCACATGCTTCAGAAACAATTCCCATTGTACCTTAAAGGCATTATCGAAATGCTCCTGCTCGGGTACCTTAGACCATCCTCCATAAAAATCAATGGGCTGCACAATATCAGGGTTCCAAACAGGCTTTGGCGTATTACCGTAATGCTGGATATAGCACTCACGCAGTCCTGCCACCGCAGAGCCCTTCGTGCCATCAACCTGTAGTGTCAGCAAATCATCACGCCTAACTCTCACCGTCCAAGAAGAATTGAAATGGGCTATCACATCCCCCTCCAGTTCAAAGGTAGCGTAAGCAGCGTCATCCGCGGTACAAGTATATGGCTTACCGGATTCGTCTATACGTTCCTTGATGTGCGTGGCACCGAGACAGGAAACCGCCTTGACCTTTCCGAAAATATTATCCAACACATACCTCCAGTGACAAAGCATGTCGACGATGATACCTCCGTCATCCTCTTTTCGGTAGTTCCAGGAAGGCCGCTGCGCGGGAACCGAGTGCCCTTCAAATACCCAGTACCCGAACTCGCCCCTGACAGATAAAATCTCCCCAAAGAAGTCGTTTTCTATCAGTCGCTTCAGTTTACGAAGGCCTGGCAACCATAATTTATCCTGTACCACCCCATGCTTTACCCCCGCTTCCTCACAAAGCTCGAAGAGATCTAAAGCAGTTTGGGTGTCAACGGACACGGGTTTCTCACAATAGACATGCTTCCCGGCTTTCACCGCCTGTTTCACGGCATCTGCCCTTCGTCCGGTTGTTTGCGCATCAAAATACACCGTGTAGTAGGGATCATTCATTACGGAGTCCAAATCGGTGGTCGTTTTGGTGACGCCCGACATTTTGCTCAACTCATCCAATTTGGCCTGGTTTCTGCCCACCAAAACCGGATCGGGCATGATGGTGTCGCCATTGCCCAATTTCACCCCACCCTGCTGGATGATCGCGACTATACTCCTCATTAAATGCTGGTTGGTGCCCATTCTTCCGGTCACCCCATTCATGATAATGCCTATCTTATGTTCCATTTTACTGTTTTTTGTTATTGTAGTTTATTGATTAAAGCAAAATCGATTAACAGCTTTTGTAGCTTGCTACGATTTTTTGCAGGAATTCATCTTGGTCTCCGGCCCAATGTCGATCAGAGAAAATTTCAACTTCATTGAATCCCCTGAATCCGGCTTCTTCTACCCATCCCCGGATCTGTTGGATCGGGATGCACCCCTCTCCCATCAAACCACGGTCATTGAGCATGTCCACGGTCGGACTGACCCAATCGCAGATGTGAAACGCCAACAGATTCCCATTGGCTCCGCACCGTTTGATCTCCTGTTCCAGATGCGGATCCCACCAAAGATGGTAGACGTCAGCGGCGATGCCCACAAAATCAGAACCTATCGACTCTGCCATGTCGTTGGCCTGCTCCAGGGTATTGACTGCCGACCGGGTATCTGCATACATGGGATGCAACGGCTCGATGGCCAGCTTCACGTTATTTGCGATGGCATAGGGCAAAACCCGTTCTATCCCCTCCTGTATCTGTTTTCGGGACACCGTCAGAGACTGCCCCGGATCCGCGCCACACACCAAAACGATCATCTCTGCTCCCAGAGCAGCAGCTTCATCCACCGCTTTAAGGTTATCATCGATCGCTATTTGACGCTGCGCAGCGGAGGTCGAGGGAAAAAAACCCCCACGAACCAAGGAAACTATTTCCAACCCGTGATTTCTAAGCCTTTCTCCCGCCTGGGCGATGTTTCGGCCCTCCAGGTATTGCCGCCAAACGGAAATACCCTTCACTCCAGCCGCTTCGTATCGTTCTCCCGACTCCTCCAAACTCCAGGGTTTAGTGGTAATCGTGTGGATGCACAATTTACGTAGATCAACAATCGGCGCTACACTCATGACAGGCAATTAAAAAAGGTGTAGTACGGCTCGTCGCTGATTACCCGGGTCACATATAGAGCCAGTTCCCTTGCGTGATAGTCGCCCCACATGCTGGATTCCTCGCAGGCAATTTTCCTTCCGGATGGCACATTATCCCATCCATTTGGCTGATGGTAGATGGAATGGAGCAGTATGCCCTGATGGTTTGGATTGGTGGAGAGGTAAGGCTCCTGAAGCAAGGTCCGCAACACCGTTAATCCGGCCTGCCAATACTTCGTGCCTTTTTCTTGATCCCCGCGCTGTTGAAACAACTTACCTAAACGCAGAAGACCCTGTGCGCCGATTGCTGCCGCAGAGCTGTCCACGGGTTCAAAGGCATTGTACGGGTCAGCGGCCCTGGAAAGGTAATCTCCCAAACGATGTAAATTGGGAGCCCCTGTATCCCAGTAAGGAACCCCGTCGACCGGTGTGTGTTCTATGTAAAAATCGCAGGTAGCCTGTGCTGCCTTGAGCATAAATGCCTCAATATCTTTTCGCGACCCATAGGCACCCAAATTCTCATCACTGAGCCCATCAATGTATTCCAGTTCCTCGGCAAATCCACACATCGCCCAGGCCAGCCCTCGGGTCCAGGTAGAGAATCCCGTATAGCCCTGCTGTGCGTTGGGGCATCGGAAGTTGCCGTCGTTTGTGTTAAATACACTCTCATGGGCTGTTCTGCCCCATAGATCGTAGCTATCCCTTCCGGCACCGTAGAAAACGGAATAATCGGCGGTTGCCTTTGCGTGTTGCAATCCCCGAACGAGCAGGTTGACCCGCACGTCGTTTTCCTGCTGGAGGACATGGCCCAAACTGTGGCTTAGCATTAATATACGTACCGTACGTATGGTGTCCACGAACAGCGAATGGGGCCCGTTAAACGAGTAAATATAACCTCCGTCTTTGATGGGCGTCCAACGGCTAGCCTGAACCGCTCCGGATATTTTTAAGGCAAGCTCATAGAAATTCTTTTCCCATTCGTTGAATGGAATTTTCCCTTCTACCATCAGGCGAAGTAAATTCCCATAGGTACTTACGTTGTTGAATCCGTGATCGTGTACACCGGTATGGCTGATATGGGGCGCCATGAGCTTTAGCGTCCTTTCCTTTCCGGAGGCCAAAAAGCGCTCTTCGCCCGTTGCGTCAAACTGAAGGATCGAAGATCCAAATTGAAACCCCTGGGTCCACTCGGTCCAGCCCCGGGTATCGTACTTTCCGTTTACGGTAAAGACCGGCGAACCCTTATCTTGAGGGTAATCGCGCTCGATCGCTTCGATCTTCTCGCCAGATAACTGCCAGAATTTCTCCAATAAACCTTTTAGGTCGTTGGGCTTAAGTTCAAAATCAATTTTTATCATTTTGCGTTGGAAGTATGTTTTCTTTTTTAAGAGAATATAAAAGGGAGTTAAATCCAAATTTTCAACCGAATCAGATGCACCCAGGAGTGTGTACTTTTCTGATTTCGATATAAAGGTAGCTTGCAAAACAGCCAAAATAAAGGTATTTTACAGTCTATTTCTGGTACTTTTCGTTCTCTGCCTGCCTGAACTCGGAAGGGCTCAGGCCGGTTTTCTTTTTGAAAATCCGGCTAAAATACGAGGGATCCGCATAATTCAGCTGATAGGCAATTTCCTTGTTCGTAAGGTCCGTATAAATAAGGTACCGCTTCGCCTGCAAAATCAACCTTTCGATTATCAGGTCACCCGCTGTGGTACCGGTAATTTTCTTTACGTACTTGTTCAGCAACGCGGGCGACAACGCGAGATGGTCTGCATAATACTGCACCAGATGTTGCCGCTTGAACTGCTGCTCGACCAGTGTCTGAAACTGCTGCGCCAATGCATAATGCGGATCGCCCATCTTTTGCTTTTCCGCAAAAAAATCAACGTAATGCTGTTGGCACTTAAGAAGGAAAACCTGCAAATAACTACGTAATATCCCGTTGTGATAGGCTCCTTTTTGCTGTAATTCCCTTCCCATCAAGCCAATGAGATCAAGTAGTTCTCCAAAATTTCCCGCATCCAGATTAAGGATGGGTACCCGGTGGGGATTGTTGAAAAAAGCAAGTTGGAAAAGGAGGTCCTCGTGGAAGGTGTCAAGGGAATAAAACTCCTTCGAAAAAACCATCAGGTACCCGTGGTAATCCTCCTCACGGGAAATCAGGTGAACCTGACCAGGAGAAAGAAAGTGGATACTATTGGGCTGTATCTGATGGGTATTAAAGTCTATTTCATGCTTCCCCGCCCCTGTCACGAAAACGCACACCTCATAATACTTGTGCCGGTGGGGTCGGTCGGTCTCATGGGGGTAGTGGGGATTGGCAATGGTTTTACCCTGTACTTCATACAACTGAAAAGCTTGTTTTTCAGGCGTACGAGGCATTTCATAGGTCTTTATGGGTTCCATTGTTGTACTTTATGGGTATATGAAAAGCATTCAGGGCTCTTCTGCACCAAAAATACACAATGGGACGCTAGAAACCACCAAGCATATTAGGCAAATCCACGAGGCGACGCACCGTAGTGCTTTTTGAACAATTTGCTGAAATACTTCGGATCGTTGAACCCGCATTCAAATCCCACTTCTGAGATATTCATCTTCTTTTTTTGGAGGAGCTGCTCTGCCTTTTGTAGGCGCAATTTGATGATCATATCAGAGGGGGAGGTATCCAACACTTCTTTGAACAGCCGGTAACATTTGATTTTGGAAATACCCAACGTAGAGCTGAGCGATTCTACCCTGAAATTTGGATCAGCATATTGTTGTTTGATAATGCGGAGTGCCTCCCGTATCAATCGCTCGTTGGGAGTCAAATGGTCATCTTGGGAGTTTTCATCCGACATTGGGATGAGCGAATGTTGTTTTCGCTCTTCCAGATAGCGTCTCCGTGCTTGAATAAGGCCATGAAGCTTCTTTTTAATATATTCCACGCTGGAGGGCAACTGAATGAATGTTCCTACCCCAAGATCGGCGAGCTTTTCCTGTAGTCCATATTCCAGTAGTTCGTAAAAATAAAGCACGGGTAAGGCCACGTTACTTTCGTTGGATTCCTTTACCGACTGCATCAGATCCAACAGCGGCTGGCTGATCTTTACGTTATACAAAATCAACGCATCTATGGCAGTATGTTGCACCAAGGATACTAATTTCAGTGGGTTTTCCTCTTCGATCAGGTTTACCTTATCGTGGCCAATCAGTTTGACCATACCGTCCGTTTCAAATCGATTTCCCAAAATGACTACATTGAACCGGTCCAAAACGACCCGGTCTTCCATTTCCATACTTTCCCAGGTCAGGGTCCCATGGGGATTTTCGGCGAATACAAAGGGAATGCAGACCTGTAGGGAAACAGAACCCTCCGAGGAAAACTCCATCCTCCCGCCTAAATCAGCCAAAATCCGCTGGGCACTTCGCATGTAGAGGCTGCCATCCATGATCTGCTGAAAATTCGCCGTTAAAATATTGCTATTCGATCGCGTCTGTATACAGACGATTTGGTCGGAAACCGAGGCCTTGATGGTCAGTTGAGAGTGTTTCTCCATAAACTTGATAAGCTCTCGGAACAGGCAGTGAAAAAAAAGCTTGACGCGCAATACATCCATGCTCACCCATTCATCGCCGAGCTGGTAGTCATAGGTTAGTTGGATCTGCCTGGCTAGGAGCTGTCCCCGAAGTTCGTGTGTGAGGCTTTCATATAAACTCGATAGCACGGTCAGGGACGCCGTTGATTCCTCCAAATGATCCAATACCGATAACTTCTCCCAATCCCTAAGCTCTCGGATCAACGCGTTGATATGGGTAGAAACATCTTCCTGTACTTCTTTTTGGCCCAATCTCCCCATATCGATATCCTTCTTGATATGGGCAAGTGGAGGCCCAAACTGGTTTAGCACGAATTTTTTAAACTTTTCTATCTCAAAATCCGGATTTTTTTGCTGGTTATGATACTCCAAAAGCTGCGACTTCTGCACGCTGATCTCCCGGTTTTTTCGATCCAAAGAGGCGTTGATCTCCATAAGCTTTTTCTTTTGTTCCTCGATGGTTTTCGTACGTTCATCTATCAGCGACTGGAGCTTTACGCGCTGCCTCCTGTTGTGCAAGTGCCGCCATTGGATAAACAACAAAAAAACAGTACATATCAGAAGTGTCCAAAAGAACGGCGACTTCCAAAACGGCATGGGAATGTCCACGGATAGGGAAGCTACCTGCAGGCCTGCGGTATCCGATTCGTTTTTTGCCAACAGCCTGTAACTTCCCGGAGGGACATTTTCATACCGAATGGTATAGGTGGGATCAACCGTCTTCCACTCGGTCTCCAGCGGTTCCAACTTATAAACAATACGGTTATAGGGATTTGCCGTGAATTGGATGGCCTGCACATCCGCCTTGATACTGCTTGGATATTTAATCTCGGTACCTGGCGGATTCTTAACCGTACGCAGCTGGATTTTTGGTGGGTCAAAGCTCAGGTCAAGGGCTTTCGGGTGGAAATAATTCAACCCCTTTACACCTGCAAAAAACAGCGTTCCGCGCTCATTTTTGTAGTAGGCCCCTTCCGAAAACTCCCCGGACTGCCAGCCTTCCTCCGGCGGTAGTACGGTCACTTCAAAGGTCTCCCTGTCAATAGCCGCTATTCCCTTTGTAGTGCTTACCCACACGTGTTTGTCGCCGGCCAGCAGACCGTAGGCCAATTGGCTAAAAAGCCCACTCTTCTCCGTAATCTGTCGGAGAATTCCTACCCCCGGACGGTAAATGGTTATTCCCCCTAAAGTACCAATCCAAAGGTCGCCTGTCTTATTATCGGGCAACAAAGAGTACACACTATTATCAAGAAGGCCCTGGGCATAGGTCAAAAACTCCAGCGCTGCTCCTCTAAACCGGATCACTCCGTTGTTTTCCGTTGCCAGCCATAGCGCGTCATTGCTCCTGACTATTTTGCGGATATGGTAACTCTTTAGTTTTTCCTGGCCCTCAAAAGGGACAAAACGTTGTGATTCCAAACTGAATTTGGAAAGCCCTCCCCAACAGGCTACCCAAAGGCTGTTTTCCTCCGGATCCTCAACAATATCGTAATTTCGGCCGCTCATGAGATGGGGCGTTCCCTCTCCTGGGAAATAGTGCATCGCCCCGCTGTCGGTAACTCTCACCAATCCGGCATAGGTTCCTATCCAAACAGAACCCTGACTGTCACGAAAAAGACTGCGGATGCGTTTCCAATCGGAATTCGACCGGGCCGGCTCGATGGCAAGCTCCATGAATTTCCCTTTGTTTTTATCGTACCGATACACGCCGGAGTTGTAAAAACCCAGTAAAAGGTTGCCTGCTTTATCTTGGTGAATAGCCCGGATGGTTTCTAATGGCAGCTCACTGAATCGCTTTGAATGGGGAGAAATGGAATTGATACTTCGTGAGTTTTTATAGGCCATGCTTAAGCCACCGTCCTTTAGGCCCAACCAAACATTGCCAAATACATCCTCATGAAGTGCATATACTTCATTACTGCGCAGGCTGTAGGGGTCTGATGCATCTACGGTATAGTTGTGAAAACTTCCCTGATCCCCATCATCTTCGTTAAATGGCAATATGAAAAGTCCGGTGGTCGTAGAGGCAAACCATAGGTTTCCCTGATTATCCCTGAGTTGATCTTTCAACTGTATACCAGGAAAGTGCTTTTGGATTACCTTTCCATAAGATATTTTGCCAGACTGAACCCGATCCGATTCCCGCCCCTTTACAAACCGGCCATCGGCATAGATGTAATGGATGCCTCCAACCCTTAATGCAACCATTTGGTCCCGATTCAAACCAAACTCATCAACCTCCTGCTCAAAAGAATAGTTTTCAAACTCCCCAAAAGCGGTCTGCTTGCTCACAGTGGTCAACGACGACTTTACCCACAGGGTGCCGGATTGATCCGTGAAAAGATCATAGATGTAATTCCCGGCTAAGGAAAGGCTATTTCGGGGATCGTGCTTAAACACCTGAAAGGACTTCCCGTCAAAAAAATTCAGCCCATCCCATGTGGCAATCCAAAGCCCCCCTGACGGATCGTTGATGATTCGATTTACTGAATTGTTGGAAAGCCCATGTTCAACGGTGTAGGTCTTGAACTTGATATTTTGGGCACCCCCCACCAACGCCACCAAACAAAGGCAAAACGAAAGGGCGAAACATCGCATGTGTCCAGGAATGATTCTTAATGGTCGCATGAAATCTCACATTTTTTGAAGGCGTACCACTGCGTATTGTTTATGCAGTGGCTGTCCACCTGTGGCTGGCTCGGCTTCATGGTTGGTTGGTAATAAAGGTGCAGGTAAAAACAAAGATAGTGTATTCTCCGTATCTATTTATTACCGATTCGTTACCATTTTGGGCAATTGGATCCTTGGTTTTTTGTATACGTGCAGGCGATCCGCATAATACGGGTGAAAGTAGCAGACCAACCAGGTAATGTAGATCATAGAAAGATGCTCAATTGGTAGTACAGGTAATTTGTTTGGAGAGATGCCCATAAACCCGGAAAATCCCGAATTATTCATATCCCAATCGTGTTGTTGATTAAATTAGTATCAGTTTGGTATGGAAGTTGCGACCAATGATTTTGGTAGGGTTTTCTACCATGCAGTTTTTGATATTTTATTTCTAACCTTAAATCGTAAAAACGTATGAAATCAGCTAAAGTATTGTTCGGAGCCCTCGCAGGTATTGCTGTCGGCATTCAGATAGGAATGTTAATTGCACCAGAAAAAGGGGTTGATACCCGTAAGAAACTGTCAAAAAAGGGTGAAGCCTACCTGAGCGATTTCAACAAGCAGCTCGACAGCCTTTTGAAAGGATTTTCCGACAAGTTTGACAAATTCAACAAGGAAATTTCGAAAGTGGCAGAGGAGACCAAGTCAAAAAGCAGCGAGTTGATTGCTCAGGCAAAAGACAAGGTAAAATAATCCAACCGGATTCCATTCAGCATGGTCAATGGGTATTTTCCATTGACCATTTTTTATCACGTAAAACCAAACATTTCATATGTCGCTTAAAAACAAGACTGCATTTATTACCGGAGGAAATACCGGCATCGGCTTTGGGATCGCAATGGCCCTTGCCAAAGAAGGGGTAAATGTAGCCATTAGCAGCAGGTCGTTGGACCGTGCAAAGGAAGCCGCTAAGAAAATAGAAGCTGCTGGAGTAGATGGGCAGGTAATGGCGTTGGAGGTTGATGTGAGGGATTTTGAAGCGCAAAAAGCAGCGGTTGCAGCCATACAAAAAGAATGGGGCAAGCTCGACTTTTTTGTTGCCAACGCCGGCATAGGGCACTTCGCACCCATTCAGGAACTAACCCCAGAACAGTGGCATGAAACGATAGACACCAACCTCACCGGTGTATTTTATGGGATCAAAGCCAGTGTAGATGCGCTAAAGGCTACCAAAGGGTTCTTCCTTACCATATCCAGCTTGGCGGGCACCAACTTTTTTGCAGGCGGATCAGCCTATAATGCCAGTAAATTTGGACTGACCGGATTCTCACAGGCCATAATGCTGGACTTAAGGCAGGAGGGCGTTCGGGTCAGCACCATCATGCCGGGCTCGGTAGCTACCGGATTCAACAACCATGAGGTGAACGAAAAAGACGCATGGAAAATCCAAATAGAGGATATTGGCGAAATGGTGGTTTCCCTCTTTAAGCTGGATCCCCGTACGCTTCCAAGCAAGATTGAAGTTCGACCAAGCCAAACCCCGGCCAAATAGGGACAATTTGGGGAATAAATTCCCCGTAGATAAACCTTAGCCCTGATCATTTCGGCTAAGGTTTATTTTTTTCAAAGGCCAACGGTCCAAGTTTAACCAGACTGATTTGCTCGTAGGGACTGTTTTCGCCTTTTTCATACAAACACAATACCTCCCCTGAGGGAAATACGGCCAGTGCCGAATAGGCCGAGGGCCCGTTGTAAAGGGTAACCCAGGTTTCCCAAGTATTGCCATGGTCCTTGCTTACCTTGACCTCCATGTGCTCCCTTTTCGTGCTTGCCGGATTTGAAAAGAGGAGAATTGGCGATGCCCCATGAGCCTTTCCATCGTAGCGTATCAAAGCTGCCTGGCAGACCGGTTCTATTAGATCCTCTAGGTGGACAGCCTCACTCCATGTTATTCCCCCATCCCGACTTTTTGACTGGGCCCTTCTGTTCTTTCCATAATAAGACCGCATATTAATGAGTAACGTGCCCGCTTCATCGTATAACTCTACCAGTTGGCTTTCATTCATTTTGGGTTGGATGACCCCACCCAACTGCCAGGTTTTGCCATGGTCATCGCTAAATATACTGTGTGCACCGTATTCAAATCCCCCGCCGGACAGCGTACCGGTGGGCTCATCGTAGCTATGGTTGGCGGGCACCACCAGTCTGCCCCTGTAGGGCCCTTGGCTAAGCTGTACACCCATGCCCGGTCCGGTCGCATACCAGCCCCAGGAAGGATGCTTGGCTACCGCCGTGATATCTTCGGGAGCAGACCAAGTCAATCCGTCGTCATCGCTGCTGCTTACAAACACCCTGCGGGTATCTTTCGCCCGCTTGGCAATGATATCCCGTTCATGGTCGTCGCCCCGATTCCAGGTAAGCAATAACCAAACCTTCCCCGTTTCGTGGTCTACCACCGGTGCTGGGTTGCCACATACATGCTCGCCGTCATCCCAGACGACAACCAAAGGTCCCCAGGTCTCTCCCCCATCGGTTGACCTACGCATGACCAGGTCGATGTCTCCCGTATCCGAGGTACCGTGCTTTCTTCCCTCTGCAAAAGCCAAAACAGTCCCTTTGGATGTCACAACCAACGAAGGAATACGAAAGGTGTGATAGCCATGGGACCCATTTACAAAAAGATCCCGTTCCCAGAGAATGGGGTTGGATGCCCTTGCATCGAGTAGGGGCATAAACGATAACAGAACACAAACGATCAGTACGGTTAGGGGATTTATTTTCATAGGAATACAATGGGTTTATTTACTGCTGTTGGCCCGAAAGGATGCTACAGGTTATTCGCTTCGTTCGACTGGCAGGGGATATCTTCTTATCTCCAGTAGATTCTCCCGCTGTAGGAAGGTATTTGCAATGGTTTTAACTTGATCCGACGTCACGCCAACCACCCGGTCTCGTGCACCCAAAATCGTCTCCAGTGGCATATCCGAGGAAATGGCGGCCTGTAATTGACTGTGCCAAAATCCATTTCTCTTCATATTCTCATCCAAACTTATCCGCTTTGATTCCCGCACCTTGAGAAGATCTTTTTCTTCCGGTCCGTTTTCCTGGATTTTTTTGATCTCTTCCCAAACCACATCAATCAGCATGTCTACGTTATCGGGACTACAAGGAAAAGAAATCGAAAAGCTGAAGGATTCGTCCGGCACCCGGGAAAGGGCCCCTCTTGCCCCTACCCCATACACCCCCCCGATCTCCTCTCGGAGGGTTTCAATAAGCCGGATCGTGAGGATCTCACCAAGGTACGATACCTGCTGGTTTTTGTCAAGATCATACGCTGCGGGACCACTGAAATACATGATTACCTGGCTTTTGTCATCACGGCCCACTTCTATGCGTTCCTGTATCCCACGGGGTATTCGGATACCCAAATCCCGGTACTCATCCCGCCGGGTACCATCACCCGGTAGGCTACCCAGGTATAACTCAATCAGTGGAATTACCTGTTCCAGGTCCAGATTCCCTGTGAACAAAAATTCAAAGTTTGCCGCATTCGCAAAACGCTCCCGGTAGATCTCCAAACCCCGCTCCAGGTCAATCAGATCCAACTGCTCCGGATCATAAATACCCATGGCACGCAGATTACCTTGGTTTACGATCTCGCTTACGCGCTTGTTAAACTGAAAATCAGGATTGGACTGTGCCGTTTCCAGCTGGTTTCGTTGATTTTCGATATACACATCGAATAACTCCCTATCTAACCGGGGAGCGGTAAAATACAGGTGCACCAGTTGAAGGGCCAACTCCAAGTCCCGAGGAGAGGTGCCTCCCGATATGGTTTCTCCATAGGTGGATAGGTTCGGTGTCACAGACACATTTTTGCCGGTCAACACTTTTCGAAGAGCTGTTGGACTAAAGTCTCCTATGCCCATCACATTAACCATGACACTAGCATAACTGGCCGCATAGTGATCCTCATCCGGATAAAGCGAGGCGCCTCCTCTCCCCATCCCGGTAAAAATGATCTCATCATTCTTGTAGTCGGTAGGTTTAAAAGAAACCCGCATACCGTTACTCAGCGTTACGGTAGTAACTTGCACTTCATCGTTGACGGTCATTTCCACCACTCTTCCCGGCGAGGGGAGCGTAGACATCAACACCTCGGGAAATACTTCCTCGTCGTATGGTTCTAAGGGTAAAGCCTTTACTTTTTCAAACAATAACCTGAGTTCTTCCTCCGAGGGGAGATCGCTGCGGTCTGCTTCGGGTGCCGTTACAATAAGGACGCGGTTTTCCTCCCTAATCAGCGTTTGTGCCATGGCGTTGACGTCTTCCAAGGAAATGGCAGGAACCAACGCTTGGTACAGGTGATATCGGATCTCCTCTCCCTCTGCAAAGGAACCTGTCAAAAAATGGGAAACGTAACGGCCAACCAGGTTTCTGGACTCCATTTTGTCCATCTCCTGAAACCCTCTATCCGCGCTGTTCAAAAGGGAGCGCTTCACCCGATCAAGCTCAGAGTCGGTGAAACCATACCGGAGCACCCGCTCGTTTTCGGTCAGGAAGGATTCTACGCCACGGAGGGTATTTCCGGTCGTGACTGCACCCGAAGTGGTAAAGAAGTCCAAATCCCGCACAAAGGATCCAAATCGGGCACCGGCATAAACAAAGGGAGCTTGGGGGCGTTGGCGGATTTCGTCCAAGCGCTGGGTCAACATGCCCCCCAACATAATACGGATGATACGGTTCCGATAGTCCGCTACGGTTACGGTAGGCTTGGGCTTATGCTTGTAGAAGAGCTGCAGCTGGATGCCAGGCGCTTCCTCATCCGTCAGCACGGTTATCAACGTCTCCTCATGCTCGGGCACCTCAAAGGAAACGCGATCCGGAGCATCGGAGGGGTTTTTCAGGCTACCAAAATACCGAGTGATCAGTTCAACCAAGGTGTCGGGAGCTACGTCTCCTGCAGCTACCACTGCCATGTTGTCCGGACGGTACCAATCCCGGTAAAACCTCCTTAAATCTTCGTAAGGCGCGTTGCGGATAATGTCCATATCTCCGATAGGTAGACGCTCCGCATACCGGCTACCAAAAAGCAGCAAGGGTAAGTATTGGTCCCGAAGTCGCTGATCCACGCCCTGACCTGTACGCCACTCTTCCACGATGATACTCCTCTCGGCATCGATATCCTCAGCCTCCAACAACAGCCCACCGGCCCAATCCTTCAAAACCGTAAACCCATTGTGCAACTTTTCCGGATCGTCGGTGGGGATGGGAAGTATGTATACCGTTTCGTCAAAACTGGTGTAGGCGTTCAAATCCGCGCCGAAAGAAACCCCTATGGATTGAAGGTAACTGATGAGCTCGTTTTTTTCAAAATGCTCCGTGCCGTTAAAGGCCATGTGTTCGACAAAATGCGCCAGGCCAAGTTGTGACTCATCCTCCAACACAGATCCGGCATTTACCACCAACCGAAGCTCCAGCTTGGACTCTGGCTTGGGGTTTTGCTGGATAAAATAGGTCAACCCATTTTCCAGAACGCCTGTGATCGCCCGATTATCCAAGGGCACTGTGTCCTGTAGGGAGACCTGCGAAAAAACGCCAAATGGACTCGCAAAAGACCCGATAAATAAAAGGAAGGCAAGGAGAAAATTAGGTATGCGTTGTAGTATGTGCATTTTGCGAAACAACCGGTAACGTGTCAACTCATTTATAAAAACCAAAGTAAGGCATTTTTGGTGATCAGTGCCCCTCTTTGCCTGTTAAATTAAACGTGTTGGCCGATTAATGTTGCAAATGGTGGATAACCGACCGATATTTATCCACCAAACGAAGGCACCATGCGAAAATTTCTCCTATACCCCCTAGCTTATTTGGGGCTCCTTGCCTGCCAACAACAGCCGTTGGCAAAATTCGAAATACAGGTGGATCTAGTGGAAAGGTTTGAAGTCCCTATCCATATAGATGTTGCCGGCATCGTCGACGGAACCCAGGCGGTTTTTCTGATGGATCCCGTAAGCGGTTCGAAGTATCCCGCTGAGCTGAACGGCGAAGGGTCGTTGGCTACGGTACTGCCCCATCTTCCTAAAGGGACGCAAGTCTTTCACCTTTTTGCCGGGACGATTCCCAGTGATCGCAGCGTTTCCGTGGAAGAAACCGATTCCGGCATCCAGGTTAATAATGGAGAAAACAAGGTGTTTTTTTACCAAACCGCCATGGCATTTCCAAAAGAGGGGCTGCCGGACTATTACAAACGCAATGGAATGATCCATCCCCTGACCAGTCCGGGAGGACAGGTGCTGACCGATGACTTCCCTGCCGGGCATGTCCATCAGCATGCGATCTTCAACGCGTGGGTGAACACGATGTTCAGAGGAGAAAAGGTGGACTTTTGGAACCAACACCAAGGAACCGGAACCGTAGAACACAAAGAAGTGCTTTCTATTTCGCCGGGAAAATGGCGTACGTCTTTTGCGGTCAAACAAAGCCATATTAGCTTAAAGCATGGCGAAGTATTGGAAGAAACCTGGGAGCTGACCACCTACCCCACCGAAGGATTCTTCGTTTTTGACCTTTGTTCAGAACAAATAAACACGAGTCAAGACACCCTGCACCTATTGGAATACCACTATGGTGGAATGGGTTTTAGGGGAAGTAGGGAGTGGAATGTGGTCGACTCCATTCATTATACCAACGAATGGAAAATCCTTACCAGCGAGGGTCACACCAAAGAAAGTGCCAACCATACAAAGGCCAAATGGATCAGCGCCTATGGCGAAATCGGCGGAGAAACCGCAGGCGTAACCGTATTTGGGCATCCCGATAATTTCCGTTATCCCCAAATTGTCCGGGTACACCCGACTATGCCCTATTGGGTCTATTCGCCGATGTATGAGGGTGGTTTCCATATAGCACCTGGCGCACGCTTTAAAGCAAGGTATCGATTCTACGTTCATCAGGGAATTCCAGATGAAAAGATCCTGGCAAGTATAGAAGCAGACCTAACCCGTCCTATATCTATTAAAGTATTACCTTAGTTAATATTAATTAACTTGCTGATTTTCTGTATTTCATGTGAACTTAATGCACGATCATAAACAGCCAATCCGCCCAGTTGGCCCTTAAAAAAATTGCCCATACCACGGCTGAGAACCACCGCCCCAACGGTAAAATCCGAGCCGTTATCACCCATCCCATCCGGGAAAAAGTAGGGATTTTTGGATTGGACCAACCCATCTGGCAAACCCTCGAATCCTTTGGTATTTCGTATCAATTCCGGCTGCCGTTCCTCAAATTCGCCATCCAAGTAAGATCGTATATGGGTACCATCGTACGTAAACGCGATAAAATGCCAGCTGCCCTTACTAAGTGTTTGCCTGCTTGCTGAGTAATCGGAACTATAAGGAAAGGGCGGCGTAGGTTTTCCCGTGAACGAAATATGCCCACAGACCTGGTCCCCACCGTTATAATGGGGCAAATGCACAAAGAGCCCATACTGTCGCCTGCCTCCGTCTGTATGTTCATTCCACATGCCTCCCACAAAGCCTGTACCCCCTTCCCAATTGACCCATGCCATGACCGTAACCCCCTGATTCTTTCCATGGATGTTTAACCGGCCGGTATGTTCGTTTGGAATCGCAAAATAGGCCGAATCCGATAAATAGGCGGCATACCCGGAAACCGGGCCACCGACTACGCGGGGGATTGGCCCGTTGATCTCCCGCAGGGGAAAATCCCCCACACCCTTCGCCATCCTTGGGTTCCCCTCCTCCTCCGAAAAATCCCAGAATGCAACCAACCCTTCTGTTTCAGACAGATAGGATTCAAGCGGAGACAGCGATCCTTTGCAAGCAGAAAGCAATGATCCAACTAGCACAGCCCACAGAGCGATATCCAAAAACCTACGAACCACCAAAACCTTTAACATTAAAATAAAATAGTTATTTTGCGAAAGTAACGATATTAAACGAACATTGTCTCTCAAACCAGTACACACATACGCATGAAATTTCGATCTTTTCTGATTACGCTGATAACCGTGGCCCTTATGTCCTGCCAAAACGAACAAGACACCTTTTTACAGAACAAAGTGATTGCCCACAGAGGCGCATGGAAGACAATGGGCCTTCCCCAAAATTCGATTGCTTCCCTTGAAGAGGCCTTTCGAATCGGCTGCATGGGTTCTGAATTTGACGTTTGGATGACGAAGGATGGTGTGCTCGTGCTCAACCACGACGCTGACTACGAGGGGTTGGTTATAGAAGAGGCTACCTATCAGGAAGTTTTATCCCTTCGCCTCCCCAACGGCGAGCGATTGCCAACCGTGGAAGAATACCTCCGAAGGGGAATGCAGCAATCCAAAACCAAACTGATCATGGAAGTGAAGCCTACGCGATTGGGAGATGAAAGAGGCAGGGAGATCGCGGCAAAAGTGATCGAGACCGTGAAAGCAATGGGTGCTGAAAAATGGGTGGAGTATATCACCTTTGACAAAAATATCGGAAGCGAGCTGATACGACTGGACCCAACCGCCCTTGTTGCCTACCTTACCGGAGAAAAAAGTCCCCAGGAATTGAAACAAGAGGGGTATGCGGGTTTTGATTACAACCTGAAAGTGTTGCGGGAAAAACCCCAGTGGATAAAAGAAGCCCAGGACTTGGGCCTAACCGTAAATGTTTGGACGGTCAACAAAGAGGAAGACATGCGCTGGTTGCTCGAACAAGGGGTGGACTTCATCACAACCGACGAACCCGAGCTATTACTCCAGTTGGTAAACGAATAAAGACCACCCTCCCTACTTATGTCAATCAAAATGCCTACCTCATCCATTTCGCGGGTATTACATACCGGCTTCGTTTACTTGATTCTTGTCGGAATGTCCTTCGGGCAGACAACGACCCCCAAAGCAAAACACGTGATCATGATCGGACTGGATGCGTTCAGTTCTAGGGGTTTACAGAAAGCGAATACTCCCGCCATGGACAAAATGATAGCGGAAGGAGCATTGGCACCTTATGCACGCTGTGTATTGCCTACGGTAAGTACCCCAAACTGGACCTCTATGCTGACCGGTGTGGATCCGGTACAGCATGGCATCTACGATAACAGCTGGGAGAGGGACGCCCGACATTGGGATCCGATACGCACAGGATCGGAAGACGTATATCCCTCCATTTTGTCCTGGATCAAAGCACAGCGGCCCGAGGCCAGAATGCATTTCTTTTATGAGTGGAGCGGCCTTTCCCGCATGTTTGAAATGAGCGTTGTTGACCGGCATTTCCGTTCCAAAGATGGAACCGAGGTATTTGATAAGGCGGTCGAACATTTTTTTGAGGAGCTGCCGGAGTTCCTGTTTCTGGGAATCGATGAAACCGACGGTGCCGGTCACAAGTATGGACACGACACGCAGGGCTACTACGACGCAATCACCTACTATGACCAAAAGATCGGGGATTTCATCCAACGGTTGGAAGCCGCTGACTTATTGAAGGAGACCTTTATCATGATCACGGGCGATCACGGGGGCATCAATTACGGGCATGGGGGCAGGACTCTTTATGAGTTGGAAATCCCTATTTTATTGTATGGCAAAGGCGTGACCCGAGGCAAAGTCCTGGAGGAACCTTATTTTATCTATGACGTAGCCCCTACCCTTGCGTATTATTTGGGTGTTATGCCTCCGGCAGGTACCATCGGAAGGGTAATGGAGGAAGCATTTAGTCCTGCTACCGGCTCAAAGGCCTATGTGCCTATCCCCCACATAGAACCTAAAGGTGGGTTTATCAACGCCTCCCAGGTGGATCTGACCCTAACCCTTAGCAATCCAAAAGGATCCCTCTACTACACCTTGGACGGAACGGTACCCACCGAGCGATCGTCCGTGTACAATGCGCCCATTCGGATTTCAGAGGATGCCCTGCTTAGCGTTGTGCATGTGGTGGACGGACAAGCAAGCCGGGTTGAAGTCAGTGATTACCGTCTAGCCACGGGAAACAGAAAAATTGCTTGGAAGTACTACGAGGGCAGCTTTACTTCGTTGCCCCCACTGGATAAGATGGCGCCGCTCAAATCCGGCAATAGCCATGAAATCAGCTTGGATGAAATCACGCACCGAGAAGACCAATTTGCGCTCATGTTCAATGGAACCTTGGCCATTGAAACCGAAGGAGATTATGTCTTCTATGCCAATTCGGATGATGGAAGTTTCCTTTTTATAAACGGAGAAAAACTTATCGACAACGACGGTTCGCACGGCCTGACCGAGGTGAGTGGAAAGATAGCCTTGACCAAAGGCACCCATTCCATCGAAGTTTGGTACTTCGATGATTTTGGAGGGCAGGATTTGAACTTGAGCATTCAGGGACCCGGCATCCCAAAGCAGATCCTGACCCATCGGTTTTTAAAGTAACTTAACCCCAAATCCCTGCGCCATGGCTGCTTATGTAATTGTGGAGGTCTCCATTCACGATACCGAAAAATACGAAGCTTATAAACGGTTAACCCCCGCAAGCCTCGCACCTTTTAAAGGACGTTTTTTGGTGAGGGGCGGAAAGACGGAAACACTGGAGGGCGACTGGAATCCGGAGCGGGTAATCGTGTTGGAATTTCCGACATCGGAACAAGCCCGTGGCTGGTGGCACTCGGATGCGTATGGCATCGCACGAAAAATACGTCAGGAGGCTGCCCATACACAAATGCTTCTTTTGGAAGGCCTGTAAAAAAATCGGCACTCCCCTGCTTTCGTCGTGTATGGCGAGCACAGCCTTAAAGTCCGTTGACTCCAAGAATTACCATCAGATAAACCCAAGCCATGAAAAACCTCAGCCTGTTCTTCCTTTCTGCCTGTATTCTGATTGTCTCAGAACCACCCAACTGTTTGGCACAGCTTACCTTGGAACCTTCCGATCCTGCCAAGCAGACTGATATCCCTGATTTCTATAAAGGTACGCTAACTGACATAGACAGGGCACTGTCTACGGTCAAAAAGGGACGGGTGGCCCAAATAGCGGTTTCTGCCGGAGGCTTGCCCTTGTATGCGGTTTACTATGGAGCGAAGGAGGATTTTGCCCGTCAGGCAAATTATAACTCTGCCGTAGGGGCACGAAATCCCGCCTACTATGCAAAAAAGGGGGCCGCGGCAAAACCCGTGATTTACTTCATTGGCCCCGTACATGGACAGGAAGCAGAGGGAATAGTAGGCCTGGTCAATCTTTTGGCCATTGCCGAAACCGGAAAAGACCTACGGGGAAAGGCCTGGCCGGAGCTGAGCGAGATGTTTGGGACAGCCCGTGTAGTCATCGTTCCGACCGGTAACCCCGATGGCCGTAGACGGGTGCCCTACGACAGCTTTGTAGGCCTGCCCGAAGAGACAATGACCAAATATGGGCAAGGCACCAAAAAGGATGGCACCCTATGGCGATGGCCGCAGGCGAAATCCCTCCATCCCATGCGGGGTGATGTGGGCATTTTGGGAGCCTATTACAACGACGCAGGCATCAATATCATGCACGATGAATTCTTTGCGCCGATGGCCGAGGAAACCAAAGCCATTATGAGAATCGCCATGGAAGAGGCCCCGGATATTACCGTTTCACTCCATTCTTGTTCCTGTGCGCCTTTCGTCATCCAAAATGCCCATGCGCCCTTGTTTATGAAAGAGCGGATCGACGCATTTGCCAGGCAGCTTAACGACCAATATAGGGCCCTTCAACTTCCCAATAGAGGTGCCTCCTGGAAATTGTCTACCGAAGCCGACGACCCAACCTTTCCCCCTCAGAACTCATTCAACCTGGTGAGCGCGCTGCACCATGCCAGCGGGACCATGGCCTTCACCTTTGAAAGCCCCCACGGAACGGTGGAAGATGGTGCCACCTATGAGCAGATCCTTGATATTCAGCTCGTCCTTTACCAGGAAATGTTCCGGTACATTTCGGCTGAGCGGTTGATTTGGCAATGATTGGATGATTTCATTCGATTGAATAGTCTAAACCACTCGCAAGTGGGTATACCATTCAGCATCGAAAAAGAAACGCAGACCCATTTTCATTAGGTAAACACCAAGTTTATTCTTTTCTTTAGCTAATTAGTCGTAGTATATCTTACAGTTAACATACAATTGAGCCGTATGGCCACCCTGACGGAAGAATCCGGGCCATTCCCGTTCGACTCCCAGCCTGCCGATAGGCCGGTACATAACCACTTAAAAACAAATTAAAAACCAATGAAAAAACCAAAAAACGAGACCTTGGAAAGCTCGCGCCGGAACTTCATCAAGAATGCGGCCATTGCTTCCTCCATTTTGATCGTCCCTCGACACGTCCTTGGAGGTGTAGGGTACACAGCACCTAGCGACCAGTTAAACCTAGCGGCCATAGGTGCCGGAGGAAAGGGTTCCAGCGATATCAAAAACGCTTCCGTAAACGGCCGGGAGCGCATTGTTGCACTTTGTGATGTGGACTTTTCAGGATCTGCCAAACGTTCGGTAGAGGCCTTTCCAAAGGCCAAGCTCTATGCAGACTACCGGGAGATGCTGGACAAGGAAAAGGACATTGACGCCGTCACCATCTCAACGCCCGACCATGTACATGGTCCTGCAGCGGCCTACGCCATGGAGCGAGGCAAACACGTGTACGTCCAAAAACCTATGACCCACAATATCCGGGAGGCGAGAATTCTCACGGAGATGGCGCGAAAAAATAAAATCGTAACCCAAATGGGCAACCAAGGCGGGTCTAACCCCTTGCTGAAGATGGTTCAGGGATGGATAGACTCCGATAAGATCGGAAAGGTATCCAAGGTACAGATATGGACCAATCGTCCGGTATGGCCACAGGGAGGGCCAATGCCGGCCTCCGACCCAAGCCAGAAGCCAAAAGACCTGGACTGGGATTTGTGGCTCGGCCCTGCCGAATACAAACCTTATACGCCAAACATGCATCCCTTCAACTGGAGGGGCTGGTGGGATTATGGAACCGGCGCATTGGGCGATGTGGGATGCCATTTGATCGATATTCCATTTAGAACACTGGGCCTGATGTACCCGACGGATGCGGAATGCAGTGTGGGAGCCGTTTATTCGGGCATGTGGAATGCGGATTTTAACCCGGAAGGCGCCCCTGCTACCTCCTTTATTACCCTACATTTCGACGCCACGCCGAAGTCCAAATCCCGCATTGAGATGACGTGGATGGATGGTGGCATACGACCGGCACACCCTGACATCATCCCAGCCGACCACGACATAGGAGGAGCCAACAGTGCCAATGGCGTGCTGATCATTGGCGAAAAAGGAATCATCAGTACCAACATCAACGACAGTTCACCCCTCATGCCAAAACTATACCTCAACGACGGTACCCAGGATTTCGGTCCCGAGGTAGAGGAAATGGAGGAGCCCGAATATGGGCACCAGCGCAAGTGGGTAGATGCCTGCAAGGCCGGGTTCAACAGCAAAGAGCACAAGGAACTCACCTCCTCTTTTGACTATGCCGGTCCGATGACAGAGACGGTTCTGATGGGCAACCTGGCCATTCGCAGTTACCTGCTTAGGAGAGAAAACAGCAAAGGCCAAATGGAATTCTTCGCCCGTAAAAAGTTGCTTTGGGACGGTGAAAACATGCGGATCACCAACCTGGAGGAAGCCAATCAGTTCGTTGGCCGTACGTACAGGGAAGGGTTTAAGGTGTAGTTCTTCTAATTCCAAGTTGTGTAAAAGCACCCCTCAGAAAATTGACTTGGGGGGTGCTTTTTATTATGATCTAAATGTTGAAGAGACCTGCTGGAACACATTCGAAAATCCAAGAAAAACTATTTCACTGCATTTACAAAAGACTTAGCGTTTAACTCGAACCAAAACCTCGAACCTTTCCCTTCTTCACTTTCAACACCTATTTTCCCTCCCATGGCTTGGATAAATTCCTTACTAATGTTTAGCCCTAAGCCTGAGCCGCTTGTTTTTGTTCCGGGAACTCTATAGTATTTTTCAAACAGACGGTCTTGAAAGCTTTTGGGGATTCCCTTTCCTTGGTCAATAACTTCGAAAAGAATTTTCCTATTTGATTCTTGAAAACAATTGATCCTAATGGTTGACCCTTCAGGCGAATACCTAATTGCATTGGAAAGCAAGTTAATCAGTACCCAAGTCACTTTGTTTTCATCTCCAATGGCATGTAAATCAGGTTGGATGATTAGCTCTAAATTAATTTTCTTTTCATTAAGCTGTAATTTTAATGCCTCAGATGCTACCGTAATTACCTCCTTAGGAGGAAAAACTTCCTGGGTAAGGGAAATATTACCGGTTTCCGCTTGGGTAATGTCCAAAAGCTCGCCTGTTATTGATAATAACCTGTTTTTATCTTCCAATAGCCCTTTAATCAGTTTAGATTGGCTATCGTTTAGGCTACCTGTTCTTTCATCCATGAGTAATTTTAATCCCATGCCGATGGAAGAAATTGGGGTTTTCAACTCATGAGAAATAGTAGCTATAAATTGAGTTTTTGCCTTATCTCGCTCACTAAATTGGGTAATATCTGTCAGTACCACCACATATCCAACATTTTCTAATTTATCATGCTTATCTTTTGAAATATTAATAGGGATTATTTCGCGTGAAAAGGTCTTTTCTTCTTTATCAAGGACAATTTTGATTGTTTTTGGAGTTAAACTTTCTTGGCCGCCCAAGGCAAAATCTGTTGCAAAAGATGCGATGATATCATTGATTTTGGCTATTGATTGTATGTGCTCACCCTTGATATATTCTTCTGACAAATTCAAGACATTTTTAGCAAAATCATTAATAAAAAGAATCTTATGGTTTTCGTCAATCCCAATAATTCCTTCATGCATTTGGTTAATAATTGCCTCTATTCTCTTTTTTTCGCTGAAAAGTAAGGAAAAATTTGAGGCTTCATATTCTTTTAGTCTTGAAGCCATAAGATTGAAAGAAGATGCTATTTCTCCTAATTCATCATTTTCAGCAACTTTCAATTGGTGATCATATTTTTTACTGGCTATAGCTTTGATACCTTCATTGAGTTTTTGTAGAGGGTCGAAAATAACCTCAGGAAAACCTATTATGAAAATTAAACTCAAAATGCTACCTGAAATACCTGTAATCGCCATGTATAGGACAACTCGTTCCGCTGTTTGATTGGCAGTGTCATTTTTCCTCAATAGCGTCTGAATATTCAGTTCATAGATTTTTGTAGCCAAGTCTTGAATAGTAGCTATCTGTATTAGCAAAAACTCACTTGGTATATTTTCATTTAAAGAGATTTTCAATAATTCAACTTGTTTAATTAGCTCATCAGTTAATTTATCCTCACCCGGTTCTGTAATATTTGCTTTTTGTTTTTCAATACTTTCAAGTATAGCGTCAAAAGCAAAACCTCGTTCTGCCTTGCTTTTTGAATCTTGTTTTCCAATGGTAAGTATAGTTTTGTCCAGAGAGGTTTTGATGGATTGCATATAATCCAGTGTTCTGTAATTATCTTTAATAATTGCCTGAGAGTCATCTGCTAATTGACGGACAAAAAGACTTCCTAATCCAGCTAATAAAAGGATCAAAAGAAATAGGAACCCAAAAGATAGGTAGAGTTTAGTTTTTAGTTTCATTAGATTAGGTAACTACGATTAAGTCTATATCAGTTGGAGAAATTAGCTGAACAAGATTATGGAAATGGTTTTGTCCGCTAATATTTCTCCATATACTTTGTTTAGGTTTCCCAATTACAATATTGGTAGCTTGATGATTCTTGGCTGCTTCAAACAATACATCAGCAATTGTCTTGTGTTCACTTGAAATAACTCTTGTACCCTGGTGAATAGTTTGATAATGTATTTCTTGGATTGGATTGGCTCCTTTGGAATTGCTTTCATAAATGTACACATTGGCACCTAGAGTACTTGCAAGCTTTAAGTTTTGAAGAAGCTTGGTTTCAGTTCTTACATTTATCTTTTCTGTTGATTCTTTAGGAGTTTTTACATATACAACAAACCATTCAGCATGATAATTATTGGCCAGTCTAGCTGTTTTTCTGATCACCTTTTTTGCCAAAACCTCTTCAGTACTGACACAAGCCATGAAACGCTCAATAATGCTACTTTGCTGTTGCTGAATAAAATTTATTTTTGACTCCAGGTTTTTTGCAACTTGTAGAAGTGCCAATTCCCTCAATTGAAGGATTTTTTTTGCCTGAAAGAAATTGGATAAGGCCTGTTGTATTTTTTCTTCTTTGTAGATTTTCCCTTCTTTGAGACGTTTGATTAGGTCATCAGCAGGCAAATCAATACTGACCACCTCATCTGCTTTCCTTAGAAAGGTATCGGGAATTCGTTCGGTGACTTCGATCCCACTCAACTGCTTGACCTTATCATTAAGGCTTTCCAAATGCTGTACATTAAATGCGGTAATCACGTGAATACCAGCATCAATTAAAACTTCCACATCCTCCCACCTTTTGGCATGTAGGCTGCCAGGTATATTGGTATGGGCAAGTTCGTCTACAATCACAATTGATGGTTTCAATCGAAGAATAGCCTCTAGATCCATTTCCCTCAATACTTTACCTTTGTAAAACACCTCTCTTAAGGGGATAAGTGGAATGCCTTCAATCAAGGCTTCTGTTTCTTCCCGTCCGTGAGTTTCAATAAAACCAATGCGTATATCTACTCCTGCCTTTAGCAGATCGTGGGCTTCCTGAAGCATTCGGTAAGATTTACCTACGCCGGCAATCATACCGATATATACTTTCAATCTCCCTTTTTTGGACTTTTGAATCAGTTGAAGAAAGTAATCAGGAGAATTTTTCATTTACGCAGTTGGATTAAATCACTCCACCACCATTTGGGTGGTGGAGGGTTTGAATTAGGGTAAGGTTATAGCAAGTGAACCGATCAATAAGAAATTTCCTTGTACCAATTGACCATCCTGTAAGAAATTAGGAGTGCTGTTCTGTAATTGCCTAGCTTCTATCCTGAACAAGATATTTTGAGAAATTTTCCTATCTAAATTTACCGAATAGCCCGTAGCTCTGAATCCATCAGGCGAATTTGCCTCGATGATTACCCCATTTTGATCTTGATAGTATTCACCTCGGAAAGCCATTCCCCAATTTTCATTGAAGTCCAAACGTAGAATTCCTATTGGTGTATACCAATGCTCAAAGCCCCTTGAAGCCCCAGCTTGAACACTTTCAAGTGCCTCTTGCTGAATGCCGTAATCAAACCCGAGTATTAAAGCTACTTTTTGACTAAGTTGTATTTCTGCATACAAGTTGTTGAAATAGCGCATTCTTTTATCTTCTTGAGGGAAATCATTTCCAATAAAGGTACTCCAATTGAGCGTTAGGTTTTCAGTAGGCGTGTGGGTTACTCTGGTACCAAAAGCTGGGCTTGTATTTCCTGGTAATCTTTGGATGCGTTGCCAACCATTGAAAACACCAGCCTCAAATTCCCATTTACTGTTTGGAGTATAGGTCATCTTAGCTCCTGAGAGGAAATATGGCGAGTTTTCAGCTAATAAACTTCTGGTTAAAGTAAAATTTTCTGAGGAAATTGCTGATTCAAAGCCAATATGGGAAGCGAAAATACCTGCATCAATCCATAATTTCCGTTCCTTGTCTATAGCTACCCCAGCATAGGCTTCAAAGACATTCTTTAGCAAATCCTGTTCTGCTGCCAGATTATATTGCGCATAAGTACCCACCATCAATCCCAAGCTGCCCCGATAAAATCCACCGTCAATATCCGCCTGAACCAATCCCAAATTTAAATTTACTTCGTTGTGACGGGTATGGTTGAAAAGGAAATCAGGACGTTCATTGGAGAAGGGCCTATTAAAATCAAATCCATAGTAAATATCTGCATGACCACTTATGTTAATTAAAGGTTTATTTGTTTCTTGAGCTGTAGCGCAGAAAGCACTAAAAGAAATAGCAATTGTTATAATTAATTTTTTCATCTTAAAATAATTGGTGGTTTAATCTTTATTTGTGAGTTCGTCCAAGGCTAAATTTAATTTAAGGACATGAACAATATCTTTTGGACCAAAAAGTCCAAATAAAGCTCCCTTGTTGTGTTCTGATATAAGCTCAGTAACTTGAGAGAGTTCTAGATTTCGGGCATTGGCTACCCTATTAGCCTGAAAAATGGCTGCATCCAAGGAGATGTATGGATCCAATCCACTACCTGAGGCTGTGACCAAGTCAATTGGAATATCTGCCTTACTTTTTTCCGGATGGTTTTCTAATAAATAGTTGATTCGTTCTTCCACTTGAGAAAGGAAGATTTCATTTGTAGGTCCGAAATTGGACCCTCCTGTGTCAGAGGCGTCATAATCCACATCTGATGGCCTGCTCCAGAAATAATGTTGGCTACTGAAGTTTTGGGCGATGTGTTCAAAACCTCTTAACTCTCCGTCAAGAATTATTGGTTTTCCATTGGCGCTGTGAGGCATTATTTTTCCAATACCCCAAATTGAGATAGGATAAATTAGTCCAAACAGAACTAGTGTAATCAGTATGATTGAAATACTTTGACGTATCATATTGTTTTTTGGATATTATATGAATAATGAGACTATAGTATCTATGGCTTTAATTCCAATAAAAGGTAAAATAATACCTCCTAGACCATAGATTAATAGGTTTCTACTTAGTAGAGCCGAGGCCCCAATAGGCCTATATTTTGAGCCTTTAAGTGCTAATGGAATTAAAGCAGGGATGATTAAGGCATTGAAAATCACGGCAGAAAGGATGGCTGATTGCGGGCTGCCCAAATTCATAAGATCAAGGGCTGCAAGACCAGGAATGGACGCCGCAAATAATGCCGGAACTATGGCGAAATATTTGGCAACATCATTCGCAATGGAAAATGTTGTGATATTGCCTCGGGTGATCAGTAGCTGTTTACCGATTTCTACCACCTCCAGTAATTTTGTAGGATCAGAATCCAAGTCTACCATGTTGGCTGCTTCCTTAGCAGCTTGGGTACCAGAGTTCATGGCAACACCCACATCTGCCTGGGCCAAAGCCGGTGCGTCATTGGTGCCATCCCCCATCATGGCTACTAATTTGCCCTCCGCTTGTTCTCTTTTGATGTAATTCATTTTATCCTCAGGTTTAGCCTCAGCGATAAAATCATCCACACCCGCCAGGTTTGCAATAAATTTGGCAGTAAGTGGATTATCACCTGTGACCATGACAGTCTTTACTCCCATCTTTCTGAGCCTATCAAATCGCTGTTGTATTCCAGGTTTGATTATATCCTCCAATTGAATAACCCCTATGGCTTTTTTATCAACAGCAACTGCCAAGGGAGTTCCTCCTTTTTCAGCTATTTTAGCAACTTCCTTTTCCAAGAAGGTGATCGTTTCATTGGAAGATTGATCAGCCCATTTTTTAATGGCATCCCAAGCCCCCTTTCTGATTTTTACATTTTCCGAAAGATCAACACCGCTCATTCTTGTTTCTGCGGTAAAGTTTATAAACTGTGCATCTTGGGGCACTGAGAGTTCAAACTGATCCTTTTTCTTAGCTAATTCAACTACTGATTTACCCTCAGGAGTAGTGTCTGCTAATGAACTCAATACAGATGCTTCAACCATTTCCTCACGAGCTGTATCAGGTGCAGGTACAAAAGCGGTAGCCTTCCTATTTCCTATGGTGATTGTTCCTGTTTTATCCAATAATAAAACATCTATATCACCGGCGGTTTCTACAGCTTTTCCGGATTTGGCAATGATATTGGCTTTGAGCGCTCTGTCCATACCTGCAATGCCAATTGCTGAGAGCAGTCCGCCAATAGTTGTTGGAATCAGGCACACAAACAATGAAATCAAGGCTGCTAAAGACAAGCTGATATTTAAAAAATCAGCAAAAGGTTTTAGCGTAACGGTCACAATTAGAAAGACTAAGGTAAAGGCTGCTAACAATATGGTGAGTGCTATTTCATTGGGTGTTTTCTGCCTGTTGGCCCCTTCCACCAAACTGATCATTTTATCCAAAAAACTTTCGCCTGGATTGGAACTGACCCTTACAACAATCCGGTCACTCAACACTCTAGTACCACCTATGACCGTATTTTGATCCGATCCAGCTTCTCTGATTACAGGTGCAGATTCTCCCGTAATGGCAGATTCATCAATAGATGCCAAACCCTCTATCAGTTCCCCATCAGCAGGAATAAGATCGCCAGCCTCACAAACAAAGACATCACCTTTGGTTAAAATTGAACAACTGACAATCTCTTCCTGGTCGTTTCGCAATATACGTGCAGGGGTGTCCTGTCTTGTTTTTCTTAAGGTATCAGCTTGGGCTTTTCCTCGTGCTTCTGCCACAGCTTCTGCAAAATTTCCCAATAATACAGTTAGAAATAGTAATAACGTGATCACTAGGTTGTATCCAAAAGAACCCAGAAAATCATTTTGGGAAACCAAGGAGACTATTGTCACCACAAGCATGATTAAAGTCCCAAGTTCAACGGTAAACATTACCGGATTTTTGATCATCAGGGATGGATTCAATTTCACTACTGCTTGTTTCATTGCAGTGGAAAAATCAAATGAATTAGTATTGTTTTTCATCGATATTTCATTTAAAAGGAAAAGAATTCAGCAATTGGACCTAACGCCATCACTGGGAAGAATGCCAAAGCTGCGACAATTAGGATGACTGATAAAAGAACGGCTCCAAAAGTAGGTGTCTCCAACTTTAAACTTCCAGAAGACTCTGGAACTGTCTTTTTTAGGGCAAGCGAACCAACAATTGCCAAAGGACCTATAATGGGTAAAAACCTACCCAATAACATGACTATACCGGTCATAATATTCCAAAAAGGTGTATCGTCATTCAGGCCTTCAAAGCCTGACCCATTGTTGGCAGATGCTGATGTGAATTCATACAGCATTTCTGATAGTCCATGAAATCCGGGGTTATGTATCCAATCCGTATAAAGTGCTGGATTTTTTGCTGCTAAATAACTTGAAATGGCTGTTCCTGTAAGGATTAGGAAAGGATGTAAAATCACAATCAAGGCTGCAATTTTTATTTCTCTGGCTTCGATTTTTTTACCCATAAATTCAGGAGTACGCCCGATCATCAAGCCTGCAATGAAAACGGCCACTATTACAAATACAAAGAAGTTTATAAATCCAACTCCCACTCCTCCATATATGGCATTGATAAACATATCCAACAAGAAAATACCTCCGGACAGTGGTGTGTGGCTATCGTGCATGGAATTGACAGAGCCATTAGAGGTTGAGGTAGTAGAAACTCCCCAAAGTGAAGACGCTGCTGCACCAAATCGAACTTCCTTTCCTTCCAGATTTGTTGGATCGGACAATCCCAGTTTTGTAAACTCAGGATTGCCTGATAATTCCTGACTAATTGAAATTGCCGTAAATGAAACAAACAAGATAGACATCACCCCAATGAATACTAAGGCAAGTCTTTTTCTATCTGTATAAAATCCAAAAGCAAAAACCAATGCCATAGGAATTAACAGGATAGCAATATTTTCAGCTATGTTGGTTAGGTAATTGGGATTCTCGAATGGGTGGGTAGAGTTAGGACCAAAGAAACCTCCTCCATTAGTCCCCATTTGTTTAATTGCAACCATTGGAGCTGCAGGACCCGCTGCGACCAATTGCGATTCACCTTCCAAAGTTTGGACCTCTTGTAATGCTTCAAAGTTAGAAGGTGTGCCGTTGGCCATCAGAATTATTGCCAGAATTACTGATAGCGGAAGCAGTATTCTGGTACAGCTTTTAACCATTAGATTGTAAAAATTTCCAAGTTCAGATGTAGAGCGATTAATCAATCCTTGAAATAAAAGCGCACAAGCTGCTATTCCTGTCCCAGCACTTACAAATTGCAACCAACAGAAAACCAGAAGTTGTGTGTAATAAGAGGCTCCGCTTTCTCCACTGTAATGTTGGAGGTTGGTATTGGTGGTAAAGCTGACAGCGGTATTAAAGGCCAAGGTTGGCTCCCAATTTTCAAATCCATTGGGATTCCAAAAGGGATGAAAGGATTGCAACACCAAGAAAAGAAAGGCTACGACAAAAAAGCCAATGTTGATGACAACAAGCGCTTTCATATTGTCTTTCCAATCGAGTTTTTGATCAGGATTCACGCCGGAAATCCTAAAAATCCATTTTTCTATGGGCGACATAAAGTCAGACCATACGCGTTCTCCTTTAAATATTTTGACCATATACTTCCCCAATGGCCATGCTAGTAGTAAGGAAAGCAGGAAGATGAAGATTACACCTATAATTTCTGTATTCATGGTTTAAAATTTTTCAGGTTTCATAATCGCATAAGTAAGGTATGCGCATGCTAGAAGGGATGAGATTAGTATAAGTATCATATTATCAAATTGAGAAGTTAATGTTAGAGATCATCAAAGAACTTGATGGTTTTGAAAATTGCTGACAATACTGCTACTCCGAGCAGTAACATGCCTATGGCTATGATTCCGTTCATAATTTTTTTTAAAAAGTCTTTGGCAAGTCATGAACCTATTTTGAAAAAAATCCAACTTAGATCTTCATGATGCTGATTACCAGTCCATTAAAAAATTAAATTAAAGTTGAGAGGAGTTCTTAAACAGTCAAAACCCTTCGGATTCCGAAGGGTTGATTTCAAAAATGGAAGGGGTAGGACAAATTTGAGAAAAATATTTATAGACCTGAAGATGTCCAAGTTTTCATTTCGGAGTTTTCCTCATAAACCAAGAAACCTTCGATTGCCTTGTTATTTTCTATAAAAAACCGGGCTTTTTCAGGCCCCCAAATCATACAGGCTGTTGCAAAAACATCTGCTTCAAGTGCTGTTTGGGCTTTAATGGTTGCACTTAACAAGTTGTGTGAAACTGGAAATCCCGACTGAGGATCAATAATATGCACTCTTTTATTACCATTCTCATCTATATAGTATTTTCTATAATTACCAGATGTACTGAGCGCCTGATTATCTAATAATGTAATATGCAACAACCTAGGACCTGATGGATAAGGTGATTCAATTCCTATTTTCCAAATCTCACCTGTTGGATTTAAGCCCTTACAGCCCATTTCTCCGCCGATTTCTACTTTAAAATTTTCCACACCATAGGAAATAAGCAGTTCAGAAAGCTTATCAATAGCAAATCCTTCACCCATTGCACTAAAATCCAACATAGTTCCAGGAATCTTACTGATTAATTTGCCTTCCATAATTTCGACATTATGAATTGAAACCAAAGTCAACAAAGAATCAACCTTTTGTTGAGTCATTGTAGTCCTATTTCCGAAGCCAAAACCCCATGCATTGATCAATGGCATCATCGTTGGATCAATCACTCCACCAGTTTTGGTATGGTATAAAATAGCAAGATCTAACATTTCTGGCAGGTATGACGCTTCTAAAAGCTCTATTTCTCCCAAACGATTGAAAATTGAGATTTCAGAGTCTGGTATATAAGTATTTGCAGAGAAATTGTATGCTTCAAAAAACTCATTGATTTCCAAACTGAAATTTTTATCTCCCTGATAATGAATTTGAAAGTAGGTTCCAAGAGCCTCTCCTTCAATTAAAATGTAAGGAATTGTTTTATTTTTAAAGGTATTTAAAAGTGCTAATGCTAAAACAAGGCATCCGATTATGATTGGGATATAGTATTCCTTTTTCATTCTATTTCAAAATCATGTATTTTTTTGTAAAGTGTTGTCAGCCCAATTTCCAAAACTTTTGCTGCTTGTGTTTTATTCCCATTGACATGTTTGAGTACCCGAATGATCTGAGCTTTTTCGGCAGATGCCATTGTCATTGACTCAGGCTCGTTGAATTCTCTTTGGTAGCTTGGGGCTAACTGTTCAGTTGTGAGGGTATCTCCATCACATAAAATGACAGCACGTTCCACTAAATTCCTTAGTTCTCGTATATTTCCTTTGAAAGGTAATTTTTGTACTTCACGAATAAATTCAGGAGAAATTTTCTTCACTTTCGTATTTGCTTTCACTGAGAATATTTTCACAAAATGATCAACTAACTCTGGAATATCTGTTCTTCTTTCTGATAGTGAGGGGAGATGAATCTGGATTACTGACAGTCTATACAAAAGGTCTTCTCTAAAATTACCAGCAGTTACTTCTTCTTCCAAATTGCGGTTTGTAGCAGCGATTATTCGAACATTTACTTGTTTTTCTTTGGTATCTCCTACTTTGATAAAAGTACCTGACTCTAGTACTCTTAAAAGTTTTGCTTGTAGCTCTAATGGCATCTCACCGATTTCATCTAGAAATAAAGTGCCAAGGTTGGCTTCCTCAAACAGCCCTTTTTTATCCGATACAGCTCCTGTAAAAGCTCCAGCCTTATGTCCGAATAATTCACTCTCCAAAATTTCTCCACTGATTGCGCTACAGTTAATAGCTACAAAACTTTTATCCGACCTTTTACCTTCATAATGAATAGCCTGAGCAAAAACTTCCTTTCCTGTCCCTGTTGCTCCAGTAAGTAAAATTGAAATATCACTTTGGGAAACTTTTCTAGCCAATGCTTTAGCCTCTTGGATTCTTTCACTGTTACCTAAGATACTATCAAAATTATATTGTTTAGATAGTTTGCTTTTAAGTTTGGTAAGCTCTTTTTGAAGCAATGCTTTTTGGGATGCCTTTTCAATTAAAGGGATCAACTTATCATTATCGTCTCCCTTAACCAGGTAATCGAAAACGCCATGTTTAATAGCCTTTACACCATCTTGGACTCTTCCAAATGCAGTCAATAAAATAAACTCTATTTCAGGAAATTTTTCTTTAGATTTTATACAGAAATCCACTCCGTTTCCATCAGGAAGCTTCACATCACACAGTACTACATCAGGGACATGCAATTCAACTTTTTGGTTTGCTGAAACAATATTACCAGCTTCAAAAACATCATAACCCTCATAAACCAATAGCTTAGATGTTAAACTCCTAAGTTTTTCTTCATCATCAATCAAAAGGACTTTAATTTTCATCTGAAATATGGTTTTATAATCAGTAGATTTCTGTAAAGATTAAAATATCTTGGCTGGAAGATAGCATTCTCAACACTAAAAATTATTTACTTTCTTTTCAATCTATTCAGGTTAACAAACCCAATTCTTATTCCTCCAAACTCAATATTTCCCGAATATCATTAATATGACCGAACAATAATAAAATATCCCCTGCCTCAATTTTAGTTTCGGCAGTTACCACCCCTGTTACTTTTTTACTTTTTGACTTTACTCCAAAAATATTGGGTTTTTCTTCCATCTTGATTAAGGTAAGAATGTTAATGTTGTAATCTTGACGGATTTTTGTTTCTGCAATGGTGAGTCCCACATACCTTTGCGGTGCTTTTACTTCGATGATATTGTAGTTATCCGATACGTCTAAAGAGTCAATAACCCCCTTCATCTGGAGACTTTTAGCCATTCGCTCCGCAGAGTCTTCCTCAGGATGAATAATTTCATCCACTCCAATAGCTTGGATGACAGTTTCATGCACTTTATTGATAGATCTAGAAATCAACCGCTTAATATTTAATTGTTTAAATAGTGCTGTAACCATAATAGATGCCCCAAAATCTTCTCCAATGGCAATTATTACTGCATCCGCTTCTTTACATGGAAGATTTCTAACTGCATGAATATCTGTAGCGTCCATAGCTATTGCATGTGTAATTTTGTCTTTTACAGCTTCTACTTTATCCTCACTGGCATCAATACCGATGACTTCATGTCCATAACTGGTCAATCGTGCGGCTAGGTGGCCACCAAAATTCCCCAATCCTACAATTATATATTTCATGATTTTTTGATTTTATGTAATGAATACTCCCTCTTCTGGATATTTATAGCGTAATGTTCTCGCTTTCCGGACAAATGCCACCAACACTGTAAGGGTACCTACCCTTCCCAGAAACATAATTACTGTAACCACAATTTTACTTCCAGTGGATAAATCTCCCGTGATACCCAGGCTTAGTCCTACAGTTGAAAACGCAGAGAAAATTTCGAAAGCAACACTGACCAATGGCATTTGGGGATCAAAAAGAAGCACCAAAAATACCCCAAGTCCAATCACTAAAAAGGACAAAACGATAACTGCAAATGCTTTTCTGAGGGTTTCTCCTCCAATCTGCCTTTTAAATATTTCAACTCGGTCTTTTCCTTTTGCAATACTGACCACATTCAATACTGCTACTGCAATTGTGCTTGTTTTCAGTCCTCCTCCTGTAGATCCTGGGGATGCACCTATCCACATCAGAATAAGATAAATCAGAATAGTTGGTAAAGCTAATGCAGACATATCTACAGTATTAAATCCAGCAGTTCGAGGCGTGACAGTCCCAAAAAAAGCAGTTACAAACTTTCCATATCCCGATAGACCCGCTAGGGTATGGTTAGACTCAAAAATCCAATAGGTTACAAAACCAATCAACAGTAAAATACCTGTAGTATAGACGATCAGGCGTATGTTGACATTCACAACTCTAGGTGCGTGTTCATATGCTTTTTCCTTGGCTATCATTTTAGTAGTATCTACAGCCACATGTTTGAGGTAGTTAAAGTATCCAAGCACTACAGGAAAACCAATCCCTCCCAAAATAATCGTAAAAGCGATAATCAAATGAACTGTATATTCTTCTCTAAAACCGACCTCATAAAGTCCATCTCCAAGAATGGAAAACCCGGCATTGCAAAACCCGGAAATGGCGTGAAAAACCGAGAAAAATACCTGGTCACCTGTACTATCAAAAAGCCCTTGATCAATTACTTTGAAAATCAAAAGGGCAGCAACCCCTTCAGTAATTAGTGTGAATAAAATAATTTTTAACAAAGTGGAATTGATAGCACCAATATTATCTTCGTTGATGTAATCTTTTAAAAACAACTGGTTTTGTAAGGAGTAAGAGCCTTTAAAGAAAAAACCAAAAAATGAAGTGAAGGTCATCATTCCCAATCCACCAACCTGAAATAGAATCATAATTATGAACTGGCCCAAAAATGTAAAATCTGAGGAAGTATCTAAAACGATTAATCCGGTAACGCAGACTGCCGATGTGGAAGTAAATAAGGCGTCAATTAGGCTAATACCTTCGTTGCTTGCATTGGGAAGCAAAAGTAACCCTGTTCCAATAATTATGACAACTAAAAAACTTAAAATAAACACCAGAGCAGGGTGGATTTTCAATTGATTAACTGAAAGTGTCAGTTTGCTAAGCTCAATTACAAATAGAATAGACACTATTACATTTGTAAAAACAGATGTCCAGCTTTTGATTATTGGAAAATCCTCCAAAAAAATGTTTAAATGAAGGATAGCACTTGCAAGTAGGCATAGAATCAATAATATTTCAATTATCAGTCGGGGGTTACTATACACCTCACGTTTAGAAAAGATTCTAAGGGAAAAAAGTACCACGAGAAAAAACAATAAACCTTCAAAAAACATCCCGTACTGACCGGTTTGAATAATTTCTCCATAACCTAGATTAGCGATTACAAATCCAAAAGCCAGAAAAATTGAAAGCTGGAGGATATATGCGTTTAGATCAAAGATTTTCTTTATTATTTTTAACTGTTTGTCTGGACTGGGAAATAATGGATTCACGATGGCAGAAGTAAATTAAGGATTAGCCTCTTTTCTTTTCATCAATTTAGGAACTGATGAAATTTTCCCAAATCTACCTTTTCTTTAGATATGTTTAAAGCTTTGAGCAAATTAGTCTAATTTATTTTGGAGAATTTCGAACTTTCTCTAAGTGAAAAGTTTGCTTGAATTAGGCATTGGATATTTCGGGTAATGCTGACCCCTCTAAAAGTGGATTTGGTACTGTGATCTGTTAGACCGAAAATTTTACATTTTTTTTTCTGAGGCTTTCCCCATCTGGGTGTTGAGTCGACTACACCCCAATATTTCAAAACTACTAACAAAGTTGCAATCCCTTCAATGCCATTTACAATGGCTTTTTAAAGAACTTCTAATTGCACAAAAGTCCGCAATCTCGAATACATTCTAGCTGAGTTTCGGGCCTCCGGTACCGGAAACTCCAACGGCCTGTATGCCTTTGCCGCCGAGTCGGGGTATTTTACCCTTCAGCAGCAGAACACGGCCGTGAAAGGCCTGGCCACGGGATCCAAATCACGGAGACAGGGCAACAGTACCGAGTGGATCAACAGCGTGACCTATTATGATACCTATTACCAGCCCATACAGACCATCTCCACCCATCAGCTGACGGGCACCGTAAAGACATCCACCCTATATGCCTTCTCCGGAGAAGTAGAGAAGACGGTGAATACCTATTCGTACTCGGGAGGCACCACTCGGGTGGAAAGAAGGTTTACCTACGACCATGCCGGACGGCCGCTAAAGGTTTTCCACAAGATCAACGGCAACGACGAGGTGATGCTGGGCCACTTCCAGTACAATGAGCTGGGCGAGGCCACAGACATCATCCACCACAGCCGTAACAACGGCAATACCTGGCTGTACAAAACCGGCCTGAAGTCCACGATCCAGGGATGGACCGACGAGATCCTCTACACCTATTCAAACGGCGACCCCGTATTCCGCCAAAAACTGGATTACCACAAAGCCAGCGGCACGAGTAATACTACAAGGCTGGACGGGATCATTACCTCCAACCAATGGAAACACTACGGCACCGAACCGGAAAGGGCGTACAACTACACCTACGACACCCCAAAGCGGCTCACCGGATCCATCTACAGGCAAAAGACCGGATCCACCTGGAATAGCGACGGCAACTTTAACGAGAGCCATATAAGCTACAGTGCCAACGGGAATATTACCGCACTGAGAAGAAACCGCGACAATGGCGGTACGGTCGTACAGATGGACCAGCTGACCTATACCTACACCGGCAACCAGCTGACGGCCGTGGCCGATGCAGCCCCGGCAGCCCATAAAGCGGGCGGATTCAATGACGGGAATACCGGCACCGATTATACCTACAACCAGAACGGATTCCTGTTGACCGATGCGAACAAGGGCATCACGGGAATAACCTATACCCGGCAGGACCTGCCTGCCCAGATCAACTTTGGCACTAACAATATCAAGTACACCTACAGTGCAGGAGGCGGTCTGATGACGGTTTCCTATACCGGCACGAACGGGTTCCCCAACCGTACCCAACAGTATGTGGGAGAACTGGTATTTGAAGGTACGACCTTGAAGGAAATCCGCCACGAATATGGCCGGGTGCTGGCAGATGCGGGCTACCGCTACCAATATTACCTTACCGACCATCTAGGCAACACCCGGGTGGTACTTCAGGAAGATCCTGCAAACTTCACCGTGCTGGCGACCTTTGAGCCGGACAACCTGGAGACGGAATCCATGCAGTTTATGGACTATGGTGAGGCACCCCATATCGCCTCCTCCCTCTTTGACCATACCGGCACATCAGAAACTGGCTATGCCTTGCGTCTTACCAATGGGGAGAACGGTCCATCGAGATCCGTGGCGGTACTTCCGGGAGATACGGTACGCATGGAAGTATTTGCAAAATACTTGGATCTCAATAACAAAAAAACAGATCCTGCTTTGATGATGCTTTCCCTGGCTATAGAAGCCGCCAACCCGGGTAGCCCAGGAATAGATGGAAACTTATCCACAGCATCAAGCCGCATAGCGGGTTCAGATCAGGGGCTGGCCGGGCTACTGGTAGGCAAGGAAAAACGAAACGACGCTCCCCCCGCCTACCTGAACTATCTCTTCTTCGACAAGGAGATGAACTACAAGTACGGAGGTTATGTACAGATGACCGAGGCAGGCTATGAGGACGGCACCAACCGGGAACACGAGAGATTATACAGCGAAGTAGTAGCGGATGAGCCGGGATATTTCTATATTTATCTCTCCAATGATGGAACCGAAGGAGGAGAAGCCTACTTCGATGATTTCTCAATCCTAACCCTTGAAAGTTACATCGTACAGCAAACGGATTATTATCCCTACGGACTTATAGCCCGTAATTTTGTTCGGGCTGGAGAGAAGGAGACAAAAGAGCTGTTTCAGGGCAAGACCTATGACGAGCTGACGGGTTGGTATGATTTCCATGCACGGCAGTATGATGCGGCGTTGGGGAGATGGTTTGGGGTGGATCCCCAAAACCAGTTTGCCTCTCCATACTTAGCCATGGGGAATAACCCCGTGATGTATGTGGATCCTGATGGGGAGTTTGTTTTCATCATACCTCAGATAGGATTTAGCAAAAACGGTGGGCTGAGTTTAGGACTAGAGGTCGGCGTGGGAATCCCTGGAGTGTTGAGTGCATCGGTGACGGGAGGTTTCAGTACATCGGGAGGGGGATATTGGTCTGCGCAGGGATATGCGGGAGGATTTTATGGAGGCTACGGTTCCAGTGGAGCTTTTGTTGGATGGGGATATAGATATGCGGGGTTTAATGCCGGGGTAGGATACAGCAAAGGAGGGTGGAACGCTGGCATCGGTTATGGTGGGACATCTGACAATTTTAACGGTTCTTTTGGAATCGGCTGGAGCCAAAAGGGAGGCTTTGATCTCAATTCGAGCGCAGGTTATACAAAAAGTTTTACTTCGCCTCAGGCAGATATGATGACAGGTGGCGAAATATATTCTGAACGAAATCTGCTTCAGAATAGTGATCTGGAATATTATTACAATACCTTGGACAAGCTTGTTCTCCCTGATGGTCAAATAATATCAAGGGAAGAGTTGCTTTTAACCATGATGAGTCATGATGAACTAAAGAAAATATATCCAAATATTCGCAAAGGGAATTCACACTATCTTGGGTATAAAGACGGGAAGCATCATGTCAATTTCAGTATCGCGGATTATGAGACTACAAAATCAAATATAAGGGCTGTGGCCATCCATGAAGTCTATGGCCACGGGATCAAAGGATACAGTGATGCTGCCAAAAATCATCATAAAGCCTATTTTGCTTCAATTGACAGTAAATATTGGACTTCAACTACCACTGCGTTTAGAACACATACGGCACAAGCCATGTGGCTGACCTGGACGAGGGCAGGAAACTACGGGGGGATGCCTGCCAAATACATGAACGTAATCTACAACTATCATCCACATTACAGAAAATGAGAGGGAAAAGAGTATTAATATTGGTTGCTGCCCTGCTTTTTGCGTTTTATAGCAATGCCAGCGATTGTATCAGACTGTCCAAGGATGAAATATATCAAGAAGCAGACGGGGTGTTTTTGGCAGATGTATATGAAGTTTCGGATACTGAATTCCGGATCCGGGTTTTGGAAGTATACAAAGGGAGTTACCCCGATACTTTAACCGGAATCATTGATCAAAATGTTATTATTCCAGACCGGGGAAGTACCTGGCTATTTTATAGTATGGATTACGAGGAAGGTGTTTTCATTGCGGATGCATGCAGTGGATCCAAAAGTTTTACTTTTCCTCATGGAGCACACGATATTGCCTATCTTGTTCCGCCCCCACCTGAAATTTTAAGGTCTCCCGCGCAAATGTTTGTTTTAGAGCAGGTTTTGAAGGACAAAGCTTTAAATGAAATGTATTTTGAGATATCCAGCTTGAGACAAAAGAAATTGGAAGGATATCTCAAAGACCTAGAGTCAAATAATAGCAGTTTGGAAGACCAACTGGAACAAATAAACCGAAATCACAGAATTTTACTGTGGCTTTCAGGGCTCGTTCTTGTATTGCTGGTGTTTGTTATTGTCGGGCGCTTCGGAAAAGAGAGGTGATTTTATCTGTGAATGATGGAATTTTTTATATAGAACAAAAAGCCCCGGAGCGATCCGGGGCTTTTTGTTTTCAGTGGGTGTATGTTTTTTTTGTCCTGTAGTCCCTGATGACCAGGTCCATGTAATGGTATATGCGCTGTTTTTCCTCTGCGGGCAGACTCTCCACATCGTCCAGCCGTCTGACCATCTCCTTGTCGTAGGCGGCGTTCAGTCCCTCGCCCAGGAGGTAGTCGACGGAGACGCCGAATGCCCTGGCCAGCTTGACGATGGCCTCTATGGAGGGCGAGTTGTCGCCGCGCTCGTACTTTCCTATCATTATCCGGGACGATCCGGCATGTCCGGCGAGTTCGTCCTGGGACCAGTTTTTGGCCTTTCCACCTCCCACGTGTTTGACCACACCGGCACCTCGGAGGTAGGGCATGCCCTGCGGCTGGCCGGGGGCGAGACCGGCCCGGCCCGCTCGGTAAGCGTCCTTCCGGGTGATACCGTAAGAATGGAGGTATTTGCGAAGTACCTGGACATCCGGCAAACGAAAGTAAACCCGGCTATGGTCGCCATCGCCATGGCGATGGCCGGGAGCAGCCCAGCAGGTGTGGGCGTGGACGGTGCCCTGCCCACCCAGTCCCGGGTGGCCACGGGGGACGGGAACGGCCTGGCGGGCCTGTTGACGGGCAAGCAACAGCGTGCGGACGCGCCACCGGCCTACCTGAACTACCTGTTCTTTGATAAGGAGATGAACTACCAATACGGCGGGTATCCCGAGTCGCTCCGCTCTCGGGACAAGCTGTCCAGATGACCGAGGAGGGCTATGAGGATGAGGACTGAGCGTGAAGAAACAGTCCGGTGGACTGTTTTAGCGAGGGGCCGGCCTGCGGGAGGGTTGCGGATGAGCCGGGATATTTCTATATTTATCCCGATTCTCGGGACAGGCTCTGAGTAATGACGGCACGGAAGGTGGCGAAGCGTTCTTTGACGATTTTACAATCCTCACCCTTGAAAGCTACATCGTACAGCAGACGGATTACTATCCGTATGGACTTGTATCCCGTAATTTTGTTCGGGCTGGGGAGAACGAGACCAAGGAGCTTTTCCAAGAGGACCGAGCGTTAAGAAACAGTCCGGTGGACTGTTTTAGCGAGGGGCCAGGTTGAAGGGCGGGTATGAGGATCTGACCGGGTGGTATGACTTTCATGCCAGGCAGTATAGCCTGTCCCGATAGCGCTAGCGTATCGGGAATGCGGCCCTGGGGAGATGGTTTGGGGTGGATGCATATACCCATAGCATGCCAGGTGTTTCGCCGTTTAACGCAATGGCCAACAATCCGGTAATGTTTTTGGATCCGGACGGTAACGAGCAGATAACACTGGCGGTACTTGGTTTGGCAATGTTGAAAGGGGCCTTGATCGGGACAGCAACTTCGGCAGCGGTGTATTCTGCAACATACCTTGCATCAGGAATGAGTGGTAGCGGACAGTTTTGGAATGGCTTTGGAAATGCGGTAGTTATGGGTGATGTAACGGGTGCAATTGGAGGCGGTATAGGCGGTGCATTCGCGAATAGCGCATTTTCGCAAACCCTTGGATATAATTTGCTAAATAGCACCTCAAGCACCGTAGCAGGGAATCTTATTTTAGGTAACGAAATTTCCCTTGGTACCGTGGTAGGTGGGATTGCAGGCGGGTTTGCCGGAGCAGGACTTCCCCAATTTTCTGGAGTCAAAGGGGGTGCTTTAGTAAACATTGGAGCTGAAATCGGATATGGGGCTGTAAAAGGTGCTGCAACAGGTGCAGTTACTGGAGGGATTGGCGCCGCAATTGACAAACAAAATATTGGAAATGGAATAAAGCAGGGGGCACTTGCGGGAGCTGTTGGAGGAGCTACTTTGGGAGGTTTAAACATCGCAGCCATGGGGCCCGCATTATATTCTGGTCCAATGGGAAAGAATACGGCAGTATTTAGAAGTGGAGGACTTTTTACTTTACATTTAGCAAAGGGCGAGGGTATTACTCTTGGTCGGAATCTTGTAGTAAAAGAATCGGGATTGTTTTCGAAAGATGCCCCTCTCCGAATACATGAATACGTACATTTTTTGCAACAACGAGAGATTGGATATTCTAATTTCTATGCAAGAATCCTTAAGGAATATTACCAATCGGGGAAGGGGAGTGGAAAATGGTTTGACAGCTATGATACTCCCGGTCATTTAGAGTATCAGGCGCAAATGTTAGAATCATTTTTTAGTTATTATATCACTAGGTTTCTAAAACGTTAGAATATGGCTAGAGCATTTATCTGGATTTTCTTATGCATTTTTATTTCATGTTCGATTTATAATTCAATCGATTTAGTTGATAGAAATTTGAGTCCAAAAACTCAATTTTTGCTTGATGATAACCATTCGATCTTAACTATAAAGGGTTTATTGTTGGACTCGAAACCCGTTTCCACACCAAGTCTCATAATTTTCACCATTCAACTGGATCTACGGAGCGCGAATATTCGCTTTGAATCCAATAAGGCAATTGTTTACTTTAAAGAACAAAATTCGAATATATTACATGAAATATTAACAACTGATAGCAACATAATTGATCAGCGTTTACCCCAGAACCAGAAAAGAAAATTTAAAATTATTGCTACAATTCATCACTCAATGGTAGGCGATTTGAAAAGTATTGATAAAATCGGCTTAAAGTTACCTCAGATTATGGTCGGAGATGAAAAGTTGGATTTCGGAATTATTGATTTTAAGTTACACAAATAATGTAACTGGAAACCTATTCATTGGTTAATTAACCAAATTTTAATTTCATAGGGGATAGAGGGAAAATTACTCCCACAAGTCCAGCGAACGGCGGCAGAAAAGAACGGCCTCGCGGGGTTGCTGACAGGAAAAATCAAAACAACGACGCTCCGCCCGCCTACCTACACTATCTCTTCTTTGACAAGGAGATGAACTACATCCCGATAGCTATCGGGAGGCGGTTATGTACAGATGACCGAGGCAGCCTACGAAGACGGCACCAACCGGGAACATGAGAGATTATACAGCGAAGTAGTGGCGGATGAGCCGGGATATTTCTATATTTACTTATCCAATGACGGCACGGAAGGTGGCGAAGCGTTCTTTGACGATTTTAGTATACTCACTCTTGAAAGTTATATTGTCCAGCAAACAGACTACTATTCATATGGTCTAATAGCGAGAAACTTTGTACGGGCTGGGGAGAAGGAAACGAAAGAATTATTTCAAGGCAAAACCTATGATGAGCTGACGGGATGGTATGACTTTCATGCCAGGCAGTAGGATGCGGCTTTGGGGAGATGGTTTGGGGTGGATCCGCTGGATCAGTTTGCCTCGCCTTATCTGGCGATGGGCAACAATCCGGTGATGATGGTGGATCCGGATGGGGAGTTTGTGTTTACAGCAATTCTTCCGGGCATAGGAACATTTATAGATGCCGCACTATGGGGGGCAGTAATAGGAGGAGCGGGCTATACGGCTAATGTGGCCTTTAGTCCCGGTGGTTTCAACAACTGGAATGGAGGACAATTCTGGCGATCAGTGGGAATGGGAGCTGTTTCAGGGGTAGCGACTGCCGGTATAGGTTCTATGATGGGGCCTGTCGGGAGCCAAGGCCTGGCAGGTGAGATTGGACGGGCGATGATGCACGGGCAATCAAATATGATGATCGGGGCGGCATTTGGTCAGAATCCTTCTATGGGATCATATTTGACAGGCTTTGCTTCGTCTTTGGCCGGATCCTCCTTTATGATGTATGGTGGGAAGTTTGCTAACAGCACTGCAGGTTTATACGGTTTTTCAGGAATGGCCGGGGGGCTTACTGCAAGCGCAACAGATGGTAATTTCTGGCAAGGGGCTGCCGTCGGCTTGATGAATGCAGGACTGAACCATGCCAAATCGAATATAGATGCTGCCGGGGCAAGGTATTTCGCCAACAAAAAAGCGTTTTACGACCACCTTTGGAAAAATTCCTTTGATGCGGATGGCAACCCGATTAGAGAAGTAAATGGTTGGGAACTCGAAAATGGAGACGCGATCGCTTTGGACTACAGTGAAAATACCATTAGCAGCTCAAACTGGAATTCATTAAGATCTGGAAAAATGAAAGGAGGGGGAGTAGGTGTGGAATTTAAAGATGTAAAATATAAAGTCATAACTAGCGCTCACACACACCCTAGAAATGATTTTAACTCCGCTGGTAAATTATATGCACCTAGGTTAAGCATGAGTGACAAACTTCATATCGATGCTACTGGATTTAAAACGATACACGTCTTGTATAACAAAAATATTTGGTTATTAGGATCTGGAAACCAAAAAAATTTAGGAGCATGGTAAATTTTAATAAATGTATATTATTAAGTATCTTATTGTTTTTTATTGGAAACTGTTTTAAAAATAATAAGAATGAAATTCCTTGCCAAAACTTTAATCTTTGCAGATATACTCCTTTAATTGAATACTTCCCTCATAATCAATTAGAAAACAAAGCTTTAGTCAAGATTAGAGAGTACCTAATTAATCTAGAATTGGACGAACGATTCTTTTATGTTGGTGAAATTCAATATGCTGACGAATTGAACAACTTATATCAATATGCTAACTATACAATTTTAATAGAATTGTTGCATTTAAAAACTGTTACATATATTGATAGTGTGAGAAGTATAAATAAAACTTTGGATGAAGAGGTCGATGAGGAATTTATCGAGATTTACGTTCCCACAACAGGAAATATTTCTGGAATGGACAGAGTATTTTACTATTACGCAAAGACCGATACTCTAGATGTTATATTGATACAGTAAAGTTATTTAATTCTAGAAACGACACGCTTGCGGAAACCTGTTCAGTTGTCTTAAGTCTTAAATGGACCTTGCTATCGTCAGAGGCATTTTTGCCGATATGGGTGTGGACTGCGGTATCATCCCCCAAGCTCAACGGACGGCGACGGAAAACAGCAGCCTTGCGGGCCTTCTGACAGGAAAAATCAAAACAACGACGCCCCACCCGCCTACCTAAACTATCTCTTCTTCGACAAAGAGATGAACTACAAGTACGGAGGTTATGTACAGATGACCGAGGCAGGCTATGAGGACGGCACCAACCGGGAACATGAGAGATTATACAGCGAAGTAGTAGCGGATGAGCCGGGATATTTCTATATTTACTTATCCAATGACGGCACGGAAGGTGGCGAAGCGTTCTTTGACGATTTTACAATTCTGACCCTTGAAAGCTATATCGTACAGCAGACGGACTACTATCCGTATGGGTTGATAGCCCGGAAGTTTGTCCGTGAAAATGAGAGGGAAACTAAGGAGCTGTTTCAGGGCAAGACCTATGATGAGCTGACGGGATGGTATGACTTTCATGCGAGGCAGTATGATGCGGCTTTGGGGAGATGGTTTGGGGTGGATGCATATACCCATAGCATGCGAGATGTTTCGCCGTTCAACCCAATGGCCAACAATCCGGTAATGTTTGTGGACCCGGATGGAAATGCGCCTATTACCCTTGCTGCGCTGGGAATTGCAATGTTGAAAGGCGCATTGATCGGGGGTGCTGGATATACGGCAAGTGTTGGTTTCAGCAAGGGTGGGTTTGACAATTGGCAATGGGGTCAGTTGGCCACCTCTATGGGCATGGGGGCTATTTCGGGTATGGCTACGGCTGGTATAGGTTCTATGATGGGTGCCGTTGGCAGCCAAGGATTCGCCGGCGAAATAGGACGGGCAATGCTCCATGGACAAGCAAATTTGATGATTGGATCGGCGTTTGGTCAAAGTCCTTCATTCACGATGTATGCTTCAGGAGCCTTTGGTTCATTAACGGGATCGTCCTTGCCTAACGCTGGTTCGTTGGGTCAAATTGGGGGGTCAGCCCTAGCGGGAGGGGTTGCATCAAAAATGTTTGGGGGTGATTTTTGGAGAGGGGCAGCAGTAGGGGCGACTGTGGCAGGATTGAATCATATGGCAAACCATGCAGTAGAATCATTGTTATTAAAGCATTATATTAGAGGACTACATGGCGTTGCAGATATGGATGCAGAAAGTAAGTACAGAGAAAATAACGCACACATAGCAGATCAGATAAAGGAGAAATATTTCAAAGGTTATAGTCTGAAAGGAAGGGGCCTTAAGTCAAGGAGCTTTGAAAGTGGCATGTACGATGGGGAAGAAATTCATTTATTTTTACTAAAAAATGATGTAACCTTAGATAGTTATGACAAATATAAAAACTTGGTGGAATTTGGATTAAACAGATTCTGGAAAGGTGGCCCGACCATCGCTCTAAGGCAGGGAACGCTAGACTATTTTTTCGCTAGCTTCAAAAGCATCCAAGCTAGGGACAACTTCTTCATAAAGCACTACGATAATAGATTTTTTAGAAGGTATAATGAATTTGTTAATAGGTTTGGTGGTAAATAAAATGAAAATGAGACTCTATAAGTATTTGATATATTGTATATTTCTCTGCGTTCCAATTTTTGAAGGGTTTTCAAATGATCTGTTACAAAAAAGATGGATAAACCTAAATCCTTTAGATTGCGAAAGTATTATTATACTTGATTTGCGTGAAGACGAGTCCTACTTTTTATCCAGGGAAGAAAAAATAAAAATCAGATGGGAACTCAAATCCAATAAATCCTTAATAATTACTACTGAAGAAGGTGAAATATGGAAATTAAAGTATAAGATTAAAAATGATTTTCTACAGTTACAAATGGCGGAACAATCCATAACAATGGCAAATATAGATTGTATCACCAATATCGATAAAAGTTATTCCTTCTTGATGGGAGATTTGACAGAATCCTGTTGGGTCGACCGCACCAGGTTTAGGGTAGACAGTTACTTTGATTTCATGGACAACGGGCTTGGAAACTTTAGTTATGAAAATGATAGTGATGTCCTTAATCAGAGAATACGGTGGCGATTAGAGGAATTCTCAGATTTTTACTATTTGAATATCCGTATGGTTATGGAATATAAAATACTGTTAGTAGAGTGGAATGAAAGTTTTATAAAAGGAATGATGGTTAATTCTGGAAAATTAGAAAGTGTGATTCTTGAAAAAGAGATCTGGGATATTCCCAAAAAGTATGAAAAAGAGAGATTGTTGGTAGGGGATTGGGAGCTGCAGAATTATAAACCTTCAGTTATTTATTCCAGAGCTCCATTGTCCATATCTATTAGGTTCGAAAACGAATCTTTTCATTATGTTTTAAAACACGTCTACAATAACGAAGAAAGTAGTGAAAATGGTTTTTTGAAGCTAAGCAAAAATACTATGGTCTTACTTTTGGAAAAAACACCTGCCCAAGAGCCTTTATGGTTTGAGATCATAGAGTTGACTAGAAATAAGCTTTCATTGAGCATATCAGGAGACAGTTATATATATCGAAGAGTAGAGAATTGATAATATTAGCACTCGAAAGGACATTAAAGATTGTACAGCGAAGTAGTAGCGGATGAGCCGGGATATTTCTATATTTACCTTAGTAATGACGGCAGGGAAGGTGGCGAAGCGTTCCCCTGACTTTGATCAGGGCAGGTTTGACGATTTTATAATCCTCACCCTAGAAAGCTACGCCGTACGGCAGACTGCCACCGCACCGCCTGGCCCAAAGACTCCCGTCTTTGTCCTCCCTATGGAATTATAGCCCGTAATTTTTTTCGGGCTGGGGAGAAGGAAACGAAAGAGCTGTTCCAATCCAAAAACTATGAGGAACTGACGGGCTGGTATGACTTTCATGCCAGGCAGTATGATGCGGCGCTGGGGAGATGGTTTGGGGTGGATGCATATACCCATAGCATGCGAGATGTTTCGCCGTTCAACGCAATGGCCAACAATCCGGTAATGTTTGTGGATCCGGATGGAAATGCGCCTATTACCCTTGCCGCGCTGGGAATTGTGATGTTGAAAGGAGCATTGATCGGGGGTGCTGGATATACGGCGAGTGTTGGCTTTAGTAAGGGCGGATTTGACAATTGGCAATGGGGTCAGCTGGCTACCTCTATGGGCATGGGTGCTATTTCCGGTATTGCTACGGCTGGTATAGGTTCTATGATGGGTGCCGTTGGTAGCCAGGGATTTGCGGGCGAAATAGGACGGGCAATGCTCCATGGACAAGCAAATATGATGATTGGATCGGCGTTTGGTCAAAGTCCTTCATTCTCGATGTATGCTTCAGGAGCCTTTGGTTCATTAACGGGATCGACCTTGCCTAACGCTGGTTCGTTGGGTCAAATTGGGGGGTCAGCCCTAGCGGGAGGGGTTGCATCAAAAATGTTTGGGGGTGATTTTTGGAGAGGGGCAGCAGTCGGGGCGACAGTAGCTGGATTGAATCACTTGCATACGTCCTATAGAAGATACCGTTTTGAGCGATATGATGGAATAGAACACCCGGGAGTCCTAAACTTGAAAAATGCCGCAAGAAATAAAGTTGCTGTTCATCTATTAAAAGGTATAAAACATCATATGATTAATGGAACAGATATAGACCTTAATGGCTTATTTGACTGCTTGAGTTCGGAATGTTTGGGAATTGGAGGAACACATTTACTTTCCAGGGTAAATCAAGGCGCTGTAAATTCATTTTTTGGGCCAAGCGGTGATTTCTTCGCATCTTTTTCGATTGGTGATAGAAACGTAAAGATGATGTATGAAATCCCATTTCACGGGTCAAGCAAAGGATTGGTTTTTCCACATCACAATTATCAAACTAAGACATTCGAAAATGGAAATTGGGGAATAAGGTGGGGTGGAACAGCTGGTTTATTTTTGAATTTTAGCAACCAAACTAAATTTATGAGTAACTGGATATTTGGAAGATGAGAGCAATTGTATCTATGCTAATGGTATTTATCCTCTGTTTTTGTTCGAGTAAAACAGAATTAAATGATGAGGAAAAGTTGATTTTTGACGCTATGAAAGACTATCAACTTATAGGAGAAGATGGAAAGGTCGCTTCTTTAATAGATCTTACGTCGGAATTTGAAGAAATTTTAATTGAAAAGAAATTTCTTGATTCTGTATCAAAGGAATCCTATACTGAGTTTTATTTAAAATACGTGGTAGGCGATTATTATATAGATATGAAGGAAATATACAAAAAAAATAATATATTTATAAGCATGACTTATCCCTCTAACTTAAGTAGGGGTTGGTATATTTTCGATGAAGTTCTGAGGTTACAAAATGGCGATGAACTTGAACATTTTACCATAAGTAAACTACACCCAGTTTTAGAACGGATGCTTCTTTCAAGTGTAATAGAGCCTGATCTTTTCAAAGAGTATTTAGAAGCAGTAAATGATAGTGATTTTGAAAAGAAGAATATTTACAGGGTGCCACTGTTGGTTTTAATATATGATAGTTTAGAATGGAAAGAGGATGATTCTCCAAGTTGAAAATACGCTTTTACCACTTGACTAGCTGTAAAGGATTTACCACGGGATCGAAATCACGAAGACAGGGCAACAATACCGACTGGATTAATAGTGTGACCTATTATGACAAATATTACCAGCCCATCCAGTCCATTTCTACCCTCCAGTTGCAGGGTACGGTAAAGACATCCACCCTATACGCTTTCTCCGGGGAGGTACAAAAGACTGTAAATACCTACTCGTACACCGGGGGTTCCAAAAAGGTGGAACGCAGATGTACCTACGACCATGCCGGACGGCCGCTAAAGGTTTTCCACAAGATCAACGGCAACGACGAGGTGATGCTGGGCCACTTCCAGTACAATGTAAGCAGTCGGTTATCCCCCTTGTTGGTTTAGGCAGATGT